>NZ_SADB01000115.1 GCF_009669305.1 Ancylomarina sp. 16SWW S1-10-2
TTACAGTGACACGTAATTACAGTGACACGTAAACACGAACGGACGGCCTAGAGTCTCAATTGGTCTCGCTTCCCTGTCTAGCCCAGTTAGTTGAGTAGCCTCAGAGATATGAATCATTAGAGATATGAATCATTATATTTCAAACATACTYTRTTTATATACYAAYCAAGCATACCACATCGTACCATAAAATAGAAAACAACATTTTGTACWATAYTCAACAAGTGAACAGATATCGACCAATAGGAAATGTGCATTTAAAGTCCAAGGACACCATTGGACTTAACATGATAATTATTGGTCTATTCCTCCGCATCCAYAACACCTCCCCTTTTTCTTGAAGATCCGGAGTTGATATCCGGATTTTAAAATTTTCTAGGTTCATCCTCCCCCACCAAATAATGTTGGGTCCTCATATTCCCAAGTTAAAATTAATTTGACTTTATTTAACACATAATTGTCACATGGAACAGAGAARTCACTAAAAGTGATTAAGTAGTGTGGACCAACGTCGCTTGATATGAGGTCATCAACSTTYGATTCTTCTGGARCATTAYCATAGAATTCCTTGAAAATCTCATTTGTGGATAGTYGATCACTGRGATAATYAACATCYATCAAAATTGTATTARAYTTCTGATCATCATTTGRTGCATYTAACACATTTTCTGGCACAAGAGGATCTAGATAATAAGATTCATCAGAATCTCCTGTT
>NZ_SADB01000116.1 GCF_009669305.1 Ancylomarina sp. 16SWW S1-10-2
AAATCCCGCTGCCGCTGCCCGAGCCCTTCCCGCGTGCCATAAATGACCCACGAATAGGAAAAATCCTAGAACAAAATGAGAGGAAATCCCGCTGCCGCTGCCCGAGCCCTTCCCGCGTGCCATAAATGACCCACGAATAGGAAAAATCCTAGAACAAAATGAGAGGTAGATAACCAACTTCTCGGAGAGACATAATTGACTGCATTGATCTCAGTAGCTACGCCCCCTACAGAATTTAACGAACCTAAAGGAGCATGAGTCATATATTCTGCCGAACGTCGTTCTTGCCAAGGTTGTATGTCTTTTTTCAACCTACTCAAGTCCAAACCGTTAGGACCCCTTAAAGGTTCTAACCAGGGAGCACGCAGATCCCAAAAACGCATTGTTTCTCCTCCAAAAATAACTTCTCCRGTYGGRGAACGCATTARRTATTTACCTAAACCKGTMGGYCCTTGAGCRGAYCCCACGTTAGCYCCAAGACGTTGGTCTCTAACTAGAAAAGTAAATGCTTGAGCTTGAGAAGCTTCTGGCCCCGTAGGTCCGTAAAACTCACTAGGRTAAGCGGTATTATTRAACCAGACAAARCAACAAGCAATGAAACCAAAGACAGATAWAGCMSCTAAACTATAAGAYAAGTAAGCCTCTCCAGACCATACAAGYGCRCGKCGAGCCCATGCAAAGGGTTTGGT
>NZ_SADB01000118.1 GCF_009669305.1 Ancylomarina sp. 16SWW S1-10-2
TGTTTCCATGAATGTTCTATGCTCATGAATCCTTATCGATATTGCGTTATTATGTGCTAGAAATGTACTTATATTGTGGTCACATGGTATCAATATGAACAGCAATATGAAAATCTGCGAAAGGAAATTAATTCATAATGAAAAGCATCTGCCGGTCCATCATGAACATCTGATTGGATGGGGTCCTTCAGATAATGGAATTTAGTGACAATCGTGATGTAATTTCATTGCGCATTTTTCATAACAGTTAGGTAAACTCCRTTAACTGGAAGAAGTCTCTCCCAATTCTTTTTACTGAACTATATCTCTTACTGCCTAATATAATCATTCACTTATTTTTTTGTTGTACTCCTTCCTTCCATTTCTTCACAATGTTATCTTTTTATTCGTGTTCCGCACAAAGTTTCGGTCAATAACTATTGAATTTTATATCGACTAAATAAATAAAAAGTCAGTTCTAAAACCAATCTGATTAATTTATTTCMATAGTTGCACTGTTCGAACGTGGGTGAACCGGAMTTTMGAACAGATCACTATCMTATMTTCGCMTCAMGTTCTTAATCTGAAAAATATATTTAACACCATTATCTTTATGTAGAAACCACTTTAAATCTAACCTTTTCGTTGTTGAATGTATGTTTATTTTCGTTGTTGTTATCTGTGCCTTTAGTTATCTCC
>NZ_SADB01000120.1 GCF_009669305.1 Ancylomarina sp. 16SWW S1-10-2
CTTAGATTCAAGTCACAAATGCAACTGATGGAATTTTAGATGAAAAAAGGAGATATATTTTTTCAAGACAATGAGGAGAATTAGTCTCACCCATTGTCTATGTGGAATAAAAGTCTTTTTTTTACCACAAAAATCGCCAAACTCAAGTTGTAAAATGGGACAATTAACCAGAGAACAAAGATATACTATTTCCGTAATGAAAGAAAGTGGCTATCAACAAATTGAAATAGCCAAAGCCATCGGAAAGGATAAATCAGTAATAAGTAGAGAATTAAAGAGAAATTGCGATCTGAGAAATGGAGAATACAGATATGAATTAGCTCATAACAAATATTTAAACCGTCTTTGTACTAAGGCAAAGCATCGAAATTTCACTCTAATATTAAAAACTCAAGTAGAGCTTTTGATCAGAGAAGATTTTAGCCCAGAACAGATTGTAGGTCGCCTGAAAGCACAAGGACAAGCCTGTGTCTCTCATGAGTGTATTTATCAACATATTTGGGCTGATTTAAAAGCTGGAGGTGATCTTTATACGCATCTACGAAGAAATAAGAAGAGGTATCGGAAACGAGGAGGTTCTAAGGATACTCGTGGTCAAATAAAGAACCGTGTTGGTATCGAAAAACGTCCAGCAATAGTTGATCAAAAATCGAGGTTTGGTGATCTCGAA
>NZ_SADB01000121.1 GCF_009669305.1 Ancylomarina sp. 16SWW S1-10-2
CAATCCAAAGTCATTCTGTAATTGGACGAAATCCAGTCTAATTATTCAACCAATCAGTATCCAGTTTGTCATCCGTGTCCTTGAACGACATTGGTCATTATTCATACAGTAATTTTCATTGTTGGTGTTGATCCAAAAAAATGACACTCCCTTCCGACCGATTACAGCTACTCTTTGAACGACATTTGGAGTTATTAGTCAAGTTCCGCACGCAGCTGCTAAATCAGTCATGCTATGAAGATGCGACGGAAGTGGATGGATTGATATCTGAATTACACAGTGAGCTGGAAAATGACAGCAGCCTCCATGAATCCCCGATTAACTGTACTTCAAACGAAACGGCAGTCATCCATGATGCTCCCAGTGGTCCAGTACTTTCCATTTCAGAAACATGCCTGGTAATGGATTCGAACTCCGTTATCCCCGAAACAGCATGTACAGACAGCAACGTATCCAGCTCACGAGAAGATTCCATTGTTTTGCCAGAAAATGTGTTTCACGCATCAACTAATAATCAAGAACCTGGCACAGTTTTGTTGGWCGCGGATTACCATAATCATCCATTATCTACTAATGATGCTCCTTATAAATTTGACAACAATATCTCAGAAGATTTGAACTCTGATGATTTCGAATTGAGTGGTGTTTATCCTCATTATCTGGTCGAT
>NZ_SADB01000122.1 GCF_009669305.1 Ancylomarina sp. 16SWW S1-10-2
CCAGCGATTAACTTCCCTTCAAATACATATAGCAGCTGTGTGTTACGAGGCCGGACCGACAGGATTCGGCCTCGCACGCAGTCTTCGTTCTGCTGGAATAAATGTTATAGTTGCTGCTCCAAGCCGCATTCCTCGCCCTGTTTCCGCAACCAACAAAACGGATAGTCTTGATTGCATAAAACTTGCTGAATTGGCAGCTTCAGGATTGATACGATCAATCGCAATTCCTGATGAGAAAGAAGAAGCATTCCGAGCTTTATCGAGAAGACGTCACCAGCTTACAGATTCGTTGCGTCGAGTAAAGCAGCGCATAAGATCTTTGCTGCTTGCATTAGGAGTTGCTGAACCTGCGGGGATAGATGGCTGGAGCAAGTCTGCTGTTTTAGCACTTGGAGAAATAGCTTTGCCTGCTGGGGCAGCTGAAACTCTGGATAGCCATTTGGGTGAATTACAATATTTTATTATCGCTCAAARACAAGTTGATTTACAATTACAAAAACTTACCCAAGAACAAGACGAGGCAAAACGCATTGCCGCAATGAGGTCCGTTCCAGGAGTCGGTAAAGTTGTAGCAACAACGTTTGCAGCGGAAGTTTTCAACCCTAAACGCTTTAAAAGAAGTGAAGAAGTTACAGCCTATCTTGGCCTTGCCCCGGTAATTCGGCAAA
>NZ_SADB01000123.1 GCF_009669305.1 Ancylomarina sp. 16SWW S1-10-2
GGGCCCCCTGGCGGATGCCGAGATCCTCTCCCTGGTCTTCGCTGCCCTCGAGGCCCTCGGCCTGGAAGGGGAGGTGGAGGTGGGCCTTCCCAGCCTGGTGGGGGAGGTACTCAAGGCCTCCGGCCTGCCGGAAGAGGCCCGCAAGGAAGCCCAGAGGGCCATCCATCGCAAGAACCTGCCCGAGCTCACCGAGCTCCTCTCCCGCCACCCGGTTTCCCCGGAGGCCCGGCGTACCCTCCTGGCCCTCCCCGACCTCTACGGGGGCATGGAGGTGCTGGCCGAGGCCAAGAGCCTTCCCCTCCCCGAAAGAGCCAGRAAGGCCCTGGAGGATCTGGAAAAGACCCTGGAACTTCTGGAAAGGCCCGTGCTTTTGGACCTGGGCATGACCCGGCGCTACGAGTACTACTCGGGGGTCTTCTTCCGCGCCTACACCCCGGGGTTCGGCCTGCCCCTTTTAGGAGGCGGCCGGTACGACGGGGCCCTCCTCCCCAGGGCGGCGGGGTTCGCCATAGGGGTAGAGCGGGCCCTGGAGGCCCTAAAACTCCCCAGGGTGGACGTAAGCCCCGAGGTTTTGGCCCTGGACCTGAAGGCCCTTCGCCGCTTCGCCCGGGAGAAGCGGGTGGAGCTCTTCCACGGGGAAGACCCCGTGGCCTACGCCAAGGCCCGGG
>NZ_SADB01000014.1 GCF_009669305.1 Ancylomarina sp. 16SWW S1-10-2
TATCATGGATTATGGCCTATGAAAATATCCCTCAAAATGTAAGTGCTGGTTTACTAGGACTTAGCGATAATCCAATTGTTATCTTACTACTGATTAATTTAATTCTTTTAGTTGTTGGTGTATTTATGGATATGACTCCAGCTGTACTAATTTTCACTCCTATCTTTTTACCAATTGTAGTAGATCTGGGAATTGATCCTGTACATTTTGGAATTATCATGGTTCTAAACCTTAGTGTAGGACTTTGCACTCCACCAGTAGGCTCCGTTTTGTTTATCGGATGTAGTGTTGCTAATATCAAAATTCAACAAGTAATTAAACCGCTACTGCCTATGTTCATAGCAATGATTGTGTGTTTGTTACTGGTTACTTATATTTCAGATTTA
The DNA here is from genome assembly GCF_009669305.1 of Ancylomarina sp. 16SWW S1-10-2. Taxonomy (GTDB): domain Bacteria; phylum Bacteroidota; class Bacteroidia; order Bacteroidales; family Marinifilaceae; genus Ancylomarina. Next base: position 387 of record NZ_SADB01000014.1, read on the forward strand.
AGTATGTGGTTACCAAACACATTTGGATTTTAATTCGATGATTATGAATTAGTTTGAGTTTATTATAGGTGTGCTTTATTTAGTAATTATACATTTAAAGTACCTAAACGAAGTTCATTAGATGAATATTTAAACTTGTAACAGAATAATATTGTGATTTAGTACTTTCATAGTGAAGTTTAGTTTTGGTTAGTAAAAACCACATTCTTTTGAATGTGGTTTTTTTTGTCTTAAAAATATTTTTTATACTACCAAGCTTATTAGGGGTAACCTTTAAAATGTATTTTAAAGGATGTTATTTAAAGGAGGTCCTAAGGAGCTTGAAAATAATGATCACTTGAAAGTTTATCTAGTAATCTTAATTGGATATTTTTTAATATTAAAATCAAGTAATAAATTTGTCTTAGAGTATAGATGTGGAGTTGCTACAGTTACATTTATAGTGAGTTTAGGTATAATTAGACTAATCATTTATATCTTAGAAAAGGGAAAAATGAAGACGGAAATTTAGCAGAGAGTTTAAATTGAATGCTGTTGAGTTAAGTTACTCAACAGCCAACATAAGACAGCTCGCACATGAACTGGATATACCTCCAGAACTCACATATCGCTGGCGTAGTGAGTTTGAAAACTATCATGGAGCATGTTTGCCTGGCAATGTGTAAGCTGAGATTACAAAAGAAGAATCTGAAGTATATAGGTTGAAGAAAGAACTTGCTGAGGCAAGAATGGAACGAGATATATTAAAAAAAGCAGTTCACATCTTATCCAAGAGCGGTGGGAGATTTACCAATTCATAAGAAATCATATTAGCATATTTCCTATTGAACTGATGTGTCGGGTTCTATATGTTTGTCGTAGTGGTTATTATATGTGGCTTAAATCAGAACCGAGTCAAAGGGTTTTAGAAAATAAGAGGTTTACTCAGCAGATTAGATTGATTTATGACCAGAGCAAGCAAACTTATGCAAGTCTTCGGATAACGGAAGAGCTTAAAGCACGAGTCATTACAGTTTCAAGACCACGAGTGGTTCGCTTAGAGAAAGGCAAATATAAAACATTCAAAACCTCTGTATTATCTATTTTTGAATATATAGCAACATGGTAAAATACATGTAGAAGACATTCTTCCTTAAACTATCTTTCGCTTTTAGAATAGGGAAGACTCTTAAATAATGAAAAGAATGCAGCATGACCTAACTTATTGTCCACTTTTTTGTTGCAAGTCCAATGTTCCTTTTACTTATTAACTTATCGTTTAGGTTTTAAGCATTTTAAATCTATATGCAGTTTATCGTTTGAAAAAATAATTACGGTATTGTAATTCAACCTTCAGTATTCTTCATACTGCTTTCCGAGTATTGTTTTGGAGTTTGTCCAAACTGATTCTTGAATAGAGATATGAAATGAGAAACATCCGAAAAACCAGCCATGAAAGTAACCTCATTCACATTGTGTTGATGTTGTTGTAATAATTCGGAAGCGTAGTTTAAACGTGTAACTCTAATAAATTGACTTGGAGTTGTATCCATAAGAGCTTTAAATTTACGAAATAGTTGACTTCGACTCATACCAAGAGCTGAACTTAAGCTTTCTACAGATAAATTACAATCGGTAATTTCTGCTTGAATAATTTCGGAAACTTTATCCAAGAATAATTTATCTATTGGAACGATGTCATCTTCAATTGTTTTTAGGATATCTTTTCCCTTATACTTGACTTTGATGTTTTTACGTAATTCGATAAGGTTATCAACTTGAATTTTTAGTAATTCAATATTGAATGGTTTTTCTATATAGGCATCTGCATGGTGTTTAAAACCCTCCATTTTTTGATCATCAGATGTTCTAGCAGTTAATAATATGATAGGAATGTGTGAGGTTATATAGTCAGTTTTTAGGTGGTTACATAACTCAAGGCCATTCATTTTTGGCATCATAATATCTGATAGTATGATGTCTGGCATTTTATCTTTGGCTTGTTCTAATGCTTCTTCACCATTGGAGCATTCAATAATATTGTAATTCTGAAAACTTGATATTAGATATTTTCTCAAATCATCATTGTCTTCAACGATCATTAAGTAGTCTTTCTTCTTATCAACTTGTTTTTCTGTAGATACAGTTATTGAAATTTTAGGTTTTGTATTTGAAATAACAACTTGTTTTTTTGTGATTGTACTCAATTCATCTTTAGAAAAAGCTGTTTTTGCAACGGGGATAATTACTGTAAAACAGCTACCTTCATTTATTACACTTTCAACATTTATACTTCCACGGTGTAAGTCAATTAAACTTTTTGTGAACGATAAACCAATTCCTGTACCTGTTTGGTGGTAGTCAACAAAATCGGTTGTATAGAATCGATCAAATACCTTGTCTAATAAATTTGGAGCGATACCAATTCCATCATCTTTAATCTTAATGGTTGCCTGCCCATTTTCTATTTGAATATTTAGTTCAATGGTACCTCCTTTATTTGTAAATTTAATTGCATTGGAAAGCAGATTAAATAGTATTTTTTCTAAAATACCAAAATCATACCAGCTCTCAATTTCTTGATCGTTTTTGGTTGTAAAATGTAAGGTGATGTTTTTATTTTGTGCTACATAAGAGAAACTATTCAATATCTCTTGAGAATCTGCTAATATAGTTCCTTTAGAAACTCGGAGCTTAATTCTATTTTTTTCGACACTTCTGTAGTCCATTAATTGATTAATTAACCGAAGTAATCGTTGAGCATTCCTATTCATGCCCATTATAAGTGCTTTTAGTTGTTGATCTTTTGTTTCGTAATTAATTAGACTTTCAAGGGGAGCAGTTATAAGAGTTAGGGGTGTTCTTAATTCATGAGAAATGTTCGTGAAAAATTTGAGCCTCATTTTTCCAGCTTCTTCAATTCGTTGTTTTTCTAGAATTTCTACTTTTAATTTGTGTTCATGATTTGCTCTATATGTAATAATAACAGCAAACAAGCTAAGAGAAAGCAATAGAATGATAAAATAAATGACCATTGCAATTTTACTTTTCCAAAAAGGAGGCCAAATTTTGATCGCAATAGATGAACCTTCATTGTTCCATAATCCATCATTGTTTGATGCGATAACTTTAAAAATATAATTTCCTGCAGGGACATGAGTATAAGTGGCAATTCTATTGTGTTTTGCATTTTTCCAATCGGTATCATATCCTTCTAGTTTATATCGATACTGATTATTTTCAGAAGATGTGTAGTTAATACCTATAAATTCAAATGAAAAAGAAGATTGCTCGTAAGTTAATTCCAATTCTTTAGTTAAACTTATGTGTTTCGTTAAAGGGGAATTAGGTTCGCCAATCTTAACAGGTTCATTAAGAACGTACATCTCTGATATAACAACATTAGGAATGTTGGGATTGTCTTTTATTGAGTCGGGATGAAAAATATTAAATCCGTTAGGACCAGAAAATAGTAATTTACCACCACTTGTTTTTAATGATACAAATTCTTCAAACACGTTTGATTGAAGACCATCATTCTTATCGTAGTTCTTAAACGTATTGTCAGTAGTATTTAATTTTGAAATTCCACCTTTGGTACTTACCCATATATTGTTGTAATCGTCTGGTAAAACAGCACAAATATAGTCATTCGATAAACCGTCTTTTTCATCATATATTTTATTTGTTTTGGTTTTAAAATTATGCTCAACAAGTCCCTTGTTTGTAGCTAACCAGATATTCTTATTTACATCTTGTGTAATTCCATTAATACGAATTTTATTATTGAGAGTATTGTTCGAATCTTTTAAATCGTAAATTTGAGCCTTACCGTTTGCTTTATTATATAGGTAGACTCCATTCGACCAGGTTCCTATCAAAACATAGTCTCCAATATCTAGAAAACATCTCGCATAAGTTACATTTTTAAGATGTGAGAATTGTTTAGTTGTTGGATTGTATATGTCTACAAAAGAGTTGTTTCCAATCCATATTTTTCCATTAAAATCTTTATAAAGAGAATATACATTGTTGTTCGATATGGAATTTTTATTGTCAGATGCTGTGGCAAATTGAGAGAAATAATTTTCATTCTTATGGTATGTAAATATGCCACTACCGAAAGTTCCAATTAATAATTTTCCTGGTTCTAGTTCATTAATTGCTATAATGATATCATTATCAATCCATTTGTTTTTTGTCTTATCTGCTTTATAATTGTCGAAAATACCTTTTTTTGCGTTGAAACGACTAATTCCTCCTCCTTCTTTTGTACCAATCCATATTTCACCATCGGTATCTTCAAATAAGGCTCTAACGCTATTACTCATTAATCCATTGCTAGTATAATCAAAGTGATAATGATCAAAAAGTTTTCTGTGTCTATCAATAAAATTCAATCCATTATTGTAGCTACCGATCCAAAGGTTACCAAACTTATCAGTAAACATGGTCCGGGGAGTTTTACTTTTTATCCCTTTGGGATTATAAAGATCTGGTTGTAAAAAATGAGATTTACCTGTTACTTGATTAAGAACTAGTACTCCAAAATCTCTAATTCCTGCTAGTATAATATCTTTATTATAACTTGAAATACTCGAGATCCAATTGTATTCAGTTGTTTCTAGGTTTGGTTCAAAAAATTTGCTAATACTATCATTTACACATACATAAAGTGAGTTGCTTTGTTTTGATCCAATCCAAAGTTTATTTTCAGAGTCTGCAAATAAGGTCGTTACATACAATTGATCTTTATTGTTAGTAATATATTCAACTTGTTTAAATGAATTTGTTTGCGGAATGTAGTAGTAAAGACCCTTTTCTGATCCTAGCCAAAGACGTTCATTTTTATCTTCATAAATTGCAGTTAGGTTTTGAGGTACATTTTTATTGTTTTTTGAGATATTAATGAACATATCTTCTTCAGGATTATATCTAAATAAACCTTCGCTAAATCCTTCATTAAATCCTTCAACCCAAACATTTCCCTTACTATCAACACAAACCGATCCTCTGGCGAAAGGTGTATAGGAGGTACTTACGGATGTTGAAATGATGTAGTTTTGAAATTGATAATTGTTTTTATCAAATTTGGAAATCCCAGTAGAAGTGACTAGCCATAAGCAATTTCTAGATATGTCTTCAGCGATAGAAGAGATGAAATTATCTGCAATTGATGTGCTATCCCCAGGTATGTTTTGAAAATTATCAAAGGAGCATCCATTAAAACGACATAATCCTTCAGAGGTACCTATCCATATAAAATCATCTTTATCTTGAGTTATAGAGTTAACAGTGTTAGAAAGTAGTCCATTCTCATAATTGTAGTGCTTAAATGGAAAATATTTCTGGGCTGTAACGCTTAATAATTGACAAAATAATAGTCCTAATAGAATTAGAAGCTTGATTTTCTTCATAGAGATTGTTATTAAGAGCTTCATAATATTATTAGGTTTTAAAGACTATTAATATTTAGAAGTAGTGAGTAGAGAGGTTTGTGATTTTGTTGACCAAAAATACGCAAACGATCTAGTATAAAAAATTTCAAATGGAAAAATAGTTAAGGGATAAAACAAAAAAGTTTGTAGTTTTTTATTTAAGGACCTTACATCTAGAAGTTAATGTGCTTGTTTTTTTTCTTGGTGGTTTAAGGAGAATATAATTATTCTAAGCAAATACAATTAAATTCTAAAAGGGCTTACTAGATATATGCATATTATTTCTATGTTAGTTTACATATTGTATTTGTGTAGATAAGAATTAAATGACTTATTAGTTGAATAATGATCGTAAAAATTGAGTTTCTTATCGGGTTTTTGTTAGTGTATTCATGGTTTGTATTTTATTCTATGAAGAATAATCTTCTATTTTCATAAAAAATAAGTAACGATTGCGGCCTTGTATGTGTTTGTGGGTGATGCTGTTGGTGTGTTGTGAGACAAATATCCTATTCTTTGGAACGCATATCCTACCCAAATTATCAATTAATGAATAGTTTCGTTGTATGAGATTTTCAATAATAGATTGTCTAAAGGCAATTAGTAAAAACAAATATTTTACATACGTATACATAGTGCTTATTGCATTGTATATATTTTCTCTTCTCTACTTATTCTTATAAGAAGGATGAAGTTGAATATTTTTTTTAATTGTGTTATCAGTCTGTGCAAACGATTTAAAATGAAAATCTAATTAAAAAGAAATGATAAAACTTGATTTAGTATATATAGTGAATATAAAGAAAACGAGAGATGCTATGAACATCTCCCGTAATATAATATCTAGAAGTAGATATTATCATAGTAATAATAACTTATAATTCTACAAATTTATGAAAAAAAAATCGTTTTTAAGGCATGATGCCTTTAGAGGTGGTTTAAAATGTTTCTGCGTTTTGTTTATGTTGGGTCTATTCAATGTAAATGCGAATGCGGGTCATTATTCACCAACTGATGAGAATGGAACAGTTAGTTCTGTAAATCAACAAAATCGGACAATAACGGGTAAGGTATTCGATAGTGAAGGTATTACACTTCCTGGAGTTTCAGTTGTTGTTAAAGGAACTACAATTGGAACCATTACAACCATTGATGGTGATTTTGTGATTGATGTCCCTGTAGATGCAAAAACTCTCTTGTTAACATTTATTGGTATGAAAGATGTAGAACTGAGTTTAGCTAGCCAAACTTCTTTTAAGGTGGTGATGGAGCAAGGTTCAATTGGATTAGATGAGTTAATTGTTGTTGGTTATGGAGCAGCGAAAAAAGCAACTTTAACAGGATCGGTTGAACAGGTAAAGGGAGACGATATGACAGCAGGTAAAGGTACTTCTAGTGCTGCTCTTGCTATTCAAGGTGAGGTTCCTGGTGTATTGGTAACACGTACATCAGCTCGTCCTGGTAATGAAGGTATTGATATTAAGATTCGAGGTGATATCTCGGTAAATAATATTTCACCACTTATTTTATTGGATGGGATGGAAATTCCTGAATGGCAGCTTTCTACTATCAATCCAAATGATATTGAAACCTACTCGGTAATTAAAGATGGTGCAGCCGCAATTTATGGAGCGAAGGCAGCTGGTGGAGTTCTTTTGATTACAACTAAAAAGGGTAAGCAAGGAGACATTAAAGTAGAGTACAATGTAGATCTTCAGGTCACTATGCCTAAAGCTTGGCCTATTACTGATTTGCAAGAATTAGGAGAGTTGTGGGAGCAGGCAGGAAATAATGATGCACTTACTTTTACTGATGGTGATGGTAACGAAACCGTTGCAGGTGGAACATATAAGTTTTTTAGTAAAGAGCAATGGGAAAAAATTGCTGCTGGAGAAATACCTACAGAAGCATTGTTTGGTTCTTTTGATTTCAACTATGCTGATACCGATTACTTTAAAGAAGTTTATGGCGCAACAACATCTCAAAGACACAATATTGCGATATCTGGAGGTAACGAGAAAGCAACATATAGAACATCATTTGGTTATGCGAACGATCGCTCTACTATGGATGTGGCTTATGATGGTGCGAAAAAGTACAACTTTCGTACTAACGTAAACTATAAGGTGAACGATATGATAACAACTGATATCAATGTTTCATATGATAAAAGAGATATTTCTGAGCCAACTCAGGGAGTGGGTGAAACTACTATCGATCCTTGGTTGTTCCCTGTTTATAATCCTGATGGAGAATATTATCATCTTTGGGGTAGTAATAACGTTATCGCTAAGCTGAAAGATGGTGGTCGTACCGAAACTGAGCAAGAAATTTTCAGATTAGGTGGTAGTCTTAAATTAGACTTAGATAAATACGTTGAAGGTTTATCGTTCACCTATAAAGGGAATGTGAGTTCACGAAGAAGTGATAAAACAATTAGAAAAACGACCATTACCGTTTGGGATTGGGAAAGTGAAAATAGTATCGTAAATCCTACATTAGCAGGTACATCTGCGAATGTAAATCTTTCAAAGGTTGTATTCCAGAATCACGTTCTACAAGCTAACTATAAGCGCTCATTCGGAAAGCATAATGTGGGAGTTATGTTGGGTGCTACAGCTGAAGATACTGAAAATATTCAGTACAACATGTACCGATCGAATATGGCATCGGATGAGTTGGATGATTTGAATACAGGTGATGCTTCTACTGCAACAAATGCTGGAACGAGTAGTGATGGTAGTTATGATTCAGGTAGTTCAGAAGTAAGTCTGATGTCTTATATTGGAAGATTTAACTACGATTACGATGGTATTTATCTTTTCGAAGCTTTAGGTCGTCGTGATGGATCTTCAAGATTAGATCCTGATAACCGTTGGAAAAACTTTTATGGTACATCTGCTGGTGTTCGCTTATCAGAAATGAGTTTCTTAAAGGAGGGTTTATTTCAGAACTTAAAAATACGTGCTTCTTATGGTGAAACTGGTTCTACAACCGGAATTGGTTCTTACGATTCTTATTCAACGATTGCAACTGGAGAAACATATTTTGGTTCTACACCAACTATCAACAATACAGCATGGATTAGTGCTATGACATCAAGCGATCGTACTTGGGAGCGTGTTGCAAAAACCAATTTTGGTGTTGATTTCACAACATTAGATAGTCGCCTTAGTGGAACATTTGAATATTTCCACCATCAAAATAAGGACATGTTAATAAGTATCACTTACCCACAAGTTTTAGGTGCAACTGCACCAAAGACCAATAGTGGTGACTTTAATACCCATGGATGGGAAGTATCTTTAAAGTGGAGAGATCAAATTGGTGACTTTAAGTACAATGTAGGTCTGTCTATGTGGGATAGTAAATCAGAAGTTACTCACATGGAAGGAGCACAAACTATTGCGGATGGTGTAAATAAAACCATTGAAGGCAAACCTTTAAATGCAATTTATGCTTATAAAACCGATGGACTTTTTCAAAATGAAGCAGAAGTATTATCTTATTACGACAAATATGGTTTTGCCGATGCTTCTGATCAATTAACATCGAAGTCAGGTAGTGATCTTCCAAATTATAGAAGTAAAGATCGTTTAGCACCAGGATCGTATAGAAAAGTTGATGAGAACGGTGATGGTAAGATTAACACGGATGATTTATATTATTTTGGTGATGCGAATCCACATTATAATTTCGGTATTAACTTAGGCTTAAAGTGGAAGAGTTTTGATTTTAGCGCCTTTTTCCAAGGTGTTGGTCAGCAGTATATTGTGCGTACGGGTACTTTGGCTTATCCTTTCCGTGCTTGGTGGATGAACCAAAATAATACATGGACTGGTGAAACTTGGACTACAGAGAATACTGGAGCAGATTATCCAGCAATAAGCAACAACGGTAAACGTAAAACTTGGAATTATGGTACTACTAATGATAATAATGTGATTAATGCTTGGTACATGCGTGCTAAAGTGATTTCATTGGGATATACCTTACCAACAGAAGTTTTACAGAATATGGGGGTAGAAAGACTTCGTGTATCTGTTACTGGTAACGACATCTTTACATTTAGTAATGTAAAAGATGGTTTAGATCCTGAAAACGGAAGCTCTGCTCATGGTGGGGATGTAGATCCGTTCAGTTCGTCGTTAATTTTTAGCTTACAGGTTACATTTTAATTCTTTCAACTAAAATGAATATACAAATGAAAAATATATATAAACAAATCAATAAGTTTAGTTTGGCACTTGTAGCTGCAGGGCTAATCTTAAGTGGTTGCGATGATTATTTGGATCAAGAGCCACTAGATCAGGTAACAGAGGCGATCTATTACAAAACATCTGAGCAATTTACGAATGCATCCAATACTTTTTATACCCGCTTTGGTTGGGAAGAAGGAGATGAATCATCAGATCTTTCAGGCAACCTAGCTGATTATGACTATCCTGCTGGAAAAACAACTGTTCCAACTAAAGATGATATATGGAGAAAAAATTATATCTACCTACGTGGAGTCAATCAATTAATTGAAAAAGCGGTTGACTATCCTGGTGAACAGTCTGAAATTTCGGCATCCTTGGGTACAGCGTATTTCTTTAGAGCTTGGCACCACAATAAATTATTATTGCGTTTTGGTGGTGTACCAATTGTAACACGTTCTTTGGATGTTACTTCAGATGAGATTTATGGGGCACGTAATAGTCGCTATGAAGTCGTTTCTCAGATGGTTTCAGATTTAGATATGGCTATTTCTCTTTTGCCAGCTGCTACATCTTTAACTACTGATGATCAGGGTAAGATATCGGCTGAAGCTGCTAAAGCTTTCAAGGCTCGTATCTTGTTACATGCTGCTACTTGGGAGAAGTATGTGGGTACAACTACTGATGGAGATGGAAAGACAACTGGAGCAGGATCTGCTAAGCCAGCAAATTATCCTTCTGTTGATGAGATGTTAACTGAAGCTAAAAAAATGGCATCGGAAGTTATGAATAGTGGTGCTTATGAACTATGGGACAAGCGTGCAGAGATCGAAGCAGCATATCCAGGTTGGGGAGATCACCATTTGTTTTACTTCTTTTGTTTAGAAGATGGAACTTCTAACCCAGCTGGTCTTACCAAGGCTGATAATAAGGAGTTTATTATTCAAACAGTTTATGATTATGTGTTAAGACAAAATAGAAATAATACGACACATGCTAAACCTTGGGGACCATCACGTAAGTTAATGGATATGTATTTGTGTTCAGATGGTCTTCCTGTTCAGTACTCGCCAGAGTTTGAGGGATATGATCTTATGAATTCTGAGTTCCAGAATCGTGACCTTAGATTGGTTGGTTTGGTAAAAGAACCAATAAAAGAATATTGGGGATATGGATCAGGTTCTGAGGGTGGAGGAGCTCAATATAATTTGGATTTTGCTGATCTTGCATGGGATTTCCGTTATATACCTAATTTAAGTAGCGAAGCTGCTGGTCGTAATATGGGATATGAGGGACGTAAGTTAACTCATGAGAATGCTTATCGTGAAACAAGAGAACAGGCGTATAACTTTCCATTGCTTCGTTATGCTGAAGTGTTGTTAATTTATGCAGAGGCTACATGTGAATTAGGTGATGGTGCAATTTCAGATGCTGATTTGGACTTATCTATCAATAAAATAAGATATCGTTCTGGTGTTGCTGATTTAACAAATGCATTAATTTCTCCTTTTGGTGATTTAACAATGCTTGGCGAAATTCGTCGCGAGCGTGCTATTGAATTGTTTGGTGAAAATTTCCGTTACGACGATTTAAAACGTTGGGGAATTGCAGAAGAAGAATTGAATAAAGATGTTTGTGTAACTTATATTACAGGAACTGAATTTGAAACAGCTTTAGATCCTGGAAATACGGCAAATACCATTTATAACGCTAGTGCATGGTCTTATGGTTTAACCAGCGGAGAAGAAGCAACTTCTTCTTATGCAGGTATTGCTTCGACTAAGGCTGGTGCTTTAATTATTGATGCTGGTGCAAACAGAAGCTTTAAACGAATGAATTATGTTGATCCAATTCCTTCTGTACAGCTAGATCTAAATTCAAGCTTAAAGCAAAATTCTGGTTATTAATATTTTTTTTCAAGTTTAGTTAGAAATTAGACTAGCTAAGTAGTTTAGTTTAATAATGATTATTTCATCACGGGCAATTGATTTCTTAGGATTTTTTATTGTCCGTGATGTTTTTTTATAAGTGTATTACTACTGATTATAGATCAATATCACTTGATCTTATTATCTAATGGAGCTTAGTAGATTTAATGATGTGGATGATGAAATAGCGATGTGAAAGAAATCGCTATAAACGTTCAATTTATAGAAATCTATAACTTCTAGATATTTTTTTGCCGAAATCCCTTTATGGTTTTTGAATTTATCGCGTTGCAAGAGCACTCTTTCTTGTTTATACTCAAAATACGATTTGTAAAGAATGTGAAAATAGGTTTAACAAATGGTATTAGTGGGAGATTATCAACGATCTCAGAATAGATTTTGATCGGTGTAAAATTAGAGAGTTAATTAGTAGTGAAAAAATAAGGTTTTGTGTTTTGAATGGTAATTATTTTTAGGCAAAACTAATGTTAACATCAAATAATAACAAGTAATGAAGAGGATGAACAAATTGATAACAGCTTTTTTAATCTTAATTATAACTGTTTCATGTTCTAATGAGGAGAAGGCTACGGAAAAATTTGATACACAGAAGGTCTTGGAGTATTGTGTGGTAAAAGCACAGGAAACTATGAAGGATTTAAATGATGTTGATAGTTTGCCAAGGAATATTTATCCAGGACAAAAAAAATGGAATAAGGTTGGTAATAAAGATTGGACATGTGGCTTTTGGCCGGGGGTACTATGGTATGCTTACGAGGCTTCTAATGATTCTACGATTCTAAAAAGAGCAAAAGATTTTACAAATCCACTTACTGCAGTTCTTGATGTTCCTGTAGATAATCATGATTTAGGTTTCATGTTGTATTGCAGTTTTGGAAATGGGTATCGTCTGACTAAAGATCCAGAGTATCATGATATCTTAATTGAAGCCGCAGATTCATTGGCAACATTATACAATCCGAAGGTAGGAACTATTCTATCGTGGCCTGTAATGCGTAAGAAAATGAACTGGCCTCATAATACGATCATAGACAATATGATTAATTTGGAACTCTTGTTTTGGGCATCAAAAAATGGAGGTAAGAAAGAATTCTACGATATGGCTGTTACGCATGCCGAGACTTGTATGACAACACTGGTTAGACCAGATTTTAGTACCTATCACGTTGCTGTATTCGATACGATCGATGGGCATTTTATAAAAGGAGTTACTCATCAGGGATATGCTGATGATTCTCAATGGTCACGAGGCCAAGGATGGGGAATTTATGGTTATACCATGTGCTACCGCGAAACGGGTAAAGTAGAGTTTTTAGAAACAGCTAAAAAACTTTCTGATGTTTTTATGAAACGTTTATCTAAAGATGGTATGCCGTATTGGGATTTTGATGATCCATCAATTCCAAATGCACCTAAAGATGCATCAGCCGCTGCTGTAGTTGCTTCTGGTATGTTAGAGCTTTCTACATTTATGGAAAATGATTCTGAGAAAATGAAATATAGACAATTTGCGATTTCTCTGCTGAAAAACCTTTCTACAGATAAGTATTTAAGTAAGGATGTAAATCAATCTATGTTGTTGCATTCAACAGGGCATTTACCTCACAATTCTGAAATTGATGCTTCTATAATCTATGCAGATTATTACTTTATCGAAGCATTGTTACGATTGAAGAAAATTGAGGATTCAGAAAAATAAATATTGTAAATAAAGTTTTTACAATTACTCAGTTTGGAAAAAACATTTAAAAAAGCTTAAGAATAGTAATGATGAATCAATTTAAAATAAAGATTAGGCTATTGGTAAAATTTCTATTTGTAGTCGCAGTTTCTCTGGTATCTTCAATTCAAGCATTCTCAAAAGAGACGTGTTCTGATAGTGAAACAAAAGCCAATATTTCTTTAGAAAGTAAAGTCCTTTCTTTACCCGCAAAGGCTAACGAGATTGTGACCTACAAATTTGAATTGAAGAATTCACTGGATAGATCTCAGACTTTCCATTTGAGTATCAAAAAAGTTAGAGAGTTAGCTTGTAAAGCAATTTTATCTGATTCAGTAATTACGATTAATCCTCAAGGTAAATATTTCGGAGTGCTCCATGTAACTGTAAGTGATAGAATTCCTGTTGGTGGACAGGAAAATATTACAGTCTTGGTAAAAAACAGCAAAAATAAAGAGGTGGATAATATCCAATTTATTACTGTTCGGGCAACACCTCACCCATTTTTGTTAGTTACAAATGAAATTTTAGAAGAAGCTAAAGAGAAAGTTAAAAACAATGCTTGGGCTAAAGAGAATTTAACCAACATGTTAAAATCTCTGAATGAATTTAAGTTTCCGAAAAGAAGAATAGTTACAAAACCTAGGCCAACACAAGTTTGGTCAAGCTTATCTTATATTGCTAGTGATGGAGAAAGAGCATTTCAACTTTGTTTGGCCTATAAACTAACAGATGATGTAGCTTATCGCGATAAAGCGATTCACTTTATCAAACAAGTTTGCGATAAAGAAGAAGGTTACCTTTCAGTTGGAGCTGCAACAACAGGAGTGCAAGTACACGAAGGAAATTTTTTCCTCTTTTTAGCTGCCGCTTGTGATATCGTTTATAATGAATCTTCATTTTCTGAAGAAGATCGCGAAAATATTAATAACACATTTCGTTATTACTTGCAGCAGAATAAAGGGCACATGAGTTCTTTAGGAATTATGAATCATCAGGCCAGTGCTAATGCAGGGGCTATTGTAGCCGCTTTATTTTTACAAGATGTGGCAGAAGTTAATTACTTGATAGATGCTGATGGTGGCATGGCCGATCAATTGTCAAAAGGGATAATGGCTGATGGTTGGTGGTTTGAATCAACAATAAATTACTGTCATTTAGTAACCCAAAGATATGTATTAGTCGCTCAGGCTTTCGAAAATTTTGGATGGGATTTATATCACAGACGATTTCCGGTAGAATATAAAAGTAAGGATTTTGTAAATGCCAAAGAGGGATTTACTGGCATGAAATTCGACAACTGGGGACCTACTGGTAGAAATACAAGAGGAGTAGAAGATATGGTAGCTGCGTATATTCCAATGATGGATGAAAATGCGTGGGTAGTATCAAGTAACGATTCAAGACTTACAAAGCCAGATATCTACTATGAACTGGCTTATAGACATTACAGAACAGATGAGTTGGCGTGGGTAGTTGGAAAATCAGATAGAGATTCTTGGGTTTCGTTACTATATGGAATACCAAATTTGCCGGATGTTAAAGATCCAAGAACAAAATCAACTTTTGCACCTAATGTTGGCTTGGTGGCTTTACGCTCTCAGGGAACAGAACAAAAGCCTGAAGAGCAGATACAAGCTTATTTTAAGTTTGGAACTCATGGTGGCTGGCACGGTCAATTCGATAGAACTGGCATGTTGGCATTAGATCGGTTTGGGCACAAGTTTTTTGGAACCGAGATGGCTTGGTTTGGATATGGTGATGCAGGATATAAGGAATGTGTACAAACATCGGCTACGCACAATATGGTTGTGGTTGATGAGTTACAGCAAGAGGCGGTTCCTTCGGAGCAACCTTTGTTTTATGCGGGCAAAATGATGCAGGTGAGTGTTACCGAAACCAATGCCCGCTGGAGAAAAATACCAATTTTTAACATCGAAAAATTTCCACCCTGGAATGATTCTGATTTTGAAACAGAGCCAATTCTTCAGCGTCGTTTGTCGGTTGTTACCGACGATTATGTTGTGATTGTAGATTATTTGAAAGCGAGCAAAAAGCACAGTTTCGATTGGATGTTGCATCCTGTAGGCTTCCAATCAATTAAGGGAGCCACAAAAAAAGGAAAAGTACATCCAATGTTGAGTACTTTTCAAACTTCTCCTTACAAATATTTTACAAATGCACAGTGGTATCAGATGAAAAATGGAGCACAAACTCATTTCCTTGATGAAGGTGTTTCTCTTGATATTCATACACTTTGGCCTAAAAAGGCAGGTGTTGTCGTAGCTAATTATCCTATTGGTGGCAAACATAGCGGAATCAAAAATAATCCGAATAGAAGAACTTTGGGTGTTCGCATTGAGGCTAAGGAAGCTCTTTATGTTACAGTTTTAGAGCCGCACAAAGGGGAATCGGTAATTGATAAAATTGAATCTTTATCGCCTCAAGAAATAAGAGTTTCTCTTAAAGATGGTAGAAAACAAATCATATCGATTGATAATTTGAAAGGAAATTCGAAAGACATTCAAGTTCAAATTTCTGAAACTTTGAATGGTACTGATATACGTACTGAAACAACAGAGCAATAATTTAAAATGTCTATTAAAAGTCTAGTATAATATAAAAATAATTTGACTACTGATCTAAATTATAAGAAAATGAAAAGTAAACTACATAAAGGAATTTCGAAACTAACATGCCTGTTGGTGTTATTGGTAGTTTTTAGTACAGCACAAGCACAGAAAGTAGATTTAGTATATTCAACAGCATCGGCTAGATGGATAAAAGGAAAGAAGGCCGTTAGCATTAATAAAGATCAATCTGTTAAAGCGGATATTACCGTATTTGCTGACAGTGAATTGCAGTTAATTGACGGAATTGGTGGTGCATTTAATGAGTTGGGATGGACCGCAGTTAATGTTCTTCCGCAAAAAGCAGCCAATGAGGTATTCGATGCCTTATTTGGAGAAGATGGTTGTAATTTTTCTATGGGTAGAGTGCCAATAGGAGCAAGTGATTATGCATTGAGTTATTACTCGATGGACGATGTGCCAGAAGATTTTGAAATGCGTGATTTTAATATCGATCGTGATCGTTTTATCATGATTCCTTATTTAAAAGAAGCCTTTAAACGTCGTCCTGATTTTAAACTATGGGGATCGCCATGGACACCACCAGCATGGATGAAAGTAAATGAGCACTACTCTTTACGAGCTGGTGAAATGGAAGAAGGTCGTACAGGTGGTAATAAAATGGCTCCTGGTAAAGAAATCAGAACCAGTTCAACTGCATTTAAAATGCAAAGACGCTACTTAGAAGCCTACGCATTGTATTTTTCTAAATTTGTTACGGCTTACAAAGAAGCAGGAACACCTGTTTTTATGATTCAGCCACAAAATGAAATTTTATACGCACCAAACTGGCCTGCTTGTACTTGGTTAACAGAGGATATGTCGTATTTTATTGGAGACTTCTTAGGGCCTAAATTTGAAGCGGATAGTTTGGATACAGAAATATGGTTGGGTACTATCAATAGTCCTGATACTCGATATGTAAAGTATGCTTTGGATCACAAAAATGCTAAAAAATATATCAAGGGTGTTGGTTTTCAGTGGAATGGAGAGCGATCAATTCCTACGATTGCAAAAGAGTATCCAAATATTAAATTGATGCAAACAGAGAATAAGTGTGGAGAACAGGAAAATGACTGGTCCTCATTAGAAAGATCTTGGAAATCGATGGTGCATTATTTTAACAATGGTGCAGGATCTTATTTATACTGGAACATGATTTTAGATGAAACTGGTAAAAGTGCTTGGGGATGGCCACAAAACTCGATGATTGTTATCGACAGTGAGTCAAAAGAAGTTAAGTATAACGATGAGTTTTATTTGTTCAAGCATCTTTCACATTTTGTTCAGCCTGGCGATCATTATTTAAAATCATCAGAAGGAGATAATCACTTGGCATTTAAATTAAAGGATGGCCGTACTATGCTAATGGTTTATAATCCTGAAGAGAAAGCCAAAACAATTAATATTACAGTGGGTGAAACTACAATTACAGCCGATCTAGAAGCTGTATCTATTAATACAATTTTGTTGAATTAAATGATAAATTATAGGTTCCATTCCGTTATATAAACGGAATGGAACTTCTGTTTTGTAGGTTTTTCGAACTCAATTATTGAGAACTTAAAACAAAGCAATTGATTTAAATACAAGGTAAAATGAAAAATAATAATTTTAAATTATCAGGTTTAATATTACTTGTGCTGCTTGTTGTATCAGGAACTGGTATTGCTCAGAATAAAGTAGAAATCGATACAAAAACGGAAGGGGCTTCATTTGAACATTTTTGGAGTAATTGTGTTGGAGCTGGCCGTGCAAATGAAGGATTACGTGCAGGTTGGTTAGAGCAATTAGAAATGGCACAGAAAAATTGCGGTTTTAAATCCGTTCGTTTTCATGGACTATTTCATGATGATATGTTTCTGGTGTTTAAAGAAAATGGAGTTACAGTTTACAACTGGCAATATATCGACGATTTATTCGATCGAATGTTAGATTTGCAAGTGAGACCTTTTATCGAGCTTAGTTTTTTTCCAAAAAGTATAGCTGCTGAAAATAGCAAAACACAATTTTGGTGGAAAGCCAATATTACTCCTGATGAGTCTAAATTTGGTGAATGGCACGATTTAGTGCAAGCATTTACTCAGCACTGTGTAGACAGATATGGTATCGATGAAGTATTAACTTGGTATTTTGAGGTTTGGAATGAACCTAATCTAGTAAGAGGTTTCTGGGATGGTTCAAAATCGCAATATTTCGCCTTGTATAAGCAATCGGTAACTGCAGTACGCTCAGTTGATGAACGATTAAAAGTTGGAGGTCCTTCAACTAGTAACTTTGTTCCTGATGCTCGTTATGATGGTGAGCGTGAAAATAACAAAGGCTTTAATGATGCTTTTTCGGTTAAAGATATCAATACCTTGAATTGGAGAGGCGTTTGGATTAAAGATTTCTTAGAATATTGTGCAAAAGAAAAATTACCTGTTGATTTTATTAGTTGTCATCCTTATCCAACCGATTTTCCTTTTAATCCTAAAAGCGGAAAAGGTAGAGATTTATCTCGACGCGTAACTTCAACTAAAGAAGATATGCAGTGGTTAAATAAAGTATTAGAAGGAAGTGCCTTTCCAAATGCTGAAATACATTTAACAGAATGGAATACCAGTCCAAGTAGTAGAGATGCAATGCACGATTTTCTTCCACCTGCAGCATACATCGTAAAAACGAATTTAGATTGTATTGGCTTAGTCAACTCTTTGGCATATTGGACTTTTACCGATATTTTCGAAGAGAAAGGTGGTGCCTCTAGTATTTTTCATGGCGGATTTGGTTTAATTAATTATCAAGGGCTAGTAAAACCAAGTTATCATGCATACAGAATGTTGCATCAATTGGGTGATGAAAAATTATTTAGCGACGATCATCTTTTTGTAAGCCGTAATTCTGGAAATGGAAAAATTATTGCTTTGGCTTATAACTATCCTGAAGAGTATTACAACTCTGTACCAAGAGGGAATAATAAGCGCGAAGAAGGTACAGCTCGAGATCTTAATTTTAATCTTAAAGATCTTCAACCAGGTGCTATGTTTAAAATAGAGGTTCTAGATAAAGATCATGGAAATATTCAGAGCTACTGGGAAAAAATGGGTAAGCCTGAACCTCCTACACGCGAACAGATTAAGGTGATGAAAAAGGTAGCTGAAAATCTTAAAACTTCTTTCGTTAAAGCGGATGAAAATGGAGAGATTACTATTCAACAAGAATTGTCTCCTTGGAGTGTAGTATTGATCGAACAAATCAATTAGTAAGAATAAAAATAGCTGTTGATTTGAGGATCAATGTGAGAAAAAGTTTTATCAATAAAAATATAAAAATGCGTAATAGAGTAATTTTATTTATATTATTTGCTGCATTTCTGACGAATGGTAAACTTGTTACTGCTCAGAAAAAAGTTAATGTTTCGGCAAATTCAGAAGGTGCTAAGTTTGAACATTTCTGGAGTAAATGTGTTGGCGCTGGTCGTGCTAACGAAGCATTGCGTGCAGGTTGGTTAGAGCAATTGGAGAAAGTAGAAGAAAATTGTGGTTTCGAATATGTTCGTTTTCATGGACTTTTTCACGATGATATGTTTCCGGTGTTTCAAGAGAAAGGAAAAACGGTTTACAACTGGCAATACATTGATGATGTGTTCGATCGTATGTTGGATATGAATGTTCGTCCCTTTGTTGAACTAGCCTTTCTTCCATCAAGTATAGCTGCCGAGAATTCGAAAACGGTATTTTGGTGGAAAGCTAATATCACACCTAAGGAAGATTCTTTTGTGGAATTTCATAAGTTGGTAAAAGCTTTTACTCAACATTGTGTAGATCGATACGGAATTGATGAGGTTCTTAATTGGTATTTCGAAGTTTGGAATGAGCCTAACTTGTATCAATTATTTTGGGATGGTTCAAAGTCGCAATATTTCGAATTGTACAAGCAATCGGTGTTAGCGGTTCGTTCGGTAGATAATCGATTAAAAGTAGGTGGACCAGCAACAAGTAATTTTGTTCCTGATGATCGTTTTGATGGAGAAGTATTAGATCGTAAAGCTTCGGAAGAAGTGTTTACCGTAAAGGATATTAATTCTCTTGATTGGCATGGTGTGTGGATCGAAGATTTCTTAAAATTCTGTAAAAAAGAGAATTTACCTGTCGACTTTGTGAGTTGTCATCCTTATCCAACCGATTATGCTTTTAATCCAGAAACAGGTAAAGGAAGAGGTCTTACTCGTTTTGTTCAATCGGCGAAAATAGATTTGAAGTGGTTGAATAAAATTGTGAAAAATAGTGCTTATCCAAATGCGGAATTACACTTAACCGAATGGAGTACTAGTCCAAGCAGTAGAGATAAAATGCACGATTTATTGCCAGCGGCAGCTTATATTGTAAAAACAAATTTAGATTGTATTGGACTGACTAATTCTCTTTCGTATTGGACATTTACCGATATTTTTGAAGAAAAAGGCGGTGCTGCAAGTATATTTCATGGTGGTTTTGGGATGATCAATTTTCAGGGTTTAGTGAAGCCTTCCTATCATGCTTATCGTATGTTGCATCAATTGGGTGATGAGAAATTATTCCAGAAAGATAATTTAATGGTTAGCCGAAAATCAGGCGATGGAAAAATTGTTGCCTTGGCCTATAATTATCCTGAGGAAGCGAATAATGCTGTGCCTGCAGGTTATATGAGTTACGAAAAGCTGGCTAATGGAACGGCTAAAAAACTTAATTTTTCACTTAGTGATTTAAAACCAGGAGCAATGTTTAAAATTGAAGTTTTAGACAAAGATCATGGAAACGTAGAGAGTTATTGGGAAAAAATGGGTAAGCCACAACCTCCTACACGCGAGCAGATTAAAATAATGAAGGCTGTTGCCGAAAATCTTAAAACTTCTTTCGTTAAAGCAGATGAAAATGGAGATATCACTATTCAACAAGAATTGGCTCCTTGGAGTGTCGTTTTGATTGAACAAATCAACTAGTCATAATTTAATAGAACTATCATGTTAATTAATTCATTTAGTAATATGCACAGGAAAATTACTTACTCTATATTATCGGCAATTATTTTAATGATGTGTTATAGCTGTAATTCCGATTCAAAAGATGAATTTGAAAAAGTAAATGAATCCGAGGAGTGGTCTTTACAATTTTCAGATTCTTGTACGGGTAACTGGCAGGATAATTGGTTTTTAGATGGCTTAATTGCAACTGTTGAAAATAGTGATAAAGGAATGAATCTTATTGCAGGACCTGAGCATAAGAATAATGCTCATCATGCGGTATTATGGACTAAGCAGTCGTTTAATGGTGATGTTAAAATTGAATATGAGTACACCCGAACAGATACTCAGCTAATTAATGTCAATATTCTTTATATTCAAGCGCAGGGAATCGGAAAAGGTGTTTACGATAAAGATATTTCGAAGTGGAATAAGTTAAGAGAAGTGCCAACAATGAGTATTTACTATAACTATATGGATCCAATTCATATCAGTTATGCGGCATTTCCAATGACAAACGATGATCCAACTGCAGATTATATAAGAGTTAGAAAATATCCTGTAAAAGAAGGAATTGCTTTTGATGATATGGCGGTAGAACCTTCTTACTACAAAATGGGATTGTTTTTACCGAATGTACCTTATAAAGTGACTGTAGTAAAAGCCAATTCGAAGCTATACATGCAGGTAGTTGGAGATGGTAAAAACGAACTGTTTACTTGGGATATGTCTGATAAAGCGCCATCGATAGAAGGTCGAATTGGACTACGTCACATGTTTACTCGTTCTGCAAGTTATCGTGATTTTAAAGTTTCGGTAAAATAGAATTTTAGATCAAGATTCTGATTCAGTTTAAAAGCAAGTTAATTCACAAAAATCCTTTGTGAGTCAACTTGCTTTATAAATATGTATAATGATAAAGCATAGCAATTTTTAAACGAAAAGGAACCAATACCTGATTATCAAATAACTATGAAAACTAATTTAATAGCAATTTTATTTTTGATGATGACTCTTGCTTCTTGTAGTAAGAAGGCAACATCGGATGTTAGACAAATAACCGACGAAGAACGCATGGAATGGTGGCAAGATGCCCGATTTGGTATGTTTATTCATTGGGGCGTTTTTTCTGTTCCAGCTGGTTTTTACAAAGGAGTGGCACAAACAAATAGTGGTGAGTGGATTATGAATAAAGGCAAAATTCCAATTGCCGAGTATGAAAAATTTGCCAAAGAGTTCAATCCAACGGACTTCGATGCGAAAGCTTTTGTTGGCTTGGCAAAAGAAGCCGGAATGAAATACATCGTTATTACTGCCAAACATCACGATGGCTTTTCGATGTTTCATTCTAAATGTAATCCATTCAATATTGTAGATGCTACACCTTTTAAACGCGATGTATTAAAAGAGCTATCTGTAGAGTGTCAGAAACAAGGTATTCGTTTCGGTTTTTATTATTCTCAGGCTCAAGACTGGAATCATCCTGGTGGCATAGGCAATACTTGGGATAAAACGATAAAACGAGTTAGTAGTGAGAAATATATTCTTGAAAAAGCACTGCCTGAGGTCAATCAACTTTTAACAGAATACGGACCAATCTCTATTTTTTGGTGGGATACTCCGCGTGATATGGGAAAAGAAGTGGTTGATAGCTTGTATCGAGTAACGACTGCACTACAACCTGCCATTATTACCAACGATCGATTAGGTGAAGAATATCCTGGCGATCATAAAACTTACGAGCGTAGAATTCCATACAGAGCACCCAAAGATAAATATTGGGAAGAATGTATGCCAATAAGAGGCAGTTGGGGACATCGTAGCGATGATCGTAATTATAAATCGAAAACAACTCTAATTCATAATTTGGTTGATATTGCGAGTAAGGGCGGAAATTATTTATTAAATGTGGGTCCAACAGCGCAAGGTACTTTGTTACCCGAGACGGTTGAACGTTTAAAATATATGGGACAGTGGATGAAGCGGAACAGCGAATCGATTTATGGTACACAAGCTAGTCCTTGCACACAACCTGAGTGGGGACGTGTAACAATGAAAACAAATGACAATGAGGCAACTCTTTATTTGAATGTATTTAAATGGGTAGATGGTGGCAATATTGTTGTGGATTTAAAAAATAATGTGAAATCATGTTATTTGTTGGAAGACAATAACAGAACCTTTGTTACTGAATCATCTGAAGATGGTATTGTGCTTAAACTTACTGGGGAAGCTAGAGATACGGTATCTACTGTTGTGGTATTAAAGCTTGCTGGTTTGCCTAGTCGATTGCCTCTTAAAGAAATTGGACAAGATGATAAAGGCAATATTACCTTGCTGGCAGAAAGAGCAGAATTTCAAAGTCTAGATGCACCAGGTGCAGAATACGACGTTGAATTCAATTGCATTGGTTCATGGAATCATGAAAAAGCCAAGGTTTATTGGACTTTCAATGTGAAAGAAGCAGGTGTTTTTACTATTGAATCTGGATATACTGCAGAAAAAAAATCAAAATTCACATTGAGTCTGGCAGGACAATCAGGTGATGTGACTCTTGCCCCAACAAAAAGCAAAAAAAGATTCAAAAAATTGAATATGGGTGAATTTACGATTTCGAAAGCAGGTGAATATACTCTTTCAATTAAACCTGTTATTGGAGAATGGAATCCAGTATTACTTCAAAATATTCAATTGAATAGAGCGAAATAAATCGAAGGTGTAAGTGATATGGCACCACAATAAAATATGATTAAATAGGATAAAATGAAGGGAATTATATTAGTTGTTGCTCTTTTATTATCAGGAATAGTAAATGCACAACTCAAAACAGAGGTTGGAAATCGTAATTTTTCCGATTGGAAAGGAATATCAAAAGTAAAAAACGAAGTAGCTACTTTTAAAAATGCTACAGTTATATCTTATGAATATTCGAATTGTAATCGGGTATATCCTGGTTTAATGCGCGATTTTTATGGCGATGCTGCTGATTTGAGCATTTATTCGGGAGTAAGCTTCGAGCTATTCTTGAAAACAGAGACAATAGCTGATGTTACCCTAGTTTTAAAAGTAGATTCACTTGATTTTAATGAGTTAAATCCTGTGAATACTGCTAAGCTCTGTGTTAGTGGTCAAGGTTGGCAAAAAATCTATATTCCTTGGGACTTGCTCGATGTGAATGTTGGTCAACGTGGCAATATGCTTCAGGCAATCAAGAAGCTTGAAGTTTCTGTAAAATCAAAAAATAATTCAACCTATCAAATTCAAAAAGTACAGCTTACAAAAGGAGAATTTATCTCTGCAGATGCTAAAGTATTTGGTCGTTCGGCAAAGGGTGGCGAAAGTGTAAGTTATGAGTTTGAAGTAGGTAATACTACGGATACAAAGCAAGGAGTGCAACTTAAATTGGAAACTTTGGGTTGGGAATCAATGGAAGTTGTTATTAGACCTACAAACTTTGAACTAGCTCCCAATGAAACAAAAGTTTGTAAGCTGGAAGTAAGTATTCCTTCTTCTTTACCTGAAGGAATTCGCGAAAAGCAAACTGTGAAAATTATTCCTAACGGGAAAGGTTCTTCTGTACAGACTTTGGTGTTTACAACTGCAGTAAAGGTTCCAAGTCCTAATATTGTTTTTACTGCTGATAAATGGCAAGATGTTAAAGATAAAATCGCAAACTACGATTGGGCGAAAGAGGCTTTAGCTGAATATGAAAAAATAGCTCAAAACTGGGAAGTTCCAGAGGGGAATAAAGCGGTTCTAAATAAACAGATTTTTAATAAAGGTGAAGGCGATAGAATGTACGAGTGTGGTATTGCCTGGCAATTAACAGGGAATAAACTTTACGTTAAAAAAGCTTTAAAACTCTTGCGAAGATTAACGAGTCTTGAAAATGGATATCCTGTGACTCTTCACGGTGGTGGTGATTCATTCGTTGCCGAGGGTGTGTTTTTTCAGGGTGTTGCCCGTTCGTATGATATGATTCGAGATTGCGATTTACTTACTGATAAGGATCATCAATTAATTGAAAATACATTTAGAATTTTCATCGACAGGACTATCAAAGCAAATACACGTGGGGGAATTAGCAACTGGAATGTGGCTGAAATTACTGGCGCTTTGTATTGTGCATTAGCCCTTCAAGATTGGAATTCCATTGAGTGGTTGTTAGAATCTCCAACAGGTATCTATAAACAAATTGCTCATGGTGTGATGAGTGATGGTTGGTGGTACGAATGTGCTGTTGGTTATAACTTGTGGGTAGCCAGTGAGTTTTCTGAAATTGCCATTGCCTTGCAGCCTTGGGGTATCAATATGAAAGATATGCGCATTCCTATTGGAACTACGTCTTATTTTTCATTAAACCCAAGTCGAAGAGTGGGTGGATTACATGGAATGCAATTTATGAAATGGGGTACAATTCAAAATAATAACATAGGGATTAAAGACATGTGGGATGCGGTTATTCCATTTCTTGATTATCGTGGTGTTTTGCCTGCAGTAAACGATGCCAAAGAAGATATGGTGACCGGTAAACCTTATGAATTGGCTTATTACTTATATGGTGACTCTGAATATGCAGCTGTAATCAACAGAGGTACAAAAAGAGATTTATTGTATGGTGTCCCTGATTTGCCAAATGTTACTTCTGAAAAAATGAAACAATCAGCTTATGCTGATAATATTGGTTTGGTTCAACTTCGTTCTCAAGCCAAAGGAAGAGAACAAAAAGATCAAATTCAAGCTGCCTTGCATTACGGTTCTCATGGTGGCCATCATGGTCATTTCGATAGAACAAACTTTATTAGTATGATGCGATATGGTCGAAGTTTCTACAATCCTGAAATGTATTGGTATGGATATGCTTCGTATCTGTATAAATTTTTGGTGCAAACTTCCATCAATAAAAACATGGTTGTTGTCGATCAGAAAATGCAGGAACCCAAAGAGAGTTTCAAAACTCTTTTCTATACGGGTGATATGATGCAGGCTACAGCTGTTGAAACCAATACTCGTTGGAGTTATCCTCCTTACGGTGGTATGATTTATTCGAGTCAACACGATATCGACTTTCCTGAAAAAATGTGGTTAGATGGTAAAACTATTGAAATACCTGAAGATCGACCAGAATATGGTCTGTGTACGGAATATACTGAGCCTGTTTTGCAACGACGCCTAATGATTATGATGGACGATTATGTGATTTTAGCTGATTATTTAAAGGCAGACAAGGAACATACTTTTGATTGGTTGATGCAAATAAAAGGTTTTAAAGGCATTACTGCTGATCAAAAAGAGTATTTGCGTCACGATAATCAAATGAGTACGGATCCACTTGGAAGCGCTCAATTTATTATCGATTGCGATTGGTACAAAACTTCAGGAACTTCAAGAGCTAGCTTTGTAACCCGTTGGGGAGAAGGTGCTGATAATGCAGGTGCACGCATGCCTTTTAGTGAAGATGGTGAATTGAAGATGGATATTTTTAATGCGTGGCCAAAACAAAACGAAGTGATGATTGGAACAGTTCCCGAAAGCTTTCGAGTGAGTAAGCAGTTGTGGTATTCAGTAAAAGCCGATGATAAAACCATATTGAACGACAGTACGGGTGCTTGGATTTTAGGGAGCCAGCAAATTAAGCTTGATGTAAGAGGTAAAAAGACATTGGTTTTAACAACAAAAGCACCAGGTCGTAAGTGGAATAATACCATTTTCTGGGGCGATGCAAAAATAATTTTAAAAGATGGTTCCGAAGTATTTGTTTCATCTCTACCGGTAAAATACAAGAATGTTGAAATGCCTAAAACCAAAGGGCTTGATTATTACGATGGACCCATTAAAATTGCCGGTGAACTAATGGAAAATTCAACTCCGGCTAATCCAGAAAACACCAACGAGGAAGCAGTTATTACTGTTGATTTATCGGGTATTGAAGCGGTAAGCTTTAAAGCTAAATTAGGTGGTGATTTTCCAATGGGAGACGAAACTCAGCGTAGAAAAACGATGGCCGTTCGTAGCAAAGGAAAAGAGGCTCGTTATTTATCGGTTATTGAGCCTTACGAAACAGAATCAGTAATAAAATCTGTAACAGCTAAAAGTGCGAATGAATTAGTTGTTGAATTGCTTGACGGAAGAATTCAAGAAATCGCAATATCTGAAATGGAAGGTGATGGTACACAAATAAAAGTATCTGTAAAAGAAATTATTGATGGTAAGCTTGTTCGTGAAGAGCAAACAAAGTAAGTATACAATTTACATTTTTTTTGGATTTGGTCTATTTAAAATAGAGTGCAAAAGCCAGTCTGATCTGTTGAACTTATGCATATTACATATGATACTTTAAAGATAAAACTTATGAAATCTAGATACTTATTTTTGATACTGTTAATGTGTATGCTTGTTCAATGGACTTGGGCTCAAAATCCAATTTTAAAGAATAGCGATTCTAACTTTTTATATGTTGCCGATCCTGCAGCGGAGGTTTATAATGGTAAGGTGTATGTTTACTGCTCTCACGATGTGGATACAGCGGTAAACTACAGTGCTATGCAGGATTATGTGGTTCTGGAGTCGGAAGATATGCTTAATTGGACAAATCACGGCGTCGTTATAAAACCTCGCGAATACTCATGGGCTAATGGGCAAATGAATGCGCCAGATGTAGCCTATAAAGACGCTTGGTATTATTTCTATTTCCCATATAATAAAACACAGATTGGTGTAGCAAAGAGTCGCACCCCAATTGGACCATGGGAAGAAGCGGTTACAGATAAAATAACGACCATTTTTGATCCTACTGTATTTATTGATGATGACGGTCAGG
The DNA here is from genome assembly GCF_009669305.1 of Ancylomarina sp. 16SWW S1-10-2. Lineage (GTDB taxonomy): Bacteria > Bacteroidota > Bacteroidia > Bacteroidales > Marinifilaceae > Ancylomarina. The sequence continues at coordinate 28,106 of NZ_SADB01000014.1, forward strand.
CTTATATTTATGGTAGCGATACCAAGATGAATATTGGCGATAAAGGTCGTCATGTTATGGGAGCAAAGCTTAAAGATAATATGCTGGAATTAGATGGGCCATGGCACAGGTTAAGTGAGGAAACTGTTGCAGAAGCAGTTCATTGCTTTAAACGCGATGGTAAATATTATTTTATGGGACGTAAAGGGTGGAGAACAAGCTATTGGATGGCTGATTCGCCTCTGCCAACCGAAAAGTACGCAGTGTTTAAAGGTTATATTACAAAGAATCAGATAGACGCTCCAACCCATATGTCAGCCATTGAATTTAAAGATCAATGGTATTTCTTCTATCAACGAGGTGATGTGAATGATGGAACTTTTTACCGCCGTTCAGCTTGTTACGAAAAAATGGAATTCAACGCAGATGGTAGCATCAAACCCATAGAGTTTACTTTAGATAAAGGAGTAATTGTGAATGAACCAGTAACACCGATAAAACATTAAATAAATAATTTATTTGGTCATGATGATTGTAGTATTTAAGAAAGTAAGAACGTTTTTAATTTTCGTGCTATTAAATGTAATAGTGATTAATGGATATGGACAAAAAATTGGTCCTTGGAATTTAAATGATCTAAATGAGGTTCCAAAATGGGAAAAAACCTTAAAAGCTCAGAAAGAAGGAATGACTGGAATTTTGTACGAGTCACTTCCGAACAAAGGGAATAAAGTTCAAGTTTTTGCTTATTACAATGCTCCTAAAGGCAATATGCCCAAAGCTGGTTGGCCCGCTGTTGTATGCGTACATGGTGGAGGAGGAACCGCTTTTAATGAATGGGTAAAAAAGTGGAATGACCATGGTTATGCTGCTATTAGTATGGATTTAGAAGGACATTACCCGATTAAAGACACTATAGAAGGAAAGTTGCAACGAGTACCAACAGAAAATCCGGGTATTGCCCGTGTAGGTACGTTTATGGATTTTGATTTACCGATTAAAGAACAATGGTATTACAATGCTGTAGCACATATTATTTTGGCGAACTCGCTGATTCGTTCATTTCCTGAAGTAGATGCCAACAAAATTGGAATTACGGGAATTAGCTGGGGTGGTAACTTAACAAGTACAGTAATGGGTGTTGACAGTCGCTTTAAGTTTGCTATTCCTGTTTATGGTTGTGGTTTTTTACCTGAGGCCGATGGAGCACAAGGAGATGCCATAAAGCCAGGAAAACACACCGCGGTTGTTTATGAAAATTATGATGGTTCGGCCTATTTTAAGAATGTTAGCATTCCTACATTTTGGTTAAATGGAACCAACGATAGGCATTTTTCAATGCTCTCCACACTAAAGTCATCGCAATCGGTTAAAGGTCCGGCTACGCTTCGATACAAGAAAGAAATGCCACATGGACATAAAGTAGGCTGGAAACCAGAAGAAATTTATGCATTTGCCAATAGTGTTGTAAAAAATGAAGTTCCATTAATACATTTTGATAAGCCAGTAGTTAAAAAGAACAACATTACTGTAGCAATAAAAACTGCTAAGGAAGTTACTAAAGTCGAATTATTGTACACCAAAGATTTAGGTGCTTGGAATAAACGAAAATGGGAAGTTTCTGAAGCAAGATTAGAAAAGAAAAAAATAAAAGCAATTATTCCTGCAGGGGCAACAACAGTTTATTTGACTGCTAGCGATGAGGATGGTTTTATGGTGACTTCTGAGTTTGTAGTAATAAACCAATGATTCTACGATTGTGTGAAGTACACTTAAAGGAAAATACAAGAAGAGCTCAAATAACTTAAAATGAGATTTATTGGGACTTCTGTATAATACATATAAAAACAGACAATTTAATCCTATGAAAAATACTAAAACGATTCTTCGTTTAATAATCTTTTTATTGGTGATCAGCACATCATGCCAAGCTCAGATGGGTAATATTTCGGATAGTCAAGACAACTTTATTATTGTTGATAAGCTTTCTGATTTTATTGAATATGCTGGTAAAAACAATGTGAAAGTAAAGTTAAAAGAAGGATCTTATCAGGTTGACAATGCCACATGCATTCGCTTTATTCAGATAACAGGTAATAATTCACATTATGATTTGAATGGCGTTCGGTTTATGGTGGATACAAAGTTATTTAGTAGAACCGATCTTACGAATAGTAAGGATGGAAATTCATTGTATTGCGCTATCGAAATATCAGGACATAATACAAGCTTAGAAGGTTTGTATATAGAAACATACGGAGAGCAGTATGGTCGACAAAGTAAAAATAAAATGTTTAATATAGTTGGCGATAGAGTTACTCTTAAGAATGTAGAGATACGAACAGCAGGTTCTAGTCCGTGGGGATATGGCTATTTATATGGTATTGGTAGAGGTAGTAATGTGCGTAAAATGAATGGCATTCGCGTTAGTTATCCAGCCAAAAATGTAAAATTAGTGGGCTGTAAGGTGCACATGCGTGCAATGGGTCATGCCATATTTATACAAGGTGCTGAAAATACTATAATCGAAGATTGCCATGTGGATGGTTTACTTCGTACCACTGATGCTATTTTGGCAGAAACTTCGGGCTTTTGCTTTGATAAGAATTTTTATGCCGGCAAAGGAGGCTATATTGAAGGAACTACAGTGGGTGATGATGGGAAAATTCTTCCAGGAGAAATAATTTCCTTAAGTGAAGATGGCATACGTATCTATCCGAAATATAATAAGCATTCAACTAAAAATACAACAATTGAAAATTGTACTGTTTTTCAAATGCGTAGAGGCATTTGTACAGGACTTGGTGCATCGGCTGATAAGGTGATTAATTGCCAAGTAACGAGCTGTGTAGCTACTGGTTTTAATGTGGGCAATGCCGATACTTTAATCAACTGCAGTGCTGATGCCAAATATGCCGAGGCATTTTGTGTGCCTTATCTAAATGCAAAAAATGCTTATGTCGAAATGGAAATTTTGGATAGTAGAAATGGTATTGCAAATAGTTTGTTGGCAAAAATAAATGGAACAGGGCATTGTGTGAATATTAAAACTTCCAATCCTGATTTTATACCTGAAAAAATGGAGATAAAGCTTTCAACCAAAGAAGGCTATGGAAATTTCAATAAAAATTCAATTCCAAAATCAACTGATATTCAGTTGAATAACGATACAAAAGCCAATGTTCTCCTTTTACAAGGGGCTAAGAATGTTAAAGTAGAAAGTGAAGGAGAAGTTGTGGAGTTAAATAATAATTAATATAAAACTAATTGTAAATGAGAACAATAGTCTTAGTTGTTTTTGGGTTGATGCTTTCAAGCATCTGTATGGCAATGGAATTATCAATGCCTAGTATCTTTGCTGATCATATGGTTTTGCAACGTGGTCAAAATGTACCTGTGTGGGGAATAACTGAAGCTGGTGCGATGGTCGAAGTTTCCTTTGGGGAACAAAAAAAGACGGTAAAAGCAGACGCTAATGGAGTTTGGCGAATTGATTTGAATGCTATGCTAGCTTCTGCACAATCGCGTGTTATGACCATCTCTGCTCAACTTAATGGAGACAATACCGAATTAAATATATCTGATGTATTAGTGGGTGAGGTTTGGCTTGCAGGTGGACAATCGAACATGTATCGTCCATTCAGAATGTTGACAGGGAAAGCAACTGATCCAAAATACGAACCAGTAGCTGAGTATCTCAGGAAAGAAAGAGATACAGCCAACGACTCATTATTTCGACAGTATAGAGCAGGTAAAGATTTTAGTGTTCTAGAAGAAAAAAATCAAGGGAGAGGTACGTGGTCAAAAGCAGTTAGTGGTTCAGTAAATGAGTTTTGTGGTACGGCTTATTTCTTCGCTAGAGAATTACGTCGTGAATTAGGTGTGCCAGTGGCAATAATAGCTTGTAATCTTGGTGGCACTAAAATAGAGCCTTGGATACCGATGAGTTCATATCAGAAAAACGATACGCTTAAAGCTTTTTACAAAAATGAAATTGATGCCTATAATGAAAATCTAGCTTCCTGGAATCAGGAAAATGTAGACAAGGAGTTTGAACAAGAGATGGCCAAATGGAGTGTTAAAGCAGAAGAGGCCAAACAAAAAGGTAAAAATGAACCCAGAAGACCTAGAAAGCTTGAACATCCCGACAGAAATAAACAAACTGCTTCAACTTTGTATAATGCAATGATTCATCCTATTGCACCATTTGCAGTTAAAGGAGCTATCTGGTACCAGGGCGAGAGCAATGGAAACAATTTACCCGAACAATATGCTATGCGTCTTTCTGCTATGATTGATGGCTGGAGAAAAGCATGGGGACAGAAAGAGTTCTTTTTTGATTATTGTCAGTTAGCATCTTATAAGGATGTAAATTCAGAGCCACTTGATGAAACAGATGGTTGGGTTATTGTTCAAAACCAGATGCGACTTGCGCTTGAGGTACCAAGTACGGGAATGGCGGTATTAAACGATATTGGTGAAGCAAACGATATTCATCCTAAAAATAAGCTGGATACAGGCAAACGACTTTCTTTATGGGCACTTAGTCAAGCCTACGGGAAGAATATTGTGTATAGCGGGCCTTTATATAAAGATTCTAAAATAAAGGGCAATAAAATACTCATAACATTCGATCATGTTGGGTCTGGTTTAATGGTAGGAAAAAAGCACTTGATGGAGTCTACTGTGGAGGTGGATGAGCCATTAAAACGTTTCCAGATTTGTGGTAAGGATGGACAATGGTTTTGGGCAGAGGCAAAGATTATTGGTAAAAACAAAGTAAAGGTTTGGCATCCGAAAATTGCAAATCCAGTGGAAGTACGTTATGCTTGGTCTCCAAATCCTGAAGGTGCAAATCTATATAATAAAGAAGGATTACCAACATCGCTCTTCAAAACCTCTGATTAACAAAACTGGTTTTGTCATTAGTCGAGTTTGTTTCTTCAGTTAATGTAAGATGTGAATTTATGTTTTATAATAAGTGACTTATGGATTATGGTATTTGTTCAATAAGGATTTTTTATTTCGATTGAATTATTCTGTGCAACAGGCTCACTATTTTTTGGGATTTATATTAGATGTACATGTACGTTCTTTATTTACTTTAGCTTTCTCATTTCATGAGATGAGAACATCCCTTCATCGTATGTATATATTATAGTTTCGAATGTAGGTTAAAGATTAGTGTTAACGAAAAAGAATAAATTCCGGTTATGAAACTCTACTTAAATTTAATAATAGCATCATTGCTAATGATGGCTTGCAATAAGCAAAATACAATTGAGATAAAATCCTTGGACGGCAATCAGATATTAACTGTTATGCCAACGAGTGAAAAAGGAATTGAATTCTCGGTTTATCACAATGGAAAACAAGTTATTCTACCTTCTACGATTGAATTGAAATCAAAAGATATTGATTTTAGAAAGGCTTTTAAACTTGTTAAGGTGGAGGAGTCAACAGTTAATAATGAGTGGACCACTGATTTAGGCGAACGAAGTACAATTCCTGATAACTATAATCAGGTAAAAGTATATCTGGAAAGTAAATCTGCTAAACTCAATCTTATTTGCCGTGCTTACAACGAAGGAGTGGCTTTTGCCTATGAAATACCAGAGCAAAATAATTTTAAAAAGATAAGTCTAGATGATGAGCTTATCAACTATCAGTTTGCCGAAAATTATTCGGTATGGTCCACACCCAAAAGAGAAGCTAGAGTTTTAACAGCACAAGGAGAATATCGTAAAATTCCTTTATCGGAATTAGAAGAGGGTTGCGAGCGTCCATTGGTAATTGAAATTGCAGAAGATGTAAAGATTGCTTTGGCAGAGGCTAAATTGGTAGATTATGCTCGTTTAAGTTTTAAAGCGAGTAAAGAGTTCGAATTCGGAATAACTTCTAGTCTCGATGGAAAGTTGGGAGCACTAAAACAAGATACCATTACCGGAGCTTTGGAAGGACAATGGAGTCTACACTCTAAAATTGTAAAAGCGCTTCCTTTTCAATCGCCATGGCGAGTAGTAATGATAGCAGAAGATCATGGAAAATTATTAGAAAATAACTATTTGATTCAGAACTTAAATGATCCTTGTGCCATTAAAGATGTTTCGTGGATTACACCTGGAAAAGTTCTTCGAGAAGGGACTTTAACAACTAAAGGAGCTTATTCCGCCATTGATTTTGTTGCTTCACACAACATGCAATACGTTCATTTTGATGCAGGATGGTATGGAAATGAAATGGATGATAGTTCTGACGCAACGACTATTACTCTTGACACTAAACGTTCAAAGGGTCCTTTTGATATAGAATCAATTTGCAAGTATGCCAAAGAAAAAGGCGTTAAGGTGATGTTATATGTCAACCGTCGTTCTCTTGAAAAACAACTGGATGAGGTGTTGCCTTTATTTGAAAAATGGGGCATCGCAGGTATCAAGTATGGTTTTGTGCGTGTTGGCGATCAGGATGCAACAGCATGGTTACATGAGGCGATTAAAAAAACAGCCAAATATAAAATGATAATGGATGTTCACGATGAATATCGACCAACAGGATTTTCCAGAACTTACCCTAATTTCTTGACTCAAGAAGGTATTGGGGGGGATGAAACTACAGTTACCAATGCTCAAACTTTAATCCATATGTTTACTCGTACTTTGGCAGGAGCTTCGGATAATACTGTTTGCTACTACAATTCGCGAGTTGAGAAAATGGGTTCTCATGCCTCTCAATTGGCTAAAACAGTTTGCATCTTTAGTCCACTTCAATTTTTATACTGGTACGATAGTGCACCTATGGCACCGATTAAAGGAGATGCACTTTGGGGAGATACAAAGTACATTGGGAACGAACCTGAGTTGGAATTTTTTAATGATGTACCAACAACTTGGGATGAAACTAGAGTCTTAGAATGTAAAATAGGAGAATTAGGCGTAATAGCACGTCGAAAAGGGAATGATTGGTTTATTGGTGGTATTAACGGTGAGAAAGCCAATAAAGTAAAAATTGACTTTTCATTTTTAAAAGAAGGAGCCAAATACTCTTCAAAAATATATACCGATGATGAGGCGGTTAAAACCCGAACACGTGTGAAGATTGAGGAAAAACAATTGAATTCAAAAAGTTCAATGGAGTTGAATTTAAAAGCCAATAATGGTTTTGCAATGCATATTGAACAGGAGAATTAGGATTTATTATTCTAAAAAGATGGTTCTTAAGTATTACAGATCGTATACTTTAATAAGTGTGAGAATAGTGAGTAAAGGCGGAGTCCTGACATCAAGTTAAGGATTCTGCTTTTTGTTTGATCCAATATGCAACATTCTGCCTATATTTTGAACTGTTTTTTTGATTTTCAGAACCTGTTTTTTGTTAATTTTCTGCTCTATTATAAGGATGATTGGTGATAGAGATATTTTGGATTTTAAAACTGATGAACAAAATAAAATATTGTTTTCTGAATCGGAAACGTTGAAGTAAATCGAAATAACAAATAGAGAAAGAAATACATTTTTCTAGGCTTTGCCGAAGGAACCTTTTACTCTAAAATAATTAGATTAAGCTCTATTTATATATCCTGTTTCACTAAAAATAATTTAAAAGTACAATGCCAATTATATCGAAGCACTTATTATTAGGCTTGTTTTATTTGTGGCATTAAGGGTGAGAAAGCCAATAATGGTTTTAAGAATGCATATTGAATTGGAGAATTAGAAAATTATAACTTACTATTATGAAATTATCTGTATTTAAAGTATTTATCGTTTTAATTGTGGCGATAACTTTTGTTGGTTGCAAGGAGGAACCGAAACAACCAAATTTTTTATTTGTTCTGGTCGATGATCAATCTCCATTCGATCTAAATCTTTACGATTCTGCATCCATTCTTGAAACGCCGAATATTGATAAATTAGCAAAGGGAGGAATGGTTTTTGAAAGTGCCCGTAATATGGGTTCAATGAATGGAGCTGTTTGTACTCCTTCTCGCCATATGATTATGAGCGGACGTACTGTATGGCACTTACCACCAAGTGCCGAGTTTCAGAAACAAACCGGTCCAAATCCTATTGATGATCAAACCATTGGTGCTGTTTTTAATAGAGCCGGCTACAAAACGATGCGAACCTGTAAAAAAGGAAATTCGTATCCTGGTGCTAACAAACAATTTACTGTGGTTCACGACAAAACAAATAGAGGTGGAACTGAACAAACTGGAAGTGCTTGGCATTCAAAGCAGGTATTAAACTATCTTAATGAAAGAGAAAGTACAAAGACTACTGATCCATTTTTCATTTATTTCGGATTCTCACATCCACACGATACTCGTAATGGAACACCTGAATTGCTAGCTAAATATGGAGCTACAAACCACAAAGATCCAAACAGTTTGCCAGCAGCCAATCCGAAACAACCAGAATTGCAAGACAATTACCTTCCTAAGCATCCATTTTTTCATGGACATCCAAATTTACGTGATGAAGAGCGTGTAAGTGGAGTATGGAAAAATAGAGATGAACGAACAATCAGAAATGAGCTAGGACGAGAATATGCTTGCGACGAAAATATCGATATCCAAATAGGTAAAGTATTAAAGAAGCTAGAAGAAATGGGTGAGTTGGATAATACTTACATCATTTATACTGCCGATCATGGTATTGCCATTGGACGACATGGTTTAGTGGGAAAGCAAAATTTATATGAGCACACATGGAGAGTCCCATTTATTGTAAATGGCCCTGGAATTAAAGCGGGAACGCGTGTAGAAGGAAATATATATTTATTGGATGTATTACCTACTTTATGCGATTTGGCAGGTATAGAAATACCTGAAACAGTAGAAGGTAAAAGCTTTAAGCCCGTTTTAGAGGGCAAGGAAAATACCATTAGAGACGTAATGTATGGTGTGTATTGCGGAGGAACAAAACCAGGAATGCGTACCGTTAAAAAAGGCGATTGGAAGTTGATTAAATATGATGTAATGGATGGTGCTATTCACGAAACACAGCTATTTAATTTAGCCGAAAATCCTAATGAGTATTTACCTGAACATGGTAAAACTGAAGAAATGGAAACTAATTTGGCTACTAATCCAAAATATGCCGATAAATTAAAAGAAATGGAAGCTTTGTTGTTAGAGCAAATGGAAGCGAACGACGATCCTTATCGTTTGTGGAATCAGAAATAATTGTGTTTATAGGAGTATCAAATTAGTAAAATAAAAAAGAAATAAACAACGTAGGAACAAATGATAGTTAGTACACAAGCCAGAATGGTGAAGAGCTTAATTGCATGTTTATTGCTGTTGATTCCGTTTATGGGAATGGCTCAAGTTCTTAAACATCCACGGATTTTAAACAATGATGATGCTAAAGACGCATTTCTTAAATCAGTGAATGATGTAGAATGGAAAAGAAGCTTTGTTGAAAAGAAAAAGGAACATGTTGCTAAATATTTAGAATTGTGCAAAAAGGATCCTGAATGGTTAGTGTCCCGTTTACAAATGAACTGGAAAACCAAGTATTCAAACGTGTACTTGCGAGGTGGAGACTTCTCTCATTCTGATGGTGAAGCTCCTGTTCCTACTGTTCGTTATTCTGGAACTCGTGATTGGGCTACCGACTATAAAACACCATCTCTCGAGAATATTGAGCCTTACTTTGATGATGAAAGAGGCTTTTTTTTAGAGCACAAAGAAACAGGTAAAAAAGAGTGGGTTCAGCCATCAAAAACGGGGCATATGATTGAAGGAATCAATAGTCGAATCATGTCGATTGTTGAAGATGCCGCTTTTTTGTATTGGTTGACAGGCGAGGAAAAATACGCCAAGCTTGCGCAACCGGTCTACCTGACTTATGTTGATGGGATGTACTATCGTAATCCTCCTGAAATTTTGGATGAATCGAATCAGCGTTTTATTTCTGGTTTGGCCACTTTCGAGGTAATTCACGAAAAAGTGGTGGTTAATCTTGCGTTAACCTACGATTACTTGTTTACTTATTTTAATCAAAACAAAGTTGATTTAGATCATTCGGTGGCTGTTCTTCAAAAATGGGGCGACCAAATTATCAAATTTGGAATTCCAGATAATAATTGGAATTTATTTCAGGCTAGATTCTTAACTTATATTGCCTTGGCACTCGATGAGGATTCGAATTATGCCAATGGTAAAGGTCAGCAATACTATTTGGAGCACACTTTTGATATTTCTACACCAAGACAAATTGCCATTAAAGATGCGCTATTGGTTTATGATCAGAAAACTGGTATTTGGCCCGAAGCGGCATCTTATTCCATGCATGTAAATACTACTTTGCTAGAAATATTGGCTTTGTTAGATCATGTGACTAATGCAAACGAATTGGCTAATTTTCCGATCATCGAAAAGGCTGCATTAGCGTGTTTTCAATACCTATTTCCTTGCGGGAGTAATGTTGGTTTTGGGGATTCTAAACATAACACGATTCCGTTCGAAAATTTTGAATTATTAATTGGCAACTACAAAAAATACAATAAATCAGATAAAGAGTTGCTGATTACCTCATTGCTTACCCCTTTTGTAGCCGATGGATCTTATAAGCGTAAGGCAACGAGTTTGCTTGAGCTTAGTTTCTATGTAGATGAGTTGAGCCCAATATCTTCGGATGCCAAAATAGAAACTTCTTCTTTAATGACTCCTACTTTTTATGCACCTAACGTAAGCATGTTTGTGCAACGAATGGGAGAAGGAGATCAGGCTATGATGGTTTCTACAGTTGGTTCGTATGGCAACCATGCACATGCTAATGGAATTTCCATGGAGCTGTATGCTAATAATTATGTACTAGCTCCTGATAAAGGCAAAGGAAAAAGTTATTGGAATTCTGATTTTAGAGAATATTATTCGAAAATGCCTGCGCACAATACCGTGGTGGTTGATGGAAAATCAACCTATAGCAACATGCGTAGTTTTTATCCTTATAGTTTAGAGAATCATTATCCTAAGTCGGGTGTGGTAAATCCACTCTTTAAAAAGGTTTCATTCGGAAACTTTTCGTTTGTTGAACCTAAAACCAATTCCGATCAGCAGCGCTTAACGGCTATTATTAATACGCCTTCTGGCCAGGGATATGTGTTGGATTTATTTCGATCTAAAAAGAAAGAATCAGGAGCCCAAAAGCACGAATATTTTTACCATAATCAGGGTCAATCGCTTCAAATATTCGATGAAAATGATAAAGAGTTGACATTGAGAAAGACGAATGAGTTAACGTCGAAAAACGGACAGTTAAAGGCTTACGATTATTTAACAGAGAAGAAGGTTATTTCTTTTGATGATGATTTTAAAACATTATTTATAATTAAAGAAGCTAATAAGCCTGATAACTTGATGAAAGTATGGGTGAAAGGATATGAGAATCAAACAGTTTTCTCGGTAAAAACACCTAAGAGTAATGCTATTTCTAAGACGACGGCACCAAAGTCTCTTATCGGTAAAGACATTCCTGCTCTCATTTTACGAAGAAACGAGGAAGCTTGGACAAAGCCTTTTGTATTGGTTTTTAATCCATACATAGAAAAGGGAAACAACCCAATTCAAAATGTAGATTTTGATGTTTTTCCTGAAAGTCCAGCTTGTCAAAAAATTACCGTGAATCAAACGGATGGATTGACTAGCGATCACATAGCAGTCACAAGTTCAAAAGATGATATTATCTCAAATGAAGATCTCTATCAAAAAGGATTTTTATCGATAGTAAGAGAGAAGGATGGAAAAGATATTCCTGATTTTATATTTACGTCAGGAGTTTATCAATTCAAATACAAAGAGTGGGAGATATTATCGGTTAATACTGCATCAACAGTTTCTATTGAGAAGAAAGAAGATGGATTTTGGGTTGAAAATGATGCTCCAATTGTTTTGAAGGTTCCTATTACAAGCAATTTTAAACCTGCAAAAATACGTTTGTTTAATATGGATGGATCTTATGTGGAGAGAAATGGAAATATCAACAGAAAGAATTCAAATCAAATAGAATTTAGGTTGGAAAAATCATACCAAAAGACAGTCGTACTTTCGGAGTAAGAATTTTATAGATAGTGAAAATAAATATATCATGATAAAGAAATTAAGCATATTCGTAGCATTGGTTTGTATTGGAATGCTTGCTAAGGCGCAGGACACGAATATAATTCCACTTCCTGAAAATCTACATGAGGGTTTTCCTCGTTTGTATATTACTCAGGACGAAAAAGGAGATCTGGAAAAAACGATTCAGAAAGAGGTCTGGGCAAAAGATGTTTTAAAAGGCATTCATAAGCGCATTGATAAGTATATCGATGATCCGGAATGGATGGTTTCGCGTCTGCAAATGCATTGGAAAACGAAAGCCATCAACGAATATGTAAATGGCATTTACTTCTCGCACTCCGATGGTGAAGCTCCTGTGCCTACAGTTCGTTTTACTGGTTCGCGCGATTATACGACTGTCTATGGAAGACCTAAATTGGAAGATATCATTCCTTATATGGATGATGAACGTGGTTTATATTTACCTAACCGTAGCAAAGAAGGAAATCCTTTTGAATGGGCTGAAGCATCAAAAACAGGAGGTATCATTCATAAAATAAATGAGCAAATTATTGGTTTAGCTCGCGATGCTGCCTTTACTTATTGGTTAGAGAATGATGAACGTTACGCCAAATTTGCATTCGATTTGTTCGATACTTATATGGCTGGAATGTACTATCGTAAAGAACCTATTGATTTAATGAATGGTCATATTCAAACATTGGTTGGCTTTACTTGTTTTCAGGTGATTCATGAAAAAGCATTAAAAGAAATATCTGAACTGTACGATTTTTTGCATCCTTATATTGAAGCTAAGTACGCAGATAAAATTGACAATTACGATGCAACCATTAAGCGATGGACTGATCAGGTAATTAAAAATGGTGTACCACAGAATAACTGGGATTTGCATCAGGCAAATACAATTTTAAAGGGTGCCATGGTTTTGCGTGATAATAAAAACTATGAAGATCAAAAAGGTCGTGAGTATTATATCAATCATATTTTAAATGTAACATCGCCACGCCAGTGGTCTATGACTAAGTTAATGGATTATGGTTACGATTCTAATAATGGCGTTTGGGCCGAGTGTCCGGGTTATTCTCAAAGTGTTACAAAGGAGTTGATGGCTTTTATTCGTGATTTTGATACTACTTTCGATCATAATATTTTGCCTTATACTCCGGTAATGGATAAAGCGGTAAAAATGTTGCCACAATATTTGTTTCCAAATGGACAAATTGTTGCCTTTGGGGATTCTTATTATGATCATGTTTCTACCGAACCTATGGGAGATATGATACATCTTGCTCAGAAATATAACAACACAAAGCAAGAAGAGGAATTTACGGCTATGTATCGTTTGTTTGAGCCTAATGCTGATAAAACAGCGAAGGATTCTAAACCAAGAGCTGAAGTATCGTCCTTTTTTGCCAATAAACCTTTAGTGCTGAATCCGAAATATAAAAAAGGAGTAGTAAGCGATTATTTGACTCAAACTTTTTATGCGCCAAATGTTAGCTGGCATGTACAACGTATGGGCGTTGGCAAAGAGGGTTTAATGGTTTCCTTAAACGGATCTTTGGGAAATCACATGCATTCCAACGGAATTAGCATGGAATTGTATGGAAAAGGCTTGGTTCAAGGTGCCGATCCTGGAAAAGGAGCTGGTTATCTTCAACCTGTTTATTTGGAGTATTACTCACAATTCCCTGCTCATAATACCGTAATGGTCGATGGAATTTCTTCTTATACCGAAATGTTAAGTCATCATGCTTTCGATTTGATGGGACAGTATCCAAAATCGGAACAAAAAGAAGGCTTTTATGAGGATATTACTTACTCTGATGTTTATTTTTTAGAGCCAGAGAGTCAAAGCGACCAAAACAGGACGGTGAGTATTGTGAAAACAGGGGAGACAACAGGTTATTATGTCGATATTTTCCGTTCTAAAAAACAGCGAAAGGGAGATGTTTACCATGATTATTTCTATCATAACCTAGGTCAGACTATGAAGATTACCGATACAAAAGGGAATCTACTGCCATTGACTCCAAGTGAAGAAATGGCTTTCGCTGGAGGACATCTTTATGGATTGGATTATATGTGGGATAAAAAATCGGTTCGAACTTCTGACGATTATCAGGCCGAATGGAAAATTGATAGACCCGAAGGAGAAGAAGATGTGTATATGAGTTTGTGGATGAAAGGTACTGAAGGACGTGAAGTATTTTCGATCAAGTCGCCTTCTTGTAAGTCATTTAAAGATAAAACAGGTATTCCTTACGATATTGATCACGAGCCATATTTAACTTTAGCTGCTCGTCAGCATGGCGAAGCTTGGGAGCATCCTTTTGTTTCGGTGTACGAACCCTTTACTTCGACCGAAGGAAAAAGTATCAAAAACATAGAAGGTTTCGATGATGAAAATGGGAATAAAGATTTTGCAGGTTTGAAAATTACCCAGAAATCAGGTCGTGAAGATCTTGTATTTTCATCCTATAATGGAAAAATAGCTCGTTATCAAGATAAATCAACTGATGCTAGTTATGCTTTGGTGGGGAATGAAAAGAATGGCGATTTTGTGTTGTTTATGGGAAATGGAACTCTGCTCGAAGCTAATGGAGTTACTATTTCTACTTCTGAAAAAGGAAATGTTGTATTGGAGCAGAAAGATGGAAAATTATTCTTGCACAATGAGGTGTCTGTAACGATCACTATTGGAAAAAAGAAAAAGCAATTTGATGCAAGTGATAGAAGAGAAATTAAATTGTTGAAACGAAAATAATAATTTCTAAACCTTATGAAAGTATTAAAAGAAGGTGCAATAGCCTTATTGGCTATTGCACCTTTTTTTTTGTCCGTTCAAAAAAAAATATTCTGAAGCTTTATTAATGGTGTACTGCAGGAGAATATGCAGCTTGCTTAATTCGGAATGTGGAAATAGATTTGGAACAATAAAATAAACTATTCTTTACGTAAATGTTTAAAATAGATATAAAATTAAAAGTATTGAACATTTCTTATTCGTTCGAAAATGTTCAATTTTATCTGCAAAATAAAAAACCATGAAGAGTTTTTTTTTAATAATTATTGTATTGTTGTCTGTTTCGTTGTTTACGTCTTGTAAACATGATAATAAACAACCAAATATCGTTGTTGTTTTGTGTGATGATTTAGGATATGGTGATTTGTCAACCTTTGGACATCCTGTTATTCAAACACCAAATTTGGATCAATTGGCAGAGAAAGGAATAAAGTTTACAAATTGTTATTCTGCTGCACCTGTTTGTTCTCCTTCTCGAGTAGGATTGTTAACAGGAAGAAGTCCCAATAAAGGTGGAGTTTATGATTTTATTCCTGGTATTAAAAAATCTCCCGATTGTCGTGATTTGGTTCACTTACAAGCAAGTGAGCAAACGATTCCAGCTATGTTAAAGGCAGCTGGATATGCAACTTGTTTGTCGGGAAAATGGCACTGTAGTTCTCGCTTTAACAGCGATGCTCAGCCTACTCCTGGTTACTTTGGATTCGACCATTGGTTTGCTACCCATAATAATGCAGTTCCTAGTCATAAGAATCCTAGAAATTTTATTCGCAATGGTAAAAAAGTAGGTGAATTGAAAGGTTTTAGTTGTCAAATAGTGGCAAATGAGGCGATTCAATGGCTTACAGATAAAAAAGACGATAAGCCTTTTTACCTTCAGGTTTGTTTTCACGAACCACATGAACCTATTGCTTCGCCCAAGGATTTGGTTGAGAAATACCTTCCTCAATCTGAAAATGAAAATCAAGCAGAATACTTTGCCAATGTTGAAAATATGGATAAAGCTACGGGGCGTTTGATTCAGTTTTTAGAAGAAAATTATAGCGATAATACATTGGTTTTTTTTACATCCGATAATGGTCCCGAAACATTAAACAGATACTATCGAGCAACAAAGTCTTATGGTTCTCCAGGGAATCTGAAAGGGATGAAATTGTGGACAAATGAGGCAGGATTTCATGTTCCAGGTATTTTGTATTGGATGGGAAAATCTACATTCAACGGAACATCAGATGCGATTGTTTCCTCTCTCGACTTAATGCCAACTTTTGCTGAATTATCTGGTGCAACTTTGCCAAATAGAACTTTAGATGGTGAATCGATTACATCATTAATTAAAATTGGGGAAAAGGAAAGAGTTAAACCTTTAATTTGGGCTTTTTATGATGCAATAAATGAACATCGAGTAGCGATGCGCATTGATGATTGGAAAATTATGTGTCGTTTAAAAATTGATACTGCTTATTTATGTCATATTCACAATTTGTGTGAGGGTAATGAAAAATTGGTTAAAGAAGCTGAGATGACTGATTTTGAGTTGTACAATATGAAAGATGATAGGGGTGAGACTGTAAATGTAGCTATGCAATATCCAGAAGTTTTTAATAAAATGAAATTGCAATTCGAGTCGGAATATTCTGATTTACTGAAAGAT
Organism: Ancylomarina sp. 16SWW S1-10-2; assembly: GCF_009669305.1. Lineage (GTDB taxonomy): Bacteria > Bacteroidota > Bacteroidia > Bacteroidales > Marinifilaceae > Ancylomarina. Next base: position 44,612 of record NZ_SADB01000014.1, read on the forward strand.
AGTTACGTTTGGAAAAGAGAATCCAAATAATCTGATCAGAATGAAATATCACAGCATCTATTAAGGCTTGAGCAAGAAATACAGAAGGTTCTAAATGCAATAGGTGTTGAGAAAGTACATTGGAGACCATGACTATTTACGCTAGTTTTTAGAGGGTAAATCAGAATAAGGACTTGGTTGTAATTAATTTTCGATCTATTGTGTTTTTCCCAAATAAAACACACAAAAAACATATAAAATGAAAAAAATAATTATTGGCGTATTGTACTGTGTTTTAGTTTTATTTGGGGCGAGAGCAGAGTCTCCAGATCGGACCGAGCTGCATAAGAATGCCATAAAACAGGCAACAGAAATTGTTAAGCAGATGACCTTGGACGAAAAGATCAACTTGATCGAAATGGAAAACCTGCCAATTGAACGTTTAAACATACCTGGCCATCACTGGTGGAATGAAGCCTTGCATGGTGTCGCTCGTCGTGGAGAGGCAACTCAGTTTCCCGTGCCACTTTCTATGGCGTCAACTTGGAATCCGCAATTGATTAAGGATATGGCTACTGCAATTAGCGATGAAGCCCGAGCGTTGAATAATGCCGATTCGCCAGAAAATAGAGCAAAACGATATCATGGATTAACAATATGGAGTCCGGTGATTAATATGGCTCGCGATCCACGTTGGGGACGTACCGAAGAGACTTATGGTGAGGATCCACATTTGGCCACCGAATTAGCTTGTTGTTTTGTAAATGGTTTGCAGGGTAATGATCCAAATTATTTGAAAACAGTGGCAACAATCAAACACTTTGTTGTGAATAACACAGAGCATAACCGCTTATTCGTTCGCCCTGATGTATCTGAGCGTGCATTGCGTGAATACTATTTTCCTGCCTATCGGGATGTGATTAAGCGAGAAGATGCAGAATCGATTATGTCTTCATATAATGGGCTTAACGGAATTCCTTGTTCGGCAAATAAGTGGCTATTGACCGATGTTTTAAGAGGAGAATGGGGATTTAATGGTACTGTAGTAACTGATGTAGGCGTACCAAACCATTTGGTTGAAAAGCATAAATATGCTAAAAATGGGCCAGAAGCTGCTGCGATGATGATTACGGCAGGTGTAGATGTTTACTCAGGATCAGATGGAGGCTCACTAAAAAATCAGAGAATATGGGCAAAACAAGCAGTTGAGCAAGGTTTGCTAAAAGAGGCTGACTTGGACCAAGCTGTTATACGTAGTTTGGCAACTCGGATTAAATTGGGTCTTTTAAGATCAGATAAGAATAATCCTTACACCAAAATTACAACTGAAGTTGTTGGTTCTAAGGAACATCTCGCAATTGCTAGGCAGATTGCTCGAGAAGGAACTATTCTATTACAAAACAAAAAAAATGTTCTTCCGGCAACGCCAAAGAAATACAAAACTATTGTTTTTGCAGGACCGTATGCTAAGGACGCTCCTTTTGGAGCTTATAGTGGAAATGCAGCAGGCATCGCAGTAACTCCAATGTTGGGTATGAACGAAGTGGCCGGAGATAAATATGAAATAAAGGGTCAGCTTGGGGGTAACTGGTTGTTTATTCCAGAAGGAAATTTGAATATCCCAGGAAAGCCTGACTTAAAAGGTGTGAAAGGTGAATATTTTGCGGGAAATAAATGTACCGACATGGCCATGACAGTGAGAACAGATCGTACCATTGATTTAGACTTGCCGAAACCATTGGCTCATATTGATCCTGAAATTCCTCAGCCAACTTTTGCTGTGCGCTGGTCGGCAGACTTAACTCCCAATCGTTCGGGGTTTCACTATTTTTCAATCACTGCACTTAGCGGAGCAAGAGTTTGGGTGAATGGTGAGAAAATAATTGATATTTGGAGTGGAAAAGCTCCAGATTCCCGAGAGTCAAAAGGCATCTATTTAGAAGCAGGTAAGTCTGTGGATCTAAAAGTGGAATATTATAATAAGGAAGCTGTTCCAGCCCAAGCCTTATTAAAGTGGATTGAGCCACAGGAAAAAAACAGGATAGATAATGTTGAAGACAAACTTCTGGTTTATGTGGGAGGTATTACTTATCGCATGGCAAAGGAATCGCACGATAGAATGAACTCAATTGTACCTGAGGATCAGATGAAAGAAATTAAGGCGCTGGCAGATATTTATCCGAATATACTTGTGGTACTTAATGGAGGAACCGTATTGCAATTGTCAGATCTTAACGATTTGGTTCCATCTATAATGCTCCAATGGTTCCCTGGTCAGGAAGGTGGATATGCCTTGGCAGAGATTATTACCGGAAAAGTCAATCCTTCTGGGCATTTACCACTCACGTTTTATACCAATACAAGCAAATTGCCTGATTTTGAGGATTATGAAATTAGTAAAGGACGTACGTACATGTATATGAAAGATAATGTAACTTATCCTTTCGGTTATGGCCTTAGCTATACCTCATTTAAATTTTCAAATCTGAAAGTAAGGCAGCAGGATACGCAAGTTACAGCAGTTTTGAATGTAACCAATACTGGGGCAATGGATGGAGATGAAGTGGTTCAGCTTTATGTATCGAATCTCGATTCAAAAGTTTATCAGCCTATTCGCCAACTAAAAGCATTCAAGAGGGTTTCGGTTCTTAAAGGCGAAACCAAGAAAGTAGAATTGAAATTTTCAATCGACAATATGGCTTGGTGGAGTAAGCAAGATCAAAAGTATGTTGTGAATCCTGGTCGCTATAAAATTCAAATTGGAAAGTCGTCATCGGATATTGTTGTGAAGCAGATAATTACAGTAAAATAAACGACTTAGATATTAGCAGTATGAACAAATGGTGTAGAATTCTTCATTAGATATGAATGAAGGATATATTTTTGTTTTAGCTCTCAAAATGTTGAGTCAAGATGTACAGAACTTCTTTGGTAAGTACATCTTGGTTTAATTAAAAATATAATTATGTTGTAAATAATCAAAAAGTTGCATTTGCAACTTGAATTCAGGAAACCTAAAATTTTAAGATAATGGGAATTATGCAATTACTGTTTTTTTAATATAAAACTGCCTTAAATTATGAAACGTAGAGGATTTGTTAAATCTATTGGAATTAGCGCATTAGGTATTGGGTTAATGCCTAGTGTATTTGCAGCTAACAGGGTAAAAAAAACAGATCATGATATTTGCAAGCTTGCTTGGAAACAATTGTGTGGCAACATTGGGAATGTTTATAAAACCGATGCTTTCAAATATGTTAATTCTGTAAAAGGAAAACCGAATGTGCTGATCTATGGCGATTCCGTTTCAATCAAATATTCTTCTGCAGTTAGAGAAAGTCTAAAGGGAAAAGCTACTGTAATTCGTTTGTTTAAGAATGGTGGCTCAAGTCAGAATTTTATCCCAAATATGGAAAAAATGCATGATTCTATGTTTCAGCCCGGTTTAGATAAAGGCTGGGATTTTAAGTGGGATTTGATCCATTTTAATGTTGGATTGCACGACTTGAAATACTTAAAAGGCAAGAATTTAAGTAAGAATGGAAAGCAGGTTTCATCTTTAAGTATTTATAAAGAGAATTTAGATGAGATCTGTAAATATTTGATGATGAAGTTTCCTAAAGCTAAATTAGTTTTTGCTACCACAACACCAGTTCCCGAAAATGCAAAAGGTCGTTACCAAGGAGACAGTATTAAATACAATAAGGCAGCATTAGAAGTCTTAGCGAACTATCCTGATATTGCTATAAATGATCTTTACGCATTCACTTTTCCGCATCATAAAGAATGGATGCAAGAGCCTGGAAATGTTCATTATAATGAAGTGGGATTTGCCAAGCAAGGGAAAGAGGTTGCCCGAATAATAGCTGAAAATTTAAAAATTGGAACAAAATAAATTAATTAATGAAAACAAAATAATGAATATTTACTGCTGTTTTTATTAGTATCTACTTCATTAATAGGAGTTAAAAGTTTACGAATGCCTAAAAAATCTATATTATGAAGTATGTGCTTATAATTTTGTTGTTTTTTCCCTTGTGGCTAAATGCACAGGTAAACCTTGATGGAACCATTGATACTGGTGATAAATTTGCTAATGCCAAATTGGAATCAAATGAATCTCCCGAAGTTATTGCGAAACGATTAGAATGGTGGAGCGAAGCGCGTTTTGGAATGTTTATTCATTGGGGCTTATATGCTCAGGATGGTTGTTTTTGGAAGGGTAAAGATGGACGTTCGGAACACATGATGCGTAACTTACAAATTCCAATTTCTGATTATGAAAAAATAGCAGATGAGTTTAAACCTACATGTTTTAATGCGGACGAATGGGTGAAGGTTGCTAAAGATGCAGGCATGAAGTACATGGTACTTACTTCTAAACATCACGATGGTTTTGCCATGTTTAACAGTCCATCAAACAATTATAATATTCTTACATCTACTCCTTGGAAACGAGATCCTGTTAAGGAACTTACAGAAGCTTGTAAAAAACAAGGTCTGAAATTTGGTGTGTACTATAGCTTAGGCAGAGATTGGCACGATCCAGATTGTAATTCTGTAAAAGGTTGGAGAAGCAATGTTTGGGATTTTCCAGAGGAAGAAAAAAAAGATTTCTCGAAGTATTTTGAAAGAAAGGTGAAGCCTCAGATTACAGAGCTCATCACACAATATCATCCGGCTATTATTTGGTTTGATACTCCAGAGTTGATTACCAAGGAAGAAAGTACAGAATTACTATCGCTGATTCATGAGCTAGATCCTACTTGTATTGTAAATCAACGAGTAGGAAACAAGTTGGGCGATTATGCGGTTAGAGAACAGAAAATTCCAGCAGGCGGAGAGCCACGACCATGGGAAACTTGCATGACTTTAAATGGTGCTTGGGGATATCATAAAACAGACAATAATTGGAAATCGGCTGATTCTTTAGTGCATAGTTTGGTAGATATAGCCAGCAAAGGAGGTAATTTTTTGCTAAATGTTGGGCCTACGGGAAAAGGTATTATTCCTCAAACTTCTGTAAATCGATTGAAGGAAGTTGGAGAATGGTTAAATGTAAATGGAGAAGCTGTTTATGGAACCAGTTCTAGTCCTTTCGGAAAACTAGCTTGGGGACGTTGTACTAAAAAGGTAGGGGAAGATGATGAAACTCTTTACTTATCGGTATTCTACTGGCCTAAAAATGGAAAACTACAATTGGATTTTCCTGTTGAAATAATACGAGCATGCTTACTAAGTGATACAGACAAAGAATTAAAAACGGAGACGAATCAATCTGGTGTTTCCATCACAATTCCTATTCAAGCGCCAAACGAAATAGCAACAGTTGTCAAGTTAGTTGTGAAGCCACTATAAGCTTAGGTGAAGTTTGTTAGAGGAGTGTAATATGGTATTAGAATAAAAACATTTCTGATATTATTAAAAACGGAAGATCAACATCGGGTACACCACAGGAATTTGTAAAAGAAAACTGGGGACAAGTTACTTGGATGGATTTGTAAGAATAGTAGAAATTATTAAATGAGATAATAGGATGAAACAAGAATTAAAATATAATAAATCAACATTTTGGGATGTATTTAAAATAGCAGCTATAAGTAGCCTTTTAGTTTTTATGATTGCTTGCTCCAATTCAAGCCAATCTAAGTTTACTTATGAAAATGTGGCAATTGAAGCGGAAGTAGATTCAATTATGCATGCCAAATGGGGTGATAATTTTCAGCCTGCTGATTATCCAAAACAGTTCTTTGAAAATCTGATTACGCTTGAACCAGGTGATTCTATTCAAAAAGCGATTGACGAAGTAAGTCAGTCGGGTGGAGGTATTGTTTATTTAAAAGAAGGTACCTATCCGTTGAATGTAAGCATTGTTTTAAAAAGTAAAGTGAGCATTATTGGCGAAGGAGTTGAAAAAACAATATTGTTGCAAACTGCAAATTTGGATAAAGCTGCTTTTAATGTTGAGGCTAAACCTCAAATTACCGATGTACTAATTCGTAACCTAACAATAAAGGGCACAAGAAGTGGAGAAGTAAATGGAATACTGATAAGAGGGAGAAACGAAAGTCGACATGAGCGAATCATGTTGCAAAATATAAATGTTACCGATTGGTCTGCTCAAGGCGTTCATATTAAGCGCACGAATCACATTATTATGGATAAGTGTAACTTTCAGTACAATGGTACTGCCGGAGGTTTGTACCATAATGTATACTTCTTGTACAATAAAAATATTTTGCAGTCCGATTTAAATATGTCTTATCCTGTAAAAGGAAAAGGCTGTAAATATACCTCGTGCGAATATGTATTAGCTCAAAGATGTACTATTAAAGATACTCATGGAAACGGAATTCAGTCCGATCATGAACAAGCTGGATATATTTTCTTTCATAAGTATCATATTTCGGGATGCGAGCGTGTTGCTATGTGGTTTCCTTGCGAAGACTATTACGACAAGTTTACTTATAAAGAAAATCCAAAATATGCACCTCAGCATATAATCTTAAACCGATGTGAGATTGTAGATAATACTTGGGGAGCTATGTGGAGACTAGTAAACGATTCTTACGTAATTAACAGCCATTTTGCTAATAAAAAGATAGATATGGGTTTACTAAAGTGCGATGTGAAAATGGAAAACAGCTCCTTTGAAAAGGGAAATAAAATTTATACTGATGTGAAGGAATGGCCTGAAGATGTTAAAATATTATGGTAATAAAATTGGGAGTTTAACGATCGGATAAAAATAAATTAGTAAAAATAGGATAATGAATATTCACACTACTGCTCTTGTTAGTACCTGCTTCAGTAAAAGCGCAGAATCTAAAAGAACAATTAGTAAATCAGGATAGAAATGAAGCTTTTAATGTTACCTATAAAGTTATTGATGACGAAAAGTTTGACTTAACCTTAAGGTATCCGATCAATTTTAATCAATAGAATTCCTCGAGGCTTGCCTCGGGGTCAGTGAGGAAAGTTTGAAAACATAAGGTTTTCATAACGTTTAAAAAAAGCGTATTTTCTACTAATGAACAAGAGACTTGTCTCTTAAAAAGAATATCTCACGAAATTAAGATCCTATTAAATACCTCGCGGGCTTGTCCTGGGGTTGTTTAATCTTGTTTTCGATAATGGTTTTGATATTTTTTGTTATGAGTTAATGGGAGATCGTAGGCAAGAGAATTTACCAGCTCAGAATATTAAAAAAGGATCGCCTCATACAATCGTGTTTTTGGGTAAAGAAGATCATCTGATTCCGGCATCAATTGCGGGGAATTACAAAGTTAAAATGGAAGCAGTGGGTAGCCGATGTAATCCATATGAAAATCCTACTAAAATTTGTTCTCACGATATGATTATTGGAAGGTACTGTCCTATTTGGCATCAAAATGGAGCAATTACTGGAGAGCAAGCTGCTGGCAGTTGGAAAATAGAATTTGTTGAAGACAGTGAATATAGCATTACACTACGCAGGTTTCCACGAGAAAGTGGTTTGGCCATTAATGATGTTTTTCCTGCTCAGGAAAAAAGAGTTGAATTGGACCAAACTGCTCCTGCAGGAGTGAAAAACGATTTTACAGAGGCTCGTTTGTATGTAGCAGGTATCACTAAGTCTCTTAAAATTAAAGAAGGTCAGTCTGAAGTTACTTTCAAAGTAAAAGTACCAGCAGGAAAATACGATATGGAAGCTCGATTAATCGACACAGATAATCGTATACATCCAGCTTACTATGTTTATATAGAAAAGTTGTAGAGGGGCAGATACAGGACAAATTAAGGTCTTCTGATCAAATTAAAGATTATCGTGATTTGCATAAATAGAGGTGATTTGTAATTCTGATCTATTTTTCCTCTAAAATGTTAATATTTCAGGTACATCTATACTATTAGCTTTATAGACTGTTTTATTAAAAGTACCTTCTGCACTTCAAAAAAAATAAAGGATGATAAATAAAGTAGGAAATATAAAGGCTCACATATACATGGCAACTGCCATGATTCTTTTTGCTATAATATCTCCCGTAGGAAAAATTGTACTGGATTATATTCATCCACTTACATTAAATACTTTCAGATTATTGGGTGCTGCTATCTGTTTTTGGATTACCTCTATTTTTGTAAAAGAGAAAGTATCTAAAAAAGATTTATTCCTTTTATTCTTTGCTGCGCTTTTTGGAACGATGCTTAATCAGGGATTATTTATAATAGGATTAAGCAAAACAAATCCGATACATTCTAGCTTGATGACCTCTACTGCGCCTATACTAACGATGATTATTTCGGCTTTTTATTTAAAAGAAAAGATAACGTCGAGACGTATAATTGGAGTTTTAATAGGTGCTGGAGGTGCTGCCATGCTAATATTAATGAACAAACAAACAGGGGATTATCCTAGTAGTATATGGGGAGATATAATTTGTCTGATGGCACAATTATCGTTTGCCATATATCTTACCGTCTTTTTAAAACTTGTAAAAAAATACTCTCCTGTAACGGTAAGTAAATGGATGTTCACTTATGCTTTTATATGCTATTTCATTATATCTTTTCACGATATAGTCAATGACGATATTTTTTCATTACCGATAGGCATTTGGGTAAGAATCTTTGTTATTGCTATAATGTGTACTTATGTGACATTTAATTTGATGATGAGATCCCAAAGGTGTCTTAGTCCTACAATGATATCTACTTATAATTATTTTTTACCGATTATAGGAGCAGGAATCAGTTATGCTTTAGGTATGGGAACGCTTGGTATTTCGGCCTTTGTAGCAACTGCACTCATTCTTGTCGGTGTAATTTTTGTGAATAAAAGTAAGACGAAAAAGTTGAATTAATATTCCAAAATATACGTAATGCGGAACTGTTCATTAAGGATTTATTTTGTCAAAATTGCGTTAGAGGTAATGATTAATAAACAAGAGTTTATGTTTCTTGTTACATGAGGAAGGTAAGTTTCCAGAAAGAGCAATTTATTGGCATTTTCCACATCACCAAAAAGAGGGTGTTTCCATGGAAGCAGATATTCTAAAAGGAAAATGGAAGCTTATTTATGAGTTTGAAACAGAAAAAAAACACCTCTATAATTTGGAAGAAGATTTAGGTGAAGAAGATAACCTATTTCAGGATTATCCAGAAATAGGTAAGAGTCTTTTAGTGGAATTAGAGGAATCGCAGAAAAAAGTAGGTGCTGAAATGCCACAGACAAATGAAAATTATTAAAACGATTAAATTTTATGTTATGAGTAGAGTATTATTTTTAGTTATTTTTCTTTTTAGTTCATCTTTTATATATGGGCAAAGTGCTACAGAACTTGAAATACTTAAGGGTTTCAATCACAAAGAAAGTGTGGTTTATAAAACGGTGGATGGAGTTCGCTTAAACATGGATATTTTCTACCCTGATTCGACTAAAATGCAGGAAAAAAATCCTTGGATGATACATGTGCATGGTGGTGGCTGGGCAGGAGGTAATAAATTCGTAATCTTAAAACCTCCTTTCTTGTCTACTTTGCATACTCTTGTTGATAGTGGTGTTGTGTGTGTAAGTATAGAGTATCGAAAAGCCCGTGGTAGTTCTAATGCCTACGATGCTGTTGTGGATGCTAAAGATGCTACCCGTTTTCTCATAAAAAATGCAGATAAATTTAAATTAGATAAGAATAAATATGGGATTTGGGGTGGTTCAGCAGGTGGACATCTCAGCTTGGTTACAGCTTTAGGTGCAGATTCTGATTTTCAGGGTGATTCGCAACTGTCGGATATTTCCACCCGATATAAATGTGTAGTCTCTTATTTTCCTTTTACTTCATGTTTAAATCCTGATTTAAGACCGGGTTCTATTTTTGAAGATGAAACTCTTTTTGTTCGCCTTTTGGGTGCACCATTAAATGAGAAACCTGAATTGGCTCGCTTACTCAGTCCAGCCGAACTTTTAAAAGGAAACAGTTCTCCAATATTATTAATTCATGGCGATAAGGATAAAACACTTCCAATCAAGAACTCTCTTTATATGCTAAAGGTTGCAAAGGAAAAAAATGCGGATGTTCAATTATTGACGATTAAAAATGCAGGGCATAGTTTTAAGGGTTCAAACATTTCACCTTCCATGAAAGATCTGAATGATTATTCTGCCAAATATATTCTTTCCCATTTGAAAGACTAAGCACATCAAAATAGATAAAGGCTGAAAATACTGCTGATTTTGAGATTTTAAAAATAACTATTTGCCTAAGTGAAGAAATATGCAAACGAAAAACAAGTTCAGATTATTAAGTATCTCTTTACTAATGATTTTCTCAGTTGTAGCTAGAGCACAAAATAATTCCCAGACCAATGATGGTTTTGTGAAACTATTTAATGGAGAAAACTGGGATGGCTGGCATCTTAAACTAAGAAATGGAGATGAAGAGATGGCTAAAAAAGTGTATGCCATTGAAGATGGAATGGTTCATGTTTTTAAAGATTTTCCGGATAGTATTAATATGAATACAGGTGAAAATGGAACGCACGGACTTTTTTATACGAATAAAAAATATAGTAAATACATTCTTCGATTTCAGTACAAGTGGGGAACGAAAATTGCTAATAATTTCGATAAATGGCAATACGATGCAGGTGTTTATTTTCATGTAATAGACGATAAAGTTTGGCCCACTGGAATTGAATTTCAAATCCGTTACGATCATACAAAATTCTGCAATCATACCGGAGATTTAATACGACCAGCGGGTGCCGATTATACATGGTATTGCGATGAAGATAGCAAAACCTATTTGCATCCAGATGATGGTGGAAAGCCAGAGGTGAAGAGAGATTGGATGCATTTGGGAGCACCAACAAAAAAAATCCATGCATTGGATGGCAAGTGGAATCAATGTGAAATTATTGTTATGGGAGCTCAATATGTTATTTACAAATTAAATGGAGATGTGGTGAATGTAGCTTTCAATTTAAGTCCTGGAGAAGGAATCTTGGGCTTTCAATCTGAGACTGCCGAAATTTATTACCAGAATATAGAAATAAAAGAATTCGAGGAAATTATTCCTATTGAGCAATTTCTAAAGAAATAGGACGGAGATTAGGGATGAGTTTTTAAAAGCAGAATTAGAATGGATTGATAAGTAGTATTAAGCGGAATTGTTACAACGAGCTAACAATTCCGCTTTTTTTGTTGATTCTATAACAAATGCAACATTCGACCTATTTATTGGAATAAATTCTAGGTCTATAAACTGCTACTTATGGCTATTTTGTCATTAATAATATAGAAAAAATGTAATTGTATGAAAACATCTAATAATAAGTTTATTTTAATATTTATTGTACTCGCGAGCATGATGTGCTCATGTACAAACGCAGAATCTAAAAAGGAGTCTTTGAACATTCCTGCTTATTTGAAGGCTGGAGATAGTAAGCATATTTATCCAACAGTGGAACAAATAGAAATGTTGAAAAAGGTGGTTCCTGAAACTGCTTTTCAACCAGCTCCTCAAGCATCAGATCGTGCTTATTGGGATAAGATTGCGAATGGAGAAGAGGGAAAAGTGTATTTAGAAGAGGCAGTTTCCTTACTTAAAAGAAAACCAGAAGTTCCTATTAGCGATGCAATCTATCGTCGCGCTAATAAAGAAGGAAACCGTAAGATTTACAAACCTAGATATTATCGCACGATGGATCGACTTGAGAAGTTTATCATCGCGGAATGTATAGAAAATAAGGGGCGATTTATCCCTCAAGTTGAGGTTTATTGTGATTCTATAATGGCTATGAAATCGTGGATGCATCCCAATCATGATGACCGCGAAAATAGTGTATTAGAAGGCAAGCGCGTGGCCATTGATCTTGGAGCACGTAAATTTGGATTGGTATTAGCATTGGCAAATGCTTTATTGGTAGATAAATTACCTGAGTCATTAAGATCTGAAATTACGACTCAATTGCAATGGCGAATTACCGATTCATATCTTAAAACTTGTAAAGGTGAAGATAAAGTAGGAAATAGCTGGGTGAAATCTACTAGTAACTGGAATTCGGTTTGTACGAGCGGAACCATATTTTCAACCATCGTAGCTTCAAAAAATAGTAATGAACGTATTGTTGCTATTGGTTGTGCCTTAAATAGTATGGTATATTACCTATCGGGTTTTGGCGCAGATGGTTATTGTTCGGAAGGTACTGGATATTGGAATTATGGATTTGGTCATTATTTGTATTTAGCTGAGATTTTAGAGGATTATACTGATGGAAAAATAAACCTTTTTGAGTTTAACGATCCAGAGAAGTTAAAAAATGTGGCAAATTTCCCTCATAATTTTCAAATTCATGAAGGAATGTATGCGCCTTTTGCTGATGGTGTCACAAGAGTAAAATCAGGGAACGATAATTTTGCATACATCATGGCAAGTAAACACTATGGTGCACAGAAACAAGTGCAATTTGTTCCCGATGAAGGTGTTCAAACTTTGGTTATTTGGAACGATGGACAAGATTATACTTATTCAACTCAAACAAGTTCAAAACTACCAGAATATACTTATTTCGATGATTTTGGCATTCTAATTTCACGTGGTCAGCAACAGGTTCCTTTTTCTATAGCCATAAAAGCAGGTCATAATGCCGAAAATCATAACCATAGCGATGTTGGAACTTATGTATTGGTGTTAGGTGAGGATTATATTTCAGGTGACATTGGAGCGCCATCTTACACTGCTGGTGCTTTTTCAAAAAACAATCCTGCTCGAAGTTCATGGGGGCATCCAGTACCAAGAATCAACAAAAGTTTACAGTCAAATGGTATTGAGTTCAAAGGAAAGATACTTCAAACAAGTTTTAATAAAGAAGCTGATAATCTTGTAATGGATATTAAGCCAGCGTATGAAATTTCTGGTTTAGAAAAATTAGAACGAAGCGTGGTAAACGATAAAACTGGAAAAGGATGCATCACTATAACAGATAATTTTGAAGCTAGTGAGTCTGTTAGTTTCGGAACTGCCATTATGGTTAATGTAGATTATAAAATTGTAGGTGATAATACCATTATTATTAATTCAGAGAATCAAAAAGTAAAAGTTGAAATTAGCTCTGTTGGAGGTAAGGTAATTATTAAAGATGAGGTAGTACCTATAAAACATTTGCGCAGTGGCAAAACATCTTACCGTATTGGAGTAGATTTTGAAAAACCTTTACAAAAAGGTTCAATCAGTGTAAAATATATTCCTGTAACAGAGGATTAATCTTTTGCTATAAATGCTGTACAAAGTTGTTGAATATCTTAAAGTGAGCAATAGGCTTATTACTTATTTTATCAAATTCAGTTATAGTTGTTAAATCAGTATGAGAAAAAATATCAAACCGGTATTTACAATTAAGAATAAGATATGAATAGATTAAATTTTTATAGATGTTTGGTAGTTATTTCTTTGGTAGTAACAAGTTGTGCTTCCGGTGACCGAATGGTAAAGAATAGCTATCCAGATCCTTTAATTTTAGATATGGTTCATCATAATCCTGGTGAAGTTCCTTATAAATCGGCTTATAATGATCCTGCTGTTATTAAGGAAATGGGCTATAATGGGAAAGTTTATTTTTTGTTTGAGTCCCCAGCTTTGGCAATCAATTGGGAATCAGTTGATCCTGACATCCTGCCTGTTGGTTCCGAAGAGCGAAAATGGGTAGATAATAAGGCCTTGCAAATCAAAAAGATGCATGCGTTATATAAAGAACAAGGCATGAATATATATGCTATGTCCGATCTTATTTTGTTTCCCCAAAGGCTGATAGAAAAGTATCATATTGAAGATACATTTGGCGATCCGAATAATCCGTTGATACAGAAGTTTATTCGTGCTCAACTTAATGAAATATTTGAACAATTCCCTGATCTTGATGGACTGGTTGTTCGCATTGGGGAGACTTATTTGCAAGATGCGCCCTATCATCAGGGAGCTATTGATAATAAAACCGATGCTGAGAAGACCATCATTCCTTTAATAAACATATTGCGTGAGGAGATTTGTGTTAAGCATGATAAGCAACTTATCTTTCGTACATGGAATGCTTTTGACCGAAATTTGAGCACCTATATGAAAGTAAGTGATGCTATAGAACCGCATCCAAATTTGATTATTAGCATTAAGCAATGCGAAGGCGATTTTCATCGAGCTCGTCCATTTAGTAAAGTGATAGGTCAAGGTCGTCATCCGCAGATTATTGAAGTGCAATGTGCTCGAGAATATGAAGGTAAAGGAGCCTATCCCAATTATATTGCAAATGGTGTAATTGAAGGTTTTGAGGAACATGCGCGGATGCCTGAAGATCAGATTAATAGTTTGCATAAGTTCGTCGAGAAAAGACCCGATTTATATGCAGGTGTATGGACCTGGTCGCGTGGAGGTGGATGGGATGGTCCTTATATCAAAAACGAAATGTGGTGTGATTTAAATGCTTGGGTTATGGCTCAATGGGCTAAAGATCCTAAACAAAGTGAAGAAAGTGTTTTTAATAGGTATGCAAGAGAAAAATTAAAACTGAAAAGTGACGATGTTGTAGCATTCAGAAAGCTTTGTTTGCTTTCGGCTGAAGCAGTGGTACGTGGTAGAAATACAATTTATTGTGATATGAATCCATGGTGGACGCGCGATCAGGGTATCGGTTGGCCAGCTCCTGCAAAAGATGCCGTAGCTCAAACACGAAATCTGCAACAAAAAGATGAGTCTGTTGCCAAGTGGGAACAAATTGTTAAACTAGCAGAATCTATACATTGGGGTAGTGAGGAGACTCGCAACCATGTAATAGGTTCAGCAGAGTATGGATTTCGTTTGTATAAAATATATCGAATACTTGTTTACATGTCCGATGCAGAAGCTAAAGGGAATGCAGAGGATGTTCAAAAGTGGATTCAAGCATACGATCAAGCATGGATAGATTATAACAAACTTTCTGAAGAGTTCAGTTTTGTGGCAACATTGTATACGCAAAAATACAATCGACATATTAAGAATAATGCAGATCGTAAAGTGAACGAACTAAGATAAATACCTATTTAAATTATGAGAAAAAAGATACTTATCCTTCAGTGGGTTCTGATTACTTGTTTTGCCAATCCAATTTTTGCTCAGGTAAAATTAAAAGAACTATCAGATTTTCGGGAGCCAATAGGAAATTGGGTAAAGGCTGGGAAAGTAGAAATGGATTCGCAAAAGCCTGAAAGTTTAATCTATAAATCTGGAAGTAAATGCTTTGTGAATGGCGAGAATGGCAAGGCAAAATATCTGGTTTCAAAAAACGAATATCAGGACATGGAGTTTCATACTGACTTTATGTTGCCAAAAGGTTCTAATTCAGGAATATATTTTATGTGTAGGTACGAACTTCAACTATTTGATAGCTGGGGTGAAACTGATCTTACATATTATGATTGCGGAGGTATACAAAATAGATGGGACAAAAGTACAGATGTGAATAAAAGAGGTTATAATGGATTTGCTCCGATGGTAAATGCATGCAAGGCACCAGGAGAATGGCAGAGTCTAGACATTATATTCAGGGCTCCAAAATTCAACAAAGAAGGTGAAAAAGTGAAAAATGCGAGTTTTGATAAAGTTATTTTAAACGGAATTGTGGTGCAAGAAAATGTAGATCTAACAGTGCCAACTCGTGGAGCCATTTCTGGCGAAGAAGTTGCAAAAGCACCATTTCGACTGCAAGGAGGTCATGGACCTGTTGCTTACCGAAATATTAAAGTTAAAGATTTAGAGCACACAACTAAATAGAAAGCAAATAAATAAGGAGAAACTATCTGAATGTCTAGAAGTTGATCTCTTATGTGATAATATAAAAAATAAATATTTAGAATTATGAAAAAACAATTTTATAAAACTGTATTAGGGGTAACAGTTTTGTTGTCATTATTTGTAGCAACAGGATTAACGGCACAGGCATCCCATAAAACGGAACGTGAAAAGAATTATTTGATAAGTGATGGTAGTTCATTTGTTACTAAGGATTGTTTCCCAAAATTCAGTTGGAATACGACTCCTATGTATTATCATTTTGGTGATATTGACCGTGTATTAAAGCCTGAAGAAGTTGAGTTTATAGCAGATAGAACCAACTTTATTTGTATTGAAAAGTCACATGCCTACCACCAGCTTGGAGATGCTGTGCTTGGTACAAAACATGAAGTGAAAGCTTTTCACAAAGTAAAACCTCAGTCAAAAGTATTATTCTATTACAATTCATATGTTGCATGGCCTTTTCCTAGATTTAATAAAGAGCTTACTCCAGAGGGAATTGCTAAAAACAAAGAATTAGCCAAATTCTTAGCCATTAATCCAAAGACAGGTAAATTGAAGGAAAAAAAGAGAGGACCTGCTTTCTCGTACTATTTTGATGCTTTAAATCCTGATTTTCGTAAATGGTGGGTAGCATCGGCTGCTGAAGGTGTGAAGATTTCAGGTGCCGATGGTATTTTTATTGATCGTATGAATGTGGATAAAAAGGCAGATTATCCTGAAGATAAATTAGCTGAAATAGCAATAGCTAAGGGCGAAATGATGGCTAACTTGAAAAAAGAAATAGGTCCCGATAAAATATTGATAGGTAACAACGGTGCTAACACTAAAGAAGTTTTTCCTTCTTGCGATGCTTTCATGTTCGAGCATTATAATGCTACTGTTATGAGTAAAGAAAGTCTTTTAAAAGATTGGAAAGATATGCTTCGAATCGCGAAAGCGGGAAAAATGTCTATTTACCGTTTTGGTGCAAAAGGTAAAGGTAAAAGAGATATAACTGTTGGAGCTACAAATACAAATGGAATTGAAGAAATATCTAAGGATCAATTAGAATTTTATCAGGCATGTTACCTTATTGGAGCACAACCTTATTCTTACTTCCAATATAACTGGGGTTGGAATTTGTCTGACGGAAACTTGGTGAATTATCCTGACTTGTTAAAACCACTTGGCGCACCAAAAGAAGCCTTTAAGCGTGTAAGTCCAGAAGGTTGGGAATTTACTCGTGAATTTGAGCATGCAAGTGTTTGGGTGAATACTGAAAAAAGAGAAGCTAAAATAAACTGGCGATAAACCTTACTGTTTGTCCCAAAAGCAAGTTCAGAATATTTTATTCCTAAGCATCGGCTTTCTTTACTGAGAAGTCGATGCAGACTTGTTTTTGTGAGGGAACTAAAAGAGTAATTGAACCTGGTCGGTTTACAATTTCAGTAGGAGAGAAATAAGAAGGATTTGAAGGAAGGTAAGATGCTTATATTACTAATACAGTTAAGAATAGGTTTAAGCTTGTTGGAAAAGTAACTGAAATGAATTTTGTATAAATTCTAATTGTGTATAGTAGCCTAATATTGAAACTTAAACCATTACTGAATAAGTGTAAAGAATATTAATAGTTTATATAAAATATTATGGAGAAGGGAAATTTTAAAATAGCGCTGTTCGTTATTGTTATGGCTTGTTTTTCAGTTCAACAAAGCGCTAATGCACAATCATCATGGAAATTTAAAAAGGCAGAATTAAAGTATGTTGATTTATCGGGTGCTAATAATATTACAGGGCATCCAATAAAAACTGAAAGTATAAGATTAAAGAAAGCTAAAAGTGTTGATACGGCCACTATAATAATTAATACAAACAATATTCTCCATTCTAATTTAACAGGAATAGGTGGCGCTTTTAACGAACAAGGTGGTGAGGCTTTTATGCGTTTGCCACAAGTTGAGCGTAAGGCATTAGCTAAAGTGCTTTTTAATTCTACTACTGGGGCTGGTTTTTCTTTTTGTCGAACAGCAGTAGGGTCTTCCGATTTTGGACTAGGTGCCTATAGCTATAGCGAAACCGCAGAAGATTATGAAATGAAACATTTTTCAGTAGCACGTGATGAAAAATCAGTCATTCCTTTTATTTTGGCTGCAAAGAAAGAGAATCCTTCAATGCAAATGTTCGCCTCTCCTTGGAGTCCTCCAGCTTGGATGAAAGAATCAGGGGAAATGGATGGAGGAAACAAAAAACCTTCTGCTAATATCCTGAAATCAAATTCTGAAATTTATAAAGCGTATGCTTTGTATTTTTCAAAATATGTGCAAGAATATGCCAAAAATGGAGTTCAGATTGATCGATTGATTGTGCAAAACGAAACCGATATGAATCCTACATATCCAGGATGCGATATGTCGTCAAAGCAAATGTCTGAATTGATATCAGCTTACATTGCTCCTCAATTTAATAAGGATGGCGTAAAAACTGAGATTTGGGCAGGTTCTTTTCGTGGAAAACGATCGGATGCACAAAAATTCATGAAGTTGGATAATGCTAAAGATATTGATGGCGTTGGCTTGCAGTATTGTGGATCGAATGTAATGAAGGAACTTCGTGCAGATTATCCAGAGCTGAAGATGATGCATACAGAAGGTAGATGTGAGAATGGTAAAAACACGATGAAGCAGGCACGCAAGCGCTTTGGAGAAGTTGCTTTTTGGATTAATGCAGGTAGCGAAAATTTCTGTTATTGGAACATTGCCTTAAATGAAGAAAGTAAAAGTG
Organism: Ancylomarina sp. 16SWW S1-10-2; assembly: GCF_009669305.1. Classification (GTDB taxonomy): domain Bacteria; phylum Bacteroidota; class Bacteroidia; order Bacteroidales; family Marinifilaceae; genus Ancylomarina. The sequence continues at coordinate 63,154 of NZ_SADB01000014.1, forward strand.
CTTGGAACTGGAGTCAGAATAGTCTTATAAAAATAGATAGAAAAGCTGGTATTGTTCACTATAATCCTGATTTTATACCGGTAGCTTTATTAAGTTCTTACATCAGACCGGGTGATAAAAGTTTAAAAATTGAAACAGCAAAAGGAGAAGATGCAATAGCTGTTAGCAATAAAGATCGTTTAGTCGTATTTGTTCAGAATAATGAAGAGACTGCAACAACGAAGCATATTCAATTGGATGGTAAAGTATATGATGTAACGATTCCAGCTCAAAGTTTATGTGCTTTGATGTTTAAAAAGTAAAAGGTTTTGACTGATATGGATGACGATGCTATTGCTGAAAATAAATGGGTAAATACATTTTGCTACGCTTTTATGAAAAGTCCTAAATCAGAATGCTAGCAGTATACTTACAGAAAATAAAATAATTTTTATGTCACGATTACAAAAAATGTCAATGTACAGCCTCTTAGGCTTGATGTTTGTATTTTCTTCATGTGGTAAATTTAAGTATGCTGTTGAAAAGCACGACAATTCAGTTAGTATAAAAATGGATAGCCTTGATATCAATATCGAAATCATGGATGAGTCCATCATTCATGTTCAGAAAAGTTTGGTTGGAGTTGAGATTAAAAAGCTTCCTGATTATGTAACAGTATTGAAAGCTCAAGATGTTGACTGGAAAATTAATGAATCGACGGAGCAAGTTACGATAAGTACAAACGCTATGAAAGTTTTGGTAAATAGTGATGGTACTATTGAATATCAAAACGTTGATGGAAAACACTTGCTTGCCGAAACCAATGAGTTAAGTTACATCAATCCTGATAATGAAGAAGGAAACAGAGTTTCTCAGGCATTTATTGCTGGCGATGAAGCATTGTATGGACTAGGTCAATTTCAGAGCGGTATTATGAACTGGAAGAATGTGCCACTTCGCCTACAGCAATACAATCAGGAAATTGCTGTTCCATTTTTGGTTTCTACTAAAGGATATGGTATTTACTGGCATAATTATAGTCTTACGGATATCAACGAGTCACAAAATGAAATTCAATTTGCTATTGCTGGCACTGTGCAGGCCAATAAAGACGAGAAAGTAGTACCCGTTGATGGAGAAAAGGAAAACGTAGCGGCTTATGCCAGTAAAGAGGCTGTAGAGAAAAATATACGTGAAACTACCTTCACTCCAACCAAAACCGGAGAATATACATTTCAAGCTCTAAGTGATAATAATGGACGTATGCGGGGCGAGATTAAAGTGTCTATTGATGGGGATGATATCATCAATTACTCGACTATTTGGATGCCAAGAAGATATTCAGCCAAAAAGTATTTGGAAGCAGGAAAATCATATAAAATTAAGTTTCAAAATACAGGAGCCAAGATTCCTGGGCGTTTATTTTACAACGAACCAGATTATAATAAGACAGTATTTAGTAGTACTAAAGGAAACGCTATAGATTATTATTTGGTGCAGGGTGAAAATCCAGAAGAAGTCATTTCTCAATATCAAAATCTAACAGGTAAGGCTCCAATGTTTCCCAAAAGTGCTTATGGTTTTTGGCAATGTCGTGAACGATATCACAATCAAAAAGAGTTGTTAGAGAATGCTCGTGAAATGAGAAAAAGAGAAATTCCTTTTGATAACATTGTACAAGATTGGTTTTATTGGCCAAAAGGAACCAAAGGTCCAGAGTGGGATAGGGTTAAATATCCAGATCCTAAAGGGATGGTTGATGAGTTGAAAGAATTAAATCTAAAATTAATGGTTTCTGTATGGCCAGAGGTGAAGAACGTTGGTTTAGAAGAGAAGTATGGTCTTAAAAAGATAGAAAGTAGCAATTATGTGGATATTTACGATCCAAAAATAAGAGAGCATTTTTATCATATGATAAGCGATTCTATGTTCCATTTTGGAGTCAATTCTATTTGGTTAGATGGAACAGAGCCAGAAGGAGTTAGCAATACAAAAGTAAATACAGCAGTAGGTCCTTACGAGGAGGTTCAAAACCCCTATTCTCTTTTGGTTACCAAGGCTATGTACGAAGGTCGGAGAGCAGAATTTCCCAACGAGCGTGTTTTTAACCTCACACGTTCAGCCTATTCTGGACAACAGCGATATGGAGCCGCTTCTTGGTCTGGCGATGTTGAGGCTTCTTGGGAGCAATTTTCAGAGCAGATTGCCGCAGGTCTCAACTTTACGATGGCAGGAATTCCTTATTGGACACACGATATTGGAGGTTTCTTTAGAGATTCAAAGTCTATTAATCCACAGTTTGATAGTCAATATACCAATCCTGAATATATTGAGTTGTTAGCACGATGGTTTCAGTTTGGTAGCTTTAGTCCAATTTTCAGGATTCACGGTTATGTTTCCGAAACGGAGATTTGGCGTTACGGACAAGAGTTTGAAGATATGGCTCGTAAGTTTATCAATCTGCGCTATCAGCTGATGCCTTATGTTTATTCTGAAGCATGGAAAGTTACGAATGAGAGTCATTTGTTAATGAGCCCACTTGCATATTATTATCCAAACGATAAAAAAACTTGGGGAATTAAAGACCAGCTTTTCTTTGGTGAATCTTTGATGGTATCTTTTGTTACAGAATATAAAAAACGCACTAAAGAGGTTTATTTGCCAAATGGTGATTGGTTTAACTTTTGGACAAATGAAAAAGTAAGTGGAAATACAAGTCTTACAGTTGATGCTTCTTTTAATAGCACTCCTATTTTTGTAAAAGCAGGATCTATTATTCCTATGGGGCCTAAAGTGCAGTATGCTACTCAAGTCACAAACGAGGCAGTTAAAATCAAAGTTTATCCTGGTAAAGATGCTGAATTTGTATTGTATTTAGACGACAATGAAACCTATGATTACGAAAAAGGGGAATACTCTGAAGTGGTAATTTCTTATTCGGAAAGCGATAAAAAACTAAGGATTAAAAAAGGAGCTGGTAATTTTATAGATTTCACTAAAAATCCTATGGAATTTATAGTTGATTTTGTGAATTATAAAGAACAGGAAGTAGTCTTTGATGGAGCTGATTTAACGGTTTCATTTTAAATGCTGGGAAAGATAGTGATAGAAAAAGCAATAAATAATAATAGTCAATTATATAAAAAATGAACAAATTAAGTCAACTGGGTAAATTATGCACGATTTCAATATGCATGATTGCCTTGCTTTTTAGCGGATGTAGTGAAGCTGAAAAACAAAGCAATTTAAAGCTTTGGTACGATGCGCCCGCTGCAGACTGGAATGAAGCTTTACCGATAGGTAACGGAAGACTAGGAGCTATGGTATTTGGAATTCCAGATCATGAAAATATTCAACTGAACGAAGGTTCCCTTTGGTCGGGCGGACCGAGTCGGAATGATAATCCAAATGCAAAAGAGTCTTTAGGTAAAATTAGAGAGCTATTGTTTGATGGTAAATACAAAGAAGCTCATAATTTGGCCAATGCTAAATTTATTACTAAGATTTCGAACGGAATGCCCTACGAAACTGTAGGGAATTTGAGGCTTAACTTTGCAGGTCACAAAGAGTTTTCGAATTATTACCGCGATCTTGATATAGAAAATGCAATCGCAAAAACAAGATATACGGTTGATGGTATTGAGTATAAAAGAGAGGTTTTTACTTCTTTTGCCGATCAGGTGATTGTTATAAAGCTAACAGCAAGCGAGAAAGGTAAAATAAGTTTTTCTGCAGGTATGGATCGTCCAAAACCATCGGTAGTATCAGTTACTACAGAGGGAACTGATGTTCTAAAAATGAATGGTACAGGAGCCGACAAGAAAGGGAAACGTTTACCAAAAGATGCAAAAGCTATTAAGGGACTTGTGAACTTCCAATCTAGATTGAAGATTGTACCCGAAGGAGGATCATTGTCATCTACAGATAGTACCTTAGCGGTAAGTGGAGCTAATAGTGCTACTTTGTATGTTTCTATAGCGACTAATTTTGTTAACTATAAAGATGTAAGTGCCGATGAAAATAAACGTGCGACTGATTATATAACAAAAGCTGAAAAGAAAAGTTATGAGCAGTTAGTAAAAGATCATTCGGCTTACTATCAAAAATATTTCAATCGGGTTGATCTTAATTTAGGAGTAACAGACTCAATTAAAAATCCTACTGATGTTCGTATTAAGCAGTTTAGCAAGGGAAACGATCCTGCTTTAGCGGCTCTTTATTTTCAGTTTGGTCGTTACTTGTTGATTTGTTCTTCACAACCGGGTGGACAAGCTGCAAATTTACAGGGAATTTGGTGCAACCAGCTTACACCACCTTGGAAAAGTGCCTATACCATAAATATCAATACCGAAATGAATTATTGGCCTGCTGAGGTTACTAATTTAAGCGAGATGCACGATCCATTAATCGAATTGGTAAAAGATTTATCTGTTGCAGGTCGTAAAACTGCAAAAGACATGTACGGCGCCGAAGGATGGGTTTGCCATCACAATACAGATATCTGGCGCATTTGTGGTCCGGTAGATGGTGCTACTTGGGGCATGTGGCCAACCGGAGGTATTTGGTTGAGTCAACACTTGTGGGAAAAGTATATGTTTAGTGGAAATCTTGACTATTTGAGTTCTGTTTATCCTGCCATGAAAGGCTCTGCAGAATTTTGCCTTAGTTTTTTAACACCCGAACCAGAGCATGATTGGTTGATAGTTTCACCTAGCATTTCACCAGAACATGGGCCAAAGCATTTTTCCAAAGGGGTAAATATTGCTTATGCTACAACTATGGATAATCAGTTGGTTTTCGATATTTTAACAAAAACAGCTCAGGCTGCAAAGTTATTGAATGAGGATTCAGAACTAGTTCAGAAAATTGAAGAGACACTTCCAAAATTGGCTCCAATGCAAATTGGACAGCACAATCAAATTCAGGAATGGATAAACGATTGGGATGATCCAGAAGATAAGCACCGTCATGTTTCTCATTTATATGGATTGTATCCTTCCAATCAAATTTCACCTTACGAGAATCCTGAACTTTTCGAGGCGGCTAAAAATGTTTTGATTTATCGTGGCGATCCTTCTACAGGTTGGTCTATGAACTGGAAAATTAATTTATGGGCACGTTTACTCGATGGAAATCATGCTTATAAAATGATGGATGATCAAATTAAATTAGTTGGGCGACCTGATTCTCCTAAAGGAGGAGGTACTTATGCCAATATGTTCGATGCGCATCCACCTTTCCAAATTGATGGTAACTTCGGATTTACTTCTGGATTAACCGAAATGCTAGTTCAAAGTCACGATGGAGCCATTCAACTTATTCCTGCTTTACCTGATGTATGGAAAGACGGAAAAGTGACCGGACTAAGAGCTAGAGGTGGTTTCGAAATTAAATCCATGGAATGGAAAAATGGAGAATTGGTAAAAGCGGTTATTAAATCTACTCTAGGTGGCAACTGTCGTATTCGTTCCTATTCTGAATTAAGTTTGGAGTCGGAAGGTGATTTAGTAGAGGCAAAAGGAGCAAACAAAAATGCCTTTTACCAAACATCAGAAATCATGAAACCAATGATTTCTGACAAAGCTAAATTGAAGGGGATAAATATATCTTCTTCGTATTTGTATGATATTAACACAGAGGCAGGACAGGAAATTGTACTGCTAGGAAAATAAGTTTATCATCTCATATATGCCTTTAGGATATATGAGATTTTTTGTAAAGTTGGATTTTGAACTATAAATTGAAAAATGAAAAAGATAGTAATAGGATTGATCTTGTTTTTTGTATTCGTTGCTGGAATATCTCATGCACAAGAAAAAATCAAAGTAGCATGTGTTGGTAACAGTATAACCTTTGGAGCTCGAATTAAAGATCGCATTAAAGATGCATATCCTGTAGTACTTGGTAATATGCTGGGTGAGGGGTACGAGGTGCAGAATTTTGGTGTGTCTGCAAGAACGATACTTAAAAAAGGTGATCATCCATACAGTAAAGAGGCAACATTTGAGGCTGCAAAAGATTACAATCCTGATATTGTAATCTTCAAATTAGGTACAAATGATACAAAGGCTCGTAACTGGAAGTTCAAAAATGAATTGGAAGAGGATTTAACCGATTTGATAAGTGAATTTACTGGGCTTCCATCGCATCCTAAAGTCTATTTGTGCAAACCAGTACCTGCTTTTACCGATAAATTATCTAAAAAAATAAATGACTCCATTTTAGTGAATGGAGTTATTCCTATTTTAGAGCGCGTGGCAAAAAAAATGGAATTGAATGTGATTGATCTCAGAACTCCATTTTTAAATAAAGCCAACTTATTTCCAGATAAAATTCATCCAAATGCCGAAGGTGCAGCACAGATGTCAGCTTTAATTTATAAATCAATTACTGGGCAACAGTCTCAATACAAATCATTAAAGTATCTTGGGGTAGAATCTAAATGGAAAGGATTTAGAAAATTCGATTTTCAGTTTCATCCTATGTATACTGGTGCTGGAAGAATTAAAAAAAGAGGAGCTTTTTTGGGTTCGCATGAAAGAATACAAGCCCGACTTGTTGTACCTAATAAGGCATTAGCAGGTAATCCATGGGTGTGGCGTGCTCGCTTTCCCGATTGGCATACCGAAATGGATAGTATTCTTTTAAGTAAAGGATTTCATATTGCCTATTTGAATACTAATAATCGTTTTGGTAGTCCTAAAGCCATGGAGCTTTGGGATGCTTTTTACGAATATTTGACTCAAATGCATGGGCTTTCCGAAAAAGTATCACTTGAAGGAGTAAGCCGTGGAGGATTATTTGTGTACGGGTGGGCAAAACAAAATCCTGAAAAGATAAATTGTATTTATGCAGAAGCTCCTGTTTGCGATTTTAAAACTTGGCCCGCTGGTTTTGGATTGAGCGAAGGAAGTAAAAACTCATGGATCAAACTTAAAGAGGAATATGGGTTTAAATCAGATGCAGAAGCTAAGGCTTGGGCTAATCAGCCTTTAGATAGCTTACAAAACTTAGCTAAGGCTAAAGTTCCTATTATGCACATGGTCGGTTTGCAAGATAAAGTTGTACCTCCTACTGAAAATACATTTAAGCTCGTTGACCGATACATAAAGTTGGGCGGTCCGGCTACAATAATTCCTTGTACTAAGGGCAAACAAAAACTTCAAGGACATCATTTTCCGATAGAGACACCTATGTTGGGAGCCGATTTTATTATTTATAATACAAACTTGCCTAAAGAATTATTGCCTTCTAAAAATTATCACAATATAAGAGGAGGTATACGCAATAGTTTACTGAAGTTTAAGCGTGATAAAAAAGGAAGAGTTGCATTTTTAGGAGGTTCAATTACGCATAATAGAGGCTGGCGTGACAGTATTTGTAGTTATCTTCAAACTCGTTTTCCCGATACTGAGTTTGATTTTGTAGCAGCAGGAATTCCATCAATGGGAACTACACCTGCAGCTTTTAGGTTAGTTCGCGATGTTTTATCTAAAGGGTCGGTAGACTTACTTTTTGAAGAAGCAGCTGTTAATGATGCCGGCAATGGAAGATCTGATTTGGAACAGACTAGAGCAATGGAAGGAATTGTTCGTCATGTAAGACAGGAAAACCCAGAAGCGGATATTGTGTTGATGCATTTTGTTGATCCGAATAAGATCGAAACATATCGAAGCGGAAAAATACCTCAGGTGATTCAAAATCATGAAAAGATAGCTAGTTATTATAATCTTCCTTCTATTAATTTGGCTAAAGAAGTAAGCGATAGAATTGATGCAGGTGAATTTACCTGGGAAGATGATTTTAAAAATTTACATCCTTCACCTTTCGGACAGGGGATTTATGCACATTCTATGCTTCAATTTCTTGACGATGCATTTTTGGGGCACATTGATACTGATGATAAAATAGCGATTTATAAACTGCCTCAGCCTATCGATTTAGCTAATTACGATAATGGCATGTTAGTTTTGGCTGAAAATGCACGGTTTGGTAAAGCTTGGGAAATAGTTGAAGATTGGATCCCAGCAGATAAAAAGAAAACAAGGCCTAATTATAACAAAGTACCTATGCTTGTTGGAGAACAAAATTCGGGGATACTAAAATTTTCGTTCGAAGGAAATACTGTTGGTATTGCAGTGGCTTCAGGACCAGATGCGGGAATTATTGAATACTGTGTTGATGGAGGTAGTTGGCAAAAACAAGATCTTTTTACCCGTTGGAGTAAGAATTTACATTTGCCTTGGTACTATACTTTAGCAACCGATTTGGACAATAAAAATCATACTTTAAAGGTTCGTATTAGCGAAGAAAAAAATAAACAGAGCATCGGACATGTGTGCCGTATTAGGTACTTTTTTGTGAATAATTAACTATCAATTAAATATGCTTATAATGGTTCATTTATAGGTGGATTACTTGCTAAAGTATCTGAATAATAGGAAGAAGCGGTATTGTTGCACAAGCTAACAATACCGCTTCTTTCATTTAGAATACAACATTTGACTTATTTTTTGGAATTATTTTTTGATTCCTTAGAGTCTATTTATGGCTAATTTGCAGGAGTTAATTAAATATTTAAAACGATTGTTATTTCTGATTGAAATTTATATTGTTTTTTTGATTTGGTGATAGGTTTCACCTAAGAAAGTTAGCATTTGTTAAAAAGAACCATAAAATTATGCAAATGAAAAACATTTTAAAAACAAGCTTAATGTTTGTAATTTACATTGCCATGGTATCGGTATTTGTCCAATGTAATAATACAGCAAACAAAAGCAAACAAGAAAACCATACCCCAATTATACCACCTGAACCTCGTTTGCAGATGGATATAGCAGAAGGTAGTGCTGATCTACAATGGTGGCGTGATGCTCAAGCAACTCGTGAACAACGTATAGAAGCCTGGCGTGATGCACGTTTTGGATGTTTTATTCATTGGGGAGCTTCTTCTGTGCTTGGTAGTAGTTGGAAAGGAAAAGCCTACGGTGGTTATGGAGAACATATACAACGAATGGCAAAAATTCCTTGTGAGGAATACCGAGAAAAAGTTGTTGGTAGTTTTAATCCCATTAAGTTTGATGCAGATGAGTGGGCGAGAATTATCAAGGCCGCTGGTATGAAATATGTAATAATCACAGCAAAACATCATGATGGCTTTGCCATGTTTGATTCGGATGCTAGTGATTACAATGTTGTAGACGCCACTCCATTTGGCCGTGACCCAATGGCGGAGCTAAAAGCTGCTTGTGATAAAAATGGATTGAAATTTGGATTTTATTATTCACATGCATTTGACTGGGGAGAACCTAATGGCTCGGGTAATGATTGGGATTATGAAAATCCAGGTGGTGACAGACACCTGTTTACTGAAAAAGATGCTAAGTGGTTTGACGTGCATCCAGAGATCGCTCCACGAATACGTACATATGTTGATGAGAAATCAATACCGCAAGTGGTTGAACTCGTTAATAAGTATGATCCTGATTTCTTATGGTTTGATACTCCGCATAAACTACCACCCGAAGAGAACCTTCGTATTTTAAAAGCTGCTCGAACTGCCAAACCAAGCATCGTAATCAATAGTCGTGTGGTGTCTGGTTATGATGGAATACCGGCACCAGGGCATTTTGGCGATTATGCAAGCACTGGTGACCGTGCTGTTGATTTTCCAACAAAAGAAGGCGACTGGGAAGCCATTCCTACTACTAATGAATCATATGGTTATAATGCTAACGATGATAGTCATAAAACACCAGAATTTTTGGTTCAAGTTTTGGTGAAAGCGGTTGCCAGAGGTGGAAATATGTTGCTTAATATTGGACCAAAAGGTGATGGCGAAATTGATGCCATAGATGTTGATATTCTTAAGGGTATTGGTAAGTGGATGGATGTAAATGAGACGAGTATTCGTGGTACAGAGCGTACAACACTACCAGTACAAGCATGGGGAGAATCTACACGAAAGAAAAATACATTTTACTTACAGGTGTTCGATTGGCCTACCAACGGTGTTCTCCAATTAGGGGGGGGTTTAGGTAAGGTGAATAAAGCATATCTTCTATCTGATAAAAATCAAACTGCTCTATCACATAAACGTACAGATAAAAGAACGTTGCAATTTGAGGTTCCAGTGGAAGCACTTGATTTAGCGAGCAGTGTAATAGTTGTTGATGTTGATGATGCAGAGAATGTCGATTCACATCGTTTAATTTCAACAAACCAAAACAATATGCTTCGTGCTTTCGATGGAATAGCTGTTGGTGGTAAATTCAAATATGGAAACGGTAAAATAACCAATAACGGTGTTTCTAGTTGGAAAGATAATAATCAAGCTATGACATGGCCAGTATATTTAACTGAAGCCTGTAAATTTAATGTAGTTGCCGAATATAAAAGATCCAAGCAATCAAATAAGTTTATTGTTGAGGCTGGTAATACAACATTATCAGGCATAACACAATCGGACGAAAGAAGATCTAGAGATAAAGACTATATTAAACAAGAGCTTGGAAGTGTGAGCCTTTCATCAGGAAACCAAATGATTAAGATACACGCCGACAGTATTCCAGAGGGAGATCTTATGGAATTACGTGCTTTGCATTTAATCCCACTTTCAGGGGAATAATTAAAAAATTACAGATCCCGATTAGAATAAGTTTAAAATGGCGGAGCATATTATGGTTAATTTATTGAAGTTTTTAAGACATAACCAAATGCTAATAATGTATAAAAATAATAGCTAGGATAGTCGTAAATTCAAGAGTTGTAGCCTGTCGACTGGAACGCTCTAGGTAACCGACTGCTATTCTTACACTTACCGTTTGGTATTACTCAAGATTCTAGAATTAGCATTAAATTGATATAAAAAATTGAAGTATTAAACATGAAAAAATTAATTATTAAATATAGCTTTTACATACTGCCTATTCTGTTTACGCTCCAGTCATTTGCGCAAGGAGATGTTTCTTCAGTTGGAAAAAAAGTAACAACTGAGTTAAACGACAATGTAAATTTAATTCGCCCTAATAATGATAAAATTGCATATAACGGTGTGCTTTTTTCGGTTGTAACAGAAACGCAAGCCGAGTTGCATCGCTACTCCAAGGACTATTTTGATTTTGGAATGGATGGTACAATTGATTTGACTAAAGCAAGAACTCAACCAGGTGTCAGTATAAGTTTCAAAACAAACAGCCCCATAGTCAAACTAAAATTTGCCAATTTAGAAAACAGCTCAATCAGGAAGAAAAAATTTACTGTTTTTCAGAATGGCGTATTGGCGTATGATAATATTTTCGATTTGGAATTTACCATTGCAAACCCAGCCAAAGATACTACAGAGTGGGAAGTTTATTTGCCCAACTTTTCAGGGGTAAAGTTTTTAGGCTTAGAATTAACGAGCGACTTTGTTTTATATGATATACCTGATGAAAACAAACCGTTGTACATGGCTATAGGCAACTCAATAACACATGGAGTTGGACAACCAGGAACAATTGAATCATACCCCTATAAAGTTGCTAATGCGTTGGGATTCAGACATGTTAATTTGGCTACTGGGGGTTCGCGCATTTCAGATGAAACAGTGAGAAACTTTAATGATGTATCGCCTCGTCTTATAACTATTTTATGGGGGTATAATGATGTAAATCAAGAAAAAACACTGTTAGAAGTTATGCCCGAATATGATTCTCTAGTAAGTCGCCTATGTACTAAATTACCACAGACAGATATCTATTGTATTTTACAGACCTTTACTACTACTGTAGTTGGTAGAAAGAATGATGATAATCGCATCGATTCATTACGAAATTGGACAAGCTCAATTGTAAAAAAGCTTCAAAAAAAATATAGCAACTTGTATCTTATTGATGGTGTAGATTATGTAACGTCAGAAGCAGACTTAAAAGATCAGGTGCATTTAAATATTCAGGGAGCTGAAAAATTAGCCAAAGGTATTGTTAATGAATACAAAGCTAATAACTGTAGCCAATCAGACAAAGATGCCTCCAAAAATAGATAAAGAAAACAGGATGCAAAATAAGGCTGAATAAAATGCCACACAACGCTGATATAAAAATAAGAGGATCATTATGAATAGAATTGTTTTAATTGTAGTTGGAATAATGCTAGCAAGTAACTGTAAGGCATTTGAGTTATCCTTGCCAAGTATTTTTGCAGATCAAATGATTTTACAACGTAATCAGAATGTGCCCGTATGGGGAATAACAGAAACAGATGCTATAATTGAGGTTTCATTTGCAGGGCAAAGTAAGACTGTAAAAGCGGATGCAAATGGAAATTGGCGGATTGATTTAGAGCCAATGACAGCTTCTTCCGAATCGCGTATTATGACGATATCATCTAAACTTAATGGTGTAGGCACTGAATTTAAAATTTTAGATGTTTTAGTTGGTGAGGTTTGGCTCGCCGGAGGACAATCAAACATGTACCGACCGTTCAGAATGCTTACCTACGAAGCCCGCGAACCTGTATATGAACCAATTGCTGAATATTTGAGGAATGAGGAGAATATTGCAAACGACACTCTATTGCGTCAATTTAGGGTAGGTAAGGAAATTAACGTTCTTGAAGAAAAAAACGAGGGAAGAGGTACTTGGTCTAAAGCTGTAAAAGGACCGGTACATGAATTTGGTGCAACAGGTTATTTTTTTGGTCGTGAATTGCGTCGCGAATTAGACGTTCCTGTAGCGATTATAGCCTGTAATCTTGGCGGAACAAAAATAGAACCATGGATACCAATGCAGGCTTATCAAAGTAATACAATACTCAAGAATTTTTATAAAAAAGAACTGGACAGCTATAAAGAAGAACTGGGTGCATGGGATCAGGAAAAGGTTGATAGTACATACCAAAAGCAACTTACAGAGTGGGAAATAAAAGCTAAGAAAGCGAAAGAAAAGGGAGAAAGCGAACCTCCCAAACCAAGAAAACAGGAACATCCCGATAGGAATAAGCAAACAGCTTCAACTTTGTACAATGCAATGATTCATCCCTTAATTCCTTATGCCATTAAAGGTGCTATTTGGTATCAAGGGGAAAGTAATGGACAGAATCTTCCGGAGCAATATGCCATGCGTCTTACTGCCATGGTAAAGGCTTGGCGCGAAACTTGGAATCAGAAAGATTTTCATTTTGACTTCTGTCAGTTGGCAAATTATAAAGATCCAATAGAGCAACCCATGGAAGAGGTGGATGGTTGGGTTATTGTACAGAATCAAATGCGACGTGCTTTGGATCTGATACCCAACTCTGGCATGGTAGTGTTAAACGATATTGGCGAAGCAAAAGATGTTCATCCTAAAAATAAAATAGATGTAGGGAAAAGACTTTCATTATGGGCTTTGAGTCAGGCTTATGGAAAAAATCTTGTGTACAGTGGCCCCTTGTATAAACATTCAAAAGTAAAAGGCAACAGGCTTATCATTACTTTTGATCACGTTGGTTCTGGCTTAATGACGGGTAAAAAGCATCTCTTGGAACCAGCTATTGAGGTAAATGAACCCTTAAAATGTTTCCAAATTTGTGGTGCTGACAAGCTGTGGAAATGGGCAAAAGCAGAAATTACGAACAAAAATAAAGTAGAGGTTTGGCATGAAGAGATTTCAAAACCAGTGGAAGTGAGATATGCTTGGTCTTCTAATCCTGAAGGGGCTAACTTATATAATAAAGAAGGGTTGCCCACATCTGTATTTACAACTAAAGATTAACTACAATACATTTATGCTGGGAAAAAAAACTTTTATCACAAGCTTTTAAATAGTGTACATAATAAGTGAATGGCATACAGAACGCAGAATCATTCATTCAGAATTAGTACAGGAAGAAATTCAAGAGATCATTTTACAAGGATGTTTTAAATCCGCATGGTAGGGTGAATATATTTTAAGATCATAAAGTAAGAAATAAAACCAGATTATGAAGATACAGAATCAAACACTTGTGAGTCGAATCATGCAATGCATGTTAATCGCATTACTCTTAATTAGTTTTGGTTGTAAACCCAAAGTTAAAGAAGTAAAAAAACTATCTGATGATGAGCGTATGGAATGGTGGCTCGATGCCAGATTTGGTATGTTTATTCACTGGGGTGCTTATTCTGTTCCTGGTGGTGAGCGTAATGGTAAAATTTGTGGTGGAGGTGCAGAGTGGGCAATGGACAAGCTTGATTATACAATTGAGGATTACGAAAAAGAAGTGACTGCAAAGTTTAATCCTACTGAATTCGATGCTGATTCATGGGTTGCCATGGCTAAAGATGCAGGCATGAAATATATTGTTTTAACAACAAAACATCACGATGGATTTTGTTTATGGGACTCTAAAATTACCGATTATGATATTATGGAGGCTTCCCCATTTAAACGTGATATTGTAAAGGAACTTTCTGAAGCTTGTAAAAAAGGAGGAATTAAATTCTGTATTTATCATTCTATTGTCGATTGGCATCATCCACAAGCACAGGCTCCTTTGTATCCAAACTACAATGCGGGTCAAAAAGATCAAACTGTTGTTAATCCCGAATTTCCAAAATACTACGAGAACTACTTAAAGCCAATGGTAAAAGAATTACTTACCAACTATGGTGATATAGGTGTTGTGTGGTTCGATGGAGATTGGATTGCCGATTATACTACCGAAATGGGAAAAGATTTATACAAAACCATTCGGGAGATTCAACCCAATACCATTGTAAATAATCGTGTTGATAAAGGAAGAACGGGAATGGATGGAATGGATCAAGATGGTGAGTTTGCTGGCGATTTTGGTACTCCAGAACAAGAAATTCCTGCAACAGGTATCGATACCGACTGGGAAGCATGCATGACTATGAATGGTTCATGGGGATACAAACCTTCCGATAAGCATTGGAAGAGTAATAAAGTGTTAATTCAACATTTAGTAGATATTGTATCAAAAGGAGGAAATTTTTTATTGAATGTTGGTCCTGATTCTAAAGGCTTATTTCCACCAGAGAGTGTGGAACGTTTGAAAGCAATTGGAGAATGGACAAAAGTAAATGGAGAAGCAATTTACGGAGCAAAAGCTAGTCCTGTTAATCGTCCTGAATGGGGAAGATACACTAGAAAAGAAGGTGTTGTTTATGCACATGTGTTTGATTGGCCTGAAGATGGACAAATCAAAATTGATGGAAAGTTGAAAGTGAAAAAGGCAAGTCTACTAACCGATGCAGGAAAAGAACTTGAAATTAAACAGTCTGGTGAAAGTAGTATTGTTGTTGTTGGGCCTAAAGTTGCTCCTGATACCATTGCTACAGTAATCAAGCTTGAACTAGCGCAATAAGAATAAAGAATGAAATGTTGTAATTTCATTCTAAGCAAGCATTAAAAAGCATCTGCTTTCTTATTTCTATGAAACGAGAGGGTAGGTGCTTTAATTTATCAACCAATTATAGAATGAAAACACTCATAACATCAATCTTAATTTTCTTAAGTACATTTTGTAGTGGTCAGAACAAAGTAGTTGGTGAATTTGCAGAAGCTCCCGTTAATGGTGGTTTTCAAATGAAAAATTACTGGGTTTGGGGAAGTTCTGTTATTAAAGGGGATGATGGCAACTATCATATGTATGCTTCGCGTTGGCCGAAATATCTGCCTTTTCATCCTGGCTGGATGATTGGTTCTGAAATTGTTCACGCAGTTTCCCATACGCCCGAAGGTCCTTACACTTTCGTTGATGTTGCTTTAGGTGCAAGAGGTTCACAGTTTTGGGATGGAAGGTCTTGTCATAACCCAAAAATTGTTCGCTACAAGGGAGAATATATTCTTTACTATATGGGTTCTACTCATCCTTTCGAGGACATCACAGAACAGAATGCCGATGAGCTTACTTTGGATAGTAAATGGTGCATTGCCGCTCGCTGGCGAAAACGAATCGGCATTGCTACTTCTAAAAGTCCTAATGGACCTTGGAAACGATCTGATCAGCCTATTCTAGATGTAAAACCGAATTCCTTTTATAGCTTTTTAACCTCTAATCCTTCACCGTTGATTAAGAAGGATGGTTCCGTGGTCTTGATTTTCAAGAGTCGAGATTATAATGAGGATGGAATCACAAAAGGCGATATGAGCGTGAGTGTTGCAACAGCTCCTTCCTACGATGGAAAATATACTGTATTGGGAGATCAAGCTCTATTTTCTAAAGATAATTTTGGGGAAATTGAAGATCCTCACTTGTGGAGCGATAATGAAGGTTATCACATGATTGCAAAAGATCAGCGTGGGCAAATTACTGGTGTTGCAGGCGATGGTTTGCTGGCACATTCAAAAGATGGAATTAATTGGTTTGTAGATAAAAATCCAAAAGCATATACCAAAATAGTGAAATGGGATAATGGAAAAACAATAAAACAGGGGCAACTAGAAAGACCTTTTGTTTTGGTAGAGGATGGAAAACCTACACATCTGTTTTTTGCGACTATGAATGGATCCGGTGGTTTTGGAAATGGAACAAGAACATGGAATATGGTGATTCCATTAAAATAAGAATCAAGTAATAGCCTAGTAAATATTTTAAAAAGGAATAATCTTGTTCGTCTTTTGAGGAAAGTATAGATAATGAAAGTGAAAAGCTTAAATAATATTCTTAAATCAATTACAAACCTTGTAATTATTGTCCTCCTACTTTTATCTGTAGCTGCATGGCGAGGACAATTATTTGGGGTCGGTTTAAAAGGTGATACAGATAAGAATTTTACGATTGACCTTAAGGCGACCGACTGTCAATCTATTTTGCCAAATGTTAGTGCTGTTGAAAAGGATAATGATCAGCAGTTTACTCTTTCGGATGCTTCCAATAATCTTGTAGGTTATGCCTATGCATATAGAGGCGAGCTTGGCTATGGAGGTCGAGTACCTGTAATAACTTTTGTTGATGTAGATAATGTGATTTGCGGTATTATATTGGGTGAAAATTATGAAAGTGATGAATATCTCGCTGATGCTGTGAAGAAGGGGATTTTAACCCAATGGAACGGAGTCGCTCGAAATCAGGTTATGAATACTGCTGTTGATGCGATAGCAGGAGCAACCATTAGCAGTCAGGCAATTATCGCTGGTGTACAAAACTCAGCTTCAGAACAATTGCTTTCAATTCCATTTAAATTTTGGACTGTTGAAAATGTCGTATCGCTTGCTTTGTTAATGGTTCTAGTTTTCGCATGTTTTTATCCAAAGAAATTAATGAAGTATCGAACAATTTTGCAGATACTCACTGTAGTCGTATTTGGGTTTTGGCTTGGGCGACTTATATCTTTTGTTCAATTTATTAATTGGTTGTCAGGAGGTTTTAATTGGCAGATTCAGTTTGTTATGCTGATTGTAATTGTTTTATCAATTATCATCCCAATTATTTTTGGAAAAGCTTTTTACTGTAGTTGGGTTTGTCCGTTTGGTGCAGCCCAGGAATTATGCGGAAAAGCTTGTTCTAAAAAGTTGCAAATTACATCGAAAAGTGCTCGGTTTCTTCAACTTTTACGTGAAAGATTATTTATTGTGTTGCTACTCTTCTTATGGACAGGTTATTCCTTTGATTTAACTTTGATTGAACCATTTTCTGCATTTTCATTAACAAAGCTTAGCTATTGGTCTATAGGTTTTGCATCCATATTTTTAATTATTTCTATTTTCATTCCAAAAGTCTGGTGCAGGTTTTTTTGTCCTACAGGTTTTATTTTGGATTGGATTCGAAAATAGAAATAGATTGTGCTTTAGGATATTAATAGTTATAAATCTTTTATTACATCATAAATAATGAAGAGCGATAGAATTTTAAATATTATTCTGGCAATAGCCCTACTTATACTGATTGTTAAAATAAATAAGTACGATTTTTTAAAATCGCAAGATGGAGTTGTTGGTGTAGCCCAAGTAGAAGGAACGGCCGACAAAGCTTATGATTTAAAGTCAGGAACACATCAAACTTGGGTATCGTTAACGGTAGCTGAAAGCAAGCGTTTAATCGCGAAAGGGCTAGCTATTTATCCACCTGTTATAGAATGCATGAAACATGGGAAATTAATTCTGGCTAAAGGTACAACCAATACTTATGTTGCCGAAGAGTTGATACATGATTCTCTTACCAATGGTGAATATGTATTGGGATATATAAGTCCAGCTAAATCCACAAAAAAGGTAGATAGAAGCAAAAAACGTAATGAAATGGTTTTTGTTAATGGAGCGATTCAAGATATTTCTTACAAAGAAATTTTGCCTGAGATGGAAGAGGGTGACATTGTAATGAAGGGAGCCAATATCATTAATCATAGCAAAGGACAAGCGGCTATCATGATAGGTCATCCAACAGGAGGAACCATTGGTAATTTGTACCCGATTATTCAAGAAAAGAAGCTTCGTTATATTATTCCGGTAGGATTGGAAAAAGAATCATCGCAAGATCTTAATATCATTGGGGAGTATAGTAAAATAGATCATGAAAATATCAAGCGAAAAACACCTTGGCTATGGAGTGTTAAAGGTGAATTATTTACTGAAATAGAAGCGATAAAGCAATTTGCTGATGTTGAGGCGCTTCATTATGGCTCAGGTGGAATTGGAGGTGCAGAAGGAGCTGTGTCTATTCTAATAAGAGGATCAGAAACGGAGGTCAATAAAGCACTTAATGTAATTGAGTCAATTCAAGGTGAACCGGCATTTATTAAATAATAGAGGGAACAGTTTATACCTAGGTATTTGGTGTTACATCTGAAAAAAGAACTTTGTATGATTGGATATAAGACATTAGAACGCTATTGCCACAAATTTTATATTGTTTGGCATGGATTCCCTATTCCTGATGGCTCATTATAGTTATTTTCGTTTTTAGAGTAAGTGTAATGTTTGCAACTTGTTAAGATATCATAATAAAAACACAAATTGAACCAAAATGAGAAAGCTATTTTTATTGCTAATGGGTTGTATTTTTTTATTTTTTAGTGCTTGTAAGCCTAAAGTAATAAGAATCGTTGTCGATTCTACTCTGCAAAGTGAAGAGTCTGTTGCATTATTGGATAAAGCTTGGCAGCAAGCGAAACAAGTGAAAAAAGAAGATTCTTCTGCTTTAATCGAAATAATTGTTCACCCAGGAGAGTACAATCTAAAATCACCACTTGTAATTACTCCAGAATTAAATGGTACATCCATTATTGGTGCAGGAAGCGATAAAGTGAGTATTAAAGGTTCTGTTCCTTTAGATTTGAAATGGAAGTCATTGAATGAAAATGTATACGAAGCTACTATCGCAGAAAATCTTGATTTCGATCAACTCATTGCTGATGGAAAAGTACAAATATTAGCACGTTATCCGAATTATAATGAGGATGGGGGCATGTGGCAAGGCTATGCCAAAGATGCGATATCTATCAAAAGAATTGCTTCGTGGAAAAATCCCATAGGTGCTTATTTTAATACGATGCACAAAGGGAAATGGGGTGGCTTTCATTTCCGAATTACTGGCGTAAATGCTGATGGAACTGCTATTTTAGAAGGAGGACAACAGAACAATCGACCTTCGGCACCGCATACAGAATATCGAATGGTCGAGAATGTGTTCGAAGAGTTGGATAGTGCAGGCGAATGGTATTTAGATCGTGAAAAACATAAATTGTACTATTGGCCTCAGAAAGGTATGGATATTCAAAAGCTAAATTTCGAAGCTTCTGTGCTTAAATCATTAATAGAGATAAAAGGAAGCTTAGAAAATCCAGTTAAAAATATTACTATTCAGGGAATTAAGTTTGAGCATACGCAACGCACTTTTATGGAGGAATATGAACCTTTATTAAGAAGCGATTGGACTATTTACCGAGGAGGTGCTGTATTTTTTGAGGGAACTGAAAATTGTTCGATAGAAGATTGTGAATTCACCAACTTAGGTGGAAACGTAATTTTTGCGAGTGCTTACAATAAAGGATTAAAAATTGCTGGGAATCATATTCACGACTGTGGAGCAAGTGCCATTTGCTTTGTAGGTGATGCTTCGGCAGTTCGTTCTCCGGCTTTTCAATATGGACAATTTGTTGCTTTAGATAAAATGGATACCATTTCCGGTCCACAAAACGAGTTGTATCCACGAGAATGTATTGCTGAAAACAATCTGATTCACAGAATAGGTAGAATAGAGAAGCAAACGGCTGGAGTTCAGATATCCATGGCAATGGATATTACAGTTCGTCACAATAGTATTTACGATGTTCCCCGTGCAGGTATCAATATTGGCGATGGAACTTGGGGCGGACATATTTTGGAATACAACGATGTATTTAATACCGTATTGGAATCGGGAGATCATGGTTCTTTCAACTCATGGGGAAGAGATCGTTTTTGGCATCCAAAACGTCATGTAATGGATAGTATGACCACGGCAAATCCAAATATGCCAAAGTGGGATGCAATTCACACTACTATTATTAGAAATAATCGTTTTCGTTGCGATCATGGTTGGGATATCGATTTGGATGATGGTTCTACCAATTATCACATCTATAATAATTTATGTTTGAACAGAGGAATAAAACTAAGAGAAGGTTTCTATCGCGTGGTTGAGAACAATATTATCGTCAACAATTCCTTGCATCCTCATGTTTGGTTTGCCAATAGCGAAGATGTATTTAAAAAGAACATTGTTGGAGATGCTTATCAAGATGTTGGTCTACTTGGTTGGGGAAAAGAGCTTGATTATAACTTGTTTCCTAACGAAGAATCGATGCTGAAATCTCAGATTTACGATCGTGATATGAACAGTGCTTTTGGTGATCCTTTATTCAAAAATCCTGAACATTTAGATTTTATAGTTGCTGAAAATTCACCAGCTCTTAAACTTGGCTTTGTGAATTTTCCAATGGATCAATTTGGAGTTCAAAAACCAGCTTATAAAGCGATTGCTAAAACGCCTGAAGTTCCGGTATTAAAAGATTCTTCGATTAGTAATGGGAAGAGTAGTCCTGTAGTTGCTTGGCTAAGAAACAATATAAAAAGTGTAGATACGGAAGCTGAACAGTCAGCTTACGGATTAAATATGCCCGAAGGCGTGATTCTATTGAGCGTTTGGAAGCACAGTCCTGCAGTAAAAGGAAATGGTTTGAAAAAACGCGATGTTATTTTAGAGGTAGAAGGAGTGAAAATAAAAAGCTCGCTTGACTTTCTAAAAATCACAAAAAAATATCAAAAACTTGGGAAAATTCATGTTGTTGTAATGAGAAACCAGGCAGAACAGAATTTATTCATTCAAATAAACTAGTAAAAGCACTTATAACTATTGGTTTGGTATTTTAATTAAAATAAAGGAAAACGAAAATCTAATGACTATGAAATTGCAACGAATTGTTTTTGTATTGTTCTGTACAATACTGTTTTCTTGCCAAACGGCAAAAAAAGATAAGACGTCTAGTAAGGAATTGCCTAAACGGCCAAATATTATTTTCATGATGTCGGATGATCATGCTTATCAGGCTATTAGTGCTTACGATAATCGATTGATAGAAACACCAAATATTGATCGTATAGCTAATGGAGGAATGAAATTTACTAATGCTTGTGTTACGAATTCTATTTGTGGTCCATCGAGGGCAACAATGTTAACCGGTAAGCATTGTCATATACATGGCAAAACAGATAACGTTTTTCCTTTTGATGAAACACAAACCACCTTTCCTCAATTATTACAAAAAGCAGGTTATCAAACTGCTATGTTTGGAAAATTACATTTTGGAAATAATCCAAAAGGAATTGATGAATTTAAAATTTTACCGGGACAAGGGTCATACTATAATCCTGATTTTGATACCAACGAAGGAAGAATTACAGTTAAGGGATATGTTACCGATATTATAACCGACATGACTATTGATTGGTTGGACAATCGTAGAAAAGAGGATGAGCCATTTATATTATTTTATATGCACAAAGCTCCTCACCGTGAATGGTTACCAGCACCACGATATTTTAAGGAATATACCAAGAAAACATTTGTAGAGCCGGAAACTTTGTTCGACGATTATAAAGGACGTGGGACTGCAGCGAAAACTGCAGAAATGAATTTGTTGACTCATATGAATTGGGCTGGAGATTCAAAGCTTTATCCTGAGATGATGGCTGAATTAGGTATTCCAGATGCGTCAGGATGGGATCTAGAAGCTTTCGATAGAGAGGTTGGTAGAATGAATGCCAAGCAAAGAGCAGTTTGGGATTCAACTTACATGCCTTTAATGGAAGATTTCAAAGCAAAATATCCAGAAATGAATAAAACTGAATTGATGAAATGGCGTTTTCAACGTTACATGCAGGATTATTTGGGCTGTGTTGCTGCTGTAGATGAAAATGTTGGTCGCTTATTGGATCATTTAGAAGAAAAAAATCTTACCGAAAATACTATTATAGTGTACACATCTGATCAGGGATTCTATTTAGGAGAACATGGTTGGTTCGATAAGCGTTTTGTGTATGATGAATCGTTTAAAACACCATTACTTATCAGTTGGCCAGGAGTTGTAGAGCCAGGAACAACAAATACAGAAATGGTTCAGAATTTAGATTTTGCACAAACATTGTTGGAAGCCGCAGGTGTAGATGCACCTGATGATATGCAAGGAGAAAGTTTAATTCCTTTATTGCAGGGTAATGATGACCAATGGACTAGAGATGCTGTTTATTACCATTATTACGAATATCCTTCCATTCACATGGTGAAAAGACATTATGCGATTATAACCCAGGAATATAAATTAATACATTTTTATTATGATGTTGATGAATGGGAGCTTTATGATCGAAAAAAAGATGTCAATGAAATGAGCAATGTGATAGACGATCCAGCCTACGCCGATGTTGTTGTAAAGCTTAAAGAACAATTAAAGGAAATGCGTAAAAAATATGGAGATAGTTCTCAATTAGATCAGGAATTAATCGATAAATATATCCAAATGAAAGAGAATCCTGATGTCAATAAGGTTCCTCTTCATTAAAAAATACTAGAGCTGTTAAAAGAATTATTATTAATTCTTTTAACAGCTTCATTCTACTTTATTATTTTCACAATATTTACATCATGAAATACAGAATTCCAATTCAATTTATTCTTGTTTTATTCTTGTTCGTCTTATTCTCAGGAATGAGAAAGTCTGACGAAAAGATTTATCACAAAGGATGGATTGATTTTAATAAAAATAGTGTTAAGGATATTTTTGAAGATCCTTCTGAAACTGTCGATCGAAGAGTGGAGAATCTCATGACTCTTATGAATGTAGACGAGAAGACTTGCCAGATGGCAACACTTTACGGCTATGCTCGAGTTTTAAAAGATGAGTTGCCAACTAAAGAGTGGAAAAATTGTGTTTGGAAAGATGGTATTGCGAATATTGATGAACATTTAAATACCATTTGGAATCAGGAAAAAACGTATACCCAATATTCTTATCCTTATAGTACTCATGCCGAAGCCATAAATACGGTTCAAAAATGGTTTGTTGAAGAAACACGAATGGGAATTCCTGTAGATTTTACCAACGAAGGAGTGCATGGATTGTGTCACAAGAAAGCAACTCCTTTACCAGCACCTATCGGAATAGGAAGTACATGGAACAAAAGCTTGGTTTATCAGGCTGGTGAAATGGTAGGACGAGAGGCCAAGGCCTTAGGTTACACCAATGTTTATGCTCCTATTCTTGATGTTGCCACAGATCAGCGTTGGGGAAGAGTTTTGGAGTGTTATGGTGAATCGCCTTTTCATATTGCAGAAATGGGCAAGCAAATGACTTTAGGAATTCAATCGCAGGGAGTGGCATCCACACTAAAGCATTTTGCTGTTTATAGCATTCCCAAAGGAGCTCGCGATGGAGATGCGCGTACCGATCCTCATGTTGCACCGCGTGAAATGCATCAGCTTTATTTGTACCCTTTTCGAAGAGTAATTCAAGAGGCTAAACCTATGGGCGTAATGAGTAGTTATAACGATTATGATGGTGTTCCGATTACTGCAAGTCATTACTTTTTGACTGAATTGTTGCGTAAGCAATATGGTTTTGAAGGATACGTTGTTTCCGATAGCGAAGCGGTTGAGTATGTTTCAGCCAAACATCATGTAGCAAAAGATTATAAGGAAGCTGTAAGACAAGTTGTTGAGGCAGGATTGAATGTTCGAACCACTTTTAGAACAGCAGAATCGTACATCGAGCCTTTGCGGGAGTTAATAAAAGAAGGGAAACTTTCTATGAAAACAATCGATGCAAGAGTTGGAGAAGTCCTGGCTGTTAAATTTAGATTGGGTTTATTCGATCAGCCTTATGTTGAAAATCCTGCAGAGTCTGATAAATTAGTACATACAGAAAAGGATGAAGCTCTTTCGAAACAGATCAATCTAGAATCCATGGTCTTGCTGAAAAATGAAAATAATCTGCTTCCTTTGGATATCCGTAAAGTTGGAAAAATTCTGGTAACTGGTCCGCTTGCTGATGAGATTAGTTTTACCTATAGCAGATATGGTCCTGCTAATAATCCTTCTGTTTCGGTTTATCAGGGAATAAAAAAATATACTGCAGGAAAAGTAGAAGTTGATTATGCCAAAGGATGCGATATTGTGGATCCAAACTGGCCGGGAAGTGAAATTATTCCTGAACCTCTTTCGCTCGAAGAACAAGCTGGAATTGAGGCTTCGGTTGAAAAAGCAAAACAATCGGATATCATTATTGCTGTAGTAGGAGAAGATGAAAAACGAGTAGGCGAAACTAAGTCGAGGACGAGTTTGGGACTTCCGGGAAGACAATTTCAACTTTTACAAGCCTTGTATGCAACTGGAAAACCAGTCGTTTTAGTTCTGATTAACGGACAGCCTTTGAGTATTAACTGGGAAAATAGATTTTTGCCTGCCATTCTCGAAGCTTGGTTCCCTAGCACTTCAGCTGGCGATGTTATTGCTGAAACCTTATTTGGGGATAACAATCCGGGAGGAAAGCTATCGGTAACATTTCCCAAAACAGTGGGACAAATTCCATTGAATTTTCCATTTAAACCAGGTTCTCAATCCGGACAACCAGGCGAAGGTCCAAATGGTTATGGAAACACACGAGTTTTAGGTTCTTTGTATCCTTTCGGATATGGATTGAGTTATACGACTTTTGAATATAGTGATTTGAAGATTAGTCCAGAAAAGGCAAATTCGCAGGCCGAAATTCATGTGTCATTTTCGCTAACAAACACCGGAAATAGAGAGGGAGATGAAGTTGCTCAGCTTTATTTAAAAGATGAGGTAAGTAGCGTGACAACTTATGAGTCTCAGCTTCGTGGTTTTGAACGTGTTCATTTGCTTCCTGGCGAAACAAAAATACTTCATTTTACTCTTTGCCCTGACGATTTGGCTTTGCTCGATAAGAACATGAATTGGACGGTTGAACCAGGTAAATTTAAGATAATGATAGGAAGTTCATCAGTTGATATTCGATTGACTGAGGCTTTCGAAATAAAAGCAAATTAGTATTAATTGCTCTGTTTCACGATTAGCAATTAATTGATATAAAAAATAGAAAATTATGAGAATAGTATTTGTGTTGTTTTTGTTAGTAAGTAATGCTTTGTGTGCCATTGCTTCTAGAGTCGATACCTTGATGGTGAGTAGTAAATCAATGGACAAAGAATTGCCTAATTTGGTGATTGTTCCAGATGGATATAGTACTGACAATAAGGATTTTCCTGTTTTATATTTATTGCATGGTGCTTCTGGCAATTTTGGCGATTGGTTGCATAAAGTTCCTAAACTACAGGAATATGTAGATACTTATGATTTTATTATCGTTTGTCCTGATGGAGGATTTACAAGTTGGTATTTCGATAGTCTTGTGGATGATAAAATGCAGTATGAAACCTATATCACCAAAGAGTTATTGCCTGCTGTGGATAAAAACTACAATACGATTCCTGATCGATCGGGAAGAGCCATTGCAGGTTTAAGTATGGGCGGACATGGAGCATTTTACCTTGCTTTTAAACATCAGGATATTTGGGGTGCTGCCGGAAGTACCAGTGGAGGTTTAGATATTCGTCCTTTTCCTAGTCGTTGGGATATTTCAAAACGATTGGGATCTTATGCTGAAAATAAAGAAGCATGGGAGAAAAATTCGGTGATCAATTTAGTTTATCTTTTGAATGGAAATAATCTGAAATTAATTTTTGATTGTGGAACTGAGGATTTCTTTCATGGTGCCAATAAACGGATGCACGAAAAGTTACTAGAGCGAAATATTCCACATGATTATATCGAGCGTCCTGGAAAGCACAATGTAAAATATTGGTCCAATTCAATAAAATATCAATTGTTATTCTTCGATCAGTATTTTGAATCAGAAAAGAAGTAAATCTCATTAAAATCGCATTGGGAAGTAGGTTTTGCAACAAATTTCATACTTATTGCAACGTAAATTCTGCTTTCCCGATGTTTGTTGAGCTATTTTTGAAGAGACAGTAATGTGTACAAAACAATTATAAATAATTGATTAATGGTCTCTAAAAGAATAGTTCTAATTTTTTTTATTGCCTTGAGTTTTTTAATTCAGGCACGAGGTACTTTTGCTCAAAATCATCCAAGTCTTTATGCAAAAAAAGAGGATCGACAGGCGATTTTAGCGAAGATAAAAAGTGAGGAATGGGCAAAAAATGCCTGGGAAAGTCTAAAAGAAAAGATCGATCCTTACGTCGATAGACATCAATCTGATCCAGAATGGATCACATCTCGTATGTCTATGTACTGGAAAGATGGAGCCCATTTTACACAGTGTTATATTAAAAATCAAAATTGGGATTACGGTGAAGGAAATGCTCCTGTACCAACCGTTCGACTTCCGGGAATGCGTACCTGGAACAGCTACATCAATGTTCCTTTAGAAAATCGAATTCCTTATAGCGAAAATGGTGACATGCTCGCAATCGATAGAGCTAGCGATGATAAAACGCCCGTTTTGGTGCCCTACAAGAAAACAGGACACATGGTTCGCGCTAATAATGGAGAAATTTTAAAATTAGCAGAAAATGCTTCTTTTGCCTATTGGATTACCAAAGAAGAAAAATACGCCAAATTTTCAGCAGATATTTTCTATACATGGTTAATGGGAATTTATTATATGAATCCTCCATTAGATCCTCAAGAATCTACAAAAGGTCCTGGTGGCTATGCGCCAGGTGGAATAATGGGTTATTACGATTATGAACAAATTCACGATGACCATCAGATAAATGCGGCCATCACCTATGATTTCCTATATGATTTCTTGAATGAACATCCTGCTGAACACCTAAAGATGATTAAGAAAGATCTGACAGAAGTAGCAGGTGTTGTTTTTAAACGATTTATTGATTTAGGTCTAATTCGGGGCGGAAAACGTGGAAATTGGAATGTGAATGGATTTAAAAACATTGTTCCTTCTATGTTGGTTCTGGAACCGAACGATTACTACAAGGATAAAAAAGGAAAAGAATACTGTATTCCATATTACACTAAAATTACAACCGATTATCACGAGGCTTTGCCTGATTTCATTAAAAATTTCGATGAGGTTACAGGATTATGGCCCGAGTCGCCAGGTTATGCTTCGGGTATGATTGGAGCAATATTGAAAATGGGAATGCCTCTTTACAATGCAGGCATAAATACTATTGGTGAGAATCCATTATTGCAAAAAGCAGCTATGGCTAATTTGGGATGGTTAGATGCTCGCGGTAATCTTGTTGTTATAGGAGATATGCGTGGCGGACCTACTGATTTTGCTGTTTTCGAGAATATGCTAACCTACTACACTTGGGAGGGCGATGCTGAAAATGCTAAAAAAATGGCAACGGTTATTCGTAAAGGAATTGCTTCTGGACAATATAATCGCAGTGATATAGATTGGAAAGGGATTTGTTTGTATGAAGCACTTCCTGATTCAGGTAGCGAATTGCCTTTTCATCGGGTAGCCTATTCTGAGCATCATCGTCACATCATCATGAAGAATGGTAATGGTGAGGAAAATGGCTTAATGTTCACTTTGTATGGAGGTAGTAAAGGAGGCCACTTGTCTCCTAATGGATTAGCCATGCAATTTTATGGTAAAGGATGGGCTTTGAATCCCGATGCTTCTGCTTATGAATCTTATTGGTCAAAAGACGCAGCCTACCATCGTGAAATTACGGGTTCAAATACCATAATGCCAGGTTATACTAAAGGAGAGATTAGCATAAATGCAATGGATCCTTTTGTTGATGAATCGAGCAGTTTCTACAATACATCAGAAACTTCTGCAAGTTGTTCTTTTGCAGATATCAGTGCTGAAGAAAAGCGTCGTATGGTTGCAATGATACGTACTTCTGAAACTACAGGATACTATGTTGATATTTTTCATTCAAACCAGTCAGATAATGATTATGTGCAACATATGATAGGAGATGTTGTTTCTGTGGTAGATAATTCTGGAAAAACATTGGAATTAAATGCTGTCGATAGTATTAGTCATCCTTATCATTCGGCTTATTCTTTTTATAAAAATCCTGCGAAAGTAAACTACGATAAAGATTTTCAAGCAACCTGGACTGTGAATAAGGTAAAACCAAGTTTTTGTGTTGAAATGTGGATGATGGGACAAGATAATCGTGAAATCTATTTGGTAGATGCGCCTCCATCAACCTTGCGAGCAGATCTAACTCCAGGTATGGTAAATAGAAGTCCACAAACAACGCCAACTATTCTTGTTCGTCAGACCGATAATAACGCTGAGAAGAAACCTTTTGTTGCGGTTTTCGAGTCTTTTAACGAAGGTGGAAAATCAATACAAAAGATTTCAAAAATAGCAACTTCCGATCATTTTGTGGCTTTGTCAGTTCTTTCGAAAGATGGTGGCAAACAATTAATTTGCAATGCTATTGATGATGAGGTATATCAACCAATATCAGATCTTTCCTTTCAGGGAATTTTAGGAATCGCTTCGGAAAATAAGGATGGCTTTCAATATTTGTACTTGGGTAAAGGTAAATCATTAAAAAAAGGAAAATACAGTATTGAAGCTGTTAGTGGAGAGGTTTCTGCAGAATTGAAATTAGTAGATGGAGAATTTTACTATTCTGCTGATAGGTCTGTAAATATATCCTTGAAAAAAGGAAAGAAAAAAGAATATAAAGCTGGATATAATATTCGCATTAAATAGACTTAGTAGTTGAAGTAGTGATGAATATACAGGAAGTTAAAAAAGGCTTCTTAGTGTGAGTGTTTTGAATAAATGTAAAGAATAGATAAGATGAAATATATTAGATTATTTGTAGTCCTTGTTGGTGTCTCTTTAGTTTCCAATGCGTGTGGGGTATTTTCAAAAGGAGAGAAGGTTTCTACTGCAGATCGTGTTTTGACCGAGAGTGTTGTAAAGATAAAAGAAAGTGCAGACGCTTTATCTGATACGAATCATTTTCCGAGATATATACCGCAGGATAGCACCAATTGGGAGTGTGTTGATGTTGCAGATTGGTGTAGCGGGTTTTGGCCAGGAGTCTTATGGTATGCTTATGAGTATTCTGGTGATGAACTAATTAAAAAGCAAGCAGAATTATTCACCGCACCGATTAAAGAGATTGCTTATACACCAGCTCAAGATCATGACATAGGTTTTCAGGTGTATTGCAGTTATGGTAATGGCTATCGGTTAACTGGAAATCCTGAGTATAAAAAAATTATGTTAGCTGCCGCTGATACTTTAGCTACTCTTTACAATCCAATTGTGGGTAGTATTAATTCTTGGCCTAGTAAGCGTGAATATTCTCACAATACCATTATCGATAACATGATGAACCTGGAACTATTGTTTTGGGCAGCGAAGAATGGCGGAGGACAACGATTGAAAGATATTGCAGTGAGTCATGCAGAGGTTACAATGAAATATATTGTACGTCCAGATTATACAGCCTTTCATTTAGGATCTTTTGATGCTAAAACGGGTGCTTTTATCGAAGGAAAAGCACATCAAGGTTATGCTGATAATTCGATGTGGGCGAGAGGACAAACCTGGGGTATTTATGGTTTTGCAATCGCTTATCGCGAATCAGGAAAAAAAGATTTCTTGAAAACATCAATGAAAATGGCTGATAAATTTTTAGAGCGCCTCCCTGAAGATGGAATTCCTTACTGGGATTTTGATGCGCCAGTTACAGCCAATACACCTAAAGATGCTTCGGCTGCTGCAGTTGCAGCTTGCGGAATGTTGGAACTATATGGTTTAGTTGAAGAAGATTCTGTAAAACAAAAGTACTATAACGAGGCTGTAAAGTTGATCGAAATTCTTTCTACAGATAAATATTTAACTGGAAATAGCAATCAGGCTATATTAACACACTCTGTGGGACATATGCCTAAGAATTCAGAAATCGATGTTCCTATTATTTACGCTGATTATTATTTCTTAGAAGCTTTATTAAAATTAAAGAAGATAGAAGCTAGTCAAATTACTAAATAAGTGGTCATCCGAAATTTTTAAAAAAAATGAAAAAGCTCTGTCTTTTAATTGTGTTTTTTTCTTTGTCGATTCCTTTGTTTGCTGAAACAAAGGAAGTGATCGCATCCAGCCATTTTAGTGTGTTGAACTGGATAATATTAGCTGTTTTTTTAATTGGAACCACCGTTTTTGGCGAGCTGGTGAAAAACAAAGATAGCGGATTAGATGGATTCTTCCGTGGTGGAAAAAATTTACCGTGGTGGGCTGTTTCTTTGTCGTTGGTAGCTACAAAAACTAGTGTGGCCACGTTTATTGCTGTGCCCGCATTTGTTTATTCCTTACAAGGAGATTTGACCTATCTTCAAATGACTTTTGGCTTTGCTTTGGGAAATGTTCTTATGATATTTGTGCTACTTAAAGAGTATTACGAAGAAAATATATATAGTCCTTACGACTTTATACAAAACCGATTAGGCATAAAGGTAAGTCAACTTTCGCGCACCTTTTTTATGGTGGGAGCTACTATGAGTCAGGGGGTCCGTTTGTTAGGAACAGCTTTGGTATTGAGCGTAATAACCGGACTAAGTACCGTATTGTGCATTCTAATTATAGCTGCGTTTGCAGTGGTTTGGTCCTATATTGGAGGAATTACTACAGTAGTTTGGACAGATGCCGTACAATTTGTAATATTTATTTTTGGTGCATTGTTCGCGTTATTTTATGCCATTGGCGATGTTCCTGGCGGATTTAGTGAAATGATGGCTATTGCCGACCAAAAAGCCAAACTTACCTTGCTCGATCTTTCTTTAGATCCTCATAAAACCTATACTCTTTGGGTCGGTATATTGGGCTGTACTTTTTTTGAGTTTGGTTCGAATACGATCGATCAAGTGGTTACTCAACGAGCTTTGTGTTGTAAAAACTTAAAAGAAGCAAGAAAAGCAGTAGGCTTTTCGGTTGTGGGTGTATTAACTACCTGGATTATGGCATTTGTTGGAATTGGTTTAGTCGCGTATTATCATATAAATCCTCTTTCGCCAGAAGTAAGTGCATCTATCATCCAAGAACCGGATCGTATTTTCCCTTATTATGTAGTCAATTCATTGCCAGATGGGATTTCTGGTTTGATTATCGCGGCTATGTTTGCAGCGGGAATCTCAACACTCGACTCCGCATTAACCGCACTTTCTCAAACGAGTGTAATGGGTGTTGGAAGTATTGTTTATCCGAAGTTGAAAACCATGGACGAAAAGAAAGTGGTGAGGATTTCCAAGATGGCGATTATTGTTTGGGGTGGAATTCTGGCCTTATTAGCTTTTGGATTTAGCTTCTTTCAGGATGGAGGATTGTTGGCCTTAGGATTTAAAGTGCCTGGTTATGCTTATGGAACATTAATAGGAATTGCTTTTTTGGCCTTGATGCGTCGGGGTTCTTTTACAGGAATTCTGATGGGTTCGTTATTAGCTATTGGAGTTATTGCTTGGATGCATATTGAAGGAATCAGTTTTTTCTGGTGGTTTCCAATTGGAGCTATCGTAGTTATTGGGACTGCTATTCTTTTTGAATTTTTAGGCAAGCAAAAAAAGCAAATGGTGGATCTGACAAATTAGATTACTATGAATGTAGGAAAATAAGTGATTTTGATAAGAGGAAATTTGAAACATAGATAGCCTATTGATAGCCATTTAAATAGTTAAAAGTCATGAGAAAAGTCGTTTTATTTATTTTATGTATTGTGTTTAGTGGATCAGTATCATCACAAACACCTTTATGGCAAGCTAAAGGACGAATAGCTAT
This sequence comes from Ancylomarina sp. 16SWW S1-10-2, assembly GCF_009669305.1. Lineage (GTDB taxonomy): Bacteria > Bacteroidota > Bacteroidia > Bacteroidales > Marinifilaceae > Ancylomarina. The sequence continues at coordinate 95,405 of NZ_SADB01000014.1, forward strand.
AAGTTCAGATGGTAATGAGCACGATCATGATGACTGGGCTGCAACACCCTTATCTCTAGCTCTTCTTGCTGCAAAAGGATTACAAAATAAATTGGTATTGTATACCTATAGCGACCACGTTTGGGGAAGCAACCTGCAAGTGCCTGTTGGTAAAGGAGGCCTGACTGCTTATGAGCAAATGAAGGAGAGTGCACTTACTGGGGCAAAGATGTTTGGTTTTCGCAAATCAAACTTTATTTGTGCTGTCGATAATCCTGAAAAAGCATACAATGAGATGGCTAAGGTAATTAATGAATCGTCGGAAGATAATCCACTGTTTATTGTTGCTGCCGGACCTATGCAGGTGGTTGGTGAAGGAATACGACGATCGAATCGGGATAAACGCAAATATGTTACTGTTATTTCACACTCGAAGTGGAATGATAATCATGCTGCTAATTCTTACTCTTGGGAACCGGAACATAAAGGTTGGACATTTAAGATGATGCAGGAAAATTTTAGTAGCAAGAAAGGGGGGCAAGTGCAATTTGTGAAAATAGCAGATCAAAATGGAGGAAAGGATTATCTCGGATTGAATTGTTCTATTGACCATTTCGATTGGATGAAAATATCCTCAGCAAAAGAAAATAGACTTTATAAAAAAGGATCGTGGGATTGGTTGTATTCGAGACAAGAAACTTGCATTAAGAAAGGTGGAAAAAACTTTGATCCATCAGATGCTGGTATGGTAATTTATTTGCTAACAGGGATTGAAAAAACAAATTCTGAATTAGCTAAAGAAATTATGGAGAATCCGGTTCCAAAGCTTAAATAATAAATTTAAAAGTAGCAACAGATACTAAAATAAGCGACAGGTTATGAAATTTAAATTTCGATATTTTTTCAGTGTAATACTTATTTTCACTCTAGCGAGCTCCTGTAAACAGGATAATGGGAATGCAATAAATTGGAAAAAATTCATGGCTCAGCATGATTTGATTTGGGAAGATATTCCAACACAATGGGCGGAAGGAGCCTTTGTGGGGAATGGCCAATTGGGAATGATGCTATATGCTAAAATGGATGAAAATCGTTTTAACTTTCATGTGGGTCGTCAGGATGTAACTGATCACAGAAAGGCGCCTAATAAGAAAACTTCAATGGGTGTTAAAGGAGCTAATCTGCTTGATTTTTCGCGATTGGATATTGGTAAAATGGTATTACACCCTGCAGGTAAAATACAAACAGCGAATATTCGTCAAGATATATGGAATGCCGAGATACGAGGAACTATTTTTACTGATTTGGGTGAAATTAAATTCAGAGCCTTTACACCTTACGATCGTATGGTGCAAGTAATTGAAGTAAGCTCAACCGAAAAGAAAGACGGATCCGAAGCTCCTTTTACTTGTGAATGGATGCCTGGTAATCCATCCTGTTGCAGAGCGTTAACTAAGTATGAAAGTTATAAAGATAGGTATGATTTCAATTTTATTGACCCAGAGATTAAAACCGTTGATGGCATTAATGTATGCGTGCAAAAGTTAGAAGCAGGCGGAGATTATGCTACTGCTTGGAGTGAACAAAAAGAAGGGCGAAAATCAACTATTTATATTGCAACGGCTAATGAAATTCCAGCTTCTGATTTATCGGCTGGTGTGGCAATAAAAGACGTAAAAGCTGCAGAAAAGGCAGGGATTACTTCGCTTGAAAAAGAAAATAGAGCATGGTGGCATGCTTATTATAAAAAATCATTTTTAAGTATTCCTGATACTCGCATGGAATCGTTTTATTGGATTCAGTTGTATAAAATGGCTACCTGTTCACGAGCCGATGGTCCTGCCTTGGATCTAATGGGTCCGTTCTTTAAAAATACAAGCTGGCCAGGTTTATGGTGGAACTTGAATGTTCAACTTACTTATTGGCCGTTTAATACCAGTAATCATCAGGATATTGCTATTAATTTTATAAAATTGATTGATGACCATTTTGAGTACATGATAAAGAATAAAGCAGGCAATAACTTAGGCGATTTTGCTTGGGCAACGCATAATTATTGGCTTTACTTTAAATATCAAGGCGATGAGCAATCGATATTGGAGAAATGGGTTCCAAAGGCAATGAGGATTGCTGAGATATACGAAACAAAGTTGGAACGAAACGAGGAAGGAAAGCTTGAATTAACACCAATGGGATCTCCGGAATACAATGGCTTTAAATCGTTTAAAAATACCAATTACAATTTTGCTATTTTTCGTTGGTTGCTGAATGGACTTATTGATGCCAATGAGAAAGCAAATCAGTATCCAGAGAAAATAAAACATTGGAAACAATTGTTGGCTGATTTAATTCCTTACCCAGTTGATGAAAATGGCTTGATGATAGGTAGCGATCAACCTGTTGATATGTCGCATCGTCATTATTCTCATTTATTGGCATTGTATCCTTTATTTCAGTTAAACCCAGATTCTCCTAAAGATCGTGAATTGGTTGTAAAGTCGGTTGTTCATTGGCATAATATTGAGAATGGAAAAGGCTTAGCTGGTTATTCTTATACAGGAGCGTCTTCGTTATATGCTGCCATGGGTATGGGAGATGAAGCTGTTGAGGTTATGCAGGACTTTTTAGATGCAAATATTGGTAAAGCTCATTTCTTAACCAATACTTTTTATATAGAAGGAAACAATCCTGTTATTGAAACACCTCTAAGTGCCGCTACTGCCATTATGGAGTATAATCTGCAAAGTTGGGGTGAAAAAATTAGAATTTTTCCTGCAACGCCTAATGATTGGAAAGAAGCTTCTTTTTCTGATTTATTGGCTCAAGGAGGTTTCCTTGTAAGTGCATCTTTGAAGAACGGTAAAACGGATTGGGTTTCGATTGAAAGTCAGGCAGGACAGCCATGTACAGTTAAAATACCTGGATGGACGAATGCGATTCAAATCAGTAAAGGCAAAAAAGTAGCGATTACTAAAATTGAGGATGGTGAGTTTAAGATTGACTTAGCAAAAGGGCAAAAAATTGTATTGTCTTCAGGAGCAAAAAATATAAAAGCAGTGGTTAGGGCAGTTGAACATCCAGTATCAGAAGCAAATTATTTTGGTGTGAAGAAAGGTGCAAAGCGAATGCCTTTACTAGAGCATCCAATTCTTGAATACAAAAATCAGTAATAATTGATATATAGTTTACAATAAAATATAGGAAACAGTCATTGTTTTTTTTAAAGGATAAAGAACACATTGGAGAATGATTAAAAAAGTTAATGCGAGTTCCTGAATGTGCTGAAGTTTTCGATATTTTTTCTAAAGACAAAAAATTTAAACAGATGAAACAGTTTCAAACAAAATATATAGGTGAATACGATGTAGTAATTGCTGGAGGTGGTGTTTCAGGTAGTCATGCTGCGATTGCCGCAGGACGACAGGGAGCCAAGGTTTTACTAATCGAACAATTTGGCTTTTTAGGAGGTTCACTTACAGCAATGGGAGTGGGGCCAATGATGTCTTTTCACAATCGGGCAGGCAAGCAATTGGTATTTGGATCGCCTAACGAAATGGTGAATCGTTTGATTCAGAAGGGGGCAAGTCCGGGTCATATTTTAGATGGAACAGGCTACTGCTCAACGGTAACTCCTTTCGATGCAGAGATGCTAAAGATCGTATTGGAAGATATGATTTTAGAAGCGGGTGTAGATATTTTATACCATACTCGTTTAATCGATATTTCTAAAAAAGGTAAAAACATCAATTCTGTATTTATTCATAATCGAGGAGGAATACAGGAAGTGAAAGCCAAATTTTTTATTGATGCGAGTGGTGATAGTGAATTGGTGAAATTGGCAGGTGTTCCTTTTTCTGTGGGCAGATCCGAAGATGGAAAGTCGCAACCTCTCACTATGAATGTAAAGATTGGAAACGTTAATAGTCGTGTTCTTCGTGAATATATGGCTAAGAATTGGGATCAATTTGATGATAAAATTAGAAATGACGATAAAGAAAAGGTTCTGAATCGTACCGCTCGTATTTCCTTATGGGGATTTTACGATTTATGGGAAAAAGCAAAGGCCAAAGGTGAAGTTACTGTTCCCAGAGATAATGTCTTGTTTTTCGAGACCAATACCGAAGGAGAGTTCATCTTCAATACTTCTCGTATTTTGGGGATGGATCCTACTAATCCTTTCGATTTAAGCAAAGCTGAAACCATGGGCCGTAAGCAATGTCTTGAGATCTATCAGTTTCTTAAAAAATATGCTCCAGGATTCGAAAATTCGACCATAGTAAGCACAGCTCCACACATTGGAATTCGGGAATCACGTCATCCTTTTGCAAGCTATGTACTTAGTTCTGAAGATTTGGTTACTGAAAGAAAGTTCGATCATCCTATCGCAGTGGGAGGATACCCAATTGATATTCATTCTCCCGATGGACAAACAACCGAGTCGGTGCATTTAAGAGCTGAAGGGCTGTACTACATTCCTGTTGAATCTCTTTTGGTGAACGAAATAGACAATTTAATTCTTGCCGGCCGAGCTATTGGTGCCGATCATCATGCTAGTGCTGCTATTAGGGTAACTCCTATAGCTATGGCAATAGGACAGGGTGCAGGAACGCTTGCTGGTTTAGCTGTAAGTAATAATACACTTCCAATGAAGGTAGAATATGCAAAACTGGCGATTCAATTAAAAGAAAATGGCGTTTACTTGGGAGAATAATTTTTAAGTACGCAAATAATTGGTTTTTCATGCTAGTGCGGAGGAATATAGGTTAACGCTCCTTATCTAATTGTTTGGATAGATAATATAGTGAAACACAAAATTTAATGAATAAAACAATACTTACATATTTATTACTAGGAGTATCCCGACTTTGGACGTGGATCAGATCAAAAATGGATTTTAATTTTAGGCTTGTTAAAATAGTGTCAATTAGTTTCTTGTTACAGTTTTTGGGTACAGGATACGGTACTGCTGAAGTCGTTAATAAGGATGTTTGTATTTATGGGGGAACTGCAGCTGGAGTTATTGCTGCAGTGCAAACGGCACGAATGGGTCAGAGTGTGGTATTGATTGAACCTAGTCAGCATATTGGAGGTGTAACCTCGGGAGGCTTAGGCTATACCGATGTTGGTAATCCAGAAACGATTAGCGGAATTACTCGGGAGTTTTACCAGAGCCTTCATAAATGGTATCAGAATTCTGAACATTGGAAGTTTCAGACTCAGTCGGAGTTTATGGCGAAAGCGAAAGCAAAAGGAAAACGCATCGCACCCGACGCTATGTTTATTTTTGAGCCACATGTTGCCGAACTTCAACTAAATAAAATGCTTGTTGAGGCAGGTGTTACAGTGGTTCTTGGCGAAAGACTTGACCTGAATAAAGGTGTTGAGAAAAATGGTCCTCAGATTGTTTCGATTCGTATGGAATCTGGACGTGTTTTTACAGCAAAAATTTTTATTGATTGCTCCTACGAGGGCGATCTGATGGCCAAATCTGGAGTTTCTTATACGGTTGGGCGCGAGTCCAATACTTTGTATGGTGAGTCTATCAATGGAGTTCAAACCAAAGAGAAGGCGCGGCGAGGTAGTGAACCTTTAAACCCGTTTGTTATTCCTGGTGACTCTACTAGTGGTGTGATTGATGGACTTCAACTGAATGTTATAGGCGAGGATGGCGATGGCGATAATCTAGTACAAGCATACAACTATCGTCTTTGCCTCACCAACCAGTCGGAGAACAAAGTTGCGTTTGACAAGCCAGATGCTTATGACGAAAAAGAATTTGAACTCCTTTTCCGCTGGCTTGAAGCTGGCAATACAAGAGGACTTCCTGTCGGATTGAATCCCATTCCAAATGGCAAGACCGACTCGAACAAAGCGGGTTGGGTTTCTACAGATTATATTGGGTACGCAGACAAATATCCTGATGCTAATTATGCCGAACGTAAACGTATTATCGCGGATCATATTTGCTATACTAAGGGATTTCTTTGGACATTAGCCAACCATCCACGTGTGTCTGAGGCTGTTCGTCGACGGGCTTCAGCATGGGGGTATGCCAAAGATGAATTTTTGGATAATGGACATTTCCCTCATCAACTGTATGTTCGTGAGGCCCGCAGAATGCTGGGAGTAATGGTAATGACAGAAAATGAGCTTAAGAAACGCCGAAAAGTGACTGATGCCGTGGCCCAAGGTTCATACGGCATGGATTCACATCCTACGCAACTATGGGTTGACGAGGCTGGTGCTTTACACGCCGATACGCCTAAGTGGACAGGAGTTGGCCCTTATGGAATTAGTTATCGAGCGATTACGCCCAAGGCAGATGAATGCTCCAACTTACTAGTTCCTGTGTGCATGTCGGCTTCGCATAGCGCTTATGGTTCTATAAGAATGGAGCCAGTTTACATGATGCTTGGGCAGGCAGCAGGAACAGCAGCTGCATTGGCAGTCAAAAAAAATAGTTCTGTTCAGAATGTGTCCTACAAAAAACTACGTAAACAGTTACTTAAAGATGGACAGCTTGTGGAACCAGGAGTTAATCGAAAATAATTTAAGAGTAATCAACCGAAGAATGAATAAGATAATTTTAAAATTGGGAATACTGTTATTGATGACATCATGTCAAACTATAAATAAAAGTTACAATCCGCAAGTAGTTACGCTTGTAAACTCTGGAGTAGGTGGACACACAACAAAAAATTTATTGGATCGAATCGATTCTGATGTAATAAATTATCACCCGGATTTAACCATAGTGATGGTGGGAACCAATGATATGTTGAACTCTAGGAAAATGATATCCTATGAGGAATATAAGCAAAATTTAGAACAGATTATTATCAAGTTGAAAGCTGAAGGAAGTCAAGTGTTGTTGATGAGTCCACCTCCAGCTGATAGTGCATATCTGTTTGAACGACACGATAAAACTTTATATAAAGATGCACCCAATGTCATTATGGATAGTTTAAGTCACATTGTGGAGCAAACAGCATTGGATAATAAAGTATTGTTTTTTAATATTAATGCAATGTTTCAAAAAATGGATCTTCCCAAACACAATCAGGATCTCTATTTTCGAAACGTTAAAAATTGTGGAAAAGGAGATGGCGTTCATCCAACTCAATTGGGATACAAATTGATAGCAGATCGTGTTTTTGAATTTTTAAGTGAAAACAATTTATTGAAGAAATTCAAGACGATCGTATGTTTTGGTGATTCTATCACTTCTGGTGCTGGTTCTGTAGGTGGTGGAACTGTTACAGGAAAAAACTATCCATCTTTTCTACTTCAAAGAATTAGAGAGATTGCAGATTAGTAAAAATGTAAATACGTACGAATCAGAAATTGTAAATAAAATTAAAAGATGAAGGTAATTAAATTGGTAGCGAGCATAACTTTACTGTTGCTATCTCAACTAGTTTCAGCAAATGTGAGTCTGAATTCTCTGTTTGCAGATCACATGGTGGTACAGCAGAAAACAAAAATTCCCGTTTGGGGATGGGCTGACCCAATGGAAAAAGTACTTGTGAAAGCAAGTTGGGGTGCCGAGGCGGAAACGATTGCCAAGGCAGATGGTAGCTGGAGCCTTAAGCTAAAAACACCAAAGGCAGGAGGCCCTTTTAAAATTGTGATATCTGGAAAAAACAGAATTGTACTCGAGGATGTTTTAGCTGGCGAAGTTTGGCTTTGTTCTGGACAATCGAATATGGATTTTTCAATGTCTAAATTTACATCAGATTCCAGAGAAGCAAAATATCAGCCTTTGGTTGAATACATCCGAGAAGAGGTGAAAACAGCCAATGATCCTTGGTTACGTCACATTGAGGTTGCGCATACAACCTCATTGAATGGCAAGAAAAATAATTTTGAAGGCAATTGGAGAAGTGCCACAGCCGGACATGTTGGTAAGATTACGGCTACAGGTTATTTCTTCGCGAAAGAACTTAGAAAACAATTGAATGTGCCCATTGGTCTTGTTGAATGTGCTTTGGGAGGAACTAGAATTCAACCTTGGTTATCCGAAGAAGCTTATGCTGAGGATGAAGAGATGAAGGCTTTTTTCGATGAGAATCGTGCCGAGGCTAAAATTCTCACTGCCGAGATGAGTAAGGAAGGTTATTTAGATACTGTCTATCAAAATAAATTGAAAGCTTGGAAGGCAAATAAGAAAAATCTCAGAAAACCTTGGCCTTCTGAGAATCCAGAAAGCGATAAGCAAATGCCTGCGACTCTTTACAACGGAATGTTATTGTCCATTATCCCTTTTGCAATAAAAGGAGTTTTGTGGTATCAGGGAGAATCAAATTCACACTATCTGGAAAATGAATATGAGAAATATTTCACCAAGCTAATTAATAGTTGGAGAGCCGATTGGAAACAAGCTGATTTGCCTTTTTATTGGACACAATTAGCTGCTTATCATGTTCCCGATGAGCGTTCAGATATGGGTTGGGCTTCTATTAACGATCAGTTACGAAGGACTTTGAAATTACCCAATACCGGCATGGCCGTTTTGTACGATATTGGAGAAGCAAAAGATGTGCATCCTCATAACAAAATGGATACAGGGAAAAGATTGGCATTGTGGGCTTTGAGTAATGATTATGGTGTAAAAGTACCTGCTGTGAGCGGTCCTCTTTATAAAAGCTCTAAGATTACAGATGGAAAAATAGAAATTAAATTTAATCAGGTTGGTTCTGGTTTAATGGTAGGAGAAAAGAAACTTTCAAACCCAACAGTGGCTGTTGATGAATCCTTAAAATTCTTTGAAATAGCAGGAGAGGATGATATTTGGAAATCGGCGGATGCTAAAATAATTTCTTCGAATAGAATTGAAGTATCCAGTCCGGAAGTTGAAAAGCCAATTAGTGTTCGTTACGGATGGTCTTCAAATCCGACAGGAGCGAATTTATACAACAAGGAAGGTTTACCTGCTTCTGTTTTTACAAGTGAAAATAATTAAAAAATCAATATAAAAATAACTAGTATGAAAAGTTTGAAATCACTTTTAGTGATATTGTTTATTGGATGTTTAAGTTCATCAGTAATGGCTCAAGACTGGGCTGATTTGGGAAGATATGCCGAGGCGAATTCGGAATTGGCAGCTCCATCTGTCGACGAAAATAGAGTCGTATTCATGGGGAATTCAATTACTGAAAAATGGAAGAAATATGATCCTTCTTTTTTTAATGAGAATCCATATATTTGCCGAGGAATAAGTGGACAGGTGAGTTCTCAAATGTTGCTTCGTTTTCGTCCTGATGTAATTGAATTGCAAGCCAAAGTGGTCGTGATTTCGGCAGGAACAAATGATATTGCCGAGAATAAAGGACCGATCGGTATCGACGCAATTGCTGGAAATGTTTTTTCTATGGCCGAATTGGCACAAGCAAATGGAATTAAAGTGGTATTGACAAGTGTATTGCCTGCAATTTCTTTCTCATGGCGTAAAGGAATAGAGCCAGCCGATAAAATTGTTGTTCTTAACAAGCTTATTAAAGGGTATGCAAAGAAAAATAATCTGATTTATGTGGATTATTACAAACCAATGGTGAATGAGCAAAAAGGATTGAAGAAAGAGTATGGACGAGATACTGTTCATCCTAGCATTAAAGGATACAAAGTAATGGAAAAATTGGTTAAAAAAGCCATTAAAAAGGCGCTGAAAGGTTGCTAGGAATATAAGCAAAAACGAAAAAAATAATAACAATTCCATATATAATTTAATTATGAAAAAATACGCAATTGGAACAGATGTAGGAGGAAGTCATATTTCTTGTGCTCTTGTTGATCTTGAAAAAGGAGAACTTGTTGAGGGAACTCATAACGAGGGAGATGTGGATAATAAGGCCGATGAAGATACAATTCTTAAAGGTTGGGCTAGTGTTTTGGCTAAATCTTTGAGTGCAATAAATAAGGATGAGCTTGCAGGAATAGGTTTTGGTATGCCAGGTCCATTTGAGTACGAAAATGGAATTGGTCGTTTCGCGCAAGTAGACAAATATGAAAGTCTGAACGGTGTTGATGTTGCTTCGAAATTGAAAGTTATATTGGAATTAGATGATTCTACACCTTTACGTTTCATGAATGATGCATCAGCTTTTGCAGTTGGTGAAGCATGGTTGGGAAGCGCTGGAGATGTTGATAAAAGTATGTCGATTACTTTAGGAACTGGTTTTGGTTCTGCCTTTGTTGCTTCAGGAATACCTGTTGTTGAAGGAGATGAGGTTCCTAAGTTGGGATGTGTGTGGCATTTGCCTTATGCCGATGGTATAGCTGATGATTCATTTTCTACACGTTGGTTTATTAAGAGATATAAAGAAGAAACAGGTTTAGATGTATCTGGAGCCAGACCAATTGCTGAAGCTGCCGATACGAATCCTAAGGCTGCAGAAATATTTAATCAATATGGAAGTAATATGGGAGAGTTTCTTGGCCCATGGTTGAAGAAGTTTGATGCCAAAGTTTTGGTAATGGGTGGTAATGTTGTTGGTGCTTATAATTTATTTGGACCAGCATTCGAAGCAGCTTTAAAATTGCAAGGGGTAAATACACGTATCGAACTTTCTTCATTAAAGGAAGATGCGGCAATTATAGGAAGTGCACGTATGCTTGATTCAGAGTATTGGAATACAATCAAAGCAACTATTCCTAAAATGTAATCCATTTTAAAGAAAATAAATTATTAGATATCATTTAATAAAATTAATCTATGAATAATAATAAAATATCAATTTCAAAAATCCTTCCTGTATTGTTTGGTTTTTTTGTAATGGGTTTTTGTGATGTGGTTGGTATTACCTCTGCTCACGTAAAGGAAGACTTATTGGGGGCTTATAGTCCGGCATTTCAAGATACATTATCAAATCTTATTCCGGTAGCCTTGTTTTCAATGTTCTTGATTTTTTCAATACCTACTGGTTTGATAATGAACCGAATTGGTCGAAAAAAGACAGTTCTTATAAGTAATGCAATCACGATTGTGGCCATGTTTATTCCACTAATCGATTATAATTTCATTACTTGCTTATTTGCATTTGCCTTGTTAGGTATTGCCAATACTATTTTGCAAGTTTCGCTTAATCCACTATTAACCAATGTAGTAAAAGGAGGCAATTTGGCTAGTAGTTTAACCGCAGGTCAGTTTGTGAAAGCAATTTCATCTTTTAGTGCACCATTTATTGCAGCATTTGCAGCAACTCAATTGGATAATTGGCAATATATTTTTCCAATCTACGCGGTTATTACACTTCTTTCTACCATTTGGTTGATGTTTACTCCAATTGAAGAAGAGGCTGTTGAAGGAAAAGCAAGTTCTTTTGGTGATATTATTGGAATCTTAAAGGATAAGACCATATTTTTAATGTTCTTAGGTATTTTATTTGTAGTTGGTGTTGATGTTGGAGTAAATACAGCATCTGCAAAAATACTAATGGAACGTTGCGGATTATCTTCTATCGATGCAGGTTATGGTCCTAGTGTTTATTTTGCTTTCCGTACTTTGGGAGCATTTTTAGGTGCTTTCTTTTTGGCAAGATATTCTTCGTATAAATTCTTTAAGCTGAATATAATTGGTGCAGTTTTAGCTCTAATCGCCTTAATTTTTGTAGGTGATAAAATGGCTGTATTTACAATTTATGCAGTAATTGGATTTACTATTGCCAATATTTTCCCAATTATTTTTGGTTATGCAATTCAATCTCGTCCTGATAAAGCGAATGAGATTTCTGGATTGATGATTACAGGTGTTTTTGGTGGAGCAATTATTCCATTTATCATGGGATTAATGTCCGATACTTTAGGTTCGCAAGTAGGTGCTGTTATTGTAATACTTATTAGTGCAACTTATTTGCTTTATTTGTCATTTTCTATGAAAGAGATAAAAGCATAAATATAGATCAAAGGATCTGTATTCATTTTGAAAAATAAGCTAAGCTTGAGGTAGGATAATATTCTACTTCAAGCTTTTTTAGTTTTGTAATTATGGAGGTATTAGATTGCACTTCTAATTAGTAAAAGATAACATATGAAGTAAGAAATATAATCTTCTTAAATTATTTCATACCAAATAACTTTTTATATTTTGCAGGCGATAGATCAACCATTTGTTTAAAGATTCTAGAAAAATGATATCGATCAGCAAAACCCGTTTTTATAGCCACTTCATCTATTGACATATTAGAGTGGTGTAACAATATACAAGCTTGATCTATTCTTTTCTTTTTGACATATTTCTGGGGTGAAATACCTATTTCTTCAGTAAAAAGCCTAGTGAAAGCATTAGTAGCCAATCTAGCCTGCTCGGCTAAAATCGTATTGTTTAGTTCGTTTTCGATATTATTTTCAACATAGCTTAACACTTCTAAAATACGATGGTTCTTCGTAATTAAATTCCAATTTTTTTCTGGCAAATCAGATAGTAGATCATTTATTAATGATCGAATGGCCAAACTTGAATAAAAGCTAAAACGTGTATGTTCATAATTAAGATGTCTCTTTATTATGAGTAGTTTTTCTTTTAAATGATCGGTAAGTTCATAAATAAATATACCTGGCGAAACATTATCGTACGGCATTCCTATATTAAAATGGATAAAAAGGTGAAGAATACATTGATCGGTAATTAATTGTTTTTCAGATAAACTGGAGGTAATTCTTCCTCCTTTTAATGCATAACCCGTATCTGGTATTTTATGATCGTGCAAACGTGAAGAATAGGAAGTATTGGGTGCTATTATTACTATTTTATCTGGAGTTAAAGCGTACTCCTTGTTATCATATAAGATAACTGCCCCATTATAACTATTGTGATAGATGCGCCAATATGGGAACGATAGTTCTTTAAATTCCCAATGTTGAAGCCACCAATAACGACAACAATGTAATTGTAAATTGTAGCTGGGAAACATTTGTAATACATCAGAAGGATCACCTTTGCTAGGTTCTTTTAAATGTGCTTTCATGTCGCTGGTGTTTAAAACAGATACAAATATAGTGAATCTGAACATTTTCTAATCCATCAAATGATATCAAATTTGTATTATAGATTTAAATAAAGTTTGTACGATATAAATATATATTAATATGGCTAATAGATTAATTGGAGATTTACCAAAAGTAGGAATAAGACCCGTAATTGACGGTCGCGAAAGAGGTGTAAGAGAATCATTAGAGACTCAAGTAATGGATCTTGCTAAAGCAGCGGCAAAGTTTATCGAAGAGAACTTAAGATTCCCAAGTGGAGAACAAGTTGAGTGTGTAATTGCAGATACTTGTATTGGTGGTGTTGCTGAAGCAGCAATGTGTGCTAACAAATTTAAGAAAGAAGGCGTTGGCGTTTCTTTAACAGTTACTCCATGCTGGTGTTATGGAACAGAGGTAATGGATACAGATCCTTTATTGCCAAAAGCTGTGTGGGGATTCAACGGAACAGAACGTCCGGGAGCAGTCTATTTAGCAGCAGCTTTAGCGGGATATACGCAAAAAGGTTTACCAACATTCGGAATTTATGGTCGCGATGTACAAGATGCAGGCGATACAAATATACCTGCAGATGTTCAGGAAAAATTATTACGTTTTGTGAAATCTGCTCTTGCAGTGGCACAAATGAACGGTAAGTCGTACTTGTCATTAGGATACAGCTCAATGGGGATAGCTGGTTCTATGGTAGATTCAAACTTCTTTCAAGATTATTTAGGTATACGTACTGAATTTGTTGAGTCTCTAGAAATTCTTCGTCGTATTGACGAAGGTATTTACGATGAAGAAGAATACAAAAAAGCATTAGCTTGGACTAAAGAAAACTGTAAAGAGGGTGAAGATCCAAATGCTCCTGAAGCACAAGCCACTGCTGAGCGTAAAGTTGCTGAGTGGGAAACAGTAGTTAAAATGACCTTGATTTGCCGTGATATGATGATTGGTAATCAAAAGGTAATTGATAAAGGATTTAGAGAAGAAGGATTAGGAAGAAATGCTATTTTAGGTGGTTTTCAAGGTCAACGTCAGTGGACAGATTACCAGCCTAATGCTGATTATCCAGAGGCTATTTTAAATTCTTCATTCGACTGGAATGGTATCCGTGAGGCTTTTGTTTTTGCTACTGAAAATGATAGCTTGAACAGTGTTTCTATGTTGTTTGGACATTTATTAAGCAATACAGCGCAAATCTTTTCAGATGTAAGAACTTATTGGAGTCCTGATGCAGTGAAACGAGTAACAGGAAAAGAATTAACAGGTTTGGCAAAAGGTGGAGTTATTCACTTAATTAACTCAGGTTCTACCACGCTTGATGCTACTGCACAACAAAAAGACGCAGAAGGTAAACCAGCGATGAAACCATTCTGGGAAATTACAGAAGAAGAAGCTCAAAAATGTTTAGATAAAACAGTATGGCCACAAGCTGATAGAGGATATTTTCGTGGAGGTGGATATTCTTCAAAATTTAAAACTGAAGGTGAAATGCCTGTTACTATGTGTCGTGTGAATATAGTAAAAGGAATGGGGCCTGTACTTCAAATTGCAGAGGGATGGACCGTTGAATTACCAGAAGATATTCATTCTGTCTTAGATGAAAGAACCAATCCAACTTGGCCAACAACATGGTTTGTACCAAGAACAAAAGAAGAAGGTGCATTTGAAGATGTTTATACAGTAATGGCAAATTGGGGCGCTAATCATGGAGCAATCAGTTATGGACATATTGGAGCTGACTTAATTACATTGGCAGCAATGTTACGTATTCCTGTAAACATGCATAATGTGCCAAATGATAAAGTTTTCCGTCCTAGTGCATGGTCAGCTTTTGGTGAAGATAAAGAAGGATCTGATTACAGAGCATGCAGTACTTATGGTCCGCTTTACGGATTGAAATAATGATTATAACATTCTAATACCATAGGCTCCAACAGGTGTAGGAATTACATCAATTCTTACACCTGTTAAAAATATAGAAGGTCTGATATTGGTAATTTATAGAATCAAAAGAAGAGGAAAAATGACTCAGAAAGATATTGCTATTGTTTTTGACTGTGGGGCCACTAATGTAAGAGTGATTGCCATGGATAAGTCAGGGCAAATATTGGCAACTCATGCTATGTCTAACGAAACTGATGAAGATCCTCATTTTCAAGGAGGGAGAATATGGGACTTGGAGAAATTATGGTTGAAGCTGTGTAAAGCTTCAAAAATAGTTGCAGAATCAATAGATACAGAACGGATAGCTGGAATAACAGTTACGACTTTTGGAGTTGATGGAGCATTTGTCGATGAAAAGGGAGAACTACTTTACCCTGTTATCTCATGGCAGTGTCAACGCACTACACCAATTATGGATAATATAGAAAAATACATCCCGCTAAAGAATATCTATAAAATTAGTGGCGTGTATCCATATGCTTTTAACACCATCAATAAGTTTATATGGTTTAAGGAAAATAGACCTGAAATTATTGAACAATCTCATCGTTTTTTATTTATTCCATCATTATTGATAAATAAATTATCAGGAGCATTGCAAAATGATGCAACAATGATGGGAACTGCAATGATGGCAGATCTTGGTAAAAGAGAGTTTTCAAAACAAATACTGAGTGCTATTGGTGTTGATAAAGATATTTTTGGACCTATAGCAGAGCCTGGTGATCAGGTGGGAGAAATTACTAAAGAAGCGTTTGATATTTCAGGTATTCCAGCAGGAACGCCAGTATTTTTATCTGGACACGATACGCAGTTTGCTATCTTCGGATCGGGAGCTCAATTAAATCAACCCGTTCTAAGTTCTGGAACTTGGGAGATTTTAATGTCTCGTAGCAAATCGTTTACTGCTTCGAACACTGAATTGGGCAATAATCTAACCACTGAGTTAGATGCTGTTGCAGGCTTGTATAATATTGGTCAAAACTGGTTAAGTTCTGGTGTGATGGAATGGTTTTCTAAAAACTTCTATTCAGAATTGAGTGGTGATGACTTATACGAAACCATGATTAAAGAAGCAGAATTGGAGATGCCCGGAGCACAAGGTGTGATGGTAGATTCAGCCTTTTATGATGATGGGACGAGTGTAAATAGTGGAACCATTACAGGTCTGACTATAAGTACACGAAGAAGTCAGCTGTATAGAGCATTTTTGGAGAGTTTATCATTTCGACTTCGTGAAGGATTAGAAGCCCTGGAAACAGCAGGAAACTTTAAAGCTGAACGGATTATTTGTGTAGGAGGAGGTTCAAAAAATAGATTGTGGAACCAGTTACGAGCAGATGTTTGTAACCTACCTATTCAATTGATAGATCAAAAAGAGACCACTGTTTTAGGAGCATCTATGTTTGTATTTGCAGGAGCAGGAGTCTATAAAACCGCGAATTTTGCTCGTCAAAAAATAAACTATAATCCCCAAGTGGTCAATCCATCTAGTAATAAACAGGTTTACGATCAGCTGTATAAGAACTATATTAAATTTAAAAAATAAGAATAAACATGCTAAAAGGTATATCACCTATCATAAGTCCTGATTTGCTTTCTGCTCTGTATAAAATGGGACATGGAGATGAAATTATATTGGCAGATGCTCATTTTCCAGGGGAAAGTTTTAATACCAATGTATTGCGAGCAGACGGTATTCGGATACCCGATTTATTAGTTGCCATTTTGCCATTATTTGAGTTAGATCAATATGATGATCATCCGTTAATTATGATGGAGGCTGTTCCTGGTGATTCACTTGATCCAAATGTTGAGCTTTCTTATCGCAGGAGCATTCAGATAACAAATCCTGACGCAAAGCCAATACAACGATTAGAACGATTTGCTTTTTATGACCGAGCCACGGAGGCTTATGCTGTTGTCATAACTGGAGAAACTGCCAAGTATGGAAATATCATTTTAAAGAAAGGTGTCACGCCAATACAAACTTCAAATACCATATATTGTGAATAGTCAAACAAAAGTAGTTGAGAAAAAATATCTCGTTCCATTTATCCTTATTACGAGTCTTTTTGCTTTGTGGGGCTTTGCAAATGATATTACCAACCCAATGGTGGCTGCTTTTAGAACTGTAATGGAGCTATCGAACACCAAAGCTACTTTAATTCAATTTGCCTTTTACGGAGGTTATGCTACAATGGCTATTCCTGCTGCATTGTTTGCGCAAAAATACAGCTATAAAAAAGGTGTTTTATTAGGTCTTGGTTTGTATGCATTAGGAGCTCTTTTATTTTACCCTGCTGCTCAGTTTCAAATGTTTGGCTTTTTTGTGGGTTCATTGTACGTATTAACTTTCGGACTTGCTTTTTTAGAAACCACATGTAACCCATTTATTCTTTCACTGGGATCAAAAGAAACAGCTACTCGTCGATTAAATTTAGCACAGTCCTTTAACCCAATGGGATCTTTTCTTGGGATGACTGTTGCTGCAAGATTTGTTTTGGCAAACTTAAATGCGGATAAACATATAGATGCGATAGGTAATAAAATAGAGTTCTCAACATTGGATGAAGCTACTAAAGCCATAGATAGACTGCACGACCTTGCTGTAATTAGAGATCCATACGTAGCATTGGGTCTTGTTGTACTTGTTATGTTAGTGATTATTGCTGTGGCTAAAATGCCAAAGAATGAACATCAGGAACAAATGCATCCTTTACAATCAATGAAAAGGTTGTTTAAGAATAAGGTATATCGTACTGGTGTTATTGCTCAAATTGCTTATGTGGCTGCGCAAATCATGTGCTGGACATTTATTATCCAATATGCTGAGAATTTAGGATTAACAAAAGAATCAGGACAGTATCATAATATGCTTGCCATGGGGATGTTTATTATAAGTCGTTTAGCTAGTACTTTTATTTTGAAGTACGTAAATGCAAGTAAGCTTTTAATGTGGTTTGCCATTGGCGGTATAACAACAGTTGCAGGTGCTATTTTTATTGTTGGTTTACCTGGTTTGTATTGTTTGGTTGCTACATCGATATTTATGTCTTTAATGTTCCCAACAATTTACGGCATAGCATTGGAAAATGTTGGTCAGGATACAACTTTGGGATCTGCTGGATTAGTTATGGCTATTGTAGGTGGAGCTATTATGCCAATGCTACAAGCTATGATTATAGATTTAGGAACAGTCGGATTCTTACCTGCGGTTAATGCATCGTTTATTTTACCATTATTGTGTTTTGTTGTTATAGCATTTTATGGTAAGTATTCGAGTAAAATTTTAGCTAAAGAGTAGCATTTTTATATGCTCTATTGTAATTGCCATATATGGATGCCGAACACATGTTCGTTCGCTTTCATCATTATAAAAAATACATTTTTTTAAAAATAATACTTTGAATATGAATAACTTGAAGAATTTACCAGAAGGGGTTCAAAAAGAATTAGATAAGGTTTCTGAAATTGCAGGATACCTATGGGATAGAGAATGGGCAGAACGAAATGCTGGGAATATTTCCATCGATTTATCGAATTACTTTAAAGGAGTAGAACTTAACAATCCTGATCGATATTTTGAATTTGATTTCCCAAAAAATGTAGCTGGTTTAGTTGTGTTTATCTCAGGAACAGGATGCCATCTTAGACATTTAATTAATCGTATTGAGGAAGCTGCTTGTATCTTAAAAATTAATGATGACGCAACTGGTTATTCAATAGTTTGGGGAGGTAAAAAAGAAAATTTTGGACCGACATGTGAATTGATATCTCATGTAAAAATCCATCAGTTTAATAGTGTAAACAATCCAACTCATAAAGCCATTGTTCATACCCATCCAATCGAATTGATCGTGATGAGTCATCATCCTATTTTTAACGATCAGGAGAAAATGAACCATTCTTTATGGAAAATGTGTCCTGAAATTAAAGTTTTTGTTCCTAAAGGAGTGCATTGTACACCTTATGCTTTATCTAGTTCTGAAGATTTAGCTGATAAAACCATCGAAGGCTTAAAAAATTACAACGTATCTCTTTGGGAGAAACATGGTGCAACATCAACTGGAGAAGATGTTGAAAGAGCTTTTGATTATCTTGATGTTGCTAATAAAGGTGCTAAACTATTGTTAACAGCATGGTCGGCCGGATTCGATCCTGTTGGGTTGAGTAACGATCAGCTAACCGAATTGGAACAATTTATTTAAGCAGATAATATTTGAAGGGGCTGTTCGTTAGAATTGCCCCTTTTTTATGTAAATCTTATAAGAATAAAAAGATGTTATAGAAAAGAAGAATATATTTACCTCCTTTAAGTTTGGTTGGTCCTGGAGTAACTACCGATTTAGCCGAAGAAATATTTGATAAATTGACCTTCCCCGGTGATGGAACGAATAAGGAATACAAAGAAGATATCTTAGTTGGTTATCGTTGGCACGACACAAAAAAAATCAAACCCCTATATGCTTTTGGCTCCGGATTATCCTACACTTCATTTAAAATACTAAATGCAAAATCCGATAAGATAACTTACAAAAAGACGATACTATTACCATTTCTTGTGAAATCAAAAACAAGGTAAAACAAAAGGTAACGAAGTAATTCAAGTATATTGAATCTAAGTAGATATTCTGGGGTACAAATAAATTTTAAAAGGTCTTTATTTTATGTAAAGACCTTTTTCTTGTCTGTAATCACTTCTATTATCTGTTCATCTTTTTTAGATAAAGATATCCTACCTGTTTTCATCAGCAAAAAAAAAGCCTTTTACATAGGGAGCAAAAGTATCCTTACACTACGTTTCATGGATACACTTGCTATTACTTGATTTATTGGTTCTGTTTGTGTTTTTAAAGTAAGGAGCAACTTATTGACTATTTTGTGCAGACCCATTTAGAGCTTTCATTTCAAGCCTAAAATACACAAAGGCTTCGTATGCGAATTTTATCCACTTTTCATTTCTTCTCTAAAAGGATCTTCCATATAGAGATCAAGAAAATGTTTTTCACTCCGTTACAAGCATACACTTGATTTTTTTTTATTGCTTGAAATAGAATGTCTTGCTTAAAATAAAAAAAATCAAAGAAAGCAAAAAGAAAGAAAATTTAGCCAGGAGTACTAGGGTGCTATCGCATTCTAAAATACAAGGCCATGCAAGTACCTCCATAATTATAAGAGATTGTTTTATAAGGCATAGTTTTCGGTAGCCTTGTATTTTATTCTACTACTGGCTTTGTAAAGACTTTCTTTTCTTTTTTTGAATCTTTTTTCTCTTCTTTTAAAGTTATGAACAACAAACTTAATTGAAAGGGAATAGTTTAATTCTGACTTAGGTTTTACAAGAAAATTTAGATGTCAATCTTATTTAAAACCGTTTATTTCCCTTTTTAAGTATTTGTAGTTAATCAATAAAAAACACCCAAGTTGTTCCCAACTTGGGAAATTATTTTGTTTTAATTGATGAATTTTGATTTGACAAATAAGTTTAAAGAGGGGTATGCAAGATGTGTTTTTGTTCCACAAAAACGTTTGTGCTTTCCAGCAGGGACTTTCATCGGAGATGAGAAGCTTGATTCTGCGAAGGCTAATAAATGAAAAGATATGAGACCTAAAACAGCAGACCAGGATAAATTGGGAGAAGGGGTTCGGATTCGTTTGACGGAACTGGAAAAGAGATTGCTATTAAAAAGATCTCAGAGGGAAGGCTATAGAACCCTAAGTGATTTTTGCAGGGCAAAATT
>NZ_SADB01000125.1 GCF_009669305.1 Ancylomarina sp. 16SWW S1-10-2
ATACCAACTCACATCGCACACAACAACCAGCAACAAAACAAACACAATCACTAGCATGACCACCATTACACAAACACTGACACCAACTACAATACCAATTTCACACCACCAACACCAACACCAACACCACCACTAATCACCCACTCATCTAGTTCAGAATGCAGTCGAATCAGTCAGAGATTTGTTCCGACGAGTTTTGCATCGGTCTACATCGACACTGACTGGTCGTCAGGCAGTTGCATGGTAGACGTTTGAGTCCCTTGTTGGCAATATTCTGGTGATGAATTGCACTCGTGTGTCTTGTTCCCTATGTCCACATAGTGTGATCAGTTCGGTGATGATTGAGTAGCGTGTTTGCACGGAGAATTGGTTGGTATTCGCCAACTGCGTTGTCAAACAACATAGTGGAATTTCGAGTCTGACAGTTGATCAATTCAACGCGTCAAATGTGTTGTGGGTGAGAATGAGGTGATCAGGGAGTGAGTGCGTGAGTTAGGACGTGTGGAATGTGTGAAGAGAGTGTTTGACACAGTGGTGTATATGTATAGTGTAAATTCGAATGGAGTGTGGTGGAATTGACGTGTGGTAGTGGACAGTGGACGTGTAGTCGTTGGATGGAGAGATGATTGTGGAGTGGTATATTGCCACAGGGATTGAG
>NZ_SADB01000126.1 GCF_009669305.1 Ancylomarina sp. 16SWW S1-10-2
ACACTGGATTTTCGTTGTTGCAGATGTTTCTATACCAATCATTGGTATGGACCTTCTACAACACCACAATCTGATCATCGACACTCGCAAACGGAGGCTAGTAGACGGAAACACTAATTTATCCGTTTGCGTAACTTCTTTTACTGGTTACAAATTATCCCCAGTCACAACTAAACATATGATAGACCCACTCTATCAGCCACTACTCGATAAGTACCCTGGGATACAACAAACTCAACCGAAACTACCGTGTGTAACCAGCAACGTTACACACCACATCACGACTACAGGACCACCTGTATTYTCKWAAGCACGMCRACTRGCYCCCGAAAAGCTGAGGTTGACGAAAAACGAATYSRACCACATGAYRGACTTAGGWATCATAMGACCGTCAARYAGYCCATRKGCATCTYCGYTGCACATRGTCCCTAAAAAKGACAGCAACGATTGGCGTCCAACTGGTGACTATCGGCGAYTGAACGCGAAAACCATTYCCGATCGTTACCCGTKKCCTCACATTCACGATTTGACAGCTACCTTGAAWGGTACAACTGTCTTTTCGAAAATCGACTTGGTTAARGCGYATAACCAAATCCCTATGGCTACWGACGAYATACCGAAAACAGCTATCATAACTCCATTCGGACTCTAT
>NZ_SADB01000127.1 GCF_009669305.1 Ancylomarina sp. 16SWW S1-10-2
ATATCAACCCGGAGCTTGGACAGCCAAATGGTTATACGGTATGGGAACCAAAGGATATTCAGACGCGAATGCCTGTTCTGAAGCCATTTATCGATATGGTAAAGAAATATGGCACTCCATACGTCGGCGGCGCGTTCTGCACTGACAGATTAAAACTCGTTCCCTTCACCAAATACTGTGATGACCATTTCGGGCGAGGGAATTACACCACGTGGATTGGCATCAGAGCTGATGAACCGAAGCGGCTAAAGCCAAAGCCTGGAATCAGATATCTTGCTGAACTGTCAGACTTTGAGAAGGAAGATATCCTCGCATGGTGGAAGCAACAACCATTCGATTTGCAAATACCGGAACATCTCGGTAACTGCATATTCTGCATTAAAAAATCAACGCAAAAAATCGGACTTGCCTGCAAAGATGAGGAGGGATTGCAGCGTGTTTTTAATGAGGTCATCACGGGATCCCATGTGCGTGACGGACATCGGGAAACGCCAAAGGAGATTATGTACCGAGGAAGAATGTCGCTGGACGGTATCGCGAAAATGTATTCAGAAAATGATTATCAAGCCCTGTATCAGGACATGGTACGAGCTAAAAGATTCGATACCGGCTCTTGTTCTGAGTCATGCGAAATATTTGGAGGGCAGC
>NZ_SADB01000129.1 GCF_009669305.1 Ancylomarina sp. 16SWW S1-10-2
CCGGTGCATTAGTGCTGGTATGATCGCATCCGTTAGTATATGCAATGCAATCGTATATATTCTTTTTTGAAGACTTAATGAACCATTCGCCGTGGGTCCCACCCGCTATGTAGGGATACACCATCTAGTCTTAACGAGCTTTGATGCATGAAAAAATTCGAAAACAATGCTTGAACAAGTAATTTTGGGTCCGTAATATAGCCCAAATCACGAAAATGCCCGAAAAAGTACTTAAAGGTCAAAATTTGGRGTCGACAAAAAGTCAATGGAAARKTTCCATTGTCYTRCTTCTTTYGTCGGAGGGCTSTCTTTGGGCWTTCCGAAAAGGTATSRCATGCYAAGTTTGGCCTCACGGTMTARAAGTTATRGAGTCATAAAGTTTTAACCAAAAAAAAAAAGGTTAAACATAAAAGAGGGATGCAACACGAGGACTTYCYKGGAGGTCACCCATCCTAGTACTACTCTCGYCCAAGCACGCTTAACTGCRRAGTTYTGATGGGATCYGGTGCATTAGTGCTGGTATGATCGCATCCGTTASTAWATGCAATGCAATCGTATMTATTMTTTTTTKAAGWCTTKATGAWCCRTTYGCCGTGGGTCCCACCCGCCATGTAGGGATACCCCATCTAGTCTTAACGAGCTTTG
>NZ_SADB01000132.1 GCF_009669305.1 Ancylomarina sp. 16SWW S1-10-2
ACAGAACAGAACACATATTGCAATTAGTAATGCTGATCTCATAATCTCACTCACCATGTTGAGATGCATAAAAACACAATTTCCTCACACGTTTACATAGAGCACAGCACGTGATACCCAATGATAGTACTTGTAAGATCCATTTTGAATGTTTTGTGTGTTTGTGAAAATCCCTMCATGTATATACTTGAACTTTGTGGTATTAAAAGTTAATTTCACAGTATCMAACATGTAGGATGATTACAAGTGTTGACACAAGAAAATACAGCGACCCGTAAATAGTAGACAAATAACATGATTGATGCAGTGCAAAWCACWCACTTAAGAAATAAGAAGACCGTAAAAATCTCTAATTGACTGAAATATTTTTATACGTATTTATATACTCAGATAATAGTATTCGTCAAAGAAGTAATGAAAACAAAGCTCCGACTCACTGTGCTCTCATAACTAATATAAATCAGTGAATGTATTKTGACAACTGAGTGCACGATCTTTCGAATACCGTTATATATACACTGTATATTACATGGTTTTATTCAGAGATAGAAGACGGCACGTTCACAGAACACATATTGCAATTAGTAATGCTGATCTCATAATCTCACTCACCATGTTGAGATGCATAAAAA
>NZ_SADB01000133.1 GCF_009669305.1 Ancylomarina sp. 16SWW S1-10-2
GGAGCGTGGAGGCTGCCACATTGAGCCCTGTTAACCGATTGATTTTTATAGCCAATAGTTCAGTACACCAACGGCTGCGCTGATAACCAAAATCTTGCGGAGAAAACTGCATGAGCAGCACCAGTAAGGTGACAATCTTGGCGATAGGTAAGACTGGGGCACGGCCAGCCGGTAAGGCTTCTAGCGCATCTATGCCTTCATCTCGATACCACCGAAGCCAACGACCGATGGTCGAGCGCGCAGCGCCGGTAAGGTGATGAACATCGGTGATCGTGCGTCCTTCATGTAACAGCAAGATGGCCATCAAGCGACGAGCATGTCCTTTATCACGGGTGGCATGGATGATTTTGTGAATGCGGCGCCGTTGTGGTCGTGGCAGAGGTGGTAGGATAGGCATCAACTCAGTCCTTTGGGTGTGGCTTGTTTTGTTTAGCGACTAATCAGATCGCACAAACTGGACTGAGTTCCCTTCCTCCGGTGATCTACTATTCGGAACAGCTATTTAGTTGTTTATTATCACCCTGAGCAGGATGCACATCATGAAACTGGCACAAGGTCTGTTGTTGAGTCTAGTGTTCGCGTCCATGGCCGGGGCCAACGAGGTCACCCTGAGCTGGCAGTGGCAATC
>NZ_SADB01000015.1 GCF_009669305.1 Ancylomarina sp. 16SWW S1-10-2
ACTTTAGTTTGGCGATTTTAGTGGTAAAAAAAAGACTTTTATTCCACATAGACAATGGGTGAGACTACTTCTCCTCATTGTCTTGAAAAATACACCTCCTTTTTTCATCTAAAATTCCATCAGTTGCATTTGTGACTTGAATCTAAGCATTCTTTTATTAGTTAAATTCTCAATTACAGATTACAAAACTTCCCTCTATCTCAATATATGTTTAGAACACAGATTTGTATGCTCATTTAATATATATTCAGCTAATTTAGCTTAGAAATTAGAAATACCTAAACAATGTCGATAAACGACACGTTTAGAACTGTATTTGACCTTGACTGAAAACCGCTGATAACCTTACTTTAAGGTATTAGTATTAATCTTTAAAAAGTAAAAATATGAAAGATCTGTTTTTTATGGGTGGTGCACTCTTTATGGGTGTACTTAGCATTCTTCTTATTGTTATGGTATCGTGGATTGCTTATCATTTTATTGGTGTTCTATTATCCAAGAAGACAACGCAAGATGAAGCACTTCGAAAAGTAGAGTATGGAAAATCAATTGGTTTATTTGCTATGGTTATTGGCATACTTGGGCAATTACTAGGCTTATTCAATGCATTTTCGGTTTTAGAACAAGCTGGTAGTATTTCACCAAATGTGATTTATGGTGGCATAAAAGTTTCGATGATACCTACACTTTATGGAATCATTATTTACCTCCTCTCTATCCTATTATGGTTTGTTACCAGTGTTTTGATTGAAAAGAAATTAAATTAACAAAAAATTCTGAAAAAGTAAAAGCTCATTCTTTTTGCAAGAATGAGCTTTTAAAATTTCTATATATCACCAATCAATGCGCCTCAAGCCAGTTCTCGCCTACTCCCATTTCTATGGTAAGTGGAACGCTTATTTTTACTGCATTTTCCATTTCTTCGCGAAGAATAATTTTCATTTGATCGAGCTCAGATTTTAAGCAATCAAAGTTCAATTCATCATGAACTTGAATCAGCATTTTAGACTTCATGCCTTCCGCTTTCATACGATTACTAATGCCAATCATAGCCAATTTAATTACATCGGCAGCAGAACCCTGTACGGGTGCATTAATCGCATTTCGTTCTGCAATGGAACGCATCATACCATTGCTCGAGTTGATATCCTTAAGGTAACGACGGCGACCTTTAATCGTTGTCACATATTCGTTTTCTCTTGCGTCGGCAACGGACTTATCCATAAATTCTTTAACACCAGGATAGGATTCAAAATAACCAGTAATTAAAGCTTTCCCTTCCTTACGAGATATCTTCAAGTTTTCAGCCAAACCGAAAGCGGAGATACCATATATAATACCAAAGTTGGCAGACTTAGCATGCGAACGCATATCACTAGTTACTTCCTCAATTGGCAATTTATAGATTTTTGCCGCAGTTGCCTGATGGAAATCAGCTGCATGATTAAAGGCATCGATCATTGCTTTATCCTGACTCATGTGAGCCATTAAACGTAATTCGACCTGAGAGTAATCGGCTGATAAAAAGATATGATTCTCATCAGATGGAATAAAGGCTTTACGTACATATCGCCCTTGAGGTGTACGAATTGGAATATTCTGAATGTTTGGATTAATAGAACTCAAACGACCCGTTGCCGCTTCGGCTTGCTTAAACGACGTATGAATTCGTCCCGATTTCTGATTGATATAGGTTGGCAAGGCTTCCACATAGGTTGAAATTAACTTCTTCAATCCACGGAAAGTCAAAATTTTCTCAATAATTGGATGCTTATCCTTCAACTTGCTTAAAACTTGTTCCGAAGTTGAGAATTGTCCCGATTTGGTCTTTTTCGCTTTGGAGTCTAGAGCCATTTTCTCAAATAAGACCTCTCCCAATTGTTTAGGCGAAGCCACATTAAATTCCTGACCAGCCATTTCGATAATCTCTTTCTCAATTCCCTCTACCTCGGTATTTAACTCAACAGCGTAGGACTTAAGCATTGGCACATCAATCTTCACTCCTGTGAATTCCATGTCAGCCAAAACCAGAAGAAGTGGCATTTCCATATTGTAAAATAAATCCAGAAGCTTCGAATCGGTCAACTCATTCTCTAAAGCTTCAACCAATTCAAGATTCACTAATGTCTCTTCACAATATTTATCGTGCTTAATTGGTTCTGGTTCTAACATCAGACTCAACTGAGCTTTCTTTTTCTTATCGGGTTTTTCTGCCTCCATCATTTTATAATGGATACTTGCTTGGGCAATGGTTCCCATATCGTGCTTCAATTCTGGCTGAATTAAATAATGCGCAATCATGGTATCAAAAATAGCACCTTTCAATTCTACACCACACCATCGCAATGCCAAAACGTCTTGCTTGATGTCGTGACCAATTTTTAGAATTTTTTCATCCTCAAAAATAAATCGGAATTCTTGAGCCACTTTTTTCGCTTGGGAAGGATCTTGAGGGAATGGCACAAAAAATGAGCGGTTATTTTTAAAGGCAAAGGCCAATCCTAATATATTTGATTGATTAGGATCAATATCACTCAAAACGATTCTAAAAGAGAAGGATTTTTGAACACATAAATCAGCTCGTAAATCGGCTCTAACTGCCGCATTATCAAGCACAAAAAACTGAGATTTAAGGTCTTTAAGCTCTCTTAGAATAATTTCTTTCTCTTCTATCGTGCTCTTACCCACAGATTTTGAACTGTCAGGTGTATTGTTATCGACATTATCTATCGATTTACCATTTGTATTAGACAAAACCTTTTCTCTCAAAGAAAAGAACTCCAACTCCTGAAAAACACTTCCCAATGAGTCTTCATCAATATCTATTAACTTATATTTTTCATCAGAATAGTCGATAGGTACATCCAATGCGATTGTTGCCAAGACTCTCGAAAAACGAACTTGTTCTTCTGAATTGACAATATTTTCTTTCTGCTTACCTTTTAGCTTATCCGTATTTTCATATAAACCATCGATAGATTTATAAGCTGCTAATAATTTTTGAGCCGTTTTTGGACCAATACCTGGACAACCCGGAATATTATCGGCAGCATCACCCATCAACCCTAAATAGTCAATTATTTGCTCAGGATCTTCAAGACCAAAATTCGTTAAAATTTCGGGAACGCCTAAAACCTCTGTTTCATTGCCAGAACGACCAGGCTTAAACATGAATATATTATCACTCACCAATTGGGCATAATCCTTATCAGGCGTCATCATATAAACCGTGAAACCTTGTTTTTCAGCTTTCTTTGCCAAAGTTCCAATCACATCATCAGCCTCATAACCTTCAACCTCAATCTCAGGAATGTTAAAGCCTTTAATAATTCGCTTAATATATGGAATAGAACTTTTTAAATCATCAGGCATAGGCGGTCTTTGTGCCTTATACGCCTCAAACATTTCGTGACGAAAGGTTTTACCTATTGGATCGAAAACAACTGCTATATGAGATGGTTTTTCCTTCTCAAGAACATTCAATAATGTATTTGTAAAACCCAACATTGCTGAAGAGTTTATTCCCGTTGATGTGTATCTAGGATTCTTGATAAAAGCATAATACGATCGATAAATCAATGCAAAAGCATCAAGCAAAAAAAGTTTTTTATCAGGATTACTATCTGATGAATACATATATTATAGGTTTGTTAATGATGAACTATTCTAATTAAAACAAAAGTAAGAGAATTATTCACGGCCTTACATTTGTAGCTAAAATTATTGAATCTCTTTTAACCAATTTTCTATCTCCTCTACAATCAAATCTACATTAAGCTCTTTTCGTTGAAACTGACTGGCAAACAAAACCATTTTCTTTGAATTTGATACGTCTAGATCTGCTCCACAAAAATTCCCAAATCGGAAAGCTTCCAAAGTTAAGGCATCCTTTAAGAGCTTATATAATAATAAAGCTTCTTCTCTATTCTCAAGTTTAAACTGAGCCATATTTTCATAAACATCTTCCGGACTATTTAATTGTGATTGAAAAAGAAAGTGTGTTAAGTTATTCTTAAAGAGATTTTTGCCGAAAAAATTCGCCTTTCTGAGTTTCTCATAGGATTTAAGTCCAAAATTTGAATTCTTTTGATTCTCTTCTCTACCCATATCAATAAACAGAGCACAAAATTTTATAATTTGAACTTGATCACCTTCTAATTTCTCAAATTCAGCTATTCTTTCCACGAGTTTAAATACGCGATATGCATGTTCAATACCGTAATGACCAGTTGAAAAAAGGGACAACATGGAATTAAGAGATTTTGTCTTATCAAAATTGGAAGAATCTAGAGTCATTTTGATATTAATTTAAAATTTGGGGTACAAAAAAGTCCGGATAAAAGCCGGACTTCAATTTATATATTTTCTTTTAATTAGTTATCCTCTGCATACCATTCAGCAAAAGAAGTTGCTGTTTCGTGGAGTTTAAGAGAATGTAATTTTACATCTGCTGGTAAACGTTTAAGAATTCGTTGTGCAAAGTCAGCTATCATGTTCTCACAAGTTGGCTGATAATCAAAAACGAAAAATCGTTCAAACATTTGAGGAATATTCAATTGGTCAAGCATTGGCGTTTTATCACTTAAAACAACAGCATGATCCAATTTATCAACGATCTCTGAATTTACAATCCGCTTAAGATCTCCAAAATCCATTACCATTCCCAGTTTTGGATTCTTTTCGTCCGCAACAGGTTCTCCAATTACGGTTACATATAGAATGTATGAATGTCCGTGAATATTCTTACACAAGCCATCGTAATTCCAAAGGGCATGTGCCATTTCGAATCGAAATTCTTTGGTTAATCTAATTTTTGCCATTTAATCAATCTAAAAAACTGTTTAAACCAGTTTTATTTTTTATGCCTGAGTACAATTACTGATACAATCAATAATATTGCTTAAGCTACAGTGCTTTAAGAAATAATATGTATTCTTCCCTTCGCGTTTCGATTGTAAAACACCTTTATCCTTAAGAATACCTAAATGATGTGAAGTTGTTGATTGTTCAATATTCAATAATTCATGTATTTCAGTCACCGTCAATTTCTTTCCATCGTCGAGATAACCTAAAATTGCAATTCTCATTGGATGGGCAATTGCCTTTAACATGTTGGCTGCTTGTTCTAACTTTTCCGGTTCTAAATCACTAATTTTCATATACTAAACTTAAACTTGTATTTAATAACTATACAAATATATAAATATATTCGGTTAAGAAAGAAAACTATCATATCGAAATAGCTAAATTTGTTACTTTGATATTAAATAAGCCCGTTTTGAAGAGATTCTAGTTGAATTTAGGTGATTAAAAACAAGCCTATTCCATTAAAATTAGATTGACAATAAACTTCTATTCTATTTAAAGAGGGATACATCTGAAAATTTACATCTTTTTTATCCGTTGAAAGCACTAAATTTTTACCTTTGGTTGCTATGACAAAAGCTTCTACTTTAAAGATTATAAAATCTCCTATAGAAAAAGAGTTAAAGGAATTTGGTCCGTATTTTAAGAATGCCATGCGGACTAAAGTTCGCCTGCTTGATATTATCAACCATTATATCATTAAAAGAAAAGGTAAAGAAATGAGGCCTATTTTGGTTTTTCTTGCAGCGAAACTCTGCGGAGAAACCAATCAATCAACCTTTACTGCAGCAACCCTTACCCAGCTATTGCATACTGCAACTTTGGTTCACGATGATGTTGTTGACGAAGCCTACGAAAGAAGAGGTTTTTTCTCGATAAATGCACTTTGGAAATCAAAGGTTGCCGTTTTAGTGGGAGATTTTCTTTTGTCAAAGGGTTTATTAATTGCTCTCGACAACGATGAGTTTCAACAGTTAAAAGTTGTTTCTGAGTCGGTTAAAGAAATGAGTGAAGGTGAACTTTTACAAATAGAGAAGTCGAAAAAACTTGATATTACCGAAGAGGTTTACTTTGATATTATCTATAAAAAAACAGCCAGTTTAATTGCTGCTTGTACACAACTTGGTGCCCTATCGGCAAATGCTGATACTGAAACCCAGAAAAAAATGAAAGAATTTGGGACCAACTTAGGCATTGCTTTTCAGATTAAAGATGACTTATTTGACTACGACAAGCAAGCTGCTATTGGGAAACCAACAGGGAACGATATTAAAGAAAAGAAACTAACTCTGCCTCTTATCTCGGTACTAAGAGATTGTTCTCCTAAGGAACGAAGATGGGCAATTAAAATTCTGAAAAAACATAATAAGAATAAAGAACGCGTTCAAGAACTGATACAATTTGTAAAAGACAAAGGTGGTATTGAATACACACGAGAAAAAATGTTAGAATACAAGGCTAAAGCGGAAGCTATTATTATGACTTTTCCGGAATCTGATGCTAGAAATGCAATGAGCGCTTTGGTAGATTATACGATAGAAAGGAAAATATAGCAACGAACTTATTGCTTTGGAACTGTAAATGAGAAACAGCTTCCCACTCCTTCTTCACTTTCGACCCAAATAGTTCCATTATTGGTATCAACAAATTCTTTACAGAGAATAAGACCTAAACCAGTTCCCATTTCCATTTCTGTACCAACAGTAGAATACTGATTATCCAATTGAAAGAGTCTCGCTTGGTTACATTTATTTATTCCTTTACCATCATCTTTAATCGAAACAAAAAAATGTTTTTCTTGTTCTTGTATCGAGATATCTATATTCCCTTTTTTGTAGGTAAACTTCAATGCGTTAGCTAATAAATTCCTAATAATAGTATCAATCATATATTTATCAGCAAAAACAAAACAATTTTTTTCTACTTTAAAATCTACGTTAATATTTTTCTTATGAATATTGGCTTGTATCAGTTTGATATTTGAATCAATTAAACTTACTAAATCAAATTCTTCTGGCTGCCATTTTATATTTCCTCTTTGCGATCTTGACCACTCTAATAAATTCTCGAGTAAATCGTTACCCTGTGTTGCAGAAGTATGAATAATACCAGCAAACTCTTTTATTTCCTCTTTCGAAAGGTCATCGTTATTTATAATATATTCCGAAAGTGTTTTTAAAGAACCAAATGGATTTCTAAGATCGTGAGCAATAATAGAAAAGAATTTATCTTTTGTTTTTAAGGCTTCTTCTAGAGCCTTTTCACTTCTTATTCTCTTTGAGACATCACGAGCAATAGCTAATACATATTGTATTTCGTCCTCAGTATTAAATTCAGGAATTAATTGCCATTCGAAATAAATTTCTTTCCCTCTTACATTAATTGAGAAATCAAAAATATCAGAAATTCCAGTTTCAAAAACCTTATCCATTGCAACTTCCCAGAATTCACACAAAGCATCTGGAAAGCCCATTTCTTGGTGAGTTTTCCCTATAAATTCCTCGGGAGCAATATCCAAAACAGGTAAAGTTGCTGAATTTACAAATACATGACGGTGATCTCGATCAATACGCATCACTAAATCAGTCGCATTTTCTACTAAGGTTCGAAAATGAATTTCACTCTCTAAAAGTTTCTTTTGAGCTACTTTTCGATTTTCAATATCCCTAAAAGTGATAAAAAATACTGTTTCATTTAAATATCTTATTGGAGATGAACTAGATTCAACCGGAATCAATTTACCTGATTTAGAAATCAAATCAGTTTCGAAAACGGCTCCTTTATCTCTCTTTATTCGGAATAGTCTATCTTCAAAGGGAAGCGAATTAGTAGGATCATCAATATCGAAAATTGTCAGTTTTGAAAATTCTTCTTCAGAATACGAAAGCATTTTGGATAGCTTTCTTGTGAACTTCAAAATTCGACCTTTACTATCTAAAACTAAAAGAGCATCACCTGTCGACTCAAAAAGTTGCTCATAAAAAAGCTCACTTTCTTTTATATCCAATTCATTAGGTTGAATATGACTTGTAGGCATTATCATACTTTGACGTCGAGAACCGTCCTGACCATCTAATTGAGGTTCTACAAAATACTTAACATCCTTATGAGGGGGTTGATCAGAAATCGCACATCCCTTACAAGGTTCATCCAAACCATAAAAAGCAGCATGGCACTTCTTGCCATGAAATTTCTCGTGAGATTCAATTAAATCATTATTCCATTGATCATGAATTGAGAGAACATTATAATGACTATCAACAACTCCCCAAAGATTAGTGAAATTTTTAGAATTAGAAGTTTTCCTCTGACTTAGGGAAACAACCTTAGAGACCTCCAGCTTTTTCTTAAGTTGAGAAATCTCTTCTTCTAATTCAAGGATCTTTTCTTTGTCTGTCAAGTTTGTTTCTAGTTTCATTAGTTAGATATTTTTTCAAACATCTTATAAATCATATTTATTTAAAGCCGTATACTCCTCCTCATCCTACATCGTTGAATCCATATAAAATACTCCGAAATATGACCATCAAAAAATACGCTCTACCTTACCATGAGCTAACATAAAAACATGACAAACAGACATATTACAATGCTAAACAGATGTTTGAAGAGGTTCTAAAGCTACATAATATTTCACACTAATCAAGTTTTAAGTTCAATAATATAGATTTTAAAACGACAAAAGCCGGAATAATCCGGCTTTCGTTTCAATATAAATATCTAAAGAGTATTAGAAATACTTGATCTCTGTCTCTTCTCCTGTTTCTAATTTGTGAATCTCAGTAAGCAGATTATTCGCTAAACTTGAAGCTCCAATTCTACACCAATTATTATTCAACCATGCCTCTCCTAAGTTATTCTTAGAAATTGAATAGAACTCAATAGCATCCTTAGCTGTTGAAATCCCTCCTGCTGGTTTAAAACCAACCATACGGCCTGTTTTTTCGTAATACTCAGTAATTGCCTTAGTCATAATATAGGCAGCTTCTAAGGTTGCATTAACAGGTACTTTACCTGTTGATGTTTTAATAAAATCGGCACCAGCCTCCATTGCAATAATAGATGCTTTACGAATATTCTCTGCTGTTTTTAATTCTCCAGTTTCAAGAATAACCTTAAAATGTGCTTTTCCACTAGCTTCTTTCTGAGCTACAATTTCATCAAATACCGTTTGATACTCGCCTTCAAGAAAAGCTCCTACTGATATCACAATATCGATATCGTCAGCTCCTTTTTCAACGGCCATTTTACATTCCAATGCTTTTACTTCAACGTATGATTGAGAAGATGGGAAAACACCTGCTACAGCTGCAATTCTAACGCCCTTAGCTTTTAAGTTTTCATTTAATGTTGGCACTTGGTATGGATATACACAAATAGCGGCCACATTTGGCATGTCAAAATCATTCTGGAAGTTATTTACATTGTCAGCAAAACTTTTAGCTCTTGCGTGCGTGTCAGTCGAGTTTAGTGTCGTTAAATCTATAAAAGAAAAATTCTTTTTTAGATTTTCAATTGTGTACAAAGATTTAAAATCTCTATCCAAAATTGTCTTGACATTTGCCTTTACTTCTGCATCGCTAATCTTAAGATCGTATGATTTTAAGATCTCTAAAATGTCTCTCTTCATAATGTGTGTAAATAATTAATAACCAGTTGCGAATCGTTATTCGCTGATTTTTCCATTAATACTCTCAGCCAAAACGGCATAGAATATTTCCTTTCGAATCACAAAAATAGAATAATTTTTACGCATCCCCTATTTCTATAACATTAATTTACTTTGGTTTAATACATAAATAACGACTTATATGATAAAGAAATAATTGTAAAGTAAAAACCATAATTTCAATATGTAAGACAAGGCAGCTTCTTAAATTGAAGCTGCCTTGTCTTACATATTGAAATTGAATTAATCTATTGTTATAATTTTGCTTTAGCCTTATCTAAGTGAGATAACCAAATAGCTCTGGTTTCAGCATAATCTTCTAAACCTTTCATTACATCAGTTACGGTATAACCAGCAGCTTCTAATCTTTCTCTCCACGATTGCTCAGCAGGATTAGTTTCACCTGTCACACCGTTCATATCATTGTTAGCATGATCTCCAGCAATCGACATTAAAGGAGTAATCGTAACATTTTTAGAACTTAAATCTAAAGCATCAAGTTTTGTAACAATAGAACCAATTGAAGTTGTTCCATTCTCGAAAGTAATACCTTCAACAGTTCCAACGAAAAAATTCTTATACAATTTCTGCAATTCAACTTCCATTGCAGGATATTTCGCGTTATTTACGTGAGGCGTACCATGTCCCATAAAAAGGACAGGCTCACCTGCAGCTATTTGTGTTGAGAATTTATCAGCTAAAATTTTTGCTACCGCGACCAAATCGTCATCACTATTTAAAAGTGGCATACCTACAGTTATTTCTACCCCTTCGTATTCCGCTTCAATTTTATCTACAGTTTCAATTAATTCATCGTATTCTTCTCCAGGGATGACATGTAATGATTGAGCAAAGATTTTACCATATCCTTCTTCAATCATCAATTTAAAGGCTTCTTCTGGACTATCGTTATCAATGATTTTTCCATTTAATGCACCTTCTCCATTTCCTTGTCGCAATTTATTAAGTATAAGATCTGAAGTAAAACCCCAACGGATTTCCTCACCTGCAAATTTAGTTTTTGCGGTTTTATCCATACCTGCAAAAGACGCTTGAGGCGCTTCGTAACTTGAACCAAAGGTAACTAACAAAATTCCTTCTTTGTTACCAATTTTGGTTTCGTTCTTGTCATCATCATCACTACTACATGATGTACACAAAAGTGCTGCAGCACTTAAAATCAAAAATACTTTACGGATACTAAACATGTTATTAAAAATTATAAAGGTTAATTTTAACTATAGCCATTTATGGCTGTTTATTTATTTTTATTTGAAAAATTCAGTTTTATGCCAACAAATACGCTTCGCCCCGGGTTTAAAGTACCATAATGAGAACCATAAGGACTATCATCTACATAATCAAAAATATTATCAACACCTCCAGTGATTGACCAATTGATTTTTTTGAACTTACGTATCTTATAATTAGCTGTGAATTTGAACAATTGGTAAGCCTTAGCGTAACTTTTCTCTAAATCTTCATCGATATAAAACCGATTTGATTTATAAACACCCGTTAAATTCAGATTTAAACTTTTAGTGTGCCAAGCTTTTGTCCACGAAGCCTTAAAATTGGCACTATGTGCGGACACGCCATTTAGTCTAATATCTTCGGTTAAATTGCGAGCATCAACATAACTATATCCTGCATTTAAAGATAAATGAGACGAAAATTTGTATCTTATTTGATAATCTATTCCGCAAGTACGGGCATCATCTATATTATATCTTTTTTTTGTTTCTTCTATCCCTCTTAGTTCATCATAATAATCGGTTTCAATAAGACGAAAATCAATCATATCGTAAAGACGATTTAGATATAAATTTAGGCTAGTTTGGAACTTTTTATGCTTGTATTCGGTTGACAAAGAAAAATAATGAGAGCGTTGAGGTTTTAAGTCTTCGTTACCCAAATAAAGACGATAAACGCCCATCATATTACTCTCGTAATAATAGTACAGCTCTTTTAATGTAGGACTTTTAAACCCACTGGAATACGTGAAGCGATAGGTAAACCCTTTCTCTTTGTACATCGTAGATATCTTTGGTGTAACAGAAAATCCAGATATATCATGATAAAGTGTACGAAGGCCTAAAACCACATCAATTTTATCGCCAATTTTAATTTCATCCTGACCGTAAACAGAATATGTAAGTGCATCTGCACTAGGCTTATTTAATCGATACTGCGCCTCCAGATAATTACTTAAAACATCAAAACCTAAGCTCAATTTGTTCTTTGTATTGATATAAAAAACACCTTTTGCCTGTGCATTAATTGTTATCTGTTCGGAATTTTTAAATCTATCACCCGGATAGTAGGTTACACTAATGACATCAGAGGCAGTAGTATAGGTTTCATTATATTTATAAGGATATTCGGTGTAATACAGATAATTACCAAAAGTGATATTGAAATCGATATAATTTTTGTTCTTTAACTTGTAATTACCACCAAGGTCAATGCTTCTGTTATTGTAATAGTAGTTGTGCATTCGTCCTCTAAAAGGAAAATATAAGGTCTTCTCATACCATGAAAGATCTGCATTTAAGCTCAGTTTCTTATTTACATCATACTCTAGATTCTGAGTAATGGTGTAGCCTCTGCTCTTATTTACGGGTTTATCGTAGGTTAGCACCAAATATGGTAAATCATGGTTATCTTCCCATGAGGAATTATATTCCATATTATTTAACTGCCAGCCATCTGTTCGTTTATGAGAATAAGTCGTTTTGGATAATAATTTGTTTTTACGGAAGGATAAAGAATTAAACTGCTTTAATTCTCCATAAGCACCAATTCTGGTATGACTATTAATCTCCAGCTTTTGCTTACTTTTCTTTGTAATGATATTAATCACCCCAGCAATGGCATCGGAGCCATATAGTGTTGAGGATGCTCCCTTAATAATTTCAACCTGCTTAATATTATCAAAATCAATTCTACTTAAATCAGTATAACCCCCAATACCACCAGTAAGTCTTTTTCCATTTAATAATAAAAGAACAAAATCATCACCCAAACCATTTAATTTGATATTGGTTCCCATAGAGCTAGAGGTATAATCAAACGAAGATGATATATTTGAGATAATTTCCTCAAGATTACGACCACTTATCTCTTCAATGTCTTTCTTTGTTATAATTTCCGTCTGAACAGGAACATCATCAAGTTTGTAATGTGTACCAGTACCCGTTACTACAATTTCATCGAGAAATTTGAGATTTTCTTCTAGCTCAAAGTTGATAATATTCTCACCTTCCTTCAAGCTTATAGCTTTACGAACAGTTATATATCCTGAAAAAGAAGCAATTAAGGTGTGTTGACCAGTTTTTAAATTCTTTATCAGATAATCACCTTTGGAGTCACTTGCACAACCTTGGGTACTCCCTTCGATATAGACGCTTGCACCACAAAGAGAATTGGCACTTCCTTTCTCCTTAACATTGCCCAACAAACTTACTG
Source organism: Ancylomarina sp. 16SWW S1-10-2 (assembly GCF_009669305.1). Lineage (GTDB taxonomy): Bacteria > Bacteroidota > Bacteroidia > Bacteroidales > Marinifilaceae > Ancylomarina. The sequence goes on from NZ_SADB01000015.1 coordinate 13,004, forward strand.
TTTGTGCTGTAAGTGATAGATTCGTCAACAAAATAAGAGCAAACAGAAAACAATTCTTTAGTCGCATTAATGTGTAATTATTTTATAAAACACTGCAAATTGCGACCAAGAGTTTGTTATACAAACACCTAATTAGAATAGTAAATACTGAACAGTTATAAGGTTCAATACATATACTTCGGTTCCCGGAAGCAAAATGTTATTAAGTTACGATTGGGCAGGTCTCCTGACTTTTCTCAATTTTCACGGCCTTCCCATTTCAACTAATTGAAACAGTGGCTTGTGGTGTGAAAACTATGTTTTGCATTTGCAAAATGAGAATTACAGTAGCGGGTGCTGTTCCGGATTTTAACCGGATTCCCTTTTCATTCTCTCAGACGATAATCTGAGAAGAACACCTAAATCGCCACAAATATATAGTATTTAAATTAATTTTAAAATTAAAGCAATCATTATTATTATGTTCTTAAACACAGAGTAATATAGTAAACTTAATAGAACTAATCTCGGTAAAACTAGAATATCAAGACACATCGAAAATGCTCAAAAAACCAAACAGTTAGGGACTTTCAGACAGTTCTACATTACAACTTCGCTTGGTGCAAAAGTTCAGTAAATTAAAGATGTTAGAATAGAGAACATAAAATTGCTAGAAGAACTGATCACTAGCAAGTGTGTTCAAATAAAAAAGCCCAAACCATTGCAATGATGATTTGGGCTTTCGACAACAATTAATTAAAGTTACTCTTTCACAATTTTATAAGTCTTACGAACATTATCCATATCAAATACTAGTAAGTACATACCAGCCCCTAAATGCTGGAGTGATTTATTAATTCTGACTTCCTCCCCTATATTTTGATGTGTTTCTTTAAACATTAAGCTTCCCGTTAAACTGTATAAAGCTATATCTAGATTTTCTCCTTTAAAATTTGAGAAATCGATATGCAATTCGTTGGCCACAGGATTAGGATAGATACTCACCATCGTTTCAGTAAAGCTAGGTTCTATACCTGTAACAACCTCCACTTCAATATTGAATTCTTGTTCAACTGTAAATTCTGAGTCTTGGGCTTCTAATACCACATGATAAGAACCTCCTAGAGTTGGTGTACCACTTAGCATGAATGTACCATCGCCATTATCAACCAGACTTAACCATTCTGGTTTTTCAATAGCAAGCACATTAATAGCATCGCCATCAACATCTATACTTTCTATTGTGTAAATATATTCCATGTCCTCAGCGCCTACGGTAATAGCTTCAGATACAAAAACAGGTGCTTCATTCACATCGGTAATTTGAATGGTCAAACTTTCGGTATAGCTCAAATCATTTTGATCAACAACAGTAATTTCAACAGAATAACTATCCAAAGTTTCAAAATCGAAAGCTGCTTTACTGACTAACTTGTCACCTACAAGCTCAAAGTTCTCATTCTCGACAATTGTATAAGTAAAAGTTTGATTTGTATCTACATCATTTGTGCTTAGTATTCCAACTTCAGTTCCTATTGCTGAATTCTCTGCAATTGTATTGGCTGAAAGTTGAATATCACTCGGTCCATCATTTACATCGGTAATAGTAATGCTAAAACTCTCAGTATAGCTCAAATCGCCTTTATCCGTCACCGTGATTTCAACTGAATAGCTATCCTTTGTTTCAAAATCAAAGACTGATTTACTTACCAGCTTATCTCCTGAAATCCCGAAGTTTTCATTTTCAGCTACTGTGTAAGTGAAGCTTTGATTGGCATCAACATCGCTGGCTGTTAACATTCCAACTTCTATACCTATTACTGAGTTCTCAGAAATTGTGTTTGTAGAGAGTTGAATGCCTGTTGGTGCTTCGTTGATATCAGTTACATTAACACTTACTGTTTGAACAGAACTGGTATTTTCTCCATCACCTACTGTTACAGATAAAGTATAAGTAGTTGTTGTTTCAAAATCAAGATTCGTATTGTCTGCAATCGTAATTGCTCCTGTTGACTCATTAACAGCAAAGACAGAATTTGTATTCCCTGCTGTAATTGTCCAACTGCTAAAAGTCGTACCTGCATCGTCATCTGTTGCTAAAACAGTTCCTACACTAGCATTATTTACTGCAACCTCATCAATATTAAAAGTTTGTGAAGCCGTAATAACAGGAAGTTCATCGTTAATATCAGTTACATTAATACTTACTGTTTGAACAGAACTGGTATTTTTCCCATCGCCTACTGTTACGGATAAAGTGTAAGTAGTTGTTGTTTCAAAATCAAGATTCGTATTGTCTGCAATCGTAATTGCTCCTGTTGACTCATTAACAGCAAAGACAGAATTTGTATTGCCTGCAGTAATTATCCAACTGCTAAAAATCGTTCCTGCATCGGCATCTGTTGCTAAAACAGTTCCTACACTAGCATTATTTGCGGCATCTTCATCAATGTTAAAAGTCTGTGAAGCTGTAATAACAGGAAGTTCATCGTTGATATCAGTTACATTAATACTTACTGTTTGAACAGAACTAGTATTTTCACCATCGCCTACTGTTACGGAGAAAGTGTAATTCGTTGTTGTTTCAAAATCAAGATTCGTATTGTCTACAATTGTGATTTTTCCTGTTAATTCATGAATCACAAAAATTGCATCTTCATTGCCTGCTGTAATTGTCCAACTGCTAAAAATTGTACCTGCATCGTCATCTGTTGCTAAAACACGCCCTACAATGGCACTATTTACAACGTCTTCATCAATGTTAAAAGTCTGTGAAGCTGTAATAACAGGAATCTCATCGTTGATATCACTTACATTAACACTTACTGTTTGAACAGAACTGGTATTTACTCCATCGCCTACTGTTACGGATAAAGTGTAAGTAGTTGTTGTTTCAAAATCAAGATTCGTATTGTCTGCAATCGTAATTGCTCCTGTTGATTCATTAATCACAAAAATTGCATCTGAGTTCCCTCCGGTAATTGTCCAACTGCTAAAAGTGGTATTTGCATCGTCATCTGTTGCTAAAACACTTTCTACACTAGCATTATTTGCGGCATTTTCATCGATGTTAAAAGTCTGTGAAGCTGTAATAACAGGAAGTTCATCGTTGATATCATTTATAGTAACACTTACAGTTTCAATAGAACTTGTATTTGTTCCATCGCCTACTGTTACGGATAAAGTGTAAGTAATTGTTGTTTCCAAATCAAGATTCCTATTGTCTGCAATTGTAATTGCTCCTGTTGATTCATTAATCACAAAAATTGCATCTGAGTTCCCTCCGGTAATTGTCCAACTATTAAAAGTTGTATCTGCATCGTCATCTGTTGCTAAAATGATTCCTACACTAGCATTGTTTTCAGCATTTTCATCGATGTTAAAAGTCTGTGAAGCCGTAATAACAGGAAGTTCATCGTTGATATCAGTTACATTAACACTTACTGTTTGAACAGAGCTCGTATTTTCACCATCGCCTACTGTTAGGGATAAAGTGTAAGTAGTTGTTGTTTCAAAATCAAGATTTGTATTGTCTGCAATCGTAATTTCTCCTGTTGATTCATTAATCACAAAAATTGCATCTGAGTTCCCTCCGGTAATTGTCCAACTGCTAAAAGTCGTACCTGCATCAGCATCTGTTGCTAAAACGGTTCCTACACTAGCATTGTTTACAGCATCTTCATCAATATTAAAAGTCTGAGAAGCCGTAATAACAGGAAGCTCATCGTTGATATCAGTTACATTAACACTTACTGTTTGAACAGAACTGGTATTTACACCATCGCCTACTGTTACGGATAAAGTGTAAGTAATTGTTGTTTCAAAATCAAGATTCGTATTGTCTGTAATCGTAATTTCTCCTGTTGATTCATTAATAGCAAAGACAGAATTTGTATTACCAGCTGTAATTGTCCAAGAGCTAAAAGTCGTACTTGCATCGTCATCTGTTGCTAAAACAGTTCCTACACTAGCATTGGTTTCAGCATTTTCATTTACATTGAATGTTTGGCTTGCAGTAACAACCGGAATGGCTTGCGTTGTAAAACTCACCTCAGAACCATAAAAAGTACCTGCAGTATTTATAGCATAAGCTTTTACCGAATAAGTGGCACCTGCAGTCAAGTCAGTAATACTTTTACTGAATATTCCCGTTCCTGTCCCATTTGCATTTACGGTAACTCCTGTTCCTCCTATTTCGGGATTACTGTTGGTTGCTGTTACAGAATAAACCACTCCTCGTTCGCTCACTGAAGATCCTCCATCAGCTGTTACTTCTCCACCCATTGTAGCTGATGTCGTATTAAAAATTGTAATGGCTGCTGTTGCTATAGAAGGTGTGTTAATTGTAGTAAAATTCCAACTACCTGATGCTACGGTAATTTCAGCATTCCCATTGTCACTCAAATCCTTTACAAAGTCAGAACTAATCTCAATTGTTATCAGACTATTTTTGGGTAAGCTCTCTGTGATGTCTAAACTAAGAGTTTTATTATCTGTCGACTGAGTAAAAGCATTTCTATCATCAACTACAAACAAATCGTATGTCTTTAAATTCGATCCGTCACTAATCAAAGATAATGTACCTGTTGATGCAAGGCTTATCTCTTCGTCGAAGGTTACCGATAGCGTTGGCTTTAAACCTACTGCTGTTGCATTATCAAGAGGACTAAAAACAGATACTGATGGTTTTATAGTATCTATAACTGTAATGGTAAAGGCTTGCTCAACATATCCAGCATCATTAGTGGCTCTAATCACAACTAAGTGATCTCCTAAATCTGACTTAGAAGGGGTTCCTGATAGTATTGCACCGGTTTGCAAACGGTAAACTTCATTGGTTCCAAACTTCGCATAAACAAGTGCTCCTGAAGATGTAAATGACAAACTCCAAATATTGTCATTCGTTAATAATGATACATCTTCATAAGACGAAAAATTCTGGGTATATTTCCGTACCCCACCAGATGACATAGAAAGGTAAAAGTTTCCTCTTTTGTCCTGCCTAATTGAACTAACATTATTTGGTAAACCCGAAAGAACAGTTGTGATACTACTTCCATCATACTTTAAAATTGATTTATTAGTCCATGTAGCAATATATAGATTGTCATCTTGATCAAAAGTTAAACCAAAAGGTCCACTACTAGGTACGCCATCTGATGAATCTAATAATAATTCTACTGCTTTAGAATCTTCATTTATTCGGGAGATAGTAGCTGAATTCCAATCAGCAGCATAAATCCAGCCATCCTTATCAGTTAATGAAAGTGCTCCTCCTGCTATCGAAGCAAATGTTTCTTCGGTAGCCGATGAATTATTCAAAGGCAAACGAGTAATCGACTGACTTGAATTACCATAACGAGGAATATACAAGTACCCATTTGCAATATGAAGCGCATAAACCTGCCCTGAAATTAAATCATCCCTCCACAATGTGGTATTACCATCAGGAGCAATTTTATATATTGTAGTTCCATTAGAAGTAATCGCATAAATATTACCCTCATCATCGCCAGCTACACCAGAAATAGATACGCCTTCTGGAATATCACCAAAAACGCTTGCTTGACTTTGTCCATCAGCACTAGCCGTAAGCCAGTCAGGTACAGTTGGTGCCGAAATTATTGTTTCTAATTCACCCTCGGTTGTGGCGACAATACTATATGCGTATGGCTTATCGTAAGCTACAGTTAATTCTGGTGTTGTAGTAATTGTTGGTTTATTTACCGTTGTAAAACTCACCTGAGAACCATAACTTGTTCCAGCACTATTGGTGGCATAAGCACGAACGTAATAAGTTATACCGCTTATTAAACCTGTTATATCTGAGACAAATGCTCCGGTTGTAGTAATTGCACCTTCTTCGGTTTTACTATCTGCTACTGTTGGTGTCCCCGATGTATTCCAACAAACGCCATGTTGAGTTGGATTTGGCGAACCAAGATCAGTAATACTTCCATTTGCCGTGGCTGTTGAAAATAAAATGTCAGAAATAGCCAGAGTTGTGACTGTAGATAAATCGTCGGTTGCCTGCAATTCAACAGTGGAAACTATTGAAAGATCAGCCATATTATCGTTGTCGCCTGTATTAATACCACTATCTGTTAGGCTAGTAATGGTCACCACTCTATCTGTAATATTAGGTGTATTACTATTATTTTGGTAAGCAATCATATTAATCAAAACCTGAAAATCAGAAGTAATTAATGTTCCTCCACTTAGGCTTAAAGTTGCAGTTGTTCCACTTAGAGAAACACTATAGGTAAGTGAATTAGTAGTCGTTGTTCCAGTAGTACCATGGGTTAGAACAATAGTACTTCCATCCAAAGTAAGAACTTCATTAGAACCATCGTTAACATTGGAAATTGTTGCGGTAAAAGCAGAAAAACTTTGGTCACTTTCAATTGTTGATGCTGAAGCGTTACTAAATACAAAAACAGCACTTCCATCTTCAGTAAATGTGGGGTTGGTAGCTGTAGCTGTTAACGTAGGTTCATCGTTTACATCTGAAATGTCAATATTTACAGTTCCTAAAGAAATATCTGTTCCGCCTCCTGTTCCAGTATTACCACCATCATTAACAGTCAAACTTACTGATGACGCATCATTTCCACTTACATTAAGAGAACCTGTATATTTTATATTCGAAGCAGAATTTAAATAAGTATTGATATTGGCAAGTGTGCCACTTAAACTAAGCACTCCAGTATCCGAACCACCAATGGTAACAGAACCACCTGAGCTTGCTACAAGGGTTCCTGTTCCTGCAGTTATTGTTAATACAATACTGTTTCCCCCAGCATCAACATCACTTAATGTTGTAGCCGAAAGATCAACATTACTAGTAACATCCTCCGTAACGTTGATATCAGAAGGTAAACCAGATATTTGAGGATCATCATTTACTGCACTTATATCAAAACTAACCGATGCAGCACTTGAAGTTTCTGTTCCATCATTAGTTGTAAATGAAATCGTACCTGCATTGGTTCCATTTAAATTAGAAGTTGGTGTAAAAGTTGCGGCATCCAAAGCCGTATTAATTGCAGCTAAAGTACCAGCCGCCGTAAAACTTGATGAACCATTTCCACCGCCACCAAAGGTGAGACCTGAAGTTCCAGTAGTAAGCTTTCCTCCGGTTATTGTAAATGTAAGAGTTTGATCATCTCCATCGGTATCTGACACTTGAATATCATTTGCCAGAGCAACATTTGTGTCATCTTCGGCTACTATTGGAGTACTTGGCGCAGTAGCTGTTGGAGCGTTATTAGTAACAACTGTATTCGTTACATTTGAAATAGTTATAGATCTAAATTCAAAGTTTGAAGTCGGATTGGCTGTAGTATAATTTATTGCTATTTCAGCGACATTATCGTAACCACCAGCTGGCCAAGCTGTAGAAAAGGAAAAACTACTAATTGAAAAGTCGAAATTATCAATTACCTGACTCCCAGAAAATGTATGAGCAGCAATAGTTGCTCCAAATGCATTCTTTAGTATAACTTCAAATTGAGTAATTATAGTTGAAGCTGTAAAAGAACCTATTACCATATTTTCAAACGTAAAGGCTTTCATGGTTGTTGTTCCTTCTGCTTTCCATTCAACAGAACCAAATGTAGTATTTCCATTGGCCAACTTGTTATTCAAATAAATAACTGGCTCCGCACCTTGAAAATTATTGCTAATTATAAACTTATCACCTTGAGTTTTATATCCTGCCCCTCCAGAATTGTCAGCTCCAACATTTCCAAAATCATACGTGCCATCTGCCGTTCCATTTGTGATTGCCATACTAGAATTCACGGAAATAGCGAACAATATGACGACTAAGAATAAGATTTTGAAAGTATCCTTAACTATATTAGTATTCATAGCTCTAATTGGTCCAAAAGAGCACGGATATTTCTCTTCTTTGTGGTTTTTTGAGTATAGTTTTTTCATATATTCGTTTTAAGGTTTTACATTTTAAGAGAGACTACCTGTTTCGATATTCTCACTTTTTTTTAGACTAAGTAGCACTCTTCTACAGTATGAATTCACACAATCACACCTCCTATACACTTGTAAATAAACACATTAATTGGTTGGTAAAAATAAAATAATACATAAATTCGTCAAGGCAGTAATGTGACAAAGAGCACAATAATTGTTGTAAACATACATTATTAAACGACGAATACACTTATTCTAATGATTAATAGTATAGTGTATTACATAAAAACACATAGAACATAATATTACACAAAACAGTATATACTTATTATTAGCTATTATTTACTCAAGAAACATTTAAGCAAACAAAAAGGCCAAAACCATCGTAATGATGGCTTTGACCTTTTTATAAAACTAAATATATACCTATGTACTAATATGCAAATGTCGAGCTTATTCAGAATAAGACATTCATCTAAAATATAACAAAAGCTAGAATAACTTAGTGTTATTTATATGCCTCTCCTTATCACGGCAGGTTTTCTTTTCCATATTTTTCTGAAAAGCTTTATTTAAATCCACCCCAGTTTGGTTAGCAAGACAGATTAAAACCCAAAGTACATCGGCCATTTCGTCTGCTAAATCTACTTTCTTGTCGCTCTCCTTAAAAGATTGTTCTCCATATTTGCGTGAAATAATACGAGCTACTTCCCCAACCTCTTCAGTTAAAATTGCCATATTGGTGAGTTCAGAAAAATATCGTACACCATATTTCTTTATCCAGGCATCGACTTGTTCTTGGGCTTCTTTTATACTTATATCTTTATTCATAATTTCACTATTTACATATTAAACACTTCCGCTGATTGCGCAGATTAACTTAGATTTTTTAGTTTTCATTTATACATATTACCTCAACAACATATCCCCCAATCGTCACGTAAACAAAGCAAATTCTCCCACAGATTTCACAGATTAACGCAGATTTTTTAATTTGCATTTCAGCATATTTCAGAGATATCATATCTCCCAATCATCACAGGAACACATCAAACTACTCTTTGATTTTGGTATCAATAGTAATGGTAACCGGGCCGTCGTTAATTAAAGAAACTTGCATGTCGGCGCCAAACTTACCTCTTTGAGGTGTTTTACCACTCTCTTTCTCCAAAGCTAAAAGAAAGGCTTCGTATAAGGGAATTGATATATCCGGTTTTGCGGCATGAATATAAGACGGACGATTCCCTTTTTTGGTTTTTGCATGCAAGGTAAACTGGCTAATGGCTAAAATATCGCCTCCAACTTCTATTAGAGATTTATTCATTACACCAGCTTCATCATCGAAAATTCTTAGATTACAAATCTTTCTACAAAGCCAATCGATATCCTCTTGTTTATCGGCATTTTCTATACCGACCAAAATCAAAAGCCCCTTCTCTATTTCACCAATAATTTGCTTCTCCACTTCTACCGAAGCACGATTCACTCTCTGTATAACAACACACATTTTCTATATTTTAGATTATCAATTAGCAAAGTTAAATTTTTACAGATTCTATAATAGGGAATCCTTAGAAAGCTTCTATAAAATTAAATCAGAATAAAGGCAATCCAATTTTATTGAGCATATTTGTAAGAGACAATCAAAGAATTAAAATTGATGATTTTGAACGATTAAGAACAACTAATCCAAAATCATAAAGCAAAAACCCTACGAATTACATGTTCTACTATATCAGCAATAGCAATCAAGCAGCATACAATCAAGCAACAGAAGAATACTTTTTAAAGAACTTTGAAGAGAATTTCTATATGCTCTACCGCAACAAAGCGGCAGTTATTATAGGCAAACATCAGAATGCTTTAGCTGAGATTAATTTGGATAAATGTGAGGACGAGGGAATCGAAATTGTTCGTCGCCTATCAGGAGGTGGTACCGTTTTTCATGACGACGGAAACTTAAACTATTGCTTCATCAGCAATGGTACTAAGGGTGAATTAATCAATTTTAAAAAATATTCTCAACCTGTTATCGATGTGCTTCAAAGTCTTAATGTGGATGCTAAATTCGAAGGGAAAAGTGATTTAACAATTGCGGGAATGAAATTCTCGGGTAACGCTTCTCACATTTACCGAAGCAAAGTGTTACAGCATGGCACCATGCTTTTTTCAAGCGATTTAAACCGCCTAAATAGCCTTCTAAAGGTTAATCCATTAAAGTTTACAGACCGAGGCGTTCGTTCCATTAGAAGTCGTGTAACGAATATTTGCGATCATCTCTCCTCTCCTTTAAGTATTGAAGAACTACAGACTAAAATTGTAGATCATCTTCAAGAAACATTCCCTGGAATTAAAGCCTATGAATTGAAAGAAGCAGATCGTGAAGCCATTTTAAAACTGATGGAAGAAAAATACTTGAAATGGGAATGGAATTTTGGCTATTCTCCCAAGTACAAAATCGAAAGATTACTCAGTTTTGCCAATGGTAACATACTAGAAGTTGAACTTGACATAGAGAAAGGAAGAATTGTTAGAGCTGAAATTCTCGGTAACTGTATTAAAAAAGAAAGCATAGCAAAACTTGAAGAGAAACTAATTAACATGCCCCACCATAAAGAAACGATAAGCAGTGAGCTTAAAACTCTTGATATGGATACTTATTTCAATAACTTAAGTCTAAATGAGCTTATAAAAGCTATTTTTTAGAGAATTAGCTAAGGTAAAAAACATAATTAATCACTCTAACTTAAACATCCTAATTGAAATGTTTCCAGAGCTTTAGGGCTTTGGCTTTACCAATGCATTTTTCAAGATCTTCTAAGCTTGTTTTTTTTATATTCTCAACCGATTTAAAGGTCGCAATCAAACTTTGCTTCGTTTTAGGACCAATTCCTGAGACTTCATCAAGCTCTGAGACGATAAAAGCCTTAGATCTCTTCTGCCTATGAAAGGTAATTGCAAAACGGTGAGATTCATTACGCAAATATTGAACAACCTTCAAACTTTCCGAATTCTTATCTAAATACAAAGGATAAGGATCACCAGGAAAGAAGATTTCCTCTAAACGTTTCGCAATCCCAACAATCGCAATCTTCCCTCTTAAATCTAATTTCTCAAGAGCATTTAAGGCTGCACCCAACTGCCCTTTCCCACCATCAATTACAATCAACTGAGGTAATGATTTCTCTTCCTCCAGTAAACGTTTATATCGACGATAAATGATCTCTTCCATAGAAGCAAAATCGTTGGCTCCAACAACCGTTTTAATATTAAAATGTCGGTAGTCTTTTTTATACGGTTTCCCGTTTCGGAAAACAACACATGAAGCCACAGGAATGGTTCCTTGAATATTGGAGTTATCGAAACATTCGATATGCACAGGCAATTCCTGAAGACGAAAATCCTTTTTCATTCCCTCAACAATTCTATCCACATGTTTCTTGGGTTGTATTTTTGCAAGCTGCTTTAATTTTTCCTGTCTGAAATATTTCACACTTCGAAAAGAATAGTCTAAGAGCTTTTTCTTATCTCCCCTTTGAGGAACTGTAAACCCAATGTTTTGCATTGATAAATCAACAGGGAAAGGAATTAAAATTTCCTTGGCCGTACTAAAGATCTTTTGTCGTATCTCCACAATTCCCATTAGCAATAACTCTTCCTCGCTCTCATTCAATTTCTTCTTAATCTCGATACTATGAGCCTGAATAATAGCACCATTTACAAGTTTCAAGAAATTGACATACGCTGTATCTTCATCAGCTATTATGGAATAAACATCAATGTTTTCAATAGTAGGACTAACAATGGTTGACTTACTCTTATACTTCTCAAGTAAATCTAACTTCTCCTTAATTAAATGTGCCTCCTCGAACTTAAAGTCTGAAGCTAAAACACGCATTTTATCATGAAGAAAGTCGGTAACCGTTTTAATATTACCTTTTAAAATATGCTTTATATCTGCAATAGTCTGGCGGTAATCTTCAAAGGATTCTTTACCAACACAAGGCGCTTTACAATTACCCATGTGGTACTCTAAACAGACCTTAAACTTACCTTGTGAAATACTATCTTCAGTCAACTTAAGGTTGCAGGTTCTTAACTTATATAACGAACGAATTAAATCCATTAATGTTCTTACCATACGAACACTGGTGTAAGGTCCAAAATATTCTGAGCCATCTTTCACCAATTGTCGCGTGATAAAAACACGGGGATAAGTTTCTTTTTTAATACAAATCCAAGGGTAGGATTTATCGTCTTTAAGAAGAATATTGTATCGCGGTTGATGCTTTTTAATTAAATTATTTTCCAACAAAAGAGCATCCTCCTCCGTCTCAACCACAAGATGTTTAATATTCGCGATTTTTTTGACCATCACATTGGTCTTTCCACAATCGTGAACCTTATTAAAGTAAGAAGCGACACGTCTTTTTAAACGTTTAGCTTTTCCTACGTATATTATTTTATCGTTCTCGTCGAAAAATTGATAAACTCCCGGTTCCTCTGGCAAAGCCGAAACCAGTTCTTTTAGACGAGCAATATGCTTATTTTCTATCACAGATAACAAATTCTAATGGATCAAAAGGCAATATAGGCAAGTCTATTTACAATACAAATCAATTAATTTGAATTGTTCAACATCAAAAAGGCCTTTATCTGAAAGTTTAAGTTTAGGTATTACAAGTAAAGACATAAAAGCCAGTGTCATAAATGGAGAATGAAAGCTACTTTCGAAACTTTTAATGAAAAAAGACAAATGATTATAATCTGCTAATAGATACTCACCTCTTTTATTTGACATCAAACCAGCTATATCAAGTTGTACCGATCTAACCTTATCGCCATGAAAAGCAACCATGCCACCTCTTAGTTCAATTACAGTATTCAATGCATTTAAGATATCTGCATCATTCGTTCCCACAGCAATAATATTGTGACTATCGTGAGCAATACTAGCAGCAATAGCCCCTTTCTTAAAACCAAAACCTTGTGCAAAAGCCACAACAGGTTTTTCGTTATTGTAACGACTCATTACAACAATCTTTAATATATCTCTATTTGTATCAGCAACAAATTTACCATCCTTTACTTTAGGTTTGGCTTTTTCCCAACCTGTTAATAATTCACCATCACTTACAGTTATTACATTTACATCACAGTCTCTAGCCTCAATTTGAATATCCTTCAACTTGATTTCTTTACGGTAAAAATTATTCAATACGATCTCATTGTGGCTTTCGAAAAAGACTTCCCCTTCCTTATAAATACACTCCCCTTTCATATAGGAAGAATATACATTAAAAGACTCTGGATTATCAATGACAATAAAATCTGCAGAATCTCCTTTTTGTAGTAAACCTAAATTCAAGTCATAATGCTTAATCGCATTAAATGATGATGCTCGCAATAGATTCATAAGATCACATCCTTTTTCTAATCCTTTACGAATAAGATTATCAATATGACCATGTTCAAACAAATCGTCAGGATGTGTATCATCGGTACACAACATCACTCTATCAGGATTAGAATCAATTAAAGAATATAAGGCATCAAAGTTTTTCGCGGCACTACCCTCTCTAATCTGTACCATCATACCCAAGTTAATTCGAGCTAAAGCTTCATCCAAAGTAGAGCATTCATGATCGGAAGAAATGCCTGCAGCGGCATACTTTTTTAAATCACTCCCCATAAGTCCAGGTGCGTGCCCATCTACTTTTTTACCCAACCGTTTGGTAGCAACTATTTTTTTCATGACTTCTAACTCATGACTCACGACACCAGGATAATCCATAACCTCAGCCAAGCACACCACCTCTTCACGTTTGAGTAAACTCTCAACCTTATTCGATCCAAGCTTGAACCCTGATGTTTCAAATGGTGTGACTGGCACACAAGATGGTACCCCAAAACGAATTTCTAGGGGCGTCTTTCTTGCATCATTTATCATGAAATCGATACCAATCTCCCCTAGTACATTAGCTATTTCGTGAGGATCAGTCACAACACCTAAAGTCCCTTTTCGTACAACTAAATCGGCAAATCGGCTTGGAATCAAAAGTGAACTTTCAATATGCACGTGCGAATCAACTAAACCAGGAAGGATGTAACGATCGGGAACATCATCCAGTTCTTTAATAGAAGAAATGAATCCATCACAAATGGTCAACTCCCCCTTAAAAATTTTCTTTGAGACAACATCTATAATATTCCCTGCAACAGTAAATTTAGATTTAGTCATAATTAAAGGTTTTCAATTTATATACAAGTTACTTAAGTATCCAATTAAAAAGAATTCTAATTAGAATATGCTTTAATCTTAGTCAAACACCTTATGCTACATACACAAAAACGCCCATTTCCAAAAGAAACAAGGCGTTTTCGAGTCCTTAAAGGACACATCTACATACAAACCTAACACAAGGTTCCACGTGGAACGTTAGCGCCCCATAAGTACTAAAAGAACGTTTAAATCGCTTGGCGACACACCAGGTATTCGCGAGGCTTGACCAATCGTTTCAGGTCTAATTTTATCTAGTTTCTGACGTGCTTCAGTCGATAAAGACTGTAAAGTCGTATAATCAAAACGATCTGTAATGACAATCTTCTCAAGTCGAATTAACTTATCAGCGATCAATTTTTCTCGCTCAATATAACCCGAATATTTAATCAAAACTTCTGCCGCTTCAACAATCTCCTCTGTCCTATTGGGAATAGAATCAACCATTTCTTTTAAAGGAAGAATAGAATCAAGTAAATCGGAAATATGAACTTGTGGTCTTAAAATAACATCATAAAGTTTCACACCTTGTTTAAGTGGACTTGTTCCCAAATCTTCTAAAGCAGCATTTATATATTTAGGTTTTACACCAAATTCTTTACAAAAATCAATAAGCTTATTTCTATATTCAATCTTCTCATTAAGCAAATCCATACGTTCTTGACCAGCCAAACCTATCTCGAAAGCTTTTGGCGTTAATCGCACATCAGCATCATCTTGTCTCAATAAAATTCGATACTCAGCTCTTGAAGTAAACATACGATATGGTTCGTCCACACCTTTAGTCACCAAATCGTCAATCAATACACCAATATAGGCTTCATCACGTTTTAGGGTAAAAGAATCACGATTTTGAACCTTTAAACTTGCATTTATACCGGCCATCATACCCTGTGCTCCTGCCTCTTCATATCCTGTTGTTCCATTAATCTGACCAGCAAAATATAAATTTGCAATGAGCTTTGTTTCTAAGGTACGATATAACTGTGTTGGCGCAAAATAATCGTATTCGATAGCATATCCTGGACGATACATTTTCACCTTCTCTAGACCAGGTACTTTTCTCAATCCATTCAGTTGAATATCCCAAGCTAAGCTTGATGAAAAGCCATTAATATAGAATTCATGAGTTGTTTCACCTTCGGGTTCTAAGAATAAAAGATGCTCATTCTTAGCAGAAAAAGTCACTAATTTTGATTCTATACTTGGGCAATATCGTGGTCCTGTACTTTTAATTGTTCCATCGTACATTGGTGATTCTTCAAAACCCAGTTTAAGCTCTGAATGCACTTCAGGATTTGTATATGTAATATAACAAGGACGTTGAATTAATTCCTTATCAACATGATTCGTTAAATACGAAAATTGATGAAAATCATCTTCCCCATCCTGACGTTTCATAACAGAAAAATCAATACTTCTAGCATCTAAACGAGCAGGTGTTCCTGTCTTCATTCTGCCTACTTCAAAACCAACTGATTTCAACTGCTCACTTATTCCAAGCGAAGCTGGTTCTGACGAACGACCTCCCCTTTCTTGCTTATGACCAACATGCATTAAGCCGTTTAGGAACGTTCCATTGGTTAAAATAACAGTTTTCGATTTAATATCAATCCCTAATTTTGTTTTAACACCTACAACTTTTTTATCCTCGAATAACAGGGCAACTACAGCATCTTGCCACATATCTAAGTTGTCTGTATTCTCGATAACACTTCTCCATTGTGCAGAAAAAACCATACGGTCGCACTGGGCTCTTGGACTCCACATAGCAGGTCCTTTAGAACGATTAAGCATTCTAAATTGGATAGAAGATCTATCGGTAACAATGCCCGTATAACCACCTAAAGCATCAATTTCTCGCACAATTTGTCCTTTCGCAATACCGCCCATGGCCGGATTACAAGACATTTGTGCAATCTTATTCATATCCATAGTGATTAAAAGCACCGAGGATCCTAAATTCGCAGCTGTAGTTGCGGCCTCACAACCTGCATGACCGGCACCTACTACTATTACATCATATTCAGCTAACATATTTGCTTTCAGTATTTTAGACCAAAGTTTTCAGTTAAACTTTAGGGTAATATATTATAGATCAACTCTTTATATGCAAGATAAGCAATGTAAAGAACTAATAATCAATTTTTTAATTAGAAAATTTTACAAATCTAATGAATCTTGGAAAGTAATACTAATGATTCATCTTCCTTTTGGGTCATTATTTTCTGATCCTCATCACACTTGTCATCAATGCCAAGCAAGTGAAGTATACCATGAATTATAACGCGGTGCAATTCTTCGAAAAAATCAACCTTATATTCTTCGGCATTATCACGAACAGTATCAATAGAAATATATAAATCGCCAGATATAATATCTGATACTCTGTAATCAAAAGTGATAATATCCGTAAAGTAATCGTGATTTAAATGTTCACGGTTCATTTCTAACAAATAATTATCGGAACAAAAATAATAATTAATCTCCCCTATTTCACATTCAAAATTCTCTACCACTTTAGAGATCCACAAACTAATTCTTTCCTGATTAATTTCAGGCATTTCAGTTTCGCAAGTACTATAACTTATTTGCATTAATTAAATATTAAAAATCATTTTAACATGTCTACCATCTGCACTATATTTTACAGAATCGGCCAAATAATTCATCAAAAATAAACCTCTTCCGCTTAATTTCTCAATATTTTCAGGAAGAGTTGGATCTGGAACGCATAAAAAATCAAAACCATCACCTTCATCCATGATTTCGCATGAAATACTATTTTCACTTATCTGAAAGTGAACAGTCACAGTTTTTTTATAATCAAGCTTATTACCATGGCAAATGGCATTTTTCACGGCCTCTAAAACAGCTAATGAAACTTTATCTTTAGCTTCTTGATTAATATTGTAATGTGATGACAGATTACTAATTAGATTCTCAACGCGCTTTAAGTAATCAACACGAGAAGGAAGTCTTAGTAGGTTATCTGATTTTGCCATTGTTTAATTGAATAAGGTAATCCAAATAAATTCTATTGTAATAATCTATGAGTTTAACATTCGAATCATTTAATAAGTCATCGAATTCGGTATCTATTTTCTTATACTTAAATATCTCCTTGGGGTTGCTTAATTTATGATTATAACCCGATTTACTTTCTCTTTTCTTCTCAAAATCCTTTTCTCGTGAAGCATTTTCAGCTTCTAATAATCGTGACATTATAAGATTCTGACGTTTTATAGTTTGACTATTGATAGAATAATTAGACGTTTCACGTTCCGTCTGTTCCATCATTCTCATCACTTCTTTTAAAATCTTATCTGTTTGCTCACCATGTCCTCCATGCTGAATCATATCATTCATTTTTTGACGGAACATCTCTTGTTCTTGAAGGTATTTACCTAGTTTTTCACTCTTATTACCAGCCTTACCTTCTCCATCTTTCATACCTTCAATCATCTGCTCGAGCATCTTTTTAAGGGACTCTTGCTGTGCTTTCATTCCTGAAAATGAAGGCTGATTTCCCTTTTTGTCTCCCATTTGATTGCCTGGCATTCCATTTGCCATTTGCTCCATCAGTTGTTTCAATGCTTCTGACAAGAACACGGCCAACTCATTGATTTCTGTCATTGATTTCTGTTGAGTAACCCTAGCCTGATAAGCACGACGATTAGTTAACTCATCAAGGCTGTTACGCAATAAATCTTCTAAATCAAATATTCTATTACCTATTAAGGCCGCAACCTGAGGTGTACGACTCGATAAAGATAATAGAGAATCTTGTAACAATTCATATTCTTCTTTCAAAACCCCTTGTTTGTCTATAATATTGACATATAATGGGTTCTGATAGTTCGTTTTTTGCAATTCTAAAATAAGCTTTTCTTGTTGAAAAGAAAAATCAATTAGATTAATTAGTAATTTATTTAACATATCAGTGTCAACACTCATTTGCATAGACATGCTTCCAGACATTGCGCTAGAAAGCTTCTGAGCAATTTGAGATTGTTTCTGAGAACTATTTTGCATACTTTTTTCAGCCTTATTTAGATTATTATCTCGAAGCTGATCGAGACTTTCTTGCATACTATTTTGTATGTCTTCTTTTTCCTTGTTAAAATCACCTAAACTAAAAGGTTTATTAATTTCTGTATTTTTCTTTAAAAGATCATCAAGATCCTTTTCAATCCGCTCCCATTTCATTTTAGATGCAACCTGTTTTCCAATTGCAGATTCTTTATCTTTTCGTTTAAACTTGGAAAGTTCGTTTTGCTCTTCGGCTAGTTTTTCAATTCGAGATGAAATTTGTTTTACCCCTAACTCAATTTCATAACGCTGCAATAATTGTAAATTTCTATCGAGTTGTTTCTGAAAATCATTCATAGACATTTTCAATTGGTTTCCCAATTTATTAATCTTATCTCTATCGAGCTCTTCGGACAATTTATTGAACTCTTCAAAAAGTGATTTCAACTCATCGTCCATTATTTTCTCCATCAGCTCTTCAATTTTCTTTTGTTTGTCGAGAAGTAGCGAATCTTGCAATCCTGCCGCCTTCATAAGCTGATTTTTACGGCCATTATCCTTCTTAATTTCTTTTAAGAGATTCTCAAGGTGGTTTTTTTGTGCTTCAATCTCATTAAACATCTGATTTTGTTGCCATTGGTCACTGGAATTGTCCAATAAACTTTTCTGTAATTTATGCACTTTCTGCTGGATAGAACGACTTATTTCCTTCCCTTTCTCAATTTTGCTTGTCAAACTATCCTGAATGTGAGAATTCAATTCAAAAACCTGTTCCGCGTTTGGTAAATAATAATTTAGAAAATCGGACTTTGTACTTTTGGGTTTATTGATAGCATCATTATCAAAAACTTCAAAATAATATTGCAAACGACTTCCTGCTGGAATATTTGATGAAGCGAAGTCAAAGGCAAAATAAAATTCTTGTCGATTAAGATTTTTCTGAATGGGCACATTTACAAATTTAGAATCACCCTCTTCAAGCTGATAAACGAAATTTAATTTTGTAAAACCATAATCATCTTTTATCACCCCCTTAAAATAATAAGCCGAATCATTAATCGAATCCGCCTGAACACTTATTCCAATACTCGGAAATTGATCGGGCAAAACTTCAAGTTGGTAACGAGCATAAACTTTCTTAGGATAGGCTTTATTCGCTAAACTAATTTCATAGGTATCTGATTCAAAAATGACATCGGAAAATTCTAATTTGGAATCGTCTTTTGAAATAAATTTATCCTTCTTCACAAAATGAACAGCAAGCGTATCCGCATCATAGGCTTCTATAAACCATTTTAGACGTGAGCCTATAGGAATACTCACATCTCCAATTTGACTCTCCTTACGAGAAGGTAAACCTGTGTAAACAGGAGGAATTATATTAATCTCAAGCTTATCTAAAATAGGTTTAGATTTTAAGTATAATTGATAAACTCTCGATTTTGTTCTACCCGATTGAAACGAAAATTGAATATCAGCATTTAAATTTCTAAACTCATAGGTATACGATCCAGACTCATTTAAAGTCATCAAATACTTTTGTCCACCATATATCAAATCTACAAACTCAGGTAATAATTTTCCTTGAGTATGAACACTTAAAAGGTAATTTTCTCCCTTTTCTGCAAATAGCTCACTTTCCACAATAAACTCAAAATCTGCTGGAGCTTGAAAATCTTGCTGAAAGTGAATTAATCGCGTACTGCTAGTTGAATAAAAGTCGGGGAAAGCAAAATAAATGATAGTCGCTAAAAACAATATTCCAGCTAGATATTTTAGATAAATATAGGTGTCCTTAAAGGTAATGCTTTCGCGAAATGATAATAGTTTTAGTGAAGATATCCTCTTATTAATACTTGCTATAAGCAAAGCATTTTCGTCTGAATTAAGAGATGCTTTCTCGTTTAATTCATAGGTATTCAAAAGCCTATCCTCCAAATCGGGAAAATGTGCCGAGATTAACGTAATAGCCTTTCGATACGAAATGCGTGAGCCTTTATTTAAAAGGCTTCTTAGTGGAAGTAAAATGGAAAATATTAAAACAATTATCTGCAAGCTAGCTCCTACAATAAGCAATACTGTTTTAACTTTTGATGATAAATATAAATGGTATTCAAAAACACTTAAACCCAGGTAAAGTAGTATCAGGAAAATAACCGTAAGAAGTAGTCCTCTTAGGATTTTTACTTGATAATATTTCCGGATAAAATTATCCAGTTTTTCAATAAATATATCTTGATTGGATTTCATTTACTTGAAAATAGATAAGCATATTAAAAGCATAAAATCAGCTACTTTTTCAAAAGCCAAGTAGCCGGATTCAGTTTAGTGGTTGCTTTCCAAACTTGAAAATTTAACACCGTTTGATTCTCATTTTCGTCTGTATAAACAACCCCTATTTTCTCTTTAGCCGAAACAAAATCGCCTTTCTTAACATTCACGTTAATTAAATTGGAATAGAGAGTGATATATGAACCGTGCTTAATAAGTACAACCATATTTAAGCCTGGCATAGATAAAATATGTGTTACCTCACCCTTAAAAACCGCTCTACATTCCGACATGGGCTTCGTTGTAATATCAATACCACTATTATTCACCATAACCGATTTGAGTACTGGATGTGCATGCTTCCCAAATTTTTGCGAAATAAAACCGGTTGCTGTAGGCCAAGGTAATTTACCTTTATTTTGTCCAAAATTATCGCCCAATATTTTCTCTTCTGGTGTTAGGCTATAAGCTCCACTGGTATTCTTTTTCTTTTTAGCTAACCTTGCTTGATCTGCAATTATATCGCGAATTTTATTCTCTAACCTTTTCGCGTTTTTACGTTGTGTTTTAATGTTTTTAAGAAGTGTTTTCTCCTTTTTCTGCAATTGAGTTAAAACACTTGATTGTTGAGACTTTTGAGAAGATAAATTCATTGACGCTTTTGTGTTGAGAGCCAAAAGCACTTGCTTTTCCTTTTTTACAAGCTTTAACTTATCAAGTTTAGAATCTAATGACACCTTTGTTTCAACCAATTCCTCGCCGCGTTTTCTAGTAAACTCTGAAAACTGCTGAAGGTATTTATACCTCATATAAGCCTGATTAAAATCTTTTGAGGCAAAGAGAAACATGAGTTTATCACGTGAATTTTTTTGACGGTGAGCATACATAATAAGCTTTTCGTATTGAACCTTAAGCTTTTCGTATTTTTTTTCTAACGATTCTATTTCTCTATCAGTTGTACCAATTTTAGAATCCGTATAATCCAGTTCTTTTTGGATATTACGAATCATTTCCTTCTGTAATAAAATCTTTCTATTTAATACTGATAAAAACCCTAAGCTAGCCTTTTTCTCTTTTTGTGTGTTCTGCAAGAGCTGTTGCGTATAAGCTATATCTTCAGCATTCTGTTTTTTTTGTTGCTTAAGCTGAGATACATCTTGTGCATTTACAGGGCTACACAGCACTAAAACTGTAATAATTAGAAATAAAAATGACTTAATATTTGCAAAAAATTCCATAGTTTATTCTGGATAGATTCTTTCAAATTTACTTGAAACTTTAAAAGGAAACTTTAAATCCTCATCAATTTCGAGTTTATTATATTTTAGTTTACAAGATAAGGATTGTATTGAATCCTTCACCTTAAAAACCAATTCACTTGGAAATTTTTGCCCTTTTAAATCAATAAAATCACGATATTTTAAGACTATATCCCTGTCTTCTCCAAACATTTTAACCGCAACATCGGTAATTTTCATTAAGGAGGGATCAATCTCAAAACGCTGATAGTTAAATTTATGAAGTTTCCAGAACTTGTCTTTCCTCAATTTTCGTTCTACTTTTGACCCTTTATCTGAGATAAAAACATACTTGTTATCAATCACTTTACTCTTAAAATTTCTTACAAAAGGTCTCCTTCTTTCAGAGAAACTCTCTAGTTGAAAAAGCTCGTTTGTAAGAATACTTTGAAGCGTATAAAAGTCAACATTCATATTAAGTTTCTCCGACAAAAAACTAAAGTCACTTACAATATACTTCTTCTTTATCCGGTCAAGCATTTTTACAGAGTCGGGTGTAATATACAAACGAGCGACTTCCATAATCCCAGCTGGTGCATTGATTTGCACCATGATAATACTATCTCTTAAAATCTTTATTGATCCTCTAATACTTTGTGATTTTTCCTTAGACTCATAATGAGCAGCAAAGCGTTTAACCCAAAGAGTTTTATATAATAAACTACTATCTGCAATTTGATTATACAGTTTATTATCACTTATTCCATGAGCTCTCTTACGTCCTAATTCGTAAGTAGATTTACACGAAAACTGCAAAAACATTAATAGCAAAACTGCAATACTAAGTAGACTATTTTTTCTTTTAAATACGCTCATTTTACTATTCAGAAATTATCCCTGTTTTAATCTTATCCAATAACTGTTTTGATCCCTCACCAATCTTCTCAGCATTTTTCCATTCTGCCATCGCAGCTTCTTTTTCTCCCAATCTATAAAGAATATCACCATAGTGTTCTACAATTACAGCAGATTCTCTTCCTCCAAATTGAAGTGACTTCTCCATAGCTATTTTAGCATCAGAAAAAGATCCTAACTTAAATAAAACCCAAGCATGAGTATCTAAATAAGTTGAATTTTCTTTTTCGATCTGAACGCATTTAAGACTCATTTCTTTAGCCTTTTCCAAGTTCTGATTAAGTACAGATAGATAATAACTATAGTTATTTAATACAACCACATTTGCAGGTTCGAAAAGCAAGACTTCATCGTAAGCTTCGAAAGCTTTCTTTATATTACCTAGTTCGTATTGAGAATCTCCTAAATAGGTTAGGAATTGAATTCGCAAGGCGAGATTATTCCCCACATAATTAAATCCAATTGTAAGTGTCTTAACTGCAGTCTCAAAATCTTTCTTTTGTGCTGCTGCAACACCATTAAAAACATATAAAAGTGGCTGAGTAGGAAAATATTTAATCGCTTCGGCACTTTCAGTAAACATACTATCAAAATCTAAAAGCTCATTGTCTATAAACATTAACTCTTCCCAAATGGCATACGTATTCTTCTCTTGCAAAAGAACTTTTCGTAAAAGTTTACGAGCACCTACACTGTCTTTTTGGCGACGTAAATAATCAGCATATATTAGATTAACATGAATATCATCAGGATGAACTTTCATTAGCAAATCCAATAATGTTTTTAGATTTTCATCAGATAACGGGTTCTGAGTATCGGCCAAAACAACACCCACTAGATATTGAATTTTTTTATCTGAGCTAACCATATTACTGGAAAAAGCTTTTTCGAGATGTGATTGAGCCATCTCTTTTTGCTTTTCTTTTCGATAATACTCTGCCAAATAAAAATGAACTAATCCATTTTCTGGAGCAATCTCAACAATCTTTTTATATTGCTCTAATGCTTTTTCCTTATTACCATCTTGAAGATACATATCGGCCAAAAGACCATAAGTTTCAATCTTAAATGGAAATTTTTTGATTAGTTTATTGAGTTCAGCGTACGCATTTTTCCTTTTATTTAAACGTAAGTAAAGCGTATGTTTGTTAATGCTAACATCTTCGGTTACACCAAGCTTTTTTTCTATGGTTTGGTACACCTCTAGTGCTTCTTCAAACTTCTCAACGGATATAAATAATTCGGCTTGTATGAGTCGAAAATCATCTCTTTCTGGAAACTGAACAGCTAA
Organism: Ancylomarina sp. 16SWW S1-10-2; assembly: GCF_009669305.1. Taxonomy (GTDB): domain Bacteria; phylum Bacteroidota; class Bacteroidia; order Bacteroidales; family Marinifilaceae; genus Ancylomarina. The sequence continues at coordinate 36,942 of NZ_SADB01000015.1, forward strand.
ATTTTCATAGACTTCACAAGCTTGATCAATCATACCTTTAGCTTTAAAAATACCCGCTAATTGTACTTGATACCAAATATTTTTGGGCTGAAGAGCCACAGCACTTCTTGCCAACTCAAGAGCCGAATTAAAATTTTCCTGACTGATATAGATATTAGCCAACTCGTAATAAACAACAGCACTCGTTGTGTCAAGCTTAAGGCAATTTGCAAACCACGATATGGCCTTTTCATATTCACCTAAGCCAAGAGCTTTCTCACCTTCATGAAACGCATAATCAAACTCAAGACGTTTTTGTTCAGTCAATTCAACTTTATTCTTCTTTTTATCAGTTCCTCTCTTTTGAGCAAAACTTACTGAAGAACTAAACATAAGCACTCCAACTAGCACATAAACTATAGATTGTCTTTTTAACATTCTCATTTGTGTTTCAATTCCATCAAGCTCTTATATACAAATCAATTCTGAAGTCCATATACACAGACTTCAGAATCTAAACTTGAACTAAATTAATTAACAGTTGGTATAATCACCAATACTGTATTCTTTTGCTTCGCCAGTAACTTCTACAAAATTACCTAGCATAGAATTCTTAATATTTGCACCAATAATTTTCGTATTGGTTTGTACAATCGCATTACAAACTAATGAATTATCAACTAGCGAATTATCGCCCAAAGAAACATGGGGTCCAACAACTGAATTCTTAATAACGACATTCTCTCCAATATAGCAAGGAGGAATAATCACAGAATTTTCATTGACCATAGAATCTGCAATAAGCTTGTCATCCTTATGGTATTCTAATATACGTTGATTCGTATTAACCGTTGCATCCTTATTACCACAATCCATCCACTCAATTACCTGACCAGGAACAAATTTAAGTCCCTTGTTTTTCATGTTTTCAAGGGCATCAGTTAACTGATATTCGCCATTTACTACAACTTTATTATCCAATAAATACTGCAGTTCAGATCTAAGATTAGCACCATCTTTAAAGTAATAAATACCAATAATAGCTAAATCAGAAACGAATTCCTGTGGTTTCTCAACAAAGTCAGTTATACAATTATTATCGTCCATTTTAACCACTCCAAAGGCAGAAGGGTCTTCTACTTTCTGAACCCAAATGACTGAGTCAGCTTTATCATCTAAAACAAAATCGGCCTTAAACAAAGTATCTGCAAAAGCTACAACAACTTTGCCATCAAGAGAATCTGCTGCACAATGAATAGCATGAGCTGTTCCCAAAGCTTCATTTTGATAATAGATACTTGCCTTGGCATTTAAATTAGATGCAATCTCCTTTAATTGGTTTTCCACTTCGTCGCCAAAATGACCAACGATGTAAGCAATTTCATCAATTTTTTCGCCTGAAACCTTAGCAATCTCTTCTAATAAGCGTTGAACTATAGGTTTTCCTGCTATAGGAATTAAAGGTTTTGGTACAGTTAAAGTATGAGGGCGCATTCGCTTACCCATTCCTGCCATTGGAACAATAATCTTCATATACTTTTTATTTTTTTTAATATCTTGATTACGCCTACCCCAAACCACACAAAACAGGGGAGTTATTAAAGCGATACCAAAGTTACTTATTAAGTTGTAAACAACTCAGTGTTTAATATTTATTAACGAATTGTAATTAAAAAGAGATGTAATAGTTTACTCTTTACCCGTATGGCCAAAACCACCGGCAGCACGAACAGTCTCATCTAATTTTTCAACAGCTTCCCACTCAACAACAGAATGAGCTGCAACAACCATTTGACAAATTCGATCACCATCATTAATCTCAACTTTAGAGTTCGAAAGATTAGCCAAAATCACACGAATTTCGCCTCGATAATCAGCATCAATAGTTCCCGGTGAATTCAAAACAGTAATCCCTTCTTTTAAAGCCATACCACTACGAGGACGTATTTGAGCTTCGTATCCAGCTGGCAATTCAATAAATAAACCTGTAGGAATTAATGTTCTTTCAAGAGGCTCTAGCATAACTTTTTCGCTAATATTAGCTCTCAAATCCATACCTGCCGATAAAGCCGTGCTGTACTTAGGTAAATCGTGTTTTGATTTATTAATGATCTTAACCTTCATCTTTATATATTTTAGTTTTAATTTCTATTTTTTCACACGCAGATTACACTAATAAGCGCAGATTCTTTGAAGTGGATATTTATAATTTCTAAGCAATTAAGGATTTGGAATATCCATCTAATAAGTAAGTATATCCAAACCTGAATAGTATGCTTACTTTATGCTTTGCTCTTACCCTTTCTTAACACGGTCCATAATTTCTCTTTTTGTAAAACGACCACTAAAAATAGAAGAATTAATGGGGTTTTGGCTAACATCTTAAGCCAATTATTATCGATTTGAATAAAAGTACTTAAAAAATAGAGTAGCATAGCTAAGCCAAAATAGAGACTAATTCGCTTCAAATCATAATCTATTGGATAATATTTACGACCAAGTAAGAAACTGGCAATTGTCATTAATACAGAACAAACCAGTATGGCTATTGCAGCTCCATAATACCCCATTTTTGGTACCAATATAATATTCAAGCTCAAGGTTATTACTGCACCTCCCAAAGCCATATAAGCGCCAAATCTAGTTTTATCAGTAAGCTTATACCATAAGGATAAGGAAAAGAAAATACCTAAAAAGAAATTGGCTAAAAGTACATAAGGAACAATGCCTAAACCTTCGTGATATTCAGGAGCAATAAGAATTTTCACAATATCGATATAGAACATCACACCCATAAAGATGAGCAGACCAAATATGACAAAGTACTTAAGAACATCAGCATAAAGTTTCTTGCTGTTTTCGTCCTTATTTTGAGAAAAGAAAAAGGGTTCAAAAGCAAAGCGAAAAGCCTGAATAAAAAGAGTCATAATAACAGCCAACTTAAAATTAGCACCATAAATACCTGTTTGAGCGAGTGCTTCGCTAGCATCAGAAATTAATTTTGGCATCAGCATTTTATCCACATTCAAATTAATCTGAGCTGCAATGCTCACCACCAAAATTGGAGATGCATATTTAAGAACCTTTCGCAGCAAAGCCTTATCAAATTGCCACTGAATTTTAATCAAATCTGGTAATAAAAAAATCAAGTTAAAAAGACTTGCCACAAACATAGCAATAAAGATATAGCCAATACCAATTTCTGGATTCCATATTGCAGTAACTCCCAGTTCGGGATACCACATATTTAACTTAGGACAAAGCACTAGAAAAAAGAGGTTAAGTCCTAAATTGATACCGATATTGCTAAGCTTAATAAAAGCATAGCGCACAGGCCTATTTTGATGTCTAAGTTGTGCAAATGGAAGTGATGTTATGGCATCAAGCGCAAGCGTAAGTGCTAAAAGTATTATGAAATTAGATCGATCAGTAACATTTAAAAACGAAGCTATAGGATCAATAAATACAAAAACACCTAAAAGGAAAAGCAAACTGGTTGTTGTAACAGAGAAAAAAGTTGTAGAGAATACCTTTTTGCAATAAGTTTCGTCGTTAGCAAACCGAAAATAACCGGTCTCCAAACCGTAAGTTAAAATCACCAGAGACATAGCAACATAAGCCATCAAGTTAGTTACAATACCATACTCTTCTTGAACGAATATAATCGTATATAAAGGCACCAAAAGCCAATTAAGCAATCGTCCTAAAATGGAACTTACGCCATAAATGGCAGTTTCGCCAGCAAGTTTTTTTAATGGATTCAAAATATCTTTTTTGAAGTTAAAATCATCATACTATCATTAGGAAATTCTGATATAAGCTGAATAAAATATTGAAACTGAATATCTTTATAAATCCCTTAATAAGAAGACAAATATAACTAAAATTAGGTTTGGAATGGACTCGAAATTTTGAGTTTTAGGAATAGATGACACGCTTTTGAAACAAAACCTATAAAAAACAGATTGTTCTCTAGAATATCAACACTAAAATTTTTATGATTGCTCCACGTGGAGCAAAATTTACGAAAAGCAAGACTCACAAGTCTTTTATTTAAATTCTATATAAATAACAACACATCAAACGTTTGCAGAGAAGGTTTATAACGTTTGCGCTCATAAATGCCTGAAAATCACTTTCAATAACCACTTTTAATGCTCATCTTTGTCGTGTACACGTTTAAGGAACGTTTATGTTAGTGTTTGTTGTTTAAGTATTTTGTAAAAATCCCGGTTGGTAATCCCAGTCGGGATATTTTTTTATATACCCCCCTCACCATAAGTCTTCTATGAATTTTATTGCTCCCCGAAAAGAGTCATAATCCTAGACAAAGCAGTTCTATTATAGTAAAAAAAAACTTAGATGAACCATCGCCCATGCCGAGCAACAAATACGGGAGAAAGACTTAGCTGTTATGGTTTGTTACAAACTCCATTATAAATTCGAACATTATTTACAAATAATGCAAATTTTAAACAATACTAATCCAATTCTTAAGTGATCTTCAAAGAGATTGAAGTAAACACAAAGAATATTGCACAAAATGTAGCTACAGAACTAGAATATATTCCATATAACAACCTGCTTATTTATTGTAATTACAAAATTTCATCCCACGTATAACTGTGTGAATGACCTTTTGTATCGAATTCTAGATTGGTAATATTCTTTGATTGAAGCGCAGAAATTAGATCTTCTCCTTTAACTGGAGTATCTAATGCATCATTAACAGTTTGAAATATTAATTCGAATATTTTTTTATGCATTTTAAGACCATACTCCCTTTCCTCTCCTTCTAATTCAGAAATATCATTAGCGGAAAACATTAACGTACGTGTACCATTCAAGTTTGCTTTTACAGACAAATATGATTCAGGATTGTTTCCTTTAATGGTATCTGAAATAGAATTACATAGAGAATTAATTTGCTTCATGGATAAATTGAAGTTATTTATATTCCCAGGTTTTTGTGGTTTTTCTATTTTAATATAATCTAAAGAAATTTGAGCTCCTGCTCCAATAAAAGGTCCTACATAATCACCTAACCATTCCGTGTTGCATTTCATATGTGCTAAATGCTTTTCTTCTGAACCTAAATCTAGAAGAACTAAAAAACCATCATTCTTTTTACGAATCACAAAATCGTAATAAGCCGTATTACCTTTTAGAAATGCAGTAGGATCCTCCTGCCAACCATCTTCACATATTTCGATACCATTTACCATAGAATAGGCCTTGTACCCAAACTCTCCAACACCAACACTATGGGGTGCCTTTTGTAAAACAATAGCATTATAATTGTCCCAATCTTTAAAACCCCAAGTAAATCCCCATTGAGGCGTTGTTACCCATCTTTTTGTTAATTTGCCATGATATTTTGAATATATCGGATATTTATATCCTGTCTCATTATTAAGATTAGCTAAGGAAAATCTAATGACATAATCACATGAGTCATCGAAATCTGCGTGGGTTAAATTTACTCTCTGTACACCTTCTTTTCCCAAATAATCAACTAGTTTGCCACCTACTACTTCAGATAGTCTTAAAGTTGTATGTGATATTTTCCAATTGTTTTTGTTCGAATTAAAATCGTCATTAAACAAAACTTCACTTTGTTGAGAAAATAATGTCTTTGCACAAAACAATGCAATAATCATAAAAAAAATGCGCATCTGTCTAGTTTTATATACTGAGTGTTTATAAAATAAATAATACGGCTACTTTATTGTTAAATAAAACTAGCTGTTATTTCAAAAGAGTAAATTTATTAAAGAAAGTAAATTTACAAATTCGAAGTAATCATCATATATAAATACTGTAAAACATACCAAGGAATTGACAGAAATAGATTCATCTTCCATGAGTGACCTAATTAAGTAAAGGTAACACACCTAGAGCCTAAGTCACAATGAACTACTTCGAGCTATATTTTACTATAAACAGCATAAAAGAATAGATTAAATGAGAAGAGATCTATTAAATTAAAAAAAATAAAACGTTAATTGAACATGCACTTTATCAAGCATTATGTTTATATTAAACCATGATTTAATCATTAAAGTTAGTCTCGGCAAAAATTTTCACGCTTTCTCTTTTCGAGAAAAAATCTCGTCATATATGTTTAGACAGGTTTAGGAAGCAAGAAGATAAATGAATGCGATCACGTTTCCATATTTCCTCTTTCACACTTTGACACGGCTCAGTGCATTGTAATGTTATTCATACCTCAAACTCTCCACCGGATTTTGGCGTGCATTTCGTGTAAAATTGATGACTGTGACTAGAGCTACAAGCAAGAGAATAATCAAACTACAGATGAAAAATAGCCACCAATGTAGGGGGAGTTTGTAAGCGAAATTCTGCATCCACAAGTTGGCTGTAAACCATGCTCCCAAAGAACCAAATAATACGGCAGGAGCAGCCACAATCTCGATATCCCACAAGAAAACCTTAAGAAGACTTGAAAACTTTGCTCCATTTATTCTGCGAATAGCCAATTCTTTACGTCGCCTTACCGCCTCGTTGGTTGTATAGCCTAGCAAGCCAATAATTGTAATAAGTAAGATTATAAAACTACCCGCCATCATCGCATTTCGAAACCCTCGTTGTTGTGTATAGCCTTTTTCTTGCTGCATTTCTAGACTCTTTATGTTGGCATCTTTATAGGGCAAAGCAGTGTTAAATACCTCTCTTATTTTATTCATCGTTCCAGCTTGGGTACTCGGATAGGTTTTAACCAATATATTGAATGAATAGGATGGATATTTGATAGCTGTCTTCACGAAATTAGATTCAGATCTATAGAAAAATACGGCGGGACGTGTATCTGGCTCAGCCTTAGAGCCAATTGTAAAATCAGAAAAAACACCCTTAATAGTAGTACTTCCATGTTCACTAATCACTATCTGTTTACCAACAACACCCTCATCCCATGCATTGTGCATTTGCAACAGTTTAGCGCCTTTTTTACTAATTAGCACATCTCCTTCAAGTGTTGATTCTTCAGGGAATAGCTGCCCTTCTGTCACTTTTACATCCAGTATGGATAAATAATTATTGTCGACAGTATAAAAATCTGCAACATTAAATAAATCTCTTTGTTCATCCAGAGATAGAATATTATTACCAGATTTCGAGTTGCATGGTAATGTCGCTCCAAAACCAACTTTTTCAATCTCAGGCATCGATCTTAAATCGTGTAATACACTAGCTATTTTAGTTCCTTCCATACCACTAGTCGAACCATAAAAGACACCCTCAGCTTGATAACCGTGAGAACTATTCTTCATGTTATCGTATTGCAAACTAACAATAACCAGCATGCATAGAATAAAAGAAGCGCCGACAAACTGAAAGGATAATAAAACCAGTTTCCATTTATTCTTTTTCTGATGATAATGACGAAAAGCATTTGCCACAGGAATACGGGAGAAAAAACGAGCTGGCAAGTAACTCATCAGAATAAGTATGAATATCAATATGCCCATTAAAGGCAAAATTACATAGGGGTTTAATACGGATTGAAGTTGATGCCCAACTTGCTGCTCGGCTGCGGATTGTAATACAATAATCAGGATAAAAGCGGCGAAAAGTGATATGAGAAATATGAGCGCTGACTCAGAGAAAATAATCTGACGTAAATGACGGGCATGAGCTCCAAAAGTTTTATAAATAGCCGATGATTTTGATCGCTCAACCAATACGCTCAGTGTCAGCAAAATGTAATTCAGCAACGAGACGAACAAAACAGCAAATGCAATCGTACTCAGAATTAAAATAATATCCTTTAGGTTTTCGATATAAACTTTCTGAATGGGTTTAAATGAATATTTCAAAACAAAACTATCATCCTGTGCTTCAATCTTTTCAATATCCTGATGCACTTCTTGCATCTTTCTAACTGCAGGAGCTAAACTTTCTGGTTTTACACCTAGTGCCAGTTTTACACAAGAGTAATAACGATCATTTCCAAGCCACTGGTCACTTCCATCCCACATAAAATAACTTGTCGAAACCATCGATATTAAAACGTCATATTTGTAATTCGTATTTTCTGGCAAAGCTTCAAACACGCCACCAATCGTTAACTGCTTGCCTAAATATTCTTTTAATTCAATAGTTTTACCAATAACATTGCCGCCTATATTTTCAGCTATTTCACTCGAGATCATACATGTCATTGGTGCTTTCAGTATCTCAACAGGATTACCTTTTAACATTGGTCTAGGTAAAACATCAAAAAGATGTTCATCTGCCAAAACAAAAATTGCTTTGTAGCTTTTTTTATCATCAGTATAAAATAGCGATAAACCTATAGAATTTAATCGGGTAGCTGCTTCTACTCCAGGCACCTCTGCATTTAAACCTGGAGCAATTGCGCCACTAACATGATTACGACTTTCCAATTCATCTTTAGACTTATCCGCTTTATAATTTTCAGATACAACATAAATACGATCCGAATCGGGATAAAAGCTATCAAAACTGTAATAATAGAACACCTCAGATAAAAGCAAAATACCAAATGCCAAACCTGTGGCTAAGGAAATTATGCGGGCTGCACTGTGCTCACCCTTAAGGAACAAACGACGAAATGCCAATTTTATAAAATTCATATCTACATTTTTGGAACTCAAAATTTTAATTTATTATTCAGACCTCAAGCTATCCACCGGATTTCTTGTGGCAGCTCTGTACGATTGAAATGAAACGGTTAATAAGGCAATTGCCATGGCTATGAGCCCCGCTAAAGCAAAAATCCACCAGCTTAATTCTGTTTTATAGGCAAAGTTTTCGAGCCACTTACTCATGGCATAGTAAGCAATTGGGCAGGCGATAATAAAGGCGATCAGAACCCATTTAATAAAATCTTTATTTAGCATTTTGATTATTTCAGGGGTTTTGGCTCCGTTTACTTTGCGGATACCGATTTCTTTGGTGCGTTGTTCCGATGAGAAAATGGCGAGACCTAAAATTCCGAAGCAAGAAATTGCGATAGCCAATAGAGCAAAGAGTCCAATCGTTTTGGCGAAACGTTCTTCTTTCTCGTACATCTGATCAAACCAGTCATCGAAAAATTGATATTTAAGAGGATAGGCTGGCATTATTTCTCCCCATTTTTCTTTTATTATTTTCATTGCAGAGGGAAGGTTATTTGCTGCAATTTTTATGCTGAGTTGATAATAATTACTATTCTCAGCAAATATAATGCAGAGTGGTTCTATTTTATTGTGCGAAGATCCGTATTGAAAATCATTTACAACGGCTATAATATCTAAACCACCTTTTCTGTAATTATTATATTTTTTATTTTCTAGATTGTTAAATTCAAAATAATTGTAAAAGGATTCATTAACCATACAAACTTTTCCGTAATCTCCAGGCTTTAAATTTCTACCTTTTACAATTTTAAGTTGAAAAGTGGAAATAAATGCCGTATCGACAATTAAGCAAGGAATTACAAGATCCTTATTTTTGATTCCTGATCCCATTGTGTAATTTATGCGCCCAGGAACGCCATTGGTAAGTGAGATACTTTTAAAAAAAGGATAGTTTCTTAGTTCATTAACTAATGATTGCGCATTCGCTTTTTCTTCTTTAGGAAGATAGGGCATAGAAACGCAAATAAAATGCTCTTCGGAGAATCCAGGATTTTTATTTTTGACAAAAGAAATTTGTTTTTGTACGATCAATAAACAAATGATTAAGACTACTGAAACCGTGAATTGAAAAATGATGAGGAGGTTGCGAAAATAGGATTGATTACCGCCTTGTGCGCTTGTTTTTTTTAGGATATCGTTTGGGTTCGATCTGGATAAGACTAGAGCTGGAGTTAAACCGCTAAGGCAACCAACAATCAGTATGCATAATAGTATACTAAATAGGACAGAGCTTTTAAGTAGGCTACTAACATGTATGGGAGAACCAAAAACAGCGGTATAAACAGGGGTGAATATCCAAACAAGGATAATGGACAAGATAAAAGCAATGGCTGATATGATTATCGATTCAATAATGAAATGAATAAATAGATCGGAATTGGAAGCACCAAAACTTTTTTTAATACCAATAATTCTATTTCGTTTATACTGTTGAGCTAGGCTTAGGTTAATGTAGTTAACGATAGCAATAATTAGAATGATGATGGCAATTGCCACAAGTAATTTTAGAAGTTTAGGGTTTCCTCTTTTTGTCTGACTTCCAATAGTGGAGTCATACAGGTACATGTCTTTAAGAGGAAGAAATCCAATTTCGTTAATATATGGTTTTAATGAAGCAAGATTGGCATTTATTTTTTTGCTTAAGACATTGTTTTCGATTCCCTCAGCAATACGAGTATAGATTCTAAAATCCCATCTGTGAGTACTTTTATCCGAATATTCTTCGCAACTAAAAGAGAATTTAAAATCGTCATTTTCAGCATTTACCAATAAGTTGGCCGAAATACTGGAGTTGGCAGGGAAATCTTTAATTACTGCAGTGATTGTTAAGAGATTTGTTCTTTCAAATAAAATTTCTTTTCCAATAGGATTTTCTGTGCCAAATAGTTGTTTGGCTTTACTTTCAGTAACAATTGCCGAATTGATATTCTCAAATGGCTTTGTTGAATCTCCATTTAAAAATGGAATTGAGAACATTGTGAAAAAGTTATTATCAACAGACATTATGTCTGTAAAACTAAATGCCTTGTCTCCAATATTAATATTTGTAGGACTCGTTTCACGATATACTAAACATGCATTTTCAAATTCAGGAAAACTTTCTAATAAAATATCTTTTGCCCGATAATCTATATTACTGGTATTTTTATTTGCATCGATGATTCGAACAATCCGGTCAGCATTTTCAGGATAGCTATCGTAGGAGTATTCTTGAAGTAGAAATAAAGAGATAGCCAGACAAACAGATATCGCAAAAGCAAATCCAATTACATTGATCAAAGTGAATTTTCTATCTGAGAAAATACTTTTTAACGCTGATTTTATATTGTATGCTATCATGCTATGTGTTTTTTGCATTTTGAATATTTTTTTTGGCCCATAAGAGTTTTTTGGAAACAATTATTTACTCAGATCTCAAACTCTCCACCGGATTCCGAGTTGCAGCTCTATACGATTGAAATGAAACCGTAAGCAGCGCAATTCCCATGGCAATGATTCCTGCTAAAGCAAAAATCCACCAGCTTAGTTCTGTTTTATAGGCAAAGTTTTCGAGCCACTTACTCATGGCATAATAAGCAATTGGGCAGGCTATAATAAAGGCGATCAGAACCCATTTAATAAAATCTTTATTTAGCATTTTGATTATTTCAGGGGTTTTGGCTCCATTTATTTTGCGAATTCCTATCTCTTTAGTTCGTGTTTCCAGAACAAAAATGGTGAGACTAATAAGACCCAAACAAGAAAGAATGAGAGAGATGATTGTAGAAAAATTAAGAATTTTCTGAAACTGGTTTTCCTTTTTGTATAAGGCTCCCCACGAAGTATTCATAAACTTTATTTCCAAAGGGAAATTAGGAGATAGTTTATTCCATAATTTTTCGAGTGAATTTATGCTTTGGTTAAAAATAGGCCCATTTGTTCCTGTCATTTTTAAATAGGCAACCTCATCAACATCACCCGAACACATAAAACCAACGGGTCTAATAGCAACATGCAACGATTCGAAATTAAAATCTTTCGTTTCAGCAATTATATTACCCGTGTTTGATTTTGCCATCTTAAATCGTGCATCCTCTAACTTATCTATATTAAATTTCTTAAAAGCTGTTTCGTTAAGAATCCAATCTTTGAGATCATTCGAATGATCGTTAAATTGACTTCCTTTTATCAAATTAATACCAAAAAATTTAAAAAAGTTTTTGCTGACAAAGAAGTTAGCAACTCCCACCTCTTTTTCAGTCCCCTTATTAACTAAATTCAAACCCCAATTTTGTTGGTTGTACCCCAAAAGTCCTGATGAAAAGGTGATGTCTTTAATTCCAGGAATTTTTTTCAACTCATTTTTAAAAGCAGAAATTTTTTTTTGTAGCTCTGCATTTGTGGTTGTATAAACAATATTTTCCTTTTTAAACCCTGGGTCTAAATTGTTTAGTAAGTTGTTTTGCTTGTTTATAAAAAGGATGCTTGCAATTAAAACAATTGAGATTGTAAATTGAAAAACAAGTAAAATATTTCTCAAATAATTCTGTTTATCGGTGCTAATCGAATTTTTAAGAAGTAAAGTTGTTTGGTATTTGCTTAGAATATAGCCAGGAATAAGGCCGGTAATGCAAATAGTAAAGAGTAGTATTAAAAAAAACAGAAGCAGGTTATTCTGTGAAAAAATATCATGAAAAGTAAAATGTGATTCAGTTAAATTATTCAAGCCCTCAAGCGAAAAATAAATCAGAATAACTGAAATAATGCTTGTTATAGCTAGAACAAGAACTGATTCAGTTAGGACTAGTTCAATGATTTTTGTTTTTTTACTACCTAGGGCTTTTAATATACCAATATTTTTTATCCGCTTTAATTTTTGGGCGGTTACAAGGTTCACATAATTAATACAAGCAAGTATGAGTATTAGAAAACCAATAATCTGAATGATAATTAAGCTTAAAGAATTTCCATGTTTTACTAAATCAAGATCTGGCATGTCGGTATATGCCTTATTGAAAGGGAAAAGGCTAAATAAGGCTCTTTCCTTATAGTGTTCTGGAATATTTTCCAGAGAAATATGAGCTAACTTTTCTTTTGCAACAGAATAAGAAACTTTATCAGTTAGTCTGAAAAATGATGCATAATTCTGCGAGCCCCAATTTTTCATCGAATTGTCATACCACCCTATCTTTCGATTAGTTTCTATTGACAAAACGGCATCGAAATCCCATGAAGAGTTGTGAGGTAGGTCTTTTATTACGGCTCCAACCTCAAGCAATTCATTTTGTAAATTAGTTGCATTGTACATGAGTTCTTTACCTACAGGGTTCACATTGCCAAATATCTTTTTCGATAGTGATTGAGTTAAAACAATTTTATTTTTGCCAGATAAAGCCTTTTGTGGATTTCCATAAACCGATTCCAACTGAAAAACTTGAAAAAACATTGAATCTGCAACCAAAAGGTCTTCAATCTTAAAATCGACCTGATTGTGTTTTACAAAAACTTGTGGCGACCATTCAAAATGAGCAAAGGTGATGCATGATATTTCCGGAATATTTTGCTGTACATACCCCACCATTCGTGCAGAAACATTTGGTACATCGTGTGTTGTCAATACATAAACATTATCTATATCAGGAATAAACTCATCCATTGATTGCTCTTTTTGAACGTAGGAAAAAGTTAACACACTTATACTAATGCCTATGGCTAAACCGATAATATTGATGCTTGTAACAAGCTTATTTTTCAATAAATTTCGGAACGACATTTTGAAATTATAGATGTTCATTATTATCTAAATTATTTAGTAAGCCTTGTTACTTATTTGTTATAACACTACTCATACCTCAAACTCTCAACAGGATTCCTCGTAGCTGCTCACCACGATTGAAACGAAACGGTTAGCAAAGCAATTAATCCCGCTAAGGCAAAAATCCACCAGCTTAGTTCTGTTTTGTAGGCAAGTTTTCGAGCTATAAGGTATGTTCCTCTTTCAAGATTTCTTCTGTCACAATCTTGCCATCAAATAGATTAATTACACGATGTGAATAAGCTGAGTCTCTATGTGAGTGAGTCACCATAATGATGGTTGTACCTTCTCTATTCAGTTCAGTCAATAATTCCATAACTTCCTGTCCATTTTTAGAATCAAGATTACCCGTTGGTTCATCGGCAAGTATTAATCCTGGGTTTGACACAACTGCTCGAGCAATAGCCACACGCTGTTGTTGTCCTCCTGAAAGTTGCTGAGGATAATGCTTAGCTCTATGACTCATATTCATACGATCCAGAACTTTAGTAACCATTTCTTTTCTCTTTTTACTACTAAAACCTTGGTAAACGAGAGGCATCTCTACATTTTCAAAAACATTGAGTTCATCTATCAGATTAAAACTCTGAAATACGAAACCAATATTTCCTTTTCTTAGATCGGTTCTTTGTCCTTCTTTTAATCCGGCAACCTCATTATCACCAAATGTATATTCCCCTTCGGTAGGGTTATCAAGCAGGCCAAGAATGTTCAAAAGCGTTGATTTTCCACAACCTGATGGTCCCATAATGGCAACAAATTCACCTTTTTTTATGTCTAAATTAATGTTGTTTAATGCCAACGTTTCAATCTCACTTGTTTGAAACACTTTCGATAAATTCTTAATTGTTATCATTTTTTTTGTTTTTATAAGTAAGCGTATATAATTATCACCGGTAAAAAATTTGTTGTTTCTTTCGGCCTTTATTTCACTTTAACCTTTATCCTTACTTCTCTTTATATTTGAGTTATTTAAACTCTATTATGTCGTTATTACCAAAGCTTTCGTAATTATTGATTATCACTTGTTCTCCAGCTTCCAATCCTTCCAAAACCTCAAAATATTTCGAGTTCTGTCTACCAATTTTAATCGCTCGCTTTGTCGCAAAATCACCCGATTTATCTAAAACAAATACCCATTGTCCGCCAGTGCTTTGAAAAAACCCACCTCTTGGTAATAAAAGTGCATCAACTGGTTTTCCTAGCTCCAATTTAAGATGATAGGTCTGTCCTGTACGTAAACTTTTAGGCGAATCTCCATCAAAAACTAAATCCACTTTAAATCGGCCATCCCGTACTTCTGGGTAAACTTTTTTTGTGATTTGTTTGTACTCTTTTCCATTTCTTGTGAACGAACTGGCAAGACCTCTTCTAACTCTATCAATATAATGTTCATCGACATCGGCAACAATTTTAAAATCGTTTAGAATATGCAACTGTCCTATTCGTTCTCCACGGTTTATAGATTGACCAATCTCAATATCCAAACTTCCCAACTGACCATCAGCTGGAGCTTTAATATTCAAATTTTCTAAACGTTCTCTTACCATTTCCAAATTCTGTTTCATAGTCATTAAACTGCTATTCATTTGCAATTTTTGATTAGCACGAAAAATGGAATCCTGAACCATACGTTGGTGTCTCAGTTCTCTATCACGAAGAGAAAAATTATAGTTTTCCTTAGAAGTAAGAAAATCTTCCTCTGATATAAACCCCTTTTCAAAAAGCATTAAATTTTGTTCATAATGTCGCTTTAGTTTTATGATATCAGTATCGATACTAAGTAGTTGCTGTAGATTAGTGATCTTCTGCTGCTCCATGCTTATAAGTGTGTTTCGTAACTCGTTGGACTGATAAGCCAATGAAGATTCAGTATTAAGAATTTGTAATTTGAGATCATTATTAACCAATTTGACAATCACATCACCTTTCTTCACGGTTTCACCTTCGTCAATCAGTTTTTCAACAACCTTACCACCCTCTTCGAGATCTAAATAAATAGTCGTTTTAGGTTCTACCATACCAATTATCGATACATAATCCTTAAAACTTCCCGCATTCACTTCAGCAATATTGAGCTTATCTACCTCGGCACGAAAAGTTGAAGACTGCGACCCAAAAATCATCTTACCCGATAAAATTAAAACAATAACAGCTATGCTAAAAATGTAAATATGCTTGGCTTTAATACCTTTTTTCTTTTCTATTTTTCTATCCATCGACATACAAAGTATTTTCTTTAGATTAATCAATTGTGAAATATTATTGATTCATAAATTTCATCATATTTATAGCTAACTTCATGCCACCACACACAATAGCCAAATAAACAACACTTTACACATAACCGATCAAGTTAGAGTGTCAAATTTATTGACAGGTCGTGTCTAATATTTTGAAAAGCTTTATACATTAGATAAAAATTACATGATGTTATATAGATTTTGTATAATATCTCATCAGTTTCCAATATGAAAGACGCTAGAATTCTCATCGTAGACGACAATAAAAGTATACTCTCAGCTTTAGATTTATTGTTAACAACTTACTGTAAGAAATTGAAATGTATTTCTACCCCCAATTGCTTAATGACAGAGCTAAAAGCCGATAACTACGATGTTGTTCTTTTGGATATGAATTTTAAGGCGGGTATTAATACGGGCAATGAAGGTATTTATTGGTTAAACCAGATATTGGACTATAATTCGGGCATTAGCGTGGTGATGATTACAGCATATGGCGACGTAGAATTAGCCGTAAAAGCTGTACGAAATGGAGCTGCCGATTTTGTGCTGAAACCATGGGAAAATGAAAAAATGTTGGCTACCATTGAAATGGCATGGAAACTTAGTCGATCTAAAAAAGAAGTTTCTTCCTTAAAATTAAAGGAAAACGAGCTGGTTGCTCAACTTAATTCCAAGGAAAATTTGATTATTGGCAATTCATTGGTTTGGCAAAATTTAATGAAACTTGTAAAAAAAGTAGCTAGCACCGATGCAAATATTCTGATTACAGGAGAAAATGGCACCGGAAAAGAACTGATTGCTAGAGAAATTCATAGGCTATCGAACCAATCTCAAAATGTAATGGTTCATGTAGACATGGGATCTATTGCGGAATCTCTTTTTGAAAGCGAATTGTTTGGACATAAAAAAGGTGCTTTTACCGACGCGCAATCTGATAGAATGGGCAAAATAGAAGCTTCAAACCACGGAACCCTTTTTCTTGATGAAATTGGTAACCTATCCTTACCCATGCAAGCCAAATTATTAGCTGTTTTACAAAATAGATCTTTAACCCGAGTAGGTGAAAATAAGCCCGTAGATATTGATATTCGTTTGGTTTGTGCAACTAACTGTAAACTCAGCAAAATGGTAGGTGAAGGATTGTTTAGGGAAGATTTACTTTATCGAATAAACACGATTCAAATTGAATTGCCTCCATTAAGAGACAGACAAGATGATATTCCCAAACTAGTCTCTCATTTTATGAAACTATATGCAGATAAATACAATAAAAAAGGGCTAAACATATCAGATAAAGCCATTACAAAACTTCAAAATTATACTTGGCCGGGCAATGTACGGGAACTGCAACATGCCATTGAAAAAGCGGTTATTCTTTGTGACGATCATTTAATTGGAACACACAATTTTGTGTTCAAAATGGATGAATTTACAAAAGTAGAATCCTACGGAGGAACTCTGGAGGATATGGAAAAACAACTTATTACGGCTGCCATTGAAAAACAGATGGGAAACCTTACTGCCGTGTCCAATCAACTAGGAATTTCACGCCAAACCTTATACAATAAAATAAAGAAATATGGGATATAAATATTATAACTCCATTTTATTTCTGAGGATAATAAGCCTTATAGCAGTCGCAATTGCGATAGGTTACACCTTCTCTATTCAGTTTTATTATAGTTTTGGAATATGCCTAATTATAGAAATATATTGGGCATGGTCATTTATGCTGTTTCTGAACAAAACTCACAAGCAAATGAATTACTTTGTTCAGGCCATAAAAAATAAAGATACAACCCTACACTTCCCTAAAAAGTCGGGTAATAAAATTATCGATGAATTAAGTATCAGCTTGAACGAACTAAACGGAATTATTCAAAACGTTCAGATGAAAAGCAAGATAAAAGAAACGTATTTTGCTGAAATACTTCAAAACATAGCCACAGGTGTTATCGTAATTACTGAAGATGGATTTGTTACCGACGTTAATTCGGCAAGTTTAGAACTTCTTGGTTTAGATACTTTCACTCACATTAAACAGTTAGATAGAATAGATCCAAAGTTTAATGTAGACTTATCAAAGTTGAAAAATAAACAACGAAAAGTACTCAACTTAACTACAAAAAACGAACACATTCAGGTTATGACTCGTTGTTCTCTTATTCGCATAGATAAAGAAGAGGTTAAACTGATTACCATACAAGATATTAGAGGCGAATTGGAACGTAAAGAAATTGATGCTTGGGTGAAATTGATACGAGTTCTTAGTCATGAAATTATGAATTCGCTTGCTCCTATTACTTCAATTTCACAATCCCTAAAACAGATTTGGGAAAATAAACAGCAAAAACATGTTGGTAACAAACAAGATTCAGATGTAAGAAAAACACTGGATGGCTTAAATGTGATTACCCAAACCAATCAGGATTTAATTCAATTTGTTCAATCGTATAGAGTCCTTTCTAAAGCACCTATCCCACAACTAAACAGAATTAATGCAAATGGTTTTTTCGATCGCTTAAATATTCTTTTATCTCCTATTAAAGAGAATTTTTCAGGACAACTTAAACTTGATACACCAAGTACCGATTTTAGCTTTATAGCAGATGAACAAATGCTGATTCAGGTTATTATTAATTTGGTTAAAAATGCCTCGGAAGCTTTTCATGACGAAACAAAGAATATAAATCTAGAACCTAAAATAAAAGTAAGCGCAAAGCAAAATGGCGCTACAACAGAGATAATCGTTTCGGATAATGGTCCTGGGATTCCTGAAGAAATTCAAGACAATATATTCGTGCCTTTCTTTACTACAAAAGAGAGCGGTTCTGGTATTGGATTAAGTTACTCCAGACAAATAGTAAGAGCACACGGAGGAAGTCTCTTATATTATCCCAAACTAGGGAAAACAGAGTTTATAATAAGGTGGTGATTTAAAATCCCCTATTTTATATTTAGCATTTGAGATTCATCTTATAGCCAATAAGATTACATAACTACCTTAATGATTTTCCAAAGGGTGCTAAAGCAAAACCGGCTAATTTAATATGCTGAGCGGCAAAAGGAATACCTATAATTGTAATGGCAAAAAGAATTGCAAATACGAGGTGAGTTAAGGCAATCCATATGCCTCCAAAAATAAGCCAAAATATATTTAAGATTAGGCTAAGACAACCGCCAGCACTTTCATTGGGAACAACTTTCTGTCCGAAAGGTGCTAAGCCCAAAATAGAGAATTGAATAGCTTTTAAACCGAAAGGTATACCAACAATTGTACAGCACATGAGGATACCAGCAATTATATACTCCAAGAAAATAAAAATTCCTCCAAAAATAATCCAAATAATATTTCCTATAATGCTCATTCTATTTCAGTTTATAATTTAAGCGAACAATGTACAATTAAGTATTAATGAATCAAAACACAGTATGTAAAGCAATGAGTTTAATCAACAATTATTTATCATCTTAAATTTCAATTATGGGTAATTCTTGAGTATTAAAAAGTATAGTTTAAGGCCAAATGAAGAAGAAAATCTGGTGATGTATTAATTTTAATATCCTCGGAGAAGCCTCCAGTAAGAATCAAATTTTCATTAAGAATAAAGTCAGCTCCCAAGAGGAGTTGCAAACCAGAGTCACCTAATTCTTCAGTCATTGAATTTTTAAAAAACTTAGAATGATAATCGAACTGAACTTTAGGTACAAATAACGAAGTTGCTTTTACGGCTAGACCCAAAGAAGCAAAAGTTACATTCCTACTCTGCATATCTTCCAACAAAGATCCTTTTCCAACACGTAAATAGCCCAAAGAATAAAAAAAGTAAGCCGGTCTTGGGCCAACACCCGTAGTTTGACCAGAAAACTGGAATGAAAAATCGACCGTTCCACTTCCCAGCAATTTCTTTTTATCGGCATTATTCAACTTAAGGTAAGCACGTAAAGCCATTGAATGCGTTTTGTGCTCAAGGAGTTTTAAGCCTAATTCGAAACTGATATCACCAATACCAAACGAAGGTTCATCAATATTAAAAAGGATTATACCATCCCTTGAATACACATAGTGCATCTCTCCTTTTGGAGTGACACCACGAGCACCACCTGAAAGACCTAAAGCACTATGGAAACCGTCAATACTTGAATCCATAAAACCACTGGAATGATTAACAAAGGGTAGATTTAGGCCAATCTCAAAACGTTCCGCAATTCCATATTTAGCATTTAGATCAAGGCGAGCCATCTCACCATCAAAATAAACAATCTCATTTTGAAAAAGAGCATTGGTACTATTGCTTGATAAATTGAAAATTGAAGACATTGAAAATTTACCCTTTTCAACTATTTTTCCTCCTTCAGTATTAGGTAGACCATAAGAATGAATCAAAGGAGCTTGATTATGTGAGGCAAATGGTTTTATATTAGTTTGTGATAAGCCAATAAAATAACTACAACAAAACAATAAACAGGAAACAAATCTGAGCATATCGTAATTCAAATTAATATTGAGAAAGTAGCAAGGTAAAATAATATCCTGAATCAGATAAGAATCAAAACGAGAAATTAACAATAGAACAAAACAAATCCCCTGATAGAGATTCAGAGGATTTGTAGATCAGTTAGTCGTGTCATATCTATGGTACTAGTTGTTTACATCAATACAGACTGAATATATATTTTGATAACACTATATCAATTTAATAATAATATATCTAATATAAAAGTTTATTAACCTATATACTAAATGATTACATATAAACAAAGCCAATAATTCATTAAATAATATGATAAGAGAAATTAGATCTGATAAAATAATTAAGTAAAACTAGAGCATTCAGAAGGATCAAATATATTTTTGGCTGTGAAAAACATAATTTATTCAGCAACAAATACCCCATTAATTTTTTTTTCTTCCTTAATAAAACATCAAGATTTATTCAATATTCATATTAAATGTGCTTGTAAATTGAAAAACACGATAGGCTATACTAATTAAAAAGTAATGATAATAAATAACGCTATAGTTAAGAGTCAATACAAAAGAGAAAAGAAGTATAAATTAAAATAGTAAAAGATTCGTTAGTCTTAATTATCAAGTATTTAAGAACAAAAATAAAACGCTTAATCTTGACTAAATGAGGAATCTTCTTTTTGACAAATAATGGTAAATAGACATATTTAGTAGATTAACAGACAAATAAACCTGATAAAATTAAATTTCGTATGCATATTATTATATCTTTAAGCATTAATATATATGCATATCTTTTTTATATGAATAAAATCACACTACTAAATATTGAGTATTTACGTCGCGAAAGAGGTATAGAAACTTATCAGCTTTCTTTAAAAGAAGAGAAAGAAATTTGCTATGTTTATAATTTTGAAGATAAATACTACCGGTATTTTAGAACACTAAAGTCATTAACAAATTATCTCAAAGATCGAATAGAACCGAAAGTTAAATTCAAAACACGAGAAGAATTAGATGATTTTTTATTGTATAAAAATATCGTTCCTATTGAAGAAATAAATAAAGCTTTTGTCGGTGCAAAAGCATAATTATTAATGCCCGCTCATAAAAACTAAAGCAGCAGAGCCAAGAACTCCTGCATTTGATTTGATAGAAGATAAATTAAGTTTTATTTTTCCTTTTAAAACAGAAAGAAGATTAGATTCCATATGAAATTGAGTTGGCTTTAAAATCAAATCGCCTGCCTTTGCAAGACCTCCTGAAAGAAAAATGGCTTCGGGATTAAAAATTGCTGCAACATTAGCAAGTGTTTTACCTAATAATCGCCCCGTATATTCAAAAGATTCAATAGCCACCTTATCGCCATTATACGCAGCAATAGCTAATTTTCTTGCAGAGAATTTATTAAATGGGATATCACGTAAAACGGATGGACCATCATACTTTGCCAAAAGTTTACTTACAGTTCTTTTAATGCCTTTTGCCGACACATAGGTTTCAAGGCAGCCTTTTCTTCCACAGGAGCAAGAACGTCCTTGTTCACGTACAATAATATGCCCCATTTCACCAGCATAGCCTTCATTTCCATTATATATTTTCCCATCCAATACCAAACCACATCCTAAGCCAGTACCAAGCGTTATCACCATAAAATTCTCCATTCCCTTGGCACCACCATAATGCATTTCACCTAAAGCCGCGGCATTAGCATCATTGGTTAGTTCAACTGGTAATTGTAAATGAGCACCGAGAAGTTTAACCAAGGGCAAATGTTTACCCCACACCAGATTCACAGCATCCTCTATGAAACCTGTGAGATAACTAGCATTGGGAGCCCCAACTCCAACACCCACTAACTTGTATTTACGATCTAAGGTTTTGTACTTGGATTTAATATGCATGGCAAGCTCACGAACAAAATTCTCGAAAATTGGATAATTGGACGTGGAAAAAGAAGACTGGAAAAGACAAACACCAGCCTCTGTTACGAAACCATAAACGGTATTCGTACCACCAATATCTACCCCAACTGCGACCTTTTGCATACCCATAAACTTATGTTTACATCTAATTTAGCCTAAAAGCGTGAGACAAACAAGAATACAAATGGTTAAAGAGTTAAAAAGGATAAAGGTTAAAGGAGAAAGAGTTGAAAAGTATAGATTTTGCACAAGTGACTATTGACAACAATTTTATAATGTAACAATAAAACAGTTCAACAGTTCAACAGTTCAACAGTTCAACAGTTCAACAGTTTAGCAGTTTAGCAGTTTAGTAGTTTAGCAATTAAAACAATAAAACCATTAAACAATCAAACATTATTAATCTTTTACAACATGCTCCTTTAATAAAGCTTTTAGTGGATTAAAAATACGTTGGAGCAAACGTTGATCCTCCGTAATTATTTCTGCAACGCCTTCAATCTTTTGAGCGAATTTCAGTTTAATACCATAACTTGTTATAAGCCCATTAGAGAGCTCTACATCCAAACTGTAGTTATCTCCTTCGGGCACCTGAGAAATTGAACGGATACGTCCTTCGAGCATACCAAATTCCATGTATGGATAATTATTGAGTTTAATATTAACTCGTTGTCCAAGCTTTACTTTCCCTGATCGATTCATACCTAATTCAACACGTGCAATAATTCGTGTGGAATCAGATGGAATAACAGTAAAAACCTTGTCACCTTGCTTCACATTTTGGTTAGCCGACCAAAAACTATTGAAACTTACCGATCCGTCAATTGGCGATTTCAAAAGATAATTCTGCTCCCAAATATCCATTTGTGCTATTAAATTATCATTTGTTTGGATAATCACATCCTGCAATTCTTTTCTCTGCTTCTCCTTATCTAAATCTAGATCTATAATGTCTTGATCAAGCTCATTTATTTCTATTTGAGTTGCTGATAAAGTAGAGCGTGAGCCATGAAAAGTATAGCTTTGTTGCAAATAATTCTTCTCAGATTGCTGATATGCAGATTTAGATATTACACCTCGAGAATAAAGTAAGGAATCTCTATTAAACTCTTTATAAGTAATTGACAATTCCTTTTCTAGTATATTTCTTTGCCTATACTGACGATTATAATACATGCGATAATTGCTTTTCTTCTGAAGCAAAGAGGCCTTTTTCTTTTTATGATATTGCAGTTCAATAAAACGATTATAATCTGCACAAGATTTTAAGTAGGTATTAAACGGTGTCTGAACTTCACCAAGTCTGTAACTTTTATTGGAAGAAACGATGTTAATTTTCTTATCATCAATAAGAAAAGAACTCGTTTTTTTAAGTTCATCTCTTAATAAAAACATATCTTCAAAATCAGCAGAATTCTCAATTACTGCAAGCAAATCGCCTGCTTTTATCTTTTGTTTATCGACCACCTTCAAGTCAACAATCTTACCATTCGCACGAGCTATTAACTCAGCAGGAGGGTTTTGAGTCGTCAAAACCAATTTAGATTCAATAATCTCAGGATAAGAAAAAAACCAGGAACCAACCACAAGAACTAACACAACGAGAAACACCAATCCCGAACCTACCCTCACAATCCACGAAGGCATTTTCCCGAGAATCTCTTGCACCGACTCTGATCTTAATTCTATATTATCGCTCATTTTTTTTTATTTTGACGCTGATAAAATATGATTCACTATGATTAAAAAACAATAGTGAAATCATAAAAATTTGATGCTAGACTATTTAGTTTGTAAGAACCCTACGTTTATACTGAAGTATTTTACCAAAACTTTAATAGAAGCTTGTTATTGCACATTCTGTTTCTTTATTTCGACGCTGATAAAATATGATTCTCTATGATTAAAAAACAATAGTGAAATCATAAAAATTTGATGCTAGACTATTTAGTTTGTAAGAACCCTACGTTTATATTGAGTTATTTTACCAAAACTTTAATAGGAGCTTGTTATTGCACATTCTGTTTATATATTTCGACGCTGATAAAATATGATTCACTATGATAAAAAAACAAAGTTGAAATCATAAAAGTTTACTGCTAGTCTATTTAGGTTGAAAAGACCCTACGTTTATACTGAGGTATTTTCCCAAAATTTAATAATAAACCAACTTCAATATCAGAAGCCTTTAAGTAATTAACAAGTTGTACTTCATGAATTGGATTTAGCCTTTCGATGGCTTTTAATTCTATTATAACAAGGTCATTAACGATAATATCTGCAAGAAAATCTCCAACAATTTGTTTCCCATACAAAACTTTAATAGGAGCTTGTTGTTGAACATTCAATCCTAATTCCTTTAATTCAATAATTAAGGCATTCTCGTAAACCTTCTCGAGAAAACCATAACCTAATTCATTATACACATTAAAAAATGCTTTCAGTATTAGTGATGTAATATCTGAATATTTATAATTATCGTTCATTATTCTTTATTTTTTTGACGCTGATAAAATATGATCTAAAATTGAGTACAGTAATTTTTCAAAAAATTCATATTTAAACAATTCACTTTTAAAATTTAAATCATAATTTAATCATTTTTTTAATCTGCGTCTAAAAAAAATTAATTTCCAAGTTCTAGCTGATTCTTAACAAGCTCATAATACCTGCCTTTCAGCTTCGTTAAATCATCATGGTTACCATGCTCAACGATTTGTCCTTTTTCGAGTACAATAATTTTATCCGCATTGCGAACCGTACTTAAACGATGAGCGACAACCACAACAGTTCTTCCTTGATTAAATTCATTAAGATTCTCCATAATAGCTCTTTCATTATTAGCATCAAGAGAATTGGTTGCTTCATCGAAAAATAAGAATTCTGGATCTTTATAAACTGCGCGTGCAATCAGTATTCTTTGCTTTTGTCCCTGGCTCAAACCATGACCACTCGCTCCAATTTTTGTATTGTATCGCAAAGGTAAACTATCAATAAATTCATGAATGCATGCTACCTGAACAGCATAAAGCAGACGTTTTTTATCTATTACCTCATCACCAACTGCAATATTTTTAGCAATGGTATCTGAGAAGATAAAACCATCTTGCATTACGACACCACAATTCTGACGCCACATGGCTGCGCTATAATTTTGAATAGAAATACCGCCTAAATTGATTTTCCCCTTCGTTGCAGGATAAAACCCTAGCATAAGCTTTATTAAAGTCGTTTTTCCAGAACCTGAAGCACCAACTATAGCAGTCGTTTTCCCTTTAGCAACATTCAAATCAACTTCATTAAGCACCATCTCAGAGTGAGGTCCTTCGTATTGAAAACAGACTTTCTCAATATGAATCGATTTATCCTCAGGTAATTCAATTAACTTTTCATCCTTATCCGATTCCTCGTCTTCCATTTCGTGAATCTCACCCAATCGCTCTAGAGAAATTTTAGCATCTTGCCATGAATGAATAAATTGAACCAAATTATCGATAGGAGAATTCAACTGACCAAGAATATACTGAACAGCCAGCATCATACCCAAAGTCATGCTACCATTTACAACTGCTTGTGCAGCTAAAAAGGTGATAACAATATTCTTTGTTTCGTTAAAAAACACAGAACCTGATACTTGGTACTGATTCAATGCCAAGCCCTTGGTACGTACCTTAAAAAGTTCGGCCTGAATATTCTCCCACTCCCAACGCTTTTGCTTTTCGCAATTATTCAATTTAATTTCCTGCATCCCAGTAATCAATTGAATTAGCGAATTTTGATTGCTTGACATTTGTGCAAAACTTTTGCCATCGAGTTCGCGACGCCTCTTAAGAAAAAGGTTAATCCAGATGATATAGAGTGATGACCCCAAAACAAATACACCGAAGATAGTCATATCATATATCGCTAATACAATTCCAAAAATCACCAAGTTCACCATAGAGAACAGAATGTTCAGGGTAGATGATGTGAGGAAATTCTCGATACGCGTATGGTCTTGTATACGCTGCAAAAGGTCACCAATCATCTTAATGTCGAAGAAACCAATGGGTAGCTTCATCAACTTGATTAGGAAGTCGGAAATTAGGGAAATATTGATGCGGGTTGATATGTGTAAGAGTATCCAGGAACGAATAAACTCAACAGAAATACGCGATATAAACAGTACCAACTGAGCAACTAAAACCAAGGTAATGAAACTCAAGTTTTGTGTATTTATACCAATATCGACAACCGATTGGGTTAAGAATGGAAAAATAAGCTGCAGCATACTTCCGAAAAGCATGCCCAAAAACAACTGGAAAAGAAATTTTTTGTAGGGTTTAAGGTAACGCAGAAGAAAGGCTACACTCTGTTTCTTTTTGTCACTCTCGTCCTTGGTCTTATAAAAATCAGGCGTTGGTTCCAGCAGCAAACACAGGCCTTTTAACTCTCCCTCTACTTTGGTCGATGCCCATGATTTTAGAAACTCCTCTTTCGTGAATTTAAGCATTCCCGATGCTGGATCTGCCACATACACCGTCGTCTTCTTATTCTTGGTTTCTATTTTATGAACCACAACAAAATGCGCTTGGTTCCAATGACAAATAGCAGGCAAAGTGGCTTGTTCTGCTAACTGCTGAAAGGTGATTCGCACTCCCATACTCCGAAAACCTATACTCTCAGCGGCATCAGCAATACCCATCATCGACACACCTTCGCGAGTAATATAGGACTTATCGCGCAGCGATTGCAGGCTGTAGGTTTTACCGTAAAACTTCGATATCATGCGCAGACAGGTAGGTCCGCAGTCCATGGCATCGAGTTGTCGAAAGTGGGGGAATTTCTTTTTCAAGGCAGAGTATAGATTAGCAATAAAAATTTATGAAGCTAAAAATAAGGAAAATAAAACATAAGATTTCAAATATCTGAAAAATAAAGGTCTTATTCTCCCAACACACTAGATTCAATTTATCAACATCAGCAGTTACAATCAAATTTCTTTTGTAGTAAACAAAAACACCAATTTCTTCAAAGGAACGTTTATCAAATTAAATATCCTTTAAAATACCATCACTTATAATTATCCAAAAAATATGTTGCTCAACCAAACTCTTCAAATATTTCATTTGAGATGCGACTACCATAAGGTCCTCTATCTAATAAAAACGAACAAACCTTTTTAATTTCATACTCACAAAAATAAATCATAGGCCACATTAGTCTGACAACCAATCATCTACAGCCTTAAACACATCTATCCAATTAAACTTTTCACTTAGAATATTCCCTTTAGTATCATATTCTCTTTCAAAATAGTTATGATCATAATTAGGATAACACTTAAAGGTTAAATTATCTTTATTAGCCCTAGTATAAAACATTGGTAATAAATCTAATTCTCTTGACTTTTGATCTGCACTACCATATACGACTAAAGTTGGTTGATTAAATTGTAACAAATACTGCAAACTAGGATCGAAATTAAAAGAATAATCATCTCTATAGAAATAATAATCTAAGTTCGTAGTATCGACACAATAATTTATTGATTTTTTAAGATCTCTATAATTTTCATAAATACTATCAATTTTCGATTGTGCATTACGATGAGTAATTATCCGATAATCTGCCCTTTGCCTGAGAGAATTTATTTCCTGATACTTACGATCAAAAATACATCCGGACATAAACACTAATTTACTAACCTTTCCAGGGTATTTAGCAGCTATTTTTGCAGCTATCGCGCTACCCTGAGAATGACCTACCAAATAAATTTTTTGAGAATCAACAAAATCCTGTTTCTTTAAAAAGTCAATTACCTGAGCAATTGCATTCACATAATAATCTTTGTAATCATTTTTAACGAAAAGCTTATAATCTCCTCGTTTTGCATTCCACAATTGACGACTACTTTCAGAACTTTCACAAATCGGTACTCCAGGCTTAGATACTAAAACGAAATCATATTTCTCAAAACATTCAGCAGGTATTAATGATTCAATTATAGAATAGGATTGATTTTGATCTAATATTATTAAAGAGCCATTACCCGAACCTTGAATAAAAATAATAACTGGTTTTGGTTTTGTATCCTTTTTTTTAACTATAAAGCGAATAGAATCACACTCGGAAGTTTCGCAGGTATCCTGTATGCTAAAATAATTAAATCCTGTATGATTTATAGAATTTAAATCCACTTGAGAATACGCAGATATTTTTAAAAACAATAACATTATAACAAATACTACTTTACGATAATACATCTTCTAAATTTATTTTTTCAATTTTAGTTTTATCCTTTATTTCCATGGGAAGCAAATCAAAAAGTTGATTCTGCATAAACACATAAAATCTCATAATTTCATAACAATAAATTGATGGATTATTAAACTCATTTTCATCAGAATATCTATGTGCAAGTTGTCCTCCACCACAAATATCAACAAGCAAACAATTCTTACATTGCGAACACAAATATTTATCATTATGCGCGTAATAATAGGTATGAATTAACGAATGACCAAAAACATCATTAAATTCATCATTTTCAACATTAAAACTCGTAGATGTAAATCCATCTCCACAAATTTTCAAAGAATCCACAGCTTCAATTTGGCCATTAGTTTTAATGGTCAAAACTCCATTATTTCTTCTTCCAATAGATTCATCTCCTAAATCTTCAAAACCTAAGAATTTTTGAAATATAGCGTCAAATGGCTTATAAATAGTACTATTTTTATTTTTATCATTAAACCAAATTTTAAAAAACTCTTGCATCCAAAGACCTACTTTAGGTACCTTTTCACCCATTTTAGAGTGCAGATAATTCATTTCTGGATATAAAAAAGAAACGGAAGAAATATTTAACCCTTTAAAATGATCATATACATTTTGTGGCGCCTCTTTTGTATTCATAACACTCAAAAGATGCACCCCTTGTTTACCGTATACCTGTATATTTTCAAGTCCATTTATAATTTCATTATACGCAGGCTCCCCATTTTTTCTATATACACGTTCTTTATTTGCTTCTTTTGTTCCATCCAAACTAATACCAATTTGAATCTTTAAACTCCCTAAAAATTCGACCCAATCTTTATCAAGAAGTACTCCATTTGTTTGGAGTGCCCAATCAAATTGCACCGTTGGAGCCATTCGAACTGCTTCTTCAATAAAAAAACTATAGAATTCTTTTTTCGCTAATAATGGTTCACCTCCATGAAAAATAATTAAAAATTTATTTTGGTTGTGAGATATACAGTGATTATTAACCTTTTCTAAAAGTAAACTTACAGTTCGCTTTTCCATAAAATTAGGTTCTTTTATGTATGATTTGTCCCCCTTATTATAAACATAACAATAAGAGCAATTCAAATTACATAAACTAGTTACTTTAACTACCAGACTATTCAGCTTCATAATATAATCAGGGGGATATATCATCCCCCTATAAATTAAACGTTAGAATTTAGTTTATTTAAAAACAATCGGAACAAAAACACCACGTACATAAGTGCTTTCTGCATAAACTGTACGTTGGTACGAAGGAGGTATATAACCTCCGAATATTTTTGCTTGAACAGCCCTATTTACAACTGTATCAAGTAATTTAACATTTTCTTTCAATTCATTTTTAGTTAATGAAATTTTCTTCTTCATAATAACGAAATAATAACACCTCCTTCCCCGAACAGTTGTCAATTGTGCAGGTCATCTCATTTTAGTAACTTTGCCTACGCTTAAGAGTAGCTCAGCTACTAGGCCGCTTCCGGCTTGAGAATGGATTAATATCTATTTTTCCAGAGCGGCTAATAACAATACGTATTGTTAATAACAGGGCTAAGGTAATATTGTTCACTGCCATATTTGGCAGTGAACAATATTTTTAATACACAACACATAATTTTTAGCTCTATTCGTAAAAAACATGAGTCACAAAAAGCTACCTAAGCGTATAGCTCCGTCTAGTTCTCGAATAGGAAACATCAGCACCTGTATCTCGTAAACACGAGATTAAACGATACAAGTTTCTTTCTGACACACCAAGCCTTTTAGCCAATTCGCGAGGAGTTCCTGTCGCTTTTTTAGCAGCTAAGTGCGTCATTATATCCTTTAATTCTTGATGATCTATAACATTCATATATTTCGAATTACTAATACATTTTACAACTAATAAACTCTAACAAAAGGAGTAAAAGATCTAATCTATAAGTTTAACTTAAGCAAAAATAGAAAAAAGCCTATTCGAATACTCCATCGTAACTGTATCTTTATTCCTTTTTTTTATGAAAAGTAACCCACTATAATGTTAATTTGTGTTAAAATAATCATAACAATTTCATTATCGGCTTAATAATAAATAAGTCGTGTTACTTATTCAAAAATTGGAATCCACAAATTTCACTGATTTTCACAAATTAAAGTACCCTAATAAGAGTCTACCTTAAAAGGTAAATACACGAAAATGATTGGTGCTTATTTACTCGTAAGCTATTTAACATCTCGTAAAAATTCATACATAATAACTATAAGAAGATCATATAAAACAAATAACAAAACTCGTATCAGCTTAAATCTATTTCATTTTAAAATAGAAACTATAAGGCATAAAAAAGCGGGCTAAGCTTGTCGTCTTAGTCCGTTTTAATCATGTAAAATTTTAAAATTATCTTAAAAGAAGCCCATCTCAAAAAAAATAGTCCCCTTCGTAATTTAATGTCATCCTTCTCTGTTTTACCCCTTCCTTCTGATATTTTTCTCAAATCTTCTGGAATTTTACCCGCCCTTCTGAAAAAAATGGCTCCCTTCTGTGATTTAAGGTATCCTTCTGAAAAGGGAGTAGTCTTCTCGGGGCTTTCAGAGCTTTAGGCGTCTTGTTCCTCTTTCTTTTCTCGTGCCTCTCTTAACTTTCTAAAATAAGCACTGGTATACTGTTCTGCTTTCTCTTCATCTTTCCAAAACAAGAAACGACCTGCCTCACGAATGTTATCAACAGCCTCTTTAAGGTAATTAAAGGCACGATCGCGCATGTCTTTATCAACTTTAAGATTATCGTCTCTGTCGCCATTTACTTTACCTAGCAACAAGCCACCTTGTTCAGCTAACTCGGCAGCCCTGTCAAGCTTTAATAAATCGAAACTGACAGCTTCGAGCTGACTTGGGTTATTCTTACCTAGCATCGATAGTTCTGATAAATCCTGAATCATATCAGCATTGGTCGCCCCATCGGCAATTCGGTATACAATATCCATTAAAGCCTTATCTTTTCGATAAGCATATCGGCAGAAATGCAAAATCTCGTCACGCAATTCAAAGCCTTCAGCCGATATTAAACTCCACTGCTTTTCAGCGTCCGATTTTTCTGCAAAAACTTGTGTCCACCGCGATTGTGCATAACGCAAGCCACCAACTCTTACCGGAAGGCTTTCAATTAATGCTACATCTACATCAGTGCTCGCAAACTTAACTTTGTCGCGTATTGCAATTTCGTACAAATACATAGCTTCATCATTCGCCACATCAACAGGTAAGTTGGGTTGTTTAATTTCATTTTTCTCTATGGCATCGTAATTGGGTTTTAAACTTTCAAAGCTTTCTTTATCATTCATAATTTTTAGGTATTTGGGGTTAAAAAATATTTTTAAGACACTTCAAATTAATCATAAAAAAAAGAATAATCAAAAAAAAAATAATTCTAGAACAAAATTAATGATTTGATAATGTGGCAATAACACATCCCCTACCTGCAAAAACTCAACTCACAGGGGCTTTTATTATTTATTTCCGTTTTGGAGATTATCGATAATATTTTTCGATACATAATCAAACAAACCATCATCTTTGATAAAAAAAAACATCACCTGAATAAGATGATGCTCCTTTGTACTTTTAAATTTAAACATAATTATCGCTCCATAAACAAATCTTCTTTAAGCTTATCTATTCGAGATTTGGAGTAGTCGCGAATAGAGGCTGTAAGTATATCCACACCCCTCTTCTCATCAATACCATCGATCACGAGTTGGTAATATTTTAGGGCTTCTTGCTTCTTATTAAGGGCATCGTACTGCTCGGCAATTAAATACAAGAAAAATTTCTTTTTAGGATTAAGTTGATAAGCCAATAGGTAATTATTTAAGGCTTTTTGATGCATTTTTTTATCACCATAAATAATTCCTTTTTCCTTATATATCATCGATAAAATAGAAGAATCGGCTTGCATCAATTTCAATGATTCATCAAATAATTCGAGTCCTCTATCGGGATTAAAAAGATACGTTTCAGCCATAGCCAAATAGAAAACGACTTTCACATTAGTACTATCTATTTGATAAGCTTTATTTAAAAGATCCAAAGCCTTATCTGACTTCTTAAATTTTTGAAATAGGATTCCTGCATTACGTATCGTATTGAGAGTTGAGTCACCTAAAAACATCGCTTTTTCGTATTGCTTAAGCGCTGCCTTTTCATTCTCCAATTTAACGTATGCCGATGCTGCTATTTGTATAAAACGAACATTCGTAGAGTCTTTATCCAAAACATATTGGCAAATTTCAAGCGCAGCTTTGGGATTATCCATCAGGTAAAGGCGAGCCAACTTACTGCTGGTTTGATAATCTGAAGGATTTAAGGCAAGAGCCGATTCATAATTCTGAATGGCTGAATTAAACTCTCCTATGATTTTATGGTTGTCACCCAAATGTATCCAATAGAAAGACATAGAAGGATTATATCCCCAACCCTTTCGAAGAAGTTCGAGTGCAGCCTGTGGTTCCTTCTCAAATTCATGAATCAAGATTCTATGTTCGAAGCTTCTGTACTCAGGTTTGGGATGAGCAATCAAACTATCGAGAAGCGATTTGGCTTGCAGATACATACCTTGCTCAAAATAAATATTTTCTAATTCCCTTCTAACCTCAATCTTGTTTTCACAAGATTCAAACGCCGCTTTTAAAACCTCTATGGCTTCTTTATTTTTACCTTGTTCGAGTAAGGCATACTGTTTCCAATAATAAGCCTGATAATTACTTTTATCAGCTTGTATTTTTGCATTAGAAGTCCTTATTAATTCATTCCAATCTTTTTTCTGCCACAGTTCAAGTAATTCAGTATTCTGAGCAATCAATGTAAATTGCAGACAACTTAAGACGATTAATAAACAAAGCGTTTTCTTCATGATAATAAATGGGCTAGTGATAAATGATTTAACAAAACCAAATCTACTATTTTTGTAGTAGATTTAAAACAGAGCTAACATTTTTTAACATAAATTGAGAAATAAAAAAGTGGAAGTGTAAAAATCAAGAAGCAAATACAAAAGAAGGAATCGCCCACAACTTCAAACTTTTAAGCTAAAAAGCACCATCCGAATGAACGAACAGTGCAGTAATATATTTTAAACTTATGTCTATCTAAGAACAATAGTATTCTAAACATTTTCACTCACACCTCTTATTTTATTTTCATATAGTAATTTAACGAATGACGAGTCCCAAAAAAAGGGCGTATTTTTGAACACCTCAAAATATGGCATCTTCTTTAAATGTTTTTCGTTTTATGAAAGCTTTAGAAAGACTGGGATCCGCCTAAGGCGGATTGTTCGAAAATCACCCGGCCGCACTTAAGCTTGAGGCAAATAAGGAAGAAATTTAAAAAGGAGCCTTGATCTTTTTTATTCGTAAATATTATTTCGGGCGCTCATGAGCTCACTTCGTTCGGTTGCTTCGTTTTTTGGATCAAGCCAAAAAATGAAGTCTGGTTTGGGCGAAGCACCAATTATTAGGACAAAATTGATCTAAGAACAAAAATTTACACTTTAATTATAAATTAATAATCCTTAATCAGTAATTAATAAACACCACCAACTCTCTTTAATGCGAGAACATCTACAATCTTTATTTTTCGTCCTTTTATCTCGATATAACCCGCATTTTTAAACTCCGATAGTAAACGAATTACCGATTCGGTTGCTGTTCCAACAATATTAGCTAGTTCTTCTCGAGTTAATGAAATTTGTAGAAAATTATCCTGATCAAGACCAAAGGAATTCATAAGCTGCATAAGTACCTCTGCGAGGCGTTCTCGTACCGATTTTTGAGCAATATCAGTTATGTAACTGTTCGCATCACCCAGTTCCTTACAAGTCATTTTTATGAGCTCCATTGAGAACATCGGATTTTTTTCAATAAGTTGGGTTAGGCTGTGATTAGGGATAAAACAAACAATGGCATCTTCAATTACTTTAGACGATGTACACGCAGGCTCTTCGCTTAATGCAGATCGGAAACCAATAATATCTCCTGATTTAGAAAAACGGATAATCTGTTCCTTCCCTTCAAGTCCTGTTTTAAAAACCTTTAAAATACCTGAATACACAAAATAGCATCCTTTTGCCGAGTCGCCCTCTGCATAAATCACACTTCCTCGCTTAAGTAATAAGCATTGCTCTTCAAAAAAAAGAAGATTCATCTGTTCAGCATTCAAATGTTTGAATGATTTAGAAAAACAGGCCGCCAATTGATCGCAATTGGGAAAAACTTGATTCTGATTTTGATTCATTTTCAAAGCCATTAAAAATTAACTTATCAAACCGAGATATTGTCCAAATCAATAAACAACTAAATCGGGTATTAAAATCTTAAAACTAACTCTCAACACTGTCGAAATTACCCCTATTAAATATAAATTTAGAAGGTTAATTTAGAAGACAAATTTAGCTTTCCACAGGGCAACTCAATATAGTAATTAAACTCGTAGAAAAACAAACTCAAATTCCTTACAAAAAAAAAAATCCCAAAAGCTTGTAAAGCTCTCGGGATCTATATCTTATATTTATGGATAATCTAGAATCCTGCTGCAGAAAACTGCTCAAGGAAACGAATATCATTTTCAAAAAATAAACGAAGGTCTTTAATACCGTACTTTAACATAGCAATACGTTCAATACCCATACCCAATGCAAAACCAGTATATTTCTTACTGTCGATACCATTAAGCTCCATAACATTTGGATCAACCATACCACAACCAAGAATCTCAAGCCATCCTGTACCTTTACATACATTACAACCTTCTCCTCCACAAAGCGAACATGTTACATCAACCTCGGCCGATGGTTCAGTAAATGGGAAATATGATGGACGTAAACGAATCTCTGTTTTCTCGCCAAAGAATTCCTTTGCAAAATAACTTAAAGTCTGTTTCAAATCGGCAAAAGAAACATTCTCATCAATGTATAAACACTCAATTTGGTGGAAAATACAGTGAGCACGAGCAGAAATGGCTTCGTTACGAAATACACGTCCAGGTGTTAAACAACGAATTGGCAAGTCCATTTCAGACATATCATGAGCTTGAACCGATGATGTATGCGTACGCAATAAAATATCAGGATCCTTCTCAATAAAGAACGTATCTTGCATATCACGAGCTGGATGCTCTTCAGGAAAATTCAAGGCAGAGAAATTATGCCAATCATCTTCAATCTCTGGACCTTCAGAAATTGTAAAACCTAGACGAGAAAAAATCTCAATGATTTCATTCTTAACCATTGACAATGGATGACGAGATCCAAGTTTAACTGAATCAGCAGGAAGACTTAAATCTAAACCAGATTTATCAAAATCAGAGTTAGTAAAACTATCTTTTAGTTCATTTACTTTATCAAGAGCAGTTGTTTTTAACTCATTCAAAAGTTGTCCTACAGTCTTTTTTTCTTCATTTGGCACATTCTTAAAATCGCCAAAAAGAGCTGCAATTGTTCCTTTTTTACTCAGGTGCTTAATTCTGAATTGCTCTACTTCGTCGAGATTAGTCGCTGTAAAAGCTCTTAACTCTTCTAATAACTCATTTATCTTACCTATCATCATTGTATTGTTTAGTCTACCAAATAGGTCGGCAAAGTTACAAAAAGATTGTTGAATATTAATACAGCGCAGCTAGAAGTCTCTGAGCAAACTACACAGCTTGATGTACTTTGTGTAAAACAAAAGAAAAAACGCCTCGCAAAGTACACAAAGATAGAAACCGCAGAGAACGCAAAGAATTAAATAAAACACTTTGCGATCTTAGCGTATGAAACAGATAAAATAAATACTTGGCGCACTTTGCGTGAAAAATTAAAAACTACTTAATACTTTAATATTCTAACTTTCATTTTCACATCTTGGTAAGGTCTATCAAACTTATCCGTTTTCAGATTCGCAATTTTATCCATAACATCAAAACCTTCAATCACTTCTCCAAAAACAGTATAATTTTTATCTAGATGTGGCACACCTCCAATAGTTGTAAAGGCCTTTATTTGTTCATCAGAAAATTCGAGTTTATCTCTTGAACTCTGATAATCGAAAGTAATATTAGACTTAATCTTGTTTGCAATTGCTCTAAACTCGTTAACCTTTTTAAGTTTTTTTAATGAGTCTAAAATCTGACGCTTTTTAGATGTTAGGTATCGTTTAGTGATTCTCTTTTTTAAAGGCTTATTCACAGCATTTTCTAAAGATTTCAGTTCTTCCAATGTATAAACCCTACCGTGAACAATATAGAATTGAGAAACATCTGATTCTTTAAAAACATTTACTTTATCGGGCTGACGAGCTGCAGCCAAAGCACCTTTTTTGTGAAAATGGTGAGGATTAAATTCCGATTCTATCGTTCTGTTTGAACTACCATAACCTATCTGTATACCAGCAGCAGCATTTCTAGAATCTTGCGACCCACCTTGCAGAACAAACCCTTTTATAACTCGATAAAATAAAGTGCCATCGAAATGTTTGTTTTCTATAAGCTGAAGAAAATTTTTACGATGTTTAGGCGTATCCTTATAGAGCATCAATTTTATATTACCCAAATTAGTTTCGATCAAAATAATAGAATTCGTCAACTTCGTTTGGGCAAATAATTCCCCTGAGGAGAATGACACCATCACAAAAAATGAAATAAGTATTATTGTTTTTAAATGCTTCATAGGATTAATTAGCTTTGACAAGTCAAAAAAACAAAAAAGCTTCGAATGATCGAAGCTTTTTCTTATAATTCTAAATTAAACGTGTTATTGAATAATCGAAATTTTCACTTCCACATCCTCTAAAGGGCGATTATTTTTATCCGTTTTTTCTGCAGCAATCTTATCAATAATATCCAATCCTTCAATTACTTCACCAAAAACAGTATAAGCCTGATCAAGGTGAGGAATACCTCCTACGGTAGAATATGCCTCTCTCATAGCATCAGTTAAAACGAGCGTTTGAGTATTCATAATAGAATCAACTTTAGATTTCATCTCTTCCATCTTGGTATTGAATAGTTCATACTCGCCATCCTTTTGAAGTTTTATTAATTCATCTTTATACAATTCGCGCTGATTTTCGAATACCTCCTTGTTCCGCTTTTTATTTATATTTGCTACCAACGGATCTAATTCCTCAGGTTCGTAAACTTTACCTTGAGCAATATAAAATTGAGATCCTGATGACATTTTTTTCGGATTCACCCTATCACCCTCACGTGCAGCAGCAATAACACCTTTTTTGTGAAATAAATTTGCATTGAATTCTGCAGGAATATCATAACCAGGTCCACCTTCTCCTAAGATAACATTTGCCTTTGCTCCCTTAGAATCAGGATCACCACCTTGAATCATAAAACCATCAATTACGCGATGAAAAAGAGTACCATCAAAAAATCCTTTATCAGCTAGCTTTATAAAATTATCCCGATGAAGTGGCGTTTCGTCATACAATTTAATCTTAACGGCACCATATTTCGTATCGATCTGCACAATACGATCTTTTTTACCCAGCTTAACCGCAGTTTTGCATGAAAACGACAGAGTCAGAAGAATTAATAAACTTAAAGTAATGAGTTTGTTCATAGATTTATTTTTTGGTTAGTCATTTTAAATAAAAATATTAAAATTCAAGATAATCGCTCTCTTTAAAATACTCTACAATTGAAGACTTCAAAAGTAAATCTTCTTTATCCTTCGAAAAGGGAGGAATCATTTTAATTTTCTTGAAAATTGGCCACTTATCATCATCATACCCTTCAATGGAATAATAATTCAATTTCATCAGCAAACGACATGTCGCCAAATTAATTAAAGCCATTTTATCATCTTTCGAATAGGTTTCTTTAAAGCCTTCTTCCCGTTCTTGAATGCCAATTAACAGCAAAGTGCCATTCAAATCTGCATCAACATTAAAATCTTCAGAAATTTTATATAAAAGTTTATTCCAGTCACTTTCTAAATTATTATCCATGTAATCAATTTTTTATGAGTTCTAAAAGTAGAGATTTTCAGCAAAAACAAAGGGCTACGAGCAGGTTTTTTTCATTTATTTTCAATTAGGGCTTGCGTATAAAGAAATTCCCTCCTATATTTGCATCGCAATTAAGGGAAAGGGCGATTAGCTCAGTTGGTTCAGAGCACTTGGTTTACACCCAAGGGGTCATAGGTTCGAATCCTATATCGCCCACAATTGTAACAAAAAAAAATATAGAATTCTCGGGCGATTAGCTCAGTTGGTTCAGAGCACTTGGTTTACACCCAAGGGGTCATAGGTTCGAATCCTATATCGCCCACCGAGAAATAAAAAGGAAATTTTCATTTGAAGATTTCCTTTTTTTAATTTATACCACATAAGAATTATATAGCCTAAATTAATTTCCTCCTCAATAAAATTCACTCTCTTTATATCGATAGAATAACATCTTTATTCCGTCAATAATGTAAGCAAAAGAAACCTCAGCAACTAAGCGGCAAGTAAAAATTACACATATCAAGCTTAAAAAACCATTTATCAAAATAAAATCATTCCCTTCCATATATATACATTCACAAGACAAAAACAATAATTCATCATTATTTTAGATAACTTTGTCACTAAACTCTATTAGCTTATAAGAGACCAGTTGTACAATCAAATATCGAATTAATTTGAAAATCATATTTTTTTTGAAATCACAATATGCTGATAATGTTTAAGATGTGAAGCAAAATTAAAGCATAATTATTTTTTTTCATTTTATTGGGTTACTTTTTGCAAAAAAAAGGAATAAAGGGGTAGATAGTATGGATTACACAACCGAAGCAATTCTAGATGGAATTGGAACGAGCAATAATGATGTATTGAATTACATCTATCGCAAATTCTTTCCTGACACTTGCAGATTCGTTGAAAACAATAGTGGAACCAGTGAAGACGCACGCGATCTTTTTCAGGAAGCTATTATTGTAATCTTTCGAAAAATGAAGAAAGCACCCATCGTGCTGACTTGTAATTTTAGAACGTATATCTACTCTGTATGCCGCCTATTGTGGTTAAAAAAACTAGAGAAGCGAAAAGATAGTCTTGAGATTATTAAATCGGATATTGTACTTGACCAACAAGTTGAAGATGTAAGTCAGTCTTACGAACAAACGGAAAAGTACCGTCTCTATCAGAAGCACTTTAAACAATTGCCTTCTGATTGTCAGGAAATTATGAAGCTGTATCTTAAAAAAGTATCTGCAAAAGAAATTGCAAAAGAACTAGGCTTTGCCGGAGAAGATTACGTGAAATCTAGAAAATATAAGTGCAAGCAAACACTTATAGTGAATATTAAAAGCGATAATCAATTTACCGAAGTATGATGAACGAAAAAGACTTTGATCGCATAGAAAATTATCTGGACGATCAACTAAACGAAAAAGAGACATTAGATTTTGAACAAAATTTAATGGATGATCTTGACTTGGAGAAGGAATTAAACCTTCACAACGAGATTAACGAAGCAATTATGGAAGAAGATGTGATGGATTTGAGAGCTAAGCTTGAAGCCATTGATATACCAACTACTCAGAAGGAAAAGCGTAAGATAAGATTTCATGGCAAATGGAGACTTGCTGCAGCATCGATGATTGTATTTATTGGTTTGGCTAGTGCATATTACATGCTTGGCGATAAAACGTATACCAATAAAGATGTGTTTATGGATTATTACAAGCCTTACGGTATTGTTATCAATACACGTTCGTCTGCTGAAACAACAAACACAGATAAGGTCATAAAAGAGGCTTCACAATACTATGAATCTAAAAATTACCGTGCTGCATTATCATTATTTCAAACAATTTTGGACAAAGACAGTACGAACTTAACAAGTAATTTTTATTCGGGTATCTCTAATATTCAAATACAAGAGTATCAAAAAGCAAATAAGAATTTTATTCGGGTTTTAAATCATAAGAACAACCTGTTTATTGAACAATCTGAATGGAATTTAGGATTTTGCTACCTAATGACCAATGAAAGAGAAAAGGCTAAAGAAACTTTTAATGCTATTGCCAAAGGGAATAGTTTTTACAAAACCAAGGCTAAGGAAATCCTTAGTAAACTGGAATAGATCAATTCGTCATACATCGATCATATATAAAGGATTGTTCTAAAGGACAATCCTTTTTCTTCGTTTATAATGGCGCAACTCTATTGGAGTTTCAAAGGTCAAAACTTTGACGTTCTTAAATGGAATATTTAAACCAATTATGACGTCTCAAACACATCCAATGTTTGCTCTTTATCTTTTTTACTAGTCATTTTTTTCCAAATAAGATAAATTCCTCCAATCGATATTGCGATACCTAAAACCATCAAGAGTCTATAAATCATACTATATTTTAGTAGACTATCTGTGTCACCAATAACAACATAACCCGACCAAAAATAAGGGTGAGATCTTAAAGCATCCGCAGTTTCCAAATAGGCTAACTTCGCTTTCTGAAGAGCCATATCTTTAGGGTAATTTTGAGATAAAAATTGATAAAATGAAGACATCAAATGTGAACCAGATAAATCTTCAACGGTCCAAAGAGTCATGATCAAACTAGGACATCCTGAATAAAAGAAGCCTCGAGCTAAACTCATAACTCCTTCTCCTTTCAAAAACTTACCGTCTCCAGAATTACAAGCACTCAATACAACCATTCTCGCTTTAAGATTCATATTATAAATCTCATAGGCATTCAATAAGTTATCATTCAAACTATCCTCCGTTTGTGTAAAAACTAATTTTGAATACATCGGATTTTCATCATCTAAAATAGCGTGCATGGCTAGATGCAGAATGTCAAAATTCTCAGCATTTTTCTTAAAATTCGTTTCAGTAGCCTTATCATCAATAAATGTTTCCCCTTCAAATATGTTTGAAATATTTTCAACTTCAACTTTAGCACCTGGTAAAGGGTACAATTTATTTTGTCGAACTTGCCTTGTTACAAGAATTGAGTCACTCACATTATTGTAAGAAGGAGCAAAAGCTAAAAGTCTTTTTGAAGAAGAGCTTATGAATTGTTTACTTGGTCGCTTAAAACCAATCGTAGCTGAATTTTGATAACTGATTGGATTGTGACGAATTAGGTAATCCAAATCACGATAATTCAAACTCTCTGAATCTCCTTTTGACCTAAGTAAAATGCCAAATGGTACATAGGACAATTTACCT
Organism: Ancylomarina sp. 16SWW S1-10-2; assembly: GCF_009669305.1. Taxonomy (GTDB): domain Bacteria; phylum Bacteroidota; class Bacteroidia; order Bacteroidales; family Marinifilaceae; genus Ancylomarina. Next base: position 78,485 of record NZ_SADB01000015.1, read on the forward strand.
TCAGGAATAATAATTAAACGCTTACCTTCGATCAATTCTTCATAAGGTTCTATCATAAGTTGATAAAGCTTATGGGCAAAGAAAATATAATCCCGGTAATACTTCATGCTGTTATCACCAAATAGATCTGATTTAAGACTCGTTTTAATCGTATTAATATTACTCTCCAATTCACCTTTCCTAAGAGAAATACACTTCATTTCGAAAAGATCCTTCCCTAAAACAAAAGAATATAAGATTGAATCCGATAAAGCATATTCGATCAAAATTTCATCCTCATTCAGTTGCTTTTGAAGTTCATCTACTGAAATACTAGAATTATCATACTTCAAGGCATAATACTCTGGATGATCTGTTTCAAATCGTTTAACCATTTTCTCATAGTCGGCATTCAGCCCAAAAAGAGTATGTCGCCAATTCGATATCGAATCTTGAGATGGATTAAGCTGCTTTCTCTCTTGATAAATCTTATCACGAAAGTTTGCAATATCTTGCTTTAATTGTCGCTCCAAATCTTGAAGATCAACAGGAATACCACCAAACAATTTAGCATCAACATCATTTAAATAATTACGTAAACTAGATGCCTTAGCTCGTTCGGAATATCTGAAAGCCTTTTCTTTATAAAGTGTATTACCAGTAAGTTCAAACAGCTTTGCCGCAACATTAATAGCTGAAGAAAAAGTCTCACTTTCATTAGCACTCAAAGCCAACTTTGATTCTTCATCCTGATAAGCAATACGAATCTGGTCAATAATTTCAACACACAAATCAAAGGTCTTCAAAGATCCTTTTAGATACTTAATTTCTTTCGACTCAATATACAACTTATGTAAGGTTGAAGCCTTGTCATTTAAAATATCAAAAGTTGATAGCTGACCATCAACTTCCCGCATATCTGGATTCTGATCAAAAGTCTCCCCATGAAAGTCGTAGGTACTCGATATAAGCGCTTTTTGGTAATATTTTAATGCCTTATCATAATCCTTATCCTTAAAATAAAAGGCTGCAATATTTTTCAAACAATGAGCCGTATCTGGATGTTTCAAGCCAAATTCTTCAATATAAATTTGATAGGATTTATCTAGATAGGCTTTCGCTAATTCAGACTTGTCTATTTCAGAATTAAATATGGCATAATTCAAATATAAGTTAGCCAAAGCCGAATTTTCCTTACCATTCAACCTTATCGATTCTTCTATACTTAATTTTAGATAGTAATCAGCTTCGATGTAATTTCCAAGATCTTTATAACAATTACCTATATTAGTATAGCTAATAGAAAGGTCTTTTACATGCCTTTCTCTCTTAATTTTAAGCCCTTCTAATAAATATTTAAGGGCCTTTTTATAATCCTTATTATTCTTTGATACCAAACCCAAATTACTAATTATTCGACCTCTCCAACGAATAGCATCTGGATTCTTTTCAATGATAAACAAAGCCGCTTCATAAAATTTCTGTGCCTTTAAATTATCTTTCAAATAGAAATAAATATTACCCATATTCACATATATGGGAGCTAGTTTTCCTGATGTCTCACCAAAATGTTTTTTACATATAGATACTGCAGAATTCAAGAAAAATAAGGCATTTTTAAAGTTACCCAATTTTAAAAGTGCAACACCATAATTAACCTTATAACGATACAAGAGTTCATAATTCGTCAAGTCATCTTCATTTATCGTGTTTTCAACCTGTTGAAAATACCTCTCTGCTCCCTTATAATTTTGAGAACGTAATTCGTTCACAGCCTTATTTAGTAAAACTAACAAGGAAGAATCTGCAGATATGCTCACATCAGGTTGAAAAGATAGTGACAATTTTGATGCTTTTACCTGGATATTTGATCCCCAAAACATCAAAAAGCATAAAATAATCAGTAAGAATCGAAATATTTTTTGATTTTTTTTCACGCTGTAAAAAAAGATTTAAAAGACTGATCTTGTGATGAATAAACCCACTTAAATTATTCAAAATATAGGGCGTATTTATATTTTTGAAAAAAAACTTTGACTTTCTGGGTTACTTTTTAACCAAAAAGGGAATAAAGGGGTGTAAAACGAAAACAATATTCACTTTATAATTTAAATAACCATGGAAAATTTTGAAATTCTTAACTCGACTCAATTATTAGAAGTAACTGGTGGACATAATGAAATGACTTCAAAAGATGTTGCTGAAGATTGCATCGTTTAATTTTTCGATCATTTTCACAAGACCTTACAACCATAACAAATTTTGATATTTTATCTACAGAGTAATTTTTAAAAGGAAAGATGTTACATGTGACGATGTCGTTTTAGCTTCCTTACAAAAACTTTAGAGTGATTAAAATTAACCGCTCCAAACTCTCACTATAGGTATAATCAGAAAAAACTACTAAATGGATAAACATCCGACATACTGCGAGCTTGAAAAACAGTTAGCAGTGGCATTACAGAAAGCAGAAGGAGCAGAAAAATTAAAAAATGCGTTCCTAGCGAATATTTCACACGAAATACGCACGCCTATGAATGCCATAATCGGAGCATCAGACATTTTATGTGACAATTCATTAACAAAAGAAGATAGAAAAGAATTTACTTCTATTTTAAATACAAGCAGTCGTTCGCTGCTCAATTTACTCAATCAAATTATAGATTTATCGCAATTGGATTCTGGTATTATGCCATTAAATGAATCCGAGATCGATCTAGAAGCAATCATCATCAGGTTATATATAACCTATGAAGAAAAAATCAAAATACTAGAAAAAAACATTGCAATTAGTTATCAAATAGATTGCCATAATCCCAATATTATCGTTGATGGTGAGAAACTTGAAAAAGCTATCTGCTATTTATTAGATAATGCTATTAATTTTACTCAATCAGGTAAAATTAGTCTTCATTGTAGCCTAATAGATAATAAAGAAATTAAAATTTCGGTAAAGGATACTGGTTCTGGCATTAGTGATGAACAAAAAGAATTAATATTCAATCGGTTTAATCAAATTGACAATTCATATACTCGCAAACAGTCGGGCGCAGGTATCGGACTAAGCCTCTGTTCTAGATATATAAAATTGATGAACGGTAATATAGAAGTTGAATCTGAATTAGGAAAAGGTTCAATTTTTCACCTCACAATTCCCGTCAAATACAAGTTTGAAAAATTTAAACTAATTGGATCTTCAAAAAAAATTCATAGCAAAAAAACAGCTATTGGATAATCTACACATTAAAAATACTCCTATTTTTAATTGCACAATCGGTTCTATCTAAGAACTGGAATCTTTATCTACCATATTTTTTTTCTGACTAATTGCTTACCTTTAGTTTTTAAATAAAACTAAAAAGAGATAAATGGCTACCAAGAAAAAACTAGTCGTGCTTTCAGGTGCTGGAATTAGTGCTGAAAGTGGCTTAAGAACCTTTCGTGAAATGGGAGGTTTATGGGAAGAATATGATGTTATGGATGTAGCGAGTCCACAAGGCTGGAAAAAGGATCCAGAGCTCGTTACTAAGTTTTATAACGACAGACGAAAGCAACTACTCAATTGCAAACCCAACGATGGCCATCTGATATTACATGAACTTGAAAAATATTTTGATGTAGAAATAATTACTCAAAATGTAGATGATTTACATGAAAGAGCTGGAAGTACTAAGATACTTCATCTTCATGGTGAACTATTAAAAGCAAGAAGCACTGTAGATGAAAACCTTATTTACGATTTAGACGATTGGGAATTAACAGCCGATAGTAAATGTGAAAAAGGCTCACGCTTAAGACCACATATTGTATGGTTTGGCGAAGCTGTTCCTGCCATAACAGAAGCTGCAGAAACCGTCTCTAAAGTAGATATAATGGTTATTGTAGGTACATCGATGAATGTATATCCTGCAGCAGGTTTAATTGACTACGCTCCCTCTAATTGCCCAATCTATATTATAGATCCCCATGAAGTAAATATGTCCTCTTATGGTAATCGTACATTCATTAAAGAAAAAGCTAGTGTTGGTATGAAGAAACTTCTTGATATTCTAACAAATAAGCAATAAAATACAAACTAAAAAAGAGAGCTGTTCAACTTAGTGAACAGCTCTTTTTGTTTAATATTACAACTATAGATCTAATATTATTCTAAATCATCATCTGCATTGGAAGTTGAAAAATCACGTGCAGATTTAAGCAGATTTCCTGCATATAAAATCAAGTTTTTAGTCTCATTTAATATACCAAGATATAGAACTGAGTTTCTTGTTCCAACCTTCTCAGCTTTAATTCTCTTGATTTGTTCTTTTCTGAATTTTTTGATTGATTTCAGCAAGACCTCTTGCTCTTCTAAAACTGAATCTACATTTTCAATAAGATAATTTCTATCATTAATTATCGTGTTAATATGGGTGAAAAACTCAGAAAGATTAGCTTGAATAATATTCAATTCTTTAATTTGTTCTAACTCAAAAGCCTTGTGATTATTATCAATATACTCGAAAACAGGTTCTACAATAAAGCTAGTAGCATGAGCCATTTCGCGAAGATAATCGATAAGTTGAACATAGAATGGACCCGAGTAAATGCTGTCTTCGTTAAGTAATTTTACCATAACAGGTACCTGATTTTTAATCTTCTTAACCTCAACATTTAACTTATTTACTTTCTTAGAACATTCTTTCAATTTAGCTCTATCTTCATAGGCTAATCCCGTAATCATTTTTCCAAATAAACCTGAAATCTTAGCAATTAGTGTAGAAACAGCATGCGTACATTGCTCAGCTGCATCGCCAGTAATAATCAAAGAATCATTATCCTCTTCAGAAACAACTTCATTCTTACGTTTATGTGCTAAGTGTGAACGAACCACAAAGAAAATAGCTAATATAAGTAAACCAAATATGGCATATCCGCCTAACCAATTAATTAAGTTAGCAAAAATAAATGCAGCGGTAAATGCACTAATAGCAGTAAAAAACCAACCACCAATAACAGTAAGTACTCCCGTAATACGATAAACTGCAGAATCACGTCCCCAAGCTCTATCGGCCAATGACGTACCCATAGCAACCATAAACGTAACATAGGTGGTCGAAAGTGGTAACTTAAGCGATGTACCAATTGCAATCAAGATACTCGCAACAGTAAGATTTACCGAAGCTCGAATCATATCAAATGCTGGGATATCTTTTTTATCAATATCGGGAGAAATGACAGGTTGCGAAAAACTTATATCGATACTCTTTTGAATTCGATCGGGTAAAATAGTTCTTAAACGACTATTAGCAGAAAGAGAACGACGTACGATTAATCGTCCAAAATATGAAGAACCAAATCGTTCATCACCTTCATTTTGATTACTCAAACTCAATTCAGTTTCGGTAACTGTTCTTGCTTTCTTAGAGAACCAAAGTGTAACAGTCATTATAATACCTGCAATTAAAAGAAGGTAGGTTTCTGTTTGAACTTTACCAGTTAGCATTTCCATGGTTAAACCATACGGATCGCCTGAACCACTCGCTACATATGCTTGAAATGATTTAAAACCAGCTAGTGGAACGCCAATAAAATTAACCAAGTCGTTACCTGCAAAAGCCATAGCCAATGCAAAAGTACCAACGAGTACAATTACCTTAAGAATATTCAAACGCACCAACCAAACTAGCAGCTGAAGAAGAACTGTCCACCCTACAAAACAACTTGCAATTATGGTAAATGTATTAGACTTTATCCATAACAAGGTTTCTTTTGAGATAAACGAAGATCCCTTTGCTCCCTTAATAAGAATAAAATAAGTAATAGCAGTAATGGCGAAACCGCCAAAAATGGCTCCAAAATATCTAAATCGTTTATCGTATTTATAAGTAAAAATAAGACGTGTAATATATTGAACTAATGAACCAGCCGTAAAAGCAATAACAACACTCAGAAGTATTCCCGTTATAATGGCGAGAGCTTTTGCAGAATTTATATAACGACCTAAATCTAAAAGTGATTGATCCGAGTTCAAGATTTTAACAAGGGCAACAGCAACTGCAGCACCAAGTAATTCGAATACAATGGACACCGTTGTAGATGTTGGCAAACCAATGGTATTATAAAAATCTAAAAGAATAATATCCGTTAACATGACTGCCACAAAAATGATCATGATCTCGGCAAAATAGAACTGATCGGGGTGAAAAATACCCTTACGAGCTACTTCCATCATACCACTAGAGAAGGTTGCTCCAATAAGAATACCTAAACTAGCAATAATCAAAATAGCCCATCGAGGAGCTGCTTTAGATCCAAATGCAGAATTCAAAAAATTTACTGCATCATTACTCACTCCAACAATTAAGTCAGAAATTGCAAGTGCAAATAACACAACAACAATAATTAAATAGAAATTATCCATGCTTTTCAATTTATAAGTTCGATACAAATTTACAAAGAGGCAAAAGCAGAAGTGTTCCCTGAATTTTACCTTTGTGTTAATTTTAGATTAACAAAACATAAAAAATAGATGTTTAATTTCATTCTAAAATCCAATCAACAGCAGCTTCAACGGTACTAAATCCGTTCGAAGTATATCCTTCATCCTTTGATTTAACCATAATTGGAATAACAAGGTCTTTTGCTTCGGTAGTAATAATTGCGATTTTAAAACCGCCAAATACCTCCAAGTTTGCCTTATAAAAATCTGCAATCTCTGTCGTTTGATCCAAACTAACCTGAAAGTTGGCTTTACGATAATCCAAGACAATGCCTTTCATGCCATTGTGTACAATATTATTAGCAATAGCAGTTTCCCATGAAGAAGAAATATCTCGAACAGTAATTGTTCCAAAGTAAGTCTTAAATAAGATATTTAATTCTGGGAAAAATTTATATTTACAGAAATCACTCATTTAAAAGATCAATTAATAGAACCTTAATTTAAGTAAAAAAGCTCATAATAACATAATTATTATGAGCTCTTTATAAGAATAAATAAGTTAAACGTCTTTACTCCGTTCTGATTTATTGAGTTCAACAAGGAAATCAGCAGTAGCTAAATTTAAGGCAATTGGAACATTATTTAAAACAGCTGTACGTATCAAAGTTTGAATATCATGTTCATGTCCATGAGGCGTTTCGGCATCAATTAAAAAAATCACTTCATCAACATGACCTCCTAGAATTTGAGCAGCAAGAAGAATATCACCTCCATTAGGTCCATGTCCAAAAGGCTCAACTTTAAGATCTAAAACAGAGTTTAGTAATTGTGATGTATTCGAGGTACCAATTAATTTATGCTTTTTAAGTTCGTCCATATGACGTTTAACCCAAGCCAACATTTCACTTTTTTTCTCGTTATGAGCAACTAGTGCAATTCTTTTCATGTTCTATATTGTTAGTTATGTTTTAATGTTTGAAATAATATTAACATCAGCTCAGCATTTATTTTGAACAAATAATTATAAATCCTGAATAATGCTCAAATCAAAATTAAATAGAATATGATTAAAAACTGATGTTATAAAGATAAATAAACATTATTATACAGTTACTGTTTATCGAAATCTATTATATTTGTTAGTAATTTGATTAGCATTATATTAAATTTGTTGAAATATGAACACAAGATATAAGTTTTTGTTTATTGCATTCCTTAGTTTAGCTATTGGAATAAGTGCCTGTAAGGAAGAGAAGAAAACGCTTAAGAATCCTAAAACAACGAAGAAAATTGTAAAGGCTAAACCTATTAAAAAGAAAGTAGAAAAGGTTGTTCCTAAAGTTGTTGTTAAAAAAGCGATCAACAAATATTTCTTAATCAAAGCAAGCTTTAAGAATCAATCAAATGCTAAAAGAATGAAATCAAAACTTCAAGAAGAAGGCTTCGATTCAGAAATTATGTTGTCTAATAATAACTTTTATCGTGTATCGTATCAAGGATTTTCTAAAAGAGACGTAGCCTTTAATGAACTTAAGCAAGCTCGTGCAAATCAGGGTACTGAAGATGTTTGGTTACATATAAAGCATTAACAATATTTGATTCTATGAAGTCGTATAAATACAGCTTAATTTCACTTCTAATAATTCTATCAGCTTGCAGTAATAAAGAACTGACAAAGATTGATGGGACAAATGTGGTTGAGCTTACGGCAAATAGAGAAATACCTAAAGCGCCTTCGGCTGAAAGTCAGCAATTATCTAAGACATTCTCCCTTACTCAAATTCTTGAGAACAGAGCCTTATTTAATTACCATATAGTTGGTGGAAGTAGCAAACGAAAGAACACTGCTTTAACTTTAAGCCAGCAGTTATACAAGAAGGGTTACCCTTGTAGAATTATAGAAACTAACGGTAGATATCGAGTTATCATACAATCTTTCGCAAGTAAAGAAGTTGCTGTGCAAGAACTTAAAAGACTTAAAAAACTAAATCATAAACCCGATTTATGGATTTTAAAAGAATAAAAAAAAGAGCTCATATGAGCTCTTTTTTTATGTGCTATTGTAAAGTATTATATTCTATTTAAAAAGAAACGTTCCACATACAACAATAAACCCAAGTAAAAAACCAGCGTATATCTGACTTGGTTTATGCAATTCTAATTTTAAGCGAGAAAAAGCTAAAAGTCCTGCAGCTAATATCGCCATCATAAACAGACTACGTAATGATGTGGAAAAACGAATAGAGAATGCGAAGATTAAAGCGCATAAACCTCCAATACCTGCCATGTGCAGGCTTATCTTCCACCAATAAGATATTATTAACAAAAGGGTTAAACTAATCATACCAGCAAGCTGTAATCGTGCAAATATGTTTGATCCAGGTAACTCCATTAATAAATAAAAGCCTAAACTATACGATAAAATTGCCAAGATTAATGGGATCATTCTATCCTTACGTTCCGTCAAACTATAATTGGTTATTAACGAATATGATTTTAATAAAGGTAAACAACTCAAAGGAAGTAATACGGTTGTAATAAACACAATCATATAAATTGCTTTAGCCAAAGGAAATGGCGTAAAATCGAGCAATGTATTGGAATGAAAAATTAAGTATAAAGCATATGAAGGCATGAGCATTGGATGTGCAAGCCCTGATATTATTTTAGGATATTTCATGGATTTCAACTGTATTTTTTAGAGTTCTTTTCTTAATCGAGCCACTGGTATATTTAACTGTTCACGATACTTAGCCACTGTTCTTCGAGCAATCATGTAGGATTTTTCTTTCAGAATAGCAGTTAATTTATCATCGGTAAGTGGTTTACTTTTATCCTCATTGTCAACACACTCTCTCAGTATATTTTTAATTTCTCGAGTCGATACTTCTTCACCACTATCGGTTTGTAAACCTTCCGAAAAGAAATATTTAAGAGAAAATATACCAAAATGAGTTTGGATATACTTAGAATTAGAAACACGAGAAATTGTAGAAATATCTAAGGATGTTAGCTCAGAAATATCTTTCAGAATCATTGGCCTTAATTGCTTCTCATCCCCTTCGAGAAAATAAGCATGCTGAAAATTAATAATAGCTTGCATAGTCAGCATAAGCGTATTTTGACGTTGACGTATGGCATCGATAAACCACTTAGCCGAATCGAGCTTTTGCTTAACGAACATGACTGCATCCTTTTGATCCTTGGAATGATTTGCCTTATTATTAGAATAATCCTGCAACATATCCGCATAAGACCTATTGATATGCAAATCAGGAACATTTCGTAAATTCAAACTTAAGTTTAATTCACCATCTTGTTCTTCGAGAATAAAATCGGGAATAATAGTTGGTGATGGCTTAGACATCGGATTCGTAAAAGCTCCACCAGGCTTTGGGTTTAATCTTAAAATTTCATCCACAGCACATTTAAAATCTTCATCATTTAAATCTAAACGCTTCTGGATTTTATCATAATGTTTACGTGTAAATTCTTCGAAATATTTTTTGAGTATGATGTGTGCATTCTTAACATCTGGATTGTGTGAACCTTTTCGCTTAATTTGTAAAAGTAAACACTCTTGAAGATCTCGAGCACCAATACCAGCTGGATCAAAATCCTGAATCACATGCAACAATTCTACTAATTCTTCAAAAGTGGTATTAATACCTGTGGAGAAAGCTAAATCATCAATAATACTATCTATATCACGACGTAAATAACCATCTTCATCTATATTACCAATCAAATATTCGGCTAAAGCAGCCTTTTCGGGTGTAAGTATTCTTAAACCCAGTTGACTAACTAATTGTTCATAAAATGTTGTTCCTCCCGAGAAAGGAATATCCTCATGTTTATCGTCCTTAGAATAATTTTTTGCAGATAACTTATAAGAAGGTGTATCATCATCATCCATATAATCTTCGATTGAGAACTCCTCCTGATCCTTATCTTTTATTTCGTGTTCTTCTTCTTGATAATCATCTTGAGGAATTTCTTCACTTTCTCCTTCGTCGAGAACAGGATTTTCTTCCAATTCTTTTTTAATTCTTTCCTCAAGCTGCAAAGTAGGAAGCTCAAGAAGTTTAATCACCTGTATTTGCTGAGGTGATAACTTTTGTAATAATTTTTGTTGTAAACTCTGCTTCAGCATATACGTATTTAACTGTTAATAATTATATGATGATTATAAATACAGCTTGATATAACAAATATCAAACCATAAAAGATAAATGGATTAAAGATAGGTAAATATACTTGCAGAATAAGTGAATAAAAAGACTTTTAACAGAAAAGTTTAATCACAAAAAAAGTTGGTCCCTATAGAACCAACTTAAATATATAATTTACTTTACTTTTTAAAATTCAGCATTTTTAGGTGAACGTGGAAAAGGAATTACGTCACGAATATTAGCCATACCTGTAACAAAAAGCATCATACGCTCAAATCCTAATCCAAATCCTGAGTGAGTAGCCGAACCAAAACGACGTGTATCTAAATACCAATCCATTTCGTCGGTAGGAACACCCATTTCATTCATACGTGTAACTAATTTATCATAATTTTCTTCACGTTGAGATCCTCCAATAATTTCACCAATACCTGGGAAAAGAATATCCATAGCACCTACGGTTTTTCCATCGTCATTTTGTTTCATATAGAACGACTTGATTTCCTTAGGGTAATCAATTAGAATAACTGGTTTTTTGAATTCCTTCTCAACCAAATATCTTTCGTGCTCCGACTGAAGATCAGCTCCCCAACCATCAATCACATATTTGAATTTTTTCTTCTTATTTGGCTTACAGTTACGAAGAATGTCAATTGCCTCTGTATAAGTTAAACGAACAAAATCGTTTGCCAATACAAAACGAAGTTTCTCAACAAGTTCCATAGAACGATCGTCAGCTTTCTTACCTTTTTCTTCTTCTTGTAAACGCTTACTTAAGAATTCAAGATCGCTCATACAGTTATCCAAAGCATACTTAATCATATACTTAAGGAATTCCTCAGCCAAATCCATATTGTCTTTCAAGTCGTAGAATGCCATTTCAGGCTCAATCATCCAAAACTCAGCAAGGTGACGAGTTGTATTTGAATTCTCGGCACGGAAAGTAGGACCAAAAGTGTAAATCTCCCCCAAAGCCATAGCTCCAAGTTCACCTTCAAGCTGACCAGAAACAGTAAGGTTAGTCTCTTTTCCGAAGAAATCTTCTTTATAATTAATTGTTCCATCCTCGTTTAAAGGTGGGTTTTTATCATCAAGAGTTGTTACTCGAAACATTTCACCAGCACCCTCGGCATCAGAACCTGTGATAAGTGGCGTATGCATATAAAAGAATCCCTTTTTATTGAAAAACTCATGCACAGCAAATGCCATCGCATGACGAATACGGAAAACAGCACTAAAAGTACTTGTACGGAAACGCAAATGAGCTTTTTCTCTTAAAAATTCTAAAGAGTGTTTTTTAGGTTGTAATGGATATTTTTCAGGATCGGCAACACCTAAAACATCGATAGATATAGCTTCTAATTCAACAGTTTGTCCACTACCTGCTGATTCAATTAGTTTACCTTGAACAGAAATAGCTGCTCCAGTAGTAATCTTCTTCAACAAGTCCTCATTAAAACTAGGAACATCAACAACGATCTGAATATTATTAATAGTAGAACCATCATTTAAAGCAACAAAATTAATTTGTTTATTACCACGCTTGGTTCTTACCCATCCCTTAACATTTACTTCACTGCCGTACGCTTTCGAAACCAACAGATCTTTGACCTTAATTCTTTTCTGTTCCATGTTTATTATAACTTAATGAGATAATAATGAGTATCTGTTTTTATTACAAAACTGATAACAAGGTTACAAAAATATAAAAATGCATTCAATTAAGCTTAGTAACAGCTATATTAAATGAGAAAAAGCTTGATCACTATTTAAAGACATGGTAAAATATATAAACAAACAATTAGAGATTATTAGCAGTAAAGCAACACAATTCTGAAACACTTGATTTTATGGAACTAATTACTAGTTTTATGAAGTTGAAGAGAGTTAAATATTGATTTTTTAATCAGATTACTATCTTTACAATCGTAAAAAAACACATTAAATATATGATTACAAATAAGTTAATTCATTCCATAGAGGAAAGTATTCAAAATAATTGGGAGCTCCCAGCCTTTACCAACTACAAAAAAGATAGCCTTACTTTTAAAGAAGTAGCCGAAAAAATACAATGGATTCATCTTCTTTATAAGGAGATGGGAATTAAAAAAGGAGATAAAGTGGCCTTAATAGGTCGTAACCTTAATAATTGGGCCGTAACATATTTAGCAACTATAACCTATGGTGCTACCATAGTTCCTATTTTACCCGATTTCAATTCGGGTGATATTCATCATATCATCAACCATTCTGAAGCTTCATTACTGTTTGCAACAGAAAATTTGTTCAATAAAATTGATGATTCAAAAATTAAAAAGATCAAGGGCTTTGTATCTTTAAACGACTTCTCTGTACTTTGCTCATCTTGCGAAAAATTGGACAAAGCTCTTCGTAAAACGAATGAAAAATTTGATCCATCAAGAGTCAATAAAAACAAATTAAACTATGTAGATTCTAAGGAAAGTGATATTGCTGTTCTATCATACACATCAGGAACGTCAGGTTTTTCTAAAGGTGTAATGCTAACCTATCGATGCTTACATTCCAATGTTAAATTTGGTTTTGATCATATTGATTTACGTCCGAAAGATAAAGTTGTTTCTTTCCTTCCTCTTGCCCATGTATTTGGATGCATGTTCGAATTCTTAACTGAATTTTGTATTGGTTGCCATGTTGTCTTTTTATCCCGTGTTCCTACGCCACAACTTATCACAAAGGCTTTTCAAGAAGTAAAACCTCGACTTATATGTTTGGTTCCTCTTATTATGGAAAAAATATATAAAAAGAAAATATTACCAGTACTTGAAAGTCGTCGTGTTAAGTTGATGTTGAAGGTTCCTTTGCTTGAGAGAAAAGTTTATAAGAAAATTAGAGAAACCCTTATTGAAACCTTTGGTGGAGAATTTATAGAAGTCATTATTGGTGGCGCTGCTTTAAGTAAGGAAGTAGAAGATTTCCTTTTTAAAATAGATTTTCCATTTTCAATTGGATATGGCATGACAGAATGTGGACCATTAATTGGTTACAGTCCCAATAAACAATTTCGTCCTTATTCTTGTGGTCGAATTATAGATAGAATGCTGGTTCGAATAGATTCCAAAGATCCCATAAATATTGTAGGAGAAATTCAAGTTAAAGGTGATAATGTAATGGCCGGTTATTATAAAAATAAGGTAGCCACTGCAGAAACAATTACAAAAGATGGTTGGTTAAAAACAGGAGACTTAGGTGTTCTCGATGAAGATGATGTTATATATATAAAAGGTAGAAATAAAAATATGTTGTTGGGCCCATCAGGGCAAAATATATATCCCGAAGAAATAGAATCTAAATTAAATAACCTACCCTTTATACAAGAATCAATTGTAACCGATAATAAGGATCATAAATTAATTGCTCTAGTTTATCCTGATTATGAAAGTTGTGATGCTGAACGTTTATCTAAAAGTGAAATTGAAGAAGCTTTTGAATCGAATAGAAAAATATTAAATAAAAAGCTTCCTCCCTATATGAACGTTTCAAAACTTATTCTTTATCCTGAAGAATTTAAGAAAACACCTAAACGAAATATTAAACGATTTTTATATACAGAAATGTATCATTAAAGCGTAATTCAAATATTATTTTTAAGCAGCTATATTAAATTATATGCTGCTTTTTTTATGCCTAAAAAAGGAAAAAAAAGATAAAGTAAATGCAACCTTTTTATCTAAATCAAGTATAAGAATTTATAAGCTTATTAGAATTATACATTTTAAAATGTGGTTAGTTTAGAGTTTATGAAGAGTATTGAGTATCGTTTTTATTTTTTTTAGTGAAAATCGCATATAATCCTAGTAAGCAAATACTTATAACAGTTTTTTATGAAATCAACAGTTTGTTAACATATAGTTAACATGCTGTTGATTTTTTCTTATTAAATATTCAAAACAAATCTTAGGATATTTGATTTCCCCTCTTGTATGAAAAAATTATTCCAATTAAACAATTTTACTTTTAAGTCCTGAAAATGGATCTTCCAACAACTTATCAACAGTATGTTAATAATGATTTAGCAAATTCTTATCAGAATTCACACTTATCAACAGTGTGTTAATAAAGCATATAATCAATTACAAATCAATAGCCCTATATTAACATAGCTTGTTGATATCCTGTTATTAGATTGATTTTCTTAAATAATCCAATAAAACTCAATTGGACTTACCAACATTATTAACAGGATATTATAATCATCATATTTTTTTAGAGAAATTAAAAGAAAAGAAAATAATAATATAGATGTGTATAAGTCTGAAATAGGAGAAATGAAGTTTTTATAAAAGCTTGAGTAGAATCTAATTTTAGAAGAAGTTATATTGGACTTATAACTAAATTAAAAAATTGAAAGTTTAAGTAAAATTATATTGTTGAATTTAGTATATTGCGGAGACTAAATGATAAAAAAATAATGAGCTGGGAAAATAAAAATTTTAAGTTATTATTGGTAGAAGACAACAAGCTAAATCAGGTTGTTGTTAAGTTTAGTTTAAAACGCTTCGGTTATGAAATTATAACAGCTAATAATGGAATCGAGGCTGTAGAGAAATTCAAGAAAGAAGATTTTGATTTTATCTTGATGGATGTCATGATGCCAGAGATGGATGGATTAGAAGCTACCAAAATAATTAGAGATCTTGAAAAAGGAGATGATATTCCAATTATCGCTCTTACTGCTGATGTGATTACTGCAACCGAAAATAAATGCCGAGAATCTGGTATGGATGCTTATATGATAAAACCTTTTGAGGTTGAAAAACTTTTTGATATTCTAGAAAGTTTAAATCTATAAATAAAAATTACTGCTTTTATTTATCTCATTTGTGTCTAATTTTAAACAAATGAGACTATTTTTGTGCTTTGCTGTTTATAGTTTTTAAACTGCTTTTATAATACCTACAAATGGACGATAAGCTTAATACTAAGAATCAAGATACTGAAGATAAAGTGGTTGATGTTGATCAACAATTAAGACCCTTACGTTTTGAAGATTTTAGTGGACAGAAAAAAATCGTTGAAAATCTAGATGTTTTTGTAAAAGCAGCTAAAATGCGTGGCGAAGCATTGGATCATGTTTTACTTCATGGACCTCCAGGTTTGGGTAAAACAACACTTTCGAATATTCTTGCAAATGAATTAGGAGTGGGCATAAAAATTACTTCTGGGCCCGTTTTAGATAAACCTGGCGATTTAGCAGGGCTATTAACAAATCTAGACGAGAATGATGTGCTATTCATCGACGAGATACACCGTTTAAGCCCCATAGTTGAAGAATATTTGTATTCGGCTATGGAAGACTTCAGAATAGATATTGTGATTGATAAAGGGCCTGCTGCGCGTTCAATTCAATTGGAATTAAACCCATTTACCTTAATTGGAGCTACAACTCGGTCTGGATTATTAACCTCACCGCTTCGTGCTCGTTTTGGTATCAATTCACACCTAGAGTATTACGATATGTCTGTACTGACTCAAATCGTAAAACGATCAGCAAAAATTTTAGATATTGAAATTTCACATGAAGCTGCAGGAGAAATAGCATCTCGAAGTAGAGGAACACCTCGAATTGTAAATGCTTTACTTCGCCGAGTTCGTGATTTTGCTCAAGTAAAAGGAAATGGATCTATCGATTTAGAAATTGCTAGATATTCTCTAAAAGCTTTAAATATTGATAAGCATGGTTTAGATGAAATGGATAATAAAATTTTGACTTGTATAATTGATAAATTTAAAGGAGGACCAGTTGGTATTTCAACAATTGCAACTGCAGTTAGTGAAGATGCTGGAACAATTGAGGAAGTTTATGAGCCATTTTTAATTAAAGAAGGTTTCATAAAAAGAACGCCACGAGGTCGTGAAGTAACTGCACTTGCTTATTCTCATTTAGGTAAAAGTAGATTCGAAGAACCTAACTCTCTTTTTTAAATTAAGTCAAATCATATATAAACATAATACAAACTAAATTTAATGAATAAAATACGTTCAATTTTATACACCTTAGCAACCGTTTTAATTATTGTAGGTGCTTTATTTATTATACAAGATAATACTTATGGTATTTTAATTCTTGTTTTAGGTTTGGTTTTAAATATGGTTTATAGAGCCATAAATATTGACTTTAAAAAAATTGAATTATTCCATTGGTTTGAGTTTATTAAGTTAGGAAGCATCATTTTTATGGCAGTTGCTTGTTTAAGTTTTATGTTAGAATTAGAACAAAAATTCAATCTACTGATTCTTTCAATTATTATCGATTTAATTGTGAATATGAAAGAAATATCTTTTAAAAAGAAAGCTTAATTAGTCGTATTGGCTAAAATAAATAATACAAAATATATTTAAGGAGTCTAATCGGTAAGTCTGATTATGACTCTTTTTTTATATGAGTTTTTGAAATAAATAAGTATTAACTTAGAATAAATTTTAAAGTAGTAATAATGAATTATTAACCTTTACTTAATATGACAAATACTATTGCTTATTTATTAATTTGAATATTTGTGCAAGAGAAAATTCTTAACATTATCTTTATTTTATACAGATATAAATCTGATTTTAGAGCCATTTTATGCAAATAATTACTTCCAAAAAAGTCAATTTCTTAATGACACTTTCTGCTGTCATTATCATTTTTGTTGAATTTCTACTTTATACATTTTTTGAAGACAAAGCTTTAGTACTTTTTATAAGTTTGGTTATTTTAAGTATATTTATGTTTATTATGTCTCGTTATTTGGTTCGTCGTTTTTTATACTCTAAAATTCGAATGATTTATAAAACCATACACGATACTCAGTTTATCGATAGAGAATTGGTTGATAAGGTAAAGACGATTGATATACTTAATGAAGCTGAGAAAGAAGTTTTAGAATGGAGCGAAGGTCGTGGTTCTTTAATTATGCAATTAAAGCGCCAGGAAGAGTATAGAAAAGAATTTATTGGTAATGTATCTCATGAGTTAAAAACGCCAATTTTTAATATTCAAGGCTATATTTTAACCTTACTTGATGGTGGTTTGGAAGATGAAAATATTAATAGAGCTTATCTTGAACGTACAGAGAAAAGTATTAATAGAATGATTGGTATTGTGAAAGATTTGGAATCAATTTCAAAACTCGAACATGGTGAATTAAAATTAATACAAGAGCATTTTAATATTATCGAATTGATAAATGAGGCTGTTGAAATGCAAGAGATGCGAGCACAAAAACATAAAATAGATGTTCAATTTCCTCAAAAAAATGCTGTCGCTAAATTTGTAGAAGCTGATAAAAAAGAAATTTTTCAAGCCATGGTTAATCTTCTTGTTAATTCTATAAAATATGGAAAACAAGGAGGAAAAACTCAAATAGAGGTTATGGATATGGACGATAAACTTTTGATTGAGTTTCGTGATAATGGAATTGGAATTGAGAAAGATAATCTACCAAGAATTTTTGAACGATTTTATAGAGTTGATAAAAGTAGATCGAGAAATATGGGCGGATCTGGTTTAGGGTTAGCAATAGTAAAACATATTATTGATGCACATGATCAAAGCATAAATGTAAGTAGTACATATGGTGAAGGCACAAGTTTTACTTTCACTCTAAATAAGGTAAAATAGACTTAAGCATCTAAATTTGAAGATATGGAGAATAGTGATTATAAGATTTTACTTGTCGATGACGAGCCAGATATTTTAGAATTCTTAAGTTATAATATAAAAAAAGAAGGTTTTCAGGTTAAAACAGCTAGTAATGGCGTTGAAGGTATTGAGGTTGCTAAAAAATTTCAACCACATCTTATTATTTTAGATGTAATGATGCCGGAAATGGATGGTATTGAAACTTGCGATAACTTGAGAGAAATGCCAGAATTTAAAGATGTATTAATTACATTCTTAACAGCAAGAAATGAAGATTATTCTCAAATTGCTGGATTCGATGCAGGTGCTGATGACTACATTAGTAAGCCAATTAAACCTAAGGTTTTAATTTCTCGACTTAAAGCCATGTTAAAACGTGCTAATAGAACAAAGGCTAATGGAGATAATAGTACTAGTTCAATTATTAAGTTTGGTTCTATTGCGATTGATAAGGAGCGGTATTTGGTTATAAAAGGCGAAGATGAATTATCATTACCACGAAAAGAATTTGAATTACTGTTATTATTATCATCTCGTCCACAAAGAGTATTTACCCGCGAAGAAATTTATAATGGTGTATGGGGAGAAAATATTATTGTAGGAGATAGAACAATAGATGTACATATTCGAAAATTAAGAGAAAAATTAGGAGATAACTTAATTAAAACGGTTAAGGGAGTAGGTTATAAATTTATAGATAAGGACTAGAAAATTCTTACATAAATATGTATAAAGTTTGGTTAATATAGATATTAATTGAGCTTTTATTTATGCTTGAGCAAGACAAGCAATACTAACTTTAATATGATCTATTTCTAATAATTTTTGTGCACAAGCCTCAAGTGTTGCACCAGTAGTTATAACATCGTCAACTAACAAAACATGTTTGTTTTTTAATTTCTCTGAAGATTTTAATGCAAATATATTTTCCACATTTAACCATCTTTCAATTTTATCTTTTTTTGTTTGAGATTCAGAATGAATATTTCTTACAAGAACATCGACTATCATTTCTATATTCATTGTTTCAGCCATTCCTTTAGCTATCATTTCTGCCTGGTTATAAGTTCTAGCTTTTTTCTTTTTAGGATGAAGAGGAACTGGTATAATAACATCAATATCTCTGTAATATTCAGAATTCATTAACGTATTGCCAAAATGTTTTCCAAGTTCAATACCAATTTCAGCTTGTCTATTGTATTTTAATTTATGAATAAGTTTTTGGTATCGGCTACCCTTATTAAAAGTGAAAAATGCTGTTGCATTAGTGATATTAACTCTTCCAATAAAAATTTCTGAAATGGGATTATCTTTTTGAAAATGAAAATTTGTTTTGGGTAATTGAAAAAGACAAGAGGTACATATAACTTTTTCTCCTTTCAATAAATAATTTCCACAAGCAGCACAATTTAAGGGAAAAAATAGATTGAGAAAATTCCACCAAGTACTCTTTAAATAAAAGCTAAATGTATTCCAACGTTTATAGCGTGTTTTAGGAGGCATAGAAAATAAAAATAAATTTAGAATCTTTTTTATTGCTAATAGACAAGTAATTAACCATAATTTATGAAAAATATCTGAAATTACAAAATATAAATTTGATGGTATATATCTGATATAATAATTGTTAGCTTATGATGATTTATTACTATTTTTTTTAAAAAGTTGATTGTTATTTCATAATAAAATATGACATAGTATTAAATATGAATTTCAACAAGATTGTCTATTTCAACTAATCTTGATAGCTTTGTTTTATTTTAAATTTTAATCAGAATTAATAGGTTAGTGGCAAAATCAGAATTAAATAAAGAAACTGAGCAGCATTCAAAAATGAGTGCATGGAAAGAGTTTAAAGACTATTTAAATCGTAATCGTTATGGTTTAATGGGAACTTTAGCCTTTCATATGGTGCTGCTTATTATTTTGCTTTTATTCAAGCTTAATTCTCCAATGCATTTTGTCGAAACTGAAATTTTTTTAGATATTCCTGATGATATTGTAGAACAAATAGAATTGGAAAATAAACGAGTAGAAGAAGAAATAATTGAAAAGCAAAAAGACAAGGTTTCCAATAGTGTTGATGAAATGTTAAAATCGATAGCAGTTAATCGAAATTTAAAAACTGAAAATAGAAAAGAACGATCTGTCCAGGATCTTGATAAAATGATTGACGATATTAAACAAGAATTGGATGGTTATGAATCTGATGAATATAGTGCCAACTCAAAAGATTTAGAAAGTTTTAAAAAAGATAGTATTCAATTGGCTAAAGAACGTAAAGAGCAATTGAAATTAGATTCGCTTAAAAATATGGAATACTCAGGAGAGAGTAGTGTTTTTTATAGTCTGAAAAACCGGAATAAATTAATTTTACCTATTCCTGTTTTTAAATGTGAAGAATCTGGTCGGGTTAGAGTAAAAATTACTGTAAACAGAAATGGTAAAGTTATAAAAGCAGAAGTAATTGAGAAGGAATCTGATACAAGTGACGAAAATTTATTCGAAGCTGCCTTAGATGCTGCATACCGATCTCGATTTAATATAGATAATAGTAGTCCAATGAAACAAATTGGGAGCATTACGTTTAATTTTATTAGACAATAATTAGATCCATTTTTTAGTATTAAACAACTGTTTGTCAATTAGTTTAGTCAGTTTATGTCAAAATACAATTTGTTCGTAATAATGAATCATTCTCTTAATATAATTGAGAATTTATAATAAATGCTTAAATTCGGACATCATAATTAACATCAAATAGCGTAAAATATGGCTTTATTCCTTTCATCAAAACTTCGAAAAGCTGCTGATACTTCTTTAATAGAAGGTAAAAAAAGCCAGCTATTAAATAATTACGAAGAATTTGTAGCTTTTGAACAATCTGAAGAATTACAAAATTATTTAGAACTCGAAAGAGAAATTAATTCGGAAGATTTTAAGCAAAACAAAAAGCAAATTGAAAATAAAAAGTTTAAGGGAAGTGATCTCGAAAAGAGAGAAAAAAAACTTAAATACCTTTTAAAGTCAAAACGCTATCGTGTTTATGCATCTGTTCACGAAGGATCTGAACTTTCTGCTTTTGAAAAAACGAAAGAATCAGAGAACCTTGCAAAATATTTAGAATTACAAGCTGATGTTGATTCTGGAAAACTAAATAAGAAGGAAGGTAAAGAAGATTGGTTACTTTATAAAAAGCTTAAAAGTTCATCAGAGATTAAAGCTTATTTCAAGTTTAAGGATTCCAAGAAACACGATATTTATCGTCAGGTTATTGCTTCTAATTTACTACTAGAAATAGAGGATTTAAAAGCCGAGTTAGCCTCAGAAGAGTTTACAACCGAAAAGAACTTTTTATTAGATAAAAAGCGATTCGAAAAAACAGAAGCTTTTAATAAATTAATTACCTATAAAGAATTAAGTGAATCTGAATCCTTCAAAAAATATTTCCAATTTAAAAAGAAAAATGATTTTAATCTAGTTACAGAATGGGAATTGACTTTCTCTGAAAATTTTGAAGGTTCGGAACTGGATAATGAAAAATGGATTACTCGATACTATTGGGGTGATAAATTTTTAAATGAAAATTACGCTCTTCCAACAGATGCTCATATCTTTTCTGAAAAAAATATTAAAGTATCAAATTCTATAGCCCGACTTGAAACTCGAAAAGAAAAAGCTCAAGGTAAAGTTTGGAATCCTAAAATTGGATTTGTTCAAACTGAATTTGATTATACTTCTGCACTAATTAGTACTGGTAAATCATTTAGACAAAAATATGGTCTTTTCGAGGCTAAAATAAAGGTGAATGATATTAAAAATGTAATGCATTCGTTCTGGATGCTTTCTGATACAAGTTTACCACATATTGATATCGTTAAAACAAACCCTTCTGGTAAATTATTTCCTGGGAATATTTCGGGAAGTGAGGATACACCAAAAGTGAATTACGGTAAAATTAAAGGCTTAGATTGGACTAAAGATTTCTTTATTTATTCTTTTGAGTGGACACCAACTAAATTGATATGGAGAATTAATGGTGTTGAAGTTTATACTCAGACAGAAAATATTCCACACGATCCAATGTATCTTATTTTAAGTTCGGGTGTTTCGAATCCAAACGCTGATGTAAATGCAGTTATGGAAATTGATTGGGTTAAATGTTATAAAAGACCTGAATAAATTTTATTTGATTAAAATATAAAAATGCCCCAGCTCATTAGAGTTGGGGCATTTTCTATTTATTTACTTTTATAGTTTTATTTCTGTCTCTTTTCAGCAAAGCGATATAATCTGTGCTCAACTTGAGTAGAGATTCTAAACATGACTGGAGCAATAATTAATGTTAGGAAAGTAGAAACGGTTAAACCGAATATGACTGTCCACGACATTGGTCCCCAAAATGATGTACTATCGCTACCAAATGATAAATGAGGATTAAACTCACTAAATAGAGTTAGAAAATTGAAGTTCATACCAATGGCTAAAGGTAAAAGACCTAACACTGTTGTAATTGCTGTAAGCATTACAGGGCGTAAACGCGTTTTTCCAGCTTGAGCTATACAATCAATTTCTTGTTGTGGCGTAAGATACTTTCTACCTCCCAGATCAGTAGTTGCTTTTTTCTCTTTTCTAAGTAAATCGATATAATCGACCAAAACAATTCCATTGTTTACCACAATACCTGCTAGCGATATAATTCCAATACCAGTCATTAATACAACAAATGGCATTTGGAAAGTTCCTAAACCAAGGAATACACCAATGGTACTAAACAGAACCGTAATCATAATAATAAGAGGCTTAACAGCAGAGTTAAACTGAGTTACGAGTATTAATGTTATTAAAGCCAGAGCAATCATCAGCGCCTCTGTTAAGAATGCAGATGTTTCATCTTGCTCTTCTTGTTCACCTGTTAGTTTAAATTCATATGATTTTGGCATTTCGTAATCAGCCATTAACTTTTTAATACGTGAATTAATTTTATTGGCATTAAATCCTTCAATAACATTTGAATAGATTGTTACAACACGTTTGTTTTCTATACGGTTAATTTTTTCGTAGGTTGAACCATACTTATAGGAAGCAACCGATGAAATAGGAATCTGAATGAATTTATTATTCACCGGGCTCACTAAGGAAATTTTTTGATTCATAAGAGCTGGAACATCGTAACGATACTTATCGCTTAAACGTAACATGATATCATATTCATCTTCACCATCCTTAAATTTAGATACTTCTAAACCATAAAGAGAAGTACGAAGTGCACTGGCAACCTGACTTGTAGATAAACCAAAACGACGAACTTTATCTCTATCAATATTGATCAACATTTCTGGTTTCCCTTGGTCCAGGTCAAGTTTTAAACCTTCAACTCCAGGAATTTTATCGTCATCAAGCATTTCTTTAATATTATTAGAAACGCTTAATAACTTTTTAAAATTATCACCAGAAATTTCCAAGTTAATTGGATACCCAACAGGAGGGCCATCACTATTTTTCTCAACAAATATTTTAGCACCAACAAATCCTTCAAGATTTTTCGAAACTAATTTCATTATTTCTGATGTATTGTGTCCTTTTCTATCTTTAAACTCTACAAAAGAAATGGTTGTTAAAGATTTATTAGCTGCACGAGATCCTTCGAACATGCCTCCTTTACCAGATCCAACATTAGTGGCTATCGATCGGATAATATCTTGGTAAGGTTCAAGCGTTTTCTTGACAATTTTTTCTACTTTTCTTGATACTTCATCCGTTTTATGAATATCGGTTCCCAATGGTAATTCCATAGTTATATATACCGATTTTGGATCATTATCTGGAAAAAAGACTACAGTTGGATTGCTACCAAAATAAAAAGAGATAGATCCAATCATTAATAGAAAGGTTGCCGCAAAGAAAATAAGTGGACGGTAGCCTTTCAATGCAAATCGTAAACTATTCTCGTAGATATTCTCAAGTGCTACCAATACTTTAAGTTGGAACCAGCGAGCAAATGGTCTTAATGCAAATAGATTAAATATCATGATTATCGCAATACATGTTAATATATTGGCAAACAAAATGTTTGATGTAATATAGAATGGTATCGATATTGCGATTATAATTGATGCAATTGTTATGACACGTTTGTATTTTAGCTTTGCTTTTATATTATCAATTTTAACAAAAGTTGCCGTAAAAACGGGATTAAGAATAAGAGCTACAAATAATGATGATGTTAAAACGATAATCAGAGTAATTGGTAGGTATTTCATAAATTCACCCATAATGCCACCCCACAATAATAGAGGGAAAAAGGCTGCAACTGTTGTTGCTGTTGATGAAATAATAGGACCTGCAATTTCACTCACACCTTTTTTTGTTGCTTCGAGAGGAGAGAGGCCTTCTTCGTGGAGTCGATAAACATTCTCGACGACGACAATGGCATTATCTACCAGCATACCTAAGGCAAGAATAAGAGAAAAAAGAACCATTGTATTTATGGTATATCCCATTTGGTTAAGTACTATGAATGATAAAAACATCGACATAGGAATTGCCAAACCAGAGAATAGTGCATTTCTTAATCCCATAAATAGATATAGAATTAGTACAACTAATATCATACCCATGATAATAGAATTCTCCAAATCGCTAATCATACCACGAACATCTTCTGATGTATCGTTGGTTACTGTAACCATTAAACCTTTAGGTAAAAATCCGGTATCCTTAAGCTCAGCTATAATTTTATAAATATGATCGGTAGCTGCAAGAAGATTTTCTCCTGATTTTTTAGTTAATGAAAGAGATACAACCGGATGGTTATTTAAACGAGAAATGGAAGAAAGTTCTTCATAGCCATCTTCAACTTCAGCAACATCCTTAAGGTAAACCACCTTATTGTTTGTGACTTTGATAATGGTATTCTCAATTTGTTCCATCGAGGTATAGTCGGCTGATGTACGAATACTTCGTCGAGTTCTATCTGTGATTAAAGTACCAGCACTTATTGTCACATTCTCGTCAGCAATTGCTGTTTCTATATCTTTAAAAGCAATACCATTTGCTTCCATTTTGTGTAAATCGACGTTGATTTTAATTTCACGCTCGTCTATACCTTTAATGTCAGCTTCAGAAATTTCACTCAGATATTCAAACTTATCTTGTAATTCTTCAGCAAAATGTTTTAGGTTATTTAAACCATAGTCACCCGATAGGTTAACATTCAAAATAGGGAAGTCGGCAAAATCAATATCTTCTACACTAGGATTGTTTGGTAAATCATCAGGTAACTCACTTAAGGCTTTATCAACCTTATCTTTGGTGTCTTGTAATGCTTGTTTAACCTCAATATTTGTATTAAACTCAACGACAATCATACTCATATCTTCGTAAGAAGCAGAAGATAACTTTTTGACATTTTTCAAAGATTTTAATTCCTTCTCGATTGGTCTTGTTACCAAATTTTCAATATCCACAGGTGAATTACCAGGATAAGGCGTAGAGATAGAAATGCTTGGAATAACTACTTCAGGAAATAATTCTCGTGGCATTCCGATATAGGAAAATAAGCCATACACACATAAAAGTGCAGTCAGAATAAAAATGGAATTCTTATTCTTTAAAGCTGCAAACGTAGGCTTAAACTGCCTTTGTTCTGTTTCGTCAGATTTATTTTTAGTATTATCGTTCATCTTATAATTATTGTAATCCGATTTACTCGGGATGAAATTCTAAGTGTCTAATTATTTAATGTTGATAAGTGTACCGTTTACAACTTGTGAAGCACCCTCTGTAATAATTAAGTCGCCCAACTTAAGCCCTGATTCAATCATTGATAAATTATTGTATGTTTTTGAAACAACAACATATCTTTTTTTAGCCAACATTTTCTTATCCTTCTTTTCAGCAATATATAGGTAGTTACCCTTAAAATCTTTTTTAATGATGATTGAAGGAACAACTAAAGCTTCATTTTGAACAAAATCGCGAATTTTAATAATCGACATTAGGTTTGGCTTAATCTTTTGACCCGGATTTTTTAAATTAACACGTACTTTAAAGCTTCTGTTTGCAGGATCAATAATATTTGAAGTTCGGTAGATTTTAGCTTTGGTTTTGTAATTAATAGCAGGAAATTCTAATTCTGCATTTCCACCAGCTTTAATAGATGTTAGGTATGTTTCCGAAACATCAGCTTCAACATAAACACGATTAATATTTACTAGCTGTGCAAGTGGTACCGATGGACTTGCCATTTCACCTTTCTTTTGGTGAATTTTATCTATAATTCCATCGAATGGCGCACGAACAATAGCTAAATCTTTTTGAGCCTCTAAAGCACTTAGATTATTTTCAAGAGATTCTTTATTTGTTTTCGCAGTAAGAAACTCAACTTCAGAACCAATTTTTTGATCCCAAAGACGCTTTTGTCTTTCAAATAAGGTATTATTTAAAGCGAGTTTCGTTTTAAGTTCATTAATCATACTCTGTAATTGCTGTGTGTTTAATTTTGCAATAACATCACCTTGTTTCACATTCTGTCCTTCTTTCACATCAATAGATTTAATATTTCCAGATGCTTCTGGTTGAATGGTAATATTTTTATCAGCTTCAACATTTCCTGTAACCTGAATAAAATGTTCAAATTTCGAGACATTCAGCTTTTCTACATTTACATTTAGAGCAATTTCTTTTCTATCATCTTTATTCACTTCAGATTCAAGTTTCGAGATCTTTTCTTGTAAAGTCTTTAGTTCAGTTTTAAATTCTTTTAGCTGTTCAACTTTGTTTTTGTCGGCATCTTTAGAAGAACATGCAAATAATAAGGGAATAAGTCCTGCTATAATTAATTTTTTCATGGTTTTATATTTGTAAAATCAGTTTTCAATATTGAATTCTGATTTGTTATATGTGTAATAAGATTGTTAGTTATTGTAACTGTTCAATTATAGTTTTCCAAGAGCTTTATCAAATGCAATCTTAGAATTTAATAAGTTCAGTGTAGAATTAATATAAGCCGTATGAGAATTCAGATATTGTTCTTCAATATTAGAAAGGTCGGTACTTGTTGAAACACCTTCGTTAAATTTTATGAGCGTTTTATCGTAAATGCGTCTTGCAATTTCTAAGCCTTTAAGATCATTCTCGTAATTTGCCTTAGCATTCACCAATGAATTGTGAGAAATACTTAAATTCTTTTTAATACTTTGTTCCGTGTTGTATTTCAGATTTTCCATTTTTTTATAGTTGATCTTCTCTTGTTTAATCTTAGAACGCCTATTAAATCCTGTGAAAATTGGAACATTTAAGCTCAAACCAATCATTGACGATTTATACCATGGCACATTGCTTTTATAGATATTTGAAACATCCGTACTTGTGTTTTTACCGTAGTTATAGAAAGCTGATAAATTTGGTAAATACCCTGCTTGTTCATTTCTAACAATTAATTTTTGCGCTTTAAGTTGTGTATCAACAATTTTATAATCGATATGATTTTCTAGATCCAAGTTAGTTTGGTCGTTTTTAGAAATACGTAAAGGTGTAATAAAAGTTTCCAAGTCGTTTTTAAGTTCAATTTCTTTATCAATTTCATAGCCCATTGTGAACTTCAGCATAATAAGAGCATTAGAAATAGCTCTTTTTGCATTTGACAATTGATTTTCAGTACGTTTAAACATTAACATGACCTGATCAACATCAAGTTCCTCACGAAAACCGTTTTCGTAATAAGCCTTGGTTTCAAAAAGTGTTTTCTTAGTAATGGTCAAATTTTCTTCAATTGTCTTGTAGTTTTCTCTTGCTACTAATACATTATAATAGGCTTGAGCAACGGCATCTTTAACTTCAATCTCCGATTTTGTTTTTGTATTTTGTGATAATTGAACAAAAACTTTTGCAGCACCAAGACCTACAATATAAGAACCATCAAAAATTTTCTGATCGACTTTAATCGAGGCAGAACCGGCATAAGTTTGTCCAAATTTCACGGGTGTATATTCACCAGCAACACCACCAAAGAATTCAGCAGGTAATAAACTCACAGTAATATCTAAGTTTTTAGAATAGTCAGCACTTGCACTTACTTGGGGTAGACCAGTAGAAATGGCTTCCCAAACTTTTTTCTTAGCCACTTTTAAATCGTAATCACTACCTTTTGCCGTATAGGAATTTTCTAAAGCATAGCTTTGGGCTTCATGCAAACTAAATTTTGTTAGATCTTCTGTTTGAGCTTTTATGCTTAAACTAGAAAATACCAACAAAAATACACTTGCAGTTTGTAGTATTTTATTCATTTGTGCTTTTATTATCATGATGATTTATAATGTTTTTAGTTACTGGTCTGTTACTGTTTTAAGATATTCAACACCCTTTATACTACATATTCCATGTAAATGATATAGTGTTAATTCTCGATGAAAACTTTCTGTGAATTTATCATCTTGATTATACACTGCCAAATTTTGATTCCAAAGACCTAAGTAGAGTCTAATAAGTAGGTTAGATATAATATCCTTATCAAAATCATCTCGGTATAAACCTTCTTTAATACCTTGATTTAAATTCATGATTAAATCTGCCTTAAACATTTCCATTTTTTTAGTCTTGAATGTTAAGGCTAATTCTGGATGATACTTGTTTAAGTCGTAATCGAATGAATGATGTGGATTTCCTAGAATTTCTATTATAAATTGATGAAACTTCCAGTAACACTCAATTGCATTTAAATTCTTAAGTTTTTCAGACTGAAAATTGAACTTAGGATTTTTTAAAACCCAATTTAAAACTTGCTCTATTAAGTCGTTCTTGGTTTTAAAGTATTGGTAAAGTGTTTTTTTAGAAATACTAAGATCTTTAGATATATCATCCATAGAAACACTTCGAATGCCACATTGAAAAAATAAGTTGTGAGT
Source organism: Ancylomarina sp. 16SWW S1-10-2 (assembly GCF_009669305.1). Lineage (GTDB taxonomy): Bacteria > Bacteroidota > Bacteroidia > Bacteroidales > Marinifilaceae > Ancylomarina. The sequence goes on from NZ_SADB01000015.1 coordinate 107,633, forward strand.
TGTTTCTAGTATTTTTTGTTTTTGACTTTCCATTCTGTAAATATAAACTTTAAAAACTATTAACCCAATAAAAGTTTCCTGGGTTTCGTTGGAATTTATTAAAGTGACTTTATCATTTTTTAATTCAACAGAAATGTATAATTGTTAGGCTTTTATATGAAGGTAAAAATAGGAAATCTCAGTGTTAATTTTAGACTTTTTTAGGTGAACTGGAAATAATAATCGGTAAACAGATTGAAATTCTATTTCGAGGAATTGAGTTTATGCATGATTTTAAATCCTTTGGCTTCCCAACGATCTAAACCTCCGTTAAGATTGAAAACTTTATGAGGATAGCTTTTCTTAATCAGTTTGCAAGCTTTTAGGCTTCTGTCTCCAGATGTGCAATAGATTAAAACAGGTAGGTTTTCTGGAGTAGTATCGAGAATGGAATAAAGTATTTGAGATGTTTCCGCAGAAATAGAGCCTTGTATTCTTGCTTTATCGAATACATTTTTACTGTCAACATCAATCAATAAATTGTCTTCATCTTCTAAAATGAGTGCTTGAAATTTTTTTGCGGATACTTTTTCAAACTTCATTTTTTGTGCTTGTACCTTTAAAGTCAAAATAATTATCAGAATACTTATAAGTAGTATGTGTTTCATGTTTAGCTTAACTAGTTATTGGTACTAATTCTTAAATTAGGGTTCATTCCTCTATAAAAAAGAAATCAGACATCACATCATTTGATATAAACACACCTTTGTCGGTTAAAATGATGTGACTATTTTCTATCCTTACATCATTACTTTGAATATACTTATCTGCTTTCTCTAGACAATGTTTATGGTAAGATTCACCAAATTCTTTTTTTATAATATCTAAGTTTAAACCCCACATGGTTCTTAATGATGTTAGAACGTAGTCGTTAAATTTATCATTAAAACTTAATTCTTCGTATTCAGAATATTCACCACCTTTTTCAATGGCATTCATGTATTTCAGATTATCCGATACATTCCATTCACGTCTATTAATATTATATGAATGAGCAGATGGACCTAAGCCTAAATACATTTTTTGTTTCCAATAATTACTATTATGCCTCGATTCTAATCCGGGTTTACTAAAATTTGATATTTCGTAATGTACAAAACCATGCTTTTGAGCTTCTGATATCAGATGTTTGTATTGAGCCAAACTTACCTCCTCTTCAACTTCTTTGAGAATGCCTTTTTTTAGTTTGTGAGTAAAAACTGTATTGGGATCATACATTAAATGGTAAGAGGAGATATGCTGAATATTTAATTCGAATACTTTTTTAAGATTTTCTTCCCATTTTTCCACTGTTAATCCAGGAACACCATATATTTGATCAACCGAAATATTATCGAAACCATACGCTTGTGCTCTTTTAATTGCATCGTATGCTTGTTGTCCAGTATGACGTCGATTCATTAAAATTAAATCTTCATCATGAAAAGATTGTATGCCAACTGATAACCTATTTACCGATGATTCTTTAAGAGCTTTAAGATAATCACGATTTAGGTCGTCTGGATTAGCCTCTAAAGTTATCTCAACATCCTTATTAATAGTGAAATGTAGAGCAACTTCATCAATTAAAGATTGAATTTCAGTTGGAGAATAAACAGATGGTGTGCCACCTCCAAAATAAATGCTATCAATATTTTCACCTTTTAAGTAATCTTTTCTGTTTTTAAGTTCCTTTTTCAAGCAAATAAGCATTCTTTCTTTTGCTTGTAAGCTGATGCTTTTATGAAAGGCACAGTAATGACAAAGCTGTTTGCAGAAGGGAATATGAAAATAAATGCCTGACATAAGTGCTTGTTTAAGAGTTTAGTTTGAGATATTCAATTTCTAAATGGATGTATATTTTTTATTTTGTATAAATCCCATTTTGAATTGATATGCAACGTTAACAAAAAAATGTCGTCTTTCAGATAGTTGTTACCAACCAAATTAAGATTTTTGTTTAAGCCCGATTGATCGGGACAAAATATTTACCATGAATAAGTTAAGAAAGTTAATAGTATTATTGTTTGCCTCTTTAATGGTTTTATCTATTGCAACGCCTGTTTTTGCTAATAGTGTTAAAGGTAATGGCGATGTTCAGACTCAAGATCGAGAAATTAGTAATTTTTCTGGGATAAAGGTAAGTGGAGCTTACACAATATACCTAAGCCAGAATAATGAGTGTAGCCTTAGAGTTGTAGCTGATGAGAATATTCAGGAAATTATAAAAACTGAGGTAATAAATGATGTTTTATATATTAAGAATGAAAAAGATATTCATAATGCGAAAAAAATGGAGCTCTATATTGGCTTTAAATATTTACGCTTTATTAAGGCAAATGGAGCAATATCATTGAAAAATGAAAACGAATTAAAGTTCGATGAATTTAAAATAGAAATTAACGGTGCATCTTCAGCCAAATTAGAATTATCAGCCAATAAATTGTCTATTGATAATAGTGGAGCTTCTTCTATTTATTTAAAAGGGAAAGCTAATGAGCTAAATATAGATATATCTGGTGCTGGTAGCGTAAATGCACTTGACCTTAAAGTAAGCGAAGCCCGAATTGATATTAGTGGTGTTGGATCATGTAAAGTTTATGTGGAAGATAAGCTTAGAGTTACCATATCAGGTATTGGATCTGTTAAATATAAAGGAGATCCTACAGTTACTAGCGATGTTTCTTTTTTAGGTGTTATTAAAAAAATATAGATCGTATTATAACTTTCCCTATGTTTAAATGTTAAACATGGGGATTTTTACGTTAAAATTTTAGAGCTTTGGATTCTCTTAAGCAACTTTATGCTTAACTTTAGTAAATTGTAACTATATACATCGGTATGCATTTATTTATACGAACTATTATTTGGGCCATTGTTATCTTTGTTTTATGCTCAATCCCTGGTGATGATCTTCCCCAAGCTTCAATGATTCAAATTCCGCACTTTGATAAAATGGTTCATTTTGGATTATTCTTTATTATGGGAATATTTCTTATTTCCGAATTGAGATATCAAACAAAGCTGAGTCGAATGAGTATTGCCCTTATTGTTTTTGCAGCAATTGCTATTTATGGAGGAGTAATTGAGCTTTTACAAGAGAAGTACTTTATTAATAGGAGTGGTGACTTTTGGGATCTTTGTGCCGATGCAGCTGGAGGGGCAACTTCGGTATTTGTATTCCCATTTCTAAAAAAACAAAAGGACTTACTTTTGAATCGTAAGCCCTTTAATAAGTATTCTTTTCTCAAGAAAATATTATAAACTGATATATTCATCAGTATCTTCTATTTCAGTAATCAAATTTCCAATGGTTCTTTCATTAAACAATTTGAACATTTGTTGCCGTATACCTTTAAATTGATTGTGCACAGGACACGGATCTTGATTATTTGTATCTGTTTTACAAGGACGCATACCAATTAGGCAGTTCTCAAACATATCTAAACCATCAACAATCTCAACAATATTCATCAAACTTATTTCCATAGGATCCTTACCTAAACCAAATCCACCATGAGGTCCTTTTGTAGAACTAAGTAATTTTTGTCGAGCTAAGCTTTGTAGAATCTTACCTAAAAATGGAGTAGGAATATCTAAATCTTCTGATATTTTTTTGATGCCGATTTTCTTTCCATCTTTTGCATTTAATGCTAGATAGATAACTGATCGGATTGCGTATTTACAAGTATTCGATAACATTTTTTATAATAAAAGTTTGCTAAAAATAATTGAAATATCATTTCAGCTAGTTGTGTATTTTATGATTAATCTTCTCAAAATAAGAGGATGAAATAATCAATTGAGCAAATATAGAAAAATTAAAAGACTATTAACACATCTTTAACTCTGTAATTATAAATTTATAACGATTATTAAATCTTGACATAATATTAAGTGAATTACTTTATAGGAATTTTATCAATTCGAGTTTGATGACGTCCACCTTCAAAACCTGTCGAAATAAAAGTTTTTGCGATAGCTTCTGCTTCTTCGTATGAAATAAAACGTGCTGGCATACCACAAATATTTGCATCATTGTGTAAACGTGCCAATTCAGCAATCTCAACATTCCAGCAAAGTGCTGCACGAATACCTTGATGCTTATTAGCAGTCATCGTAATTCCATTACCACTACCACAAATAGTAAATCCATACTTAAATTCTTTATTTTCTACAGCTATAGCCAAAGGGTGAGCTGTATCAGGATAGTCCATACTTTCTTCCGAGTGACAACCAAAGTCTTTTACTTCATGTCCCATTTTGGTTAAAAATTTTACTAATTGGTTTTTGTATTGAAATCCAGCGTGGTCACAAGCAATTGCAATTTTCATATTCTTTCTTTTGTAATTATTCTCTAATAAATCTGCTACATGCTTACTTTACGAATAAGATAAGTTTTTTAGTATTTATAAGTGAACAAGATAGGTTTATTATAAATGTTTGTTGTTTAGCTCACAAAAGTAGTAAATTATGTATCAAGCTAGATGTGTTTTGTATGCATTTATCTAAGGATATTTTTTATTTATGTATCCATTTTAATTTTCATTCGGTTTTGCAGTGAATAATACCTTTTGTTTTCTTGTTGAAATTTTTTTCTAAAATAAAGAAATCATTTAAGGCATCTTTCCTATTTTTGTTTCATGATTGATCAATCAACAGTACAACGAATTTTTGATACAGCACAAATCTTTGAAGTGGTTTCAGATTTTGTTACGCTTCGTAAACGAGGTGTTAACTTTCTAGGTCTATGTCCTTTTCACAATGAGAAGACACCTTCATTTACGGTTTCGCCAGCCAAGGGTATTTATAAATGCTTTGGTTGTGGTAAAGGAGGAAATGCTGTCAACTTTCTGATGGAACATGAACACCTAGACTATGTTGGTGCTCTAAAATATTTAGGTAGAAAATATCACATCGATATTGTCGAAGAAGAATTATCACCAGAACAGGAGCAACGAAAGAACGATAGAGAGAGTATGATGATTGTTAACTCATACGCTCAAAAATATTTCTCAGAGAACCTTTTACAGAGTAACGAGGGGATTGCTGTTGGTATGAGTTATATGCGTGAGCGTGGTTTTCGTGAGGATACTATAAAAAAATTTCAAGTTGGTTTTTGTCTTGATAGTTGGAATGCTTTTTCTGATCAAGCCATTAAAACAGGCTATAAAAAAGAGTTTCTAGTTAAAACAGGCTTAAGTATCGACAAAGAAAAAGGACCTATCGACCGTTTTAAAGGTCGAGTTATTTTCCCAATTCATGGCATAGCTGGTAGAACTCTTGGTTTTGGTGGTCGTATATTAAAGAAAGATCCTAAAGCTGCTAAATATCTTAATTCTCCAGAATCTGAGGTTTATCACAAGAGCCGTATTCTTTATGGTATCTATCAAGCTAAAAAAACTATTGTTCAGAACGATAAATGTTTCTTGGTTGAAGGTTATACCGATGTTTTATCATTTCACCAAGCGGGTATAGAAAATGTGGTTGCTTCATCAGGAACAGCTCTTACCGTCGATCAAATTCGATTGGTTAAGCGATTTACTAATAATTTAACCATTATATATGATGGCGATTCTGCTGGAATAAAAGCTTCTCTTAGAGGTATCGATTTGGTTTTGGAACAAGAGCTTAATGTAAAAGTTCTGTTGTTGCCAGATGGTGAAGATCCAGATTCATTTTCGAGAACCATGAGTTCGTCCGAATTAGCTCAATATATAGAGAAAAACGAAACTGATTTTATCGTTTTTAAAACAAACCTGCTTTTAGCAGACGCAAAAAATGATCCTGTTAAGAGAGCTAATTTGATTATTGATATTGTTCGTTCAATCGCTATCATTCCCGATAATATTATTCGTTCTGAGTATATAAAAGAATGTAGTAGTATCTTAAATGTGCAAGAACAAGTGCTCTATACTGAAATAGACAAGATAAAAGGACATCTGCAGGAGCAAGCCTGGAAAAATGAACAGCGCTCTAATATAGAATTGCAAGCACAGGAAGATTCAATTATAAATCAATCGATCATTCGTGCCGATAATGATTGCGATCTAGAGGAAAGAGCATTGATTCGATTATTACTCAATTTTGGGAATGAAGAATTGTTTAGCACAAAAAACGAACAGGGTGAAGAAGAGATTATTCGAGTAGGTAATTATATTGTCGATGAACTTGAGCGTGATGAGTTAAGCTCAGTAAATGAAACCTATCAACAGGTTTTTGATGAGTATATGAAGAATAAGTTTGATCCAAATTTCGAAGCTAAAATCTTTTTTAGAGATCACACCGATTCTAAGATCGTTCAACTTGCTGCCGATATTATGAGTGAACCTTATCAATTAAGTGATATGTGGACTCGTAAAGATAGTTATCTCGAGTCTGAAGAAATGAAGTTGAAAGAGATTGTACCTAAGCAAGTAAATGAATATAAAGGTAAAAAAGTGAAGATCCTTCTTGAAGAAGTGGTACAAGAAATGCAACAAGTACAGGAAAGTGGCGATACCGATAGATTAATGGAGTTAATGAAACAAAAAATGCTTCTCGACCAAATTAAGAATGCCATATTAAAAGAACTAGGGCGAGAATAGAATCTAATTTTAAACCGTGAAATAGGGATTGGTATATGATGTATCGATCACAATATAAAAGAATATATATGAAGACTGTATTTATTGAAGACCAAGAGCAAATTGATGAAATTATTAATTCCTGTGACGTTTGTCATTTAGGCGTTATCGATACTGAGGGTAGACCCTATGTTTTACCGATGAACTTTGGTTATCTCGATGGATATATCTACTTACATGGTGGCAACTTCGGAAAATTGATCGATTCTTTAAAAAACAATCCTGATGCATGCATTACTTTTTGTACTGATACGGTTTTAGCATATCAAAACGTTGAGGTGGCATGTAGTTATAGAGTAAAAGGTAAAAGTATTGTTGCTCGAGGTGCTATTGAGTTTATAAGTGATTTCGATACTAAAGTAGATTCTCTAAACGCTTTAATGTCTCAATTCACTGATAAAAAGTTTACTTATAACTCTCCAGCCATTAAAAATGTTGAAGTTTATCGAATGAAGTTGGATGATTTTACCGCCAAAGAATTTGGTAAGTTGAACGATCAAACCTTTCCTTGGATGAAAAGACATGGTAGAGAATAAAGTCGACATTTTGCTTTTTGTCTTATTATTAAGATATTAACTGCTTTTGCAGATGACGATTCTATAACTAGAGCAAAAAGACACTATATATAGCATAGATAATTGGATTTTTATCGATGAAAAAAAGGTAAACGAGAGTTTACCTTTTTTTTGTGAACTTATTTGTGATAATTTGAGTATTCCCAATAGCTTGTAATGACTAGAATTATTGACTTAATAAACTTTTTTTTAAATAATAATTACTGGTTGACAGCATCTTAAGAATAAAAAGAAATAAACTTTATAAAACCATTAGGAAGTGTAGGAATAAAAGTCTTATATTTGCACTCGCTTTAAGAGAAAGGCAATGGTCTTTGAATCGTTTGTAAGTATTGAAAACATTGGGGTGACCCGATAAAAACAATTAAAAAATAAACGAAAAAAGATTTGCAAGTTTAGAATTAAAGTTCTTATATTTGCAGCCGCTAACACAGCGAAAAGTTCTTAAAAAATCTGGAGTGATGAAACAACGAGAGTTGAAATTTTAGAAAGAAAATTTTTCTTAAAAAAACTTCAAATTTCATTTGGTTTTAATAAACTAAAGTTGTTATCTTTGCACCCGCTTTGACGCTGTAATCAGCATCAAAACAACTAGAAAATTTTGAACGAGAGTTCTTTGAAAATATTGGAAGTAGAATAAAGTTAGGTAAATACAAGAAAATAACCTTGTCAATTAAATTTACGAAATAACTAAGATATTATCCACGAGCAGAATTAACTATAAGTTTT
>NZ_SADB01000134.1 GCF_009669305.1 Ancylomarina sp. 16SWW S1-10-2
CAATAGTGCTACACCTTCGCTGTGCCATAGCCATTCCCCGGGAAAGGAGACACGGTATCCATGAAGTGTTTCACTCGGGCCAGMAGGTTTGCCATCCCTCTGCATTGATGATTGYGCGTGATKGTTTCATGTAACTTGTGMCRTAKCCGTTCTATGTGATTAACCCAAGGGCTGTAAACTGGCTGGAACACCAGGCAGAACTTGGGATTCTTCTTCAACCATCGCTCGGTCTGTTTGCTTTTGTGAATGATGTAGTTATCGAGGATCAACGTGATGGTTTTGGCTCGTCGGTAGTGGTGGCGCAGCTTTTCCAGCATGGCAATAAACAGCGATGAGTTTTTCTTGATCCCGCTGACGTAAAGTACCCTTCCGTTGCCTGCGTGGAGAACGCCTGCCAGATAATGCTTGGCATTCTGCCCCGGTGTGACAACCCGCTTTTGCTGCGCTCTGAACATCCAGTCGGCTCCTAATTTGGGATTGAGGTCTATATCGACTTCATCCTCATAAAACACCGGATTATCGGCATCACAGCGGGCCAGCGCGGCGTCGATATTCGCCATTTTTTCCTGATAGGCTGGGTCTTTTATCCGCAAGGTCGGCACGGGCCTGCGCCAGACAATGCCC
>NZ_SADB01000135.1 GCF_009669305.1 Ancylomarina sp. 16SWW S1-10-2
ATCGAATTGATTATAGAAACATGAGTTTAATTAGTCGRTKTATTAGYGAACAAGGAAARATATTATCTAGACGRGTGAATAGAKTGACYTTRAAACAACAACGATTAATYACTATYGCTATAAAACAAGCTCGTATKTTATCTTTGTTACCTTTTCTTAATAATCAGAAACAATTTGAAAGAAGTGAGTCGACTCCTAGAACTACTAGTCTTAGAACCAGAAAWAAATAGACTTAYTYTTCAATYGAATMAMAATTCCAATCTGAAGGAATTAAAAAAGAGATTAATGTTTTGTTCAAAAAATCCAATCAAGAATAAAAATTTGATTGTTACGTCTGTGTCTATTATAAAAAAAAAAAGAAAAGAATCGTCGAAAAGCATAACTCGTTTTTTCGAAACTATATACTCTCGTTTTGTTTTGACGACTTTTTTTTTAATACTAATTTCTACTCTACCTTCCCCGAGCTCATTCTCCTTAGAACTCTATTTCAAATATTTTCGTGGAYTTCTTCCAATCCCCTTATTTTTTTATGTCATTCGAAATTGTATAAAGACAACTCCTATTTAATAGAGCTATTTGTGCAAGTATTTTCCGATTAAGAAGTAATTGCTTCTTGTATAGATT
>NZ_SADB01000136.1 GCF_009669305.1 Ancylomarina sp. 16SWW S1-10-2
GATCGTTGGGTACGGACCAATCTGACGCAGGGGTTCAATCTGGACGCTGCTGCTGATGCTCTTGCGACCAGCAAGCGCACCTTGGCAAGGCGGCTGCATGACGTACTTGGCAAAACGCCAGTCGCGTATGTACAAGACCTGCGAATTGAACAGGCGGTCCATCTGCGTAAAACCAGCAATCACAACCTCGACCGGATCGCGGAAATGGTTGGCTACTCCGATGGTGTGACATTGCGCACCTTATTGCGTAGAAAACTGGGTAAAGGAACTCGAGCCATCAGAGATTCGAGTTGAACATGAAGCCACAGAAACTTGCGTATGGATTCGGACACTAACGGCTGCTTAGCGCCAAGTCCAGAATTCCGAAACTTCACGGCCCCTGCAGAAACCTTTAGTGTGGCAATTTTGAATGGCACGCACCCAAAGCAATTTGATACACATCAAGCTGCTGCTCGACCCTGATTCCTAGAATGTCTAACACTTCAGAAAGGCAGTCATGTCCGACAATGGCTTGGCGTCAGAGCGCCGAAACAACGCACCCCTGCGGGCAATTTTTCCTGCGGCGTGTGAAGCGCTGCGACCGTTCTTCGACATCAACAACCAGTGGAGCGGTCAGT
>NZ_SADB01000137.1 GCF_009669305.1 Ancylomarina sp. 16SWW S1-10-2
CAAGGTGTGAGTGGACATACAACTGACAAATGGAGGCGATTCGGAAAGGAGCTGAGAGTATGGGATTATGTGTGGTTATAAAATAAAATATAGTGCTAGAAACAGTATGGTGATATACAATTGGCTATCTTCCTTTTATTATCGAAGCTATTAGAGCCCCTTTCGTTTTTTTTAAGGTTTTATAGGGTCTTGAGTAGGCTTCGTATATTAGCGAATTGTCTAGTTTGCTTGTAATAGGATTTCTGAGTAGGAAGTGAAACCAATTTAACGTTCGTAACACGATTTAAAGAGGTATTTTGCGTGATAAATCAGCTTCAATACCTTAAGTCCGTGACATCCCACTAAAMCATAAGGAGCCGTAATTAARCAAAATGTTCTGCCCTACAGACATGGGTGGATTGAAGTTATCTCCCCACCTTCAYGTTTGCTGGTCAGTAACGCCACCCTCCCTCCTTTTGTGATGTTAGGCTCTCCTACGTTTGTGGTAAGTATGATTCATGCTTTAATCAAAGCCCATAGTTGGAATACACTGTCTCTACTAGGTCCATGTTACAAGCAAATCAGATAGTTGAAAAGTCTTTTTTTTGGGTTAGATGTCCATATAGTATATCACACTG
>NZ_SADB01000138.1 GCF_009669305.1 Ancylomarina sp. 16SWW S1-10-2
TCGGCTCAATCTTTTTTAGTAAAAAAAAGATTGAGCCGAGTGCAATTAAACTAATAAAACAAACGTGAATTACTAAATCTAATTCATCTACTCTTGGCCATCTAATTTATCGATGGTTGGGAAGTTAAATGTGATCTCTTTCCATACTTCACAAGCAGCAGCTAGTTCAGGACTCCATTTGCAAGCTTCACGGATAATTTCATTACCCTCGACTGCAAGATCACGTCCCTCATTACGAGCTTGTACACATGCTTCCAGAGCTACTCGATTAGCTACGGCACCCGGTGCATTTCCCCAAGGGTGTCCTAAAGTTCCTCCACCGAACTGTAGTACAGAATCATCTCCAAAGATCTCGGTCAGAGCAGGCATATGCCAAACRTGAATACCCCCTGAAGCCACRGGCAGAACACCWGGTAGWGAGACCCAATCTTGAGTGAAAWARATACCGCGRCTTCGATCTTTTTCAAYRWAATCATCRCKYAGTAMATCAACAAAGCCCAAMGTTGACTCCCTKTCTCCTTCAAGTTTACCTACTACTGTACCCGCGTGAATATGATCTCCACCAGATAGACGTAAAGCTTTAGCTAGTACACGGAAGTGCATACCATGATTC
>NZ_SADB01000139.1 GCF_009669305.1 Ancylomarina sp. 16SWW S1-10-2
ATTTTGAATTTGATAAATGCATTGCTTGTGAAGTATGTGTTCGAGTATGTCCTATAGATTTGCCTGTTGTTGATTGGAAATTGGAAACTAATATTCGAAAAAAACGATTGCTTAATTACAGTATTGATTTTGGAATTTGTATATTTTGTGGTAATTGTGTTGAGTATTGTCCAACAAATTGTTTGTCAATGACTGAAGAATATGAATTTTCYACTTATGATCGTCACGAATTGAATTATAATCAAATMGCTTTGGGTCGTTTACCAATGYCAGTAATTGAYGATTACACWATTCGAACAATTTKGAATTCRCCTCAAAYAAAAAATGGATAAACCCCATGATTCAAGAACAATTCAAAATTACTACTAAGGTTCTGTTTTGATCTAAAAGAAAGAATGAGWTTTCTTTTTCCTTGGTCAATAACTACAATACAACTGCCAACWATTGATTGGTTGATGAGAATCGAGGCTTCGTTTGGATTGAAAATCTAGTCATATATCCGTAATTATTTCGACATATATAGCTTGTTCGAACTCCCATTTACCATTTCGGATAAAAAATGAGATTGATCCAATTATTGGATCTACATCAATCCACACCCATTAGAATTT
>NZ_SADB01000141.1 GCF_009669305.1 Ancylomarina sp. 16SWW S1-10-2
ATGCGTTTTGACTATTATACAACGTCTCACCCAGTATCTCCGCATTCACCGTACTCAACTTGAACCTATTCTTTTATATTTAAATCCTCACTTATCCTGTTTTCACATCCCATCGACTTTCAAAGAAAAAATAAAGCCTCAAACATATAAAACATGAGCAAAGAAATTACGAGTCGTAACTCCTGCAATATCCGTTATTTTAAAATGGTTCTATGGTGATGATTCCGCATTTCATTCAGTGAAGTCATAAAGTTCAATATCGCTGTTTCCTCATTTTTTTAAAGTTTGAACTCTTTTGTGGTTTTTTAAAAAGAATAAACTTTGATCTCTTCCTTTATGTRGGRAAATACCTTAAAATACGGCTCTTGAAATTTTATATTTTCATTTGTGATTCTGAGCAACTTCGTTTAGAATCGCGTCTCCTTTTGTTTGGACAGATTCCATAGTCCAAACCAACTATAATAGGTAGTGGTTTAATGAAARCTCTCAGCGCTAAGCCTGCTGAAGTTCAACACGACTGGTACGTTGTTGATGCTTCTGGCAAAACTTTAGGTCGCCTTGCGACTGAAATCGCTCGTCGTCTACGTGGTAAGCACAAG
>NZ_SADB01000142.1 GCF_009669305.1 Ancylomarina sp. 16SWW S1-10-2
TGATGGACTGTTCCTTTTTCCGGTATACGAAATAGGGGATTTCACTACGTCAATTCTTAGGAAATCTCGAATCAGACCAGTTGTACTTACTTCAACAAAGGAAGCATGGGCCTCTCCGACAGAAGAACTTTTTTTGTCTTGGTCCCAATTCAATACTAAACAAGTACGAACTAATTGAATACTTGTGTCAGAAATTCCCCGAATTGGTTTTCCGTTTCCATAAAGGATATAATTGACAACTCGAARTTKCAYATTATCCCTTTCCTGCAACRGATCCTSGGGGAAAAGYGTTGCTAAATTTATMCCRTCYGCTATTTCRTATGTRAYTACRGGYCGAACCAAAACAAAATACTTTTTCTTGGTAGGKGTRATCCGTTGGACATAGAKCCMATTTTTCMATTTTTTTGATTCCTTGGAATTTGTTTTTCCCGTTCCKGGKGGTATYAAGATGCCRCTGTGYCRGGMTATYTTATCTGTCTCTCCAGGAAAATAGATATCTCCAGAAAAGATTTTAAGTTCAATTCCCCTTTTTTTTCTCTCCATTCGGACCAATCCGCCTACTCGGCTTCTTTTATTTAAAGTGATTCGTGTAGAAC
>NZ_SADB01000143.1 GCF_009669305.1 Ancylomarina sp. 16SWW S1-10-2
GCATCGTCACAGCGCGATATGCTGCGCTTGCTGCATCGTCACAGCGCGATATGCTGCGCTTGCTGGCATCCTTGAATAGCCGACGCCTTTGCATCTTCCGCACTCTTTCTCGACAACTCTCCCCCACAGCTCTGTTTTGGCATTATCAACCGCACGGCCTGTACCATGGCAATCTCTGCATCTTGCCCCCGGCGTCGCGRCACTACGGCAATAATCCGCATAAGCGAATGTTGCGAGCACTTGCAGTACCTTTGCCTTAGTATTTCCTTCAAGCTTTGCCACACCACGGTATTTCCCCGATACCTTGTGTGCAAATTGCATCAGATAGTTGATAGCCTTTTGTTTGTCGTTCTGGCTGAGTTCGTGCTTACCGCAGAATGCAGCCATACCGAATCCGGCTTGTGATTGCGCCATCCCCATAGCAGCCATCACATCAGTACCGGAAAGAGAGTCAGAAGCCGTGGCCCGTGGTGAGTCGCTCATCATCGGGCTTTTTGGCGAATGAAATTTAGCTACGCTTTCGAGTCTCATGCGCCTTCTCCCTGTACCTGAATCAATGTTAGGTTTCCGCAGAACACTGCGCCGGTATCGATATA
>NZ_SADB01000016.1 GCF_009669305.1 Ancylomarina sp. 16SWW S1-10-2
AATAAATACAATTGAGTAGTAAAGGGTAATTAATCCGCTAAGGGGTAAAACAAGATAGATATAGCCCAAGGGAATTTGCAAAGCCGCTGAGTTGACCTGAAATTGAAAACGAGTAATTACCAACCAACTTCCGCCGATAATCATCACACTTAAAGCAAACAAAGCAATACAAACATTAATAAAACGAACTAAACGTTTTTGATTTGCTGGTGATGATTTTTGCAGGAGTAAATCGATTGCTAAATGCTCTTTCTGACCCGCTACATAAGCAGCTCCCAATAAGCCAACCCAGATAAGTAAAAATCCGGCCAATTCGTCGGTGAAAGAACTTGGAGCAGCCAATGCGTAACGGCTTAATACTTGCCACAGCACATCGAGTACAAGAATGCACATGAGGCTAATAAGTATCTTCTCGAGTATTCGATCTAATTGATTTTTGAATGTCATAAGTTCTACAGGATTAGTCTTCTGTTGCTTGAATACGCTGGATTAATTGGTACAGTTCAGGTTGCTTCTGATATGCGTCAAGTAAACCTTGTACGCGCTCGGCAAATTTATCTTTTTTCGGGTATGTAATAATAACACCATTTTCTTTTAACTTTCTTAAAGATTCCTTTTCCGCAGCAGCCCATAATTTACGTTCCTCAATCACCGATTTTTTGGCTGCAGCTTGTAACCATTTTTGTTGTTGATTGCTTAATTTATTCCAAACAACAGTGCTAATAATTAAAACATCGGGAACTCTAGTGTGTTCATTTAAGGAGTAATATTTACAAACTTCGTAATGATGCGAGGTATAAAGGCTAGGTGGATTATTTTCTGCACCATCTACCACACCACTTTGAAGAGCTGTATACAATTCTCCCCAAGAAATAGGTGTTGGAGAGCCTCCCAAGGCTTTTACCATATTCATAGCGGTTTGACTCTTCATGACACGCATTTTTAATCCCTTTAGGTCTTCAGGCTTTTCAATGCTTTTATTTAAAGTATAAAAGCTTCTTGCACCAGCATCGTAAAAACACAAACCTTTCAAATTGAATTTCTCAGTAGAGGCCAATAATTCCTCTCCAATAGGACCATCCAAAACATTAAAAGCGTGATGTTTAGAACGGAAAATGTAAGGTAATCCAAGTACTTGATAATTATTGGTAAAGCCTTCCATTACAGCCGCCGAAACTTTTGTAATTGCCAGACTTCCCAATTGTATCAATTCTACACATTGCTGTTCGGATCCCAATTGACCACTTGGATAAATTTCAAGGCTCATTTGCCCATCGGATATTTTTTCCAATTCTTTTGCCATATACAACATGGCTTTATGAACTGGATGTGTTGGATCTAAACCGTGTGCTAACTTTAAAGTTTTATGCTGACTTACTTCCTGACAACTAAAAAGTAGAAAGAAAGAGATGATACCTAAAAGTAGCTTGGAAAATACTTGTGTTTTTTTCATACTAGAATTTTGTAAAATATCCTCCTTATGATCTTAATTTTTCAATAATTTTAAAAGCCTTAATACAAGACTTCTCAATCGCTGGATAGTTAAAAGTTCCATCCTCGTTTTTCACCATTAATTGAGATCCCATTCCAACACAATGTACTCCTGCATCAAACCAAGATTTCAGATTCTCTTCATCTGGTTTCACACCACCTGTAGGCATAATAGAACACCATGGGAAAGGGCCTTTTACTGCTTTTACGAACTCAGGACCTCCAACTTGCGCACCAGGGAAAATTTTCACCACTTCTGCACCTAATTCTTCAGCGTAAGAAATTTCTGTTAGAGAACCGCAACCAGGCGACCAAGCCACTTTTCTACGATTACAAACTTTTGCCATTTCAGCATTTAAGATTGGAGAAACCACAAAATTTGCTCCCAGTTGAAGATATAATGAGGTTGTTCCTGCATCGATAACCGATCCAACACCTAACATCATTTCAGGACATTCCTTTGCAGACCATTTTAACAATTCTCCAAAAACTTCGTGAGCAAAATCTCCACGATTTACAAATTCGAATAAGCGTGCACCACCAGAGTAACATGCTTTTAATACATTTTTACAAACTTCAATATCCGAATGAAAAAATACAGGAATCATCCCTGTTTCTTTCATTTTTAATGCTACTTCAATTCTTGAAAATCTAGCCATTTTTATTTTAATTATGAAGTATGAGTTATGAATTAGGAGTTGCCTTATTCTATCAATATAGCTTTGGGTTTCTACCTAATTCAGAATTCTTAATTCAATATTTATAATTATATATTATCGTGCAACACGACCTGATGCGTCACCATTCATTAATTTCTCAACTTCTTCAACCGTAACTTGATTGTAGTCTCCATAAACAGTATGCTTTAAACATGATGCAGCTACTGCGAAGTTCAAGGCGTTTTGGTCATTGTCAGGGTAAGTAAGTAATCCATAAATTAGTCCACCCATAAAAGAGTCTCCACCACCAACACGATCAACAATATGTGTTATTTGGTAAGTATGGTTCGCTTTAAACAAAGTTTTCCCATCGTAAAGGACTCCAGACCATGAATTGTGATTAGCATTTATTGATCCACGCAAAGTAGTAATCACTTTTTTACAACGTGAAAATTGCTTCATGATTTGCTGTGATACAGACAAATAAGCATCAGCTTCTACATGTCCATCCGTCACATTTACGCCTTCTGGATGAATGCCTAAAACCATTGCAGCATCTTCCTCATTTCCTAAAATCACATCGGTACCCGCAACTAATTCGGGCATTACTTCGCCTGCAGTTTTACCATATTTCCAAAGATTTTTACGATAATTTAGGTCACACGAAACTGTAATTCCTCTTTCGTTTGCTGCTTTTATAGCTTCAAGACAAGCATCTGCTGCTCCTTGCGATATTGCAGGAGTAATACCCGTCCAATGAAACCAATTAGCACCTTCAAAAACTTGATCCCAGTCGATCATTCCCGATTCTATTTCTGCAATCGCAGAATGAGCTCGATCGTAAACGACTTTACTACCACGACTAACAGCTCCAACCTCAAGAAAATAAATCCCCAATCGGTCGCCACCATAAATTACATCAGCAGTACTAACACCATATTTTTTCAAATCCATTTCACATGCACGTGCAATATCATTTTTTGGCAATCGAGTTACAAAACTTGATTCAATTCCGTAATTTGCTAGCGATACTGCTACATTTGCTTCTCCTCCACCATAAGTTGCTGTAAACTCTGATGCTTGCGAGAATCGCTTATATCCAGGAGTTGCTAAACGTAACATGATTTCTCCAAAAGTAATTACCTTATTGCTCATCACTTATCAATATTTATTTTATTTGAAAAAATTATTTTATTGTAACTGTAACAGGAGAACTCAATTCCTCAGCCTGAACTTTCATCATGTTCTCAAAATTTTCTTGATCTGCCCATTTTTTATTTTCGAGTTCCCATGCTGCAAAAAAGTAATGTCGTGCACTAGTTTTATTACTAATTTTTTGACTTACAAAATGGGTTTGTCCAACTGGTTGATTGTAACGACTACCCGATATAATTTCTTCACTTAAAACAGGAGCATCACCCGTTCTTACTTTACTATTAGCAGGCAACAAAATTCCCATTCCTAAATAATCATCGTTCAAAGATTGAACACCATGAGTTGCAACAGCCTGAAAATCTTTATTTGCTAAAAATGAAAAGGCTTTCTTATCTTTCAGATGACTCGTTACAATTCCAATAGCCAATTCCGAATCCTGATCCAATCCCATAATAGTAACATCACTTTGAAACCAATATTTTCCTGGCCAAATTGTAATTCTTTCCTTTGCAGATAGATCTTTTCCATCTACTTTCCAACCACTGTATTTAAGATCGAAAACAGAACGAACCGGACCTTTTGAAACCAACTGATATTCGAATTGCTTTGTGTTACCTAAACGATATAAAGAATCGTTATGAAATAGAGCCAAACCACCTGACCCCAAAGAAGGACCTACGTGTAAAACATCCATACCCCAAGAGCTTAACTCATGGTATGATCCACTTTCGTGAGTTCCAATTTTATCCATAAGCATTTCAGGGATTAATTTTCCGAATAAATCTTTTGCATTTCTACAGTCAAAATAGTCACGAAAACCCATTACATCATTTTCCCAAGCTACACTTTCCGATTGGTAAGCCATAGGAATTCCAACAAATCCTTCTGGTGAAAATGCATGATCAGTCGCTTTAAAACCAGTTTCCTTATTCCCTAGTCCCAAATGAACATTCGTGCGTGTTTCAAATTTTGGTGCCTTATCAGCATCAACAAAATTCACATTTAATTTCTTAACTTCTTTTGCAGTAAAATCGCAAACTAAAGCCAACTCATCCCACTGTCCGTCTTGATCTAAATCATCAACTTGAGATGGAATTGCAACTCCTTGAGCGTCTAACACAACAAGTACTTTACCTGCAGGAATCTCTCCAACTAATTGCTTTACTTCTGCTCTAGTTAAAACAACTGGTGCATCTTTTCGAGCTAGCGCCAATTCGTTCTTTAACTCAAGAGTGGTTGATGAACTACATGCACTTAAAACGGTAGCCATTACAGCAACAACAAAACTATATTTTATCATACAAAGTATTTTAGATTCTGGAACACAGATTTATTTGACGTAACAAAAGGAATAAAAAGAACAAGCATTCACTCCCCAGCATTATTAATGCCTATCGCTCTTTTTATTCCTTATTCCTTCACTAACTATTCTTCATTAGAAGGTTTACCAATGGTAGCTAAAATACCACCATCAACATAAACCACTTGTCCATTTACAAAATTAGACGCTTTTGATGCCAAAAACACAGTTGTACCAGCTAAATCCTCAGGATCTCCCCAACGACCAGCAGGCGTAAGGTTGACAATAAATTCATTAAATGGATGACCATCAACACGAATAGGTTCAGTTTGCGCTGTTGCAAAATACCCTGGACCAATACCATTTGTTTGAATATTATATTTACCCCATTCGGTAGCCATATTTTTAGTCAACATTTTCAAACCACCTTTTGCTGCTGCATAAGCACTCACACTATTACGTCCAAGCTCACTCATCATAGAGCAAATATTAATGATTTTACCTTCTCGACGTTCAATCATTCTACGTCCAACATATTTGGCCATAATAAAAGGTCCAACCAAATCAACATCAATTACCTGACGATAATCGCTTACCTCCATATCTTGCATAGCAACACGCTTAATAATTCCGGCATTATTAACCAAAATATTAATAGCTCCCACTTCTTCTTCAATTTTGGCTACACCAGCAATTACTTGATCCTCATTAGTTACATCAAAAATATAACCTTTAGCATCAATTCCCTTACTAGCATATTCGGCAATTGCTCTATCCATGTTTTTCTTAGAGCTTCCGTTAACTACCAACTGTGCTCCAGCTTCAGCCAAAGCTGTAGCCATAGCCATTCCTAATCCGTGAGTAGCTCCGGTTACCAAAGCAACCTTACCATCTAATTTAAACAAATCTAATATCATGATTTTAAATATATTATATTC
This sequence comes from Ancylomarina sp. 16SWW S1-10-2, assembly GCF_009669305.1. GTDB lineage: Bacteria > Bacteroidota > Bacteroidia > Bacteroidales > Marinifilaceae > Ancylomarina. The sequence continues at coordinate 5,544 of NZ_SADB01000016.1, forward strand.
AAATACAACAATTCAATTTTATTAACGCATCTCATCTGGCTGACAAACATCCATGTCGCCATAATTCAAGTTTTCACCAGCCATACCCCAAATAAAAGTATAGTTACTTGTTCCTGCAGCTGAATGAATAGACCACGTTGGAGAAAAAACAGCTTCTTCGTTGTTCATCCAAATGTGACGAGTCTCTTTAGGATCGCCCATAAAATGACAAATAGCTTGTCCTTTAGGTACTTCAAAATAGAAGTAAGCTTCCATTCTTCTACTGTGTGTATGAGCTGGCATTGTATTCCAAACAGATCCTGGATGCAATTCGGTCATTCCCATTTGCAACTGATTTGTTTTAATTGTATCAGATACAATCAATTTATTCAATGTTCTGCGGTTTGAGTTTTCAGCTTCACCTAATTCAACCACAATTGCATCTTTACTACCTACTTTTACATTTGGAAATACTTCGTGCGCAGGAGCAGAGTTTAAATAAAAATGAGCAGGAGCTTTTGCATCAACACTTGAAAAAATAATTTCTTTATTTCCTTTTCCAACGTAAAGTGCTTCTTTATAGTCTATTTCATAAACTACACCATCAACACTTACAATTCCTTTACCACCAACATTTACAATACCTAATTCTCTTCTCTCCAAAAAATAATCAGCTTTTAATGGATCAATAGGTTCCAATACTAAAGCTTCTTTTGTTGGAACTACACCACCCACAATTAATCTATCATACTGAGAATAGCTTAAGTTGATCATTCCTTCTTCCATTAAGTTCTGAACCAAGAATTCATCTCTTAATCTAGTTGTATCGTAACTTTTCGCATCTGCTGGATGTGTTGCATATCTTTCGTCGTATTTTACGGCCATGATTTTTATTTTTAGATTATTATTAATTTAATTAGAATATACCAAACTTATCTTTTAGCACTATACAAAGTAATAAAATGCAATCGACTTGTGCAATCGATTGTCCGTATTTTATTTTTTATTTGAAAGAAAAATATCAAATATAAATACAATAAGCACAAAAGAAACAGCAAATTAGGGCTTTGTAAAACAAATATAGCTCAACAGAAACTCACTTTTAATGTGCAATCGATTATCCTTATTTTAATTTTTCATATACTTTTATTAAAATAATATGCATCTTTGCATCATATTAAATACCGTACAATAGTTATATGAAGAAAGAAAGTAACATTACAATTCATGATATTGCAAAAGCATTAAATGTTTCTGGATCTACCGTATCTAGAGCCTTAAATGACAATTCAAGAATTAGTGACAGAACTAAAAAAGCGGTTCGTAATATGGCCAAGAAGTTAGGCTATCAACCAAATGCCTTAGCCTCAAACTTGCGCACTAGTTGCACAAATACTATTGGTGTCATTATTCCAAGAATCAGCCGATACTTCTTCTCTTCAGCAATTACAGGTATTGAAGAACTTGCCAGAAAAAAAGGCTACAATGTAATCATCTGTCAGTCGAACGATCAGGAAGCAAGAGAGGCTGATTGCGTTCAAACACTATTTGCCAGTCGTGTAGATGGTGTTATTTCATCGATAGCAATTAATACTAAGAACTACGACCATTATAAAACATTCACCAACAGAAACATTCCCTTGGTATTTTTCGATCGGGTTTGTGAAGAATTAGAAACCAGCCAAGTTGTAGTTGATGATTTTAAAGGTGGATTTTTAGCTGCTGAGCACTTAATTTCAAAAGGATGCAAAAGAATTGCACATATTAGTGGACCACAACACTTAAACATTTACATTAATCGTTTACAAGGCTATCTGAAAGCACTCCGCAAACACGACATCAATATCGAAGAAGACCTTATCATTGAAAGTCCGTTAACCAGAGAGGACGGAATGGCGTGTGCAAAAAAACTATTAGAATCGGCCAATCCTCCCGACGCAATATTTGCAGCAAATGATACTTCTGCTCTTAGTATTATTATTTATGCCAAAGAAAATGGCATTCGAATTCCAGAAGATTTAGCAATTGTTGGTTTCAGTAACGAACCTTTCTCTGAATACCTAAACCCTTCGCTCACAACAATTGAACAATCGGGCTTTGATGTTGGTACAAAAGCAACCGAACTTCTGCTTGATATTATCACAAATAAAACCGGAAATCATCAGGAAACAATTGTTCTACCTGTTAAACTTATTGAGAGAGAATCTTCTAACAAAAAATAGGCTTATAGAAATAACTTGAGTGAACTCTCAAGTGAACACTATTTTCTATCACCCTCAGATCACCTTTAAATAGTGCTATTTTAAACATAAGTTCGAATCCCTCTCTCTCCGCTAATAAAGGGAGTTTCATTCATTTGAAACTCTCTTTTTTTATGCATAAATTTTAAAATAGTGATAAAGGGATAAGAACCGGAGCATATTGAAAAATCAACAGATCCAACTTTTGTGACTAATCTCTAGTCGCCATGATGCAAGAAAACCGATCTGAAAATAATATAACATTAAATAAAAACTCCAAAAACTGTAAGAAAACGAGCTAAGGAAACCCTATTTATTTCTTATTTAAGCCAGTATAAGGCATAAAAAAACCACCTTAAAAAGGTGGTTTTTATTATGTATCGTATAACTGAATTAGTCAACTAATCTTACGTTGATTGCATTCATACCTTTACGTCCTTTTTCCATATCGTACTCAACTTTGTCATCTTCACGAATTTCGTCAATAAGACCTGTAGAGTGTACAAAAATGTCTTCACTTGAATCAGATGGCTGAATAAAACCGAAACCTTTAGTTTCATTAAAAAATTTAACTTTTCCTTGCATTGTAATGTTTTTTAAAATAATAAATATTTGTGGAAAGCTTTCCTTCAGTATAATTTCAAGTAAAGATTCAGTTAAATTTTGTTCTCAAGAGAACGTTTACTAACGAATATTAATGAGGTTATCTTCTTGTTAATGCTTTACAACGCGACAAAAGTATGATAATAATTTAAGAATACCAAACAAATACTACTTTTAGATTAAATTATATTCGTTTTAAAAGTCGATTCTCAGCATTGGACTGGATATATTTGTCTTTCGAAATTATTTATATGACTATTTCGATAAAAAACACCAATTTTCCTTATTCCTTCCTGCAAGAGTATTTATGGGGCCATTTTTATCTATTCTATTTTCCTTAACTCTGAAAGCCGAGTACAATAAACAAGCTCACCACAAATTTTCAATCAATTCATGAAGTCTCGTATAAATCTAGTTTATCTTCAGAGAAAATAGCATCTATCTTAGAAGCAAAAAAAAACGATAAAACACCGCTTTCACCGATAAAGGGAAAGTTACATTCATTTTAAATGTTCTTTTTAGTGCGTACCGCTAGAATATAATCCAATTACTACACCAACTCTACTTCACTCACACCATTGCTCTTTTTCAGCACTTTTATTTGTGCCGGAATACGTTCTTTTAGATTCTCAACATGAGAGATAATCCCAATCATCTTGCCCTGAGCTTGCAGCGTCTCTAAACTTGAAATCACCGTTTCTAAAGTTTGGCTATCCAAAGTACCAAACCCCTCATCAATAAAAAGGGAATCGATGCTAACATTTTTACTAGCCAAATCAGATAAACCAAGAGCTAAAGCCAAACTAATCAAGAATTTTTCACCTCCACTTGAGGTATCCACATATCGAGCTTCGTCGGTCTGATAATGATCAATCAGCTTAAAGAAAAGCTCCTCACCCGACTTGTAAGTCGCATCTAAACGAAGAGAATAACGCTTGTTTAACTTGAACAAATGCACATTCGCCAACTGAATCAGATTATGAAGTGTTAAACGTTGCACATAGGTATTAAATGCATGTTTCGAGCCTCCCAACAAAGTCATTAAATCGGTCCATTTCTTAAGAACTTTCTCCTGATTTGAAATCTCAAGTGTCACCGCTTTATTTCGCTCTTTAATCTGTTTATCCAATTCAAACTTCTGCCTGATTTCACCAGTTCGTTCCGTCAATTTATTTTTCTCAGCCTCAATTTTCTTTTGATTTTCATTTGCATCTTCGGCAGAGACATCTGATTTCTTCTCTCTATCTAGCTTGACAAAATTCTCTTTTAATCGATTCTCTAAAGTTTTTAATTCCAGGTTTTTATCGTCTATTCCCTTTACGATCTTCACAAAACTAGCTCTATCCTCCAAACTCAAGAGTGCTTTCTCTATGTCTGCTCTAGATTCAAAATCACTGCTTTTAATAGATTGTTCCAAATTCGAAATTTGCTCAGTCAAACTGGTTTCTGATTTGGCTTGTTCTTTCTGCAAATTCTCAGTCTCTTTTGTTTTGCTAACCTGTTCGGTAAGTAATGTCTGCAAGAATAGCGAGACCTGATCGAAACCTTTTTTACACGTTTCCTTAGCTTTTTGTAACTGTTCTCTCTTTGCTATGATACTAATTTCCAAAGGGAGAATGGCCTTTCTTTCGGCTATCACAGCTTGTAGTTTTGCTTCCGTATCTTTTAATTCCGTCTCAAGTATGTCTTGATATTTTTGTTTTTCGATAGCTTGTTCCCGAATATTTTTAATATCATTAGTCAATTGATCAATTAAATGTCTTAATTCAAGCTGTTGCTTCGTTTTACTCTGATAACTAGTAATTTCCAACTCAATTTCCTTCACAAAAACTACACTTTCATCTACACTTGGCAAATCTAATTTATATTGTGCCAAATCCTCTCTCAACTGAGTCTCTAACTTCTTCGTTTCCTCATTAAGACTCTTTATATCCGCATTTTTCTGCTTCAATTCCAGACTTATATTTTCCAATTTCTCATTTAGAGTAGCCTGCTTGGTTTTCAGGTTATTTACAGCCTCTTTTTGTTTTTTGCAAGCCTCATCCTGCTGATTCTTTAATTTTTGCAGATTTTGGCCTTCAGCAATCTGTTTGGCAAACTCCTCGCCTGCTTTATTAAGCTCAAGCCATTTTTTACTAATCTTGTCAAGCTCATCAAGCTTACAATCTAAGCTTAATAATGAAAAACTCTTAAGCGCCTTTTTCATCTGATCGGCAAATGCCTTTAGTTGATTGATATTTGCCTCCATTTTAGTACTAACGGCAACCAACTTAAGTTCTATGGCTTTCTCTTCTTTCAAGAGAAGATCAAGATTCTTTTTACGCTTCTCGAGCTGAATTTTAGATTCAGATAAATTAACATTTTCGTATTTTGTCACATAAGGATGCTCGGTAGATCCACACAAGTGGCAAGGACTTCCCTTTTCCAATTTTTTTCGCTCATCTTCGAAACTAAGTATTTTAGTTTCCAATTCCAGAATTCGTTCTGCATCTTTCAAGGCAGATTCAGCCCCCGATTTTTTAAGCTGCAATTCTTCATTTTGCTTCAACAGAATCTGCTTTCCCTTATCATATAGACTCTGTTCTTTACTTAAAAGCTTCTCATTCTCTCCAATCTCCTTTGCCTCTTTCGAAAGTATTCCTCCTTCTTTCCATATATCCTTTTGTTTTTCAATCTGCTCTTTTTTTATCAAAAGCTGATCTAAAGAATTTGTGCGAAGAAGTTGATTTGTTCTTTCAAATGCCACATTCAGTTCTTTTAGTTTAATTTGATCGCGCTCATACAATGCATTTGTTTCTTTCAGTAAGTTTTGGCTTTCCTTCTGAATCTTTTTCTTCTGATTAATGACTTTAGTCTCAATATCCATCTGTTCGCAATTCCTTTTTCGAATCAACAAATGCGAACGCCAATCAATAATTTGCTTCTCCAATAACAAGCAATCTTTGTGCTTCAGCAAAAAAGTATCAATAGCAGCCAGTTCTTTGTTTTTTGCTTCCTTACTTTTATTTTTCAGCTCAAACACTTCTTTCAATTTACCTATCTGTACTTCACTCTCATCAAGCGCTTTCTGTGTTGCCAATTTCTTTTCCTTGCCATTTTTACTATCAGCATCATATTTTCCTACCTGATCCAATTTCGGCAACCAAGACGTAAAATTACTTTCACTTTGCTGAAGAGCCAATTTAGCCTTCTCTTCTTGTTTTTTAGCATCAGTAATTTTCAAAACTAGATTTTTCAAAGCTTCCTGTAGCAACTCAATCCTCGTTTTAGTCGTTACCTGCTCTTTTTCTAAGCGTTTTATACTTTCTAGCAATTCCTTATGAGGCTCAGCTTTTTCATGCAAGTTTAAAGCTTCAATCGTCAACTTACTTTTCTGTTTTTCGGCCTCTAAAAGTATAATTTGTCGCTCTAAATTTTCTTGTTCTTTTGTAAGCTCAGCTTTCTTTTTAAACCATGCCAAAATAAGCTCTACATCCTTCAATTCAACACCTAACTTTTCGATGTCTTTTTTTAGCAAATTTTGTTCTGCTTTTAAATTTTCTCGCAACTCATCGCTAAGCAAATCTTCTGCATTTATCTTAGCTCTAATCTCATCTAACTTTTTCTTTTCCTCACCAATCTTAACTCCAATGGTTTCCCCAATCTTTTTATAAATATTCTCACCAGTAATCTGCTCAAGCAACTTGCCTTTTTCTGCTGAGCTTGCCGATAAAAAAGCAGCAAATTCACCTTGAGCTAACATCGCCGATCGCAAAAACTGATTGTAATTCAACTGAATCACGCGCTCCACTTCCGTTTTCACCTCGGTTTTCTTCTCTGCAATAATCTTCCCTGTCGATAAATCCTTCAAACGAACTTCCTCCTTCGGATTTGTTAATAACTTGCCTCCTTTGGTCGTCAGTCTCATGCTCCAATGTGCTTCGTAACACTTCTCCTGACTTTCGAAACTCACCCTAGCCATAGCTTCGGTGGCTCCATAACTTACTACATCGAGCAAATTGGCTTTAGCCGTAGTGCCATTAAATCGGGGAACACTCTGATACAAAGCAATGGTAATAGCATCTAATATGGTTGTTTTACCAGCGCCCGTAGAGCCCGTAATTGCATACAAACCAACATCCTTAAACAAATCACTCTCAAAATCAATAACAATAGGCGTTTTCGATTTCAAGGAATTGATATTCTGTAATTCTATTTTTAAAATTCTCATGGGATAATTAGTCTAATTCTCTCTGGCTATTTGCAAAGCTTCGTTAAAGGCATCAAAAATTTCAACATTTTCATCGATATCAAAATTCTGTTCCTTGCATTTCATTTTAAAAACCTCGAGAGGCTGCAATTCTTTAATTTGTTTAGAACTTTCTAATAAAGCCTCCAAACCCTGTATATTTCGTTCATTTTTCAGACTTATTTTCAGAACTTCCAAGTTCAGATCTTCGGCAGCCTTATTAATTTCTTGATTCTCAATTTTAGCATTCATCTGATTATCAATCACCACTTCAACCCAAGGTTTTAGAGAATACGTCTCCTTGTCGATTTGCTGCAAATGTGTAATACACTCATCAACAGATCCTTTTACCCGAAGTACTTCTCGAAACTTAGGCACAATAACATTTTCTATCTTGAGTGGTTTTCCCCCATCGGTCTCAATCAGAATCACATTTTTCTCGTACCCAATTTCGCTAAAGCTTAAGATTGTGGGTGAACCCGAGTAGCGAATATGATTGGTTCCACCAGCCTTCTGCGGACGATGCAAATGGCCCAATGCGATATAATCGAAGATCTTAGGAAAATCTTCAGCACCAATATCTCCCAAATTCCCCACATAAATACTTTGCTCACTCTCCGATGTAGAACCTCCAATGGCAAACAAATGTCCCATACCAATAACAGGCACATTTTCCGTTTTTATGCTCTCGCAATAGGCACCTACTTCGGTATAATGATTCACCAAAGCCATTTTATATCGATCTCCAATATCATCGAAAGATTCCCCAGCAACGGCTCGCCTAATATCCTGATCTCTCATGTAAGGAACTGCAGCTACGATCACTTGCTCGTCACCTACCGAAAGTTGAAAAACCTCATCTTCCACATTCTCGGTCACCTTACCCACTACCTGAACTTGCAGCGCAGACAACAACTCCTTAGGCGCATTTATGGTTCCAGGTGCATCGTGATTGCCACCCGTAATTACCACATGCTTACAGGAACTATGAATCAATTTAATCAGAAAATCGTAATACATTTTCTGACTTTGAGTAGAGGGAACACCCGTATCGAAGATATCGCCAGAGACCAATAAAATAGAAATTTCTTCTCTTTTAATGTAAGTCTCTAACCAGTCTAAAAACTGAGATTGCTCTTCGTATTGCGATTGTTCGTGAAGACGATGGCCCAAATGCCAATCAGATGTATGGAGTATTTTCATTCTTAATTTTCTTTAATCGAATTCTAGGCAACAAATTACAAATATAAGATAACTGGAGGTATTCATCCATAATCCTACTCGTTTAAAAACACGAAAGTATCCGATATTAATTTTGAAACTTCACTTCCTTATTTTATATGTAAAAATGACAAATTGATCATACCCACGTTATACGATTCTTTGACATTCCACTTAAATTTTTGTTTATGATTTTCATTACCATTTTTGGTTTACGCAGTCGAGTATTCCATCTAAATTTCAATCAAATTCATTGATATTTTGAATAGAAAAAGCCCTGACAGGTTTATTTACGTCTTGTAAAAATCCTGTCAGGGCTAGATATATAATTTAAATGCTTACATCTCTAAAAAAAATAGAATTACTAAAAACAACAACTGTTGTATTTTATGCTAAGACTTTCTTCGATGTAACACGTTTCTTCTTTTTCACAGTTAATTCCTTTTCTGCCTGAATCCAATCGGAATCAGCATCAGCATGAATTCCTTTCTCTATTCTGTTTAGGTAGATTTGGTTAGCTTTTTTTCTAATATCATCTTCCGACACTTTTTTAGTGGTATTAGTTTTGCTCTTTGATTTTACTCTTTTAGTTGCCATTTTTTTAAAAATTAAAATTAATTGATACTAAAAATAGAAAGTAATGATTGTCTCAGTTTTCAACAAGAGTATTATGTGTACTTAAGTGACTAAAGGGATAACCCCATTTCTGTTAATTATTAGTACTAAGTTAAAACATTTTTAAAAACTATATAACACTTTATATCATTTATTATCTTAAACAACTTATTTATTAGGCTCATCTTTTCTTACAATTCCCCGGAGTAATCTTCCCAAAATATCAGCACCTGTAATCACATGCTTCACGTCACTCCAAAGTAAAATCACATCATCATCAATTACATCATCCTCGATATGCTTAGGCGTAAAATTTAAGAGATGAATAATATCACCTAAAGGTAAACTACTATCCGTAATAATAATTGGTTTATGAATAAAATCTACAGGATTTGGCTGTTTATCATCAAACATCGCAGCTCTTAAAAAGCCATCAGCATCCATAATATAAGAGGGATTTAAATGTTCATCAATAAATACGACCCATTTTTCTTTCGATTCGTTAATCTGGCGTAAGAACAAATCATGGTGATGTTGGGTGAATTTTGGAAATACAGGCAAACCCTTATCATGTTTTATTGGTATAATACTACTAGGATTTAACAATTCACCCTCTTTACTAACAATAATATCATCTAATGAGAGAAAATTTATCGCACCTAAACCTTCGGTTTTATCTATTTCACTTTCAGAACCTTCTATATGTTTTTTCAAGAATAGTTTGACTTTTTTTTCTTTAAAATACTCTAAGGTTTCTTTGCCTAACCATGCATCTAATAATAGTGCACTGGGTTTAGCCACTGGGAAAAGAATAATTTGATAAGCCCTTAAAACAGGTGCCAATAAAGATGCCATTTTTAGCGAATTCCGAGAGAAATAAGCTTGTGGTATTATTTCCCCAAATAGGGTAATAATCACAGTTGAAAACATAAATGAAGCCACACCTGCCAATACAGAATCTGAAAGAAGGGTAAGTAAAACATTAATACCCACATTACCCCATAGAATAGTCGTAAGTAAGAAATTAGAATCCTTACGCATTTTTAATACCTTCTGTGCACTTTTTGATATAGAACCTTCGGATTCAATTTCTAAGCGTAAACGTGAAAAACTAAAAAACGCCAAATTTAAACCAGAAAACATAGCAGATTGTGTAACACAAAACAATATGCCTAACCAAATAAATAATTCATTCATATTCTCGCAATGCTTAAAATATTGCTAAAATTTGCGTTGGTGACTCAACTGTCTTAAGTCGTATTAATTAGTTTTTTCAATCATAAACAAAACTGGCACTTCAGAAATTTCAAGCATCTCTTTACTTATACTTTTATGAAAAATTGAACTGATCAAGTTTAAATCCTCATTCACAACAGAAATTAAACTGATATGATTACTTGTGATATAAGATTGAATGGTTGCTGTTATTCCTTTTGCAGAAACGGTTTTGTAAGAATGTTTTTTATTGTGAGTCACAATTTCGTTTATATACTTATAGGTCTTATTATCAGTAGAAATTAAATTATTCTTATTGGTATTTATATGAACAAAATGAATACCTGCATTAAAGACTCTTGCATAACTAAGCATTTTATTAAGATAAAATTCATTATGGTTACGCTCTTTCAAATCTGTAGAAAACGCCATATTGTGAATTGACTTAAATTTATAACCAAGCGGTAAAACTAAGGCAGAGCTAAAATTATTATGGAAAATATCACTATCCATAATTTCAAGATGTTTTTTATTATACCTTTTATCTTTTGATAAAGGAAATACGACTAAATCAATATCCTCTTTTATAATAATCTTTTTTATTTCTTCAATTTCATTTCCATAAATGAAACGACGATCTAATTTGACTTTAATTTCATCTTTTATTTTGGCATGTTTGGATAGATAATATGCATTGAATTTGGCAACTTCATTATAAGCCATAATCCATTTATTCTTAATCATTTTATTGTAAATATCCTGAGTAATATTATTGTCTACATCTAAACTAAAAACATTAAGAAGTATGAGCTCAACATTTAACTTTCGTGCAAACTCAGCTGCAATAATAAATGCTTCTAAATAAATTTCATTATTCAACTGAAAAGGGAAAAGTATTTTTTTCATTTGTCTAAAGTTATTTTATATGTATAATCTGCAGCTCAAAAACGTCAATCATTTTCCGGTCTAACTATCCGAATGTAAATTGAAAAAATACGAATCATCATTAAGTCTATATCATCAAACAACAGCTTATACCGGATTGATTTCCACATCAGACATCATGCTTTTATTGACTCTATTCTTAATGTCTTCAGCAAAATGAGGTTGTAGCGTATATATGATGACCTCAAAAATATATTGATCGTTTACATGTTTAATAGCTTCAACTATTATGGGTTGTGATAATGCGACCCATGGTGAATTTATTATTTCAGCCTTAAGTTTGGGTATAATATAATTTGTTGGCACATGACTTGGGAAAACAAATCTTAGATTAACCTTATTCAGGTTCGGATTATTACTTTGTTTGCTAATTATGGTAGAGTTTATTTTATGGTAAGGTATGCTTTTTATGTTACCATGCCTATCCATTAAATTCAAACTAAAATTACCGAGTTTATCAATTTTCCCTTTTAGCTCATTAATTTCAATAAAACTATTCACTCTTATCTGATTTTGACTTTTAAGATAAACGCCTGACAAAAAATCTCTAAGAAGATAAAATGAAGGTATAATAGCCAATATAAAACAGATACCCACCGATATTAATCCAAAGGTATTTTGAGTTAAATAATAATGCTTAACCAACCATATGAGCATAAACAACCATAGTGTAAGCTCTATTAATTGAAGTATATAGGAATTGTGATGCTTAAAAATAGAAGTATTCTTTAACGATTTATTAGCGAGACCGAGTATTCTAAATACGACAATAATAGCCAATACGAGAACTAAAAATTTTGTAGACATATGCTTATGTTTTAGATAATTCCTTTATTTATACAAGTTTCAACCATAAAAGGCTCTATGTTTCGTCCAAGACAATAGGTATCATTATTTGTTTTAACAATAAGACCAAAATTGAACAATTTTAATAGTAATAAATCAACCACAGAATTATCAAAACCTGTTATGCGCATAAGCTTTTCATTATCAATATTTTTGTGTTGAATAAACAAGGCAATAACAGTTAATATCTCAGCATCCAACTGCATAAGCAAATCGGTGTTTGGTCTTGATGGTTTTTTGATGGTAATTACACCATGTTCCGATTCAATAATATTTGCTTTCCAGGTTGTTAAGGCCATTCCAGGTACCCCTTTAGTAAAACTAAAATAAGCATTAAAGAGTAAGGATAAATTAAGCGGAGAAATATCCTCCTCTTCTTTACCTTGGTAATTTATTTTAAGTCCACTTGATTTATGACGATTAATAATTAATTTTTGTAGTTGTCCCGTGTTAAAGTTTCCACATTCAACAACCGAAAGCAGGTGCTCTTGCAATGGTAATACTTCTTTCATAACTTGGTAAGCGTATGTATTGCAATTTAAAACAAAGAATACCTTATTACTGAATTTTTCAATAATCTCAATAATCTGTTTTAGCACTTTAGATCCTTCATGATTCCGTTCCCACCACAGCTCAATATCGTTCATTATAACCATACTATTGTGAGGTATACTATTAAAAATAGCATTAAAATTGGACATATTAACCACTTGTTGCTGCATTTTAGTTAACAGCACCTTTGGATCTACAGATCCTTTTATAGGCGGATCAATCCAAAAAACATTACTTTTCTTAACTAAGTTGCTTGCGGCATATCGAGACAAAGCTGTTTTACCTGATCCATGTACGCCGTGTATTAATACAGCACCATTAATTCCACTGGTATGACGTTGCATGGCTTGTTTAATTTTAGCATACTCAGCATCTCTACCCACCCAAAATTCATCAGATATTTTTGAACTTCCGCTTAATAAACTGCGGTAAAATACGGGTACACGCTGATAAACTTTTGGATTTGGAGTGAGTTGATCTATAATATCAAGAATATCATTTGCATCAGGACTACCTGGTTTATTATTTGTTAAATATTTTTTTGAAAGAATAATTCCACTACTTGTATGATTTAGTAATTGGATAATTACATTATTAATTTTATTTTTTAGTAGATGATATTTAACGCTTATCGTTTTACTTATTTTTTTATTATTATTCTCACGTTTTAAAGTGCTTATTTTCTTTTCAGATTCTAAAATAGCATGATAAAATAAGTTAGAAAAGGTCTCTAACATTAAGTCTCTGGCTTTTTTATCTAATACTAATAATGCTTCCTCTACTTTTTCTTTTTCTTTAACGACCTTAAATTTTAAGCTTTGATAAAACGCTTCCTGTTGATTTTGCTCTTCATTTAAAATATCGCTCTGTTGATCTCTATTGCTCAGTCTAAATTGTAACAAGCTACTGGACTCTCTACATTCTATTGTAGCCTGACTGACAATATCTCTAAGATTTAATACTTCTCTATAAAAAGGTTCATAAAACAAAGTATCAAAAGAATGAGATCCTATTTTACGAAGATTAATATCTATACTTGTTAATTCACTAAAAGGAACAGCTTTAGAGTTTTTGTAAATAGTTGTTGGTAGCTGCATACTTTCAGGTAATTCCTCAATAATTTTGGACAACTTAGTATATGATTCATTAAAGAAGCTTTGTATTTCTAAATTGTCAGGGAAAATCTGAGATTTCACTTCTACAGTATCTGTATTTGCAACAAGATCTATATTCTCAGCCAGTTTTAATATTGGATTAATTACCAATTCGTTAATATGTGCTGACATACGTTCATTACCAGCAAGAAGAAGGTTAATTCCAATTTTTTGCTGAGAAATAATCAGGATATCAAGGTATAAAGACGTATTAATTAAATTAACCGCTGTTTCCCAATTATCGGCATACGAAGCCAGATAATCGTTCTGAATAATATGATGTGATTTAAATTTTGTATTGGCGTTCTTAATAGATTTTGGATTGAACAAATCCTCTGCCAACACGATTAAAACTTGACGAACAGAACGTGTTATTGTATTACTGCATTGATCCTTGAATTCGATTAATTCATCTTCAAGCTTTTTTAATTCGAATAAGTTTTCTGATAGATCAAAAGCAAGAATCTCTTGCACGGTATCTTTTTGTAATAAGAGCTTTTCGTATTGATCATTAATCCCAAAAATAAATTTTCTAAGTGTTGTAAATAATTGAATTGATAGATCATCTAATCCCATTAACTGTTCCGATATTTTTGGAACAAGCTCCGTATTAAGATAATATTCAATAGCTTTTTTATAATTTAATTTAGAGCTAATTTCTTTTCCCTTATTTGGTTCCACAAAGGTTACCATCAACTGTTCAGGTGTTTCGTAAATTAAATTGCCTTTTTTTGCTATTAATTCACTAATACCTGCAGTTATAGCCTTTTGAGCTGCTAGTAAGGTTTGAGGATTTTTTACCTCTATAATTTTATTAATACTTCTAAGAAATGATTGATGATTACGTCTAATGGTTTTTTCATATTCATGCTTATCTAATTCCGTTAATTCACTTTCTAACTTGGATTGATTAACTATAGCAAAATCACGAATGCTTTTCAATATGGACAACTCACTATCAACGGTTTGCAGTAGTGTCTCTGTTAATACCGCATCGGTTACGGAAGTCAATTTCGTTTCCAAACTGACAATATTAGCTTTAACAAGCGTATTATCTATTTCGGGTATCGATGGTAGGTTTATATTCTTTACAATAGCTGGCTCTGTTGTTTTTGTATCTGCCAAAGGACTAATTAAATCAATAACGTCAAACTCATCCGAAGGACTTAAAAATAATAAACTTGCAGATAATTCTGTGAGCTCATTTACAGTGTTAATATATTCGGAACTATAGGCCTCACTTTTTTGCGACAAACCTAAAAGCACCAAATCGGCATCGTTCGATTCTGTATTGATAATTGATTCTTTTGTACGTGTACCAAAATCATTACCAATAATTTTAATTTCAGCGGCTATACGTCGATCAACAAGTAATTCTTTAATATCTCGTTGTAAAGTATCACCTACAAATGTATTATTGTTAATAATTAAAATACGAATTTTTGCATCTCTCCACTTGGGATCTATCAACAAAAATTTAATGATCTGAAGACCTAAATTCAGAATTCTTCCTTTCCCATTCCACCAAATATCAATATTTTGTTTTTTACCAAATCCTACTTCCTTATTGTAATTTAAAAAGATGGCATTTAACCCCTTAGATTTAAAATCTTTAAGTACATGAGTTAGGAATTCAGCATTCTTTAGGTCCTTGCTCCATCCCATTAATATTGTATTGGGTTCAAAACCAGTAAACCCGTAAGCATTGGTCACCGTTTTCATACCATCCTCTATGGTCTTACAAGAATACTGACGCGTAAAATAATCAGAAGTCAATTTCCTTTGATCAACAGACAGTTCTCTCACCGGTTTACTATCCTGCCCCACCAATAATTTAAAATCTGTTAAAGCACCTAACTTTCCTGTAAGTGAAAGCCCCATTTCAATAAGGTGCGGACGTGCATTTTCACCTCCACTAAATAAGATGATATTTGGTTGCCAGTTACGAGTATTAACTTTTTGAACACTCAGTTTAAGAAGTGCTTTTTTCGCCATATTGGTCCAAAAACTACTCCAAGCATCACCGGTTTCTAAAATCAATTCCTTCCGTTGCAAATAGAAATAAAGTAAACCCAATACAATTGTTGCACCTGCTAATGCCATAAAATCAAGAAGAATCATGACAATAAAAGCCGACAAAGCACCCAATATGCTCACAAATCTTGGAATTTTAAAGGCAGGACGAAAATCGGAACTCGACCAACTTTCTATGGCCGAAGCCAAATTTAAAAAGGCATAAGTGGTAATAAAAAACATGGATACAATACGTGCAATAACATCTAACTCGCCAATAAGTATCCCAACCTCTGCAATTACAAATGCTACTAATAATGCATTTCTAGGTTCATTGGTAGCACCGGTGCCTTTAGCAAAAACTCTATGCGCAATTTTATCCATTGCAATGGCTTGAAGAATACGTGGAGCACCTAAAATACTTCCTAAAGCTGATGACAATGTAGCTCCCCAAATACCAGCAATAACTAATTGAGGAACAAGGGAAATTTTAAAGAGAATATCAGGATCGTTAGCTAATGCATCCGAATTAACGGTAAAAGCATAAAAGAAAGCTAGCGCTATATAAACAACAAAGCCGACTCCTACAGCCATAACGGCTCCCAAAGGCAATGACTTACGCGGATTTTCCAAATCTCCAGACATGGAAACACCAGCTTCGAAACCAGTTACGGCCGGAAAAAAGATACCAAACAACAACATAAAAGGAGCTGATGTAGCTAAAGGTTTTAGATTTACTGTAGTAGGCGCAAAATCATGATTACCCAAAACAATTGAAAAAAGTGATAAAACAATGGTACCCATTATAAAATACTGCGATTTTATAGCCAAGGAGGTGCTTATAAATGTAATTGTTGTGACAGCAACAAGTACAATTGTACCCGCTATTCGGATATTAGCAATATTATTGGCAATGCCCCAGTATTGCAAAAAACTTTCGGAGAAACCAATAAGGTAAAGGCTAACACTAAAAGATAATCCCACAAATAAGGCTAAACCTAAGGTTCCACCAATAGGCAGCCCCAAGCTTCGTGAAATCATAAAATAAGTACCTCCGTTTTGCACAGGTTTATCAGTAGACAAAGAGGCTACACTAAGACTGGTTGTAATAGAAATGATGTGTGCAATAAAAATGATACCAATGGTATTTATTAATCCTGCTTGCCCAATAATTGCAGGAAAACGTAAATACATGATCACACCAAGAATAGTCAGTATCGAAGGTGTAAATACGCCTCCAAAGGTTCCGAATTTTTTTGCTTTAGCCATTCTGTTACTTATTATCTATTTTAAATTTTGTTTATTACCTTATATCTAATTAAATCCAGAATATATTATTCCTTTATGTTTCTTGATACGAGTACATTTTCATTATAATTTTTGATTTCAACAATATCAGCTGGTAAATAAATATTGTTTTGGTTAAGTTCTTCAATTAACTTAATAATTACTCGTGATTTTATTTTTAGATGAAACGCCTTAGATTTTGATTTGAATGTGTCTATCCAATAAAGGACTCTCACATTAACCGTACTTACGCCTAGATCATCTACAACAATAACTGGCTTTTTATCGCCTTGTAATACTTCGGGAATATTCAGTAATACCGAGTTAATTATTTCGATTGTATTTGTTAAATCCGATGAATAATCGAGTCCAATAACTATTTCGTAACGTAAAAAACCATCAATAGTATAATTAAACAAAGGCATCTTAATCATTTGCGAATTAGGGATATAAACATCCTTACCATCCAATGTTTTAATAACACTATCTCTCATATTTAATTCACTCACATAACCAACAGTTCCGCTTGATTCAATTAAATCGCCAATTTTAAATGGGCTTTTAAAAGCCATAAGAATTCCTGATAAAAAGTTTTCTCCAATATCTTTAAAAGCAAAACCGATAACAAATGTTGTAATACCAGCACCTGCCATTATGTGTTTTGCAATACCTCCTAAACCAATTACATTCAAAAAAAGCACAAACCCAGTGGTTGTAATAATAAATGCCACAATTTTACCAAGGAAAACAGCCAAAAGCGGATTTTTTGTTTTTGGCTTAACTCTTTTTGTGATAACACTTTTAATTAGCCATGATAACACGACAAACAAAAATAATATGAGCAAACCTAATCCTATTTGGGGTAATAATTCAATCGTTTTATCCATAATACCCTTTAGTTCCAACATCTTTCAATTGTTTTAGTTTAGCTTTTTAATTAATTGTCAAGTGAATGTGTTTTCAATTTTAAATTTCCCCCAATTTTTATCTTACTCGAGCTTTTGAGTACATTACAAGTAAATCTTTTGTGGCAACAACAAAAAAGCTTAAACGTTAAAAAATCTCCAATGCTCCACGCTATTTTATTTATAACTACCCAAACTATTTATTCCTATACAGGAGAATAATTAACTTGGAACTTATCTTTTTCATTAATATGATTTAGATCTATCTCTATTTATTAATTTTTCAATCGGTCTTTAAGCATTTCTGCTTGTACTTTAATTCCATCAACAATTTGCTCCCATTTACAGGCAAGTCTGTTTGCCAAACTTTTCTCTTTTTTGTTTATAAAATCGCTCAATATTTGTGACATTTCAGGCGTTCGTAGATACCCAAATGACTTATGCGGATTTTTATTTTTGTTATTTTCATAGTCATTCACAACCATAAAGTCGATAGGAGAAACACCAATCGAATTTGAATTAAAATCATCATTCAATTTATAATTTAGAGCAACCTTATCTTGAATATCAGAAAGATTAAACCAATTATTAACGACTCCAGGTGGTGTGGCCATATAATTATGTCCATTATTATTTTTGTATTCGGATGCTATTTTACTTATGACTACGGGTAAACCTAAAGGAGAACCAATAGTCACTAGATTATTAATCTTTATTTCAGGAAGTAAAAAGCTTAGTACGTCAAATGTAATAATTGAACCCATTGAATGTGCAATTATTGTTATCTCATAATCTTTATATTTCTGAATAACTTCAATAATTCGTTTTTGAATTAGGTATTTCGCCTTACAAGCTACATCATTCTCACTCTCACACATCTCTGTGTAATATATCTCTAAGTCTTTAAAATAATTGCGAAGAATAAAATCAGTAATAAAACCATAGTTTAAAGTTTTATCCTCGTTCAAAAATATTTTATTTACTTGATTGGATATAAAATCAATCACATCTTGTTGAAAAGAAGTATCTTCTACAACAGGATTCTTGGGAGATTTAGTATATGGCTCATCAAGATAATAGGGATTCTTGGTATCCTTTTCCCATTTATTGAGTGGTTTTTCATAAAGTATATCAGCCCAATAAACGAGTTCAAACTCAGGTAACTCATTCTTAATGCCATTTTTACTAAAACCCTCTTTTATGGCATCTTTCCACCATTTTTCAAGAAGATATTTAGGCGGCTTATTTCCAAGACCATGAACAGCTATGATTACCTTTTTCATTACTTATTCCCTACTAATTGTTTTGTTATCCATTCGGCTCGGTCTGTTGTTATCGCATCAACCCCATAACTCAATATTCTTTCTGCTTCAACTAAATCATTTACTGTCCATACATAAACACACAATTCCTCCTCCTTGAAGGCTTTTACAAATGATTGGTCAAGTATTTTACCAGCCCAAACATCCACACCATCGAGCCCACTATCTTTAATCTTTTTAATTATTTCCTGAGGCTTAATACGTAGTAACCATTGTGGTAAATAATAATCCAAATCAAGTAAGCATAAAACTTTGTATTGAGGTGCTAACTTTTTTATTAATGACAACACATCAAAGTTGAACGAAATAATCTCAATTTGATTATCTCTAAGCTTTACTCTTTTAAGTAACTTTAATAAAGAATTTACAATCTCTTTACCGCATTTTATTTCAATAATCAATTTAGCATCTAAAGGAACAGTTTCAATAACTTCATCTAAAGTTGGAATTCGTTCTCCTTTATACGCCTCCGATTTTTTTAATCCAACATCAACACCTTTTAGTTCGTGCAACTTCCTCTTTTTAACAAAAAGCTTTCGATCACCAACTCTACCTGTGTGTTTATCATGAATAACTACAATTTTATTGTCTGCAGTTAGATGAATATCTATTTCAATTGCCTTAGCACCTTTTTCCCAAGCAAGCTTAATGGCAGAGAGTGTATTCTCTGGTGCAATAAAGGATTCTCCTCTGTGAGCTACGATTTTGTCTCTTATGCTATTCATTAATTTTAATATTTATAACATATTAAAAATACTAAAAATTCGCATTCAAAAACGCTATAACATAAGATTATTAAAAAATATATTTCGTGTAAATTATGAAAAGTAAATACGGAAAAAACATGAGAAAAAGTAAATATTGGCAAAGGCTTCTACCTCATTAAAAAAGGGATGAATATGCCTTTTTATCCAGTATTAAACTTTGCACATCTTGGCTCTAGTATTAAATAAACAGATTTATAAGATCTTACGATGACTATCAGCCTTTGTTGATACAATTCAAACAGACAGATCACATCAAACGCAAAAAAAATATCGAAGATTATGCTTCACCTAATAAATAACCATCTTCTCAAATTAAAGACTCAACCATCGTCTTCGCGAGTTGCCTCATCTATCTTTAATACTACTTATTTCCCGAGATACGTAAAAACTCAATTCGTGGATTGGATTTTGGATTAATAGCTGAAGGTCCTGCGACTAACATAGCGATTGCCCCCTTAATTCCTTTGTCATGCAGCCATGTTCGAGCAAATTCACTCCAAATTTCAGGCTCTTGGCTAAGCAGAACAGGATGCACACCGTACGAAAAGGTAAGACCTTGACAAACGTTGGCATTTCTGCTTATTGCCACAATCCAAACTTCAGGAGCAAATCGCGAAATCATTCTAGCCGTTTTGCCGGTTCGAGTAGGTGTAAACAAACTTGCACAAGGCACTGTTTGCAATGCATTCTCTACCATACTCGAAAGAGCTGCGGCT
The DNA here is from genome assembly GCF_009669305.1 of Ancylomarina sp. 16SWW S1-10-2. GTDB lineage: Bacteria > Bacteroidota > Bacteroidia > Bacteroidales > Marinifilaceae > Ancylomarina. The sequence continues at coordinate 26,152 of NZ_SADB01000016.1, forward strand.
CCGGTATTGGGATTTTCCGGATCAAAAATGACATTCAAATCAACGGGTTTGTGCAGAGGTCGATTTTTTTCGGTGTAGATAGCAATGTCCGCCAACATTTTAACAGATTCTTCTGGATATTTGCCCATTGCTGATTCTCCCGAGAGCATTATACAATCTGTCCCATCCAAAATAGCATTTGCAACATCGGTTGATTCAGCACGAGTTGGTAAGCGACTAATCGTCATAGATTCCAACATTTGAGTAGCAGTAATAACTGGTTTACCTGCCATTCTGCACTTATTAATCAACTGTTTTTGTATGATAGCCATTTTCTGAATGGGTACCTCCACGCCCAAATCGCCCCTAGCCACCATTATACCATCTGAGACCTTAAGTATGTCGTCAAAATTAACTAAAGCATCAGAACGTTCTATTTTTGCTATAATAAAAGGTTGTTTGCCGAGAGCTTGGGCTGCTTTTCGTACATTTTTAATATCAGCAGGTGTTTCTACGAATGATTGACTTATCGCATCCACCCCATTTTGTAAAGCAAATTTAAGACAGGCATAGTCATGATCAGTAAACGCACTTAGTCCCAAATTGATTCCTGGCAAATTAAGACCTTTTCTGGAATATAATTCACCACCAACGGACACTTTGCAGTGCACATCGATATCAGTAATACGTTCTACAATAAGTTGTACTAATCCATCGTTTAAGAAGAGCCTATCTCCTGTCTTAACGACTTGAGGTAAACGTTCGAAACTCACCGAAACACGTTGTTGATTACCAATGATATCTTCATTGGTTAATGTAAAACTATCACCAGAAATTAATTGAATAGGTTCCTGTGCAATCTCACCCAAACGCATCTTTGGACCTGGCAAATCTGCCATAATAGCCACTCGACGACCAGTTGCTTTTTGAGCTGATCGAATACGTACTATTCTATCAGCATGATCTGAAAAATCACCATGAGAAAAGTTCAGTCGGGCAACATTCATACCGGCTCGCATTAAACGCTCAAGCATTTCGGGAGAGTCGGAAGCTGGACCTATTGTTGCAACTATTTTTGTTTTATGATTGGGCAAGAATGTACTTGGCATTTTTTTCTTTTTAAATTTTATGGTGATGGATAATTCCAACTTACCATTTACGTTTATTATTCAAATTTCATTTGTTATACAATTGATGTAAGGGCTGCATTCCACATCATCCTTTTTACATCCATCGCTTTTTTCTATGGACAACTAGGCTGTAACCACAGCTATTTTGCTAACCATAGCGACGAATACACCCTTGCATGCAAAAAGAGCACATAAAAGGTAGACATTACAAACGACATAGCCCAAAATCTTTAGCCACAAAACAAGTACATCTTGTAAAAAAACAGTTAGAAAATCATTTCAGTAAAAAATTATCATCTTATACTTGCTTTTCCACACAAAATTATCATTAACCTCACCCACAACTATATTTCACTTAATATCCAATTTACAAACAATCAAAATCACTAATTATTAAAACACTATTGCATCCTTATATATTTATCTATCAAAACACTTATCTTTAGCCTTTACACTTGAATATTAAACGAACTTTAGTATCTTGAATTCTATAGTTATTTATATTATTCAAATATAAGCTGCAGTTGTAATTAGTATCACATTTTCTTCTTGGTTTTATTATATTTTCAATAAACCCAACTAGAGTAAAACCATTTATTATGTGTACATATTTAGAAATTGCTTCAATTGGTTAAGTAAAGAACAATTATGAGAATAAAATACGATTGGCGAATATGGATGGTATGTATAATAGGCTTAGCAACAACACTAGCTGCTGCATATTTTGTGAAAACAGATTTTGATAAAATTTCTGAAACTGAATTTAAATTTGAATGCAAAGAGATTTCGAACAAAATAGAACTCCGATTGCACGCTAATGCAAGATTACTACAAAGTGGTGTTGCTTTATGGGCTGCTTCCGATACTATAAATCAGAACGATTGGCAGGCTTTTGTTGAAAAATCGAAAATAAAAGAAGACTTACCAGGGATTTTAGGTACTGGTGTTTCCCTTATTATTCCAGAAAAAAATCTGGATAAACATTGTATCGAGCTTAGAAGTAAAGGCTTTCCTAATTATAAAGTTTGGCCAAATCAGAAAAGAGATATCTACACCTCCATCGTTATGTTGGAACCGTTGAACGATCTTAATTTGCGTGCTTTAGGTTACGATATGATGACAAATTCTGTACGCAGAGAGGCTATGGAACGTGCCCGCGACTTAGATGTGCCAGCTCTTTCTGGCAAAGTGCTTCTTGTGCAAGAATCAGACACAGGTGTACAGGCAGGAAACCTAATATACGTACCAATATACCACAAAAATCGTCCCACTAGAAACATTGAAGAACGCCGCTCGGCCATTTTAGGTTGGGTGTTCAGTCCCTATAGAATGGACGATTTAATTCAAGGCATACTAGACGATTGGGATTTTAAAAAAAGTGACCGCGCACTACATTTGAATATTTATGATGGATTAGAATGCTCTCCTCAAAACATTTTATTTGAATCTCATAGTAATAATCAAAAATATAATACAAACATTCGATTTGCCTCACAAACTATAGTTGATTTTAACGGGCATAATTGGACCTTGGACTTTAAACAAAAAAATGGTAATATTTTTACTGACTATCTCGGAATGTGGGTCGTTCTTTTCGGAGGAATTATCATCATTGTTCTTTTACTTTTACTATCAGTCTCATTGATAGACACAAAGAATAAAGCTCAGAAAATAGCCGAAAAAGTAACCGCTGAATTAAAAGAAAGTGAGAGACAATTGGAAAAATCCCAAAGAATATCAAATCTAGGTCGATATTCATTTGATATTATTTCGGGGAACTGGACTAGTTCAAAAACTCTAGATGAAATCTTAGGAATTCAGACAAACGACAAGCACCCTATTGAATTGTGGATCAAATTATTACACACAGACAACAGAGAACAAATTAAGAAGTATTTGAATCAAACAATAACAAAACATTTATTTTTTGACAAAGAATATAAAATTGTTAGAGATAACGATAAACAAGTACGTTGGGTACATGGATTAGGACAGCTTGAGTTCGATAAGCAGAAAAAACCATTTAGAATCATTGGGACAATAAGAGATATTACAGAAAGAAAACTTGCCGAAATAGAAATTCAAAATATAACGAACCGTTTGCAACTAGCAACAAATGCTGCCAATATTGGCGTTTGGGATAGAGATTTAAATGATAATAAAATAATTTGGGATAAGACGATGTATGAACTGTTTGGCTTTTCTAAAGAACAATCTAAAGACCCTGCATCAGCTTGGAATGAAGCTCTTCATCCCGATGATATTTTGCGAGTGAATGAAGAAATCCAAATGGCTTTACGAGGTGAAAAAGAGTATAATACCGAATTTAGAGTCATTTGGCCCGATCAATCCATCCATCAGGTTAGAGGACGAGGCTTAGTAAGCTATGACGAAAGTGGGAAGCCTATTCGTATTCTTGGCATTGATATGGATATTACCGAGCAAAAGAAGGCCAACAAGATGATAAAACGCCAGCAAGAAGATTTAGAAGTCAAAGTTGCTGAACGAACAAAAGAATTAATCATATCGGAGAAAAAATTAAAGATAAGTATCAAAGATATTTCGGACTATAAGTTTGCATTGGATGAGTCAAGTATCGTTGCCATTACCGATAATAAGGGAATTATTAATTATGTGAATGACTATTTTTGCAAGATTTCAAAATTTGACAAAAGTGAACTAATTGGGAATAGCCACAAAATAATTAATTCTGGTTATCATTCTGATGAATTTTTCATCCATTTATGGCGTACCATTTCACAAGGTAAAGTTTGGAGAGGCGAAATTAAAAACGAAGCTAAAGATGGTAGTATTTATTGGGTAGACTCAACCATTGTTCCCTTTTTAGATGAAAAAGGAAAACCTTATCAATATATTGCCATTCGCTTTGATATTACAAGTAAAAAAATTGCAGAAGAATCTATAATTAGTGCTAAAGATGCAGCCAATTCAGCCAATAAGGCAAAAAGCGAATTCTTGGCTAATATGAGCCACGAAATTCGTACACCCATGAATGCTGTTATTGGTTTTTCTGAACTTTTAGCCCAATCGATTAAAGATGGAAAACAACTTTCTCAAGTTGAATCAATTCGTAATAGTGGCAAAACACTTCTTAAGATCATCAACGATATTCTTGATCTTTCAAAAATAGAAGCTGGTAAAATTGAGATTATTCCTGAAGTAATTAACCTCAAAGAATTAATATCCGAAGTTAAAGATATGTTCATTCTAAAGGCAAAAGAGAAAGATCTCTATTTTGCAGTAGAATACAAAAGCATAGTGCCCAAAATGCTCCTTATAGATGAAGTGAGAGTGCGACAAATTCTATTTAACATAATAGGCAATGCACTTAAATTTACCGAGCAGGGGCATGTCATTGTTACTGTTGATGGACATAGAGATCCTCAAAATCATGAAAAACTAAACCTCACATTTCATGTGGAAGATACTGGAATGGGTATCTCTCACGATGAGCAAGACTTAATTTTTGAACCATTCAATCAACAAAAAGGTCAAAGCAGTAAATATGGTGGAACAGGATTAGGCTTGTCAATTACAAAAAAACTGATTGAAAAAATGGGCGGAACAATCACCCTTGACAGTGAAATTGGGAAGGGAAGTCAATTTTCGGTACGTATCCCTAACATTACGATTGCTACCGATGAGATTAAAACTTTAAAAGACACATTCGATCATTCAGAAATTGTTTTTGAAAATGCAAAGATCATGATAGTGGATGACAACGAAGAGAATCGAAAACTAATTAGAGATTTATTAGAATGCTCACAAATTCAATTTTCAGAGGCATGTAATGGTAAAACAGCAGTCGCTTTAGCCAAAGAAATTATACCAGATATTATATTAATGGATTTACGCATGCCTGTAATGGATGGCTATGAAGCCACACAACTTCTTAGACAAAACGAAAGCACCAAGTCGATACCAGTTCTTGCAATTTCAGCTTCAACACGAAAAATTATGTATGGTGATCGATCCAATGGCATTTTTAATGAATATTTAATAAAACCAATAAACGCATCTGTTTTATTTGAAAAAATAAAGAAGTATCTTCCCTTCAAAATTCGAAAAAAATTAACCAATGAGGAAACTCCCAAGGAACAAATGGTATTAACAGAGAATCAAATAAATGATCTCCCAGATTTAATCCATATTCTTGAAACAAAGTTTATACCAAAACATCAGAAAATAAGTCAATCTCAAATGATTGATCACATAGAAGAATTTGGAATGGAACTTAAAGCGCTAGCAGAAGAAAATGACATTGAATATTTGCTAAATTATGCAAATGAAATCTGTCAATTTGCTGACAATTTTGAAATTGAAAAATTAACTCAATCTTTGAAACGCTTTCCTCAGATAACAGAACAATTTAAAAACTACAACTAACATGTTTACGAACGATAAAAACACAAAAATTAAAATATTAGCTGTTGATGATAATCCCAAAAACATTCAAGTTATTGGAAGCTTTCTTCGTGATGCCGGTTATTCTGTCGGATTTGCTTATGATGGACAGCAAGCTCTAAACATTTTAAATGAAACACCAGATTTTGATTTAATTCTATTGGATATCAATATGCCGGTAATGAATGGTCTTGACACATGCAAAGCCATACGAGCAAGCGAAACACTCAAAGAAATTCCAGTAATATTTTTAACCGCCTTAAATGATACCAACGATATTCTTACTGGATTTGATGTAGGAGGTCAAGATTATGTATGTAAGCCCTTTAATTCTAAAGAAATATTATCTCGTATTAACACACATGTTGAATTAAAACGTAGTAAAGATCAACTTAAAAAAGTCAATCAATGGCTTGAAGATAAAGTAGAAGAACGAACTCACGAGCTTCGCAAATCGAATTTAGAATTGGAAAAAGCATACCAAGAATTACAAGTATTAGATAAATCAAAATCTGATTTTCTTACGTTAATCACGCATCAAATCAATACACCATTGAACGGTATTCTTGGCTTTATTGGTATTTTGAAAGATGAACTTAAAGATTCACATCTAAATGAAATGTGTTCATATCTCGAAATTTCAGCAAAGAGACTTGAGTCTTTTGCAAAAGTTGGTTTAAAAATAACAGAGTTACGTACAAAGAAACTCACTGTTGAAAAAAGAGAGGTACATCTCGACAATTTAATTGAGATGTCTAAAATTAGTCTTGCTGAAAAGATTAAGGAGAAAAACATCAGTATTCAGATAGAAGGTGATATGCTTGAGAGTACTTGTGATGGAGATGAAGGCTTACTTAAATTTTGCGTTGAAAGTATCCTCGAAAATGCGATTAAATTTTCTCCCAAAGAAGGAACTATTTTTGTGACAATTAATTCTGAAGAAGATAGAAGACACTTCTCTTTTATTGATCAAGGAAATGGATTTAATACAAAAGCACTCGATTCTTTATTTAAACTATTTGTGCCAGGAAGCGATTACTCTGATGAAAATATCGGTTTAGATTTGGCTTTGGTTAAACTTATTATGGATGCTCATAAAGGAGTCGTTACGGTCACAAATCATGAGAAAAATGGAGCTGTTGTTACCTTAACTTTCCCAATCCAAAATTAGATATAAATCATGGTTTCGATGACCAAGTTTCATAACAAATGGCATTATTCCCAACCTTTGTTAATACATGGATACTATATACAAAAGCAATACAGCTATTTCAAAATATAAATTCTGAAATAGCTGCATTATCCCTTACCTTTTATAACTACAAAATCTTTAAACATATACCAATTCGACGGTAAATAATCGCTTAATTAAGGTTGGATAGACTTATTATTTTTCTTTTAGTAAGTCTCTAATTTCAGAGAGCAACTCTATATTCTTTGGTGTAGAAATAGTAATATCCTTTTCGTCGAGAGCTTTTCTTCTCAATTTATTGAACATCTTAATTACCAAAAAAAGTGTGATTGCGATAATAGAAAAATCAAATAACACCTGTATAAAGTTACCATAGTTTATAGCTACTAACTCTTGAGTTACAACTCCAGTATTATCTACTATTTGCTCTTGAAGAACTAATTTTAAATTTTGAAAATTCACCTCACCAATTATTATACTAAAAAAAGGTAGAATAATATCATTTACTAAAGAAGATACTATTTTATTAAATGCAACCCCAATAATAATTCCGATTGCCATATCAAACATATTCCCATTAATGGCAAACTCTTTAAATTCCTTAATTATTTTCATGATACATCGTTAAACTAATTTTCTATTACCTAATCGTAATTTATTCTATAAGCCATTTCATTATGGCTATGTTTTTCTTTGAGTAAGGCGCATATTTAAGCTTACTTTCAAACCAAAATGGTTTATCTAATATGCTTTTATAATGAGAAAAGGTATCAAAACCGGCCTTCCCGTGATAACTTCCCATACCACTTAAACCAACTCCTCCAAATGGAAGCTTACTATTAGATAGATGCATTAAACTCTCATTAACAGCACCGCTTCCAAAAGAAAGTTCTCTTAGTAACTTGTTAATTTGCTTTCTGCTTTTAGCATATATGTAGCAAGACAAAGGCTTATCCCTTTCCTTTACCTTTTTTATGACCTCATCAAGATTAGTAAAAGAAATAACGGGAAGAATTGGTCCGAATATTTCATCTTTCATGACTTCGTCTTCAAACGTAATATTTTTCAATATTGTCGGGCTAATAAATCTATTCTCTCTATTTAAATAGCCTCCAACATATACTTTATCTTTATCAATCAGTTTACTAAGACGGTCAAAATTATTAGTATTTATTATTCTTAAATAGTTCTCATCAATATCCTCTTTATTATTATGATATTTTTCAATTTCATTTTTTAATGCTAAAAGGAATATTTCTTCAATTGATTTGTCTACTAAAATATAATCAGGGGCGACACAAGTTTGCCCTGCATTTAAAAATTTTGCCCAAACAATTCGTTTAGCAGTCATCTTAATATCCGTATCGGCAAGCACAAAAGTTGGACTTTTACCTCCAAGCTCAAGTGTAACGGGGATTAAGTTTTTTGCAGCTGCTTGATAAACAATCCTACCAATTGGAATACTTCCAGTAAAAAATATTTTATCAAATTTTTGTTCTATCAGCTCCGTAGTTTCTTTAACGCCACCTTCAACAACACAAAAATAATTGCTCTGAAAATTATCATTAATAATTTTAGCCATCACTTCTGATGTTTTGTCCGGAAGTTCACTTGGCTTTATAATCACTGTATTTCCTGCCGCAAGCGACGATATAGCAGGAATTAATGAAAGCTGATATGGGTAATTCCACGCTCCAATAACTAACGTAACCCCTAAAGGCTCTGGAATAATGTAACTTTTTGATGGGAAATTAACTAAACCAGATGATACCTTTTTCCGTTTACTCCATTTCTTTGTGTGTTTTATAAAACTATTAATTTCGTGATATATCAAAGACAATTCAGTTATATAAGTTTCAAATTCAGATTTACCAAAGTCTTCATAGATTGCTCTATAAAGCAAACTTTCATTTTCTTTCAGAATAGCCTTTACCTTTTTTAATTGTTCTATTCTAAAATGTACATTTTTAGTTGTATTTGAATTGAAAAAGTTTTGTTGTTGTGTAAGTATATCCCTTATTTCCATTTTGAATATTTTATTCTCTATTCTTTTTATTACATGACACTTAACTAAATGTATTTGCCACCATACAATAACTACCACGTCTCCCTCACCTTAAGTAATTCGTGACTATTTACTCCTATAGAATAATAAAAAGAGCAACCGTTTTGCTAAACTAAAAAGCAGTATTAGAGGCTTCTATATATTCTTTTAACAATAAAAAATATCATTAAACTTTTAGCCTACTAAATTTACTAAATAAAATAATAAACAAAACATAAAAAGATGGCAAAAAGCAGGATTACATCAGAATTAAAAAAAATATTTTGAATTAATTTGAATGTAAACTAAGGAGAATATTAAGTTTCAAAACAAAAATAGAGATATTAATACAGCGAGTTTATTACGACCCAAATTTGGTAGAAAATATTTTCGATACAAGCTTTATGGTAAATCAGAAAAAGAGAGGAAAAAACTATTTACTTCACTCTGACAGATTCATACAACTAAAAAAAACGTTAACGAAACGCTTACAAGAACCTTATAAGGAAGTAACTTAACATGGATTCTTTTCTACCTCCACGTCCATTTAATAATAAAATCAAAACCAGAGTTTGTACTTTGATTAGTGGCCTGTAAAAAGAGAGAGCGATAGAATTGGTACTCCATTGATATTTTTTCAGGTTCAACTATTTTATCTTTTTTATCAAGAGCAAAAGTGCGTTCGTAATTTAGATATAGGTTATTGGTAATATATTTCCCTATGGAAACACTGCTTTGCGATCCACTCCCATTTCCTGTAATTTCAATCGCATCCAAGCCTAAAGATGATTGAAGAACATCTTTCATCACATTTGATATTTGACCTATAGCTAAATCTTTAGCAATATCTACATTACTACTACTTGCCGAAGCTGTTTCTTGGGTATCCAACTGACTGGAAGTTTTATTGAATAATAAACATGAAATAGCATCTTTCTCTTCTATTACCGTGTCATCAAGATAAAATTCGACTTTGGGTTGAGAAACCCGACCAGAAACATTTAAATTTAGCTTTCGTAGAAGATTTTCAGAATCGCGAAATTTATATGCTATTTTAAAATCAACCACCGGATCAATTTTCTGCCCACCAGTTAAACTTATTGTTCCTTCTTCAACTTCAAGCCTACGACCATAAATCTTATAATAGCCTCGTTTTATATTAAGATCACCAAAAAAATCAATTTGTTCTCCCTCTTTTATGGCTCTTACTTTCCCTGCCAATTCAAAATTCATGTTTTTACCTTTTATCCATGAATTACGCGGAATCTCTATTTCGAATTCTCCTTTTAAATTCTTATAAATATCAGGCGTATTTTTAACATTGGAATCCTTTCTAATAATATGATTTAACTTAAATTCTTCGGCATCTTTTTGAGCTTTAACAAGTAATGGCTGATCAAAATCGTTAGAGATACCCTTATATTCTTTTAAAAATACGTCGGTGTTTAAAGTCGAGCTCAAAATAGAAAGTTTCCCTTTTAAAACAGGATGTTCGGCATACCCTTTTACCGATAAATTGGCATTAACTACTGCCTTAAGCATATCAGAATTAAATGCTCTAAAATTTTCTCCACTTAAGTTTAAATCAATCTTAGTCAAGTCTCCTTTTAAAAGAGAATCAAACTCCACGTAACCATTCATTTTTAAGTTGCCTTTACCCGAGAAAAGATGAAGACTATCGAGATAGAAATGGTTATTATTCAATTGGCTTCGTATTTCTATTTTATTGTAATCAATGCCTAGTTTTTTATAACTCACAGCACCTTTGGAAAGCTTAAATTTCCCATCTATTTTCGGATTGTTAAGGGTATTAGCAATATCCATTTTTAAACTCAACAAACCTTTGGTTGCTATCCCTTTTAAAGGAATAAAAGGCGTAAATTGAGAAAGTTCCAATTGATTGATATTTACATTTCCCTGTAGCAACTTGCTTGTCTTATTTATTGAAATACTGTCGGTGAAAGAAAAATGAACAGGAACTTTTAGTTCTGCAAAAATTAAGGGCGATGTATTTTTATTTAAGGATCCCACTAATTTAAGATACTCATCATCATAATTTATGGTACTTTGAAAACGACTATACCTAAGTTGGTCTATTCCCGGTTTATCGATATTAAGACTACCGCTAAGGACTGGCTTCTCTGCGGTACCTGTAATATCAAGAAGGGCATTTATATTTCCCGTAAATCGATAGGGCAAAAAACTTAAGCCTGGAATTTCGATCAGTTTTAAATTCTTCAGTTCAAGCTGCAAGTCTTCGTTGCCACGAAAAGCAAAAATGCCATTGGCTCTCATTGCACTTTCCCTTGAAGTCATTTCTAATTGGTTAATTACAATGGAATCTTTTCCAAATTGGATAAAACTATTATCGCTACCACCAATCCAATTATTATTAAAAATGTTAAGATTTATTTCAGGAAAATAAAGACTTGGGGTATTACCAAAGTGCCATTCGGATAAGATATTGCCATATAAACTATCGGAACCTTTAAATTTAAAGGAATTAGTTGCTTTTAATTTGTTCAAATCACTTTTAAAGTGGATTGTTTTCACATTTAACTTTTGGTATCGGGAATCATTTAACTGTAAATCTACCCAACCAGAATTACCCTTATTTGAAATTAACATATTCGAGTTAACTTTAAGTTGTTCCACTTGAATGGAATCAAACTTTAACTTTTCAATATTAAGATTGGATGAAAAATTGAGCGAATCAAGAGAGCCCGTAATGTCAGTCGTCAATTGACCTGCAAATTGCAAGTCTTTTTGATTTAAAACAGAGCTAAGCTTTTGTATATCTTTGGAAGTAACACTAAAATCAAGCTTATTTGACTTAATCCAGTTGCCTTGCCCCTCGCCCTGCACTAAAACAAAAGGCGTTTTAATGTTGAATCCCGTCAAAAGGTAATCGCCCTTATTTAAACTGAGTTTGGAAGAGAAATCATCCAAAGGCATTCCAAAAATAGTTGAAGAATCAGATTGCAATTCTATATCTGCGGTAAGAGATTTGAGATCAATCGCTGTACCTTTTGCTCTGATAGTGAGATTAATATCAGAAGACAAATTATCATTTCTTATAAGTCTTGCAAGATTAATGTTATTGAGAGTTCCTGAAACGCTATAATTTGGTTTTGTGAAGATTTTTTCAACATTAATTTTTGTTTTCAGATTTCCCATAATGGAATTTGTCATCAATTCACCATGAAAACTTTCTCCACTTTTTTCTATTTCTGCTTCAAGATTCTCTAGGTAATAATCACCCCAATTGGCAAAACCAATTTTCATATTAGTATTAAAACTAAGGTCTTTTAAACCAATCGGCAAAGTAGTAGCAGTTTGTTGTAGTGAATCATTCTCGGTAAAGTTTGTGTTGACTGAAAAGCGGGAATCGATAGTAACAAGCGCATTACGAAGACCTGATGAAACAGTTTTAAAATCAACAATATTAGTATTCGATTTGAACACCAGTTGATTAAATGGACCTGAAATTTCCCCTTTAGTTTCTCCTTCAAAATGGATAGGAGACAAACCGAGTGCGTCAACCGTTTTCTCAATGTTTTTAGATTGTATATTAAATGACAACTGGTTATTGCCCGAAAACATTCCTTCTCCATTAAGTTTGGCACTTAGATAGGGAGCCTCAATATGAAAATCCTCTATTTTGTATTTGTCTTTATTAATTTCAATCTTAGCATTAAGATTCGAAAGTGGCTGATCAAACAGAACTGATTTTTCGGATTTTAATATAACATTCGCTTGCATTTCACCAGGCTCAACCCCTTGTCCGTATGTTTGTAAATTAAGGTTGATATTCGATTGTAATTTTTTGTTTCCAGTTAATTTTGCCAAATTGAAATGCTTCAATTCTAATAGAGCCTTGTATTCTGGGGTTGTTAATATTTTTTCAATATGAAATCTAGAATCAAGCTTACCAAAGATAGTCTGGGCTTTCACAGTCCCAGCAAGCGTCTCTTTTTCTTTTTCGAAATCCAATAGAAAATTATCCATCTCATAATTGGCATATTTCAAATCAGAAAATTGTGCGTGGACATCCAACAAACTACTTTTCAGGTCTATCCCCTCACCCTTTAAGTCTATACGACCTTTAATGTTGGATTTTAGTTCTGGATTATGAGTCCAATACGCACCATTCAAACTGTCGACTTCCATAATAAACTCATAAGTTGGCCTGCTATTTAAATTAGCAAGCTGACCAAAAATTGTAATACGTTGCTTGTTTTGTGTCAGTTTAAAACTAATGTTGCTACTCTTTGCCTTGTTACTTACCTGTAGTTCAATTTCTGGCTTACCATGAAGCATTGGAAACCAATTGTTCAACTCATCAAAATCGAGAGGTAAAGCCTTTAATGTTAACTGTGAATTACCCAGTTGGTTTAATGGGATAGATCCTGTTGAATGAATATTGGTATTTTTCATTTGAAGATCAAAAGATTTCCAGCTAAAAACAGAATCAACAAGGTTTGCTTGGAACTTTAAATGATTGACTTCAAGAGATGGCTCTTGAGCTACGAGTTCAAATTGATCCAAATTAAACTTCATCCTATTCGGGGTCATTTCAAAAGCAAGAGAGGTATTCAATTTTAGAGAATGAGGAATCAATCTGCTTGAATCTATAGACTCTATAGTGGCTACAAAATCGCTCAATTGAACCTTTTCGAAATCAATTATCCAAGAAAAAGAGCTCGGCAAGGTATCCTTCTTTGAGGTATCCTCTAGGGGAACCAATTTTTGCAGATTCCATAAACTATCACTTCCCTGTTTTAAATTAATAGAAAGCCCTTTAATGTGAATTAAATCTGCATGGATTTCTTTTCCCATTACTGCCCAGAGATTATATTTAATTTCTAGTTTATCTAGACCAAGCAACTCCTTCTCGTTTTGATGTAAACTTAAGTTGTTTATCGTAAAATGAGAAAGAAGATTACCCTCAATATTTGCAATTTTGAGTTCACCATTAAGCTCTTGATTGGCTGTTTGGCTAACTTTATCAGCTATCAAATGGTTAAATCTTCCGCTAGAAATAGCAAGCAAAATAACTATGAAGAGAACTAAGATTCCCCCCAACACAAAGCCTACTATTTTAAGCGTTTTCTTCATATCTTAATTTCTGTCATTAAAATGCATGCCCAATTGTAATAAAAAATTGAGCACTAAATTTATCTTTGAATACAGGAGTGGCCACATCGAGACGAATAGGTCCAACTGGCGTTTTTACCCGTAAACCCAAACCTGCATCATAGTGTAGGTCTCCCAATTCTAAATTCCAAGAATCAGACCAAACATTTCCAAAATCCATAAATGAAACTCCTGTGAATATCCCGAACAGAGGAAATCTCAATTCCAAACTACTTTCGAGCATACTGTTTCCACCCAATTTGTTACCTTCTTCATCTACAGGTGAAATCTGATGACGTCCCCAGCCTCGTAGAGATGACGCCCCACCCATAAGGAACCTATCTTCTATTGGTGTCTGTAAATCGCCATGAGTTGGCTCCATAATGCCACTTTTTAACTTACTCGCAAAAACAACTTTCTTACTCAAGGAATGGTAGTATGATACTTCAGCCATTAATTTATAGTAGTGCAATTCGCTATTGAAACCAAGCCCCATATAGGTTGCCATTCCACTAAATTTGAAGCCTTTGGTGGGCGAAAACAGATTATTTATGTCCGATTTCTTGTAACCAATAGTAATCCCTGATTTCGTATTATTCAAATCATCAATGTCAATATCGTCTGCAGTAAGCTCTTCATTGGTCAAGTCTACCTTATCTTTTCCATAAGTGTAAGAAAAATAGGCCGATGTTTTCTTTGTAAATACTTTTTGTAAGGTTAAAGATGTCCCCCATCTGTCCACCTCATAACTATCCTCCTCTTCTCTTGAAAAAAAAGGATTGAGAATGAAATCCATGTTTTTAGTCCATATATTTGGTTGAATAAATTTAACTTCAAGATCCAAAGGGTTAAAATGAGAATGGCTCCCTTTTACGATTAGGGTTCGACCACCACCTAGAAAATTAAGTCGTTTCAACAACATCGAAACTCGAATTTTATCTTCTGTTCCATATCCGACACCCGTTTTTAGAGACCAACGTGGCAATTCTTTCACATGAATAAAAATTGGAATTTTGTCATTTTTCACACTGTCCTCTATCGCTCTAATGGTTACATATTTGAATAATGATAATTCGAATAACTCCTTTTGAGTTTTTTCCAGCTTAGCTTGAGAAAAAGTTTCATTTTCCTTTATCTTAATATACTTGTTTATGTAGGAAGTAGATATTAAAGAATCGCCACGAAGATTTATTTCACCGATATAACTTTTATTACCTGGTTTAATATCAAACTCAACATCTGCTGTTTGTTTGCTTTCATTTAATGTGATGTTAGAATTCACCCGAATAAAAGGATATCCCTTACGACTAAAATAATTATAGATAATTTTCTCAGCCGCGATAACATCTTCATCACGGAAACGCTTAGCCGATTTTATTGGTATATTTTTTTTAATAGAATCCAAACTCTGTTGACTATTTGTATCAATTGGCAACTTGTATTGAATTTTGCTGATAAGAACGACTGGTCCCTCCTTTATATTTAGCTTAATATCAAGTTTTTTCTTTCTACTATCGGGTATTAATTGGTAAGAAATAACGGGACTTAAAAACCCATTTTTTTGATAGTAATTTTTTAATTTGATAATATCGTCTTCGAAACTATAGCTTGAGAAATGTGTCCTTTTCTCCCAGAACTTAAGCTTTTGGGTAAGCGTGATAGGTGTGGTACTCATCTGTTTTAGAAGCGATTCTTTTGACAAGGAATCATTACCAGTAAAGCTAATATTATGAATAAATAGATCATCTTGAGCAGATAAATCTAGACAATTCGTTAGAGACAGAAAGCCAATTATTAGGAGAATTCGGATACGCATGCTTTTCTGGTGAAATAGTTATCTAATAAAGATATATAAATTAAAAGTTATTAGATGTATGAATTAGATCGAGTTATCTGTATGCTTATAATTTTTATAATAACGAACACTTATAATGGATAATAAAAATTATTTGTCTTACTCATTCTTTAACATTAATCTGATTAATCAATTTTACTCTATATTTTAGCCCCATTTTTCATGTCCTTTTTATATACAATTGTCATGTATGGAAATGGGATTTCAATACCTTCTCTATCAAACCTTTCCTTCACCGATTTTAAAAGATCACATTTAAGAAAAAACCCATTATCATTTCCTGATGTCCAAGCATATGCTTTTAAGTCAACAGAAAAATCTGATAATGCAATAACGCGGACAATAACACAGGGAATATTGTTTTCAATATCTTCTTCCGTTCGGTTATCAATTAACAAGGGATGCTTTTCTACTTCATCACGTATGATATCAATAGCCTTGTCAATATCAGAATCGTAGCTGATTGAAAATTCTATATGTTTTCTAATTTTCTCATCTTGAATATTACAATTGATGATCGTTTCTTCGCTAATAATACTATTCGGAATTATGATTCTTCTATTCTGATAATCCTGAATTAAAGTATGTCTCAAGGTTATCTCTTCAACAACACCTATCTGTCCATCTTTAAATTCAATAATATCAGATATTTTAAATGGCTTAAAAATTAAAATGAAAATACCACTTATTATATTTGAAAATGCTTTTTGTGACGCAAAACCAATCACAATAGTAATTATACCTGCTCCAGCAAAAAGTGCCGTTCCAAGAGATTTTAGATAAGGGATTTTGTAAAAAATAAAAATGATAGCTGCGGTATAAATAATAAACCCTACCGAATTCTTAAGAAATGAAAAATTGGTAGGATCAGTTCTCAACTTCAAAGAATACTTACTTATAAATACACTTAGAATCTTTCTTAAAATTATTGTTAACACAATCGCAAACACAACTGTAATTCCAACTAATAAAGTGTAATTAAATGTTTCTTTATCCATGATTACTTTATGTATTAAAATTTTATAAAACACAATAAATGAACTTCAAATAAATAGAGGCGTTTTCACAACAAACACCTCTACTCTATCTGAAAAATTATATATTTATTTTATCCCATACTTACATGAAAAATAGCATCACCTTTATACACTATTGGAGCTGTATTTAAACCATAAATACAGCAATCAAATGGTGCAAATATTTTTCTTTCAAATTCACCATATGGATCCGAAACTCTACCAATAACTTCTTTGTGTTTTACATTAGCACCATTTTTTACCAAAGGCTCGAAAATACCAGAATGAGGTGACCTTAACCATTTGTTTTTTCTTAACATGATGTACTCAGTATCATTGTTAATATCACCATCCTGCATCCCCAAATGTTTCATTATATTTAAGGCTCCATTAACTCCAGACGAAATAACTTTATTATCGAGATGTAGCGATTTGCCACCTTCAAACAACAAGCTCGTTTTTCCCATTTTATTAAAAGTATCTCTAATCGATTTTGAAATACTATTTGAATCAACAATAAATTTAGTTCCAAATATTTTGGCTAGTTCTAATGTTCTTGCATTATTAAAATCACACCTAACATTCGGAAAATTCTCTCGACTTGAGCCTCCCGTATGAAAGTCAATGACATAGTCAACCAAAGGTGCAATTTCGTGGGTAAATTTATATGCAAACTGGCTTGCCAACGAACCTGAGGCTGAACCAGGAAAGACTCTATTTAGATCTCTACCATCGGGAAATTCCCTTTCCTGATTTAAATAACCAAATACATTGAATACAGGTATGCATATAATGGTGCCAATCTTAGGCTTGTTTAATTTCTTTCTTATAACATCCCTTACAATAGCAACACCATTGGTTTCATCGCCATGTACTCCACCAATCAATAAGAGTACCGGACCCTCTTTTTTGGCACGTTCAATAATTACAGGCACACTTAAATTGTTCCTCGTATGTAACTTCGCCACATCCATTTCGATAACAGCTTTTTTGCCTTTCTTTATTTCTTGGCCTAAAATGATAAATGGCTTATCAGACATTTCGTTCTATGTATTTAACAATTTCTTTAGCAATATCCTTCTTCGTTGCCGCTTCGATACCTTCAAGACCTGGAGAAGAGTTAACCTCTAAAACCAAGGGACCATTTTCCGACTGTAACATATCAACACCAGCAACACCTAAGCCCATGGCTCTGGCTGCTTTAATAGCAGTAAGTTCTTCTTCATCGGATAATTCAATAATATTAGCACTTCCTCCTCTATGCAAATTAGAGCGAAATTCACCCTCTTTACCTTGTCTTTTCATGGCTCCTACAATAACACCATCTACAACAAATGCTCTAATATCAGACCCTCCAGCTTCCTTAATAAACTGCTGCGCAATAACCCTAGCTTTAAGTCCATTAAAAGCTTCTATAACCGAATTTGCTGCATTATGTGTTTCTGCCAACACAACACCTAAACCTTGCGTTCCCTCTAGTAATTTTAAAACTAATGGTGCTCCACCAACCGATTCTATAACGTGATCAACATCTTTTGCATAATTGGTGAAAATAGTCTTTGGCAAACCAACACCAGCTCGTGCCAATATTTGTAAACTTCTTAGTTTATCTCTCGAGTTAACTAATGCTTGCGATTTAACTGCCGAGAATATATCCATCATTTCAAATTGTCGTACTACAGCAGTTCCATAAAATGTAACCGAGGCTCCAATCCTTGGAATTATTGCATCAATGTCATCTAAATAGATTCCATTATAATATATTCTTGGCGATTTTTTTTCTAGTTCTATCACACATTTTAAATGGTCAACAACTAACATTTCATGTCCTTTTGCTTCCCCAGCTTCTACTAATCGTTTTGTAGAATATAGATTTGGATTCCTAGATAAAATTACAATTTTCATATTTATTTTTTATTTTTTATTTTTTTCTATTTTGAAAGAGAGATTTTTTAATGAAGTATCTACTATAAATCTTTTATTTAAGAACCTTCTGCCCAATAGTACCGGATATTTCATATCACTTCTTTCACTCAATGATAATTTAATTGAATATTCTGTTTCGAAAATTAAAATCGTTGTTTTAAAGATGTATCGTTGTTCAACAGCTCCAAAAGAACTCTTAACTAACTTTGTCTTATAGTTTTTTACTTTAAATACCTTATTATTATATTTAGGATGAGAAGAGTCTAAAAGTCTGAATTCGAGATGTTTCATTCCATCCAAGTCAACTTCTTTAATCTCGTGACTATGAATTGACGACGTATAAGCTCCAGTATCCACCTTAATATCAATATCATGTAAATCTAATTCTGGAAAATCTACTTTATCTATTCTTCCAATTATCTTCATATAATGTCTTTTTAATAGAATATCTCATTCTAAAATTCAATTTTAAATAAACCAGAATTCTATGATACACCACATGAAACTCTAATATCAAAGATAAACGTAATCTTATATCGTAAGCCATTTTATCACATTATTATTTCTTGTAATGTGTAATTTTTTGTCGTCATAAATCATCGTCAAAATTGTTCCTTTACAAAGTTAAATAGGTAACTTAATAAGAAACAATAGAGTCCAATTCACACAACATTAATCACCTAAAAATAACAACTTTAATAATTTTAAAATATAACAACACAAGCTTATCTTGTCCCCATTAGTTATTGATTTTAAAAATCAGCAACTAATTCTTTTTGATTCATATTTGCATCTCTATTTTCCAATATACTCTAAATTAGAGTCTCACAAGAATTAATAATCTATAAATTTCTGTAAAAACCAGTCTATATCTTTGCAATAACATGACGCGATTAAGTCGACATACAAAAATAACTAATATGTATCTGGCATATTTTTTTCCAAATATGACATTTGAAATTCAAATTACGAATATTTTCATCACTTGATTTGCACTAAAAATTCGTATTCTAATGATATATATTCCGTCTAACAATAATTTTATTATAATTAAGCTGAAAATCTCATAAATTACACCTTTATGGAAATTAACATAAGTAGATTATTTTTTGTGTTTTAAATATTAACAAATAAAAATAAAATATTGAATTCAATACATTGAGTATTAGAATCATTTCACAATTTATAAAATACAAAAAGTACAATAACTACTTAACAACACGCATACCACAATCGACATACCCCTCTTAGCATCAGAGGCTAAGAGTGATTTTTTTTATTATTTTTTTATTTCAACTAGTTATAATAACTAAAAAATTGTTTTTATTTACAAAAACAAAAACATGTAAAAACAACATTTATATTTATGATTACTTAAATGAAAAATTCTTATTTTGATTTGATCGAACAAAGCTACTACTTCCCACAGGAAGGCTTTGATCTAAGGGATGACTATTTAACCTTTCAAGGTATCTCTTTAAAATATCTAATTGAAAAATACGGTACTCCATTCCGTTTCTTTTACTTACCCAAAATTGGAGATCAGATAAAGAAAGCTCGTAACCTTTTTAATAGAGCGATAAAGAAAAATAACTATAATGGTAAATATCATTATTGTTACTGTACTAAATGCAACCATTTTGCACATGTTATAGGTGAAGCATTAAAGCATAAAGTCAATTTGGAAACATCATCATCATTTGATATCGATTTAGTATTAAATCTATACCGTGATGGGAAAATAGATTTGAATCGTGAGATCGTTCATAATGGTTACAAGACCGATGAATATCTTAGGAAAATCATAAAAATGCAAAAAATTGGGTTTAAAAATTCGATTATCATATTAGATGGTATTAATGAATTAGAAAGACTTGATGAAATTGCCAAAGAAGGTCCTATAAAAATTGGTATCCGAATGGCAATTAACGAAGAACCACAATCGGCATATTATACCTCAAGGTTAGGTATTAATGTTACTCAAATAATTGAATTATATAAAACAAAGATTAAAGACAATCCTAAATTTGAACTAAAAATGTTCCACTTTTTTGTGGATTCAGGCATTAAGGATAGCCTATACTATTGGGGAGAATTTCAAAAAGCACTAAAAGTATATACAGAACTGAAACGAGAATGTGACACCCTAGATTCATTCAATTTAGGTGGTGGTTTTCCTATCCGAAATAACTTAGGATTCGAATACCAATATGAATACATGATCAATGAAATTGTTTCGAACATTAAGAATGCATGCGTTGCTGAAAATATTCCTGAGCCAAATATCTACACAGAGTTTGGTAAATACACTGTAGGTGAAAGCGGAGCTATTATTTTTAAAGTGTTGGAACAAAAACAACAAAACGACACAGAGTCTTGGTATATTATAGATAATAGTTTAATGAACACCATACCTGATGCTTGGTCTATTCATGAAAAATTTATTCTTCTACCAATTAATAAGTGGAAAAATGAATATAAGCGTGTTAATATTGGTGGCATTAGTTGTGATCATTCCGACTATTATAATTCTGAAGATTTAAATCAAGAAGTCCTATTACCTAATTACACAAAAGAGGAAAAAGACCCCTTATATATTGGCTTTTTTCATACAGGAGCCTATCAAGATTCAATTAGTGGTTATGGAGGAATCAAGCATTGCTTAATTCCATCTCCTAAGCATGTTATAATTGACCGAGACGAAAAGGGTAATTTTTTCGACTATGTATATAGAGATGAGCAATCTGCAAATGAAATGTTTAAACTATTAGGCTACAAGAAAAAATGAGAAATTTTGCAGGAATAGATGACAAATATTGTTCCTTAGAAGGTGCAATGACTCTATTACAATCAATCCCATACGATGGAACAAGTACATGGGGCAAAGGAGCGAATTATGCTTTTCCAGCATTTTTAGAAGCGTTGGAGAACATGGAGCTTTACGACATTGAGACCGATTCGGAAGTCTATAAAACGGGTATTCACATTTTACCCGATATTACGGAATCATCTTCACCAGAAGCAATGGTAGACGCGGTCTATGCATCCGCAAAAAAGATAATATTATCAGAAAAATTTCCAACTTTTTTTGGCGGAGAACATTCTGTTAGTATTGGTGTGATTAGAGCTTTTGCCGAAAAGTACAATAAACTTACTGTACTTCAATTAGATGCTCACGCAGATTTACGTGCGAAATATAACGGGACACCTTTCAATCATGCTTGTGCACTACATGAAGCTAGTAAAACAACAAATCTAATTCAGGTAGGAATACGAAGTATGGATAGTTGTGAAATACCTTTTCTAAATAGAGAAAAGTGCTTTTTTGCCCAAGATATTCATGATAAAACTAATTGGATAGATCAATCAATTAAATTGATGACAGATGATGTTTACATCACAATAGATTTGGATGTTTTCGATCCATCTATTATGCCATCGACAGGGACACCAGAACCTGGAGGTTTAAATTGGTATACCGTAATTACATATTTGAGAAAAGTATTCCACACTAAGAATGTTGTGGGTTTTGATATTGTGGAATTGGCACCACAAAAAGGACAAAAAGCCTCGGATTTTTTAACTGCCAAATTGTTTTACAAGCTTTTAAGCTACAAATTTGAAAATCATGAAAAATAAAGGATCTGTTTCACAATTCATCGTAGAGCATTATCGTCACTTTAACTCGGCAACTTTAGTAGATGCCGCTCAAGCTTACGAAAAGCACCTTAACGATGGGAAAAAAATGATGATTACCCTTGCTGGAGCTATGAGTACAGCTGAAATTGGAAGATCATTAGCTGAAATGATTCGTAAGGACAAGGTGCAAATTATCACATGTACCGGTGCAAATCTTGAAGAAGATATTATGAATTTGGTTGCTCATTCTCATTACGAACGAGTTCCTAATTACCGCGATTTAACACCTAAAGAAGAATGGGGACTATTGGAACGTGGATTGAATCGTGTTACCGACACCTGTATTCCTGAAGAAGAAGCGTTTCGACGTTTACAGGAACATATTTTTAAAATTTGGAAAACTGCTGAAGAAAATGGAGAACGTTATTTTCCACACGAATTCATGTATAAACTTCTTAAATCAGGCGTTTTAGAGCAATACTATGAAATAGATCCTAAGAACAGTTGGATGCTTGAAGCAGCTAATAAAAACTTACCTATCGTAGTACCTGGTTGGGAAGATTCTACCATGGGAAATATATTTGCGTCTTATTGCATAAAAGGTGAGTTGAAAGCCTCAACAATGAAATCGGGAATCGAATATATGGCTTGGTTGGCTGATTGGTATACTAATAATGCAGAAGACAAAGGCATTGGATTCTTTCAGGTTGGAGGAGGAATAGCAGGTGACTTCCCAATATGTGTTGTACCAATGCTATATCAAGATCTAGAAAGAAACAACACCCCATTTTGGAGTTACTTTTGTCAAGTTTCTGATTCAACAACCAGTTATGGTTCATATTCTGGTGCTGTACCCAACGAAAAAATTACGTGGGGAAAATTAGGAATTGACACACCTAAATTCATTATAGAATCAGATGCAACAATCGTTGTACCATTAATATTTGCCTATTTATTGGGCTGGTAATTACCATAAAAAAAACTTAAATTGTAATAATTAGTAATCATGACTCAAAATTCAAAACCAAAAGTAATCCAAAGTTACGAAAAGCTATCTCAAGAGACCAGAGAGCAATTAAAATTATATTACCCTGACGGTTATGTTGATTATTTGATAGAATTTCCAAATTCAAAAGGAGAAATAGTTAGTGCTCTTCCATTCGAAACGGATGAAAAAGTTTATATGGTTAGAATGTCTATTCGAAAAGCGCAAGCGTTAATCGATGATGATTCAGATTATGATGAAGATGGTATGCTTTTACAAAGCAAAAGAGAGAAATATGAAGATAAATATTCAGATGCGGATTATTTATTCTCTGATTTTGACTAAATAACAAGAATATCAACCTATAATTACACAGGCTTATTTAATAAATAAGCCTGTTTTTATTTTCAAATATTTGTGACCAATCCTTAATATAAACGTCTAATGTGAAAATACAAATTCACATATGATGAACAAAGATAATTTTCAGGATAAAACACTTTATGATTCTTTCATATATTGGAAAACTCAACCTAGCGAAAAAGTAAAATTTGCTTTTGGAGAATTATTCCCCAAAGCCTTAAATATTAAATGGAGAGTTTTAAATACGGGCCTTTGTAAAGTGATATTTTCTTTAAATAATGAAAAACTATTCGCAATATTCACATCTGACGGAGAATTCGTCAGAATTTATTCAGAATAGAAATAATCAGTTTAGTCTATTAATTTATTTCGATAAGCATATCGAACTAAACCAGCCGTATTTTTGACATCCAGTTTCTCCATTAAATTTCTCCTATGAGTATCAATTGTTCTTGTACTAACAAAAAGTTTATTGGCAATTTCGGCATTAGAAAACTCTTGAGTTATTAATTGAAGCACTTCAATTTCTCTTTTCGTAAGAGGAATATCTGTACTTGGTTTAGATTTCTGAAGCGCATTTAACATTAAACACTTAGAGACTTCTTGACTTAAATATGTTTCTCCGTTTGCAATGCATTTTATTGCATTCAGCATTTCCTCTTTCCCCGAATTTTTTAAGATATATCCCATAGCTCCTGCTTCTAGCATTTTTATGACATATTCTTGGTCGCCATGCATCGAAATAGCTAACACATTAACGGCACTATATTGAGTCCTAATTTTCTTCGTTAACTCGATTCCATTGGTTGCTCCCATATCAATATCCATAAGCACAACATTGGGTGATTGCTCTTTTACAAGCTTCATTATATCGAGTTCATTATCCGAATCGCCACAAACATTAATTAGTTTTTCTTTGTTGAGTAATGCTTTTAAACCATCACGAAACATGGCATGATCATCTGCAATAATAATTTTAATTTTCTCGCTCATCAGTTCCTATTTATCAAGAGGTATTTCAATAGTAGCAGAAACGCCATTCGTACTAGAAGTATCTAGTATAAAATTTCCGCCCAAGGCATTTGTCCTTGACTCTATATTAATCAAACCTACTCCAGGGTTCTCTTTCATCACATTTTGTTTATTAAAACCTTTCCCATTATCTTCCACCATAAGTATGATACTATGAGAATGTTCAATAATTTGTACTTGAATTTCTTTGGCCTCAGAATGCTTCACCGCATTATGAATCAATTCTTGACATATTCTATAAATACCTAATTCAATTAATTCAGCATATCTACAAACCGTAGCTGAATGAAAGAAAATAATTTTAATTTTTTCTGTACGGTTAACTCTATTAACTAAACCTTCAATTGCTGGTATTATCCCAAAATCAAGAAGAACCTTAGGCATTAATTGATGTGAAATACTTCTTATATCACTTGTTACTAGATCTATTAATTCAAAAACTTCCACCATTTTTGAGTTAGCTTTAGATGATAAATCACATGATATTTCGGTATTTATAGCTTCTAGCATCAACCTCACGATAGATAGATTTGGACCTATTCCGTCATGTATATCCTTAGCAATTCGTCTTCTTTCTAACTCTTGGGCTTCTAACATAGAATTTAGGGCAACCATCTCCATTTCCTTATCCCTTGTGATATCTTCAATTGTAATGATATAACCTTCATCAATTTGTCTCCCTCTAATATTCAAATATTTATCATCAAAAAGAAAGGCATCCAAATTTAGAGCATAATTATCCCGTTTTAAAGCGTGTCTTATTTTGAGTTCAAGAATTGGAATATGTTTTAAACAGTCACATATAGGTTGACCAATCAATAATTGCTCTCGGTTATTCAATTTCAATAAGCATATAGCTTGTTCATTTGCAATTAAAATATCGTTAGCATTCTCAATCGCAAGAATTCCATATGGAGCACTTTGCACCAGAGAATTAAGCATTTTATCAATCTTATCTACACTCTTCATTACACATTAATTATCAGCTATATATATTATCCTTAAACGAATTATATTTGCCCAAAAAGTCTATTCAATTATAGACAATAAATTTTAATGTTTAAACAGATGTGACTTTTTTATTTTAATACGTCAAAAGAATAATTACTATACTCGAATTTAACAAATAAGATCATGTCAAAAACATTTAGGAGTATCAACCAAGAAAAGGAATCTAAATCGTCAAAAACTAAAAGATCCACGAAACTTTCATGCAAAAAAAAATTACTAAAGGACTATAACAAAGGCCTTATAGAGTGAAAATTCTTCCATGATTTATTTTAAGTAAGTAAAATTACCTATATAAATTTAAGTAAAATTCGCAACTTAAAATCGGTATTTTACTCGAATATTAATAGACCTGAATCATATAGTTTTATCTAATAAAAATAAAACCGATATGACAAGGTCATCAATAGTATACGAAACAAACAATAAAAAAGCTTTAAGTTCAAATAAGTGTGATTCAATTGATTTTGGTGTTTTGTATGAAAGGCACTTTGATAAAGTTTATTATAAGTGCCTTTCTTTTTCAAAAAATCACGACGAAGCTTATGATTTAGCTCAAGAGATATTTTTGAAAGTATTTGACAAAATACACACCTTCGAAGGTCGATCACAAATTACAACTTGGCTTTATAAGTTAACACATAATTATTGTATTGAATATTACAGAAAAAAACAAAGAATGAAGTTCGAAGCGCTAGACTATAAATCAATGCAAATACCTGTTTCTGATTACATTCCTAATAATTACGATCATATTTCAATAGATCTAATTATGGAGAATTTAACCGATTCGGACAGAATATTGCTAAGAATGAAATATTTAAAAGGGATTAGTATTAAGGAATTACAAAATACCTTCAATTTAAGTTCTAGTGCTGTAAAAATGCGTTTAAAAAGAGCAAAACAAAAAGTTGAAAAAAACCTGAAACTAATACCAAACGTATCATAAATAAAATATTTGTTTTGCGAACTCTAATAGCCGGCACAATTAGCTAACGCAAAACTAGGGTTGTCAACATTCTACATTGCAATGTTGACACCCTTCATATCAACCTCTATTAAAAAACCTTACGATATGAAAAAAATAAATTTGTTAAGTAATAACATTAAAAATATAGATGTTAAAAGTTTTGATTCGTCTCATATTTTAAATAGTATGAAACCAATGTCTTCTTCTGAAAGTCAATTAGTAGAGGCTACAGAACTATATTCTAAAATGTTAAACGACAATGATTGCAACATTATATTAAGCATATCAGATAATTCATGTACCAAAGGGTGTTTAAGGCTATTTGCAAATATGATAGAGCTAAAAATGGTGGATGCAATCATTGTAAATGGAAATAACTTAATGTATTATGATTTTTTGGAAGCACTGGGATTCAATCTATTTAAAGGCTTAGAAAAAAATACCAACAGCAAATTGGATGAATTTTACATTTGCACAAGCAATGGAACTTTTATAGACGACAATGATTTACAATACATTGATTTAACAATAAAAGAAATTGCGGACCAGTTACAAGCTCGAACCTACTCATCCAAAGAGTTTCTTTATGAGTTAGGTCGATACCTTCAAGTGTATTCAACCAATAAAAGATCTGTACTCCAATTAGCATTCGAGAACGAGATTCCTATATATAGTCCTTCTTTAGCATGTAGTAAACTTGCAGGCGGATTATTAGATCATCAATGGGAAAGACCCGATCATCATATGTTAATTGATCCGATATTAGACTTAAGTGAGCTGATAGCACTAAAATCGAAATCGAAAAATACTGGGTTAATTCTTCTTGGAAATGATACGATAAGTGATGTAGCATTTGATATTGTAAGTTACACAAAGGTGATTGGTAGACAAACACGCCGCCATAAATATGCAATTCAAATTGTAAAATCTAACGCAGAAGGTGAGTTAAGCGAAACGATTATGAGAAACACTATTAATCGAGATACAATTAAAAATGTTAACATGGAACCAAACTTGGCATTACCTCTAATAATTAGTCAATTACAGTATTCTAAACAGCTGAAGGAAAGATTGTATCATCATATTAATTAAAAATGAATTACAGAGCTAGTAGATAACACGCTACTAGCTCCTAATAAAATTACATCTATAAAAAAATGGAAGGACCACTTATCGAGCTTCGACATCTACAGTATGAGGATTATTATTCCTTAAAAAATGTTTCGATAAAAGCCTACTCAGGAATTGGTGGCCAATTTTGGAGTAAAGATAACCTTAAGAATTTATTGCAATTATTTCCCGAAGGACAAATTTGTATCACTTCAAATGGGAAAGTAGTTGCTTGTGCATTATCTATAATCGTAGATTATAATAAAATTGGAGAAAATCACACATATAAACAGGTAACAGGAGATTATACCTTTTCGACACACACAAAAACAGGTGATGTTTTATATGGTATAGAAGTGTTGGTTCATCCAGAGCACAGGAATAAACGCCTTGGAAGAAGATTATATGATGCACGTAAGGAATTATGTGAAAATCTAAATTTAAAATCAATAATTGCTGGAGGACGAATTCCAAATTATGAGAATTATTCAGATAAATTAAGTCCACGAGAATACCTAGAGAATGTTCGTAAACGAGAAATAACTGATCAAGTATTAAGCTTCCAATTAGCCAATGATTTTCATGTAAAAAAAATACTAAAAGGATACTTACCTGGTGATACGGAATCGAAAGAGTTTGCGACTCTGCTCGAATGGCACAATATTTACTATCAAGATAATCTGAGGTTAATAAATTCTGAAAAGAAAAATGTTAGACTTGGCATTATTCAATGGCAAATGCGAACCTTTCAAAATTTCGAAACATTAGTTGAACAGATTGAATATTTTGTCGATTCATTGAGCCGATATAAAGTAGATTTTATTCTATTCCCTGAATTATTCCATGCCCCATTATTAGCTAATTTTGATGAGATGGATGAATCTAAGGCAATTAGAATGTTAGCACGGTATACCGAATCTTTAAGAGAAATTTTCAGTGATTTTTCGATAAAATATAAC
Organism: Ancylomarina sp. 16SWW S1-10-2; assembly: GCF_009669305.1. Taxonomy (GTDB): domain Bacteria; phylum Bacteroidota; class Bacteroidia; order Bacteroidales; family Marinifilaceae; genus Ancylomarina. Next base: position 54,921 of record NZ_SADB01000016.1, read on the forward strand.
ACAAATATTATTGCTGGTTGTTTGCCTTGTTGGGAACACGATAAACTCTATAGCATTTCGTATTTATGCCGTAGAGATGGCACATTTGATTCTCAATACAAAATACACACAACGCCATCAGAATCGAAATTTTGGGGAATGAACGGAGGTCATGATATAAAGATATTCGACACCGATTGTGGAAAAATAGGTATACTCCCAAGTTATGATATTGAGTTCCCAGAGATAGCAAGAATTCAAGCAGAAGGAAATGTTCAGATTCTTTTTGTTCCTTTCGTTTCTGATAGTAAGAATAGCTATTATAGAATAAGAAGATGTGCCCAATCTAGAGCAATTGAAAATGAATGCTATGTTGCTATAGCAGGTTGTGTTGGTAATTTACCAAAAGTGACCAATATGGATATTCAGTATGCACAATCGGCCATATTTACACCCTCTGATTTTGCTTTTCCAACGGATGCTATTTTAGCCCAAGCAACACCAAATACAGAGATGACACTGATTGCGGACCTTGATTTAGACCTTCTAAAACAATTACATGAATTTGGGAACCACAAAAATCTAAAAAATAGAAGAAATGATTTATACGAAATACATTTAAAAAAGAATAAAGAATAAAAGTGACTTATCCACTTTATTGCGTCAAACTACTATAACTTAAAATTTATACGATGAAAACAATATTAATGCTATTAATTGGATTTATTCCAAGCTTACTTTTAGGTCAACAATTTGATGTACCTATTGAAGTTGTTAAAACTTTTGAAATAAAATTTCAAGATGCTGAAGATGTTGAGTGGAATATTAAAGATGGTAATTTTGAAGCGTCATTTTACATTGATGATGACTATACTGTAAGTCTATTTAATAAAAATGGCGCTTGGCTTGAAACAGCTATTTCTATTAATCAAAGCGACATTTCACAAGCTTTTATTGATAAAGTTTATGATACCTATAAGGGATCAGAAATTAATAACATTTTTAATGTTAAAACAGCAACGAAGAATCAATTCTACAGAATTGAACTAGAAGATGATAATGCAAGTTACACCATTAATATATCTACAAAAGGTGTGATAACTGAAATTAGTAAGATCCAAATTAATAATGATGAGGAGTCTTACGAAGAATAAATAAACAAGCCTTCCATGTTTATTTAGTTATGTTACAATTGTTAGCCGCCTATATAGGCGGCTTTTTTTGTAACTTGAATTCAGGTTAAAATCAATAAGTTGAATTCAGATTAATAAAAAATAATACAAACTACATTTATCATGAAGGAAGTGTAAGTTTATCTTAAACACCTACTTATACGGTTCAAAACACAATTACCAAACCTTTATAAAAAGAATTAAGGCAACAAGTTTATCTCAGGAATTCTAGTTTAACTCTTCATTCATTTTCTGAATAACTCTGTACTCGACGTAAAAACATAATTTAATTATGAATTAATATTATAGCTTTTTTTACTTATTTTAAGTGCTAATTTCCCATACAAAACTAACTTTGGCTTTCTAAAACTAAATTTCACTTGTATTACAAGTCCTAAAAGAACTAATAATGACTGATCAAGCAATAATTTCCTTTGAAAACGTAAGAGTACAACATCTAGATCAGATACTTCTTGACAACATTACATTTAAGGTAAATCCCGGCGAACAATGGGCTGTAATTGGAGCCAGTGGTTCAGGGAAAAGTGCTTTATTGAAAGCTATTACAGGAAAACTTCACATATCGAAAGGCATATTTACACATTCTTTATTAAGCGAAAAAGCAAAAAAAGAAAATTCAAGCCAAGTTCTTTTCAATTGGAAAAATTTAATTAGTTCGGTTTCAGCTAAGCACAATTTCACCAACCTATCTAATACGACCAATTTTTACTACCAACAACGTTTTAATTCTTCCGATTCGGAGGATACACAAACTGTTGAGGAATACCTCAATCTGGTAAAGCCGTTGACTGCTCATGTACCTTGGACTCTAGAAAGAGTCATCGATCGACTTAACCTTAAAACCCTAAGGAATAAACACTTGATTAAATTATCCAATGGAGAAACTAAAAGATTACTAATCGCAAAAGCATTACTAAAAAATCCGACCTTACTCCTATTGGATAATCCACTAACTGGACTCGATATCGACTCAAGAAGTGATATCAACAAACTAATTACAGAAATTTCTGATTCTGGCATTAGTATAATTATGGCTACTTCGCCTTTTGAAATTCCAGAAGCCATTACTCATATAATCAACTTAGATCAAGGAAAGATTTCGAAGATTCTTACTCAAAGCGAATTCAACCCAGAAGACCTTCATTTTTCGAACCAGACTAATATTGATACAAAAGAACTTCAAGACCTATTGGCAATAAGCAAGCAGGAAAATTTCAAAAACATCGTAAAAATGAAAGATGTCGTCATTAAATATGGCGATAATACCATTATAGATCATGTAAACTGGACGATTAAACAAGGGGAACGTTGGGCTTTACTCGGACACAATGGAGCTGGAAAATCAACATTGCTAAGCTTAATTAATGGAGATAATCCTCAAGCCTACGCAAACAATATCTCCCTTTTTGATGTAAAAAGAGGCAGCGGAGAAAGCATCTGGGAAATTAAGAAGAAAATAGGCTTTGTATCTCCCGAATTTTTTCAATATTTTCCCAATACAAATTCCTGCTTACAAGTTATAGAATCAGGTTTTTACGATACATTGGGTTTATTCAGAAAATCAAATCCTGATAAAGTTAAAATTGCAAAACGATGGATGCAACTTCTCGAAATTGAAGATTCTGCCAATAAACGATTCAAAAATTCATCTGCAAGTACACAACGTTTGTGTCTCCTTGCCCGAGCTTTGGTTAAAAATCCTCCTTTACTGATATTTGATGAACCTACTCAAGGATTAGATAGCCATCAACAGCAGAACTTCAAACATATAATTGAAAAAATTTGCGAGCATAGTCAGGTCAGTCTTATCTACGTGAGTCATTACAATCACGAAATACCAAAAAGCGTTAAGAATATTTTAAAATTAGAGAAAGGAAAACAGATCCAAAATGTTGAAGTTTGATCTTAACTGAATGATATTAATCCAATCAAAATCTGACTTCAGAAATAAACTCCTTGAGATAATAATTCAATAAAGAGGTTAATAGAACCTCTTTATATCAAAAATAATCAGCGAATCGCGTTTTGAAACTCATATAAATACTCTTCGCAGACTATGTCGCAATCACTTCATATATCAATACCTTATTTATTGTTATTTCAAGAGCAAAGAACAATTAGTATTTACTCCACAAGTTTCAACTTGATTCTTAATAAACATATTGATATCAATAACAATTTTGTAGCTTTGGAAAAATTTAGAACACAAAAAACACATTAGCACCAACACTATGATATTATTAGATAAGCCTTATGTATCTCAATTTTTAAAGGATACTATAACAAAACATAAGTTTCTAGCTATAGATACTAGTGACGTCATAAAAGATGGTGAAATTTCGTTGGCTAATCCTGAGGAAATCATACAACAATTTAAAGACGAACCCAACAGTAGAATCTATACCAATTCGGAAAACTCGATTAATTGGATAACAAAGAATCTTGCATTTACAAAGCTTCCTGAGTATATCAATTTGTTTAAAGATAAGGTTGAATTTCGAAAATTAATTAAAAGTATTTATCCCGATTTCTTTTTCAAGGAAGTATCATTTAAAGACATCGATCAGCTTGATTTGAAAGATTTACCTATGCCATTTATTATTAAACCTGCCGTTGGTTTCTTAAGTTTAGGTGTACATAAAGTCGTTAATGCACAGGAATGGTCTAAAGTAAAGGAAGAAATTATTAAGGAATTCACTGATGCAAAAGCCGTATTTCCTATTGAAGTTGTAAATACCTCATCTTTCATTATTGAAGAGGTAATTGAAGGTGATGAATTTGCTTTCGATACCTATTTCGATGATAATGGCAAGGCTGTTATACTTGGAATTACAAAACATCTATTTTCTTCTGATAAAGATGTTAGCGATCGTGTCTATTACACTTCAAAAGAACTTATTCAAACCTACTTAGCTCAGTTCACCCAATTTGTTGAAGCTTTGGGAAAACAAGCTAATATCAGAAATTTTCCTGCTCATATAGAAGTACGAGTAGATGACAAAGGTAAATTGATTCCTATTGAAGTAAATCCTATGCGATTTGGTGGTTGGTGTACAACGGCCGATCTTAACAATAAGGCTACGGGATTGAATCCTTACTATAACTTTTTGAAAAATATCAAACCTGATTGGAATAAGGTATTAGATAAAATGGATGATGAAATATACAGTTTAATTATCCTTGATAACTCAACTGGAATTCCATCTAATAAGATCACAAATTTTGATTACGATAAACTTCTTAAGGAATTTTCGAATCCTTTAGAATTGCGTAAAACGGATTATAAAATCTACGATATATTTGGCATGCTATTCACCAAATGTAGTCAGTCTAATTTTAAAGAAATTGAAGATATCTTAGTTTCTAATCTTCGCAAATATGTGACTGCTTAAGGAAACGAATTGATTCTAATTATATTTTAAAGACCTAACTAAGAGTTAGGTCTTTTTTGTTGTAGAATTGATCATTTAGTAGTTACAATTCTATTTTTCATGCCTTTCTGTCGCTTGAATTACTTTGATATTTTTTTAAAATCACTCTTTAAAAAACTGTCACTTTGCTTTCCTCGTACCATATGGTAATCGAAATAATAAAACTTTGCATCGCTAGCACCAATAAGTATCTTAAAGCATCTGGCTTTGTTTTTGGTATTTTCAGGGCCTACTTTATGCAAAAAAATCACATTATTATCTTTATTTTTAATGGCGTTCTCTATTTCTTCAGCTTCAACCAATTTTACTTTACCCGGATATATTTTTCTTATTTTGGCTAAAGAGTTAACGTCGTTTGCCAGCTCTTTTTTTAGTACATAAATAGTTTTGTCTTTGGTTCTGGCATTGTTCTTATTGTAATATCTAAGAACATTTTCTGTAATAATCTGCGGATTTTTAGTCGCCAATACAATATGGTTTTGAATAAATTGAACCAAAGCTGTGAGTTTATATATGTAATTTTCTTCGTCAGCCCTAACATACGATAAAGGAATGGAACAAAGATCGGGCATATCTCCAATTTCTTTGGCCTGTCCGCCTAAAACCACACTTAAAAAATTATACCTGGCTTTGGTTTTGTCTTTATTAAAAGTAACAATACTAGTTAGCAAAAATGAATAGCTAGAATTGAATCGTTTCTTTTCGAATTCAGCATTTGAAATAAATTCATATTCTGTTAAAGTCCAGTTTTGTTTAACGGCTTCTTTTATCTTGTCATTAAAATCAGAAAACAGCTGATCTTCCAATACCACAAGGGTTTTTGTTTTATAGAATTTAGTATAATCAGAGGAAGTTGGCAAATGTTCCTGAGAATAGAGAGTCAGACCTGAAATACATATTAGTATCGTTACAATTATCTTATTCATCGTTTTTATTTTTTCTAACAGTACGAGTCGATTTTTGAATCGATTAAAAATTTATTTAATCAATTTAATTATGTCCAACAAGATATAGAATATTTTGTAGTTTCTAATAGTACTGATCTGTTTTATGCAATTGATTTCCACATGCCGCAAGTCTGCGACTTATGGTTTCTATATTAATTAAATAATATGCCTACTGTGTAATAACACCCCCGCTGCCGCACGATTCCATCGTGTGGTTACTACATCACTACAATCACATTTTCTAAAATGCCTTTATCACCTCTATAATCCCTTGCACTGCTATATACATAGTCTGCAGGATAAGAAACCAAACCTTCCTCAACTGGATTATTATGAATGTAATTTATTTTTTCATCGAACACTTTATTACTCCACAACTCGATTGGTTTATTGTCGTGCCTCCAAAATTGATACTTCTTTACATTAGAAGACTTTGCTCCCGCTTTTAAGAATTGCTCTAACAACCACTCTTTTCTGCTTTCTCTATGATTGTCTTTTATTGCCTTCACTATTGCCTTACTAGTAAATCTTTTAAAATCACCTAAAAGCAACTCTGGCTTTTGTCCATCTACACTTCTAAAAATTAAATGAACATGATTAGTCATAATACACCAAGCAAAAACATCCATCCCCTTTTGCTTTTGACAATATCGCAAACTATCAATTATGATGTCTTTGTATTCACTTCTGGTAAATACATCTAACCATTCTACTACAGCAAAGCTTACAAAGTAGACTCCCTCTGGATTATGACATTTATAGTTACGACTCATAGTAGCCTACAATTATCTTTTAACTAATGAAACTTCTTATTTTTAATATTTACCACACGATAAAATCGTGCGGTAGCGATGCTAATTATGCTATCCTAGCTTATTGATTTAAATACTAAACCACACGAAAGATTCGTGCGGTAGCGGGAAGATGACCTGTATGACTTAGAACGCGATACAATCGCGCACTAGCGGGGTAATAAAACAGTTTCGAAATAACAGAAATACTTCTTTGTATCAATCTAATTAATCAAAACATTCCTAATCTCAGAAAATTCATTTTCATTCAAACAAATATCCTTCCAATCAACTATATAAGTGGGAATCTCGATCCCATTATCTTTATAATATTTATCAAGTGCTACAACAAGTTTAGCCACAGCAACTCTATTATCATATTTTTTACTAACATCCTCATCTGAATCATATTCATCAATATTAGTCTCTAACATAAGGTGGACTAAGCCTATCCTTATATTATTTAATATCTCACTAGAAAGATATTCAAAATACTCTTTACTCACGATTGACAGTAGATCAATATATTTAGACAATCCTATTTCTGTTCTACATCTCAATTGTTCACTAGCTACTAAAACAAATTTCTGAACACTATCAGTATTTAGCTTTAACAATTCTATAACACCTCGAATAGAATATATAACTTCATCATCTGTTTTAGAAAAAAGGTTTTCATAGATATTTGAATATATCATATCTTGTTTCTCAGGAAGTAAATTGTAGCAAGAAGCAAGTGCCTCATCATATAATATTCCATGCTTCTCAAATTCACCAATTATTCGTATCAATTCTTTCTTTTGAGAATCTCCTATCATATGATAATGCGGACCAAAAATATTTGAAAACAAAAATACAAGATTTATGAATCTATCTTTAAATTCTTTCGGAGTAGAACCAAATATTGAATGAGATTCCTTAATCAATAAATATTTTTTATCTAAATCCCACCATTCTACTGATTTATCAATTACCTTATTAAGATCTTCACTACTCCAGGTATAATCTACACTATCTCTAGATGTTCCTATTATCTCTTTGATTACCTGGAATTGAAAACCAGAACCTCCAGTCATAGAAATACCTCCATTCGTTTTATTTGCCTGAATTGGGAAATCAGTATTTAGAATATATTTCCTTAATAATTCTTTTGGGTTTATGTCTTCTGGATGTGGAAGCGTTATAAATGAGAAGTATCGATAATTTGTATTTTTAGGGAAACTATTATTATCAGTTATTCTCCATAAAGCATCTCCAAGTTTTTTTGTTTGCTTATCGTCTAGCAAATTGCATCCCCATAGTTGAGTCAAGCACATTATACTTACTTGTCTCTCTCTGCTATCCTTTTCTGCTAATATTAATAACTCATCAACTACTTCACAATCAACTTGAACGATTTCGTATTTGGCAACATTTTTTTCATTAATATTTAAAAACTGAAATGGATGTTGATAATCATCATCAATGTTAGCATTTAGTTCAGCTAATATTGGAAATTCTAATAATTGAGGAATAATAGAATACTGTTCCTCCATGGAAAAGGATTGAATTAGTCGTCTTGTTAAATTACCAATACCTTTATACTTTTCTTTTATTTCCGAATTAAATACTTCTTTTAGAAACTGAATTAATTTGATTTTAACCTCATAACTACACTTAACACATAACATTGAGATTATTTCAGGTAAAATAGTTGATAATGAAATTGCAAAGTTGATGTTTCTGTATGTATCACCATTGTTTATTTCCTCTACAGATTTATTGAGTACAGTGAGATATTCTAATATTCTTTCATCAATACTATCTCTATTCATTAAAGTAACAGTTTTTTTACTATATACATAATCTACATGCTTATCATCTCCCATTCTTATAAAACTTGCAAAAGCCCAATATGGAGAATAATTTGCAACATGATAAATTGCTTTTTCTGCAGCATCTTTCCCCATTGTTATATGAGGTAATTTATATGGTATTCCTACTTCTTCAACATATCTTAAATATGAATACGCATGAATAAGTGTTGTATTCTCTCCACTATGATGTGTCGTAGATGTTGAATCAAACTTATATTTTTTTTCTGTAGATTTGATATTTGAGTCTTTTCCTAATCTAAGTTCAAATAATTTCAACTCATTCCATACATCGCACCCATATTTAATTAATTGATCCCATCTATCAGTATATATATTCTTATTCTTATCTATACTTTGAAAATCTCTATTAATTACAAAAACAGATTCCCTAACAAAATGCAATAGTTGCATGATATATGCTTCTTGAGAAACGTCAGAATAATCAGATACTGTAGGCGATAAATTTAATCTACCTCTCACTGTCTTAAGAGAACGTTCAAGAATTTTTTCAGCAACAATAAGGTCACCAATTTCGGCTAACAAACCAGCCCTTTTTGCTTCTAAATATGGAGAAGATTCGTTTTCTTCCCATAATTCTAGTTCATCTCTAACTTGTTTTATATCTAAAGCAAATAAACTCTTAAGACACCTTTCATAATGATATCTAGCATAAAAACCGGGATCTAAATCATATTCTAATTTTTCTAATCTATCTTTAATAAGTAACCATTCCTTATGGAATCCTTCCTCTCTATAGAAACGCAACATGGATAATTGAATTTCGAGCCATTGAAAACCAATAATATCCCAATCTAGATTATCATTTGATATAGGTGTAATTGAATTTTCGATTTTTAAATTTTGAGGGTAGGGATTATATTTATTTACGATTAATGCATAATATTCGATTAAACTATTCTCAATAGGCCTTAGATATTTTTCTATTCTCCAATTGTATTCATAAAGGAAATTGATATCGAGAGGAGATTCTACCTTTGATAATTGAGTTAAATAATTAGAAGCACTATCTGTTGCTTGTTTTAAAAATCTTCTATTACTTTCTGGAACGATTATCCAATTAGGATATTTTTCTCTTGTCGGAATCCATTTGTCTAAAATGGATTTTATCTGTGGTGCTACTTCTTTATTTTTATCAAATCTATAATATTCAGATCTTTTAGCCCATTCTCTATTTTCATCACTAACTACTTTAGTCTTCATGAAATCCAAGAATAAATTAATTGCTTTTTTATGATCTCCATCAACATTTTTACATTTAGATAAATCCAAAGGAATAATATTCCGTTTTTCTAATAAAGTACGTTGAGCAACTGTTAAATTTAAAATACCAATCAAGTATATTTTAGGTGAATTTTCTTCTCCTAAATTATCTCTTATCCAACCTATCCACTTTAAGAAATTAGGATCTTCACCTGAAAAACCAATCATACAAAGCGTATTTTCTAATAATGATTGTTGAACTGTATTAACAAAAGGGGCACAATCAATAGGGTATCTTCTATAATCTTCTTCAGTTATTATAAATGGTCGTTCAGATGGGAAACTTCCATGTAGTTTTATTATTCTAGGCTGTGTTGAATGTATTAAATCTTCTTTATTAAGAACAATATCAAATCTTTGCTCAAATACATTTTCTGCAGCTCTCTCAAGCAAGGTGTCATAATTCGTAGTAAAGATATCTCTCCAAGGTAATGTTAATAGCTTCTCATGTAAATCAGATGATTGATATTCTTTATCAGGAATCTCATCTTTTAACAAATCATCTAAAATATTTCTCCCAAATACAGCTTTAACTTCATCGGCTAGTTTTAAAGGATTCAAATATCGATCTTTCTCTTTTGGAAAATCACCATTTAGCTTTTTATAGAAAGCATCTCCTAACTGATTCCAATTGGGAAATTCCTTTCCACTAGAACAAACTTTTTTAGCATTCTTACTAAAACCAGCACCAACCATTATAGTTGCATGTTTAGATTGTAATTTTTTAGCTATTTCTAAAAAATATGGTAATATTTCAGCAGGTATTTGATCTTTCATTTTCAATAGTTCATTACATTTTAAAATTTGCAGGATGGCAAATGATTTTAAGTGAATTGTTTATCAGATTGAATAAAGTTTTATTGTTGATATTCCACCATATAGGAAAAATAACAACAATACAGTTTTTCTTAAGTTCACTAAAATTACGGATAAATTGGACTAAACAATATATGAATCCCATATAAAGTTATTAACCATTTTTAAAATAGAACGACTTTTTATAATTATGAATTAAAATGTGACAGATAGAACTTAATGTTAACAGCTAATCATTTTGAATAAATCATCGCTTCGAAGTCAATCAGATAAAGTTGGTTAATCAAAAATATCTCAATAAAAAATGGGATAAAGCAATGTCCACACATACTGCAAGTCTGCGACTTGTGGTTTCCGTATTAATGAAATCATATGCCTACCGTGTAATAATACAGTTTCAAAATAATATGAATAAAGAGATTAAAAAGCAATCAAAAATTAAAGGTTTGAACAATTATATCCTTGTTTCCACAAGTCACAGACTTGCAAAATTAGGTGCGTATTTTGAATTAAATTATAAAGCTTTTTTAACTGTTAAATTGAAAAATTCAAACTAGCTTTGCATCCAAAATTTGTCTGATAGCAAGGACTGATATGTCTTTTTAAATGAAAAAAAATCTTACTTCTCACCTAACAAATGTCATTTCAGTAACATTAGGGATGCGTTTGTTTTCAATGAACATCATTATTCCTTTTTTAAGTGTTTATGCTTTGAATTTAAAAGGTGGTTCTCCTTGGCTTACTGGTTATGCATTGGGGATTTTTGGATTAACACAGGCCGTTCTTCAAATTCCTTTTGGCATATTGAGTGACCGTATCGGTTATAAAAAAATGCTTATCGCTGGATTACTAATGCTTATTGCAGGATTGCTAGCAGCAGCCTATTCTCAATCTATTTATTGGCTCATCTTTTCACGTGCTTTGCAAGGTAGTGGCGCTATTGTAACCGTGGGCTATTCTTGGATCTCAGCAGTTGCAGAAAATGAGGAAAGAGATAAAGCTTTGACTAAGCTTGGAGCTATGCTTGCTGGATTTAATATGCTCTCTTTTGTGGTGGGTCCTATGGTTCACATTTTCCTGAAGGTAAATCAAATGTTTATTTTTTCAGCGGTTTTGATTGCGATTTGCCTGGTTTGGATACTGTTCGATACAAAGCAAGCCACGCCTGATCAGCGACAAAAACATCAAATTGTACAAAAAGAGAAATCGGTTTACAATAAACGAACACTCACTAGTGGACTCATGCTTACAGTCAATAACCTATTGGTGATGTCTTTCTTTTTTATGTTACCACTCTTGTTGAGGGGTATTTTGAGCACGAACCAAATGTGGGTAGTTTTAACACCAGCTATTATTATTGCTTTATTACTTTTGAGAATTGTTTCGAAAAAAGCTTCCAAAGGCAAAGGAAAACAATGGCTTTATGTACTTTATGCTTTACAGGGTATCGGTTTTGTATTTTTGTATTTTCATAATTTAGGTACTATTATCGTGGCTACAATCTTGCTTGTGTCGGGCTCATTCTCCATCACCACTATTGTTCCTATTATACTTAATAGACATCTGAGCAACCTTCATCGAGGAAAAGGAAATGGTGTAATGGTGAGTCTTCAGTATTTTGGTTCTTTCCTTGGAGCGGCTTTAACTGGCACTTTGTGGCATATTGCACCCAATGCTACTTTCCTTTTTGCAGGACTTATAACACTGGGTGGCATATTTTTAGTTAGTATGATGGACAAAGAAGATTAATGAGAATCTGATTTTACTTCTCTACCAAACATTGTCCTGTTTATAAGTTAGTATGTGTAAAGTCTCACAAGGTTATTGATGCTTTTTATCTTCACTCTTGTCAAAATAGAGTTTGATTACTCAGAAAAAAGGGAATAATAAAAAACGTCCAAAGAATACCTGTTTACTTGATTGAGAAACACGCACCATTCCATTTTTCATTTATAGAGAAAAAGGAGCTTGAACTCAAACCCCTGCAACAAATAATGCTTGAAAAATCGGAAGAGCTTAAGACCTAAATAAGTCAATCAAACTAAATTGCTGCAAACTTCTGCTTCATATTTCTATCGTACATGATAATACTTCCCGCAACGGCGACATTAACACTTAAAGGTGTATCAAATTTCACTAAGTGATGAGATTTTTCAATGGCATTTTTAGTTAAACCATTATCTTCAGCCCCCAAAAGATAGACACATCGTCTAGGATGTTTAAACTCTTCAAGAGCAACCGCCTTATCATCCAGCTCAACACCTACCAAAACTGCCCCCTTAGGTAAATGCTGATAGAAATCATCAAAGTTGGTGTAGTGAAAATACGGCATGGCTCCCACTGCCTTGTGTGTATCACAAGCTTGCTTGGCATAACGTTTCCCAACTGTAAATATAAAACTAGCTCCCATATTTTGAGCAGAACGCCATAGTACACCAAGGTTCTCTGGTGTTTTCCCATTCTGTATGCCAATGCCAAAAAAACCTTGTTCTAGCGTATCTATCATTGTTTCACTTTTTTCATTTTCGTGGCGCAAATATAAGGATAATCGGTATTCACACAAATAATAAAGGCTACCATAAATCGGCAGCCTTTATTATTTAGAGTTAGTCACTAGTCAGATTATGTTGTTTTTGGATCGACTTATTTTTCATCATCCTTAGATCTCAATTTTTCTGAGTTATCCGATATTTTTCTATCGATTAACTTGTGATATGGATCAATAGCAACACTATATGGTTTTTCTTCCCACATGCTGCAAATCTGCGACTTGTGGTTTCCATATTAATGAAATAATATGCCTACCGTGTAATAATACAGTTTCAAAATAACATGAATTCAGGGATTAAAAGCAATCCCTTATTTTCACAAGTCACAGACTTGAGGTAGATAAAGGACTACTTAAGAGTATTCTTCTATCTCAATTATATCATAAAGACCTAGTTTATAGCTAGTTTTTTTTTATAATTAGAAATCTCTCAATGAAAAAATGGGATAAAGCAATGCTCTATCCCATTTATGAATTTATTTCATACTAAATTTATTCAGGCCTGTCGTACTTACAACATCCAGGTAATTTATTATAAACCTCATCTTTTGCCTTGTGCATCTCAGTATCATAGCCAACTTTAGCTATTGCTATATGTACTTTATCCATGTTAGTTTTCGATTCACTAAAGGTCACTTCTATCATTTTTGTTTCTTTATTCCAATCTGCTGATTTAACACCGTCCACTGATAGTGCCGCTTTTTCGATTGTTTTTTCACACATACCACAATTACCAAACACTTTAAATTTTTCTGTTTTGCTTTGAGCCAATAAATTCATTGTTCCTAGCAGAAACATAACGACTACACTTAGAATTTTTGTTTTCATCTTTTAAAATTTAAATTTTGTCCCGATAATATTCGAGATCAGTTTAACATATACAAACCAACTATCAATTATAATAATACACAGATTGAACGGTCTAATTACCCCATATTTATCTGTGAGAACAGGATGCATTACCCATATAAAGCATTCACACCTTCCTTTTTTTAAAACTTATTTAATCGTTTCTTTCACTTCTCCACAACCCAACATGGCTTCTCCAAAATAAGGATTTTGGATGTCCTTAGAGTTACTAAACCAAAAGGCACCTTTATCATTATTTGCCATTGGACAAAACTGGTAATATGTTGTCACTTTATCCAGTCCAAATGATTTGATACTCTTATATAATACCAGATTAAAGGATACAAACGCAGCACGCTGTTTCTCAATATCAGCCAGCTTAAACATAGTCTTAAGATCGGATTCCAACATTTTTGAATCTTTCATCCACTCCATATGAGCTTCACCTTTCAGAAGTTCCATATCAATTGTTCCTAAATCCTTCAACAAGTTATCAGATACACGCTTCACTTGTTTAGAATCGGATTTTACAAAAGCCTCGGTTAATACCAAATAAGACTTATAGAAAGCAGTCAATTGTTTTTTGAATTTTTTATCCACATCAAAACTTTCCTTCTTATGCTGGGATTGGTCTGTCGCCATATCTCCATGATTATGACCTGTAGGAGCTTCTCCACCATCAGGATTCATCATACTTTGCAAGCCAATAAGTTGAGCTGCAGCATCGATTTTAAACACCCCGTTTGTAGCGATCTCCTCACCTTCTTTCAAACCTTCAGCAATTACATAAGACGAACCAGCCTCTGGTCCTAAGACCACCTGACGATATAAAAATGAAGGGGATTCACGATTTGGAACTTTCACGTAAACTACCGATCGTTTACCAGTCCATAAAACGGCTGATTTTGGTACCATTATCACGCTACTATTTTCAGCAATTTCTGATTTCAAAACAGCTTGTGCGAACATTTCAGGTTTCAATATTCCAGTTTTATTTGAAACTTCTATTCGTACTTTTGCAACACGGGTTTTACCATTAATAAAAGGATCGATATAAGTCACCTTTGCAGAATACTTCTTACCAGGATCAGCTTTAAGGCTAAAATTAACCTGATCACCTAATTTAATCCATGGCAAGTCACTTTCGTAAGCATCAAACATCACCCAAACCTTTGACAGATCAACTAATTTAAACAAAGGCATACCTTCTTTCACATAATCACCAATGGCGACATGTCGCATACTTACTGTACCTGAAATGGGCGATAATATATCAAAGTAAGCTTGTGGTTCACCTTTTGCTTCAATAGCTGAAATTTGCTCATTAGATAAGTCCCAAAGCTTTAATTTACCTTTTGCAGCTAGATATAAACCCGGACGACTTTCTTTAAAAGATATCGCTTCAAGTAACTCACGTTGAGCACTAAGTAGTTTTGGTGAATAAATACTTGCTAACTTCTCGCCTTTTCTCACTTTTTGCCCTGTAAAATTGACAAAGAGCTTTTCTATACGACCGCCAAAGCGAGCTGTTAATTCTGAAATCCTACGCTCATCAACCTGTACTTTTCCTTGCAAATTAATGGTTTTAATAGGCTTTCCTTTTGTCACAATCAGAGTTTGAATCTCAGCTAACTTAGCGGCAGATTCCGACATTACAATTTCATTGGGATCCACATCATCGCCACCCGATTTCATGCTTTTTAATGGAATTAAATCCATCGCACATATGGGGCACTGTCCGGGTTTATCCTGCTTTATTTGTGGGTGCATCGAACAAGTCCATGTCTGAAGTGTTGATGAGTTGTCCCGATAGCTATCGGGATGTTGATGTGTTGATGTGCTGATTGGTTGATTTGTCGATTTGCCAATGACAAAACCTACAATACTTCCAATCACAAGGATGATTGCAATCAACTTGATATTCTGTTTCAGACTATTTATTAATTCTTTCATAATTTTAATATTATGGTTTCTTCTTTGCAGAAGAAATTATTCTATTCAATAACTTTTCAATTGAAAGCAGTTTGTCTTCTAATAAAGTTGATGGATTTAAATAACTATCACTTTGTTTCATTAAATCCATCCAATATTCAGTTTCCAAAGCTTCTTTATGTGCAATCTTTAATTTGTGAACAAAATCAGCTTTGCTTTCTGCGCTTTATGCTTCTCTTACATTTGCACCTATTGAAATTCCTACTTTCAATAATTTTTGGCTATAACATATTTACGTTTAGTTTCTAACTCTTCACTTATTTCAATAATAAGCAATGCAAATTCAAAACTAATTTCTACTATTTCATTTCTAGGAGTCATGATGGTCAAATATTTATTTAGAGATAATCAAATCATTAAGTTATTAAATAATTCACTCATCCTCATATCATCACATCACCACATCAACTCACTACCACCCTTCAACTTCGCTCTGGGGTCATAATTATTTACCCATGAGGTATGAGACAAATGAAATAGCAGCTTGCTTATCTGCTTTAGCTTTTTCTAATTCTAAATTATATTTCAAGAGTTTGCGTTCCATTCTTAATATTTCCTCGAAATTCTTATTACCAGTCGCATAATTCGTTTCCAGTAAGTGTAAGGCTTTTCTGGCCAATTCCAGTTGTGAGTGAAAGAGATGAATTCGTCTTTCACCATCACGGTAATCTTTCCAACCCTTTTCAAAAAGAGTCTCAAGAATATTGCTCTTATTAAGTTGTTCTAGTTCTTTGGCTGTTTCCAAATAAACCACCTCTTTTATCATAGCCTTATACTTATTCCGATAAAGCGGGATTGTTAATCCTATTTTTGGAAAAACAAAAACATCCGTTCCTGCCAAATTCATATCGCCCTTTCCTGTTACGATATAATCGAAGCCAATATTAATGTTAGGCTTGCCCGCCTTTTTTGCCACTTCTTTTCTAAAACTTAAAGCTTGTTGTTGAAAGCTCAAATTTAAAAGTTGGTGATTATTGCTCTGAATAGAATCAAGTATAGCCTCTTTGCTTAGAGCCAAATCAGTATGCCACAATTCTTTTGGAAGCCATATTTCTTCTTTATTTTCTGTGTTCAATAAATTATTAAACATCACCTCTAAGACAAACTGTTTATCCCTTAGTAAAGCCAACTGATTTTCCAGATCTCCCATTTCAATCTCAATGCGATAGCCATCGAGTGCTGATACCAGTCCTGCCTCTAATTTAATCTCCGACATCTTTCTAAAGGACTGAAGTATATCAATATTGTCAAGACTAATAGTAATAGCTTTTTTATTAAAATAGAGGTTGTAATAAGTCGTTCGTATCTCATGAAAGAGCTTGGCTTTAGCCTCTTCAAAGGCCTCATATTTGGCTTTGGCAGCTTGAATTGCACTATTTTCTTTCGCCTTTAAAGTTCCAAACCATGGAAACATTTGAGAGGCTGAGAATTTAAATTCCTGAGGTCCCATTCTTGTTTCAACAGGTTTTATAAAATAGGCAAATGCTACTTGTGGATCTGGCAAAGCCTTTACCTGAGGCGCACGTTCCAATGCTGCTAAATAATCATTGAACTTAGCTTTAAGTCCAGAATTATTTGCTGCAGCCTCTTCTAAATAATTCCTAAGCTCGCTTTGTCCAAATCCTGAGATAGGAATCGCGATTAATAGAAACAGATAGAAAAAAATCGATATATATATTTTTTGTATGTTCATCTTCATATTATTTACGTGTCATAAATATTAAATAATTTAAAACCACCTCCCCATCGTATCTCGGGGACTCCTCCTTATATTCCGATAGCCATCGGGAAGGAGGAGAAATATTTATTATTATACTAGATCAATGGCATCTTGCTTCTTTATTTTTCTCTCTTGCCACATGCTATAAAGTACAGGAACCATCAACATGGTTAAAATCTCAATAGTCATACCGCCAAATAAGGGAATTGCCATCGGAATCATGATATCTGAACCTTTTCCTGTAGATGTTAAAACAGGTAGCAGAGCAATAATGGTCGTTGCAGTCGTCATAATTGCTGGACGAACTCTTTTAGAACCCGCCTCAATAATCAGCTCTCTAACTTCCTTTACCGATTTAGCTGGATTTTTATCCTGCAATTGCTTGATATAAGTACTAATCAAGACTCCATCATCAGTTGCCACTCCAAAAAGCGCAATGAAACCGACCCAAACGGCGACACTCAAGTTAATGGTCTGCACTTGGAACAAATCCCTAAAGTTCATACCTGCCAATGAAAAATCTAAGAACCAAGTTTGACCGTAAAGCCAAAGCATGATAAATCCTCCAGATAGGGCGACAAGAATACCCGAAAAAATTAGCGATGTTGAGACCACCGATCGAAATTGGAAATATAGAATCAAGAAAATAATGATTAACGAGATAGGTACCACAATTATTAAACGTTTGGTTGCCCTAATCTGATTCTCGTAATTACCCGTAAAGACATATGAAACACCAGCTGGCAAAACAAACTCACCTGCATCAAGTTTTTTATTCAGATAGGCTTGAGCATTTTCTACGACATCAATCTCTGCAAATCCTTCTTTTTTATCGAAGATTACATAGCCCACTAAAAAGGTATTCTCAGATTTAATCATCTGCGGACCTCGCGTATAATGAAGGGTGACCAAATCTCCCAATGGTATTTGGACACCTGTAGGTGTTGGAATCAAGATTCTCTTTAAAGCCTCTGGGTTATCACGATATTCTCGTGCATATCTCAATCTCACAGGAAAACGTTCACGACCTTCAACCGTTGAAGTCAGCTTCATACCGCCAATGGCAGAACTAATAACAGCCTGCATATTTTTTATGGATAAACCATAGCGTGCAATCGCATCACGGTTAATTTCCATTTCCAGATAAGGTTTTCCAACCACTCTATCTGCAAAAACAGACATGCCATTTACACCTTCTACTTGCTTAAGCTGTTTCTCCAATTCAAAACCTACCTTTTCAATACTTTCCAAATCAGGTCCGAAAACCTTAATCCCCATGGGTGCACGCATACCTGTCTGCAACATCACCAATCGAGTTTCAATAGGCTGTAATTTTGGAGCCGAAGTCAAGCCTGGAATAGTCGCTTTTTTGATGATTTCATCCCAAATATCACTGGATGATTTAATCTCATCGCGCCACTGACGGAAGTATTCACCATTTTTATCAATAATTAAATTTTCCATAGCAACTGAACGGAATCCATCCTCTTTAGGATTATAAACCGATCCATCTTTTAGAATAAATGCCTCATCACGATTAACTTTGAAACGCATTTTATGTCCATCCTCATCAAGAATATATTCTGACTTATAATTAATCACATTCTCGTACATGGATGTTGGTGCTGGATCTAGTGCCGAATTTACACGTCCCCACTTACCAACAGCAGACTCTATTTCTGGAATTGCATTGACTTTTTTATCAAGAATACGAATTACTTCAAGGTTCTCTGCTATACCCGAATGTGGCATGGTTGTGGGCATCAGTAAGAAAGAACCTTCATCTAACGAAGGCATAAACTCTTTTCCAATACCAGGTAAACTCTCGTCTAAATTCTCGTATATAGCTGTTTCTTTTACAAAATTGGGAGCAAAACCAAACATCTTATCAAAACCTTGCCAGCTAGTTAAACCGAATAGAATAATGAAAATTGGCAGACTTAAAAACTTCCATTTGTTATTTAAACACCAGGTCAAAATTCGTGAGTAGAAGTAGACAAAGCTTGACATCAGTCCTAAGATGATTGCAACAATAAGAATAACGAACACAAAATTTGTGAACATGCTGTATTGTGCACCCATCGGCATCCATGCCTTTGTCAGGAAGAATACAATCACGACAATTGTAATGGCAATATTGATGATATTTATCCAGAACTTTTTAGTTGCTGACCATCTATCGGATAAAAAATTATTCAAGCCATAAGCCGTAATAACAATCGCTATATAATAGCCTGTAAAAATTGAAATAAGGAGCCCCGAAGCAATAAGTATGATACTCCATGCTTTCTTAAACTTATTTTTATCAAATCGGATAGAAAAAATTAAGTGAGCCAGTGTCGGAATAATAATTAAACCAATCAGCAAAGCTGCTAGCATGGTAAATGTCTTGGTAAAGGCAAGAGGTCTGAAGAGTTTTCCTTCGGCAGCCTCCATGGCAAATACAGGTAAAAAACTGACAATGGTAGTTGTAAGTGCTGTAATTACAGCTCCCGCGACTTCTACGGTTCCTTCATACACCACATTCAGCAATTGTTTACCTTTGGCTCCAACATTCTTTGCCATGTCGATATGCCTTATGATATTCTCAGTGAAGACAATTCCCACATCAACCATTACTCCAATAGCAATTGCAATACCTGAAAGTGCTACAATATTGGCATCGACACCAAACTGACGCATGGTAATGAAAGTGATTAAGACCCCAAGCGGTAATAAAGATGAGATCAAAAATGAAGCTCGAAGATTCATAACTAGAACGATCACAACAAGAATACTAATTAAAAGTTCCAAAGAAATGGCTTCTTCGAGTGTTCCTAATGTTTCTTTTATTAAACCAGCTCGATCGTAGAAAGGTACAATTGTCACTTTCGAAACCGTACCATCAGCTAATGTTTTAGATGGTAAACCAGGAGTAATCTCAGCAATTTTTGCTTTTAAATTATCAATCGTTTGTAAAGGATTGGCTCCATAACGAGCAACAACGACACCACCAACGGCTTCAGCTCCACCTTTATCGAGTCCGCCACGACGAGTTGCCGGACCAAAGTTTACTTTAGCCACATCTGTCAATCGAATTGGAACATTATCGTGAACAGCAACAACAGATTTTTCAAGATCCTCCAGGTTCTTAATATAGCCCAAAGCTCTTACTAAATATTCCACCCGATTAAATTCGATGGTACGCGCACCAACATCGAGATTACTATTTTTTACAGCAGCCATAATTTGTGCCACATTTACACCATGAGCTCGCATAGCATGTGGATCGATATCAATTTGATATTCCTTTACAAAACCACCAATTGATGCCACTTCGGCAACTCCTTTGGCTGAAGTTAAGGCATAACGAACCTGAAAATCTTGAAGGCTTCTTAATTCGTGCGGATCCCATCCTCCAGCCGGATTTCCATCCTTATCACGCCCTTCAAGCGTGTACCAGTATATCTGCCCCAAAGCAGTAGCATCGGGACCTAAAGCTGGTGAAACATCAGATGGTAAAGTTCCAGATTGAAGCGAATTGAGTTTTTCCAGTATTCGAGTACGACTCCAATAGAACTCAATATCCTCATCAAAAATGATATAGATACTCGATAAGCCAAAAATGGAATTACTTCGAATGGTTTTCACTCCTGGTATCCCAAGTAATGAGGTTGTTAAAGGATAAGATATTTGATCTTCAATATCTTGAGGTGAACGGCCAGGCCATTCGGTATAAACGATTTGTTGATTCTCCCCAATATCGGGAATAGCATCAACAGGTACAGGATCATTTGGCAAAATACCTGTCTCCCATCCAAAAGGTGATGTTACAATACCCCATGAAATGAAAATAGTAAGTACCAAAAATGTGATCAGTTTATTCTCAAGGAAAAAACGGATGAATTTATTCAGCATAGTTATTTTTTTATGATTTTTTAAACACAACAATTCGTGCAAAACATGAGGTTTAACTCAAAATTTTACATCAATTTATCAGGTTTAAATCATAAACGATAAACTTGCAAATCGGAAAGGACAGATTGTATTTTTAGTGGTGGTGGCTTATGGTAAGCAACCAGTTCAACTAGATCAGTATAGATTGAACCTTGAAAGAGTTGAATAAGAGCTGGTAATAAAATAAAGTCATTCGTAAAATCAATATTAAAAGTACTTATTGTATAATCATCATCAGTATCAACTTTAATAATTTTATTTTTACAATTAGGACACGAATCGCCACAACAATTATCAGATTGAGATATAAAATCAATCGATTTTAGTTCGTCACCACAATAATGTGCAGATACAGTCAGCCCCATTGTTGTAATCATGACAACAATAGCTAATAGAATATGACTGATTTTTCTGAACATTTTATTTTTTCATAAAAATACACTAAGAAAATTTCACGTTTAGTTAAATATTTGTTAAAAAGAAATGAACGAATAAAATCACCATTAGAATATTACATAAAACCTTATTCTCAATAAATATTTAACTCTCAACAGCAACACCTTAACATGAAATATCATCAGTTTTTATTAATTTAGAGAATAAGATAATCCGACCATAATTTAAATTTTAAACTTATTTAGAATTTTAAAAAAGATCTATATTTCAATATATTCTCTCTAAACTCTATAGTTGTGAAAGCTAATTTTTATGCCCGTATTGTCGATAAATACTAAATGCCAAAGGCGATATTATATTACTCGTGGAAAATTCAGAAGGAAAAATAGATTTGAATATGGAAATACTAATTTTGAAATAGAAAAATTAATATTTGAATTCAACAAAGTAAATTATCTAATTAAAAATATAAAATGAAAGGCTACCATAAATCGGCAGCCTTTATTACTTAGAATTAGTCACTAGTCAGATTATGTTGTTTTCGGATCGACTTCTTTTTCATCATCCTTAGATCTCAATTTTTCTGAGTTATCCGATATTTTTCTATCGATTAACTTGTGATATGGATCAATAGCAACACTATATGGTTTTTCATCTACAATAAAAGAGAATGTGTTCTCCTTGGCAGTAATATGAACCTTCTTAAATAAAATCTCCTGCTCTACTTTATTTTCATCTTCAACAAAAATAGCCAGGTCAATCCAATCATTCATATCAACGTACTCTTTATCTTCTTTTTTACTATCGGTATTAAAAGAGATGCTAACAGCTCCATCATCAGTCTTTAAATCAGTCGTATTGTCTTTAGCAGTATTGATAACTCTATACTTCTCTGCTTCAACAACAAAATCGACTTTAAACTTACCATCTTCGGTTTTAGAAACATAAGCACTATCTATCTTATTATCAAACAGGGTAATTGTTTCTAGCATATCAGTAATGACATAATCAAGAGAATCTGGCATATAACGATGCATTAAATCAACAAATTCAAGCGAAGTTGTGTAGGGAGGCTCTTGGTAAGCTACCTTAGAGATATATTCACTAAGCGCTTTATTAAGATTATCCTCTCCCATATAATCAGATATGGCATACATGGCAACCGCACCCTTATTGTAATGAATATATTGCTGATTCTCGTTATACATTAGAGGTTGCTCTTTCACACTTTCACCTCCTCTTCCGCGAAGGTAATTATTAAGCTCTTCTTTCATGTACTTACGAATCTTAGCCTTTGAATATTTCGTTTCCATCACTTTTATAGATGAATATTCAGCCAAACTCTCCGACATTAAAGTAGCACCTTGAACATTTGCTCCAATAACCTGATGAGCCCACCACTGATGTGCCATTTCGTGAGCAGTTACTTGATAGGCATAACTTGCTGCACCTTTTTCCGATTTATCCTCCTTAGCAATAAATCCAATGGCTTCTGAGAAAGGAATGGTATTCGGAAAGGACTGTGCAAAAGTTCCTCTAGTACGTGGAAATTCAATAATCCGTATCTGTTTGTGAGGATAAGGACTATAATTTTCACCATAATATTTAAGTGAAGCTTTTAAGGCATCATCCATATCGGCAAGGTTATACTCATGACCTTTATTGTAATAAATCTCGATATTAACTCCCTTGTATTTATCGCGATATACTTCATACTTTCCAGATACCCAGGCGTAAAAATTAAGAATTGGTTTATCCATTTTATAATGGAAATAAACACGATCACCTTCTACCCATTTTTTCTGCAAGTAACCTGGCGCAATTGCAATTTGATCAGCAGATGTACTAACTGTCGTTTCAAAATTAACCCAATCGGCACATTCCGAAATATAAGTATTACCCAAGGCTGATGTATCCGTTGGCGGAGCCATACGCTCGCGTTTAGGCAAATTATATTTCTTACGAACCGTATTATCTGTTAATTCTCCAGCACGTGAATAACCTAGAGTTGGGAAACCACCATTATTTAAAAATGTTCCGTTAGCTAAAACTGGTGAATTTTTTCTTAAAAAATGATTCTTTTGATTACTCAATGTAAAATGCAACTGCATGGAATCACCAGGCATCAACGGCTTTTCTAACTTGTAAATATTATACTGATATACAGTATCTTTACTCACCAAATCGGCTGTTCTCGAAAACTCAACTTTAGTATTTCTATAAGTATAGTTAATGTGAATTGAGTCTATTGCCTCATTTGTTTTATTCTTGATTATATATCTACCATTAACCTTTAGGTCATTTGTTTTAGGAAACAAATCCACATCCACCTTAACATCGATAATACGTGGTTGAGCAATATTGTAGTACTTAGCATATTTGGTCTCCCACTCTACCTGCCCAAGCTCTTGTTCTTTTGCTGATTTATGCTCATATTTAACATTATCTACCCAATATATATAAGATCCAATTGCAACAAAGCCAAGAGTAAAAATAGTAAGTGAAGTGTATAATGTTCGAGTTAGATTCTCTTTGGCTCTATGAAAACGAATCTTAACCGTTTCGCGAACACCACGACGCCATATCGCCAATCCGAGGGTTAATAAAATTGAAGCAAAAAGTAACCAATAAAATCGGTAAAATAAATAGGCAAGAATTCCACTGCCATAACCATTCAAATCGGAATAAGAGGTACTAGGTCCTACATTAAAGTTAAATATCCGTTGCTCAATTCCCAATTTACTAATAAAAGGACTCGCAATCATAAATATGAACAGAATAAAAAATCCGACATAAAAATTTGATAATAGCGATTGAACAAACATAGATAAAGCTGCCCATACAATATACATAGGCAGCAAGAACACAAACAACTGCAAGATATAATGTAAAGGTTCTATTACATAGTAGCCATCAATAATTTGAAGGCATATACAAGTGAACATGACAACACCTAACAATAGTATTTGGACCTGAACTAAGGCAATCAGTTTAGAAAAGTATTGAACCCAATTAGGTGTACAAGTTACATCGACCAATTCGAACATTTTCGCACGTCGCTCACGCTGAACAAGCATTCCCGAATACAAAAAGGTAATTAGTAAAAGGAACAATTGAAACATTGAACCTGGAACCATCAACATTTTCCACGTGGTAGGATAAGTAGCTGTTCCCATAATATTCATTACTGTTGTTTTTGCAAACACCATAAACAGAATACCAAAAGCGACTAATATGATAAAAGGAACTGACTTTATAATGTACTTAAAATTCATCACTGAAATCTTCCACATCAATTTCAAATTCCAGCCATAGGAATTGTCAATTGTTACTTTAGGAAGATTTATATCCCTAAGGTTATTAAAGTTGTCTTTGGTAACAACAGCACTTTTTTTAGAGAACCAACGAAAAGACAAAGCATGTTGCGAAAATTGGAACTTGAAATAAGTAGCTGCAAACACAAGAGCCGAAACTGCAATCCAGATTAATCGGTTTATTAAAACCAATCCTCCCATGGGCAACAAATTGGTGTTTCGCTCTGCTACATTCCAATACTCTGTAGCATTTTTTAAAGCTGTAGCTCCAAAAGGATCAAGTAATGCAGCTAGCGTTTTACTATCTAGGTCCTTCATAAAACTTTGTGCCATAGCTTGCACAAAAAATAAAATAATCATGGTAATAAAACCAGCTCCAAGGTTTCGTGTAAATGTAATTACACCAAAAACTATAGCACCAAAAAGAAGAATGTTAGGTAAAATAACCAAACCATAAATCTGTAAAAAGGCAAGCGGACGAAATGGCCCGAGCAATTCTTGATTAACACCTGGCAAAAAAGGAGCAATGACAAAACCTAAACCAAACACCATAAATATGGCCATTGTAACAACAATAGAACTTAGAAATTTGGCCAAAATGTATTCCGATTTTTTAAAAGGATACGAATACAAAATAGAATGCATTTCGGAGCTAAAATCGCGATTAATAGAACCGCCAACAATAGATGGAAGCAAAAAATACCCCAAGGTCAAAATTCCAAAACTACCAAACAAGGCAATTGGTGAATTTGCCAAACGTACCGATGCCATAGTAGCCGTGTTACTATCGAATACACCAATACTACCAGCCATTATCAATGTTGAAATGATTAGAAGAACACCTGCATAAATATAAGTTGCAGGATTTTTAAGCCAATATTTTAATTCGAATTTAAAAAGTGTATAAAATTTACTCATGATTAGTTTACGTTTTTAAGTGTAACAAAGTAAACGTCTTCCAAATCAGCCTCTTTCGGGATGAACATCTCATCTGGCTGAGTTTCTGAGTAAACATTGATATTCATACTATTATCATCGTTAAATTTACTGGAAAGAATTTCGAATTTATCTTTCTGTTCATTAAGCGCAGATCGTTCGATTCGCTTTGTCCACATCTTTCCCTTGATTTGCCCAACAGCCTCTCTAGGTGTTTGATGAGTCATAATTGCACCACCATTCATAATAGCCATATCTGTGCAAAGATCCTTAACATCATCAACAATATGAGTAGAAAAAATAACAATATGATCCGTTCCAATTTCTCTTAAAACATTAAGAAAACGACTACGTTCAGCTGGATCTAACCCTGCAGTAGGTTCATCAACAATAATAAGTTTAGGGTTATTAAGCAAAAGTTGAGCAATACCAAAACGTTGTTTCATTCCGCCCGAATAACCATCTACATGTTTCTTACGAGCATCGGTAAGATTAGTTTGTGCCAATACAGCTTCAACAATTTCTTTACGCTCCTGCTTGTTCGAAATTCCCTTAAGTGCAGCAAAATGATCCAATAAATCTTCTGCCGACATTTTTGGATAAACACCAAAAGTTTGAGGTAAATACCCAAGTCCGTTACGAAGCATCATTTTATCTTCCATAATATTAACACCATCGAATACAATACTGCCAGAATCGCCTTCTTGTAGAGTCGCTATGGTACGCATAAGTGTTGATTTTCCTGCGCCATTGGGCCCTAAAAGACCAAACATCCCCGTCCCTATTTTTATATTTACATTATTTAAAGCCTTAACACCATTGCTATAGGTTTTTGTAAGATTCTCGATGATTAATTCCATTAGTCTGTCTTTTTAAAATTTAGATAATAAATGTATATAATTTCATCTAATATTAATACTGTCAAGTTTGTCAACTTGAATTATTTCGATAAAAGCCTTATTATCACATACGAAAACATCTAATTACACTTTAAAATTTAAAAGTCTTTTGCATGACTTATTTAGAAATTAATGATTACTGTTTAGTAAATCATTTGTAATAGCCGTTGATTATAATGGGTAACTATTATATACCACTTCTTGGTTAAATTTGAATAAGCACACCTTAACAAGTGTAGTAGTAATCGTGTTAGTCATCATCCATAAAGAAGTGAAATAATTTGAATTAACCCATTTCATAGATTATTTACGACTCGATATTAACCACCCGCTTCGCAGGTGGTTAATCAAATTCAGCCCATTCGGGGCTATAAAAAAAGTTGCCTAAAAAAACATGTTACCCTCCTAAATCAACTTAAAACCTATATTTTATTATACTTATAAATTGCCTTCATTTTTTATTTTAACTCACAAATGAAAACAAGCTATCTCAACATAGCACATATTAAGGATATAATTAAGATATTTGCAAAAAACACATAAAATTGAAATCCAAAACACATGAAAAAATATAGATTCAAACACCAGAACGAAGAAGATATCAAAGCTTATATAAAGGCTAATAAACTAGATGCTCAAAAAACAGATTCTGGTTTATACTACTCTATTTTTAAGGAAGGTGAAGGCAAACGTCCAAGTGCTGATTCAAACATTACGATTGACTACTTTGGCTATTTTACTGATGATGAAGCCTTTGACCAAAATCAAAACTTTGAGATTAATTTGTCGGAGGTTATTGCTGGATGGACTGAAGGAATTCAACTTTTTAAAGAAGGTGGAGAAGGTATTTTACTTATTCCTGCTCATTTAGGTTATGGAATTGAAGACAATGGCTCAATACCAGGTGGATCGGTTCTTATATTCGACGTTCAACTTAAAAAAGTTAACTAGATCAAATTTGATTTATTTTTCCAAAAAAAATATCATACAAAAATAGCCCTACTTCATAATTGAAGTAGGGCTATTTTATTACGCTCAAATAATACAAATATTTTTATCGAGCTTAGTATTATTTACTTTCTAAATTAAATTCTAATGCCTTGCAATAACCCTTATTTGAATAACAGTTTTCAAACTTGCTATTCTCTACAAATTGATTTAAAATAGCTACCACCTCTTTCGGTTTTATACCATCAAGACTATCCTTAAGAGTTCTAATCTTAGCAAATGAGCTTCTATCGCTCTCTGCGTATTTAATGAAATTACCATAAGTACTAGGTTCATCATAATTCATTGGTCCGCGAGTGTTATTCATTTTCTTGTAAGGCCAAAATGTCCAATGAATTTCAGTTTTATCCAATAATTCTCTAAAGTTTTTAACCCACTTATCATCGTTTTCGCCACTTTCTCCCATCAATATTGGTACATTATATTTATCTCTAAAGTCAATATACTGCTGTATTTCCTTTTGTTCAGGAGGCATCCAATACTTGTGGAATGTGTAGACTAATTGATCATCAAACGGTTCTGTGAACACCGAAAAATCAGTTTCCCAAACAGCTCCGCCTAAAAACACAATATGCTTATCATCCACCTCTCTTATTGCGCTTGTAATTTTTTTATACAAAGGTTCCAAATTAGGTTTCAGATTATCATCATCAAAATAATGAGGAATGGCTTCGTTCAATAAATTATACCCGATTACTGTCGTATTATCAGCATACCTTTTTGCAATATCTTGCCAAATATCACAGGTCTTTTGCTTCATTCCTTCATCTACCATTAACCAAGGATAAGCATCACTATTATCTATATTATCACCAGATTGTCCACCTGGAGCAGCGTGCATATCAAGCAATACATATATATTGTATTTCTCACACCAACTAATCGCATTATCCAAATACTTGTATCCATGCATGTCTCTTCCCAGATAATCATCATGAGTCAATAAACGATAATCGAATGGTAAACGTATAATATTGACGCCTGCTTCTGATAACCATTTTATATCAGCCTCAGTGATATAATTATCTAAAAAAGAATCCCAAAAAGCTGTAGTAGCACTATTACCAATCAATTCACGAATGGCTTGATCAATTTTACGTGGCGAGTTGCAATCTTGCATTTTAAACATATATCCCTCTGGAAGCAACCAATTACCCAAATTCACACCTTTCAAATGCAATTTTTCACCTTGCGGTGAGTAAATAGCTTTACCATCCACATAAGCGTATTTTTTTTCTGACTGCTGACAAGATGTAGCCATCAGTATCAAAATGAGATATATCAAAGTTTTCAAATTCATAATTATTTATTTCTGAGTAAATTCATTATTAATCTTTAACAGTAAAACTAACTTTTTGAACATTCTGTGAATCAGTACCCACAAAAATATGGAATGTGCCAGATTCCAAAAGGAATTCACCATCGGGTGAATAATAACCCAAATCCTTTTTACTCAATTCAAACTTAACTGTTTGTTGTTCACCTACTGCAAGTTTTACTTTTTTATAAGCTTTTAGCTCTTTAACAGGACGAACATATTTTGCAGCTGGATCTTGAATATAAACTTGAATAACTTCTTCACCCTCTAAATTTCCTGCATTGGAAACGTTCACACTCAATTCAATACTTTCTGCTTTTCCAATAGATGTTTTATTCAAAATTGGAGTAGAATATTTGAATTTAGTATAGCTTAAACCATAGCCAAATGGATACAAAGGCGTATTAGGAGAGTCGGTATAATGCGACCAGAAAACGTTCCCCGAAGACAAAGATCGACCTGTACTCATATGATTGTAATAGATAGGACATTGCCCAACATTTCGAGGGAACGACATCGTTAATTTACCCGATGGATTGTAATCTCCAAAAAGAACATCAGCTATGGCATTACCAGCTTCTGATCCTGCAAACCATGTTTCCAAAATGGCAGGAGCTTTTTCCGCTAGCTCAGGAATAGCAACCGGTCTGCCATTCATTAAAACAACTACGATATTTTTATTCACCTTATAAACGGCATTAAAAAGAGCCATTTGGTCTCCCTTTAAACGAATGTCGGTTTGACTTCGACCTTCTCCTGTTTGAAAACAATCTTCACCAATTGCTAAAACAACAACTTCTGATTGTTTGGCAGCCTTTATTGCTTTAGAAAATCCAGATTGGTTATTTTTACCATAGGTCAATTCCACTCTAAAATTACGTTCACCAATGGTTAAATCGCAACCTTTAGCATAATTAATCTTCGTTTTAGGTAGCGCATTTGTGATACCTTCTAAAAGAGATACTGCCGAATTTGTAATAGCTTGGGCTCTCCAACTTCCTAAAGGAATATCCTTACTGTCGGCCAATGGTCCAATCACAGCTAGTGATTTTACATTTTTAGAAATAGGAAGTAATTGATTTTCATTTTTAAGCAAAACCATCGATCGCTTCGCGACTTCTCTTGCTGCAGCTCGATTTTCTTTATTGTAAACCAGTTCTTTCTCTCGTTCTATATTGGAATATCGATAAGGGTCATCAAAAAGTCCGAGTTTGTATTTAATTTTTAGAATTCTACGTACAGCATCATCAATAAGTGATTCAGCCACTTTTCCTTCATTCACCAATTCTTCCAAATATGGCAAATAAGCATCGTTTTCCATATCCATATCAGATCCAGCATTAATACAGAGTTCTCCAGCCTGTTTTAGATCTTTTGCACCACCATGGTAAGCAACTTCTTCGATGCTTCCCCAATCGGATACAACGAATCCATCAAAACCCCAATCACCTTTTAGCAAATCTCTTTGCAAATAGGCATTTGTCGAAGCAGGAGATCCATTAATCAGATTAAAGGAATTCATAAACGTAGCAACACCTGATTCAGCAACAGCTTTGAAAGGTGGAAGAACAATATTGTGCAATGTATATGTTCCAATGTCGACAGTATTATAATCTCTACCCGATTCGGAAAATGCATAAGCGGCAAAATGCTTAGCACATGCGGCTACCGTATAATCTTTAGAGAGATCAGCGCCCTGAAAACCACGAACGCGAGCCACGGAAAAGATACTAGCCAAATAAGGATCTTCTCCACAGCCTTCCATAACGCGTCCCCATCGGGCATCTCTACCAACATCCATCATTGGAGCAAATACCCAATGCAATCCCGATGCTGATGCTTCTTTTGCTGCCACTTGTGCCGATAGTTTTAACATGTCAGTATCCCACGAAGAAGCTTCTGCCAATGGAATAGGAAACATCGTTTTGTATCCATGAATCACATCGTAAGCAAATAACATTGGAATACCCAATCTACTATTTTCAACAGCCAACTTTTGTGCTTCATAAGTTGCTTTAGCTCCTTTTACATTAAGCATAGATCCTACTCTTCCATTCTTAATCTCCTCTTGTAAGTTTTGAGTATTTTCTTTATCGGGCGCAGGTCCTGTCATTTCCCATTGACTGGTACGTTGATTCATCTGCCCAATTTTTTCTTGCAAAGTCATTTTTGCCATTAGATCATTGACAAACTGATCTTCTTTACTTCCCGAATCGTTTTGCTTTGCACAAGATGATAGTAACAGCAGGCAAACAAAAGCTAAATATGTGTATATTCTCATTCTCAGTTTTTATATCTATTCTACTTCAATAATAATTGTTTTACTAATGTTTTTAGAAGAAGTTCCCAACATCAATTTGAATTGTCCTGGTTCCAATTTCCAATCCTTTTTCACATCATCATAAAATGCCAATTTATTTACAGGGATTTCAATATTAACAGTTTTACTTTCTCCTGAGTTTAAAGACACTTTCTTAAAAGCTTTTAATTCTTTTAATGGTCTTAATACAGATGATTTCACATCGTTTACATAAACCTGAATAACTTCTTTTCCCTTAACTTTCCCCGTATTTTTCATTTCACAAGAAACAGAAATGACATCTCCTGATTTATATTCCTTTTTATTAACAGAAGCTTTTGTCATATCAAACTCACTATAAGAAAGTCCAAATCCAAAAGCGTATAAGGGTTTAATTTTTTTTGTATCGAACCAACGGTAACCAACTAATATATCTTCTTTGTATTCCTGTTTTGTACCATCCCCTGGATAAGAAATTTCTCCAAATGAATGTGCTGCATTATCTTCCAATTTAACAGGAAAAGAAAAAGGTAGTTTCCCTGATGGATTTACATCTCCAGAAAGAACATCTGCAAGAGCATTTCCAGATTCGCTACCTAAATACCAAGTTTGAACAATTCCTTTAACTTGATTTACCCATGGCATTTTTACAGCATTACCACTCACTAATACGACTGCCGTATTTTTGTTAACTTTTAGTATCTCCGATAATAAATCATCTTGCCCGAACGGTAAGGAAAAAGACTTTCGATCATCTCCTTCACAATCTTGATGATGATTTTTATTTAATCCTCCCACAAAAAGAACTATATCAGCTTTCGCTGCGATTTTTATAGCTTCATTTTTTAAAGAATCCGCATTCAGTTTTGAGTCTATTACTTTACCATAAACCGAAGGTCCTGAAGCATATCCCATGGCATGTAAAATTGTTGCATTTTTAAATCGTTTCTGAATGCCTTCCAAAGGAGATATTTCATGAATAGTTTTTAATTCAGATGAACCACCACCTAAAGACATCATCTTCGTGGCATTTTCACCAATCACAGCTATTGTTTGTACCTTCTCTGGATCAATCGGGAAAAATTTGTTTTTATTTTTGAGTAAAACGATACCTTCTTGAGCAATTTCACGAGCCACATCAAAGTGTTGCTGACTGTTCATACTTCCAAACGGACGCGTTTTATTCATATTTGTTCGGAACATCAAACGAAGAATACGTTCCACTTTCTCATCAATAACAGACTCGTTAATTTCACCTGATTCAACCATTTTAAGCAGAGGATTAGCCATAAAATAATTATCGTAGGCGTTTTTAAGAGAACTGGTTAATCCATCAGTGCCTGTTCCCATTTCAAGATCCAAACCATACAAAGCTGCCTGTTTTGTGTCGTGAGTTGCTCCCCAATCGGTTACCAAAACACCATCGAATTCCCAATCTTTCTTTAAAATTTTATTTACCAAAAATTCATTGTGACAACAATATTGTCCTCGTACCTGATTATAGGCTCCCATTAATGACCAAACATGACCTTCTTGCACGGCAGCTTTAAATGCAGGCAAGTAAATTTCGTACAAAGCTCTATCGCTCAACTCAACATTAATATGGTCTCTCCAATGTTCCTGATTATTTAACACATAGTGTTTAACGCAAGCAGCCACACCATTTTCCTGCACACCATGAATGTAAGGCACTACCATTTTTGAAGCCAAATAGGGATCTTCACCCATGTATTCAAAATTTCTTCCATTAAGAGGTGTTCTGTAAATATTTACGCCTGGACCTAAAATGATATCCTTCTTACGATATCTAGCTTCTTCACCAAGTGCTTTTCCATATTTATAAGATAAATCGGGATTAAAAGACGCTGCAAGACAAGTTAAAGCAGGAAATGCAGTACATGAATCATTTGTCCAACCTGCATGGCTCCAAGTATCCCAATCTATTTCAGTTCTCACACCATGAGGTCCATCTGACATCCAAAGTTCGGGAATTCCCAAACGAGCAACTCCTTTGGAACTGAACTTAGATTGCGCATGGCACATGTCTAGTTTTTCTTTTAAAGTCAGTTGTTTTATAATTTTCTCAATTTTATTGTCCACTGATTCATTGTTGGTTTGAGCAAAAAGTTCATTCGAACTAATTAGTGTAATTAAAAAAATTACAATTGATAATTTCTTCATGTAATGTGAGTTATAGTTAGGAATCCTTAGTCTGATCTAATTTTATTTAATAGATAATGGTTTGTATAGCTCTTGCTGGTATCTCAACACTAACAGTTTGTTTGGCACCAACATATA
This sequence comes from Ancylomarina sp. 16SWW S1-10-2, assembly GCF_009669305.1. GTDB lineage: Bacteria > Bacteroidota > Bacteroidia > Bacteroidales > Marinifilaceae > Ancylomarina. Next base: position 88,728 of record NZ_SADB01000016.1, read on the forward strand.
ACTTATAATTTATAGCCTTTTCTGAACGATTCAAAACAACAGTTGCCATTTTACCATTCTCGTTAATGAAAGAAGTGCTCTCTAAAAAGCTGACACTTGAAACAGTACTTACTCTCTTGGCTCCTGGTCGAATGTATTTTGAAAAGTGACCTAAATAATAATAAGATGGCGTATAAATTAAACTATCTGTTCTAATATCAGCATGAATAGGTGCAAAACATAGATTTCCAACATGATTTGGACCTCCTGTTTCATCCAAAAGAATATTCCAATCGGTCCAACCAACGGTTCCTCGGTTAAAGTCATTAATCATAGAACGACCATATCGCTCTGCATTTGGCCAATATTGATATTTTAATGAATCAAACGCTTCATTACACCCTTCGGTGAAGAGTAGCTTTTTATCAGGATAAGCTTCCTGTATTTTTTGTAAGTTATCAAACATGGGTTCACCACCTCGCCAAGTTTCGTACCAATGAAAACCAGTTCCCCAAGCATATTTAGCTGCTTCTGGATCATCAAAGATGGTATTGGCACGATTTGTTATTAAATCTCGATTATGATCCCAAACCACAATATTTTTATCTCCAAGACCTTCTTTTTCTAAAATTGGACCTAAATGGTTTTTAAGAAAATCTCTTTCATCTTCGGCAGTGTAGATACATGATTCCCAACGCTGCTTAGCCATTGGTTCATTTTGAATGGTTACTCCCCAAACAGGAATACCTTCTTTCTCGTAAGCTTTAATAAATTTAGCGTAGTATTTTGCCCAAGTATCATAGTATTCAGGTAATAACTTACCTCCTTGAAGCATATTTTTATTGTCTTTCATGAATGCTGGTGGACTCCATGGACTGGCATAAAACAGCATTGAACCTCCGGCTTTGGCAATCGCTTGTTTAATCATTGGCAAACGAAACTGTCTGTCGTGATCAATAGAGAAAGTTTTTAATTCTTTATCTCCTTCTTCAATATAAGTGAAACTACCACTACTAAAATCGCAACTATGAATAGAGGTACGTATTAAGGAATATGCATTTCCCTCTTTGCCATAATAGGCTGAAATAAGTTCTTCTTGTTTTTGTTTCGATAGTTTTGCAAACACTTCTGCTGAGGCATCAGTAATTGCACCGCCAATACCAATAAAGGTTTGAAATGTATTGTTTGGATTTACGAAAATGGAATTCTCAGTTTCTAAAGCTTGTTTCGTATTCTTGAAGTCGACTTGTGCTGTTTGACTTAATCTAAGATCTGTGCCCTTAGCAGTAGTGATTACTGTTGCGGTTTTTCCTTCTGCACTATATTCAGATATTGAAGAATCAACAGGCTTAACTTGGGAGCAAGCAAAAAAAGCAAGAGCGATAACAGGAATAAATTGTTTCATAATGGAGGTTTACTTGAATATACATTGTCTGTAAAAATAATCTTGTATAAAGATCATCACACGTACTACTTAATAAAATAATTTAGAAAAGACTACCCCCTAATAAAGGGGATAGTCTTTACCTTAACTAACCTAACTATCTATCTATTTTTTAATATCCAGGGTTTTGATCTGTCTCGGCAATTGCATTATTAGCAATAATCTCATTTTGAGGTATTGGAAATAATTCATGCTTCCCTGTTTGGTAACCTAAACTTCCAAGTTCTTGAGAAGCTAAACCCCAACGAACTAAATCCCAATATCTGCTTCCTTCAAATGCTAATTCTAACTGTCGTTCAGTTACAATAGCTTCAAAAACCACCTCAGTTAAATCTGATAAACCTGCACGTTCACGAACTTTATTTAATTCGATTAATGCTAGTCCAGGTTGATCTGAAAAATGGTAAGCTTCTGCTGCCATCAATAACACATCGGCATAGCGCATTAAACGCCAGTTGATTGTATAATTCAACTCTGCTGTTGCTGGTGCAGCAGCAGTTTCAGCTGCTTTAGTTGCATATTTTAATCGCATGAATCCTTCATAATCATGAGCATCACCATTATATTTCTCTGCATATTTACCACCTGTAGCAAAGAAATCATCGGCTGATATAAGCGTTGCATTTTTACGTTCTGTATCTCCAGCATCTATAAAAGCTTGAGCAATTTTTGCTGATGGAGCATTGAAACCCCATCCATTTACAATATTTAGAGAAGAACCTGAAACGTCAAAAATATCACCTCTAGGACCTTGAAGCTGAGCTTCAATATTACTTTCATTAGTTCCATCCCATGGGAAACTTCCCCAATCGTATAGTTCTTGTGAAGTATAAGACATTTCGAAAAGTGACTCTTGTCCGAATTCAGTTCCTTGTGTCCATACATCTGCAAAATTAGGTTCCAAATCATACTCAGAACTGCTAATTACCGCAGCAAGTTGAATTGCTGCTTCAGCATATTTTTTCTGATAAAGAAGAGCTTTTCCATAATAAGCTTGAGCTGTTCCTTTTGAAAAGCGATATTTATCTGCAGAACTGTACTCACTTTTTAATGGTAAATCAACAATTGCTTCAGAGAAATCTTTTTCTATTTGAGCATAAACTTCATCAGCTCCAGCTCTTGGAAGATGGTATTCTGAAGGATCTACAGGATTAACAGTCATTAATGGAACACCTCCAAAAAGAGTAACCAATTCAAGATAATTATAAGCTCTTAAAGCTTTTGCCTCAGCAATTAACGCCTTTCTTCCATCAGTACTTGGTTCAACCAAATTAATAACTGTATTAGCAGAACTAATTGCTTTATAAAAATTGGTCCATATACCTTCAAGTTTTGCGTTCGTTGTTTGAATTGCAAAATCATCAATATACTGATAATCTGCCTGATCACCTTCGGTAGAACCTGCTAAACAATCATCAGCTGGTAAGTTCTTGATAAAATATACACTTGCCCATGCACCACTTGAATAATTTTCTTGCATGGAATTGTAGACTCCTACAACAACAGTTTTTACTTCAGCTTCAGTTTCTAAATAGGTATCACTCGATAATTTCCCTTTGGGTTCAACATTAAGAAAACTATCTTCGTTACACGAAGCAGTAGAGAAAGCGACCGCTATCCCTAATATGTATTTATAGTATTTTAAATATTTCATTTGTTACGATTTTAAAATTAAAAATTAACAGATACACCAAAAACAACCTTACCGGCAATTGGATATACTCCACGATCAACACCTTGTCTGGTATTATCTGAACTACCAGCTTCGGGATCTAAACCTTCGTAATCTGTAAAAGTAAAAAAGTCATCAAGAGATACAAATACTCTAGCGCGATCGATACCTGCTTTTTGAACCAATGTTTTTGGTAAGGTATACCCAAGTTGTATTTGTTTGATTCTTATATATGAACCATCTGAAACCATTAAATCACTACGGTAGACATAATCGCTCAAGTTATTTGCTGCAGGACGGCTAGCATTTGTATTAGTAGGAGTCCAACGATCATCAAACATAAATTTAGGTTTATTTGAGAATGGTCTGTCAGAACGGAACCACCCCATAAAGACATCATTCCCTTCAGAACCTTGCACGAACAAGTTAAAATCAAATCCTTTATATTGAGCATTAAAAGTTGCTCCAAATAAAAAGTCAGCATGAGGATCACCAATATAGGTCTGATCTGCATCCGTGATTTCACCATCTTTATTTACATCAACGACATTAACCTCACCAGTAGCATTATTGATACCAGCAGTTTTATAACCTTTGAAATACCAAATTGGAAGACCTTTTTCAAACCATGTCAAATCATAACCTCTAAGATTATCACCACTTTGTGGAGAATCTACACCAAGTCTTGTTACTTCATTATCTTGAGTAGATAAATTTAAATTAACACTGTATTTAAATTCGTTATCTCTATTATTATAACCCAATTCAAAGTCAAAACCTTTGTTTGTTACATCACCAACATTTTGTATTGGAAAATCATTTCCTGCTGATAAAGGACCAGAACCATTAAATAACAGATCTTTAGTCTTTTTGTTGTAATAATCCATTGAGAAGGACAGCTTTCCTTTTAAGGCTCTAAGATCAAAACCAAGGTCTACTTGTTCTGTTGTTTCCCACTTAAGATCAGGATTAACCAATTTATCAATTTCTGCACCTGATTGATAAACATCATCAGCACCTGGGTATTTAAGTCCGAAAACATAAAATTCGGTACCTTCGTTACCTGGAACATTAGAACGACTTCCGTTCTCTCCCCAACTAGCTCTTAATTTTAAATAATCAATACCTTTAATATCAAAGAAATCTTCTTCAGAAATAGTCCAACCTGCAGAAACAGCAGAGAAAACAGCGGCTTGATTGTCCACAGGGAATACATCAGCAGCATCACGTCTTAACGAAAGCTCTAACATGTATCTATTAAGGTAATTATAAGATAAACGACCAAAGAATGAAGTCATTGTATGATTTTCATAACCACCATCTGTACGATCAAGTTTATCTGAAGTTGTATAACCTTGATATGCATATTGGTCACCTTCTTTAATAAGAGGAGCCGAATGCATTGAAAAATCTGGAGCTTGAGACTCTTCAGCAGAATAACCAGCTAAAACAGTAAAATCATGATCTCCAATTTTTTTGTTATAAGAAGCAAAATTTTCCCACATCCAAGTGTACCATTTATTGATATTATCATCTACATAAGATTGAGTATTATTACTTTCTGCAGAGAAATAGTATGTCGGAGCCCAAGAATGTTTTATTTGATAAGTTAAATCAATACCTACTCTTGATGTGAAAGATAATCCTTTAATAGGCTTAATTGTAGCATAAACATTTCCAAGAATTTTATCTTGCACAGTATTATTTTTATACGTATCAAGTAATGCTAATGGATTAGATGTTTCGCCTGTAATATACTCAGCAAGACCGTAATATTTACCATCGTTGTTTTGAAGAACTGTATATCCTTTGTCTAACAATGTTTGTACTCTATCAGGAGTTCCATCATATGTAACTGGAGTTAAAGGATCCATAAGTAGTGCAGAGTTAACAGCACTACGATAGACATCATCTTCACCAATAGATTTCTGCTTAGAGTGTGAAAAGCTAAAATTATCACCAATTTCTAGCCAATCTTTAAGTTGACTTTTAATATTAGCACGAGCTGTAAAACGTTCGTATTTTGCTTTGTCTCCGCCAACAATACCATCTTGACTATAGTATGATCCAGAGATTGCATAAGTAGTTTTATCACTTCCCCCAGAAAAACTTATATGATGTTTTTGCATTGGAGCAACTTCAAATATTTCATCTAACCAATCGGTATCAGTACCATTTAAAGTCACTTCACCAGCACCAGATTCTTGCATCCACTGCTTATATTCACTAGCATTCATTACTTCCATATCACTACGTGAAGATTGGAATCCGTATTGAAAATCATAAGAAATTTTCGACTGTCCAGATTTTCCTCCCTTAGTTGTAATAAGAATAACACCATTAGCACCTTCAGTACCATAAATAGCCGCAGAAGCAGCATCCTTAAGAACTTCCATTGATGCAATATCACCAGGATCAATATTATTAATATCACCCGTTTTCATACCATCAACAATAAACAATGGGTTTGAGTTTCCGTTTGAGTTAATACCACGAACTCTAATTTTTGCACCTGCTCCTGGCGAACCTGAGGTTGATAGGATAGAAACACCTGCCGTTTTTCCTTGTATAGCTTGGTCAGCTCTTGAAACAGGAACATTTTGCAATTCTTCAGCTTTTACACTCGAAATAGACCCTGTAACTAAACTCTTTTTCTTAACACCGTAACCAACAACAACAACTTCATCCATGCCAATTGCATCTTCCAACAAAGTCACATCAATTTGTGTTTGATTACCAACAAGAATTTCTTGAGTTGTGTGTCCTATAAAACTGAACACAATAACGTTTTCGGAACTTGCCATAATTGAATAATTACCATCAATATCTGAGACCGTTCCCGTCGTTGTTCCTTTTAAGGAAATGTTTACCCCAGGTAAAGTTTCACCTGTCGCATCTAATATTGTTCCAGATATCTGACTGCTCGTACTTTGACCGAAAATAATGGCTGCATTACAAAACACCATCATTAATAAGATCGCTGACTTTCTAAGCCATCGACTGTTGCTTCGCTTCCCTATTTTTAGGCAATGTTCAGAAGCATTTAAATTTTCTAATTTTTTCATAAAATTAAATTGATTCATTAGCGTATTATGGTTCTAATTTATTTTCCATAAGAAGAGGACCAACATATCCTTATGGGCTTTTACTTATACTGTTCTCATTAATTGTTTTTATTCATAAAAGTTATTTTTAGGTTTAAGATTTATCTTTTAAATACCAATAGATTTGTATCGTTTGCATAAATGATATAAAAAAACGTTAAGATCTTTTAACTGAAATCAATAGCGAAGTCAATTCTTCATCTCCTATTTTTTAGTATTTTTGCTTCGATTCATTAGCGTATTAATAAAATGAATTCTTTGTTGGAAAGAGAGGACCAACTACTCTTTCCGACATCTTTTGTTCTTCCTTATTGTTTTTCTCCATAAGCATCAATTCCGGAGGTTAAATATACAAGTGGTGCATTCCAATTTATAGCAATTTCGTTTGTTGAATAACTACATTGCTCATCGGCATAAGCCTTGGCTGGGAATAAAGATCTTACTTTTTCATCTCCACAATCATTAGGCACAATTAAATTAGGACCACCAACCAAAAAGCCAGAAACTGGGTCTTGAACAGAATCGGCAGCTGATGGTCGATGGTGAATATTCATAGGACTCAAAGATCCAAATCCTGTCACAAAACAATAAGCTGTTGCATTTCTACCAAGCAAGTAATCTAAACTTTCTCTTGCTGAGTTCAGGTATTTGGTATTTTTTGTTAGTTGATATGCGAATAATTTTAGCATTCCCTGATTTGCAAATTCGGAATTACTTCCCCATTCATATTTGTCAATTGAAATACGGTAAGGTGAATTATTTTCAACTTCAATTTTTTGATCAACATACTTTAGAAAGCGTTTTTGTAATTCAGAAAATTCATCTTTGTGATTAGAACTTAGAATTGATAGCACGCCTAAAGTGCCTATATTTAACCATGAAGGCGTGTTTATTTCAAGTCTAGCGTCTGCGATAAATCCAGAATAAACATTATCATTTGTAGCTAAATATAATTCTGATGCAGCCCAAAACCATTCATCTTTTAAGTTGGTATCATCATAAGGACCTGTAGAAATATCGGAATTTTGCACGTAAAAATCTTTAGGATTTTTAAGCGCCCATTTCCATGCTTTCTCTGATTGAATAAGACAAGAATCAGCTAAACCAGGTAAAGTTGAACTAAAATTAGCAAAAAGACGAGATGCATAAGCCATTGTCGCTGCAAAATCGAGTGTTGCGGCAGTACTTTTTTGAACCACATATCTCTTATTTACTGCTTCATTTGGCATTACAAAACCTTCGAAATTTTTGGTTGTTAATTTGTGATAAACACCACCATCAAACGGATCCTGCATGGTCATCATCCATCTCAAATTATATAATGCTTCATCTAAAATATCCGGAATGTCATTATTAGACTCTGGAATATTCGTATTTTCTTCATTAAAATAATCGGCAAAGGAATCATAAGCAAACAACAAAGTATAGGTTGAAATACTACTGTTTACAATATACTTGTTGTAATCGCCAGCATCGTACCATCCTTTTGGCGATGATATCATACTGTTTTCAGGATGATTCTTATCAGCCGCCGAAGAGTGAAAATAAACAATTGTGTCGGGATGACCTTCGGGGCGAGCCCAAATTCCTCCATACAAACTGTCAATTTCCATTCCTGAGCGATTAAGATAAAAAGACTTCAAAGAACTTTTAACAAGTTCAGTGTAAGGTCTATCTGTGATTCTAATTTTATGAGAGATAATACTATCATTAACTACAATATAATATTCACCCTTACTTGTTAACTCTGAAAAATCAATAGTTTGAACCGTATCGCCAGAAAAGGAGCTGTATTGTTTCGAACCAGCTGCTTTTTCAATTATGATTTCACCAATACTATTCTTAATTTGAAATAGATCGGTATTTGTTCTTACCATTGCTTTTTTAGGAGCATTACTCTCATAACCAACTTGATTGATGAGAATGAGTTGTTCATTTGTAGGAACAAGCTTTTCCATTTTCTTATTGGTACAAGTAAAAGCCGTAAACAATATTAGAAGTAAGAATGCGACTATATTATAGTTATTGATCTTCATATCGTTGTATTTATTATCCTAGAATAACAGTTACTTTATGAGTTCCTGATTTTAAAATTGGAATAAGATTATCATTCACTATAGAACCATCGATTTCCATAGATTTGACGCCTTTATTTTTTCCATCAGGATTTAATATTTTAATTTCATAGCTAACGCCACGAAATTCACGGGTTATGGTATATTCTTTCCATTCTTTAGGAATACATGGCTCAATTCTTAATCCATCATATTCTGGCTGAATACCTAGAATGTACTGTGTTATAGCATAGAAATTCCACGATGCAGTCCCCGTTAGCCAACTATTTTTACCTTCACCTGGTTTAAATGCATCTTTCCCAGCAACCATTTGGCAGTAAACATAGGGTTCAACTTTGTGCAATTCACTAATCTCTTCGAGATATGATGGACATATTTTACGGAAATATTCCCAAGCTTGATCACCTCTTCCTAAAAGAGCTTCGCCAATAATTATCCAAGGGTTATTATGACAGAAGATCCCTCCGTTTTCTTTATATCCAGCAGGATAAGTAGAGATTTCACCATATTCAATTTTGTATTCGGTAAAGGCAGGATTGTTCAAGACGATACCGTGAGGCGTATCCAAACGTTCCTTTACACTGTCAAGTGCTTTTTCCATTAAACCCTCTTCTTTGCCAATTTCGGCCATGGTACACCAGCCTTGAGATTCGATGAAGATTTTTCCTTCCTCATTTTCTTCTGAACCAACTTTTTTACCATAGTAATCATAGGCTCTAAGAAACCATTCACCATCCCATGCATGATCCTTTACAGATTTCTCCATGGCTACAACATGTATATTGGCTCTTTCAGCCTCATCTGTATTGCCAATCCGTTTACAAAGTTTTATGAATTCTTTTCCGTAGACAACGAATAATCCTGCAATCATTACAGATTCTGCAGTTCTGCCTTTTTTATTTCCAGTTGTTTGGAAAGATTCGTTGGGATTTGTTGAGAAACAATTCAGATTCAAGCAATCATTCCAATCAGCACGACCGATTAAAGGCAATTCGTGAGGTCCCAAATTATTAACAACATGATTGAATGATACTTTTAAGTGATGAAATAAAGTTTGTGCTTTTGATTCATCATTATCGAAAGGAACCATTTCATCCAGAATACTGAAATCACCTGTTTCTTTGATATAACATGTTACCGATAGGATTAACCACAATGGATCATCATTAAAGTCGCCTCCTAAAGCATGATTCCCCATTTTTGTTAGGGGTTGATATTGATGATAACATCCACCATCTTCGAATTGAGTGGCAGCTATATCTAAAATTCGTTGTTTTGCTTCGGCTGGTATTTGATGAACAAAACCAATAATATCTTGATTGGAATCACGGAAACCCATGCCACGACCAATTCCACTTTCGAAGAAACTTGCACTTCTCGACATGTTGAAAGTGACCATGCATTGGTATTGATTCCAGATGCTAACCATTCTGTTTAACTCTGTTTCTTTACTCTCCAAATTGAATTTGTCAAGTAATTTCGACCAGTAGCTCTCTAAATCAGCGAAAGCAGCATTTACTTTCTCAGTTGTATCAAACTGAGCCATCATAGCATTGGCTTTCTCTTTGTTGATAACGCCTTTAGATTCCCATTTTTCTTCTTCTTTGTTCTCTACATATCCTAAAATGAAAACAAATTCTTTTTCTTCACAAGGCTGTAATTCAACTTCAATGTAATGAGATGCGACAGGTGACCATCCGTGAGCAATACTGTTTCCAGCTTCTCCATTTTCAATTGCTTGAGGTTTGTCAAAACCATTGTGCATGCCAATAAAGCTTTCACGATCGGTATCGAAACCATTAATTTCTGAATTAACAGAGAAAAATGCATAATGATTTCTACGTTCTTTATATTCTGTTTTGTGATAAAGAGCAGAACCGTCTACTTCCACTTCACCTGTTGAAAGGTTACGTTGAAAGTTGGTCATATCATCTTCAGCATTCCATAAACACCATTCTGCAAATGAGAATAGTTTTACTTTTTTTACTTTGTCAGTTTCATTTTTTAATTTCAACAAATGAACTTCACCCATATAATCGAGTGGAATAAAGCAAAGTAGATTTGAAGCAATTCCATTTTTAGTACTTAAAAAACGAGTATAACTTAATCCATGACGACACTCATATTTATCTAACTCTGTTTGAGTTGGTTTAAATCCAGGATTCCATGTGCATTCCTCATCTTTTATATAGTAATAACGTCCGCCCATATCTACAGGAACGTTATTGTAACGATATCGTGTCAATCGACGAAATTTCGCATCTTTATAAAAAGTATATCCTCCCGCTGTATTCGATATCAATCCAAAAAAGTCTTTGTTGCCCAGGTAGTTAATCCATGGGAAAGGTGTTTTTGGTGATGTTATCACATACTCTCTATTGGTGTCGTCAAAGAAACCGTACTTCATAATACTGATATTAAATTGTTATTTAACCAGGCGTTTTTACAGCCTGTTAATAATTACTTTAAATTTTTATTCTGAAACTCTTCTTCTTGCAAGTTCCAGTGTTATCTCGTCCATTTTACCTTGATTCAATGGATATATTGTCATGAAAATGGCACCAAATATGGCAATGACTGCTGGCACCCAACTCATTAACATAGTTATACCAGGAATTGCTCCCTGAATAGCCGTATAATCTTGTCCGTTGTAATGAAAAGCTGCCAAAATAAAACCGATTATAGCTCCTGCTACACCACCACCAAATTTGGTGGCAAATGAACCTGCAGAATAGATTAAACCAGTAGCTCTTCTGCCATTCTTATATTCTGAATAATCTGCGGCATCGCCAAGCATTGCAAAAAATAAGGTTGGGAATATTGCAGCTGCAAATTCCGACACGATACCCAAAATAAAGATTGCACTGATATCATTAGGACCACAAAATATGATTGAAGCATTTACTATTCCTGAGAATAGTAACGCATAGATAAATAATTTCTTTTTTCCCAGTTTCTTACTTAAGGGTGCAGTAATCATTGCGCCAGCAATAGAAGCAATCATAAGTGCTACCATAAATGATGCTGCCAAAATCTGATTGTGCAAATAATGCGTAAAGTAGATAACTACAATCCCTTGTTTAATTGAATTATAGATACTAAACAACAAGCCAATTGTTAATAACACTAACCAAGGTTTGTTGCGAATTAGATCTTTTAAATCTCTCTTAAGATCACTTTTTTGTTCTTTAGGAGGTTGTACTCTTTCCTTTGTAGACCAGAAAGTAATAAACATGAAAAGAACTAAAAAAGCCGACATCACATAAATGGAATAACTATAGCCACTTTTTTGATCGATAATAACAATTTTATCCTTGTTCAAATTTTGTTCTCCTGAAACAATAAATGAATAAGTTTTGTTAGCTTCCATAGAGAAACTCTTACCTGTAGTAGGTATATCAGAAGCAATTGTGTTATCATTCCAAACAAAATCAGCAACGCCATCTTTTGTTTTAATATTCACATTCTCAACATCGGCTGGAGCTGATACTGTTACCTGGAATTTATCTAGTGACAACTCGTTGACACTGATTGTTGGATTGATATTTCCGAAATGTGCTACTAAAAACAACAAGGCTCCTTGAACAAGCATTCCACCTGCAAAAGCACCAACCATTCTATAAGATCCAATACTTGTTCTTTCCTTATCATCACCAGTCATTACAGCCATTAGTGCTCCGTAAGGAATATTATTGGCAGTATAAATTAATGTGAATAGAATGTAAGTTGTATACGCATATATAATTTTACCTGTAGGGCCTAAATTTGGAGCTGTAAAAAGTAAGGATAGAATAACACCTAGAGGTATAGCAGTAAATAAAATCCAAGGTCGGAATTTACCATACTTAGTATTTGTTCTATCTCCGGCAACTCCCATTAGTACATCACTAATTCCATCAGAAAAACGAGCAACTAGCATTAATAACCCAACAGCAGCTGGAGCTATACCAAAAACATCGGTATAGAATATAAATAGAAAAGTGGCTACACCTCTCCAGGCAATGTTTGCAGCACCATCGCCAAGAGCATAGCCTAATTTCTCTTTAAGAGATATTTTAAATGAATCTGACATTTTTATTTTTTAAACTGTGAAATCAAATAATTCCTTCTTCGTTTTCTCATAGACTTCTCTACTAAAAACATAAAGGCGTGCTGGTTTGTGAGGAACTCCTGTTTGTTTTTCATCTGTAGGAATTAGGTATTTCATACGAGCAATTTTCTTTCTAAAATTTCTTTTGTCCAATTCGGTTCCTAGTATAACTTCATATACGTTTTGCATTTGAGTTAAACTAAATCGTTCTGGTAACAGTTCGAAACCGATTGGTTCATGCTTAATTTTATTACGCAAGGCGATTAAAGCTTCATTAAGAATTTCGTTGTGATCGAAAGCTAATTCACCAACTTCTGAAATAGAAACCCATTTTACATTTCGACCTTTCCACTCCAATGTGATACTTTGCGTTGCAATAAGAGAGAAAAAACCAATGGATACGATTCTCTTATTAGGATCTCTACCATCGTGCAATAACCATTTACGGTCATTTTCTTTTTTTAATCTATCAGGATGAGCAAAAGTTTTAAACTGATCGAGGAAAACATTTTTCAATCCGGTAAGGTCAAACAAAACACGATAGGCTGCATCATCGATTGTTTCATCTTCATAAATATGATTCCCTGTAAGTGTTAAATCTGTGAACTCAGGTTCACCTGTTTCCTTATTAGTAAGTGTTCTATCTACAAGTAGGACCTGTAGTTCTTGCCCATTGTATCCAAAAATGACACAATCAACAGATATATAACTGTTTAAAATTCGTTTATTTATTATTCCGTTGTACATCTATTATTGTATTTACCATTAAGTGTCTCTTTGACACTAACTATCTTTGATAACAAAATTAACACATTTTAATAAAATTTAAAAATCAAAAATCAAAAAAACCGAAAACGTGTGCGCTACAAGTTGTATAAAGTACACTAAGTAGGCTTGTTTTAACCACTTTCCCGATGTTTTGATTAAATTTCTCAATACGCAATTTAGAATAGATTCAAATAGTATTACGATGCTATGAAGGCTTACTGTACGAGGATTTATGGGCGATAATCAAGATGATTTATCTTCTTAAAACCTATTAATCAAAACAATACTCCGATTTATATAAGAAGATATATGAGGAAGAGAATATGATATGAACGATTACAGAAAATAAAATGAGAATAGCTTAGTATAATACAACAAAAATAGCACGTATAGTATGAGGGAATACTACAGAGGTGCTACTTACCAACTAACAACTTATGATCTAAATTGTTTTAGAAACAAGATCTCTTGATTCTAAACTGTGTTTTAATGAATAGGCGAGCAATTTAAACACAGCAAATTACACTCTAAATATTTAAACTAATAACTAAGCTTCAGATAACCTTCTCTTATCTAAATCAGTCTTCATTACCACGCAAGTTTCATGATCGATAGTATAGAAGTATAATAAAATTGCACATGACATATATAGTATTCCAGGAATAACCGAAATCATGAGCTTAATACCTGTAATAGCTGTTTCGGTTTGTTCCACATTAGGTGTAAAATTGAATATGGCGAGCATCCATCCTGCCAAAGCACCACCAATACCCCACCCTGCTTTTTGAGCGAAAGTAGCTGCTGAAAATACCAATCCGGTTGATCTTCTTCCTGTTTTCCATTCTGAATAATCGGCTGTATCGGCAAGCATGGTCCATAGTAAAGGTACGGCTGGAGCATACGCCATTTTAGCCAGGATATTAAAGATATAAATCATGGTCAAATTATTGGCTGCAGGAAGATATAAGCAGATGAAGAAAAATCCGGAAAGTAATGAACTAGCCAAAAACACATTACGTTTGCCGAATTTTTTTGCCAATGGTTTTGAGAAAGGTATTGCAACAATTAATGCAACAGTCCCAATCACATTAAACAACTGGACATTTTCTTCCTTGCCTATATAGTATTTAAAGTAGTACGCAATGGATAAATTCTGCATCGCGAACATGATAAACGAAATAATTCCAACAAGAAACAAAATGACCCAAGGTTTGTTTTTAAACAGATTTCTAAAATCCTCCTTTAGGTTCTCTTTTTGTTCTTTAGGTGGTTGTACTCTCTCCTTAGTGGTTTTAAATGTGATCATGAACAACACAAAACTAACAATAGAGAATAGAATTAAAGTGTACTGATAGCCTTTTGCAGTATCATCGCCACCAAAATATAAAGCCAAGCTTAAAGCTGTTCCTGAAACAATGAATTGACCAATAAAAGCAAAAATAAATCGATACGAATTTAAGCCTGCTCGCTCGTAAGAATCGGAAGTCATAACGGCTCCTAAAGATGAGTATGGCAAATTAATGGCCGTAAAAACCGTCATTAATAACATATAGGTAACACCTGCATAAATAACTTTACCCGTTGGTCCCAAATCAGGAGTAGTGAAAGTCAAAACGGCAAGCACACTATAGGGAATTGCCATCCATAGAATATAGGGTCGGAATTTTCCCCAACGCGTATTGGTCCTGTCGGCAATAATTCCCATTATAGGATCACTAATCATATCCCAAAAACGCGCGATTAACATGATGGTTCCGGCTGCAGCAGCAGAAATTCCAAATGTATCAGTATAGAAAATTAAAATCCAAAAACCGACCATATCCCACACAAAATGAGAAGCTGTATCGCCTAAACTGTAACCTACTTTTTCTTTTATTGATAGTTTTGATTCAATCTTATTCATCTATATTAAATTCAAGTGTTTTAATTTATTTCAAATAAATTATAAGTTCTAGACCATTCAATTGTCTTTCCTGCTTCAACATTCACATCATAAAACAACTCTGGGCTGATTACATGCTTCCAACCCCAAAGGTTGATTTTGTTAGTTTTAAAACTTCCTGTTTCGCTAATCCCTATTTTGCTTTTTGTATTGATTAACTCCCAATGTGCATCAACCATTTTATTATTGGTTAGATTACCGAAAAAGAATTGCTCTTCAGGAGTACCATTAAAGGTGATTTGTTTCTCTTCCACTACAACTTTTTCTTCAGGGTTAACTATTGCATCGAATGATTCTGATTTAAGATCAAATGGAAATTTTAAGATATAATCACTCCCCATTAATTCTTTATTAATGCCTAAAAAATTATGTACATACTCATTAGTAGTAATGCATTTTTTTCCAGTATTTCTCAATTGATAATGAATTACAAAACTACTTTCTAACAATTCAATTTCTTTTCGCAGTACATATGCATAGCCATTTACAGTTTGAGATTCACATTCAACAATTAGTTTGTTGGCAGCTTCAATCACATTAAACTTGGCTGGTCGAATTTCATAAGCTTTACTAAAACCGTAAGTATCTCCCTCTTTCTTTAGTGATCCTACTCCTATTTTAGTAAAGTATTCTCCATCTTTAATATCATCAAAACCAATAGGCATTTTAATCCCAAATTCATTGTAAAAGCCTTTGCCAAAAACATTTTCTTTATCCTCGTAAATTTTTTCTTGACTAGAAACAGGGATGCCTTTAAATTTCACAGCAGTAATTTTACTAGTCCAATCGAATCTCGAAAATTGATAATTGGCCAATGGCATATCAATGCAAATTTCCAGATTCTTATTTTTCAGAATGTGTGTCATTTTTGTATCTTTTTTCTGCTGTGCAAAACTATTAAGTGCACAAAACATCAGTAATATTAAGCTCGTTTTTTTCATTCTTTCTATATTTTTAAAAGGCTAGTTTGACTTCTATGAATTAGTGTATATTTCCTTGACTACCCGAAAAGCCTTTTTGGGATTTCGATCAATATCAACAATTCCCCAATATTCTTCGTTTGGTGCTCCATCGTATGGTACACCACTACTGTTTGGTGCCCATCCTCCAGTATCTAACACATCATTATTGCCTGCTTTCCACAACTCATCTACAAAGCCAAAAAGAGCAACACCCGAACAAATATCCTGATTTCGAAATATAGCATTCAAAATATTCGCCGTAGCATCGGCTTGTGCCAACTGGTTTTCGCCTTTCTCATATCCATCTTTAGCTATGGTCATATAACTATCTGCTCCAGCTTCCGATAAATACATAGGCTTGTCGCTTACAACTTTCCATTGTGAAAAAATTGATTCTGGATTATCCCATCGATACACATTCATTCCCCAAACATCAACATTGGGACACTTGGCTAATGCTAAGGAATCTGGCAATTCTCCATGAGCAGTTGTTACAGGGTGTGATAAATCTTGCTCGTGAATTAGTTTTGCAGCATTGTTTAAAGCTTCGTACCAATTTTTAATACTACCATCGAACCACTCTGGGTGGTAATTATATTCATTCCCAAGTTCCCACATGAGAATTGCTTCGTGATTCTTATATGTATTTACATAATCGATAAAAGTACCTGATAGAATATCATTTTTACCACCCTGTCTGTAGCCAAAGCCAATAATCACTTTTATCCCAGCTTCTTGAATTTCATCGAGAACACTTATGTCTGTAATTGGTTCATAAACACGAATAGTATTGATTCCTGCCTCTTGCATTAAAGCCAAATCTTTCGTTAAATTGGAAAAGCTTCTTTTGTCACTTCCTTTTGGAACAGGATGATAACAAATCCCCTTAATAGTATAAACAGAATCGTTTACCAGAATATTTCTTTCGGAAACGGATACTTTATTATTAATTCTCTCTGGCTTACATCCCATTAAAATGAAGAGGACAAGAATGCTTATCTGAATTTTCATTTCTGAGTATTATTTAAATCCTGAATTCAAGTTGCAAATGCAACTTTTTGATTATTTACAACATAATTATATTTTTCATTTGGAGTCAAGTAATTTAGACGCTTTCTAGGCCTATTATTTAGTTTATCTTGAACCCATTGTACTTTTTCATTTGTTATTCCATCA
>NZ_SADB01000144.1 GCF_009669305.1 Ancylomarina sp. 16SWW S1-10-2
AAGCATCGTATCTGCGCGTTGCAAACATGGCATCCACTTCTCGCCCGGCACATATTGGGTCACGCCGATGCTGACCGTGATCACACCAAGCATCGTATCTGCGCGTTGCAAACATGGCATCCACTTCTCGCCCGGCACATATTGGGTCACGCCGATGCTGACCGTGATCACACCAGCTGGATCAATCGGACGAGCACCAACATTGACACGCAAGCGTTCAGCGAGAACAACTGCAGTTGAGAGTGCGGTATCAGGACAGAGTACGACAAACTCCTCGCCACCGTAGCGGCAGAGCAAATCAGTGCTGCGTAGTAATTCACCTAGTCGCAATGCGACTTGCTTTAGCACTAGATCGCCGGTGGCATGTCCATAGGTGTCATTGACGGCTTTGAATCGATCGATATCAACCATCAGCATGCTCAGGGTACGTCCATGTCGATCGGCACGATCGGTCTCGATGACAGCTGCTTCTTCGAAATAGTTCCGATTCCATATGCCTGTCAGCCGGTCAGTACTAGCAATTTCTTCGGACGCGCTCAAGTCGCTCTTGAGCTTGATATTGAACCGGTTCAATTCGTTCACATTGCGAACCA
>NZ_SADB01000145.1 GCF_009669305.1 Ancylomarina sp. 16SWW S1-10-2
CTATCAGAAGAAGCCGTATTGGCATTTGAATATGGTTACGCATCAACTACTCCGAGCTCATTAGTGATCTGGGAAGCGCAGTTTGGTGATTTTGCCAATGGTGCTGATCTGGGAAGCGCAGTTTGGTGATTTTGCCAATGGTGCACAGGTTGTTATTGACCAGTTTATTACTAGTGGTGAGCACAAGTGGGGTCGTTTATGTGGTCTAACTATGTTGTTACCTCACGGTTACGAAGGGCAGGGGCCAGAGCATTCATCAGCCCGCTTAGAGCGTTATATGCAAATGTGTGCGGAACACAATATTCAAGTGTGTATTCCAACGACTCCAGCACAAATTTTCCATATTTTACGTCGACAAGTGGTTCGTCCAATGCGTCGTCCTCTTGTGATTATGAGTCCTAAATGGATTCTTCGTCACAAACTAGCTACATCAACATTAGATGACTTAGCAGAAGGTAAATTCCATAACGTATTGGATGACAAACTTGTTGATCCAGAAGGCGTTAAAAAAGTGATTTTATGTAGTGGTAAGGTTTACTACCACTTACTCGAAGCGCGAATGGAATCGGGGCAAGAAGATGTTGCTATGATTC
>NZ_SADB01000146.1 GCF_009669305.1 Ancylomarina sp. 16SWW S1-10-2
CTCTATCTAGGGATAGAACTATCTAGTTACAACAGTTCTATTCCAACAGAGGATCAACTACGCGAAAGCTTATTGTTAAATAGACATCCTATTTAAACCAATTTGTATTCATGAATTCTCTATCTAGGGATAGAACTATCTAGTTACAACAGTTCTATTCCAACAGAGGATCAACTACGCGAAAGCTTATTGTTAAATAGACATCCTATTTAAACCAATTTGTATTCATGAATTTAAATCTTTCCTAAAGATGAATTGACTACTTCAATCTCGACGATTGAGKAATAATAGGTTATTATGATTTCGAACAAGCCGCTATGGTGAAATYGGTAGACACGCTGCTCTTAGGAAGCAGTGCTAGAGYATCTCGGTTCGAGTCCGAGTRGCGGCATRRGATCTTCTAAAAGAGATATTATAAGTTTTATAATCAAAATAATACCCRACTTTTTTCTAAAATCGGGTAAAACCTAGTATTAATTTATTAATTTTTAACAAATTTTTTATGATTTTTTCAATTTTAGAGCATATATTAACTCATATATCTTTTTCGGTCGTTTCAATTGTGCTGACAATTTATTTTTTAACTTTA
>NZ_SADB01000147.1 GCF_009669305.1 Ancylomarina sp. 16SWW S1-10-2
AGTTTACGCCATTGGCGACGATATTCAGGTCCATATTTCTTGCGTTTCCATTCGCCCTCACCTAGAAACTTCATGCCTGTAGAGTCTATGAGTAGATGCAGCCCATCGCTACTTTTTTGGTAGCTGATTACAATATCAATATGCTTTTGTCTTCTACAAAGCGTGGTGTAATCTGGAGMTATCCAATTTAATCCGCAAAGTTTAATCAGACTTTGCACAAAGCCAGTGACCATACGTAAAGACAGACGRAATAAGGATTTAATCATTAAGCAGCATTGGATGGCTGCGTCGGAGTAGGTTTGATTTCGCCCTTGTTTGCCTTTTGATGGMGCATACCATTGCGTAGYAGGATCAAACCAAATGGCAATATTTCCGCGACTCATGAGTGCTCGGTTATATGCGGGCCAATTGGTTGTGCGRTAGATTTTSTGTGTAGGCTTCTTCATTTGAAAATTATATCGCTGAAAAASCCKTTACAGATAGGTTTGTGCAACAAAGCCCTTTTATGAAGACTTAACTTCAACCCACTCTAAATAGCTCCGACCAGTTACTCAAATAGGCAGGAGAGCGATTGCACTAATT
>NZ_SADB01000148.1 GCF_009669305.1 Ancylomarina sp. 16SWW S1-10-2
TAAACACATTCGGTTCTTCTTTTTTTTCTATGCCTATTATTACAAAATTGTATTGCTTACCAATGTCATGAACCTCAAGAATCAAACCAGGTAAACCACCAAATTTCCATGGTCCATCGCTTATGGGAATTTCAAGAGCAAACCATGCCAACCATTGTCTGCCACGAAAAGTGCATTTGGCCAGTTGACAGGAATTACCTAGAACCACTTTGGTACTATCCAAAACTTCCCAGTTTTGTACATTTAACTCATCCTCATAAATATAATCCTGCGCCGAAAGTCCATCGGTAACTGTAATCTTTCCTTCTGGGTAATTTTTATACACAAAAGTCTTCATTCGCTTATGAGGATATCCAGTATTGGTTTCAAATGCTTTATTTATGGCTTGCCTCAATGCTTGATCTTTATTAGGTAATCCAAATATTGAATCAACCTGATTACTATAATAACTGTAACATTTGGAGCAATTATGCCCAATTTGAAGATACAACATATCCCCATCTGATTTTTTATATGATAATGTATCTTTTAAATACTCAAAATCATAAACGCACTTCAAAAAAGACTCATCCAATT
>NZ_SADB01000150.1 GCF_009669305.1 Ancylomarina sp. 16SWW S1-10-2
TTAAAAAGTATTAACTAGGACTTACGCATTGACGGATTCAAAAAAGTATTAAAATACTTTATAAAGTATCTGTGATCAGACGAATTAAACATGCTTCTACAGCAACTTGTACWYTACCCATTTATATGGGCTTTCTCATGACAGAACCGAACTCTATTAGCTGCACACAACTTGCCGAGACTTATAAYATCTCGCATGATAGTGTAAATCGCTTTCTAGARCGTGAAGACTACACACCTCACGACCTATATCARGAAGCAATTCAACATATTGATAATAATAAACTTATAGTCAGTATTGATGATACTGTTTTAGATAAACCATATAGTCAGCATATGGACTTAGTTAGCTATTTTTGGTCAGGCAAACACCACCGATCCGTCAAGGGTATTAATCTCATTACCTTGTATRCGACAGATCAAAATGGTCAAAATATTCCAATTAATTTCCGAATTTATGACAAATCTGAAATTAAAACCAAGAATGATTACTTTATGGATATGTTAAGTGAAGTACTTAGTTGGGGTGCAAAGATTCAATTTATTACAGGTGATAGTTGGTATTCATCGACTG
>NZ_SADB01000151.1 GCF_009669305.1 Ancylomarina sp. 16SWW S1-10-2
AGTTCTCTTTTCTTTGTTAGGAGTGCATCCACCCCCTGGAATCGGCTCTTTTCTTTGTTAGGAGTGCATCCACCCCCTGGAATCGGCTTGTCCGGAGATAGGGGGCTAGCCTCCGTAAAGCACCACCCTTCTTGTGGTGTCCGGAACGCTCCTGTCGGCCCTTGAAAATCCGAGCGAGGCAGTATAATTTTCGTGGCAGGCCGTACCCATATCCGCAGCAGGTCTCCAAGGTGAACAGCCTCTGGCAATTGAACAATG
>NZ_SADB01000017.1 GCF_009669305.1 Ancylomarina sp. 16SWW S1-10-2
AGTACAGCTGGAGTCATATCCATAAATACACCAACAACTAAAAGAATTAAATTAATCAGTAGTAAGATAACAATTGGATTATCGCTAAGTCCTAGTAAACCAGCACTTACATTTTGAGGGATATTTTCATAGGCCATAATCCATGATAARCCAATACAGGTTGCAACAAGGATTAATACAATTGCAGTGGTTTTTACCGAACCAAGTACGATTTTTGGAATATCCTTAACCGTAATTTCTTTGTAGATTAAGCTTAAAACAAGAGCGTAAAGAACGGCAACAGCAGAAGCTTCTGTGGCTGTAAAAAATCCAGCTATAATTCCACCAATTACAATAATTAGTAAAAATAAACTAGGAACAGCTTGCCATAAAATGTTTAGTCCTCTTTTAATACCCGCTTTTTTATTGCGTAATTTATAAGCAATAAAACCAATTACTAATACTGCTAGCGAAGTGCTAACTCCTTTAAATCCCGAAGGAGAAATCGCTTTAAGCATATTTAATGCATAAAGTACCGAAAGGATAAGTGCGACACCAATAAAAACTTTAAATAAGGTTTTAAACATGGCGCTAATGCCTTTRTTTTGATARATTGATATACACATTGCCGTTATCATGATTGAGAATCCGGTTAAGATTCCAGGAATATATCCTGCTAAGAAAAGGGCTGTAATAGAAGCACCACCACTCGCTAATGAGTATACAATTAGAATATTACTWGGAGGAATAGATAAACCTGTTGTGGCCGAAGCGATATTAACAGAAGCACTAAAGCTTTCGTCATAGCCTTCTTTTTTCATTTCGGGTCCCATAATGGCTCCAATGGCAGATGCAGAAGCTGCTGCCGAACCCGATATGGCACCAAATAACATGTTGGCAAAGACATTAACAAAGGCCAAACTTGCTGGCAATCTGCCCACCAAAACACGAGCTAAATTAATTAAGCGAATGGCGATGCCACCACTGTTCATTATATTTCCTGCGAGTATGAAAAAGGGGATTGCGAGGAGAGCAAAACTATCTAATCCGGTAGCCATTCTTTGTGCAAAAGTAGCAAATGCAGGTAAAGAGTCAATACTCACCAGCATGGTTAATATTCCAGAGATTCCGATGCTATAGGCAATAGGAACTCCGACTATCAGTAAGAATAAAAACGATACAATGAGTACTATAATTCCGATATATTCCATTAGTTTAATTCTTCTGCTGGTTCAACAATAAAWACAATTGAGTAGTAAAGGGTAATTAATCCGCTAAGGGGTAAAACAAGATAGATATAGCCCAAGGGAATTTGCAAAGCTGCTGAGTTGACCTGAAATTGAAAACGAGTAATTACCAACCAACTTCCGCCAATAATCATCACACTTAAAGCAAATAAAGCAATGCATACATTAATAAAACGAACTAAACGTTTTTGATTTGCCGGCGATGATTTTTGCAGGAGTAAATCGATTGCTAAATGCTCTTTCTGCCCCGCTACATAAGCAGCTCCTAATAAGCCAACCCATATAAGTAAAAATCCGGCTAATTCGTCGGTGAAAGAACTTGGAGCCGCTAATGCGTAACGGCTTAATACTTGCCAAAGCACATCGAGTACAAGAATGCACATGAGGCTAATAAGTATCTTTTCGAGTATTCGATCTAATTGATTTTTGAATGTCATAAGTTCTACAGGATTAGTCTTCTGTTGCTTGAATACGCTGGATTAATTGATACAGTTTTGGTTGATCCTGATAAGCGTCTAATAGAGGTTGTACACGTTCGGCAAATTTATCTTTTTTAGGATAGGTAATAATAACCCCATTTTCTTTCAACTTTCTTAAGGATTCCTCTTCCGAAGCTGCCCATAATTTACGCTCTTCAATTACCGATTTTTTAGCTGCTGCTTGTAACCATTTTTGTTGTTGATCGTTCAATTTATTCCAAACTACAGTGCTGATAATTAGAACATCGGGAACTCTAGTATGTTCATTTAAGGAGTAATACTTGCAAACTTCGTAATGATGTGAAGTATAAAGACTAGGTGGATTATTTTCTGCACCATCTACCACACCACTTTGAAGAGCGGTGTATAATTCTCCCCAAGAAATGGGTGTTGGAGAACCTCCCAAGGCTTTTACCATACTCATGGCAGTTTGGCTCTTCATCACTCGCATTTTTAATCCCTTTAAATCTTCAGGTGTTTCAATACTTTTATTTAAAGTATAAAAGCTTCTAGCACCAGCATCGTAAAAACACAAACCTTTCAAATTGAATTTTTCGGTAGAGGCTAATAATTCCTCACCAATGGGTCCATCCAAAACATTAAAAGCATGATGTTTAGAACGGAAAATATAAGGTAATCCAAGTACTTGATAGTTATTTGTAAAGCCTTCCATTACAGCCGCCGAAACTTTTGTAATTGCCAGACTTCCCAATTGTATCAATTCGACACATTGTTGTTCGGATCCCAATTGACCACTTGGATAAATTTCAAGGCTCATTTGTCCATCGGATATTTTTTCCAACTCTTTAGCCATATATAACATGGATTTATGAACTGGATGTGTTGGATCTAAACCGTGTGCTAACTTTAAAGTTTTATGCTGACTTACTTCCTGACAACTAAAAAGTAGAAAGCAAGAGATAATGCCTAAAAATAGCTTGGAAAATACTTGTGTTTTTTTCATGCCTTATTTGGAGCTAAAGATTGATTCTAATTCTTAATGGTTGAGATTATTAAGAATTAGAATTTTATATCAATTTAATTTCAAAATCATCTATATAAGATAGATTATGATGTTAGTTTGGTACTACTTAAGATTAGCCATTAATCCTTGTTCTAAACCTCTTAGTTCGGCTAAACCTTTCATTCTTCCGTAAAGAGAATATCCTGGGTTGGTTTTCTTTGGAAGGTCATCTAACATTTTATTTCCATGATCAGGACGCATAGGCATTTGCCAATCTTTTCTGCCAGATTCTTTACGTTCTTTTTCCTCAACTAATAATGCTCTCATTACAGCAGGAATGTCAATATCACCGTCGAACAAATACTCTTCTTCAAAATTTCCTTCAGCATCGCGTTTCACATTTCGTAGGTGAACAAAGTTGATTCTTGGAGCCAGTATTTTAGTCATTTCAGGTAAGTCATTAAAATGACCAGCACCAAAGGATCCAGTACACAAAGTGATACCATTCGAAACAGAATCAATAACTTTTGTTAGCTCTATTGCATCTTCAATTGTACTTACTACTCTAGGTAATCCAAGTAAAGCACGTGGTGGATCATCTGGGTGAATTGCCATTCTTACTCCAGCTTGTTCAGCCACAGGGATAATCTCACGTAAGAATTCGTGTAAATTTTTCTTTAGTTCTACAGCACCTATTCCTTTGTATCCATCCAATACTTTCTGAAAACTTTCTAATGTATAAGATTCTTCAGCTCCAGGTAGTCCAGCGATAACGTTTCTTGTAATTTTTTCGATATCTGCGGCCGACATGGCTTTGAATTTAGCCTCAGCTCTTTTCAAAATAGCTTCAGAATAATCTTTTCTTGAATTTTCTCTTTTTAGGATAAAAACATCAAAAGCTGCAAATATATCGATATCAAATTTAAGAGCATTAGATCCATCTCCCGATTCAAAAGCTAAATCGGTTCTAGACCAATCTAGTACTGGCATAAAATTGTAGCAGATAGTTTCGATACCACAAGCCCCAAGGTTTTTAATGCTTTCCTTGTAGTTTTCAATATATTGTTTGAAGTTCCAAGTTCTTTTTTTAATATCCTCGTGAACGGGAACACTTTCCACAACCGACCAACGAAGTCCGACTGCTTCAATTTCTGCAATTCTCTTTTTAATTTCTTTGATTGTCCAAACTTCTCCGTTTGGAATATGATGAAGAGCCGAAACTATTCCTGTTGCTCCAGTTTGCTTTATTTCTTGTAAAGAGATTGGGTCGTTAGGACCGTACCATCTCCATGTTTGTTCTAATGACATATTTTTTGTTTTAAAAGTGAATAAAACGGACAAGAGATGATTGAATTCTTGTTCCGTTTTATCACACTAACCTAACCTAATATATAAATGAAACTAAAAAGCCTAATTAAACGCCACTGTATGCACTAAATCCACCATCAACAGGAATTACAACACCTGTTACAAATGCTGACCAGTCTGATAATAGATAGAGTAGGGTTCCCTGTAATTCATCAGGAGTACCGTAACGTTCCATTGGTGTATTGTTGATGATTTTCACACCACGAGCAGTTGGCTCACCTGTTGCTTCATCAGTCAATAAAAAACGATTCTGATTTGTTAATAGGAAACCTGGAGCAATTGCATTAACACGAACACCCATTTTAGAAAAATGGACAGATAACCATTGAGTGAAATTATTAACCGCTGCTTTTGCAGCAGAATAAGCAGCAATTCGAGTTAATGGACGAAAAGAATTCATCGAAGATATGTTTACAATTGAACCTTCTTTCTTTTCGATCATATCCATTGAAAATACCATTGTTGGAAGAATCGTTCCTTTAAAATTTAAATCAAAAACTTTATCAAAACCTTCCATTTTCATTCCAAAGAAAGTCTCATCTAAGTTTTCAAGATCAGCATCTACCATTTGGTCTACACCAGATGTAGCCATAGGAGAATTCCCTCCAGCTCCATTGATAAGATAATCGATGCTTCCTAACTTGTTGTTGATGATTTTCTTAGCATTGATTAATGAATCTTTGTCGAGTACGCTTGCACCTACTCCTATAGAAGAGACATTGTATTCTTTCTCAATTTCCTTAGCTAATTTTTCAACAGCTTCAGCATTGATATCTACTAAGGCTGTTTTTACACCCATTGCAGCTAATGATTTTGCCATTTCTGAACAAATTACTCCGCCAGCTCCAGTTACAACAGCTACTTTATTTTTTAAATTGGTTTCCATATCTCTTATTTTTTAATTTCTTGAATAATTGAAAGTGCACTAGATGTTTTTTCTTCAATTGCTTTGTAATTGAATGAACCATCATCGTTTTTGATCATTAACTGAGATCCCATACCAACGCAATGCACGCCAGCATTAAACCATTGAGTTAGGTTCTCTCTTTCTGGTTTTACACCACCTGTTGGCATAATTGATGACCAAGGGAATGGACCTTTTACAGCTTTTACGAAATCTGGACCTCCAACTTGTGATCCAGGGAATATTTTAACCACTTCGGCACCCAATTCTTCTGCGTAAGAAATCTCAGTAAGTGAACCACAACCTGGCGACCATGCTACTTTTCTGCGATTACATACTTTTGCCATTTCAGCATTTAAAATTGGAGAAACTACAAAATTTGCTCCCAACTGAATGTATAATGAAGTCGTTCCTGCATCGATAACCGATCCAACACCTAGAATCATCTCTGGGCATTCTTTTGCAGACCATTTAATTAACTCTCCGAAAACCTCGTGAGCAAAATCGCCACGATTTACAAATTCGAATAAGCGTGCACCACCAGAGTAACAAGCTTTTAATATATTTTTACAAACTTCAATATCCGAATGAAAAAACACAGGAACCATACCTGTTTCTTTCATTTTTAATGCTACTTCTATTCTTGAAAATTTAGCCATTTCTATTTTAATTATGAAGTATAAGTTATGAATTATGAGTTGTCTTGCTCTATCAATAAGAGTATTAGATTTCTTTAATTCATAATTATTAATTCATCATTTATAATTTAATATTAACGTGCTACTCGTCCGGAAGCATCACCATTCATTAATTTTTCAACCTCTTCAACTGTAACTTGATTGTAGTCGCCATAAACAGTATGCTTTAAACAAGATGCAGCAACTGCAAAATTCAATGCGTTTTGGTCATTGTCTGGGTAAGTAAGTAAACCATAAATTAGTCCACCCATAAAAGAGTCACCACCACCAACACGATCAACAATGTGAGTAATTTGGTAGGTGTTATTTGCTTTGTAAAGTGTTTTACCATCATAAAGAACACCTGTCCAGCTATTGTGATTAGCACTTATTGATCCTCGCAAAGTGGTAATTACTTTTTTGCAACGAGGAAATTGTTTCATGATCTGTTTAGATACAGAAAGGTAAGCATCAGCTTCCACATGTCCACCGGTAACATCAAGACCTTCAGGACTAATTCCTAATACTTTTGCAGCATCTTCTTCGTTACCTAAAATCACATCACAACCCGCAACCAATTCTGGCATTACTTCACCTGCAGATTTGCCGTAGTTCCAAAGGTTTTTTCTGTAGTTTAAGTCTGTTGAAACAGTAATTCCTCTTTTGTTAGCCTCTTGAATTGCTTCTAAGCAAACATCAGCAGCTCCTTGAGAAATTGCAGGGGTAATTCCTGTCCAATGAAACCATGTTGCTCCTTTAAACACTTGATCCCAATCGATCATTCCCGATTCAATTTCTGAGATGGCTGAATGAGCTCTATCGTAAACAACTTTACTACCACGGCTTACAGCACCTGTTTCAAGAAAATAAATTCCCAAACGATCTCCACCCCATACAATATTGTCAACGTTTACACCATATTTTCGAAGGTCCATCATGCAGGCTCTTCCAATATCATTTTTTGGTAGACGACTTACGAAATCTACATCTAAACCATAATTTGCCAAAGAAACGGCAACGTTAGCTTCGCCACCACCATAGGTTGCATTAAAAGAATCAACCTGTGAGAATCTTGCATATCCTGGAGTTGCAAGTCTTAACATTATTTCACCGAAGGTTACTACTTTATTCATTGTGTATTTTGTCTGAGATTAATTAAAAATTGAAATATTTTTTTGCGTTATAATAGCAAATTCCTTGAACCACTTCTTTTAGCAATTCTTCGTTGTAGGGAATTAATCCTTTTTCAACGTCGTTCCCGATTAAATTACATAGAATTCTGCGGAAATATTCATGTCGACTGTAGCTTAGGAATGATCTTGAATCTGTAAGCATACCTACAAATCGGCTTAATAAGCCAAGATTAGAAAGTGTATTCATTTGCTTTTCCATTCCATCTTTCTGATCTAAAAACCACCATCCAGATCCCCATTGAATTTTACCAGCTGTTTTACCATCTTGAAAGTTGCCAATCATGGTTGCATACACTTCATTATGAGCTGGGTTTAAGTTATAAAGAATGGTTTTAGTTAGTTTTTCATCTTTTTCTAAACGGTTTAAAAATTTTGACAAATCTTCAGCAACTAACTTGTCAGTAATAGAGTCGAAACCTGTATCAGCTCCAAGTTTATTAAACATTCGAGTATTGTGGTTACGAGTTACACCTGCGTGAAATTGTTGTACCCATCCTTTTGAATGATCAAGTACAGCCAATTCGTAAAGCATTGCTGATTTAAATTTTAATTTTTCGGTTTCGTTTAGTTTATATGCTTTGCGGATTTTTAGAAATATTTCTGAAAATTCAAGAGCTGTGTAATCGGCTGAATAAAATTGATCTAATCCATGGTCTGAGGCTTTACATCCCATTTCAGCAAAGAAATCGTGACGTTTTTTAAGAGCTGTCAGTAAATCTTCAATCGTGTCGATTTTCATTTCAGCTACATTAGCTAGCTTGTCAATGTAAAGGTTGTATTCTGTTATATTATCAACAGCCATCGCTTTATCTGGACGCCAAGAAGGAACTACTTTTGTTTCAAAGCCCGAATCTTTAATGGCTTTGTGATATTCCAAAGAATCAGCAGGATCATCGGTGGTACCAATAACTTCTACATTGGCTTTGCGAATAAGACCTCTACTTGAAAATTCGGATGTGTTTAATTTGGCGTTGCATTCATCCCAAATTTCTTTGGCTGTATCTGGACTTAATATTTTTTCAATACCAAATGGCTTTTTTAATTCTAAATGTGTCCAGTGATATAGTGGGTTGCGAAGCGTATAAGGGACTGTTTTTGCCCAACTTTCGAATTTTTCCCAGTCGGAGGCTTTTCCGGTAATGTTTTCTTCATTAATACCATTGGCTCTTAAGGCCCTCCATTTGTAATGATCTCCATATAACCATATTTGAGTCATGTTCTCAAACTTTTTATCTTCAGCTATTTCTTTAGGATCTATATGACAATGGTAATCGATGATAGGAAGATCGGCAGCAAATTCATGATATAGTTTTTTTGCAGTTTCCGTTTCAAGTATAAAATCGTCGTCTAAAAACTTTTTCATTGTTATTGTATTATAAATTTCATTTCAACCGTTTCCGAACACGGTTATTTGAAAAATAAAAATTTAAATCGATTGTTTATGTGTTAGAAATACTTTTATTTATAAGCGTATCACGATGTCGTGTTCGTGCACGAAGATAAGAGATGTTTTTAATTTTTACAAATAAACTTTGGAATCAGAACAAAGATAAATTCTGTGGATATTGATTGTTTTAAGCTTGTAATTCCTATATGTAAGGGGCGAGAAGCTTTTTAAGAGTGAGAAATCGACGTCTTAAAATTTAAAAAAGGTACTTATTGATATGGAATCTAAGTGAAGTTTTAGGATTCGGTTCAAAAGTTAGGTCTTAAATTTGTTCACCTGAGAGTACACCTTACTATTGACTTTATTTGTGGTAGAGTGAATTGAGTGTAAATAAAAACGTGTAAATCAATAGATTTACAGCCTTTTGGATTAGGATGATTCCTAAATTGCGGAGAGAAGGTGATTGTTCCTCGTTTCTCGTCATGAATTTATTACGAACTCCCAAAGAGTTCTCATTCCATAAAATTCAGGACATAAAAAAAGGGAGTCTCAAATGAATGAAACTCCCTTTTTAAGCGGAGAGAGAGGGATTCGAACCCCCGGTACGTTGCCGCACAATAGTTTTCAAGACTACCGCATTCGACCACTCTGCCATCTCTCCAATAATAATTGAGCGGGAAACGAGACTCAAACTCGCGACCCTCAGCTTGGAAGGCTGATGCTCTATCAACTGAGCTATTCCCGCATACAAGAAACACGTTTGTTTCTCAAGTAATGTTAAAGTGGGGAGAGCAGGATTCGAACCTACGAAGACGAAGTCAGCAGAGTTACAGTCTGCCCCGGTTGGCCACTTTGGTATCTCCCCATTAAATTTGCAATAAAATTGAGCGGGAAACGAGACTCAAACTCGCGACCCTCAGCTTGGAAGGCTGATGCTCTATCAACTGAGCTATTCCCGCAGATCTTTAGCAGTTCATTCGATCGTTATCAAATGAATTTTGTTGCTTCAGAATGTTGTGGGAAGAGCAGGATTCGAACCTACGAAGACGAAGTCAGCGGAGTTACAGTCCGCCCCAGTTGGCCACTTTGGTATCTTCCCCAATTGCAACGTTTATAAGGGAACGTTTTCCCTCTATTGCGATGCAAATATAGATGCTTTCCCCGAATATACAAGCCTCCTAGAAACATTTTTTTGTAAAAAAAGTATTGGTTTTATGTAAGTGTTTGATTCCCTAGAGACTATTTAGAACTTTTTTTTTGAAAAAAATAAATCTTTTCTGTTTCAAGCTTTGAATGGATCTATTTGCTTCTCCTTTGTAGGAGCAATTGGTGTAAATTCTTAATGATTTGAAAATTCTGATATTCTGCTTGGAAAGTATCTCTTGGTTTTAATTTTATCAAAATGATAACTTATTTATTAGCAAATAATATCCTACTCACTAAAATTGTGAATAGAAGAACTATAAAAAATATGAAATTGTCCTAGTCTTATCTTTATCGATGACAAGACTGTATTTTTAGAATATGAATTAAGCCTGAGAATAATGATATGATCAAGTTTTGATAATTATTATTGATGTTTATATCAATTAAGTTGAGAAGATGACGAAGGACCGGCTTATTTATTCATTTTAAAATCGAATTAGGAGATCATATTTATAAATCCAAAAAAAAACCGCAATTCTATTGAATTGCGGTTTTTCTATATGTTATTTTTAAAATTTTCTAATAAAACTCTAAAAAGCTTTTCATTGAGCCTAAGTAATATTCGGTCCAACCTTCGATAATTTCATCATAGGCTTCATCAGGAATATTGGTGTGTGTTAATTCTAGAGAAGTGTTTTTTCCAACCTTTTTAAGTGTTATAGTTACTATTGAATCATGTTCTGTTTCGCCAAAGAACCATTCTTGTACTAATTTGTAATCTTTTACAACTTGAATGTTGCAGCCTGATATGTCACCATCCCATAAAGAAAAGACTGTTCCAACTTGATCATCCATTGTCGCTGGTTGTCCTGTCCATAGTTCAATTTGGAAGGAATTAGTCAGCGCATTAAATACTTCTTCTTGATTAGCTGATATCTCCAGTTTATAATTGTAATCCTTCATGCTGTTTTTTTTTATTTCAAGACAAAAATAATTTGAATAATAGATTTAGCTAACTATTTGAAGAGTTTTTTTATAAAACGTTTGTATTTCACACAATAATGTATTTTTTCGTTAATAAATATTCACTAACTTGTGGTTAAGTTATTTGTAATTAATTGATATACAATTGCTAATTCGTTTTGCTATTTAAACATTGCAAAAAAAGTAAATTATAAATAGTCTAAATAAAAATAATTAATATATTTGTTTATTATTTATAATGATTCTAACTAATAATTAAGAAATATATGTCAAGTTTTGAAATTCTAATGCCCAAGTTGGGAGAGAGTGTTCAGGAGGCAACGATCACTAAAATGTTTGTAAAGTTAAATGATGTTATCGAAGAGGATGACATGCTTTTTGAGATTGCTACAGACAAGGTAGATTCCGAGATTCCATCTCCAGTCTCAGGTAAAATTGTTGAGCTTCGCTTCAAAGAAGACGATGTTGTGCCTGTGGGAGAGATTGTTGCTATTGTTGATATGAGCGAGGATGCTGCAGATGCAGAACAGGTGCCTCAAGTCACAGAAAAGCTTGTTGTTGAGGAAATTGAAGAACAGGTTGTGAGTGATGTTGCTGAAATTAAATCTGATTCAGATCGTTTTTATTCTCCTTTGGTAAAGGCTATTGCTCAAAAAGAAAATATTTCCCAATCAGAATTAGATGCTATTGTAGGACATGGTAAAGATGGACGAGTTCAGAAAGAAGATATTCTGAAGTTTGTTGCTGAAAGACAAACGCCTACTAATATGGCAGTAGCTACTCCAGCAAAAGGGGATATAGTAAAACCACTTGCAAAAGTAGAAAAACCAAAAGTATCGATGTCAGTAGGTGCAAACGATCAAATTATAGAAATGGATCGTATGCGTCGAATTATTGCTGATCATATGGTTATGTCGAAACAAACTTCGCCACATGTTACAGCAATGGTCGAGGCTGATGTAACTGATATGGTGAATTGGAGGAATAAGATAAAAGATGAGTTTTTCGCTAAAGAGAAAACGAAGATTACTTTCTTGCCTATTATCATTGAGGCTGTTTCAAAAGCTTTGCGTGATTATCCAATGATTAATTCATCGGTTGATGATTATAAAATTATTGTCAAGAAAGATATAAATATTGGTGTAGCTGTTGCTTTACCTTCTGGGAATTTGATTGTACCTGTTATAAAGAATGCTGATCAGAAAAACCTTTTAGGTATAACTGTTGGTATGAATAATTTAGCTGATAAGGCTAGAAATAATAAGTTAGATGCAGACGATGTTTCGGGCGGAACATTTACGATTTCGAATTTTGGATCGTTCAAAAATGTAATGGGAACACCTATTATCAATCAACCTCAGGTTGCAATTCTTGCAGTAGGAACTATTGAGAAGAAACCAGCTGTATTAGAAACAGCAGCTGGCGATGTTATAGTGCCACGTCAGAAAATGTTTTTATCACTATCCTACGATCACCGTGTGGTTGATGGAGCTCTTGGTGGCGCTTTCTTGAGAAAGATTGCCGACTATTTGGAGGAATTTGATGTGACAAGAAACGTTTAAGAATAGAGTAATAAATCATTAATGACAATAACAATGACAGATAAGAAAAAATATAGCATAAAAGAAACATCTAAAAAGCAGCTTGCTGACTGGTTTAACTTAATGACTTTAGGTCGTGCTCTTGATGAGAAAGCACCTAATTATTTGAAACAAGCTATTGGCTGGTCTTACCATGCTCCTTATGCAGGTCACGATGGGATTCAATTAGCTATAGGTCAGGTTTTTGATAGAAAAACTGACCATCTTTTCCCATACTACCGCGATATGTTAACTTCACTATCGGCAGGTTTAACTGCTGAAGAAGTTATTTTCAATGGTATTTCAAAAGATACGGACGTAGCAGGTGGCGGACGACATATGTCGAATCACTTTGCAAAACCCGAATGGAATGTTCATAATGTTTCATCATGTACTGGTAATCATACATTGCATGCTGTAGGTATTGCAAGAGCTTTAAAATATTATAAAGGTAAAGGTGTTGCTATTAGTTCTCAGGGAGAATCTTCAGTTTCTGAAGGTTACGTTTATGAGGCAATTAATGGTGCATCGAAAGAGCAGTTGCCGGTTATTTTTGTAATCCAAGACAATGGTTATGGTATTTCAGTTCCTAAAAAAGACCAAACGGCTAATCGTAAGGTTGCTGATAACTTTAAAGGATTAAAGTACTTGAAGATATTCCATTGTAATGGTAAGGATGTTTTCGATTCGATGAATACCATGACTGAAGCAAAAGCTTATGCTGTTGAAAATCAAATGCCAGCTATTGTTCAAGCGAATTGTGTTCGTATGGGTGCTCACTCAAATTCAGATAAGCACGTCTTGTATCGTGATAATGCGGAGTTGAGTTATGTGGAAAAAAATGATCCTTTAGCTAAATTCCGTCGTCTGTTAATTCGATATAAGCGTTTTACAGAGGAAGAATTGGTAGCGATTGAAGCTGATGTAAAATTGCAGGTTAAGAAAGCACACCGTGCTGGTTTAACTGCTCCAGATCCAGATCCAAATTCCATACATGATTTTGTCATTCCTGATGCATATCCAGCAGCGAAATATCCTGAAGGACTTCATAACGAAACGGGCGAGCCTAAGAAATTAATCGAAGGTTTAAATGAAACTTTAAAGGCTGAATTCCGTCATAATCCGGATACTTTTATTTGGGGACAAGATATTGCCAATAAAGATAAGGGTGGTATTTTCAATGTATCAAAAGGGATGCAACAAGAGTTTGGTATTGAACGTGTATTTAATGCGCCTATTGCCGAAGACTTTATTATGGGTACTGCCAATGGAATGAGTCGTTATAACGATAATATTCGTATTGTGGTTGAAGGTGCTGAGTTTGCCGATTATTTTTGGCCAGCTATGGAGCAATTTGTTGAAACAACTCATGAATATTGGCGTACAAAAGGTCAATTTTCACCTAATATTACGGTAAGACTTGCTTCTGGAGGGTATATTGGTGGAGGTTTGTATCACTCTCAAAATATTGAAGGCGCTTTGGCAACTTTCCCTGGTGTTCGTATTGTTTATCCATCTTACGCTGATGATGCTGCAGGTTTACTTCGTACGTCGATTCGTTCTAAGGGTATGACTGTATTTATGGAGCCAAAGGCTTTATATAACGATCCTAAGGCGGCAGCTGTAGTTCCCGACGATTTTGAGGTGCCATTTGGTAAGGCTCGTGTTCGTCGTGAAGGTACCGATTTGACTATTGTTACTTATGGTAACACAACGCACATGTGTGTTGAGGTAGCTGATAAAATTGCTAAGGAATTAGGCAAAAATGTTGAGGTTATTGATCTACGTACACTTGTACCTTTGGATAAGGAAACGGTTATTAAGTCGGTTGCTAAGACCAATAAAGTTTTGGTTGTGCATGAAGATAAAGTTTTTGCTGGATTCGGTGGTGAAATTGCTGCAACGATTACTGAGGAAGCGTTTAAACATTTGGACGCTCCAGTAAGACGTGTCGGATCTACTTTTACACCAGTTGGATTTAATCGAATTTTGGAGAAAGCAACTCTTCCAAATATAGATAAAATTTATGTTGCGGCTAAGGATTTGTTAGATTATTAAAATTGAGATGATGACTAAAATTGGATTAATATACAGTTTCAATACCATTAAAACTTCGAAGAATGCTGAGAAGATAAAGAAAGCTTTTGGGAAAGAATTTGATGTTGAATTGGTAAATGTTGAGGAGATAGATGAAGAGAGCTTTTTAAGTTATAAAAATTTGGTGCTTGGCGTGCCAACTTGGTTCGATGGCGAATTACCTAACTATTGGGATGAATTTATGCCAGCCATTGAAGAATTTAAGTTGAAAGGAAAGAAAATAGCTCTTTTTGGTTTAGGCGATCAAGTGGGGTATGCAGAGAATTTTGTTGATGGTATTGGCTTATTAGCCACAGCTATGGAAAAACGTGGTGCTAAGCTTATTGGTTTAACTAGTTCTGAAGGTTATAATTTTGAACGTTCAGTTGCTATACGCGATGGGAAATTCTTAGGTTTGGCTCTTGATATTGAGAACCAGGCAGCTTTAACTGATGAGCGTATTAAGGCTTGGGTTGAGCAATTGAAGAAAGAATTTTAAGTTTTCAATTGATATTAAATGAAAAAGATGATCTATTATAGATCATCTTTTTTTTTATACTAGTCCTAAGAATCGGATTAATTTCAGGTTTATATGTAATTGTCATTCTGAACTTGTTTCAGAATCTTTACGATTGATTGTGATATTCTGAAATAAATTCAGGATGACGTTGGATTTTCATATTTATTGAAACTAATATCCTAGTATAAGAAAGAAAAGGGATTGAAGATTATTATAGCTAGAGCGAAAAGAAAAGTGATACAAAAAAAGATGATTCAATTAAGAATCATCTTTCCTTTATAAATATTTTATTTAAAGACTACAACATCTGCATATCATTAAGCTTCTTATAAGTTCCATTTAATTTAATAAGTTCATCATGCTTGCCTCGTTCAACAATTTCACCTTCGTGGAAAACACAAATCAAATCTGCATTCTTAATTGTAGATAAACGGTGAGCAATTACAATTGAAGTTCTGTTTCGCATCAACTTATCCAAAGCATCCTGTACCAAACGTTCTGACTCTGTATCAAGGGCAGAAGTTGCTTCATCAAGAATCATGATTGGAGGATTCTTAAGAACAGCTCGTGCAATACTTAAACGCTGACGTTGACCTCCAGAAAGTTTACCGCCACGATCACCAATATTAGTATAGTACCCCTCTTCAGTAGCTGTAATAAAGTCGTGAGCATTTGCAATTTTTGCTGCTGCTTCAACTTGTTCCTTTGTTGCATTCTCAACACCAAAAGCAATATTGCCGAAAATTGTATCATTGAATAGAATCGATTCCTGATTTACGTTACCCATTAGGTTACGTAGATCAGTTATTTTACAATTTCGAATATCTTCACCATCAACAAAAATTCCACCTTCAATCACATCGTAAAATCGAGGTAATAAATCTACGAAAGTTGTTTTCCCAGAACCCGATTGACCAACAAGAGCAATGGTTTTGCCTTTTGGAATTTTAAGATTAATATTTTTAAGAACTTGCTTTTCTCCATTGTATGAGAAACCAACATTTCTGTATTCAATCGCAGTTTCAAATTGACTAATCGATTTTGCATTGACCTTATCAACAATAGTTGACTCAGCTTCTAAAATTTGATCAATTCGATCCATAGCAGCCAATCCTTTTTGAATGCTGTATAAGGCTTTTGAAAATGCTTTAGCTGGGTTAATGATTGAATAAAACACAACCAAATAAGCTATAAATCCAGCAC
Source organism: Ancylomarina sp. 16SWW S1-10-2 (assembly GCF_009669305.1). GTDB lineage: Bacteria > Bacteroidota > Bacteroidia > Bacteroidales > Marinifilaceae > Ancylomarina. The sequence goes on from NZ_SADB01000017.1 coordinate 15,708, forward strand.
CATTCATGCCACCTTCACCAGTTAAGATTAAACGACCACCATACCAAAGTACAATCACAATCACTACAGTTCCTAAGAATTCACTTATGGGATGTGCTAGAATTCTTCGTCGCATTAGGCTGTTCATAATACGACGGTAGTCATTATTTTCTGTAGCAAATTTTGCAGATACCTTTTCTTCAGCAGTAAAGGCTTTGATAATTCGAAGACCTGAAAGTGTTTCTTCAATGGTTGAAAGTAGATCGCCCATCTTATTTTGTCCTAAACGCGACTTCTTTTTTAATGATTTTCCAATTCGACCAATAATATAGCCAGCAACGGGTAAAATGATGAAAGAGAAAAGTGTCATTTGTGGGCTCATAATAATCATTGTAACTAAGGCTACGATAATTAGAATTGGGTTCTTAATGAACATATCAAGTGAGTTCATTACAGAGTTTTCTACCTCTTGGACATCAGAAGTCGATCGTGAAATAATATCCCCTTTTTTTTCTTCTGTAAAGAAAGGAATCGGAAGGTTTACAATTTTGTCATAGATTTTTGTTCTAATATCTCTAACGACAGAGTTTCTAACTTGGACGGTGTGGTAAGAACCAAAGTACGTAAAAGTAACTTTGAAAAGTACCGCGATAAGTAATACAATACCCACAAACAGAAGTGTAGAGTCTGCACCATATTCAGCTTTTATAAGAGTTGTATAATAATAAAAATTGTGCTTTATCGCATCTACACTTGCTTCCCAAGGCACTTTGGTTACAATAACTTTTGTGTCATTGAAAAGAATTTCGAGAACAGGTTGCATCATTACAAAGGAGAATACGCCAAAGACTGCTGCAAGTAAGTTGTATACAAAACTCATGATTAAATCACTCTTATAGGGAGGGAGAAATCGTTGTAGTATTTTAATGAAATCTTTCATTTAAACTTTTAAATTGTTTCTAGTTTGAATCGGTTTTATTTTGTTTCTCCGGATTGAAGTAAATCAAAATAGCTGGTAAAAATACGATTCTTACTAGCTATTCGCAAAGATTTAGCAATATTTAGTGGTAGTTTAAAAAAGGCAACAGTAATGTAAAACAAAAAAAAACCGCAGAAGTTTAACTCCTGCGGTCTTTCAGTAAAATGTGTATTGATATTAAACTCCTGTATAGTTCGATGGAGTAATTGCTTTCAATTCAGCTTTTAAACTATCTGAAATTTCAAGTGTATCGATAAACTCAGCAATACTGTTTTGAGTTACGTTTGTGTTTGTACGTGTTAAAGCTTTCAATGCCTCGTAAGGATTTGGGTAAGCTTCTCTACGCAAAATAGTTTGAATAGCTTCAGCAACTACAGCCCAGTTTGCTTCCAAATCGGCAGCAAATGCATCTGGAGAAAGAATCAATTTATCCAAACCTTTTAATAATGATTTGAAAGCAATGATAGAGTGAGCAAAAGGAACACCAATATTTCTCAATACAGTTGAATCTGTAAGATCGCGTTGTAGGCGTGAAATAGGTAGCTTTGCCGATAAATGCTCGTATGTTGCATTAGCTAATCCTAAATTACCCTCAGAATTTTCGAAGTCGATAGGGTTTACTTTATGAGGCATAGCTGAAGATCCAACTTCTCCCTCTTTAATTCTCTGCTTAAAGTAATTCATGGAAATGTAAGTCCAGAAATCACGATTCATATCTATTAATATGGTATTGATACGTTTGAAATTATCAAAGATTGCAGCCATATTATCGTAGTTCGAAATTTGAGTTGTGTACTCTTCACGCTCAAGTTTTAATGACTCGTTTACGAATTTATCACCAAATTTTTTCCAATCAATTTGTGGGTAAGCAACATGATGTGCGTTGAAATTACCTGTAGCACCACCAAATTTAGCTGAACAAGGAACTGATTTTAGTAAGTCTAATTGCTTTTTAAGACGGTACACATAAACCTGAATTTCTTTTCCCAAACGGGTAGGAGTTGCTGGTTGTCCATGAGTACGAGCCAAAAGAGCGATGTCTTTCCAGTCATTTGATAAACTTTCCATCTTCTCGATTAATTCGTCTAAAAGAGGGTAATACACATCGTGTACCGCATCTCTTAAAGAGTATGGCGTTGCTGTGTTGTTTATATCTTGAGAAGTCAATCCAAAGTGGATGAATTCTTTATATTTATGAAGATTTAAAGCATCGAATTTCTCTTTAATGAAATATTCAACGGCTTTTACATCATGATTCGTTATAGCCTCAATGTCTTTAACTTTTTGTGCATCTTCAACAGTAAAATCTAGGTATAAACTGCGTAGTTCATCAAAATTGTTTTTATCGAAATCGGCAAGCTGAGGAAGTGGGTGCTTGCAAAGAGAGATAAAATATTCTACCTCTATCAATACGCGGTATTTTATAAGTGCGCACTCCGAAAAATACTCTCCCAATACGTCAACCTTATTACGATAACGTCCATCAATAGGCGAAATAGCTGTTAAACTGTCCATTCTGTAAAAATTAAGTTGTAAAATGATTATTTAGTTTTGCAAAGATAATTAAAGTGAATGAGTAAATAAGTGATTAAGTGAATTTGTAATATTGTTTGTTATTTTTTTTAACACTACATATTTAGGGTGTTGAGTATAAGTAGTATAGTTTGTCTTGTTGATTGAGTTTGATAACAGAACAAAAGTTTGGTTTCAATATCTTTAGTTTCTCTTAAAATTGGTACCTAATTCCAACAGCCAGATTTTCTTTAAACTGGACCTTCGTTCCTGTGTCATCATCAGATATTAAATAGGTGGATATACTTGTTGTTAAATATTGACTGATTGGAAGATTTAAAACGAATTGCCAATCAACATCAATATTTTTTGCCGTATTGGAATAGCTAGAATAAAATTCCAGTTTATTTTCCATACTTATTTCTTTAGTGATTTTCCATTTATGTAATAATTTAATATAGGCACCGACTTCTTTTTTTATTTTTTCATTAGCATCAATACCAAAAGCTGTTTGATCTATATTTGTTGTGTCATTAACTATGGTATACTTTGCTGTAAAGGGTGAGAGTAGCATAGAAAAATTTGGTTTAGGCTTATAATCTAAACCGATTGAGCCCAAAATATAAGCAGGAGCAAAGAAATTCGAAACTAATTTTCGTTCTTTATCATCCGAATAATTGTAGCCTCGAACAAACTGAGTTTTTAAGTTAAACATAGAGGTATAGTACCATTTCTTAAAGGCTAAATGTCCGAATTTAGTATTGATTTCTAGTTTATCCTGATTTTTACGGAATTCGTTATCTCCTGATTTTAAAAGACCATATTCAAAATCAATTGTGTTTTCCCACGATGTTTTATTCTTTTTATAATTAGCGAAAGATTTAATACCAGCTAGGGTTGATATGGAACTTTCTCCACCTTCGGCCCATTCTTTACTTACATGGCCTTGGTTAAAATCGAGTTTTACAATGGTCCCAAATTTCCAAATATCAACGTATCGTTTGTATTTTTTTAATTTTGCTAGTTTGAAGCCATTGGGCGATATCTCTTTTTTTAATTTTACGTTAGCACCTTTTCTTTTTGTGTTTCTGACTGATTCTTGATAAATATCATCATCATAGAGAATCTTTATACCTTTGCTTGCTGTGTTTTGTAGCCAAATACCTATAGAATCTTTTTTGCTCTTTTTTAACCAAAAGCGTTTGAAATCAGTTTTGCCGTTGTTTATCCAAAATGCTAGCGAATCGTTCATGGCATTTTTCACGGCGAATGAAACGGAGTCACGACTAATCTCTCTGATCCATTGGTGTACCGAGTCATTTTCTATATAATCGAATAATTCTGCATATTTTTTTGAATCGTTTTGTAATTCGAATTTATCATCTTTCGAGAGGCTATCATTTTGTTCTAATAATTCTTGCTCTAGTTCAATTTTTTTAGACAATTCTTTAAGTGCATCTTCAGTTTGTCTTTTTTCGATATAGGACTTTAAGTAAGTTACCATATTTCTGATGCTATCATTTTTCACATAGTCGAGCAAAGTACTTACTGCATTATCTAAATTCTTATCTTCTTTACTTTTAGCTTCCACCTCGAGTTCACCTAGTAAATATTTAAAATTAATATTTTTAATATGTTTAAGTGGATCTTGAAACCTTAGTGTATTTATTGAAAAATCAGAATAATATTTTGTTTCAGATTGCGAATGAGCAATTATATAAGCTGATTTTGGAAGAGCAATTGTTTTAATTTGAATAGAATCTCGTTCAGATTTTTTAACCCGAGGAAGTGGCGTATTATTTATGACACTTATGCTTTGAGGGGTAGAATATATGGAATTTTGAATTTTATATGTAGATGTTTGTGCCTTACTCTCCAATGAAAATAGGAATGCTGATTGAAGTACTAGAAGCAAGAGGAAAAGCTTGTGATTCATCTTAATGAGTTTGTTTGAGCATGTGAGTTAGTTTTAAACGATAATCTCACATTCAGATCTGATTTATTATTGACTAAAAACAAAAATGAGAATAAAATTCCTTGAAAAAAACAAAATGCAAGTATAAATATGCTTAAGCGATCACAAAATTTTGCGTGGCATTTTTTTTATAGTTTTAAAAAAACTAAATTTAGCGTATTGGTAAAAATGAAGACTATGAAAATGCATAATCGACTTTCGAAACCCACATTGAATAATTTTCTTAATATTAAAAACCGCGACGGATATCACTACTAGTCGTGAGTTGTTTTTTGACTACTCCTTAGTTTATAAAAGCTAATCCTATTTTATTACAATTTATTAGATCTTAATTATAGTTCACACTGTAATTGCGTGCGCATACATTTGTTTTTCTCAGATGTCTAATGTTTTGGCACATCTAATTATAAACAGAATAAAAATACTTCTTGTTTTGATAATGAGAAGTTTAATCCGATGAATTTTTTAAAACCCTAAAATAAAATCATGAAAATACCATTTGCAGAATCGTTTAAAATTAAGATGGTTGAAACCATTAAAAGAAGTACTCGTGAAGAGAGAGAGAAGTGGCTTAAAGCAGCTAAATATAATTTATTTAACTTGAAAAGTGATGAGGTGTTTATTGACCTTTTAACAGATTCAGGAACTGGTGCAATGAGTGATAAACAGTGGTCTGAGATGATGTTAGGTGACGAGTCTTATGCCGGTGCTCGTTCGTACTATAAAATGAAAGATGCGATTAAGAATATTTTAGGTTTCGATCATTTTTTACCAACACACCAAGGTCGTGCAGCAGAAAATGTATTGTTCTCTGTATTAGTTAAGAATGGCGATGTTGTTCCTGGAAACTCTCATTTTGATACGACTAAAGGTCATATTGAGTTCAGAAAAGCAAAAGCAATTGACTGTACAATCGATGAGGCTTTCGATACGGAGATCGATCACCCATTTAAAGGTAATCTTGATCTTGTGAAATTAGAATCAGTTCTATCTTCTCATCCAAAGGAGAAAATTTCAATGATTATTGTGACTGTTACTTGTAATTCATCTGGAGGTCAGCCGGTTTCTATGGAAAACCTAAAAGGTGTAAGAGCTTTAGCTGATAAATATAAAGTTCCAGTATGCTACGATTCGGCTCGTTTTGCAGAAAATGCCTATTTTATTAAGCTTCGCGAAAAAGGATATCAAGATAAAACGATCAAAGAAATTGTAAAAGAGATGTATCTGTATGCTGACATGGCAACAATGAGTTCTAAGAAAGATGCTATTGTAAATATGGGTGGGTTTATTGGCATGAAGAGTAAGGAACTTTGGAAGCAAGCCTCTACTTACAATATTATGTTCGAAGGATATGTTACGTACGGAGGTATGTCTGGTCGGGATATGAATGCTTTGGCGCAAGGTCTTGATGAGGGTACTGAGTTTGAATATTTGGAGACTCGTATTAAGCAAGTTGAGTATTTAGGAGCTAAGCTTGAAGAGTATGGTGTCCCATTCCAAAAACCAATTGGTGGTCACGCTATATTTGTTGATGCTAAAAAGATTTTAGGGCATATTCCAAAAGAAGAGTTTCAAGCTCAAACTTTAGGTTGTGAGTTGTATCTAGAAGCAGGTATTCGTGGAGTCGAAATTGGAGCTATCCTGGCTGATAGAGATCCTGAGACGAGGGAAAACCGTTATCCAGATTTGGAGTTGTTACGTTTAGCTATTCCTAGAAGAACGTATACAAACAATCATATGGATGTAATTGCTGCTGCTTTCAAAAATGTTTATGATCGTAGAAAAGATATTAAGCATGGTTTTAAAATTACTTATGAAGCTCCAATTATGAGACATTTCACAGTTGAGTTAGAGAAGATTGACGAATAGATCTTTATTGTTTTAGCATAAAATAGAGCTCTCTTTGGGGAACTTTATTTATGTTTATAATCTCTGATTATTAATTCCATAAAGTATAGATAATCGTAATCTTTAATAGTGCTTAGTTTTTAGGAATGTAATTTTAAACAGAATCTTTTATGTGTGGTTTGGAATTACTATGTAGTTAAACAGAAAAAAAGCGAAGATCATTGATCTTCGCTTTTTTTATATTTATAATGTCTTGATTATTTCAAGTTCAATTTGGCACGAGTTATATATTTTTCGATATCACGAGCTTCAGAAGATTTACCAAAATCTTTTTCGATAGTTTCGTAAGCAGCTAATGCTTCTTTATAATTACCTGTCATTTCGTAAGCAAAACCTGCTTTTTGAAGGTATATAGGTGTTGTAAAGTCATTGGTATTTGAAGCGCTTGCATTCATATAATTTGAAGCCGCTTTTTCGTTATTACCAAGTTCCATATAAGCATCACCAATTGCAGCTTTTGCTAGGGAAGAAAGAAGAAAATCATCTGAAGAGAAATTTTCTAAATAGTTAATTGCATTTTGGTATTCGCCTAAATGAAGGTAAGAAACGCCAACATAATAGTTCGATAAGTTTCCTGCTTCTGTTGATCCATAATTATCAATAATATCAAGAAAACCATCATAGTTACCATCACCATTGATAGCAAGGTTAAAAGAGTCTACTTCAAAATAACGTTGTGCTTGGAACATTTCAGTTTGAGCATTTATCTCCATAGGAGCTCTATAATATTTTTGGTAAGCAAAAATAGCAGTTGCTACTAGGATTACAGCTATAGCAATATAAGTTAATTTCTTTTGGTTTTTCTCTATATATTGTTCTGTTCTACTTAAAGCTTGTTCAAAGTTTTCAAAATTATCTTCGTGATCCTGATTGTTTTTGTTTGTAGACATATTCTAATTATTTAATGTTTTATTTTTTCTAACGCAAATGTAATTTTTTTTGTGAATATTACGACAATTTTATTGCTAAAAAGTGAATACCAATTTTACTATGAATAATGAGTGAATTTAAGCCTGTATTTGAATTTATTCGTATTTTTGAGACGGAATTGTAAATCTAAACATAAAATCAGATTGTCCGATCCTTAAAGCAAAAATAAAATATATGTATTTAGAGCGTTTGTCCCTTATAAATTACAAGAATATAAAAGAGTTGGAAATTGAGCTTTCGCCTAAAATTAATTGCTTTATAGGTAATAATGGTATGGGGAAAACCAATTTGCTTGATGCTGTTTATTATTTGAGCTTTTGTAAAAGTTATTTTTCATCAACCGATCAGCTTAATATTAAACACGAAGAACTATTTATGGTTCTTGAGGGTAATTATAAGCGTAAGGAGATGGACGAGTTGATTTATTGTGGAGTTAAACGTGGTCAGAAAAAGAATTTTAAACGGAATAAAAAGGAGTATAAAAAGCTTTCTGAGCATATTGGACTTTTACCAATTGTAATGGTATCTCCAGCTGATGTGCGTTTAATTACCGATGGGAGTGATGAGAGACGTAAATATATGGATAGTGTCATTTCTCAATACGACAGAAAGTATTTGGATGATTTAATTCGATATAACCGAGTTATTTTGCAACGAAACAAATTGCTTAAGGATTTTGCTCGTCGTGGTAAATTCGAAGAGGATAGTTTAGCTATTTGGGATGAACAAATGATTATTCTTTCTGCTTCGATACATGAGAAACGTAAGGATTTTCTAAACAAATTAATGCCTGTTTTCCAAGAGTATTATAATATTATATCTAAGGGGAATGAAATTGTAAAATTGGAATATAAATCGCAGTTAAACGATCATGAAATGAGAGATCTTTTGCGTCATGCTCGTTTAAAAGATCAGGTGATGCAATACACAACTGTGGGCATTCATAAGGATGATTTAACACTTTCGTTGGGTGATTATCCTATCAAAAAAATGGGCTCGCAAGGTCAGCAGAAAACCTATTTAATTGCTCTAAAGTTAGCCCAGTTCGAATTCATTAAGAAGTTATCAGACTATAACCCAATTTTATTACTCGATGATATTTTTGACAAGCTAGATACGCATCGTGTAGAACAAATTGTTCATTTGGTTTCGGAAGAACGATTTGGACAGATCTTTATTTCCGATACGAATCGCGATCATTTGGACCAAATACTATCATCCTTAGATCTTACATATAAATTATTTGTCTTAGACGACGGATCGGTTACTAATTTATAAGTTTACTTTTTTTGACCTTTAACCATTACTTTTATCCTCAGAAATATGCGCCGCTCTAAAACACAGAAAATAGAAGAACTTGTGAAACTAGTTTTAAAAGAACAGGGCCTAGATGTAAAATTAAAAGAGCTAGAGCTGATTAAGACTTGGGAAAAAGTGATAGGTAAGAATGTGGCGAATGCAACAACCGACCTTTATATTAGAAATAGAAAGTTGTTTGTTAAATTACGATCATCTATTATTCGTAACGAGTTAATGCTGATAAAAACAGGATTGATTCAGGCCTTAAATAAAGAAGTAGGAGGGAAGATTATTGACGATATTGTATTAAGATAAAAGGTTTAAAAAGTAGTGAGCTTTTTAAACCTTATCCAATTTCTATAATGAATTTTTAAAAAATCTCGCAGCCTGAAAAGTGGAATGCACCTTCAATGCAAGCATTTTCATCGCTATCAGACCCATGAACAGCATTTCTTGACATCGACTCAGCAAATTGTTTACGAATTGTTCCTTCTTCAGCTTCAACAGGATTTGTTGCTCCAATTAATTTTCTAAAGTCAGCAACCGCATTTTCTTTTTCAAGAATAGCTGCTACAATTGGTCCTGAACTCATAAAGTCTGTCAAATCGCCATAAAACGGTTTATCCTTATGTACTTCGTAAAAAACTTCAGCTTGTTTTTTTGTGATTTGAGTATATTTCATAGCTGCAATTTTAAAACCGCCTTTAGTAATTGCGGCTAAAATATTACCAATATATCCATTGGCTACAGCATCTGGTTTTATCATTGTAAAAGTTCTATCACTTCTCATAGTTAATTAATTTTTAGTTCATGTGATGAATGTAATCAATCTTAGTAAAAATACAATAGAAATGATCTTGATCTTTTAATTGCTTATACCGTGTTTTTGTAAATTACTTAGAGGTAGAAATGTTATAATTAAATTGTATAATCACTCATTTTAGAGCATAAGCATAAAGTCTTATCATTGTTTGATTAGGATAGAATTTAATTTAGATTCTTTTTAAAATATTGAGTAATTTAGCAAACTTGAATCATAATGAGAGGAAATAGAACCATGCAAAATAGAATAAACAAAGAATTGAGCTTAGAAGCCAAAGACTATATACTAAAAGCAAATCAAATAGTTATTGTGCCTCATGCAGGACCCGATGGTGATGCTATAGGTTCGTCATTAGCTTTAATGCGCTATTTGAAAAAGCAAGGAAAACAAGTTAAGGTCATTTGTCCTAATGCTTATCCTGAGTTTTTGACTTGGTTGCATAGTGAGGATGAGTTGGATGTTTTTGAAAAAACAGAAGAGGCTTGTACGACATATATAAATGATTCTGATTTGATTTTTATTCTTGATCATAATTCATTTAAACGATCAGGTGATGTAGGTAAATTGCTGGAGAAACAAAAAGCTCCTAAAATTATGATTGATCATCACCCAATGCCAGAAGCTATTGCAGATATTACCCTTTCTGATACGGCTATGTGTTCTACATGTGAAATGATATACGAATTTATCGATGCTATGGGAGGTAACGACCAAATTGATAAGGATATTGCTGAGTGTATTTATACTGGTATTATTACGGATACTGGAGGCTTAAGCTACAATTCATCGAATGAGCGTATATATCAAATTGTAGGTGCTTTGATGAAAAAAGGAATTGATAAAGCTAAAGTTCACGATAAAATATACGATAATTACTCGGCTAACAGAATGAAGCTTTTAGGTTATTGTTTGAATGAAGGTATGGAGCTTTTGCCAGAATATGAAGCTGCAATTATTCATTTAACTAAAGAAACACTTGCCGCTTTTGATTATCAAGATGGTGATACGGAAGGTTTTGTTAATCATCCTCTTTCCATAAAAGGGATTAATATTTCGGTCATCTTTATGGAAAAGGACGATACGGTTAAGATCTCTTTTCGATCTAAAGGCGATATTCCAATCAACCAAATGGCTCGTGACTTTTTTAATGGCGGCGGTCATATTAACGCAGCTGGTGGACGTACTTATGAAAGTATGACAAAGGGAATTGAGAAGTTTAAAAAAGAATTACCTGCTTTTTACAAAAGCTTGTAGTTTAAATACGATATTATTACAAACACAGAGCCCACTCTTTATTAGAAGTGGGCTCTGTTTTTATAAGAAAGTCTATTTATCTTTAGATATTCCACTTTTTATTCCCCTCAATAGAAGAAACCATATTGGTAGAATAAATAAGAATACAATAGGTGTTGAAAATGCTTTGCTCGCCATATTTACACCAATCATTATTCCAGTTAAAAAGCAGCCTAATAAGAATATCAGAATCGCTTTTCTCGAAATTGTATATTTCCCAATTTTGAACGATATCATGAGTTATATTTTAAATATTGAGTTGAATGAAGTGTTATCAGTATGATTTTTAAAATTAATAAATTATGGAATGAATATAAAAAAAAAGATTCACACAATTACATAAGTCACAGAATTTCCATAATAAGATTAAAATATGTTGATTCTGAAAATTCTGTCATTATGGGGCATTTTAATACATAAGGTTCTTTCATAAAAAAGAGACAACGATTATCTCTATAGCTCTTCAAATATTTTATCAAACGAAGTTTACTTATCCTTATGCAATAGAAAAATAGTAGGACGTTTGTGTAATTCAGGCATTTCATTTTTCCACTGTTTAGCAGGGAGGGTTTTTATGAATTCCGTTTCCAAAGTAATGTCAACGGCTACACAAATTTTAGTTCCCGCACTACATTCTTTGGATAAATCTTCAAGCAATTTCATGTTACGATAAGGCGCTTCAATAAAAATCTGAGTTTGATTTTCATTAGCAGAACGGTTTTCGAGTTGTTTAATTTTTTTAACACGCTCACCATCTTTAATGGGAATGTAGCCATTAAAAGCAAAACTCTGTCCGTTAAAACCCGAAGCCATTAGCGAAAGCAAAATAGATGAAGGACCAACTAAAGGAATTATTCGAATGTTTCTTTCGTGAGCCAACTTGACCACATCGGCACCAGGATCGGCAACACCAGGACAACCAGCCTCCGAAATGATGCCTATATCGTGATCTTTAATTGCTTTTAAATAGCCTGAAATAGCATCAGGAGAACTGTGTTTGTTTAGTTCGTAAAAACTTAGTTCATCTATATCAATATTGCGATCAACTAGTTTTAAGTAACGACGTGCCGTTCTTATATTCTCAACAATAAAATGTTTGATTGTTGGAATTAGTTCTTGAATATTTTTGGGAATAACTGAATCAAGGCCTGAATCGCCTAGAGTCGTTGGTATTAAATATAGTTTACCTTTCATATGTTTTGTAATGGAATGTGCATGATTAAATTCATGGGCAAATGTACACATATTTAAGTATTACTCGTTCCGTAAGACTCATCCTATTTATAGATCTAAATTTTAATGCTTCCGTTCGCCACTTTACTTGTTAGGTTGCTAACTTGAGGGCTTCCGTTTGCTTCTTGACCTTTTCCGTGCGTCGGGTGAGTGGTTCCGTTACCGAACGGAGCACCTCCCCATGCGAACGGAAGGGTATCTTACCGAACTGAGAGCTTCCTTTGGCGAACTGAAAGCCACCCGATGCGAACGGAAGGGTATTTTACCGAACTGAGAGCCTCCTTTCGCGAACTGAAAGCCTCCCGATGCGAACGGAAGGGTATCTTACCGAACTGAGAGCTTCCTTTGGCGAACTGAAAGCCTCCCCATGCGAACGGAAGGGTATTTTACCGAACTGAGAGCTTCCTTTGGCGAACTGAAAGCCTCCCCATGCGAACGGAATACCTCCCGAATGTAACGGAACAGGTTTTTGTTTATATAATCGCTATTATCAGGCAAATAATTTAAATTTGTGGCATGGATAAAATAAAGGCAGAACAGGAGAAAGAATTTATCAGTCGTATCTTTATCGATGAGATTGGGCGGTTGCAGAAAGAAGGCTTTTATTTCTTCTCATTTATACTGATGGGACAGGCTATTGAAGCTTTAGGTTGTTTTCTCGATAACAAGCCAATGAAGGCAAAAGCACAATCATCTAAACGATTTTCAAAAGGATTGAATATCTTAATGGGGAATAAATACCGTGTGGTAAACAATGACCACTGGTTGTACGACAGATTGCGTAATCAGTTAACCCACTCCTTTGTGCCAAGCAAGTCGCTTTACCTGCTTTCTCGCGATAAGCAAACAGAAGAATTAAATCATCTTGAATGGTATGATGATCGTTTGGTTCTAGTTGCTGAGGATATGTATGATGATTTAAAAGGCGCTTGCAAACATCTTTTTTCAATGATTGATAAATGTAAGGTGCCTTTGAAAAATATAGCAGCTTCGCCTGAAGATTTATTATTACATGAATAACCTAACCCGAAAGATATCGAACATGATTAAAAAGATTGTATTTATTGGAGCTGGTAATTTGGCAACGCATTTGGCTTTGGCTTTAAAAAAATCGAGCTTCGAAATTTGTCAGGTTTATAGTAGAACCCAAGTTTCTGCTGAAACTTTAGCTAAGCAAGTTGGTGCTGTTTCGTGTTGCGATTATGCAAAAGTAAATCGTGAAGCCGATCTTTATATCTTCGCTTTAAGCGATAAGGCTTTGCCATCAGCTTTAGAGACGTTACAATTGAAAGATAAATTTTTAGTGCACACTGCAGGTAGTCTACCTATGTCGGTATTTGACGCTTATACTTCAAACTATGGGGTTCTCTATCCACTTCAAACTTTTTCGAAAGCACGTCAAGTCGATTTTTCTAAGATTCCAATTTGTATTGAAGCTAATAAACCTGAAATAGAATCCGATTTAATGGAAATTGGAAAGAAGATTTCGAACTCGGTTCAACTTTTATCCTCGAAACAGAGAAAACAGCTGCATATGGCAGCCGTGTTTACCTGTAATTTCACCAATCATATGTATCATATTGGGCAGCAATTATTAACAGATGAGGGTTTAGAATTTGATCTGTTAAAGCCCTTGATTATGGAAACAGCTGAAAAAGTTCAAGAATTATCGGCAAAGGAAGCTCAAACGGGACCTGCTGTTCGTTTTGACGAAGAAATTATAAAAGCACATGAGGAAAATCTAAAAATGTATCCTGATTTTCAAAAATTGTATAGATTTGTAAGTGAAAGTATCCATGGGATGCAAAAAAATAAAGAATAAGAAGTAAACGATTGAATGATAATTGAGTAAGTGTGTAATGTTTCACTCAAGTCTGATATCTATTATCTCAATAATAAATAAATATGGCCTTTTTTAAAGAAGATTTGATGAAAGTTAAGGCTTTCATTTTCGATGTGGATGGAGTATTGTCTACCGAATGTGTCACTATCGATTCTGATGGTGAATTGTTGAGAACTGCAAATACGAAGGATGGCTTTGCAATTCAGTATGCAGTTAAAAAAGGTTATCCTGTTGCAATTATCACGGGAGGAACGTCTAACGCCATAGAAACACGATACCGTGGGTTAGGTGTTAAAGATATTTATATGACGTCGAAAGATAAGATTGCTGATTTCGAAGATTTTTTATCAAAGTATAATATTGCAGAAGATAATATTATGTATATGGGTGATGATTTGCCTGATTATGAGGTGATGCAACGTGTAGGTGTTCCTACTTGTCCAAAGAATGCTGTGGTTCAAATTAAAGAAATTTCATCGTATATTTCTGATATGGATGGTGGCTGTGCAGCTGTTCGTGATGTGATAGAACAGGTTCTTCGTGCTCATGGTAATTGGTTTGCAACTGACACCAAGATTCAAAGTATATAATATTATTGGTCATTAATATTCTGTTAATTAATAAGATCATTTTTTCACTTTAACCTTATTTATAATGCTCAGTTTGCTAAAATTAATTCGCTTACCTAACCTTATAATTATTGCTTTGACTCAATATGCGATGCGATATTTTATTATACAGCCTATTTTGGCGATTAATAGAATTAAGCTACAGCTAAGCGATATTAATTTTGCGATATTGGTTTTGGCGACTCTTTTTATTGCTGCAGGTGGGTATATTATTAACGATTATTTTGATGCTAAAGCTGATCGCCTTAATAAACGAGATGTTATTGTAGGTAGAAAAATTAGTCGTCGAATAACACAGGTCTTGCATCAAGTTTTTAATTTTATAGGTCTTGTGTTAGGTGCTTATGTCTCCTATAAAGTTGGTCATTGGCAGTTTGTTTTAATCTTTTTTATGGCAGGAGGCTTGTTGTGGTTTTATTCTATTTCGTACAAGAATCATTTTATACTAGGCAATTTAGTCTTAGCTTTTATATGTGCAGCAATTCCATTTTTGGTAGTTGTTTTCGAAATTCCACCTTTAAATAAAACCTATGCTGAGGTCTTGGTTACTTCAGGGACTAACTTCGATTACCTTTTATATTGGGTTGGTGCTTTTTCATTCTTTGCTTTTTTTTCTGTTTTAATTCACCAGTCTATACGCGATTTAGTTTCGATAAAAGGAGATAAAGAAATTGGACGTAGAAGTTTGCCTTTTGTCATAGGGTTTAGATGGACTAAAGTTGTCATAGTAGGTTTAATCTTGTTTTTATCAGTATCGGTTTTTGGTGTGTGGTATCAGTTTTTGAATGCCCCAGTTGATAAAATTACTCCTTGGTACTTTTGTTTATTAATTATTGTTCCACTGCTTTTACTTGCTTATTTGGTTATAAAACTGAAAAAGGATGAAAGCTTAAAATTTGGAATCTTTTTATTACGAGTGGCTATATTATCAGGAATTTCATATGCTTTTGTAGTCAATCACATTCTCTCAAATACAAACTTTTAAACTTATGTTGAATAATCTTAAAGATTATCAATTGATATTGGCTTCTCAGTCGCCACGACGTCATCAGATGTTGAAAGAGTTGGGGCTTGATTTTAAAATCCAAACCAAAGATGTTGAGGAGGTATATCCCGATCATTTAAAAGGTGAAGAAATACCTATTTATTTAGCGAAACTAAAGGCTGAGGCTTTCGTGCTCGATATGAATGAGAAGGAATTGGTGATTACAGCTGATACCATTGTTTGTGTTGACGATATGGTTTTAGGAAAGCCAAAAGATAGAGATGATGCCGTAAATATGTTGAAAACTTTATCGGGTCGTTCTCATCAAGTAATCTCGGGTGTTTGTCTTAAATCTAAGAATAAAGAAGTGTCATTCTCAACCACCACGCATGTTCATTTTAAGAAACTGAGTTTAGAGGAAATTGATTATTATATCGATAATTATAAACCTTTCGATAAAGCAGGAGCTTATGGTATTCAGGAGTGGATTGGTTTTGTTGGCATAGATGGGATTGAGGGTTCTTATTTTAATGTAGTAGGTTTACCAATTCAACGCCTTTATCAAGAATTATCTGATTTTTAAAACTGCCTATTAAATTATGAGTTAAGATTTATGAATTATGAGCGGAAATTTGATCAAAGAAAAGTCGTTTCGGTTTGCAGTTAGAGTCGTAATGCTTTATAAGTATCTTAAAAGTGAAAAGAAAGAGTACATATTAAGCAAGCAACTTATGCGTTCTGGGACTTCGATTGGTGCTAATGTACGAGAAAGTCAAAATGCTGAAAGCAAAGCCGATTTTATTCATAAACTTGCTATAGCTCAAAAAGAAGCTGATGAAACCTTGTATTGGTTAGAACTACTTAAAGAGACTGATTATATTACAACAGAGGAGTATCAGTCTTTAGAATCGGATGCAACCGAATTATTGAAAATAATTAGAAGCATCATATTAACAACAAAGAATAATAAAGCAATTAAAGCTTAGATGGTAAAGTTAATTCATCATTCATAACTGATAATTAATAATTATAATTTGAAGTATACAGAAGACGATGAAATCACGTAATTCGTAATTAAAAATTCGTCATTAATTTTAAATAAAGGGATTAAAGCTTAGGTAGTGAAGTTAATTCATCATTCATAACTGATAATTAATAATTATAACTAGAAGTATTCAGAAGAGGATTAAATCTCGTAATTCGTAATTGAAAATTCGTCATTAATTATATACAATAAAGAAAAACAAAGGAATTAAAGCTTAGGTAGCGAAGTTAATTCCTCATTCATAATTTATAACTCATAATTATAAAATAAAACTATGTTAAGAAAATTGACATTATTGCTGACGGTTCTTCTATTATTAGTCGGGAACCAAGTTAAAGCAGATGAGGGAATGTGGATTCCTATGTTGCTTAAAAAGTACAATATTGAAGATATGCAGAAAGCTGGATTTAAGCTTACTGCTGAGGATATTTACGATGTAAATCAGGCTTGCCTGAAAGATGCTGTAATTGGTCTAGGCCGAGAAGGTAGACCTTTTCATCATTTTTGTACTGGAGAATTAATTTCTGATCAAGGACTTGTTGTAACCAACCACCATTGTGGATATGGAGCTATTCAGGCTCACTCTACATTGGAACATGACTATTTAAAAGATGGTTTTTGGGCAAAGAACAAAGGTGAAGAATTAGTAAACGAAGGTATTACGGCTTCGTTTTTTATTCGGATGGCCGATGTAACTGCTGAAGTTCTAAAGGGAATTAACGATGATACAAAAGAAGTTGATCGTTCTAAAATCATTAAAGAAAACATCAAGAAAATTGAAGCTGAAGCTGAGAAAAACACAGATTACCGAGCTAGTGTAAAAGCTTATTTCGCTGGTAATCAGTATTTCCTTTCTGTGTATGAAATTTTCAAGGATATCCGTTTAGTGGGTGCTCCTCCTTCAGCTATTGGAAAATTTGGTGGCGATACTGATAATTGGATGTGGCCTCGTCATACAGGAGACTTCTCTATGTTTAGAATTTATGCTAACAAAGACAATAAGCCTGCTTCTTATTCTAAGGATAATGTGCCAATGCAACCTAAAAAATCATTTAAAATTTCACTGAAAGGTGTTAAAGAAGGTGATTTTACAATGGTATTTGGTTACCCAGGAACAACAACGGAATATTTGACTTCATCTGCCTTGGAGATGATGACTCAGGTTGATAACCCTAATAAAATTAAGTTGAGAACTAAGAAACTTGATTTAATGCGTGCTGATATGGATGCTTCTCCAATGGTGAGAATTCAGTATTCTGCAAAATATGCTGGCGTTGCTAACTCTTGGAAAAGATGGCAAGGTGAGATTAAAGGATTGAATCGTTTGAATGCAATTGCTAAGAAAAAAGAACTTGAAGCACGATTTGAAAAATGGGCTAATTCAGATGCTAAGTTGAAGGCAAAATATGCTGGTATTGTTTCTCAGATGAAAGATATTTACGAAGAAATGACGCCATACAGTTTAGCTCGTGATTATGCTATTGAAGCTGGATTGTCTGGATCTGAAGTTGTGACATTTGCAGGTAACTTTAGAAAACTAGTTTCTTTGGATAAAAAAGACACAGAAGCAATTTCTAAAGAGGTAAAAGTTTTACAAAAGAAAGCAACTTCTTTTTATAAAAACTATAATAAGGCTACAGATCAGAAATTACTAGGGGCAATGATGAGTATGTACTTCGGTAATGTTGAAGCTAAATTTCAGCCTGAAGAGTTGAAGGTGATTGCTAAAAAATTCAAAGGTGATTTTAAAGCTTACGCAAAAAAAACGATGGCTAAATCGGTGTTAGCAAATCAAGTTAAACTTGAAAGTTTATTAGCTAACTATAAGGCATCAAATGCAAATAAAATAGCAAAGGATCCTGCTTACATTTTAGCAATGAGTATTCTTGATTTGTACAAAACGGGAATTAGCCCTAAGTACTCTGAATTAAAGAATAAGGCTGATATGTTACAACGTACTTATATGGCTGGTTTAATGGCTATGGATTCGGATAAAGTATTTTATCCTGATGCTAACTCGACTTTCCGTGTTCATTATGGTAAAGTTGCTGGTTATAAGGCTCGAAATGCTGTAACCTATGACTATTATACAACGCTTGAGGGTATCATCGAAAAGGATAATCCAAATATTTTCGATTATGATGTTCCTCAAAAGTTAAGAGATCTATATGCAAGTAGAGATTATGGTCGTTATGGTGAAGCTGGACAGATGAATGTTTGTTTTGCTGCTACAAATCATACTACGGGTGGTAATTCAGGTTCTCCTGTATTAAATGCAAATGGTGAGCTTCTAGGATTGAATTTTGACCGTTCTTGGGAAGGTGTCATGTCAGATTTGATGTATGATCCTTCTATATGTAGAAACGTATCATTAGATATCCGTTATGTCTTATTTATCGTTGATAAATTTGCAGGTGCAGGTTATCTTATTGATGAAATGAACATAGTGGAGTAGTTCAAATTGAAGAATAAAATAAAGGCTGTTGGAGTAATCCGGCAGCCTTTCTTATTTTAGGATGACACATATTTGAGTTGTGTTTTACACCATCTTAAGAATACGCTTACGGAAACTAATAACCGATATGGTAGTTAATCCGAACTCAATATCAAGTATAATTAGAATATGTATTTTTATCTTATAAGGGCAAATTTACCTGCCTTTTTTCTAGTAACACCATTCGTATAAGTGATGTCCAGGTCGTAGTAATAATTGTCCATTGCCTGTTTTTGCCCATTGTATTTACCATCCCAACCTTGGTTTATATCTGTTGTTTCAAATACTTTTTTGCCCTCTCTCGAGTAAATTTTGAGATCTATTTTACCAATATCGATACCGATGACAAATATGAGATCATTATGCGTATCTCCATTAGGTGTAAATGCTTTTGGTAAGCCAACGAAAGGGTAGTCGTTTAAGAATTTAACATAGATGGTGTCGCTGGCAGAGCATTGTGCTTCATTAACCACATTTATCCAATACGTACCTGTATTCTCTATTTTAATCGATTTGCTTATTTCACCAGTCGACCAATTATAACTTACTTCATCAATATTGGCATTCAACTCCAGTTCAATATTTGGGAAATCTATAATGTCTTCACCAAGATTAACAATAGGTATTGGGAACACAGTAATATTTATTTCGGCACTTTCAATATTGCCCAAATTATCTGTTACCTCCAATATATAATTTCCTTCTGTTTTCAAATATATTTCAGATTCATTATTATTCTCATCAATCCAATTGTAAGTTAAAGGGTTAGAAGGATGTCCTAATATTTGTGGAACAATTAGAACTGAATCTCCTTGACAAATACTTCTGTCTTCGCCCAATTCAATTCTAAATTTTTCTCCATCTCTGTAGTCAATGTTAACAGTATCTGAATTTGCACAGCCATATTCATCAATGACATTAACCCAAAGGTCACCGCCAGAATTGACCGTAATCAATTGGCTTGTTTCAAGTGTACTCCATTTGTAGCTTGCTCCAGTATTTTTAGCATCGAGTTGTTTACTTTCTCCATCCCACAAAATAAAATCGTCTCCTAGGTCTACAATAGGTTTTGAGTGATAATAAATTTGAGAATTAGCAGTTTGTGAATAGCCATTGGGGTCTGTAGCGGTTAGTGTATAAACACCCTCACTATTAATCTCAATTATTCTCTCAGTAGATCCTGTGCTCCACAAATAGGTGTAGGTCTGATCAATATCCGTATAAGGGCTCAAAGTCATTGTTTCTTGAGCACACATGTGTACTATGTTGGGTAGATTAAGGGTAAATAAGGTAGACTGATCTTTTACTGTAAATGATTTGGAATTACTACATCCATATTCAGATGTGATCATTACTGAATAATCACCAGGGCTTGAAATCTCAATTTCACTCGTTGTTTCTCCTGTAGACCAAAGATATGTACATCCTTCTTTTTCAATATTAATTTGAATTGGCGCCCCATTCATCATTATCACATCATCAATGTTTATTTCAGGTGCATCGTGTATTGTTACTGATATACTTTCAGTTATTTCTTGCTTATCTCTTTGGTCGGTAACAGTTAGTTCATATTCTCCAGATTTATTTACAACTATTGTTTCTGTTGTTTCGCCAGTGCTCCATAGGTATGAGTATTCTGAATTAAGATCTATTGTCGGTTTTAATGTTGCAGTTTCACTAGAACAAATATTCTGATCTTCACCTAAATCAATGCTGAATGCACTTTTTAGGTCGATATTACTGTAAATAGTGTCACTATTACAACCAAAGCCTGATTTTTCAATCGATTTGAAAGTTGTTATTCCAGCTGCTGCTTGCCATTTAACTCTAAAGTTGATGTATTTGTTTATACCTACAATTTCTGTTTCGTAATTAATTTGAGTAGCATCGTTTGGTAGTTCTAAACTGTATTGGGAGCTCATTCCAATTATGGCTGTGTAATCCACTTCGGAGTTTATCTTAATCTTATCTTCGAAGTTTTCAATACTAGGTTTGGTTAGTGGGTAAACAGTCAGCTCTCTAGTTCTTTCATCTTCGTTTATTTCAAGTTGGGTACCGTCTTCAAGCCAGGCTTTTTCAATGCGAACATTAAATTCTTTAAGGCTTTCAGTATCATTTATAAAGCTAATTTCGAAGTCAAAAGTACCTATGTTTATTCCTAAACCATTATTCATATTTTGAGAAGGTTCTCCATTTATAGAATAGGAAGCAAACCATATTTTATCTGATGGACCTGAAATCTCTAAAGATGATATTTGTGAAGAAGAGATATTTCCGTTGTTAAGAGGGCATAATATTTTGGTCGATTCATTTATGAATTCAACGGTATCTGTTTGAGAGTAAACATGCGAATAGATACCGAGTAATATTGTGATACTCAGCATTCTAATCGCTATTTTTACTAATGATCTCACAAGCAGTTGAATTTATTTTGACAAATGAAACCTATCAACAAAGTGAATTGTTGGTATAAAGATACGAAAAAGCAGACATTTAATCTAAGATAACGTGATGTTCGTCTATTGTGTGCTGTTATTTGTCATCGTTTTGTGATGAAATTGATGAATGTCGTAATGACGATTTCTGTTGATTTTTTCAGAAAAAACGAAGGATTGTAACATTGGTTACGTTTTAAAACCTGTCTTAGCTCTATTTTTGTTTTAGAAAATTAATATATATAAGCTCACAGATATGGAGAATCAATATTTTAAAACAACCGATAGTTTACTTGATATTTGCACGCGTTTCCCAGAAACAATTAAAATTTTTGTTTCAAATGGATTTAAGCAATTGGAAGATTCTAAGAAAAGAGAACTTTTCGGTAAATCTCTGACTTTAGAGATGGCTTTAAAAATGAAAAAGCTAAATGTTGATGCATTTGTGTCTTTATTGGTTGAAGGTATTGATTTAACAAGGAATCAAGTTGATGGGGATTTGAATCAGAAACCAACTAGTACTGATGAGGATGCTGTTCATATTCAAGGTTTATTGCCTTGTCCGGTTCGAGTGCCATTGGTTGAAGGTATTGATGCTTTTATTGAAGATTATAAAAAAACGAATGATAGAGAGATCGTTTATGATTTAAAGGCTGCTTCTATGGGACTTGATTGGTTAATGGATGATGTTATTAATGAAGATAATCCTGATAAATTAGCTGATATTTTTATATCTGCAGGTTTTGATTTATTTTTCGACGATAAGTTGATGGGTAAATTTAAAAAACGTGGTGTTTTTGCTGATAGCACAGGTTTTGACCGATTAAATAAGGATTTCGATAATGAAGATATTTGTCTTAAAGATCCTCAAGGACACTATTCAATGATTGGTGTTGTGCCAGCTGTATTTTTGGTGAATACTGTTGAGCTAGGTGAAAGAGAAGTCCCTCGTACTTGGGCTGACTTATTAAAGCCTGAATTTAAGAACAGCGTTAGTCTTCCAATAAGTGATTTTGACTTATTTAACTCTATGTTGTTGCATATTCACAAAACCTATGGAGAAAAAGGTGTAAAAGGCTTAGGCGAATGTTTGTTGGAGAGTATGCACCCATCTCAAATGGTGAAATCTCACAATAAAAAGAAAAACAGACCAGCGATTACAATTATGCCCTATTTCTTTACAAAGATGATAAAAGAGGGTGGTAGCATGGTTGCTGTTTGGCCAGAAGATGGAGCTATTATTAGTCCAATTTTCATGCTAACTAAGCAAGATAAATTGGATAAGACGCAAGATGTAGTTGACTTTTTATCCTCAAAAAAGGTAGGTGAAATTCTATCACATCAAGGTTTGTTTCCAAGTATAAATCCTGAAGTCGATAATAGACTTCCTGAAAAGAATAAATTTATGTGGTTGGGTTGGGATTACATCAACTCAAACAATATTGGAGAATTAATTGTTAAGTGTGAAGGAATCTTTAATAAAGCGATAAAGGATAACAGCTTTAAAAATATGGGTCCTTTAAGTTTCACACCGCAATCTTAATTTAGAATTGATTAGTTTTAGAAATCAATTTTGTAAACGATAAGTTTGCATTAACTCAAAATTTAACAGATATAAACTTAAGATATGAATCTAGTTACTGTGTCAGGACCACCTTCATCAGGAAAAACAGCCGTTATTTTAAAAACCATTGATTCCGTTAAAAAGCGTGGATTAAAGGTTGGTGTTGTGAAATTCGATTGTTTGTATACCGATGATGATATTCTTTATGAAAAAGCAGGAGTTAAGGTGAAGAAAGGGCTTTCGGGTTCACTTTGTCCAGATCATTATTTCGTAAGTAATATTGAGGAAGTAACGCAATGGGGATTAAAGGAAGGTTTAGATCTTTTAATAACCGAAAGTGCTGGTTTATGTAACCGTTGTTCGCCATATATTAAATCTGTTACTGCTGTTTGTGTTATCGATAACTTGAGTGGAATTAATACTCCCAAAAAAATCGGCCCCATGCTTAAAACAGCTGATATTGTAATTATTACAAAAGGTGATATCGTGTCTCAAGCTGAGCGTGAAGTATTTGCTTCGAGAGTAAATGCAGTGAATCCAGGGGCTACAATTATGCACGTAAATGGATTAACAGGGCAAGGTGCCTATGAGTTAAGTACTCTTTTATATGATGATAAAGCTGAAGTGAAGACTCTTGTTGGTGAAAAATTGAGATTCTCAATGCCATCTGCTCTTTGTTCATATTGTTTGGGTGAAACTCGAATAGGAGAATCATTCCAAATGGGTAATGTTAGAAAAATTGACTTGAGCGATAAAAAAGACAAGTAAAATACTTTGAGTATTTATAAGTTAGATGTATTTAAGCTAAAACACAGATTCGAAACATGATTACAATTAACGATATACAGAGCAAAACGCTTACCGATTTATTTGAGCAATATCCTTTTTTACCAGGCTTCTTCGAAGAGCATACATTGGAATTAAATGGAAATTTAGATATCAGCCTTTTTGACTATTTGGCTTTTCTTGATGACGAGGAAGAGCAAGAAAATAGAGCTATGGATAAGGCTCAAGTTTTAGATTCAATGTGTATTTATATTGATCAGATGCTTGCATTTTTAGGCGAAGATGAGGATGATGGCGTTAATAGTATCACATTATTGCCAGGTACAAATAAATCTGGTGAAGCTGAACAGTTTGGTGAGTTAATAATAAAGAAGAGTGAGATTGTTTGTATTGTAGGGGCTACAGGTTCTGGTAAAAGTCGATTATTAGCTGATATAGAATGGGTTGCTAAAGGTGATACGCCAACTTCACGTTCGGTACTCATTAATGGAGAAATTGGTGATTCAAAATGGCGCTTAGATTCAGGGAATAAGTTGGTTGCTCAATTGTCTCAGAATATGAATTTTGTGATGGATTTATCGGTTTATGAATTTATTGAATTGCATGCACAGTCTCGTTTGGTAGAAGATGTTGAAAGTGTTATAAATAAAATTTTTGCTCAGGCAAACGACTTGGCGGGTGAAAAGTTTGAGTTGACAACGCCTATCACAAGTTTAAGTGGAGGACAGTCAAGAGCATTAATGATTGCTGATACCGCTATTCTTAGTAAATCACCTATTGTTTTAATCGATGAAATTGAGAATGCAGGTATTGATAGAAAACGAGCTTTGGATTTATTAATAGGTGAAGAGAAAATTGTTTTAATGGCAACCCATGATCCAATTTTGGCATTGATGGGAGATAAGCGTATTGTGATTAAAAATGGTGGCATTCATAAAGTGATTGAAACTAGTGTTGAGGAACAAAAGTTATTAGGAGATCTTGAAAGAATGGATGCTGTTATTCAGAATATGAGAAATAGACTACGTCAAGGAGAAATAATTCAGAAAGAAGATATTGGATTTTAGATTGTCATTTCAATCTAGTAATATAAAATTACGAACTAACATTAAAATATAGATATTATGCACGATGGATGCGCAGGTAGTTTCGAGAATGGTCAACAAGTAGTTGATAAGGTTAGAGATATGGGGTTTTCAGAGCAGTTGATGCCAATGCCATTAGAAATTGAATGTCATGGTTGTAAAGAGACATTTACAATGGAAGAATTTGAAGGACATTGTCCTAAATGTGGTATGGTTCACGGTGTAACGCCTTGTCATGCTTTCGATCCAAATAATATTATGGCTGCAGGTATAGGATATTAATTGTATCACTTAAAATAGAGTAAAGGGGTACGTCATATCGTACCCCTTTCTGTTTGTCATTATTTAGTCATCTTTTCGGAATTTTTTCAAAATGTGTTCCATTTGTTTTCCGGCAGCTTCTCGTCCACCCAAACCAAAGGAGAGAGCAACCGCAACCGCAATGGCTCCTAAAATTAATCCAAATGCAAGGTTAATAATGTCGTTAGCAATTCCCATTGAACGTAAGCCAATAGCAAGAAACAACATGATAGTTGCGAACTGAGCTATTCCAGCAATTCCTTTTGTTCCTTCCGATCCGGAAAGAGCTTTGTAAACTAGTTTGGCTATGAAATTACCTATAGCAAGGATAATCAAACCAAAGAAAATTTGTCCCATTAGTGTCATAAGTCTACTTAGAATATCAACTAATGAGGTAAACTCCATTATTTCTAAAGAGGAAATGATTCCCGCAAACATGATAAAAAAGAAGACAATGTTACCAATCATCTTAGAAATTGAGCTGTCTTGACCTATAATTTTGTTGAGACCCATTTTTTCAGAAAGTTTATCAAATCCTAAATTAGCCAAAAGACTTTGTAGTACAGGTACAATAAATTTTGCAACAATATAGAATACAGCTAAAATAATTATTCCACCAATAATTTTTGGAATTGCTAGTAAGAAGGTTTGAAGCATTTCTGTAGCAGGTGCCGAAATGACTTCCATTTTAAGAGCATCCAAAGCCACAATTAGGATGGGGATAAAAATAAAGAGGAAAAGAATTTGCTTGATGATGTTGACCAAATCTATATCTTTGGTAAAGCCCAATTTAAGTGTTGCTTTTTCGATTGGACTTGCCACTAGGCCAATAAGTTCAGATACAATTCGGGCAATAACATAACCTGCAAAGGCAATAATAATAGCTCCAATTAGGTTGGGAACAAAACTAAGAAAATCGTTAAGCATCATGTTTAAAGGAGCAAGAGCTTCTTTAATTCCCATAATGTTGAGAACTAGGAGAACCACATAAAGCATAACTAAATAGTAGACAAGTTTGCTTAGTCCACGCTCTAGTTTTAACTTGTTTTTCCCTTCTTTATTTATTTTCTCATCTAACTTCATTTTGTGTAGAATTGAATAAATTGCTCGTTTAATAAGTAGAGCAATTAGCCAACCAATGATGAGCGTAACTAATGCGCCCAATACGCCAGGTAATAGTGTGCCAACTTTTCCCATTAAGGGTTCTAGTAAATTTCCTATGTATTCCATTTGTATGTATTTAGGTGTTAATAAATAAATTTGAATATTAGTTAGAGAGTGGGTGTTTTGTATAGTGAAATACAACTTGTGTTATATTTGTGAAGAACACCAGGAGCAGTAGAATAAAAACAGGTCTAAGATTAATAATGCTTAAACCTATTTTTATCAGTAAGTTAAGCATTATTTTTTTGGATGTCAATAGTTAGTTTTATTGAAAACTAATGAACGAGTGGTTATAATTTGACAGAAGTTCTTCGATATTGTCTTTTGCTTAATTATTTTTAGGCCTATATAGGCGATGGAAAATGTTTTTTTTATGTGATATGGTTCATGGCGTAACTCGATATCATGTTTTGATCCAAATAATAATTTAGCTGTAGGTTATTAATAGAATTTAGGTTCTACGTTATTAAACTAAAAAGACCTAAAAGCTCATTGCTTTTAGGTCTTTTATAGAACTCGTTATTTTGTAAATTATTTCATAAGAAGTTTCCCTGTGTAAGTTTCGAAATACAAATGTTTAAATTTTTATAGTAGATGAAAAAGCCCTCTTTCTGATAGGAAAGGAGGCTTCTAAATATATGGATATTTAATTATTTATGTTTTGCAATCCATTTTCTGGCATTAACAAAAGCTTCAATCCAAGGACTTAATTCGTCTTCGTTTCTACTTTCATCATAGTAAGCCCAGTTCCAAGGGTATGTTGCACGCTCAAGGTGTGGCATCATCGCTAAATGACGACCATCTTTAGAACAGATTGCTGCAGTTTCGAATGGAGATCCATTAGGATTTGCAGGGTAATCTTTAAAGCTGTACTTCATTGGAATTTGATATTTGTCTTCACCGTAAGGTAATTCAAATTTACCTTCACCGTGAGCAATCCAAATACCAAGACGGCTATCAGCAAGAGTTGAAAGCATAACTGAATCGTTAGCTTGAATATCAACATTTACAAAACCTGATTCGAATTTATGAGATTCATTATGAATAAGTTTTGGATGCTTGTCGTGATCAGGGTAAATTAAGCCTAATTCAGAGATTAGCTGACAACCATTACAAACACCAAGACTTAGAGTATCTTCACGTTTATAAAAATCATCAAGAGCTTTTTTCGCTTTATCATTATATAAGAATGCGCCAGCCCAACCTTTTGCCGAACCTAATACGTCTGAATTAGAGAAACCTCCAACAAAAACAATCATGTTGACATCAGAGAAATCTGAACGACCTGAAATTAAGTCAGTCATATGAATATCTTTAACATCCATACCTGCTAAATGCATCATCCAAGCCATTTCTCTATCGCCATTAACACCTTTTTCACGGATGATAGCTGCTTTTATACCAGATTTGGTTTTACGTTTAGGATCAATGCCATATTGAGCAAATTTACCAGTGAAATTTTCTGGAAATTTATAGCTAAGCTTATTCTTTTTATATGATTGGTAACGTTCTAAAGCTTTATCATGTCCTGATTGGTTACGATCTAGTAGGTATGATGTTTTGTACCAAAGATCACGTAAAGAAGCAATATCAAGTGCTAAGTTTTTATCAGCCTTAGTAATTGTCAATTTGCCAGCTTCAGCAGGTGTTCCAATTTTATGGAATATAATACCAGCCTCAGTAAGCGTTTTGCATACAGAATCAAGATCTTCTACCTGGATAATAACACTAGGGTTTTCACTAAATAGAATTTTGATTAAGTCATCTTCTTTAATCTCATCAAGATTGATTGAAGCACCAAGCTTGTTGTCAGCAAAACACATTTCAAGTAATGCAGTAACCATACCACCTGCAGAAATGTCGTGACCAGCAAGAATCTTTCTATCTAGAATGAGTTGTTGAAGCGTTTCAAAAGTTTTAGCAAAATATTTAGCGTCGTTTACATTAGGAGTAGTTTTTCCTAATTTGTTGACGATTTGTGCAAAACTACTACCTCCTAATTGGAAGGCATCTTTTGAAAAGTCAATATGTATTAAGTGAGAGTTTGCAACATTTTTCATCACTGGGCTAACCATGCGATTGATGTCTACGATTTCACCAACAGTAGAAATAATTACAGTTCCTGGAGCATATACCACATCATCCTGACCATATTTTTGGGTCATAGATAAGGAGTCTTTACCTGTTGGAATGTTTAAGCCAAGCTCAATTGCGAATTCACTAATCGACTCAACAGCTTTGTAAAGACGAGCATCTTCACCTTTATTTTTGCAAGGCCACATCCAGTTAGCTGAAAGAGAAACGCCTTTAATACCATGCTCAATTGGAGCCCAAACTAAGTTGGTTAACGATTCTGCAATAGATAAGCGAGAACCGTTAGCCGAATCGACAAGAGCTGAAACAGGAGCGTGTCCAATAGAAGTCGCAATACCTTTTTCACCTTGGAAGTCAAGAGCAACAGCTCCTAAATTGTTTAGAGGCAATTGAAGAGGACCAGCGCATTGCTGCATTGCAATTTTACCAGTAACAGAACGGTCTACTTTGTTAGTTAACCAATCTTTACAAGCAACAGATTCCAATTGAAGAACTTGTTCAAGATAATCTTCTAATTTATCAGCTTCGTAAGCAACTTCTTCGAATGTTTCAACGACTGTTACGTCATTCATTACAGTTTTTGGTGGCTTACCAAACATTTCAGAAAGACCAAGATCGATAGGATTCTCACCTGTTTTTTTATCTTCGAATGTGAAACGCATGTCGCCAGTTGTTTCACCAATAGTATATATAGGAGCTCGTTCACGATCAGCAATACGAGTTAATAAATCAACATCATCTTTTCCAATAACTAATCCCATTCTTTCTTGAGACTCGTTACCAACAATTTCTTTAGCAGATAGGGTAGGGTCACCAACAGGAAGCGCATTAAGATCAATTTTTCCACCAGTTTCTTCAACCAATTCCGATAGACAGTTTAAGTGACCACCAGCACCATGATCGTGAATAGAAACAATAGGGTTGTGATCAGACTCAGCCATAGCACGTATAGCGTTGCATACACGTTTCTGCATTTCAGGATTGGAACGCTGAACGGCATTTAATTCAATTGAATTAGCAAATTCACCAGTTGCTACAGATGATACTGCAGAACCACCCATTCCAATTCGGTAGTTATCACCACCTAAAAGAACAACTTTATCACCTTTTTTAGGAACATCTTTTTGAGCTTGCTCTAGTCGACCATAGCCAACACCACCAGCTTGCATGATGACCTTATCGTAACCGTATTTTTTATTATTTTCGAAATGCTCGAAAGTCATTACTGAACCACAGATTAATGGCTGACCGAATTTGTTTCCAAAGTCACTTGCACCATTTGAGGCTTTTATAAGAATTTCTTCAGGAGTTTGGTATAGCCATTTACGAGGATCGGTAGCATTTTCCCATTTTCTTGATGCTTCAAGTCTTGGGTAAGCCGTCATATAAACAGCAGTTCCTGCCATTGGTAAAGAAGCTTTTCCTCCAGCAATACGATCTCTAATTTCACCACCTGTTCCCGTAGCAGCACCATTAAAAGGTTCTACTGTAGTTGGAAAATTGTGCGTTTCTGCCTTTAATGAAATGACAGTGTCAATATCTTTCGTATAGAAGAAATCTGCTTTGTCGTGAGTAGCTGGAGCGAATTGCTCAACTCTAGGTCCTCCAAGGAAAGCACAGTTATCTTTATAAGCCGATACAATTCTATTGTGATTCTTTTTAGAGGTTTCTTTGATTAATTGGAATAGAGAAGACTCTTTTTCTTCTCCATCAATAATAAAGGTCCCGTTGAATATTTTGTGACGGCAATGTTCCGAGTTAACTTGAGAAAAACCGAATACTTCTGAATCAGTAAGTTTTCGTTCAATCTTCTTTTCAACACTTTCTAGGTAGATTACTTCTTCTTCGCTAAGTGCTAAACCTTCTTGTTTGTTGTAAGTTCTAATGTCTTTGATATAAACAACAGGATCAGCTTGTTTTTCAATTGTGAAAATAGTTTGATCGAGGTTTTTGTAGAAGTTTTGTAACATGGGGTCGAACTGAGGGGTTTCAGTCTCAACTTGAGTGAATTCCTCAATACGGATAATTCCATTTAATCCCATGTTTTGCGTAATCTCAACAGCATTGGTACTCCAAGGAGTAATCATCTCTCTGCGAGGTCCTACAAACTTGCCATTTACAGTATTGTTAGTCAGAACTTCAGCATCGCTAAATAGCCAAGATAATTTAGCTGTGTCAATTGCATTTAATTCGAGAGAACAGTGTACTCCGTAATGAACTTTACCTTTTTTAAAGAATAGTATCATCTTAAATTTTTTATAAAAATTGGTTGAAAGCAGATTTCGCTGCAAATATAGTTAAAGTGTTTGATTTTGTTGAGTGGACATTGTGTAAATTCAATATTTTCATACTTTACGTTTAACAATCCAATCTGTGTTATGTATTGATGAAGTTGGTTCTCTAGATTGATGTTTTTTTCAATTAGGATAGAATTTGAATGTCTTATTTGTATCAATAAGGTCGTAAATTGCTGAAGAAATAGTTAAACAATTGAATTTAATCTTGAATTTTGTGGGGAAAGATAAGGCTTTGTGATATCTATTGTTTTAAAATAGTTTTTCCTATACTTGAGAGGTTATTAAGTTTTTTCTCTGGAAAAGATGAAAATCGAATTCATTTGTATTTACTGAAAATTAAAATTTAAGTAAATGTTTTTGGAGGAGAAAAAAGTATTAGATTAGTGCTCTATACATTTGGGTAAAAAACGATGTGTCAGAGGTGGATGTGTAGTTTGTTTTTACCATATTGAACATGTTGAAAAACAATTATAATAATCTATTAAAACGTTGATTATCGTACTTCCTTTCAATATTTTTGTGACTAATTTAATCAATTAAAAATATAATTTTATTATGAAACCAACACACATTGAGCATATTGGAATAGCAGTAAAAAGTTTAGATGAAGCAATTCCTTTTTATGAAAAAGTTTTAGGTTTAAAATGTTATGCTATTGAAGAAGTAGTTGAACAAAAAGTAAAAACTGCGTTTTTTAAAGTGGGTGACGCAAAAATTGAATTGCTTGAGTCTACTGACCCTGAAGGTCCAATTGGTAAATTCGTAGCGAAAACTGGTGGAGGAATGCATCATATGGCATTTGCTGTAGATAACGTTCAAGAAGCGTTGAATGATGCTGCAGAAGCTGGATGTCAATTAATCGACAAAACACCTCGTGGTGGAGCTGAAGGTTTAACTATTGGTTTCTTGCACCCTAAGTCAACTCAAAGAGTTTTGACAGAAATTTGTGGTAAAGAATAAGTAATCAATTATAACAAATTATAACAAAAGACGTTATGGCTAGTCAGGATAAAATTAAGAAGTTAATTGACTTAAGAGCTGAAGCAAAACTTGGTGGAGGTGAGAAACGTATCGCATCTCAGCATAAGAAAGGCAAATATACAGCTCGTGAAAGAATCGACATGCTATTGGATGAAGGTAGCTTCGAGGAATTTGATATGTTTGTAACGCATCGTTGTACCAATTTTGGTATGGAGAAGACTAAATTCTTAGGCGATGGAGTTGTTACAGGTCAAGGAACTGTTGATGGGCGTTTAATTTTCGTATTTTCTCAGGACTTTACAGTATTTGGTGGTTCATTATCTGAAACTTTTGCACAAAAAATTTGCAAAGTGATGGATATGGCAATGAAAATTGGTGCACCTTGTATTGGTTTGAATGATTCGGGGGGAGCTCGTATTCAGGAGGGCGTTACTGCTCTTGCTGGTTATGCTGATATCTTCCAAAGAAACATCATGGCGTCTGGCGTTATTCCTCAAATTTCTGCAATTTTTGGTCCTTGTGCTGGAGGAGCTGTTTATTCTCCAGCATTAACTGACTTTATCATGATGACTGAAGAAAAGTCATACATGTTTGTTACTGGTCCTAAAGTAGTGAAAACGGTAACTGGTGAAGATATTTCTACCGAAGAATTAGGAGGTGCTGATATGCATTCTTCAAAATC
Source organism: Ancylomarina sp. 16SWW S1-10-2 (assembly GCF_009669305.1). Classification (GTDB taxonomy): domain Bacteria; phylum Bacteroidota; class Bacteroidia; order Bacteroidales; family Marinifilaceae; genus Ancylomarina. Next base: position 48,023 of record NZ_SADB01000017.1, read on the forward strand.
AGGTGTTTCTCACTTCAAGTTGGAAGACGAAGAAGAGGGTATCATGATTATTCGTAAGTTATTATCTTTTATGCCGTCTAATAATCTTGAAGAGCCACCATTGGCTGATTGTACTGATCCAATTCATAGAATGGAAGAAGTATTGAATGAGATTATTCCTGAAAATCCTAATATGCCTTATGACATGAAGGATGTTATTTATTCTATGGTTGATGATGCTGACTTTCTTGAGGTTCACCGTCACTATGCAAAGAATATTTTAGTAGGTTTCTCAAGAATGGGAGGTAGGCCAATTGGTATTGTTGCCAATCAACCTAATTTCCTTGCAGGTGTTCTTGATATTGAATCTTCAAGAAAAGCTGCTCGTTTTATTCGTTTCTGTGATTGTTTTAACATTCCTATTCTTACTTTAGTTGACGTTCCAGGATTCCTTCCAGGGTCAAGTCAAGAGTTTGGTGGTATTATTGCCCATGGTGCAAAATTAATGTTTGCTTATGGTGAAGCTACAGTGCCTAAAGTAACAATTACGCTACGTAAATCATATGGTGGTGCGCATGACGTTATGTCTTGTAAACAACTTCGTGGTGATCTTAACTATGCTTGGCCTTCAGCTGAAATTGCTGTAATGGGAGCTAAAGGTGCCATAGAGGTTCTACATGGTAGAAAAATGATGAAGCTTAGCGATGATGATAAAAAGACATTTATCAATGAGCAAGAAATTGAGTATAACGAGAAATTTGCTAATCCATACAATGCTGCTTCATACGGCTATATTGATGATGTGATCGAACCTCGAAATACACGTTTTAGGGTGATTCGTGCTTTCCAAACTTTAGAAACTAAGAAGCAATGTAATCCTGCTAAAAAACATTCAAACATTCCATTGTAAAAATAATAAACTATGAGTTATATCAATTTATTATCGATTGGAAGTCAGGGAGGATGGACAATTGCCTTCGTTGGGTATGCTATTGTATTTACCGCATTGATCGTTTTGGTTCTTGTTTTTCTTGTTCTTCCTAAGGTTTTGCATATTAATCTTAGAACGAAGCTTAAAAAGGAAGGTAAATCAAGTGCTAATATTGATAATTTGAATATTGAAGGAGATGTGAATGCTGCCATAGCAATGGCGCTTTACTTGCATTTTGAACAAATTCATGATGATGAAAGCAATATTATTACCATTAAGAAAGTAACTAAGAATTATTCTCCATGGAGTTCTAAAATTTATGGAGTAATGAATCAACCAAGACTAAGACGATGAAAAAATTCAAATTTACTATACACGGACAAGAATTTGATGTTGATATCAAAGATGTCAAAGGTTCAAATGCGCAGATTGACGTAAACGGTACTGTTTATGATGTTGAATTTCATGATGAAGGAAAAGCTAAAGCTCCTCAGTTAATTCGTAAACCTGTCGTTAATAAACCGGGTGAAGGTCAAATTAAGAAATCTGTAGGTGGTGTTAGTGTAAAAGCGCCTCTTCCGGGTACAATCATTAAAGTTAATGTTGCTGTTGGTGATGAAGTTAGCTCTGGTGATACTTTGCTTGTAATGGAAGCTATGAAGATGGAAAATAACGTCTTGGCTGAAAAGTCAGGTACTGTTAAATCTATTAAAATTAGTATTGGAGACGCTGTTCTTCAGGATGATATATTGCTTGAAATTGGATAATTAATTTAAGTCAAATACAATATGGTGAAGAACTTGTATAAAATGATATTCTCAATTATTTTGATGTTGGGGATAGCTTTTTCATCTCTTGCACAAAAGACAGAGGTTGTTAAGGATCAATTGACCGAAGGAAAATGGATTAACCATCAAGATGGTTATATTCCCAATCCTTTAGGTGATGAAACTAAAGGTACCGTAAAGCGTTACAAAGTTTATGAATTCCAGAGGGACAATACGTTCACAATGGATTCTATTAAGCAACGTTTTACTGGGAATTGGAGCATTGAAGGGGAGAAAATTATTCTGACTTTTAATATTCAAAATGTTCAACGATTTAGTAAGAATATAAATCCTAATTCAAGTCCCAATAACTATTGGGTTACAGAAGGAAAATTAAATTTAGGCACACGTTTTTGTCAAATTGATGACGATGTACTTAAATTTGGTAATAATGAGACTTTGAATTGTTCTCATGAATCAGATGCTGTTGTTGGATTAAAGAATTTTTATGAATTTACTGGATTTGCTAATGTAACAGCTGGTCACTTGTTGATGATGTTAATTGGTATTTTCTTTATTTTCTTAGCAATTAAATACGATTACGAACCCTTGTTGCTGATTCCTATTGGAACGGGTATTTTGATTGGTAACATTCCAATGTTCCAAGCTGTAGACTTTAACTTAAAGTTAGGTGTTTATGAACCAGGATCAGTAATGAATATTTTATATTCAGGTGTATTGCAGGGTTGGTATCCGCCTCTAATTTTCTTGGGAATTGGTGCTATGACAGATTTCTCTTCATTGATTTCAAACCCTCGTTTGATGATTCTTGGAGCAGCTGCTCAGATAGGTATCTTTGCTACATTTATTGGTGCTCTTTGGTTGGGTTTTGCTCCGGCAGAAGCAGGAGCTATTGGAATTATTGGTGGTGCTGATGGACCTACGGCTATCTTTTTATCATCAAAACTTGCCAATGGAGTCAATGTAATGGCTAATGGAGAAACGGTTAAGAATTTAATTGGACCTATTGCAATTGCGGCTTATTCGTATATGGCTTTGGTACCTGTTATTCAACCTCCAATTATTAACTTATTGACATCTGAAAGGGAACGAAAGATTAAGATGAAAGCTCCTCGTGCAGTGAGCCGTCTTGAGAAAATTATGTTCCCAATTATTGGTTTGTTATTAACAGCTTATATAGCACCAACTGCAGTTCCTTTGTTGGGTATGTTATTCTTTGGTAATTTGCTAAAAGAATCAACAGTGACGAATCGTTTGGCTGATACGGCTAGTAATGCATTGATTAATATCATTACAATTTTGCTAGGCATAACAGTAGGTGCCTCTACGCAAGCTGATGTGTTCTTAACTGAAGACTCTGTTTTAATCTTTGGATTAGGTGCTGCTTCGTTTGTTATTGCAACAGCTGGTGGCGTTGTCTTTGCTAAGCTGATGAATCTTTTATCATCAAAAGATCGTCAAATCAATCCTATGATTGGTGCTGCTGGTGTATCGGCAGTTCCCGATAGTGCTCGAGTAGTGCAAGTGATGGGCTTGGAGAATGATCCAACTAATCATCTCTTAATGCATGCAATGGCGCCTAATGTTTCTGGTGTGATTGGTTCTGCAGTAGGAGCAGGTATTTTATTAAGTTTCTTAATGTAAAAGCTATTTTGTATTTCGAAAAATATCTTCTAAAACACCTCTGAAATACAGAGGTGTTTTTTTATTATATTTTTCGGTCAAAACCCTTGCTGAACTGTAGAGAATTCCTATATTTGCATCGCGATTGACAGAAATAATACTCAATAAATATTATAAAGTCAGGTTTTTCAATAACGATTGAAAATAGAGCGTAAATTGCGAGAATAGCTCAGTTGGTAGAGCACGACCTTGCCAAGGTCGGGGTCGCGAGTTCGAGTCTCGTTTCTCGCTCAAATCAGTTATCTTTTCTGATTGTAAAAAAAAAAGAAATTGCGTAAATTGCTCATCCCGATAGCTATCGGGAGGTAGAAATTTATTGATGCGAGAATAGCTCAGTTGGTAGAGCACGACCTTGCCAAGGTCGGGGTCGCGAGTCCGAGTCTCGTTTCTCGCTCATAAAGAGTTTGAGTAAAAGGATTGTTTCTTCTGAAGCAATCCTTTTTTTTATGTCTTTTATTTTCTGACTTAAGTATCATTTAAAATTAGGACACAAAAAAAAAGCGATACTTGTAGGTATCGCTTTTTAAAATTTATATTGTGTACTTATTATTTGAAGATATCAGCAAATTTTTTGCTGTATTCGCCATCGTTAAGTTTTTTAGCTACTTTTTTAAATGCATCTACAGTGTACTTAACATCTTCTAAAGTATGAGTTGCAGTAGGAATTAAACGAAGTAGTAATTGTCCTTTAGGAATTACAGGATAGACTACAATTGAGCAGAAAATGCCATAATTTTCTCTAAGATCCATTGTTACTTGAGTTCCTTCAGCTACATTACCTGAAAGATATACTGGTGTAACTGGAGATTGAGTACATCCAATTTCTAATCCAGCTTCAGTTAATCCTTTTTGAAGAGCTTTTGTGATAGTAAATAGTTGTTCTCGTAATTCAGGTTTAGTTCTAAGTAATTCTAAACGTTTGATAGATCCTTCAACAAATGGCATTGGAAGTGATTTTGCAAAAGTTTGAGAACGCATATTGTAGCGTAAGAAACCACATACATCTTCATTACAAGCAACGAATGCTCCAATACCAGCCATAGCTTTAGCGAATGTACCAAAATGAACATCAACACCATCTTCAACACCGAAATGTTCAGGAGTACCTGCACCTGTTGCACCCATTACACCGAAACCATGAGCATCGTCAACTAATAAACGGAAGTCAAATTCTTCCTTCATAGCAACTATTTCGTCTAATTTACCTAAGTCACCTGCCATACCGAATACACCTTCAGTAATTACAAGGATACCACCACCGGTATTTTCAGTCCACTTTGTAGCGTGCTCAAGTTGCTTGTGAAAGTTTTCCATGTCATTGTGAGGAAAAACGAAACGTTTCCCTTGGTGTAGTCGCAAACCATCCATAATACATGCATGTGATTCAGAATCATAAACGATTACATCATGACGATTAACTAAGGAATCGATGATAGAAAGCATACCTTGGTAACCATAGTTCAAAAGAAAAGCATCTGGTTTACCAACAAAATCAGCCAATTGAGCTTCAAGTTCTTCGTGACGACTAGTTTGTCCAGACATCATACGAGCTCCCATTGGATATGCAAGTCCCCATCTTTCAGAAGATTCAGCATCAGCTTTTCTCACTTCAGGGTGATTAGCTAGTCCAATGTAGTTGTTTAAACTCCATGTTAAAACTTCTTTACCACGAAATTTCATTCTTGATCCAATTTCGCCTTCCAGTTTAGGAAATGCAAAATATCCATGAGCTTGCTTAGCGTATTGCCCTAGATTTCCTTTTTTTGAGGTAACTTTGTCAAATATATCCACAGTATGTGCTTTTATTGAATTTTAAATATTACGAATGGTGTTCTAAATTTTATTAATGGTAAATTTTAGAAATGAATTCATATACTGTGCAAAAGTAATATTTTCTAAAAAAAAATCAAGCTATAGAAGCATGAGATTTTCTTTGCTTATTAATATTAAATGATATATGGTTAAGATTACTATGTTTCGTAACAAGTTTAATTCAATAAAAGTATGAATTTGAACGAATTGAATTTGTAATTCAATCTTAATAATGCTTTTATGTCTGATTAGCTTGTTAAAAAAATCTAAATGCAACAATATGAGAGCTTGTAATGTTCAATATTGATGGAAAATTCTATCTTTGCATGATACAAAAATTGTAGAGTCCTATATACTTATGAAAAAATTTCTTTTGTTGATCGTGCTTCTTGCTACGCTTTTAGCTGGATGTAGTGAATATCAAAAACTTCTAAAGAGTAATGATGTTAATCTAAAATACAAAAAAGCAATTGTATATTATAACGAAGAGCAATATGTAAAAGCAGCGACGCTTTTTGAAGAGCTTATACCTATTTTTAGAGGAACAAGTAAGGCCGAAACTGTAAGTTATTATATGGCTTATTGTAACTACGGAATGGGTGATTATATCACAGGTGGATATTATTTCCGTAACTTCATTAAGAATTTCCCTGATAGTTCGTATGCTGAAGAGTGTTTGTATATGAGTGCATATTGTTATTATATGGAATCTCCTAAACCTCGATTAGATCAAACGGCAACTTCAGATGCTCTAGATGCATTACAATTGTATATTAATCGTTATCCAAACTCATCTCGTATTGAGGAAGGTAATAAGTTGATTGACGAATTACAAGATAAATTGGTTTACAAATCATATTTAAGTGCTCGTAATTATTTTGATAGAGAGAAATACCCATCAGCTGTTATTGCAATACAAAATGCAATTAATGATTATCCAGGTTCATCATATCGTGAGGAGTTAAAGTTTATGCTTTTGGAATCTCGTTTTCAGTATGCTGTGAAATCGGTTGATCAAAAACAAAATGAGCGTTACAATCTTGCAAAAGAAGAATATTTCTCTTTTGTTGATGAGTTTCCAAAAAGTAAGTTTCAGAAGGAATGTGAACGTATGATTAATACGATTGATGCTTATTTTGGAAAAGATAAATCTGCAAATGAAGATAAATAGTTATAAATTAGAGAAAAGATATTAAAAATTTGTATTTTTGCGAACTGAACTAAAAAATAAACCAATAGATAATAATTCTTTGACAGTTATGGATTACAAAAAAACGAATGCAGCAGGTTCTACAATTACACGCAATGTTACTGAGTTGAGTATGGAAGTTGGGAATACTTATGAATCGATAATGATTATGGCAAAGCGTTCTAATCAAATTGCTGTAGAGCTTAAAACTGAACTGAATAATAAACTTCAAGAATTTGCATCTTTTACTGATAATTTGGAGGAAGTTTTTGAAAACCGTGAGCAGATTGAGATTTCTAAATATTATGAACGTTTACCAAAACCAACTTTAATTGCGATTGAAGAGTTTATTAATGGTGACATTTATTACAGAAATCCTGCTAATGAAACGAGTTCAAATAAGTAAAATTTTGCTTTAATATTTAAGTTCCCTTGAAATAGGGGACTTTTTTAGTTTTACAACTTATGTTGAAAGATAAGAAAATAATACTAGGTGTTACAGCAAGTATTGCTGCATACAAAGCGGCTACTTTAGTGCGCTTACTTATTAAAAAAGGTGCTACTGTTAAAGTTATAATGACACCTCTTGCCAAAGAATTCATTTCTCCGGTAACGATGGCTACTCTTTCCAAAAATACTGTTTTGTGTGATTTTTTCAGGCATGATGATGGTCAATGGAATAGTCATGTAGATCTTGGATTGTGGGCCGATGTCTTATTAGTAGCTCCAACTACAGCCAATACAATGGCTAAAATGGCTCATGGCATATGCGATAATCTATTGTTGACGACTTATTTGTCAGCAAAATGTCCAGTGGTTCATACACCTGCTATGGACCTGGATATGTTCAAACATCCTGCTACACTTCGTAATATGGAGATCTTAAAATCATACGGTGATAGTTTCATAGAACCATCAAGTGGTGAACTTGCTAGTGGTTTGTTTGGAAAAGGTCGTATGGAAGATCCAGAGATAATTGTTGCAAAACTTGAAGAGTTTTTTGCTTCAAAAAAAAAAGATTAATTGATAAAAAGGTTATGGTAACAACAGGACCGACCTACGAAAAGATCGATCCTGTTCGTTTTATTGGTAATTTCTCATCTGGAAAGATGGGTTTCTCAATTGCTGAAAACTTAGCTGAAGAAGGTGCTCAGGTAACTCTTATATCTGGTCCATCAGCATGCCAAACAAATCATCCTAATATTAATAGAATTGATGTTATTTCTGCAAAAGAAATGTACGAGGCATCAATTGAACACTTTCCCAATAATGATGGTGCTGTAATGACAGCTGCTGTTGCGGATTTTACGCCTTTGAATCCTGTTGATTCAAAAGTAAAGCGCGGAAAATCAAACTACACGATTGAATTAACTCCTACACAAGATATTGCTGCATCACTGGGACAGATTAAGACTGAAAAACAATTTTTGGTTGGATTTGCTCTTGAGACTAATGATGAAGAACAAAATGCGCAACTGAAACTGAAAAAGAAGAATTTAGATCTGATTGTGCTCAATTCGTTGAATGATTCAGGTGCCGGTTTTCAGCATGATACAAACAAAGTCACCATATTCACTAGTGAAGGGCGAATGAAGAAGTTTGATTTAAAGCCAAAATCACAAGTTGCAAAAGATATTGTTGATGAGATAATTCTGAATCAAAATTATTAATCAGTTGTTTAGCTCTTAAACAATAATTGAATATTTCTTTAGTTAGCATATTAGGCTTGACAGCTCATTTGTTTTGATTAACTTTAATTTAAAATTTTGAAACATTTATCTATGCGTAAATTACTTTTTCTTCTTATCGTTATATTTTCAAGTTTGAATGTCTATTCGCAAGAACTTCAATGTAATATTCAAGTTGTAAGTCAGCAAATTCAAGGTACGAATAAGCAGGTGTTTAGAACGATGCAGACGGCTATTTATGAATTTGTAAACACTAGAAGTTGGACAAATCATATTTATGATCAGGATGAGAAGATTGTGTGTAATATCTTGATAAATTTAACAAGCCAAATTTCATCGGATGAATTTAAAGGGACTATGCAGATTCAAGCTCGACGTCCTGTATTTAACTCTTCTTATAATACCGTTTTGCTGAATTTTAAGGATGATGATATTCACTTTAAATATGCTGAGTATCAGTCTTTGGAGTATAATGAATCTAATACGCCAACAAGTTTAACAGCTCTATTAGCTTACTATGCTAATATTATTGTCGGTTTAGACTATGATTCGTTTGCTCTGAAAGGTGGTAGTTCATATTTTACAAAGGCTGAAGCCATTGTGAATAAGATGCAAAATTCAAAGTATCAAGGTTGGAAATCATACGAAAGTAAGAGTAATAGATATTGGTTAGTTGAGAATATTCTGAATAATTCATACAGCCCTATTCGAGAGTGTATATATCGCTATCACAGATTAGGACTGGATAGAATGTCTGATAAATTAACCGATGGTCGTTCTGAAATTGCAGAATCCTTAAGATTATTACAGAAAGCTCATCGTGCTAAGCCAGGTTCCTTTTTCCTTCAAATATTCTTTGATGCTAAAGCTGATGAAATAGTAAATATATTTTCAGAATCATTTAATGAAGAGAAAAAACGTGTTTATACTATTCTAAATGATGTCGATCCAGCCAATTTAACTAAATATGAAAAAATACTTGAGTAAGCATAACCTAAATATTGTTTTTACGATTAAACTTATATTCTAAATATAATATGCTTCAATTTTTAGCTATACAAAACTACACCTTAATCAATCAAATTGAGATTGATTTTAAAAATGGGTTTTCTATTATAACTGGCGAAACGGGTTCGGGAAAATCTATTCTCTTGGGAGCCTTAGGTCTGGTTTTAGGTCAACGACCTGATACGAATATTCTTAAAGATAAGGATCGTAGGTGTGTCATAGAGGCTAGTTTTAATGTTACGAAGTACCATTTGCAAAAATTCTTTGCGGACTCTGATATGGAATATGAAGAGGAAACAATTTTGCGCCGTGAGATTTTGCCCAATGGAAAGACTCGAGCATTTGTTAACGATTCGCCTGTAAATATAAAACTCTTAAAAGAGTTAGGTTATAAGTTGATAGATATTCATTCTCAGAATCAAAATTTGGCTTTGGGTGATCCCGAATATCAAATGGGGATTGTTGACACTTATGCTCAACATCCTTTTTTGTTAGATGATTATCAGACTCAATTTGAAGCTTATCAGACTATTAAAAAGGATTTAAAAGATCAAGAAGAAATTGCTCGTAAAGAAAAATCGGATTTAGATTATTTCCAATTTCAATTACAGCAGCTACTTGATGCAAATTTAGTTGAAGACGAACAGGCTCTGTTAGAATCCGAACTTGAGACGCTTAATCATGCTGAAGAAATAAAGACAAATTTATTTAAAGCCTCAAATTTACTTAATGAAGGTGATGTTACTATTATATCTTTATTGAAGGAAGCACGTACGGCTATTGATCAAGTGAAGAATGTGTTTACAGAAGGGGAGGAGTTCTATAAGAGATTTGAAAGCTCATGTATCGAATTGCAAGATTTAGCCTCTGAACTTGAGAAAAGTTACGAATCTATGGAGTTTGATCCTTCTAGAATTAGTCTTCTGAATGAAAAATTGGATACAATCTATGGTCTTCAACAAAAACATCGTGTAGATTCTATTGAGGGGCTAATTCAAGTAAGGGAAGATTTGGATGAAAAAGTTCAGCGGATTTCATCTAGTGATGACGTGATTGAAAAATTAAAATTACAATTGCAAAAGCAAGAGTCTAAACTATCAAAAGCTTCTCAAAAACTAAGTAAAAGTAGAAAATCCGTAATTCCCGAAATTGAAAAAGCATTGGAATCTCAGTTGATTCAATTGGGTATGGCCCATGCTAAGATTAAGTTTGAGCAGACTGTCATTAACGAATATCAGTATTTGGGCCAAGATTTAATTAGAATTTTATTCTCTGCAAATAAGAATGGACAACTTGAAGAAATTTCAAAAGTTGCATCTGGAGGAGAAGTTTCTCGTTTAATGTTGAGTATTAAGTATCTCATTTCTGCGTCCACAGCCTTGCCATCTATAGTATTTGATGAGATAGACACCGGTGTATCTGGTGAAATCGCTGATAAAATGGGAGTTGTTATGCAAAAGATGGCTGAAAATATACAAGTGATTAGTATTACTCACTTGCCTCAGATTGCTAGTAAAGGAACCTATCATTATAAAGTTTATAAAGCTGATGATGAGTTGGAAACCTATTCAAATATAGTGCTTCTTGATAAAGAAAGTCGAATAGAAGAGTTAGCTAAAATGCTTAGTGGATCAGACTTGACTCAAGCAGCTATGGAAAATGCTAAAGTCCTCTTATCTAAATAGAAATGTTTAGAATTTCTGACTAAAGAGTTTATTTAGTCTTAATAAGAGTTATTTTTTTGATTTATTCTAAATAATATTGGTTAAATTTACAACCACAAAATTGAAAACTACGAATTATGTCTTATAACTTATTAAAAGGAAAAAAAGGAATCATCTTTGGTGCTTTAAACGATATGTCAATTGCATGGAAAGTTGCAGAGTTGGCTGTTGCTGAAGGAGCAGAGATTGTTTTAACCAATACGCAGGTTTCTATTCGCATGGGAACTATCGATGAGCTTGCAAAAAAATGTAATGCTCCAGTAATTGCTGCTGATGCGACAAATCCTGAAGATTTAGAGAACCTATATACAAAAGCAATGGAACATTTTGGTGGTCCTGTAGATTTTATTCTGCACTCTATAGGTATGTCTCCAAACGTACGTAAAGGGAATTCATACGACCAGTTGAATTATGAGTATCTTAAGAAAACTATAGATATTTCAGCTGTTTCATTTCATAAAGTGATTCAGAAAGCTAAAGAAATGGATGTTGTGTCTGAATGGGGATCTATTGTTGCTTTAACATATGCAGCAGCCCAAAGAACTATGTATGAGTATAATGACATGGCTGATGCAAAAGCTATGTTGGAATCTATTGCACGAAGTTTTGGTTATATTTATGGTCGTGAAAAACGTGTTCGTGTAAATACTATTTCACAGTCGCCAACAATGACAACTGCTGGTAGTGGTGTGAAAGGTTTCGATAAACTAATTGACTTTTCAGAACGTATGTCTCCACTTGGAAATGCAAATGCTGAAGAATGTGCTAACTATTGTATTACTCTTTTCTCAGATTTAACTAAGAAAGTTACCATGCAGAATTTGTTCCATGATGGAGGATTTTCAAATATGGGAATGAGTTTTAGAGCTATGCAGCAGTATAATAAAAGTTTTGATGATAAATGTGACTGTCAATAGGTCATTTATTTATGATGTAAATAAAGAGTTTCCTTTTGAAGGAGACTCTTTTTTTTTGTTATGAAAATTACTTTTAAGAGAGAGTTTGAAAGATAAAACTTAGTTTTTTTTACTGTATAGTTACAGCCTAGGTATTCCTAGTCTATAATTTTTATAATTACCTTAGAAATTGTACATTTGTGTCTGATTTTTGAGGGACTTGATTATATTTCTTTTTAATCCTCTTTAGTCGATAAATAAAGAATTTTCAATCGAATTTTGTCAAATGGATAACATTGGTAGAATGAAATTTGATTCATCTAAAATAAATTAATGAGTACCATAGCAACTAATATTCATCCTGTTTTCGACCGAATTATTGGTAGAGAAGAGAAGGAACTATTTTTAAAACAAAGAGCACGAGTTATTTGGATGACTGGACTTTCAGGATCTGGAAAAACAACAATTGCTATTGGGGTCGAAAAAGAACTTCAGAAGAGAGGTTTTTTAACTCAAATACTTGATGGCGATAATATTCGTACAGGAATTAATAAAAATTTAGGTTTTTCAGAAGAGGATAGATTTGAGAATATTCGTCGTATTGCTGAGGTTTCAAAGCTATTTGTTAATTGTGGCATCATAACTATTAATTGTTTTGTTAGTCCTACTCTTGCTATTCGCGAACAAGCGAAGGAGATTATTGGAGATGCTGACTTTAGAGAAATTTATGTTAATGCATCATACCAAGAGTGTGAGAAAAGAGATGTTAAAGGCTTGTATAAAAAAGCTCGTAATGGTGAAATTAAGAATTTTACGGGTTTAGATGCTCCATTTGAAGCACCTAAAAATGCTTTTTTAGAAATAAAAACGGCTGACATGTCGATTGAAGAATCTGTGGATTGTTTGGTAAAAGCTATTTTATCAGATATAAAGCAAGCTTAATTTTAAAATAATAATAAAAACAATATACTGCTTATTGTGTTTAGTCACAGAAGAGTAAATAAATTTTTTTCGAATGAATGAATACAATATAAATCACCTAAGAGAACTGGAAGCTGAATCGATTTATGTGATTCGTGAAGTTGCAGCTCAATTTGAGAATCCTGTAATGTTATTTTCGGGTGGAAAAGATTCTATTATCATGTTTCATTTGGCAAGAAAAGCTTTTGCACCAGCAAAGGTACCTTTTGCTTTAATGCATGTAGATACGGGTCATAATTTCCCAGAAACAATTGAATTTCGTGATAAATTGATGAAAGAGACAGGTGCTCGTATCATTGTTCGTTACGTTCAAGATTCAATTGACCAAGGAAAAGCTGTTGAAGAAACAGGTTTTGATGCAAGTAGAAATAAGCTTCAAACGGTTACTCTACTTGATGGACTTGAAGAATTACAAGTGGATTGTGCTATGGGTGGTGGACGTCGTGACGAAGAGAAAGCTAGAGCAAAAGAGCGTTTTTTCTCTCATCGTGATGAGTTCGGACAGTGGGATCCGAAAAATCAAAGACCAGAACTTTGGAACCTTTTTAATGGTAAGAAAAATATGGGCGAGCACTTTAGAGTTTTCCCTATTTCGAACTGGACTGAGATGGATGTGTGGCAATATATTTATTTAGAAAATATTGACATTCCTAAAATCTACTTTTCTCACGAACGTGAAGTTTTCTTACGCCATGGTAACTTATTATCCGTTTCCGATTTTATTCCAATGCGAGATACTGAAAAGGTTGAAAAAAGAATCGTTCGTTTTAGAACTATTGGTGATGCAACCTGTACAGGTGCTGTTGAATCAAAGGCTCATACTCTTGAAGATATTATTGACGAAGTAGCTGCTACTAGAACGACTGAACGGGGTACACGTCATGATGACAAACGTTCTGAAACGGCTATGGAAGATCGTAAAAAAGAAGGGTATTTTTAAAATTATTAATAATTATTAGTGTTTGGTGCTAAATGATTTCGGATCATTAATCATTGATTATTAAAAAAATAATATGTCAGATAAAACATCAGGATATTTAGATATGGAGCTTTTACGTTTTACTACCGCAGGTAGTGTTGATGACGGAAAAAGTACCCTAATAGGACGTTTATTATACGATAGTAAAGCCATTTTTGAAGATCAAATGGAGGCTATCGAAATTTCTAGTAAAAAGCGTGGAGACACAGAGGTTGATCTTGCCTTACTTACCGATGGTTTAAGAGCTGAACGTGAGCAAGGAATTACTATTGATGTGGCTTATCGTTATTTTGCAACACCAAAACGTAAATTTATTATTGCCGACACACCAGGTCATGTACAATATACACGAAATATGGTTACAGGTGCTTCTACAGCTAACTGTGCTCTTATTTTAGTTGATGCTCGTCATGGTGTTATCGAGCAAACATTACGTCATTCTTATATTGCAAACTTATTGCAAATTCCTCATCTTATTGTTTGTATCAATAAGATGGACTTGATGAGTTACTCAGAAGAGACTTATGAAGGTATTAAGAATGAATATCAGAAAGTTGCTGATAAATTGAATATTAAAGATGTTCGTTTTATTCCTATTTCTGCCAAATTTGGTGACAATGTGGTAGATGCTTCTGAAAATATGGATTGGTATAAGGGTGAAACTTTATTGAATCTTCTGGAAACTATTGAAATAGTTGATGATAGAAATCATAAAGATGCTCGTTTCCCTGTTCAATATGTTATTCGTCCTCAAAGCGATGAATATCATGATTATCGTGGATTTGCTGGTCGTGTGGCTAGTGGTGTTTTTAAACCAGGAGATAAGGTAAAAGTTTTACCTTCTGGAAAAGAGACAACAATTAAGGCGATTGATACGTTGAATGGAGAATTGGATATGGCTTTTTCACCTCAATCTGTTACGCTTAGATTAAGCGATGAGATTGATACTTCGAGAGGCGATATGATTGTAGCTGCAGATGATGTTCCTCATATTGAGAAAGAATTTGATGCCATGGTTTGTTGGATGAATGAGCGTCCTATGATACCTGGAGGTAAGTATACCATTAAGCATACTACAAACGAAACCCGTTGTGTTGTACGAAATGTGAACTTCAAAGTTGATATTAACTCTTTAGAAGAAAGAACGAATGATAAGGTGATAGGCTTAAATGATATTGCTTGTTTAACCTTTAAAACAGCGAAGCCATTATTTTTCGATTCATATAATAAAAACCGAAATACAGGTAGTTTTATTTTAATTGATGAAGGAACAAATGAAACTGTTGCTGCAGGTATGATTAGATAAATCTAGTTAATATATAGAATAAAAAAAAGCTCCCTTTGGGAGCTTTTTTTGTTTGGTCAAATTCTGTTTCAATTAAAATTTGAATCCGAAAGTCAATCTCATTTGGTGGTTTTTATCTTGAAGTTTTACAGTTTGAGAATCTGCGTAGTAATTATACGATTCATCTTTGTCAGAATAGCTATAAGCAGCATCGAAAAAGAAGTTACCTTGACGAACACCAAAACCTGCAGAGTATATATTGTAAGACTCATCAATTGATTTTGCTTTGTATGGGTTTCCAAAATTTGCAAACCCACCTCGTAAGCTAAATACCGACGAAACTCTGTATTCTAATCCTGCTCTTAGGTTGCCTACACTTTCGTAAGATGATTTAATGATATCATTCGTTTCAGGAAATTCAGCTGTTCCATTGAAATCAAAATCATCTTCACCATCAGAGAATTTAGCGTTTGAATAATCTACAAACTCATAATCTAAACTTATAATAGCTTTTTTTGATAAAACGACTGCACCACTTAAAGTGAATTTCATTGGTGTGCGGTAATTGTATTTATAATTTGATAACTTAGTTTCATCAGCATAGTTTGAAAAACCATCAAGTGCAGTCTTGAAATGTGAAGCCATTTTATTTTTAAACTCATCTTCCATTGAGAAGAATGTTGGCGTGTGTAATGAAGCGCCTAATCTGATGTTTTGATTTGGTTTGTAAATCATACCAATTTTGAAATTAGCTCCAACTCCAGTTGTTTTAACATACTCTTCAAGGTAATAGTTGCTTAAGTCAGATCCACTGTCAATTAATGTATTTTCAGTAAAACGTGCTGTTGACTTATAATTAATGCTTTGAATTCCAAGTGATGCACCAATATATAATTTATGCGCATAATTGGCTCCAAATGAGATATTATACTCACCCATAGAACCTTTTTCTTCTATAGTCTTTCTCTGATTCATTTTTTCACCAGAAAATATAGGAAGATCGTAATCTAGTTCATTTTCATCCTGAGGATTCAATAAGTAGGTTTCGTAAGCCAGATACTCTGTCATAGGGTTCAGTTTATCGTATATAATTCCATCAGCATTTGCTTCAAATACATCTAGCAGACTAGTTTTCGAATTTAAAACTTGAGACATAGATGACTTTCTAAAGTTGTTGATGCGATTATAGCCAATTCCGAAATTGAAATTTTGCCAACCATCCTCAGATATCATTCTGGGTTTAATTGTAGCAACATAACCAATATTGCTAATACCAAAAGTGAATTTATCATCATCTAAGTTACCACTAGTGCTCTTTCTCATTTCCATTGTTGGTGTAAATGTGAATTCTGAGCTTTGGAAAACTCCAAGTCCAGCAGGATTGATTCCAATACTTGAAAAGTCGCCACCTAAAGCACCAAAAGCTCCACCCATAGCCATTGATCGTGCTGTTCCTGTGTAATGTTGCTGAGAATAACGAAGAGCGTCATCTGCTGTTTGTGCGTATATTACTCCAGTGAAAACAGTAAGGAATAATAATGAGATATATTTTTTCATTGTTATGTGTATTAATAGTAGGTTAAGAAAAATAGTTTAATCAATATCCAGATTTAAGAAACACTTATCTTCTTTTTGAACCTCCGCTTGAGCGGCTATTACCGCTTGATGATCTAGATGAAGAACTTGAAGAGCGAACAGCTCCTGAAGAACGTGATGAAGATGATCTTGAAGGACTATATGAACTTGAAGAACTTCGTGTAGAACTCTTTCTATATGTCGGCGTACTTTTCACCTTACTGTATCTTGAAGATCTTGTACCTGTACTTCTAACAGTTGATGAGCGTCTAGTTCCCGATTGATTGTACGATGGACGTGAGCTGCTACTAGGTTTTGTATAGTTACTAGTTCTTCTAGTCGTTGTTCCTGCTTTAGTTCCTTGGTACGACGAACGGTTTTGCGTACCATATCGTGTTGTTGTTCCAGTTGTATTTGTTCTTCTTGTATTTGTACCTACTCTATTGCTATATGAACTTCTGCTATTTCGAGTACCATATTTTTGTGCTGCAGTACTTCTTCTAACCGCATTTTGATTTGTAACTGCCGAGCGACGTGTTGAAGTTCCTGATTTAGTATAGCCTGCAGAACGATTAACACGGCGAGCTGTACTTTGTGTATTAGTTGCTGCGCTTCTTTTCGTATATGTTTTATTAGTACCAGATTTGCTTCCTACACTTGTTCTGTGTCCATAGTAGTTTCTAGAATGGTTTGTATGTGCATAGTGATTACCGTAATGGTTGTGTCCATAATATGGATAACCATATCCATAATTTGAATAGTAACCATAGTATGAGTTTCCCCATCCATAATTGCTACCCCAATAGAAGTCATCGTAGAAACCATAACCTATTCCGATTCCAAAACCAAAGCTTGATCCATAGCTAGGGTAGTTATAAGCAAACTGTCTACCATAACGAACTGGTGAAAATCTGTATGAATTATAATTATTGTAATTGGTCCAACTTGGTGTCCACCATACTTTGTCGCCTTCAACATAAACATTCCAATCAGAATCACCAGCTAACCACATAGCTAAGTTATAACCGCTGTTGTCGTAGTAACCAAAGCCTTGAGGATACCATTCTCTTAATCTATCAATATCGTCAAGATCAGAATCGGTTCCATTAAATTCGCCAATAAAATAGCCTTGTTCATCATTGTAATATGTTGTATCTATTGGTCCAACAGAATCATCGTTAAGCATTTGATTATACTCTTCTTGAACTTGTTGGAAATTTCTATCGTCACCAAAAGTAGCTCTACTTGTAGGTTCTACTTTTGTTGTTTGTTCGATAATAGGCTCTTGCCTGACTGGCTCCGTCGTATAGACTGCCATTTCCTTATCAATTAGAGATTTTTCTCCAGGAACGTAATAAATGTCATCTTGAAATGCTGATGTTCCCACATAAGATGGGGAACAGGCCGTTGCTATTAGCAAGGTTACGATTAATAATTTATAGTAAGCTTTCATCTGGATATGTTTTAAAGGTTTACGTTAGATATCTTTTATTTTGATTGAAATTTATTTCTTTTTTTTGTTTCGTGTTTTTAAATATTCAATCTAGTAAGTTTCATGTCTAACTACCAATATGATTATCTAATAATATTTTATACTTTTGTAGCCAAAATTAAGGGCTTAAGTCTTATTTTTTAATTAGTAAAAAGATTTTTTTTAAGAACTTTTAAGTATTATTAAGATAGCAAATACCATACCAAAACAATATAAAATGGCAAAAGTTTTAACCAGTAGAAGCGAAAATTATTCGCAGTGGTATAACGATTTAGTAATTAAGGCGGATTTAGCAGAGAATTCTGCAGTTAGAGGTTGTATGGTGATTAAACCATATGGCTATGCTATTTGGGAGAAAATGCAAGCTGTACTTGATGCAAAGTTTAAGGAAACAGGACATCAAAATGCTTATTTTCCCTTATTAATTCCCAAGTCATTTCTAAGTAAGGAAGCTGATCACGTAGAAGGATTTGCAAAAGAATGCGCCGTTGTAACTCATTATCGTTTAAAGAATGATCCCAATGGGAAAGGTGTTATTGTTGATCCTGATGCACGTTTGGAAGAAGAATTAATTATTCGTCCAACTTCCGAAACTATTATTTGGAGTACTTATAAGAACTGGATTCAATCTTACAGAGATTTGCCAATTTTAGTTAACCAATGGGCAAATGTCATGCGTTGGGAAATGCGTACACGTTTATTTCTTCGTACTGCCGAATTTCTATGGCAAGAAGGGCATACTGCTCATGCAACTAGAGAGGAAGCTTTGGTTGAAACTGAAAAGATGATTAATGTTTATAGCGATTTTGCTCAAGATTGGATGGCAGTTCCTGTACTAAAAGGAACAAAAACTGAATCTGAGCGTTTTGCTGGTGCAATTGATACGTATTGTATTGAAGCTTTAATGCAAGATGGTAAAGCACTTCAGGCCGGAACGTCTCACTTCTTAGGTCAAAATTTTGCTAAGGCTTTCGATGTGAAATTTACCAATAAAGAAGGTAAAGAAGATTATGTTTGGGCAACATCTTGGGGTGTGTCTACTCGTTTAATGGGAGCTCTAGTAATGGCTCACTCTGATGATCATGGTTTAGTTTTGCCTCCAAAATTGGCTCCAATTCAAGTTGTAATTGTACCTATTTATCGTAAAGAACCTGAGTTAGCACAACTAGCTGAGGTGATTGATCCATTAGTTGCTAAGCTTAAAGCTAAAGGTATTTCGGTTAAATTTGATGATAGCGATAACCGCAAGCCAGGTTGGAAATTTGCTCAATATGAATTGAAAGGTGTGCCATTGCGTTTAGCTATAGGAGCTCGCGATCTTGAGAATGGAACTGTTGAGTTAGCTCGTCGTGATACTTTAACTAAAGAAACTGTTGCAATTGAAGGTGTTGAAGATATGATTGAGAATCTTCTTGTAGAAATTCAGGATACTATTTTCCAAAAAGCACTTGATTTTAGAGCAGAGAAAACAACTAAGGTTGATTCTTACGATGAATTTAAAGAGCTGTTGAATACTAAAACCGGTTTTTTCTTGGCTCACTGGGATGGTACTGCTGAGACTGAAGAAAAAATTCAAAATGAAACAAAAGCAACAATTCGTTGTATTCCTTTTGATAATGAGCAGGAGGAAGGTGTTTGTATGGTTACAGGAAAACCATCGAAACAACGTGTTGTGTTTGCAAAATCATATTAATATTTCCAATTATTGAGGATTATTAATTTTCGTTTTTTAACGAAAAATATATTTATAAATAGCCGTCACCGATTTTTCGGAGACGGTTTTTTTTTACCTTTATCAGATAAATCTAGATTAAGGATTTTAATTAAGCTTAAACACTATACTATGAATATACTCAATACAAAATCTGCCATATTGCAAACAATACGCGAAAAGTCTATTCTAAAGCAATTGGTTTATAAGAATACTGTAGAGGTTTTTTTAGATCTCAAGGAGGTTCTTAAAAATCTGGTGAAAGATTATAATTTGGAGCTTATTGATGAGCCTGATGCTGTAAAATTAGAATTTGAAGATAGAGGAGCATCTGAAGTACAGATAAGAATAGCCTCAGATATTCTAATTTTCAGCATGTATTCAGATGTTTTTCAATTCGATCGTGATCATCCCGTTTGGAAAAAAGATTACGTGAAACAAAATCCAAATAATGCTTATTCTGGGGTTATCAATATCTATAATTTCTTATCGGACTCATTAAAATATAAGCGATCTGAGGATTTAGGATACTTGGTTGCACGTATCTTCATTAATAGGGAAAACCATTATATCGTTGAGGGAAAACGTCAGATGGGATTGCTCGAGAATGATCTCTCTCAGTCTATAAGTGATAAGGATAGTTTGAAAAAGATTGTGGAGACTGCTATTAACTATTCGTTGAATTTTGATTTATTAGTTCCTCCTTACGATGATGTTAAAATTTTATCTGTAGCTGATATTGATGAAAAAATTCATAATGCAAAAATCAAAACGGGTAAACGTTTAGGTTTTCAGTTTAAATCTGATGATATTTAAATTAACAAGTGTAACAACAAAACCCTATATATAATGACTGAAGTAGTAAATAAATTTATAAAATATGTTCAGTTCGATACTGAATCTGATACTCAAACAGGCTTAACACCGAGTACTCCTGGACAAATGTTTTTGGCTCAAGAATTGGTTAAGGAGCTAGAAGAAATGGGCATGAGTGATATTTCACTTGATCAAAATGGTTATGTAATGGCCATATTGCCTTCAAATATGGATAAGAAAATTCCAACTGTTGGTTTTGTAGCACATATGGATACAAGTCCTGATCTTACAGGGAAAAATGTAAAACCTCAGTTTGTTGAAAACTACGATGGAGAAGATATTGTTCTTAATAAAGAGCAAAATATTGTAATGAAAGTGGCTGATTTTCCTGATTTGAAAATGTATAAAGGTCAAACTTTAATTACAACTGATGGTACAACTTTACTTGGAGCTGACGATAAGGCCGGTGTAGCTGAGATTATGACAGCTATGGAGTATCTAATTAAGCATCCTGAAATTAAGCATGGACCAGTTCATATTGGTTTTACACCTGATGAAGAAATTGGTCAAGGTGCTGACTTTTTTAATGTGGAGAAATTTGGTGCTGACTTTGCTTATACGCTCGATGGTGGTGAAATAGGCGAGTTACAGTTCGAGAATTTCAATGCAGCTTATGCCGAAGTTGCCTTTGTTGGACGTAATGTGCATCCAGGAATGGCTAAGGATAAGATGATTAATTCAATGCATATTATGCAGGAGTTTATGTCGCAGTTACCTCCGAATGAAGTTCCTGAGAGAACAGAAAATTATGAAGGATTTTACCATCTTATAGGAATGGAAGGTTCTGTTGAAAATTCTAAATTGCAATATATTATTCGTGATTTTGATATGGATGCCTATAAGGAACGTAAAAATAAATTTGAATCGCTTTATGCAGATATTCGTTCTAAGTATGGTGAGGGGAGTATTTCTCTTCAAATGAAAGATCAGTATTTTAATATGCGTGAAAAAATTGAGCCTGTTAAATATATTGTTGATATAGCAGAGCAAGCCATGAAAGATGTAGGTGTTACACCAATGATTGTACCTATTCGTGGAGGAACTGATGGTAGTCGTTTATCTTATATGGGTTTACCATGTCCTAATATTTTTGCGGGCGGTCATAATTTCCATGGTCGATATGAATATGTACCCGTTGATTCTATGCAAAAAGCTGTTGATGTTATTCTAAAAGTAGTTGAA
The DNA here is from genome assembly GCF_009669305.1 of Ancylomarina sp. 16SWW S1-10-2. Classification (GTDB taxonomy): domain Bacteria; phylum Bacteroidota; class Bacteroidia; order Bacteroidales; family Marinifilaceae; genus Ancylomarina. The sequence goes on from NZ_SADB01000017.1 coordinate 69,802, forward strand.
TCGATCTCATTGAGATAAGTCTAATATACAGATATTTAATGATGGTACACAATGATTTGTGTGCCATTTTTTTATTTTGAATTGATGATAATTAAGTTTGTTCACTAGCCTAGTGTTTTATTTTAAGTGAGATAAAAAGTCTATTCCGTCAACTTCTATTGTCCTTTTAAAATTTTATTTATCTTCGAATCTTTAATTTTGATTACGCTTTAAATATGATATTAGCTAATAAGTTCAATTCTGCAGATTTGTATAAGGAAATTGAAACTCTTTTTTACAATGAGTATTTTCATTCAATTCTCAAGTTTGAACATATTATTGGTAAAATTGATACGTTTGGTTTTAGCTCTGAAGAAATTAAATGTTTGTATGAAATATTTGTCCGAACCTATTTAGAGCTTAATGAATTTGTTAAAGCTAGACAGGTCGTTGATCAGCGCTTACTTTTTTTGTGTGATAAAGATATGAGTGATGTCGATTATGCTGATGATCTACTCATCTTCACCTTCTTAAAAATGGAATTGCTTCAAAAGCAAAATTTGACTAAAGAAGAGTATAAGCTAATATTGGCTTATGAAAAACGAGGAAAGAGTGATGATCAGGTCTCGAATAGAAAAATTGAAATTGAGGAAGGCTTATATATGAAATATGTGAAGGTGAATAAATACCTTCTGTATCTAATATTACTAGCCGTGTTGCTTGTAAATATGGATTTTATTCCTGTAACTGAGAACTATATACCTACATTAATGGCTATAGCTGTTGGATGGTACATCTTGAATTTTACTATGAATTGTAGGGTGAAACGGGTTTATTTGGGAATCGTTCGAAAAATATATTTTTGAACTAATCTTCCAAACTTTTCTCAAACAATTGCCCACCTGAAAACATGGCTTTTAAAATAGGATGAATTTTCTTTCCCAAATCGGTAAGGCTATATTCAACCTTAGGTGGTACTTCTGGATAAACTTTGCGGTTTACCAATCCTGATTCTTCTAATTCTTTTAAGTTTTTGCTTAGCATTCTATCGCTGATGTCTGGCAAAAGCTTTACCAATTCATTATAGCGTTTTGTGCCTTGCATTAAGTGCAAAACAATAGTTGCTTTTCGTTTTCCTTTAACGAAATTAATGAATGTATCGATGGGACAATCTCCTTTTTTCAAAATTTAAAAGTTTTTACGTGTTGATAATCAGTAATTCCGAACAAAAGGTTAGTGGCGAACCTAAATGTAAGTTCTTGATTGATAGTTAAACTCTTTATAACTTTGTACAAGATAAGGATAATATAGAACAAATAAATTGAGACTTATTATGGAATTAACTAAAACTTTTAAATCCTTGCGTGTACACGAAGAGGATGGAAAATATATCAGAAGAATTGAAGAACGTCAGTTGTTAGATTTGCCTGAAGGAGATGTGCTTATTCGTGTAAAATATTCTTCATTGAATTTTAAGGATGCTCTCTCTTGTGTTGGAAATAAAGGCGTAACAAAAAATTACCCACATACACCAGGTATCGATGCTGTTGGAGTTGTGGAATATTCGGCTAGTGGCAATTATAAAGTAGGCGATGAAGTCATTGTTACGAGTTACGATTTAGGTATGAATACCGATGGTGGTTTTTCTGAATATATTCGTGTACCTGAAGCTTGGGTTGTGGCATTACCAGCTGGTTTGACTTATAAACAAGCTATGATATATGGAACAGCCGGATTTACTGCAGCATTATCTGTTTTTCGTTTGTTGGCAGCTGGTCAAACTCCTGAAATGGGCCCCGTTGTAGTTAGTGGAGCTGTAGGTGGAGTTGGAAGTGTGGCTATTAGTATATTGGCGAGTTTAGGTTTCGACGTGGTTGCTGCTACTTTTGATAGTGAAGTGGATGAGACAAAGTTACTTGAAATGGGTGCTAAATGCAGAATAACAAGTGAAATAACTGATGATAAATCGGGACGACCACTATTGAAACCACTTTGGGCAGGAGCTATTGATGTTATTGGAGGAAACACTTTACACACCTTATTAAAGGCATGTAAACCAATGGGGAATGTAACTTGTTGTGGTAATGTTGGTTCTGGTGATTTGGCAATGACTGTTTATCCTTTCATTCTAAATGGAATCAGTTTAATTGGTGTGGATTCTCAAAAATGCCCAATGGAATTGCGACAAAAAGTATGGAATAAATTGGCGAAAGATTGGAATGTATACAACAATAAAGAGCAGGTAATCGAAACGACATTAGAAGAGTTAGATCCATATATTGATTTAATGTTGGCAAAGAAAAGTAGAGGTAGAGTAATTGTGAAGATATAATACTGAGCATAAATTAGAATAGAAAAGGCAGCCAATAGGCTGCCTTTATTTTTTGATCATGAATATTTTGTTATATTTATTGTTCTTATCTAAATACAATGCTTAATGAAAAAAATCTTCTTAACGATATGCTGTGTTTTACTATTAATAATAGATATACATGCACAAAGTGTTGTTCGCGTTGGAGCATTTAATTTTTATCCTGCAATTTTTAAAGATACTGATGGTGAGATAAAGGGTTTTTATGTTGATGCACTTCGTGAAATTGAGAAGAAGGAGAATATTAAATTTGAATATGTTTTTGGTTCCTGGGATGAGGGACTTACTAGAATAAAGAATGATGAAATTGATATAATGGTTAGTGTCGCTTATTCTGATGAGCGGGCCAAATATATGGATTATTGTTCTACGCCTTTACTCACAGTATGGGGGGAAGTTTATATTAGTAATCATTCAGAAATAGATGGGATTAAAGATTTGCAGGGTAAGCTGATAGCTATCATGAAAAATGATATGAATGCTTGGAACCTAAAAGAGTTAACACGTAAGTTTTCAGTTAATTGTACATTTATCGAAAAAAATGATTTTGAGGATGTATTTAAGGAAGTTTCTTCATCAAAGGTTGATTGTGGGGTTGTAAATAATGTGTTTGGATCTCCGAAATCTAAAGAGTATGGTCTTCGCTCTAGTGGAATCGTTTTTAACCCTTTTAATATTTATTTTACCGTTAAGAAAAATAAGAATGCTTATCTAATTGACCTTTTAGATCGTTATTTAAAAAAGTGGAAGTATAAAAGTAATTCTGTGTATAATGTAGCAAGGCAAAAATGGTTACATGAAAAAATTAACACGATTCATATTACTCCTGTTTGGTTAAACAATACAATTTCTTTAGTTGTTGTTTTGTTGGCAATTCTGATTCTTTTTATTGTTTTACTTCGTTTTAAAGTAAGAGCTGCAATAAGTAATGTGAAAAAGAGTGAAGAGAAATTGAGTCGGGCATTAATTGCAGCACCATTTCCCATAATGATACATGCTGAAGATGGAGAAGTGATATCAATAAATGAAACATGGACTAGCTTAACAGGTTATGCCATTGAGGATATACCAACCATTGGAGCTTGGACAGAAAGGGCTTTTAGGCAAGGAAATAATGAGGGTAAGAAATATCCTAGAGAATCTTATCTTATTAATTGTAGGATAAAAGGGGGTGAGTATAAAATATTTACTTCGTGGGGAGCGAAAATTTTCTGGGATTTTAGTTCAGCATCCTTAGGCAGTTTTGACGATGGAAGAAGGCTTTTTATCTCTATGGCAAAAGATATCACAGAACGCAAACTACATGAAATCGAATTGATAGCAGCTAAAGATAAAGCTGAAAGAAGCGATGCTTTAAAATCTGCTTTTCTTGCTAATATGAGTCACGAGATTCGTACGCCTATGAATGGTATACTTGGTTTTGCTGATCTTTTAAAAGAACCTAAATTGGATGTTGAAACACAGAAAGATTATATCCGCATAATTGAGGATAGTGGTTTACGTATGCTTAATATTATTAATGATATTATTGATATTTCTAAAATTGAGGCTGGCTTAATGGAAGTTTATATTAAGGAATCGAACATTAACGAACAAATTCAATATATCTATACGTTTTTTAAGCCCGAAGCTGAAGCTAAGGGAATGACCTTAACCTATAATAATTCGTTGCCACAAGAGGACGTATTTATAAAGACAGATCGTGAGAAGTTGTTTGCGATACTTACGAATCTAGTGAAAAATGCGATTAAGTATAGTGATAAAGGTTCTATAGACTTTGGCTATGTTCAGAAGAAAAATTACATAGAATTCTATGTGAAGGATACGGGTATAGGAATTGAACAAGATCAACAGCAAGCCATTTTTAAACAATTCGTTCAAGAGGATATTGCAGACAAACAAGCTCGCCAAGGAGCAGGTTTAGGTTTGGCTATCTCTAAGGCATATGTCGAAATGCTAGGTGGAAAATTGGGTGTTGAGAGTGAAAAAGGAATAGGTTCAAGATTTTATTTTACAATTCCAAGTAATTCTAAGTCTCAAGAAGTTGCTGATAATCATAGTGAGTTTACGGTTAGTGAATTTAATAGTCAAATTAATAATCTAAAGGTGTTAGTGGTTGAAGACACTAAAGAATCTGCTTTACTTTTAGAAATTATACTTAAAGATATAAGTAAAGAAATTTTATATGCACGAAATGGGTATGAAGCCATAACTCTTTGTCAAAATAATCCTGATATAGATCTAATACTGATGGATATAAAAATGCCCCAAATGGATGGTTACGAAGCAACAAGGGGAATACGTGAGTTTAATAAAGAAGTTGTTATAATTTCACAAACAGCTTTTGCTCTTACTGGTGATGCGAAAAAGGGAATCGAAGCTGGTTGCAATGGATACTTAACTAAGCCTATTAATAAAAATGAATTGATGTCATTAATACAACAGTTTTTGGGAAATAAAAAAGAAGTTTTTTCAGCAAAATGATTGTTTTTGATTAAGCCTATACTGGAGAAAACTATCCTGAAAGTGTAATTTTTTTTCTAAAAATATTAATAAGCTTTTGTGATTATAATAATCTTCTGATTTTATTGAGGTCATGTGATTCTATGTATCTTTTACTTAAATTTGCGCCATGCGTAAGATTCTAAGTTTTCATATATCGAATACGGCTAAATTTAAGGAGCAATTATTGCTTTGGTCTAAGTCATTTAAAAGGCTGGCTATTCTCGATAGTCATGATGTAAACAAAAAAGAGAATTCAAAAAAAGAATACAACTCATATGAGTTGCTTGCTGGAGTTGATGTTTTAACTGAAATTCAAGTTGAAGAGAACTGTTTTGATACATTGAAAAAAACTTATGATGCTAATAAAGACTGGTGGTTTGGCTTTTTGACCTACGATTTGAAAAATGAATTGGAGGATCTTTCTTCTAATAATTTTGATGGTGTGAAAATGCCAGCCCTTCATTTTTTTCAACCAAGATGGGTATTCGTTCTCAATGAAGATCAATTGGAAATTCATTTTCATGAAAAGGAGAATACTAGTGAAGAGGCTAAGACGTTGGTTGAACAAATTTTGGATGTAAAAGTACCTGAAATTCAATCTTCTTCAGTTTTAAATATAAAACATCGAATTAGTAAAGAAGAGTATCTTAAGGCTGTAATTGCCTTGAAGAATCATATCCGCTTAGGTGATATTTATGAGGTCAATTTTTGCCAAGAGTTTTTTGCTGAGAATGCACAAATTGATCCATTGGAAACTTACCGAAGTTTAAGAGATGTTTCACCTACACCATATTCTTGTTATTATGCCTTGGGCGATAAATTTCTTTTGTCTGCATCACCTGAACGATATATTAAGAAACAAGGCTCAAAAATTATATCTCAACCCATAAAAGGAACTGCCAAGAGAGGCGAAACTCTCGATGAGGATAATCAGATTAAAGCCTTTTTAGCTACCGATTCTAAAGAACGTGCAGAGAATATTATGATTGTGGATTTGGTTCGCAATGATTTATCAAAAACGGCTGCTAAAGGAACCGTTAGAGTAGAAGAACTTTGTGGTCTTTATACTTTTCCGCAAGTTCACCAAATGATATCAACAGTCGTATCGAACTTGAAGGAAGGAATCCATTTTGTGGATTGCATAAAACAGACTTTCCCTATGGGATCGATGACAGGAGCTCCTAAAGTTAGCGCTATGAAATTAATTGAGAAATACGAGGTGACCAAGCGTGGTTTATATTCAGCAGCTGTTGGGTATATTTCGCCTGATGCCGATTTCGATTTTAATGTTGTCATTCGCAGTATACAATATAATGCAAAAGATAATTATCTTTCGTTTATGGTTGGTGGTGCAATTACGATGCAATCTGATCCTGAAAAAGAGTATGAAGAATGCTTGTTGAAAGCTAAGGCTATAAAGCAAGTTTTAGAAAATGATTAATATTTAACGATTGTTATCGGTTTTCCGATAACTGATAACCAGAACCGATATGCAAAGAGAATTAATCCATCATATTGAAAAAGAAGACCTGTTTGGAAGACGCGAAAAACTGTTAGTTACGGTTAGTGGAGGTCTTGATTCTACTGTTTTACTTCACTTATTGTTTAAAATGGAGATGGACTGTGTTGTTGCTCATTGTAATTTTCGATTGAGAGGAAAAGATTCTGAAGGTGATGAGGCTTTTGTTCAAAAGTTGGCTGAGACATACAATTATCCTTTTCACACCATAGCTTTTGATACTGTTGCTTTTGCAGAAGAAAATTCTATTTCTATCGAGATGGCTGCTCGTGATCTGCGTTACGAATGGTTTGAAAAAATCTGTCAGGAAACCGAATGTTCTTATATTCTTACTGCTCACCATGCCGATGATGTAATTGAAACGGTTTTGATTAATCTGGCACGCGGGACAGGTATTCATGGTTTAACAGGAATAAAAGCGAAGATGGGGCGTTTGGTGCGTCCATTACTTCCTTTCTCAAGAGAGGAGCTAAAAGCTTATGCTAAGCTAAATGAATTAAGCTTTAGAGAAGATTATACTAATGCTCAAACTGATTTTGTTCGGAATAAAATTCGTCATCAAATTATTCCTATTCTGCAAAAAATAAACCCTAGTATTCAGAAAACGATGAATGAGAATGTGGCTCGTTTTTCTGATGTTGAGCTAATTTATAATAATGATATTGAAGAAAAGAAACTAAGCTTTGTAGAAGAGAAAGATGAGCAGTTGTTGATTTCTGTTTCAGAACTTAAAAAAATACCAGCTAAAAATTCTCATCTGTTTGAGTTGTTAAAACCTTATGGTTTTCATTCAAGAGATGTCATTAGTATCATCGAATCTGTAGACTCCATTTCAGGGAAATTATTCTATTCTGAGGCGTATCAGATTTTGCGCGATAGAGAATATCTCGTTTTATCTAAGATAGTTGAAAAAGAGGATGGAGAATATGAGCTAATGGAGAATACTCGACTTGTAATTAGCGAAAAGGAATTTAAATGTGAGATATTTGATCGACCTAAGGATTTTAAATTTTCTACCAATCCCCAAATTGCTTGTTTTGATGCGGATGAATTAATTTTTCCTTTGAAGTTGAGAAAATGGAAGAAGGGAGATATTTTTCACCCTATTGGCATGAAAGGAAGAAAGAAAGTATCTGATTATTTTATCAATAATAAATTTTCTTTAACTGATAAAGAAAATGCTTGGCTTCTTGTTTCGGGTCACAATATTATATGGCTTGTTGGTCATAGAATGGATGATCGTTATAAAATAACAAAAACTACGCGCTCGATTTACCAGGTTGCAATAAAATAAATTGAACAATCATGTTACGATGCTACAGATATTAGGGTGCGCTGCACCCAACGTGTTTGTGGTATTGTTGACTACATAGATTTTGGTGCTCTGCACCCAATATGTTTGTGATATTGTTGTCTACATAGATTTGGGTGCTATGCACCCGTCATTGCCTTAATCTGTTTGTGAAATTTCTTTTTGATGCAGAGCACCAATATCTTGGTAGAACCATGTTTAAATAATAGCGATAGGTGCAGTGCACCGTAATATTTTAATGATGTGGCATGCCCAAATATTTGTAGTACGGTAATATAAAATTGCATTAGATGAATAATATTGATAAATTCATAATTGTTAATTGTATGAATTATGGGAAATACGTATTCACAAATCTATGTGCACCTTGTTTTTGCCGTTCGCAATCGTCGAGGACTTATTCATAAATCTTGGAAAAAGGATTTAGAGAAATATATAACAGGCATCGTTCAAAATAATGGACACAAACTGATTGCTATTGGTTCAATGCCTGACCATATTCATATTTTTATTGGTTACAATATGAATCAAACGATTCCTGTGCTTGTAGAGCAAATTAAGACCTCCAGTAATCAGTGGGTGAAGGATAAAGGCTTTTCGATGGCGAATTTTAGCTGGCAAAATGGCTATGGCACTTTCTCGTATTCACGTTCTCAAATTGACACTATTGCAAACTATGTGAGAAATCAGGAAGAACATCATCGGAAGAAAAGTTTTAAAGAGGAATATCTGGAAATTCTTCAGAAGTTTGATGTAGAGTATCAGGATAAATACCTATTCGATTTTTTTGAGGAAAGTGACTAAGTTGGATTATGTCACTTTCAATATGAAAAAAAATCTATAGAATATCTATAGGTTCAGCGGCATTGTCCAACTATGTTTTATTTGTAAGTTTCTCTATTATAAAAGAGAATGTGAGGAAATCTTTATACTCTTTTTTTTGTTAACTTCGGCAAACGTAAGGATAAAATGCCTTTACGTTGGTCGTTATTAAAATAATAGAAGTTTAGATTAAACTAAATAATATGAATACAAACAGACAAATATTAAATTTATATCCGATTGATTATCCATTTGAAACATTAGTGTCTAGAGCAGAATCTAATCCTAGGAAACTAATATTGAATCCAGATTTCCAAAGAAAATACAAATGGGATAAAGATGGAAATGTAAGAGCGAGTAGATTTATAGAATCTTGTTTAATGAGAATCCCTATTCCTGCTTGTTATCTTGCAGAAAATGAAAACAACTACCATAATGTAATAGATGGAGTTCAGCGTATAACTACGATAAAAAATTTTTTTGCGGATGGTTTTATGCTTGAAGGATTAACAATTTATCCAGAACTAAATGGTAAAAAGTTCTCAGAATTAGGAGACTTTAAGAGTGCCCTTGAAAGCACAACTATGAGATGTATTGTTCTTCGTAAAGAAAATCCCAAGGAGCTAGTAAGAGAGATTTTTGCTAGATTAAATCAGGGAGCGGTTAAACTTTCAGATCAAGAAATAAGACATGCAATATATCCAGGAGTTTTAGATAGTTTATTGTCAGAATTAGGTGAACATGAATTTATTTCAGAATTTCAGAATAGTAAAAGTAAGGATGATCGAAGTAATGAGGAATTGATACTGAGATTTTTCGCTCTTAATAATGACCTAATAGGCTATAGCGGTAAACTATCTGTTTTGTTAGATGATTATATGGCTGATGAGCAAAGTATGGAAGAGAAAAGAGGGAAAGACCTAAAAGAATTATTTTTAGGCACTTTAAATAGGTGTTTGAAAACGTTTGAAAAACCATTTGTTGATACGACGTTAGCGAAGCCAAGACAAAGTGTTACATATTATGATCTTTTAATGCATTCATTTAGCAGTTTAACTGATGGATTTATAGAACAACATAAGGATGAATTAAATCAAAAATTTATTGAATTGTGCCAATTACCAGAGTTCAGTAAAACCTTAGCTGGGGGATTACAACAGAAATCTGCTATTTTAAAAAGAAGAGAACTTTGGGAAAATAAATTAAATGAAATATAATGGTTACTAAAGTTTTTAAAAATTTTGAGAACATTCTCGATGATCTAAAAGTTACGGTAACAAGTTGCAATGAAATAATTATTTCAGACAGTCCGTTGAATTTTGTTTACGAGAATTCAAATTTTCTTACAAAATCATTTTTGATCAGTTTGTGCGGATATCTAGAAACATATATAAAAGACGTGCTTGAATTGTTAATTAATGATTATAACGAACGAATTTCGGCTGAAAAATATCCGTACAATCTAATCAGGTGGAGTATTGAAAATAAGGATAAAAATGATTCGAAAATTCAAGCCTTACTTGATAAGAAAAAAGGACGATATGAAGATCTTGAAATTAAAATTAAAAAGAAAGATCTTGATCCATTTATATCTGGTAACCCATTTCGAACACGTGAATTATTTACTATGTTTGGAATAGACCTAAACAATGTTGATGCCTTTAATAATCGAAAAGATATTATTAATCAGATTATTGTAAAAAGGAATAATATACTCCACCACAATGATGAAGCTTCTAATTTATCTAATCTTGATGTAATTTTATACATTACAGAAATAAGAGATTACTGTATTCAATTGGATTCGCAGATTGAACAACGAATAACGAACCGCCAACAATGTGTATGATTTATAGGGTTTCAGGTCGTTATATATTGTTTTATTTTTACACGATAAACTAACCGGTTTGAATTTTTAAATATCTTACGATACCTGCGTTAGGTGATGATAGTCAATAAGTAAATCTTGTCGATGGACTTGTTTAATTACCTGAATAAAAGAAAAGAGCTTACTCCAATGGAATAAGCTCTTTCTTAATATTGTGAGTTGGTATTCTATAAATTATCTTTCAAGAATTTATTGAATCTGTTATAAAGGTGTAAACGAGTCATACCACCATAAATACTGTGATTACGGTTTGTGTAAATCTGCATCTCGAATTGTTTGTTAGCTTGTACTAAGCGCTCAGAAAACTCATATGTGTTTTGAATATGCACATTATCATCTGCTGTACCATGGCACAATAATAAATTACCTTTCAACTTGTCTGCATGGTTAATTGGTGAGTTATCGTCGTAACCTGTTGGATTCTCAGCAGGAGTTCTCATGAAACGTTCTGTGTAAATGCTATCGTAATAACGCCAGTTGGTTACAGGAGCAACAGCGATTGCTGATTTAAACACATCGCTAGCTTTTTCTAAACATAGTGACGACATGAAAGCACCAAAGCTCCAACCCCAAATTGCAATACGATCTTGGTCGATATAGTTTTTCTTTGCTAATGCTTTAGCTGCCGAAATTTGATCGTCAGACTCTAAGCGACCTAGTTGCATATAAGTGCACTTACGGAAGAGTTCACCTCTAGCTCCAGTTCCTCGGGGATCAACACAAACAACGATATAACCCTCTTGAGCTAAGTAGTTGTACCAGTCTATTCCCCATTTGTTTAAAACTTGTTGGGAGTTAGGACCACTATATTGAGTCATTAAAACAGGATACTTTTTAGAAGCATCAAAATCTACAGGTTTAATAATCCAAGCATTCAATTGAGTGATCTCATCAGCAGCAGGTAGTTGAATGAATTCTTTACTTGCAATTTTGTAGTCTTTTAGTTTTTCAACTAACTCATTATTATCTTCTAGTGTACGAATTAATTTTGCTTTTGCATTGTAAAGTTTAACCGTTTTGGGTTGCGAAACGCTCGAAAAGTCATTAATAAAATACTTAAATCCTTTTGAGAAAGAAGCATCATTTGTTCCTTTTGTAGGTGTTAGGTTCTTTTTAGATGTTCCATTTAATCTGATAGAATAGATATTGCGTTCCATTGGTGACACTTCTGCCGATTGGTAGTAGCAAATTTTCTTTTTCATATCATAACCAATGAATTTAGTTACATCCCATTCGCCTTTTGTAATCTGCTGAATTTCCTCGCCATTCATATCGAATAAATATAAATGAAGATAAGCATCTCTCTCGCTAGAGAAAATGAAATGTTTGTTATCTGCTAAGAATGTTAGGTCATCTAAAGTATTACTGTCAACATAGTATTTGTTTTCCTCGGTAAGTAAAGTTGTTGTTTTACCAGTTTTCGAGTTAGCCAATAAGATGTCTAGTTTGTTTTGGTGACGATTAAGACGAGAAATACTTAAAATTTTTGGATCAGCTGTCCATTTAATACGTGGAATATACTGATCTGTTTCAGTACCAACATTCATCTTTTTAGTCAATCGGTCGTTTATATTATAAACGAAAACTTCAACGACTGAATTTTTTTCGCCAGCTTTGGGGTATTTGTAAGCGTAGTTCTCAGGGTACAAAGCATTCTCTTTAATTTGAGGGTTTGTTCCTTCAAATTTGTTCATGTTAAACATTGGAACTTCGCTTTCGTCAAATTTCATATAAGCAAGTGCCTTGCTATCAGGAGACCATTCAAATGCTCTGTTGAATTCAAATTCTTCTTCGTAAACCCAGTCTGGTGTACCATTCTGAATTTTATTGAATTCCCCATCCTTAGTTACTTTACTTTCTGAACCAAAAGCAATGTTGTGAATAAAAATATTGTTGTCGCGAACAAATGCGATTCTTCTTCCATCAGGAGAGAAAGTTGCTAAACGTTGTTTTCCATTTTTAGAAAGTGGTTTAAGTTCTTTGTTCTTAAAACTAAATATGAAATAGTTTGCTGTAAATGAACGTCTATAAATGCGTTCACGATTAGTCATTAATAAGATTCTGCTTTCGTCAGCATTAAATTCATAATCAAAGCTGCTCTTTAAATCCTCAGATTTTAATTCGCTTAAATCTAAAAGAGTTGCTACAACTTTTCCAGTTGCATAAGCATATTTTACAATTTTGGTTCCACCAGCTTCCAATGTTGTGTAGTGAATTCCATCGTTCATAGAACGAAGACCATATACCGATTTTTGCCCGAAAGTGTAATCTGTAATAATATCTTCCATGCTTATTTTTTTCTCAGCTTGTTGGGCGAGGAGTGATATCGAAAAGCATAAGAATAAGCCTAAGGCAAGCAGTTGCTTGAGATTTTTCATGTTTTTATTTTTGTTTAAGATTGTTCTATAGTCAGTTTATTGTTTGGAAAAATGAACTGATTATAATTGTTCCCCAAAGATTTAATTTTTTTGAATCATAGAAAAGGATTTATGTCATTAAAGTATAGTTTTTATTACTTGATGAATTGGTCGAGATAAAAGAGTCTATTTTATATAGAAAGTTATATCTTTGTTTACTAAATTTTGAAATAACTCGTTTCATAAGAAACAAGTCAATCATTTTAGATTGTTTTTCGAAATTTGAGTTTCTATTATAAGTATATCATGCTGGTTTGTAGCGGTGTGAATAAAAATTAAACAAAATAGGATGATTAAAATTACATTTCCTGACGGAACAGTAAAAGAATTTGAAGTTGGTATCTCTGGTTTGGAGATTGCAAAAAGCATTTCAAGTCGATTGGCAAAAGAAGTTTTATCAATTACCGTGAACGAACAGTTGTATGATCTGACACGCGCAATTAATGAAGACGCAAAAATTAAGCTTCATACGTGGAACGATGAAGAAGGTAAACATGCTTTTTGGCACTCATCAGCTCACTTAATGGCCGAAGCTTTAGAAGTATTGTACCCAGGTGTTAAGTTTGGTATTGGTCCAGCAATTGATATGGGTTTTTACTACGATGTTGACTTAGGTGACGATCGTGTGCTAACAGATAAAGATCTGCCAAAAATTGAGCAGAAAATGTTGGAGTTAGCTCGTATGAAAAATGAGTACGTTCGTAAGGATGTAACGAAAGCAGAAGCTCTCCAATTTTTTAGCTCAAAAGATGAAGGATATAAGGTTGAGTTGATTAACGATTTAGATGATGGTACCATTAGCTTTTACGAGCAAGGTAACTTTACTGATCTTTGTCGTGGACCACACCTTCCAAATACATCATATATAAAAGCAATTAAATTAAATTCTGTTGCTGGTGCATATTGGAGAGGCGATGAAAATAGAAAACAACTGACTCGTATATATGGTATTACTTTTCCAAAGAAAAAATTATTGGACGAGTATGTTGTTATGATGGAAGAAGCTAAAAAGCGTGACCATCGTAAATTGGGTAAAGAGATGGAACTTTTTACTTTTTCTCAAAACGTGGGTGCAGGATTGCCAATGTGGTTACCAAAAGGAGCTCAATTGAGAGAAAGTCTTGAGACATTTTTGAAACGCATACAGAAGCAATTCGGATACGAGCAGGTTATTACCCCACATATTGGTAATATTAATTTGTATAAAACATCTGGACATTACGATAAGTATGGTGCAGATTCATTTCAATCTATTAAAACACCACAAGAGGGTGAAGAGTATTTGTTGAAACCAATGAATTGTCCTCATCACTGTGAAATTTTTAAATTTAAGCCACGTTCATATAAGGATCTTCCTGTTCGTTATGCTGAATTCGGAACTGTTTATCGTTATGAGCAAAGTGGAGAACTTCACGGTTTAACTCGTGTAAGAAGTTTTACTCAGGATGATGCTCACCTTTTTTGTACTCCAGATCAGTTAAAAGAAGAGTTCAAGAAAGTGATAGATATTATCTTTATTATTTTTAAGGCTCTTAACTTTAATGATTATACAGCACAAATTTCTTTACGTGATAAAGAAAAGAGTTCTAAGTATATTGGAAGTGATGAAAATTGGGAAAAAGCCGAAACAGCAATTATAGAAGCTGCTGATGAGAAAGGATTAAAAACAGTTGTGGAATATGGAGAGGCAGCTTTCTATGGTCCTAAGCTTGATTTTATGATTAAGGATGCAATTGGTCGTAAATGGCAATTGGGAACCATACAGGTTGATTATAACTTGCCTGAGCGTTTCGATTTGGAATATGTAGGTAGCGATAATATGAAACATCGTCCTATTATGATTCACCGTGCACCTTTCGGTTCAATGGAGCGTTTTGTTGCTGTTTTGATTGAACATACAGGCGGTAAATTTCCATTGTGGTTAACACCAGAGCAAACGGTGATTATGCCGATTAGCGAAAAATACAATGATTATGCGAAAAAAGTTTTAAATTCATTAAATAATTCCGATATTCGCGCCGTGTTAGATGATCGAAATGAGAAGATTGGTCGTAAAATACGTGATAATGAATTGAAAAAAATTCCTTATCTTCTAATTGTTGGAGAAAAAGAAGCGTCTGAAAATACGATTTCTGTTCGTCGACAAGGAGAAGGTGATATGGGAACTATGCAGATTAATGAATTTGCAGATTTAATAAATAAAGAGGTAGAGGGACAAATGTCATCTATCACAAATTACTAACTAACTAAGGGAGGAACTAGCCATAGCTGGATTTCAACATAGAAACAGAAGAGGTGCTTTTAAGCCTCGCGAGGCTCAACACAAGATTAATCAGTTGATTAGAGCTCGTAGTGTTCGTATCGTCGGTGACGATTTAGAATCAGGTGTATTTTCTATTGCTGAAGCATTAAAAATTGCTCAGGATAAGGAATTAGATTTGGTTGAAATATCACCTAACGCCGATCCACCGGTTTGTAAAATAATCGATTATAATAAGTTTCTTTATCAACAAAAAAAGAAACAAAAAGAGATTAAAGCAAAAGCCGTTAAAGTTGTTGTTAAGGAGATTCGTTTCGGACCTAACACTGATGAACACGATTATAATTTTAAACTTAAACACGCTACCAAGTTTCTTGGTGAAGGTGCTAAGGTGAAAGCTTTTGTGTTTTTCAAAGGACGATCAATTCTTTTTAAAGATAAAGGAGAGATCTTATTGTTGAAATTTGCTCAAGATCTTGAAGAGATTGGGAAAGTTGAACAATTACCAAGACTTGAAGGTAAGCGTATGACCATGTTTATTACGCCTAAAAAGAAAAAGTAATTTAGTATATAATCAATAAGTTTGTACAATGCCTAAGATGAAAACAAACTGCAGCGCAAAGAAGAGATTTACTTTGACTGCATCTGGAAAGATCAAAAGAAAACATGCCTTCAAAAGTCATATTTTGACTAAGAAAAGCAAAAAAAGAAAGAGAAATCTTACTTATTTTGGTGATGTTCATAAATCAGACCAGAAAAATGTTAAGTTAATGCTTAACATGTTGTAGAAAAATCAATTTTTTGATTTTTTACAAGTTTATTAACCGAGTGATTTAGCACAAAGAGTCCCAATGGGAACGCTAACATTCTAAAATTTAAAATTATGCCAAGATCAGTTAATTCTGTAGCATCTAGAGCTAGAAGAAAAAAGATTCTTAAGGAAACTAAAGGTAACTTTGGTGCCAGAGCTAATGTGTGGACAGTAGCTAAGAATACATGGGAAAAAGGTTTGCAGTATGCTTACCGTGATAGAAAAAGAAAAAAAGGAAATTTCCGTGCATTGTGGATTCAGCGTATTAACGCTGCTGCAAGACTAGAAGGTCTTTCTTATTCACAACTAATCGGATTAATGCATAAAGCTAACATCGAAATTAACCGTAAGGTTTTGGCTGATTTAGCAATGAATCACCCTGAAGCTTTTAAAGCTGTAGTGGGAAAAGCTCAAGGAGCTAAATAGCATTATAGATTATCTTACTTTGAAAAGGACTTGCTCATGAGCAAGTCCTTTTTTTATGTCTTTATTCGAGAAGTATTGGTGCGTGTTTCTTTCTGAAAAAATTGACGAATTGATTCTTAATTCTTTGTTTCTTCATTTTAAGAAAGTCATAAACTGCTTTTGATAAGAGCTTGTCCTTAATAAGAAATTTTTTGAGAAGATAAGCTGATCCTGCGTATGGTAGTATAGATATAATGATATCGTAATACATAACTTTCCCTTTTAAGCTGACAGAGATATAGATGAATTTTGCGACAACATTCCCTACTAAAAATAAGATAGGAGGAGTGAGTACTTTATAGTCAATTACACCGTGATAAATGGCATATATGATTATTCCAGGGAATAGAATAAAGTCTATTATGGTAACAATTAATGACCAAGCTGCTAGAATACTGCTAACGTATAATACTCCCGATATATTATCATTAAGGATGATCTGGATTAAGTATATTTTTTCTTTAGAGGAGAAACTTTTCTCATGATTCACATAGGTGCAAAAGTTACTTCGTACACAATCACATTTTTCTTTATAAGATAAATTAGACTTCATTCTGTTCTCAGTTTCAGTAGCGTATATCTAAGTTACTGAAACTTTATTGAAAGAGTAAAATTGTAGAAGACTAAATTGAATTAATGTAAAGCTCTTTTTTTTATCATTCCGCCTTTAGCATCTTTAATGCTGTGCATAACCGTAAAAGCTTTACTATCAATTTTATCTATTTCTGTTTGAAGTTGTGTTAGTTCTAATCTTGTTACGAGTGTGTATATAATTTCTGTAGGTTCTAACTTTTGTCCTTTGGGTGCAAATCCTCTTTTACCATTGTAAATGGTACATCCTCGCCCAAGTTCTTCTATTATTGCTAGTCGAATTTCTTCACTTTTGTCAGAAATGATTGTTACACCAACATATTCTTCTATTCCAGATACAATAAAATCTATGGTTTTTGATGCTGCCAAGTAGGTTAGCATGGCATACATTGCTGTTTCAATATTAAATATATAGGCAGCTATTAGAAATATAAATACATTAAAAACTAAGATAACATCTCCTATTGTTAATGATGATTTTTTACTGATAAATATGGCTAGTATTTCAGTTCCATCAATGACTGAACCTCCACGTATTGCCAATCCGATTCCTGCTCCTAGGAAAAATCCTCCGAAAATAGCAATTAATAATTTATCATCGGTGATAGTCGGAACAGGAATAAAGTGAACCGATATGGCAAGCAGGAAAATGGCAATAATACTTCTTATGGCAAACTGTTTGTTGATGGTAGAGAAAGCCATAAGTAAGAATGGAATATTAATGGCAACTAATAAGATTGATAAGGGTATGTTGGTTAATTCGCTTATAATAAGTGATATGCCTGTAACGCCTCCATCTATAAATGCGTTGGGTAGAAGAAAACCTTTTAGACCGAAACATGCAGATACTATACCAATTAGGATGAAAATACTTTCTCTAATTAAGTGCGTGTATTCTACTTTAGTCTTAATGAGTATATTGTCGATTTCCTTAGAAGATGTGGCTTGATGTTTATCTTTAAGTTGATGTTTTACTGATTCGCCTATGATGTATTGAAAGAGAGGATTCATAAATAAGTACTCTTGTTATTAGTAAAACATTAAGATTTATTTTTTATTATTCTACAAGATGAGGATTCTATTGGGTTTTGATTCCAAATTTAGGGTCTATCTTAATCATTTTCACCATTATAAAACTAGGAATAGTACACAGCATAACCCAAATGAAGAAATGTTGGTAACCAATAGTTTCTTGTATCCACCCAGAAGCCATTCCAGGTAACATCATTCCTAAAGCCATAAAGCCTGTACAAAATGCAAAATGAGCTGTTTTGTTTTTCCCTTCTGAAACATAAATCAGATAAAGCATGTAGGCTGTAAAACCAAAACCATAGCCAAATTGTTCAATGGCTACCGATATGCTAATAAGCAAAAATGAATCAGGTAAGCTTTGCGATAGAAATACGTAAACCAGATTGGGAAGATTAATGGCTAAAACCATCCACCAGATCCAAAATTTTAAACCTTGTTTTGATGCTAGATAGCCACCTAAAATACCACCTATAGTTAGAGCTATAATACCAATTGTACCATAAATAATACCGACTTCGGATGTGGTTAAAGCAAGACCGCCAACATCTTTACCATCTAGTAAAAAGGGTGATGCCATTTTTACTAATTGCGATTCTCCCAGTCGATAGAAAAGGATCATTCCAATAGTGGTCATTATGTTTTTCTTTGCAAAGAAAGATCTAAAGGTTTCTCCAAAATCATTGAAAACATCAGTAAAGCTTTTTATGTTTTTATCCTTATCATCAATGGGTTTAGGTAAAGCAAACTTGTGATAAAGGGTTATAATTAGGAAGCCAATTGTGATAATTATAAAGGTAAACGACCATGCTAAAGGTATACTCTTCTCGGTTTGTCCAAATAGTTTTATCTCTTCAAGATAGCCAGCAAGAATAATTAAGAGTCCTTGTCCTGTAATCATGGCAATACGATAGAAAGTACTTCTTATTCCTATAAAATAAGTCTGCTTGTGTTTATCTAGGCCATACATGTAAAATCCATCTGCAGCAATATCGTGTGTGGCTGAACTAAATGCTAAAAGCCAGAAGAAAGCTAGCGAAGCTTGGAAGAAATTTGTTGTGGGTATGGTAAAAGCGACTCCAGCCAGTGCCGCACCAATAAGTGTTTGCATGGCAACAATCCACCAGCGTTTACTTTTTATAATATCAACAATGGGACTCCAAAAAGGTTTAATTACCCATGGAAGATATAACCAAGATGTGTATAAGGCAATATCTGTATTAGAAATGTCCAAACGCTTGTACATAATAACAGCTACTGTCAATACGATGACATAAGGAAGTCCTTCTGCAAAGTAAAGTGATGGAATCCATGCCCAAGGGGATCTCGTATCTTTCTTCATATTAGTATCTTTTTTCTAATTCAGCTCCTGTGAAATAATGCAACAGTATGTCTTTATGGCTGTACCCATTGGCTCCCATCACAGCTGCACCTATTTGACATAGACCTACGCCGTGTCCCCATCCAGCACCTTTTAAAATAAAATCACCTGTTAAGTGTTCCTTTTCGAGGATGAAATTTGAACTGTAAAGATGTGATTCTGATAATACTTTTCTGATTTCTAATTCCTTACCAATTATAAAATTCATTTTTTCACCTACGATTTTTAGTTTGATAATTCGTCCAGATAAGCCTCTTTCAATTGGAATTAAATCGATTATTTTTCCAAAATCTTTTTCTGTTTTTCTATTGATTAGTTCAGATAAATCATCTTGAGTATAGCGAACTTTCCAGCGGAAAAAGTCTGGCGTTTCCATATCATAGTCATTCAAAATCTGAGATAGAATGGTTTTGTCGATCGTATTGCAAAAAACATCTGGTGAGCTTAGAATCCAACTTTTAGCCGTAGATTCATTTTTTAAATCTAATTTTAGATCAGTTTTTTTTCCATCTCTAATAGCTTGAAGGTATTTGTGAGCTTTGGGTTCCCAAACATTCTCAAAAGTTTCTGAAATACCACCACAACATTTAGAAAAACGAGCATCACAAATATTTCCATCACTTGTTAAAACGATGCCTCGTGTTGTTTCAATAGCTTTTATAACAGCATGACTTGATTGTTTGGTTATACCTTGGTAGCGTTGGCAATGGTCGTCAGCACATACATCAAAGTTTTGATGGTCTTCTCTGTCGTACCATTTTATTCGTTCATTAGAATTTTCAGTGACAGATTGATAAGTTTGAGTTGAAGAATGTATGTTTTCACTCTTTAAAACTTGGGCTAGTAGCCACGATCTAGAAATTATGGCATGTGCTTTTAGAAGTTCCAAACTACTTGTTGCTTTCATCTCAGAAGAGATGACACTAACTAAATAATCTTCGAGTTTCAGAACATTTATAGCCGTTAGTTTATCATCTTCACAAATGAAATGGATACTTCCTTTGAATGATTGGTTTTCTTTACGTTCCCAATGAAAATTTATGCCTATAGTTACATCGAATAATTCAAAAGAACTGTTTACATAGTCCTTAGGTATAAAAATAAGTTCTTCTGGTTCAAAAGTTAAACCGTCGAATGCTATTTTATCATTTTGATATTTAATGCTCTGTTTGCCAGTGTAAGCTTTATTATTTTGCAGAAGCGTGTAAGTTCCATTCAATTGGAATGAAATCTCTCTTTTATACATAATGCCTACTCGTATTGTTGGTTCTTGCATGTGGTTTGTTTCAATTTAAAGCATAACTAGTTTTGTGAAATTCTGACAGAGTTTGTCAAAAGCGAAATCATCTAAACTAACTTGTTTATAAATATCAATGATATCTTCTTTTGTGATTTTATCGAAATCTTCTTTTCGAGGTGTGATAATAACGCCACCCATATCTACGGCTCCAGGACTAATCAATAATTGATCATTTCCTTCAGCAAAAAACTGAGATGGTCGATGCAATTTTCGTGGAAAAATATGAAGGCAATATTTCTTGTTTTTGTAAATGCATATCGCATTTAATAAAGGTTCTTTCTCCTCAGCTTGAAGCTTTTCGAAAGAAGAATATAGTATTTTACAAGTACTTACAATATCTTGAGCTCTATCTGCTTCAATACTAATCATCTTTCTCAGGTAATGATTGAAACTATAGACTTTAATGCGATCATTATAAGTGATTAGTTTCCCATTATTTTTTTTAAGATTAATATATTCTGAGTCTGTTGGCATAAAACCATTTTCACCAGCTTGAAAATGCATGTGATCGGGTGCTGAAGCTCCTGATTTTGGTCCATTATAAAAGAAAGAATAGCCCTCTAAGCATTCAGCCATATTGAGCATATCACCAATATGATTTATAAAATTCTGATCGATATGCTCATTTTGGGGAATTGTGAAGTGTTGTTTTAGAATAGGGAAGGGATTTACCAAAAGAGAATAGCCATTTTCTAATTCAATTTTAGTTTGAAGTTCGGGTCTGTTTTTTTCGCATAAAAAGCAGGCTCTTTTCTCAATGGCTTCTTTGTCGACTTTGGCAGAAGTAGATTTTATTCGTTCAGGGTTGAATTGAACTTTTATTTTAAATCCTTCAAATTGAAATTCTTTTTCTTCTACTTTTTCTAGTCCATTATAGTTGTTTTTGGCTAAAGGCCAATTTTCTTTTTGTTCTTGAAAGAAGCTTTGTAAATTTTCCTTATTGATTTTTTGCATTAATTCTCCTTTATATATTGGTGATTCTCTTTAAGAGAAAATAATTAAGTCAGTACTTATTGTTTCGATATAACTCTCACGACTATAATCCCCGTTTGCAAGCTGTTTTTCTGAATCTTTTCAGCTAATGGTAATTCTGAAATAACAACTTTTTTTGCATTGCTTGAAGCGTGCATTAAATGTAAACGCTCGTTTATATGAATTGCAATTCCTGTGTGAGAAACGTCTAAACCCTTTATTCTTGTAGTGATAGCAATAAAATCGCCATTATGAATTTTATCTTCTACTTGTTGAATCTTATTTTCAGGAATATAAAAGTGTTGCTGTGAATTAAGTCTTTTTTCCGTTTCTTTTATCTTTTCGATGAGAGATGAGTCTTTAACTAATGCCGGATACGAGCTGACATGTGAACTCATAAAATTGATTGTTTTAAAATAAGGTTCTCCACCAATTTCTTGAGTGATATTTTTGACTAATCTCTTCTTTTCATTGTTGATAATCCAATCGGTAAAATAATGTAATCGAGATGTGTAATCATTTAGTTGTCCATTTCGGTAGCGAATTAATTCTATGTTCTTAGAAAAATTAGATGTGCTAACTTGTGATTGTTTAAGTGTTTGAGACAAGGCTAATACATTCTCAAGATAAGTGGTACAATCAAGTTGATGGAGATTGATAACTAGTTCTTCATTTACATTATTTTCCAATGTGCCTCCAACATATGGTGTTTGTAGAAACAGTTTACCAATTTCAATAATTTGATCTTCAGTTGTCAAAGAATCGTATTGTAAGTTCTTAGCTATTTGATTTAATGAATTCAAAATATCTAAATCAATAGAATCTACTTGGCAATCTTCAGTTAGTTCTTGTCCCATATTTTTTTTCTCCATTTTAGCTTGACAAGAAGCTAGGAATAAGAAGAAAACAGTAGTCAGTAATAAATATCTATTTTTCATACTTTTTTATTAAAGCTTGATCCTTGATTTTTTAGAAGTTACATTTAAAATTAATACTGATAGTCCAAAGCCTAGTAGAGTTGCAATAATATCGGCATAATCGAAAGTCTTGCTTGTCCATATTTGTTCTGTTTCATATGCTAAGATACCTAATGATACAGATGCCATTGTAACAATAGGTTTTTTCTTAGTGAAGTAAGCTGCAAACATCGTCATCCCAATTGCCATGAATAAATTGGGGCCATATCCGTTGAAACCAAAATCATTAATTTCATATTGATGAACTAATGGCCTTAATATGAGTTTTGTGAAAAATCCCATTACCGAGGCTATTATTCCATAGATTAATAGGATTTTTTTATTTAATGATTTTTCACTCATGCTTCTATTGATTAATATTTTTTCTAGCTTTCAATTCAATGGTTCTGATACGATCTTTATAAGTGTTATGAGCATTCATTTTTTCAATGCTAAGTGAAGCATCAGAGTTTTCGTCCCAACGACGGCACAGATATAGAGACTTATAAATACGACCAATTTGGTATTTCCTTGATATGGCTAAACCCAATGCATAATCCTCACCATAGTTAACGTTTGGTAATGGTGTTTCTCGTATAACGGGCGTATAGAAAGCTCGTGGTGCACCAAGTCCGTTTATTCGTAAGGCATTATTTCTCCCATTTTCAGGTGTCCATTCTTTGTGGTCGATTAAACCTGGAGGTATTTCTTCTAGTTTAAAATTGACCATTTGATAGCTTCCCACAAGCATCGCACATTTTTCTTTGTGAAAACATTCAATAATTTGTTGAATAGTTGTTACATCAGCGTATAAGTCATCACTGTCAAGTTGAATGGCGAATCGTCCACATGATTTGTGGTGTACGGCTTCGTTCCAACAGCCTCCAATTCCTAAATCATTACGTTCAGGAATTAGGTGTATGATTCGCTTATCCTGACTCGCATATTTTTGAATGAGCTCCCTTGTGCCATCTGTTGAGTGATTATCGACAATGATTAGATTGAATGGATAATCACTTTTTTGTGAGAGAACTGATTTTATTGCATCTTCAAGTGTTTTAACCCGGTTGAGTACAGGGATAATAACTGAAGCTTCTAGTTCAAAATGTTCAGATTTAGAATCTATATCGACAAATTCTGGTTTCAAATAACCATTAGTTCGCTTAAGAAATTCAGTACAAACTTCTTCCATTTCTATTTGTACAGCACGATTCTTTGGGTCTACGTAATCGAATATTTTCTCACCCGTTTTTCTCGTATCTAGTTCTGCTTCGGTATATAAATATTCTGGAATTCGAATCAAATCAGCTTGTTCCGAGAGTGCTAGTCGGAGTGAGTAAAAGCCTGCATACTTGTTGTTTTTGTCGACTGATGTAATTGCTTTTTTTAGAGCTTTTGTATTGATACAAATCAATGAACCAAAATCAAAATCATCTCTCAAACTTCCTTCCTGATAATCGATTACAGGGTGATTCTCTGTTTTACCATTTTTAATAATTTTAGAATCAGAATAGGTGAAGCTTGCTTGGGTATCTTTAGCAACTTGTGTAAATCGATTAAGAGCGAATTGACCTAATTTTAACGAACTTGTTTTTGTGTAGATGAAAGTAAAGTCAGCGTTCGATTTTGCAGCAATTTCATGAATTGTTTCTCCAGCGAATAAGGATTTTGAATTCAGAAATTCAACCTTATCAATTTTATAATCAACTTGACCAATTAGGTAAATATTAGATACCAGGTTTGAATCTTTTAATTCGTTTATAGTGGATAGGGTTTCTTCACGATTCCCAGCAGGAAGAAAGCAAGTTATTGTATGGTTCATTTTTTTGATTTTGATTTAAATCTATAGTCTAATTATAAGGAATCATTTAATTGAAATTTTAAATGATTCAATAAACTATATCGTACTATTATTTCACCTTTTGAATATAAGATTTATGCTTCAAAATATGTGTATTAGAACTAGAAATATTTCAAAGGCTAAATATTTCATTCAAGGTGTGATAAGCCCTACTTGTCGAAAAACTTGAGAACTTAAGTTTTATTAAGCATTCAAAACATAGCAATCTTGTTTTGATTTGTTATTTTTGATGTTTATTATAATAAGTATGGGCTTGTTCTTTAATTTTGTATTAATTACAATTAGATAGGGTCTTAAAATGAAAATTATTAGCCATTTCTCATTCTAAACCAATGAAACATAGAATGGGGTTTAAATTTAAGAAAATATGAAAATTGCACTGATTGGTTACGGAAAAATGGGGCATGAAATTGAACGTATTGCTTTAGATCGTAATCACGAGATTGCTTTAATTATAGATCAGAATAACCAGTCTGATTTAACTGTTGAAAATCTAAAAGGAATCGATGTCGTAATCGAATTTACTAATCCTGATTCAGCCTATAATAATTATATGATCTGCTTTGAAGCCGGAGTTCCAGTTGTATCTGGTACAACAGGTTGGTTAGATCAAATTGAAGATATTAAATCACGATGTGATGGAGGCAAAAGTTTCTTTTATGCTTCGAACTTTAGTTTGGGTGTCAACTTATTTTTCGAGTTAAATAAAAAATTGGCTCAACTAATGACTGGTTTTGATCAGTATGATGTGGACATGGAAGAGATTCATCATATTCATAAATTGGATTCACCAAGTGGAACTGCTTTGACTTTGGCAGAAGGTGTATTTGAGAATAATCCTGTAAAGGATTCTTGGATTGAAGGTTTGAGTACTAAGGATTCAGAAATGAGCATTGTGGCTAGACGTCATGGTGCAGTACCAGGAACTCACAGTATTACTTGGCACTCCGAAGTTGATGAAATTCAAATTCAACATAAAGCCTACAGTCGCAAGGGTTTTGCCTTTGGAGCTGTATTGGCTGCGGAGTTTATGCCTGGAAAAACGGGTTTCTTTGGAATGAAGGATTTGTTAAAGCTCTAAAGATTAATTTTTGTAGTTTCGCACAAAATCAAATTGAAATAAAACTTCTAAATAAAATATTTGCTCTATGAAGGGACTTTTAAAGAATAAATGGTTTAAGTTTTCATTAGCTGCTTTTACCTATCTTTTAATGATGTTATGGATTGGTAACTTTTGGCTTTTGTTAGGTTTTCCAATTCTATTTGACGTTTATATAAGTAAAAAAGTGCATTGGGCATTTTGGAAAAAGCGTGGCGTTAAAAAGCAAAGTTTCGTAGTAGAATGGATTGATGCCTTAATATTTGCAGTTGTAGCAGCAACGCTTATTCGTATGTTTTTTATCGAGGCTTACACTATTCCGACTTCTTCTATGGAGAAATCGATGTTGGTAGGTGACTATCTTTTTGTAAGTAAAATGGCTTATGGACCTAAGGTGCCTAACACACCACTATCATTTCCATTTGCTCACCATACAATGCCAGGAACAACGTCTACTAAGTCTTATTCAGAATTGATAGAATGGCCTTATCACAGATTAGCAGGATTTGGTGATGTGGAGCGTAATGATGTTGTCGTTTTTAATTTCCCTGCAGGAGATACAATCCGAGTTGGATTTGAAAATCCTGATTATCATTCTCAAGTTCGTTCATTAAGTAACGATTTTAAGAAGGATGATATGATGAAAGGTCGTTTATTGCAATCTGATAGAGCTTATAAAAAAATAGCTTCTAAATATATGAGACAACGTTTCGATATTCGTTCTCGTCCAGTTGATAAGCGTGAGAATTATATTAAGCGATGTGTTGGTATACCAGGAGATACTTTGTTGTCTATAGATGCACAGATGTATGTAAATGGCAAACCTCAAGGAAGTATTGAGAATATGCAGTTTAACTATAATGTTAAAACGAATGGTACTTCAATAAATCCTAGAAAACTTGAGGAATTTAATATAGCAAAGGATGATAGACATAGAATAAGTACGACTGAATATGTTTTACCCTTAACGACTGCCGATGTTGAAGAACTTAAAAAACTTCATAATGTTATTTCGGTTACACGTTTACTTGATCCGCAAGGAATGTATGGAGATGTGTTTCCATTTAGCAAGGATTACAATTGGAATCGTGATAATTTTGGACCTTTTGTATTGCCTAAGAAAGGTGTTACCGTTGAATTAACTAAAAAGAACTTGCCTTTATATGATCGTGTAATTTCTGCTTATGAAGGTAACAAACTTGAGGTTGAGGATGATGGTATTTATATTAATGATCAATTAGCTACATCTTATACATTCAAAATGGATTATTATTGGATGATGGGAGATAATAGACATATGTCAGCTGACTCTCGTTATTGGGGTTATGTTCCTGAAGATCATATTGTAGGAAAAGCATCTTTCGTTTGGTTATCTCTTGATAAAGACAAATCATTCTTGAGTAAGATTAGATGGAATCGATTTTTTATGGGAATTGAATAAGAAAGCTTAGGCTTAATCGAAATATATAAAAAACCGGCTCAAATTTTAATTTGAGCCGGTTTTTTTAATATGTGGGTGCAAGATATATACCAAATTAAAATTTGTGATAATTTGTAGATGTTCTTTGTGTCAGTTTCATATTTTTGTAGCTTCGCACAAAATCAAGAAAAAGAAGATGGAAAATACTGTCCTGTTATCTACTGCATACTTTGCTCCAATTCAATATTATAGCAAGTTGATTCAATTTCCTAATGTGATAATTGAGCAATTTGAGAATTATTCGAAACAGTCCTATAGAAATCGATGTACTATATTTGCTGCAAATGGAGCTTTAGCCTTATCCGTGCCAGTTCTAAAGGCAAGTAGTAAGAAAATATTGACTAAGGATGTGCGAATTTCTTATGATACCAATTGGCAAAAATTACATTGGAAAGGCATAGAATCAGCCTATAATTCATCGCCTTTTTACGAATTTTATATTGACGATTTTGCTCGCTTTTTCGATAGAAAGTGGGATTTTCTTCTAGATTTTAATATGGAAATTCAAAATCAAGTTATTTCTTTAATTGACTTAGAATCTACAATAAGGACGACTGATGATTATATTGAAGATGTAGGAAACCTTGTTGATTTTCGTGACGGAATTCATCCTAAAGCCTCAAAATCTATTATTGATCCTTCCTTTGAATCAAAAGAATATTACCAAGTATTTAGTGATAAGTTTGGCTTTATTGAGAACTTGAGTATTCTAGATTTACTTTTTAATCTGGGACCTGATAGTCAGTTGTATTTAGAACAGAGTGTAAAGGGATTGAAGGTTAAAGGATAAGGTGAAAAGGTGAAAAAGTTAAAAAGTATAAAGAGTGAAAAAGTCCTGAAAAGTCAAAAGAGGAAGATTGGAAAGGTGGAAAAGTAAAGAAATAAAAAAGTGAATTCCGATAGTATTCGGGAGAAGAAAGGTAAGTGTAAAGGAAAAAGTAAAAAAATGAGGATGAATATTAATTATCACATCCTCAAATGATTTATTACAAATTTAGTAGTTCTGACATAATTAAATCATGGTCGAAGGCTAATTTTGGTAAGTCGTCTATGGGCCACCATTTAGCTTCTTTAGCATCGTCCATACCAGTTACTGATGGGAGTTTTTCATGTTTCAGTTCTCCCTTGTACACGACTGATACTGTTCTTCCTCTCGGATCTCGATTAACACCTCCGTAGGTTTTAAATTGCTCGAGTTCACAATCATCAAAGCCAGTTTCTTCTTTAAGTTCGCGGTAAGCTGCGTGTTCTATATCTTCATTCATATCGACAAAGCCTCCTGGAAAAGCCCAGTGATTTGCAAAAGGATTTTGTGCTCGTTCAATTAATAAGACATAGTTGATGTTGTTGTGATGACAAAAAATAGCACAATCAACCGTTAGTGCTGGACGTGGGTATTTGTAGCTGTACATTATTGTTTTTTCTTATTTTCTTTAATATAGTATTTGCATAAATCTTTTAAACCGCATGATTTGCATTTTGGTTTACGAGCAATGCAAACATAACGACCATGTAAAATTAACCAATGGTGTGCAATTGGAAGCAATTTTTCGGGTATAAATTTAACGAGTTGCTTCTCGGTTTCAAGAGGTGTTTTTGCATTAGTAGTTAATCCAATACGTGCTGATACTCTAAAAACATGTGTATCTACAGCCATTGCAGGTTTATTGAATACAACTGAAGCAATAACATTAGCCGTTTTTCGACCAACACCAGGCATTTTCTGAAGCTCTTTGATATCATCAGGTACTTCTTCCTTAAAATCTTCAACAAGCATTTTAGCCATTCCTAGTAGGTGTTTTGCTTTATTGTTTGGATACGAACATGAACGTATATAGTTAAAGATATCCTCTTGTGTGGCATGAGATAAATCGAATGCCGTAGGGTATTTCTCAAAAAGAGCTGGCGTCATCATATTCACTCGCTTGTCGGTGCATTGTGCTGATAAAATGACAGCAACAAGCAACTCGTATGGATTGGTATAACGGAGCTCGGTTTCAGCAATAGGCATGTTCTCTTGAAACCAAGTTATCATCTTTTCAAAGCGTTCTTTTTTTAGCATATGATTGTGTACTGATTAGTCTTACGAAAATAATAATTTTAAATGGTTCTACTACCATTTTAGTGGATAGAGACTTAAACCACCGTAAAAAAAGAGAATTGCGCTTCTAAAATTAGAGAAGGTTCTGTAGCCTCTCGCTGTCAATTTAAGTTCTTGTATTTTTCCATTTAATCTTTCTGCCATTGCATTATT
>NZ_SADB01000153.1 GCF_009669305.1 Ancylomarina sp. 16SWW S1-10-2
TGATGTAATTGGGCGTATTTGTTGTGGAGCACTCTACTGATATTGTTTTGTGTTATTTGATGTAATTGGGCGTATTTGTTGTGGAGCACTCTACTGATATTGTTTTGTGTTATTGTTTCAGGTCCTTATATTTCGGAGTTGTGAATCGGACTTTGCGATGTCGTGTTGTGGTGTCGTTTGAGACGATACGGGTAGTTGTTTGGACAGGTTAGAGGTGAGTTGTATTTTGGAGTGGTATGGTTGGTTGTATTAGTGAGTTTGATTGTTGATGATGAATATCAGATTACCGCCCCAGTCTGAGTTTCGACTGGATAGTGCTGAGGTGATATCTGAAAGTGGTTGCGTTGTATTTGTATTTGTGTTTGTATTTGTTTTTGTTTTTGTGTGTGTTTGTGTGTTGTAGGTGTATTGTAATGTTTGAATCCCAGTGATGTTGTTGTAATATGCGTTGAGATAGTTTTTGGTGTATGTGTGAGATAGTCTGTGTTAATTTGTCTGTCACGTGTTAGTGTTCGGCGTTGTCGGTGATGGTGGGTTATTGAAGAGGAGAGATGGAGATGAATGTGAGTG
>NZ_SADB01000154.1 GCF_009669305.1 Ancylomarina sp. 16SWW S1-10-2
ACAGCCACTTGCTTGTGCAATCCCGTCAATTTCAAATTCACTTGACATTGTTCACTTGAATGTTCTCATTCATGTTCAGCACTGCAATTGATCAATGTGTTATTGGCATGTCCTAATATTATGCATTGTATGGTTAGTGTGATTATTGTTTCGATATCACATTAATTCACAAGCATTATCAACAAACATRGATRSYGGTTAGYAATRRAWTATATGTGGTRCATTTTMTTGTATTTGGCACTGCTMAGGTGCATGTGTCTGCRTCTCACAAKTGATGTTCAATATCTGACACTCCAKCTCAGTAACATTCACCTGAMTCGCCATCGCGTTATCCACTCAGCTRCTGWGTGCTCACAGCCACYTGCTTGTGCAATCCCGTCARWWTCAAATTCACTTGACATTGTTCACTTGAATGTTCTCATTCATGTTCAGCACTGCAATTGATCARTGTGTTATTGGCATATGTGAATATTGTGCATAGCATAAATAGTGTGAGTATTGCTTCGGTATCACATTAATTCCATGCATTGTCAACAAACATGAATGGTGGTTATTA
>NZ_SADB01000155.1 GCF_009669305.1 Ancylomarina sp. 16SWW S1-10-2
GGGCGTATTCTGCAGGTGCCGTCGAACTATAACCCGCAGACGCGGCAATACAGCGGTATCTGGGACGGAACGTTTAAACCGGCATACAGCAACAACATGGCCTGGTGTCTGTGGGATATGCTGACCCATCCGCGCTACGGCATGGGGAAACGTCTTGGTGCGGCGGATGTGGATAAATGGGCGCTGTATGTCATCGGCCAGTACTGCGACCAGTCAGTGCCGGACGGCTTTGGCGGCACGGAGCCGCGCATCACCTGTAATGCGTACCTGACCACACAGCGTAAGGCGTGGGATGTGCTCAGCGATTTCTGCTCGGCGATGCGCTGTATGCCGGTATGGAACGGGCAGACGCTGACGTTCGTGCAGGACCGACCGTCGGATAAGACGTGGACCTATAACCGCAGTAATGTGGTGATGCCGGATGATGGCGCGCCGTTCCGCTACAGCTTCAGCGCCCTGAAGGACCGCCATAATGCCGTTGAGGTGAACTGGATTGACCCGAACAACGGCTGGGAGACGGCGACAGAGCTTGTTGAAGATACGCAGGCCATTGCCC
>NZ_SADB01000156.1 GCF_009669305.1 Ancylomarina sp. 16SWW S1-10-2
ACTTGTAAAATGAATCATATATTTAGACACCAGATGAATCAATGATTAACCAGAATTTTTCTAATGAATCCACTTCTGGATCGGCTCATGAGAGAGGGCCAAGATACTTTGATTTATTAAAACATGAACATGATTATACATTACGTATAATACATGATAATTAGAATTGATGTATATTATAATTTAAAATATCTATTTGATGAATATTCTCATTTCTATGATTAATCTTATTTATTCAACAAATTCGATTGGTTGATACGAATAGAGTTTCTGTTACGATAAATTGACGAAACAATTGCTAGTCCAATAGCTGCTTCAGCGGCTGCAATAGCTATAACAAAAATTGAGAAAATGTCTCCTCTTAGTTGGCGATTATCAAAAAAATCCGAAAATGTTACGAAATTTATATTAACTGCATTCAGCATAAGTTCAAGACACATAAGGGCTCGAACCATATTTCGACTCGTGATCAATCCATAGATACCGATAGAAAATAAATAGGCACTCAAAATAAGTACATGTTCGAGCATCATTGACCAACTCCTTATCAATAT
>NZ_SADB01000157.1 GCF_009669305.1 Ancylomarina sp. 16SWW S1-10-2
AATTAAAATTGAAGCAGTTAGGTGTAAGCTATACATGTATATCAAGTGACCATTGGGATAGCTTTGTTACGACCTTTAAAGAATGCAAACAGTTGATTGGTAAATTTTTCACTGTGGGTATAGAAGGCAATAATTGTCGATTACGGCATCGAATCAGGCGAGGCTTTAGGAGAAGCTGCAACTTCTCCAAAAAGCTTGAAAATCATTTCAAAGCCTTTGATTTAGTGTTCTTTTATATCAATAATGGATTCGTTTAATGCCAGCATACTTTTTGAAACACCACCGAAAAATTAGGTATTGATCCGTGGATCAATAGTGAATGACAGTGCGAATTGACTTACCTTCATGCATTAGATCAAAGGCTTCATTGATCTGATCCAAGCCCATCGTATGTGTCACAAATGGTTCTAATTGAATTTTACCTTTCATGGCATCTTCAACCATTCCTGGAAGTTGCGTACGACCTTTTACGCCACCAAAGGCAGAACCTAGCCATTTACGACCAGTAACCAGTTGGAATGGACGGGTAGAGATTTCCTGACCTGCGCCAGCT
>NZ_SADB01000018.1 GCF_009669305.1 Ancylomarina sp. 16SWW S1-10-2
TTTAGTTTGGCGATTTTAGTGGTAAAAAAAAGACTTTTATTCCACATAGACAATGGGTGAGACTACTTCTCCTCATTGTCTTGAAAAATACACCTCCTTTTTTCATCTAAAATTCCATCAGTTGCATTTGTGACTTGAATCTAAGATAGAATAAAACTCTAGGATATCAGGGGGCAAAACAGTAGGTATCGACTATTTTTTAATTTAAAGTGATTTTTTCCTTAATCCGATCTAATGATAATATCAAATTTGTATATTTTTTTAGGCCCAAAAAACTGATATTAATTGATTTAGATTCAAAAATTTCACTCTTGTCTATTTTCTGAAGCCTTATATATTTTCTTAATCCCCAAAGCCCTATTGAAACTTTATAGTTATTGTAAGACTGTCTATCTATAACATACTCTATCGTATTTTTTTTATAATTTAACATTGATACAAATCTTAATATGAAGAATCTTTTGGATGGATTATAGGTTTTAATATTAAGCCTGCCGTTTGATATTTTTGCTTCAAAATAAGCTGGTTTTATAAAATAGTCAAAAATAAAAATTAGCATAGATAGTGTACAAATAGCCAAACTGAATTCTATTGTGTTATGAAACAAAATTTTATTGTTTGTTTTAGTACTGTAAAGAATAATTCCCAATGAATTATACAGTAAAAAACAGAATCCAAAATACATCCATATGTATATGGAAAAAGCTATTCTATTGTCAATTTTATCATTCATATTTTAGGTGTTTATTATCAAATTTTCTTCTTTATTACATAAGCAGCTTTTTTAGGCCAGATTACATAAGAGTGGAGCTAAGCTAGCTAGCCCTAGACAAGATAAAATTAGCATAATTTTATGACAAAAGATTACAGCCAGAGGGGAAAACCAAAATATACTGTATTGTTCTGTTTTTGAGGAAATTCACTTGTAATGTAACAAAAATGCTTCTTATGGCTATTGTTTCCATTGGTTTAAGAAGTAAATAATATTTATGATGTTCGTATTTTTTTATAAAGATTGCTTGTTTTTTCATACTTTTTTTACTTTTGCCAGCACATTGCTTATCGGAAGTTTTATTGTCTATTTAAGAGACTTATTTTCGTTGAGCTTATTGAACTATTGTCCTGTGGTGTAACTGGCAACACGTCTGATTCTGGTTCAGAAGAGTCTAGGTTCGACCCCTAGCAGGACAACAATAAAGGAACTGCAATAATTGTAGTTCCTTTATTGTTGTGTTTGCAGATTTCAATATGCAATATATTATGAGTACACTACACAAACGCTTCATTCTTGGCAGCTGCCTTTTTATTTCACATTTGAGTGAGCGTTCTTTTTTTTAGTTTCCTTAGTAGCTATTAATATTATTGAAGCAATAAGGATTAGTGAAGAACAGATAAACAACCAAAATTTTGCTGATTCAATACTAATATTGGCAAAATCAAAAGTGAGGATGTTTATAAGCATTGCCATTATCACTAATATTGAGGATAAATTACTTTTAATCATAGTTTATAGTTTTTATTGAGTTAGGATAAAATTTAACTTTTGTTGGATTGCATCTTATCTTTTTATAGGACGATGAATCAAGTTCATCAAACTTTAAGTTGAGATCATTGGGTAGACCTGATTTATTCCATTTTAGAGCATTAATAAATACAATTTTATATTTCCATTTCATACAGTCTGTTTTTTATTTTGTTCATCTAAGATAATAGAATGATATACATAACACTTGGAAATGTTTAGTTCGATTATTCTCCTTCTTCAAGTTCGAAGATATCACCAACAGGTGTTTTGAAATAGCGTGCCATTTTAAGTGCCAGTAGAGTAGACGGAACAAATTTACCTTTCTCTATGGCATTTATGGTTTGGCGCGAGACACCTATCTTCTCAGCAAGCGTGGCTTGAGTGATATCCTTTTTTGCTCGTTCAACCTTTAGGTAGTTTTTCATAAGTTTTAATCTTCAGATTCTATTTTTGGATTGAATTTCCAATCCTTATTGTACTTATAAATGATGACATAAACGATGAGCTGCATCTGTAAAATATAAATACCTTCAAATTGATAATCTCTAAATAGGCTGATTAAGCCATATATCAGCCAAGTTGTTATTAAGGCTTGAAGGATCGATTTTAATCTTATCTGTTGAATATATTCGTCATTAATTTTTTCTTTAGAGAATAGATATGCGAGAAATCCTGTTATGGAAAAGAACAAACTAATGATGATATACATATCGTATACTTCTTTTGTCAAATTTGGGTTGATGTTAGGATTTGGGTGTGTAATTTCGGGTTTCCCTGCTAATCCTCGTGCAAAATTACTGCCTTCAGTAAAACTTTTAATGAAAGATTCGTTGTGTACATCTATTTCTCCAATAAATGAGAAGACAATGGCTATGAATACCAATAGAATTCCAATTGTTTTAAAGTAGTGAGGTAAGTATGTTTTCATAATTTATGTATTTTATGATTTTCAATAATTATCATGTTTTCGTGAATAATATATTGTCTAGTCTTCCAATGCTATTTCTTCATCTGAAAGTTCTTTGTTTTTATTATATCTGAATATAATAACATAAGCAATGAGTTGCATTTGTAAAATATAGATACCATCCATTGGAATAATGAATGAAAATAATTTTGCAATACCATATATAATCCATGAGATCAAAAAAGCTTGAAGAATGGATTTTAATCTTATTTGTTGAATATATTCATCATCGATTTTTTCTTTTGAAAAGAGATAAATTATAAATCCAGAAATTGAAAAGAGAAGACTAATCCAAGTAAATGTATTCTCTTCTGCATCAGTAAAATATGATTCTACAATAACTTCCGGATGAAGTTCAGGATTATTTTTAAGTTCATCATAGCTATATTCGACATCATTATAACTGTTAGAAAAGCCTTGTCTAAAATCATCTACTCCAGCCAAACATGATAAAATAGCGGCAATGATTACAAGTAGGATTCCAATTCGTTTAAAATAATGTGGTAAGTATGTTTTCATAATTTAAATGTTTTATGATTTTCAATAATTATCATGTTTTCGTGAATCATATATTGTCTAGTCTTCCAATGCTACTGCTTCTTATGAAAGTTCCTTGTCTTTATTATATTTGAATATGATAACATAAACGATGAGTTGCAGCTGAAGTATATAAATACCTTCAAATTGATAGTCCTTAAATATTAGTTTGATTAAGCCATATGTCAACCAAGTTGTTATTAAGGCTTGAAGGATCGATTTTAATCTTATCTGTTGAATATATTCATCATCAATTTTTTCTTTAGAGAACAGATATAAGATAAATCCTGTTATGGAAAAGAATAAACTGATCATGATATATATATCAGATTCTTTTTTTGTTAGATAAGGTTTTATGTCTACATCTTTTGGTGTTGTTAATTCTGTTTGTCCGTATAATTCTTGTGAAGATTTACTCCCTTCTGCAACGCCTTTCATGAAAGCTTGTCTGCTATTATCTATTCCTCCAATAAATGATAAGACAATGGCTATAAATACAAATAGAATTCCAATTGTTTTAAAGTAGTGTGGTAAGTATGTTTTCATAATTTATGTGTAAGTGTGATTATGTATTTGTTAATTACTATTCAAAAGTAAACTAAACTTTACAAATAGACAATAATAAGCGTCAAAAAGAATCGTTTATATGACTATTGTCTTACCAATCATAAAACAAATATTTTACTGAAAGTATGATGAATAGTTGTTAAGAAGTTCCTAAAAGGGTATGAATACTTTGAAAATTGTGATGCTTGTTTTATTTTAGATTAATTAAAAACAAGTGATATGGGACGACTAATATTAATACCTTTATTATTGATGGTATCGGTAATAACAAACGGACAGACGGTGATGAAAGAAGGCAACTATAATAAATTGAATGATCTTGAGAAGCAGGTGATCTTGAAAAAAGGGACTGAATATCCACATACGGGAGAATATGTTAATCACAATGAAGAAGGCGTATATGTTTGTAAGCAATGCAACTTGCCTTTATATAGATCGGGCGATAAGTTCGATTCGCATTGTGGCTGGCCAAGTTTCGATGATGAAATTGAAGGTGCTGTAACGCACTTACCTGATGCTGATGGGAGAAGAACTGAGATTGTTTGTTCCAATTGCAAAGGGCATTTAGGTCACGTTTTTAAAAATGAGGGTTATACTGAAAAGAATACAAGGCATTGTGTGAATTCTGTTTCGTTAAGTTTTATACCGGAAACAGAAAATAAAAAATAGGGTAATTTATTTTGCGATTATGAGATTCTGAAACATTCCGATGACTATCGGAATCAGGATGACGTCTCTATTTAATCAGCGTCTAAAACACTTATTTTGGCGCAGATTTTAAAGATCGAACATGATCTATGTGTAAGGCCTGAATATATATATTAAAATCATAAAACATCATATTTGATCAGCGTCTTAAGCAAAAAAATAAGGGCAGTTGAATTCATTAAATTGAAATCAATTGCCCTTTGTCTTTTATGAAATATAGCGTAAATGCTTAAATAGCTTGTGTTTTAGCTTTTAACCAAACTTGATGTTTTTCGTCAAGTAGGGGAGAAAGACTATCATATACTTTTTGGTGATAATTATTTAACCAGTTTTTCTCCATTTCATTTAATAAATCAATATCTAAAGCTTTTGTGTCGAACGGGAAAAGAGTGAGTGTTTCAAACTCTAAAAATTGACCAAACTCAGTACTAAATTTCTCCTTACAAAGAATTAAGTTTTCATGACGAATGCCGTATCGACCTTCTTTGTAAAATCCTGGTTCGTTAGAGGTAATCATGCCAGGTAAAATAGCTTGCTCGTTTAAATTTTGACGGATACTCTGTGGCCCTTCGTGTACATTAAGAAAACATCCAACGCCATGACCTGTGCCATGTCCATAATCCTTGCCATGCATCCAAAGTGCTTGTCGAGCTAAAATATCTATATTGCAACCACGAGTTCCCTTTGGAAAAACAGCCAAACTCATTTGAATCATTCCCTTCAAAACTAACGTGGAATCAATTTTTTCATCTTTCGTTAGTTCTCCAAGAGATGTTGTTCGTGTGATATCGGTTGTACCATTCATGTATTGTCCACCCGAATCGATAAGAAGTAAACCTTCAGCCTTTAATTCACAATCGGACTCTACGGTTGTAGAATAGTGAGGAGAGGCTCCATGATCTTTGTAAGCCACAATGCTGCCAAAACTCTCACTTACAAAATTCTTTTGTTGTGATCTATAATATCTTAGTTTATCATTTACTGTAAATTCAGTGATTTTTGTTTTACCAAGGTTTTCATCAAGCCAACAGAAAAATTTTGTGAGTGCTACGCCATCTTCAATCATAGCTTCTTTTGTGCCCTTGATTTCAGTTGCGTTTTTTAGACTTTTTAATAGTTGAGAAGGGTTTTCTCTTTTAATAATATTAGCCCTAATTGAATCGTATATTTTTAAATTGCTGCGATTAATGTCGAGGAGTACATTTTCAGAACCAGATAATTCTTCCAAATCGTCACATATGTTTTTATAATCGGTGGTAATAATATCATCTTGTTTAAGGTTCTGGATGAGTTGGTTGTCAAGTTTTGATTGATCTAAATATAAACAACATGTTTCTTTGTTGATTAAAGCATAAGCAATAGCAACTGGGTTGAAATCAATATCCTGACCTCTAAGGTTAAATACCCATGCTATATCATCTAGACTTCCTATAAAGTGATGGGTTGCATCAAGTTTGTGCATTATGTCACGAATACTAGCTAGTTTTTCTTTACGCGATTTACCTGCAAATTCCACAGCATGTTCAAATATTTTGTTTTTTGGAAGGGAAGGTCTGTCGGTCCAAATTACATTAATTAGATCTTCTTCATCACAGGTATGGATAGATAAATTAGCTAGTGCGTTTTTTAACTCTTTAGCTTGGGCAATTGAGAAGCAAGTTCCATTAAAGCCAATATTAGCTTCCAATTCTAATTCTGAAAGTAACCATTGATAGTGAGTTGGAACACCTGGTGTTCCCATTTTAAAAAGTTCGATACCACTACCTTCAAGTTGTTTTTCAGCTTGTAAAAAATAACGTGAATCGGTCCACAGTCCTGCTTTCTTATTTGTAATAACAACTGTTCCTGCAGATCCTGTAAAGCCAGATATCCACTGACGTGATTTCCAATGTTCAGGAACATATTCGCTCATATGAGGATCTGAACTTGTAATAATGTAAGCGTCAATTTCTTTTTCTTCCATCAGCGAACGTAAAGCATTCACTCTTTCAAAAATGGTCATAGTTAGGTTTTGTTATTGTTTATTTGCTAAAAATACGATTAAAGAGAAATTTGACACTAATAATTAGTAGAAAATTTTAATCAACACGTCATTTTTTATCGTTAAAGAGAAGATCTGTGAATATATAACAAAAAATCCCTCTTTCATATTTTGAAAGAGGGATGTGTATTGATTGTGTGAATCTATTTCAAACTGATATTTCCATATTCACTATTAACGTGAATTTTTGACTCAGGAGAACTTGAATTCCCAACTAGAACTTGAATTTTCGATTCGGAATTATTTTTTTCTTCTGTTATAACTTGTGAATTGTCAGGATAACTAATACCGCAATATTTAGTTCTAGCCTCTAGCATATATGATGCGCCATCGGCAATTGTTATACGACTAGGTACATATTGATTGTCAATATTAATAGTCTCAAAGTCTGAAGCTACATTTTCAACTTTACAATTGCCATAACGTAAGTTTAAATCAAGATTTCGACTTACATTATCAATTTTAATATCGGAATATTGTCCTTTGCTAATGAGTACTGATTCCGTATTTATAATATCGAAAGCATCATATTTAGAATTGGCAATAAGCGAAATATTATTGTCTAAATGAAGCTTAGAAAATCGGCTTACAACAATTAGAGTCTCACTAGTACCAATATTCATTTTTGAATATTTAAGAGTTAGTTTCGTACGATTACACTCATTAATGGTTGCTTTTGCATAAGAAAGGTTAATGCTGCTTAATGGTTTTTCGTTAGGATATAGAAATTTTTCAGCCAATAAATTACCATAACTTAAATTGATATTTGCTTTTGCTCTAACCGTATTAATGTATATATCACCAAACTTATTGTTTAAAGAAATCTGAATGTATTCAGGCATAAAAACCTCATAGTCTATGCTAAACTTATTTCCTGTCTTAAAGTTTTTTTCCATTTCGGTAAAAGCCATAATGGTTTCACCAATTTGATCAATATTAATTTTGATCCCCTTAAATAAGTTTTCGGCCCTAGCTTCGTTTGACGCATGTGTAGTTATTGTTGCTTTTATAAGGACCGAGTCAACTTCCCAATTTTTAATTTCAATATTACCATATTTATTTTCTATGGTCAGTTGAGATCCTTCTTTAACAGCATACTTTCCATCGAAAGATTTGATATAGTCATCCGAGGCAAATACCTGACTACTTATGCCTATACTTATAAGCAAAAGAAGTGCTGTAAGTTTAAATCTAGTTGTTTTCATTTTAATTGACTTTATAGTAATTGTTATTTTTTCTAAATATTAATCATTCTCACGAGAGTAAAACTTATTGTTTTATTAAATATAGTTGTTGTACTATTCGATTTAAAATATCATTTTTAACTTGAAAATATTCAATTATAGCCTGAATAATACGTTCATCATTTGGGTTTGTTTGTAATTCTTTCTCAAGTTGATTATACATCTCATCCATACTTTCAAGCTCTTTGTTTATGGAGCTTTTGTCGTGATTATCAGTTGTTTTTGTTAGTTGACTGATAATGCTGAGTTGCTTGTCTATATTTATTTTAAAATAGTTTTCTACCTCTTGATATTCGGGAGAGAGTTCACCAAAACTAAATTGTGGTGTTCTTATATCTCGAAACTGATAGCTTGCGAAGCTAGCAGTCATGACAATAGCTATAATAGCTGCAATTTTCATGAGTTCCTTCCATTGCCATCTCGATTTATCGTGATGGGTTTGCAATTTTTGTTGAAACCGGTTGATGTGATCTTCATTGGGTTCTTCACTGTCGAAGTTCTCTCGGTTTTGTTTAATTATATTTTCTATGTCTTTCATTTGATTCTTTTCTTTAACGGGTTTCCCGTATTATTTTCTAATATCTGAATCAATTTCTTTTTTGCTCTATTGTACTGCGATCGTGAAGTAGATGCCGATATGTTTAATATTTCTCCAATTTCTTCATGATCGTAGGCTTCAATTAAATACAGACTTAAAACAATGCGATAGCCTGATGGTAATTGTTTAATGGCTTTTTTTATGTCATCGACACTGTTTTCATTCTCACTATTTTCTTGTGTCTCTTCCTTTTCGCTTAACTGACTTATCGCATCATTGAGTGGGAGACTATCAATTTTATTTTTCTTCAGAAAATCTAAAGCTTTATTTACCACTATTCTTTTAAGCCAAGCTCCAAAACTAACTTCTCCTTTATAGGAGTTAATTTTATCAAATGCTGATAAAAAAGCTTCTTGCATAACATCTTCTGCTTCCTGAGTGTTGTTTATAATCCGAAAACAAGAGTTGTACATGGCTTTATAATACAATCTATAAATCTCAAATTGAGACTTAGCATTGCCATGCCTACAAGCATCGATTAAATCCTGATGTATGTTTTGGTAATTTGAGCCCATTAACAATTTTCTAATCTAATGACGAGTCTATAATTGAAGTGTTGCACGTTTCTACAAAAACCTTGCGATTTTTTTGATTAGATAAATATCGGAAAATATAATTAGATGTTCAGTTATTATACAAAAATCCTGATCCATTTATTAAATAGATCAGGATTAGTATTTTATACGAGTCGTATTACTTATTCAGCACCATCGAATATGATGTTGTAATTATTCCAAAAGTTTTTATTGTAATCCATATTTTCGTAGTATGCCCTATTTTCAATTACTTCTGGTCGAGTTGTAATGATTTTTGTAATTAACATCTCAGCATTCATGTTAAGCTTTTTCTTTTCGCCAGTGGTTTTATTTTCTAATTCATGATGACGTTTGTAGTCTACATAACTTAAGTAGTAGTAGCCAAAATGTTCTTTATAAGTTGAGCTAAAATCGTACTCAATTTTAATGGGTTTCCATTCCTGACGTTTTGGATTCACGTAAAAACTTCGTCCTTGAGGAGAGTAGTTGCTGGCTTCAACATGTGTTTCGTTCTTAATAACTGCAAAATCTTTTAGTTTGATATAGATTTTACCTGAGTAAGATGTTGCATAATAATCGCTCGTATTACTCAATATTGGTCTCTTGCTTTTGTAAGCGATAACCCAAATCGAATCATTCTCATATTCAGTAACTCTATCAAGTTTTAAATCGTAGAAGTTAAGGTGATTTTTATTCAGAATATTACCTCGACTTCGAACAATATCCATTTCAAGTAATTCATCTAAGTATGTTGATCCATCAGCTAAGGAGTTGTTTTCGAAGTTTTTTCTTACTTGTAAAAATCGATATGAGCGCTCCTTGAATACTTGATAGGCATTTTCACGAACATAGCCTTTGTTATCATAGATACGAATTGCAGCTTCTCGTTTACGTTTAAGTATATCATTTTCCGATTTTTCTGCACGGTAGTATATGTCGTAATTAAAGGGTGTTTGTAAGTAGTTATCTGGAATATGGTCGATAGCATTTTTTAGCATCTTAACTAAAACTAAAGATTGAGCATTAACTTCAACCTCCGCAATTTTATAGTTTACTGGTTTCAGCTGTATACGAAGTGTATCAACTGCCGCACATGCTTCTATACTTGAGTTATAAGTTGTGAAACCAACTGCAGAGATTTGAATGTTCTTGTCAGCATATTCTCCTGGTATTTTAAGCTCAAAATAGCCATCGAAATTTGATGCTGCTCCAATATAAGTATCTTTCACACCAATATTGGCAAAGGGAATAGCCTTTTGATTTATTTCATTGGTAAGTTGTCCAATAATTCGAATTGTTTTTTGTTCTTTCTCTTGTGCTCGAATGCTTCCAGTCACTGAGGTGAAAATGAATAATGCGAAAATGAGTTTTTTAATCATATTGTTTTAAATCGAAGGATGAGTCAATTTTATTAATTTCTGTTTAAATTCTTAATAGTAGATAACAATAATTCTGCCAAAAATAGATTAAAAGCTAAATTAGTTATTTTCTAAATGATGCAGGAATAATTTATAGAAAGAAATTGTAAGGCTGATCTTTATTAAGTTTATTTAACTTGTTATTGTATACATATAAATTGTAAATTGCACGAAATAAAGTGTTGTGAACCTTATTATCTGAAAACATCTTACATTATGAATAAAAAATTACTTTTATCAATTATGCCACTGATACTTGTATCTTGTGTGGTTTCGAAACGTAAATATGAAGAACTTGATTACGCTAAACGTAAGAGTGATGCTCAAGTTAGAAAGCTAGGGAAAGATAATAAAACTCTAGATTCTAAGTTGAATAAAACTTTAGCTGAATATAACGAGATGAAAAATAGTATGGCTGAAAGTAACGCTCAGAAAGATGTTGAGATTGATGAATTAAGTTCTGATATTTTTTCAATTGCTTCGGATACAACTAGTTTAAAACTAAAATTGCATGAAACACTTGGTAACTATAAGTTTGCACAAGATCGCAACGCTGAAAATGAAGCAACAATAGCTAAGTTAAATGATCAAATTAAAAATTTAAAATCAGAGTTGTCTCAGCTTAGAAATGACTTAGATGCTAGCCTCAAAGATAAAGAGTGGGAGACTAAAAGGGTAGCTGGTGAAAAATCAAAACTTCAAGAGAAAATTGCTCAGAAGGACAATCAACTAGCTAAGGTTAAAGAGGAGATGGAAGTTGTTAATGGTAAAATTCTATGGTTACGTAAAGTTAAGAAACAAAACGATGCGGAAATTGAGAAATTAACAAACCAAATGAACCTTTATAAAGCAGAATACGAAAAGGCTATTGAAAGAAAATAGTATTTAAGATATAGAACAAAAAAAGCTCCCAATTAGGGAGCTTTTTTTATGATCTAATTTTTTAAGTAATTTTTAAAATCTTGATAAGAATTATTCATTTTTATACTTGATTTTTCTTTCGTTAAACAAGATTTAAGATATTCAGGAATCTCTACTTTTGTATCAATTACCTCTTCTACTATATTGATGAATTTAGCAGGATGAGCTGTTTCTATAAAAACACCTTGTTCATTTTCTGCATCGAGTTCTTTTTTTAATCCAAGATAAGCCACTGCACCATGAGGATCTAGAATATAATTTGAATTTTTATAGACCTTTTTCATAACCTCTTTAGTTTGCTCATCGCTATACGACGCTCCTTTTAGGTCTGCACATATCTTGGGGTGATTTTCTTGATATAAGGTCATCATTCTATCAAAGTTACTTGGTGCGCCTACATCCATGGCATTTGATATACTCTGTATTGAGGCTTTACTTTCGTATTTTCCTGTTTCTAAATAGTCAGGAACAACCTTATTCACATTTGTAGAGGCCACAAATCTTTTAATTGGCAGTCCCATTTGTTTGGCTATTAAACCTGCAGTTAGGTTACCGTAATTACCACTCGGTACTGAAATAACAAGATCTTTGTTTTGTCTTTTCAATTGACCATAGACATAGAAATAGTAGAAACTCTGAGGAATCAAACGTGCAATGTTAATCGAATTTGCCGAGCTTAATTTCATATGTTTATTCAACTCATCATCCTGAAATGCTTTTTTTACAAGAGCTTGGCAATCATCAAAGCTACCATCTATTTCTAGAGCCGTAATATTGTTGCCTAGCGTGGTTAATTGTTGTTCTTGAATTTGACTTACTTTACCAGATGGGTATAAGATAACAACGTCAATATTTTTAATTCCAAGGAATCCGTGAGCCACAGCACTACCTGTGTCTCCTGATGTAGCGGCTAGAATGGTGATTTTTTTATCGCTATTTTCTGCAAAATAACTTAGGCAGCGAGACATAAAACGTGCTCCTACATCTTTAAAGGCGCAGCTAGGTCCATGGAAAAGCTCCAACGAATAAACGTTCGGTTCGATAGAAACTAGAGGAGTAGGGAAGTTTAGCGCATCGTC
This sequence comes from Ancylomarina sp. 16SWW S1-10-2, assembly GCF_009669305.1. Lineage (GTDB taxonomy): Bacteria > Bacteroidota > Bacteroidia > Bacteroidales > Marinifilaceae > Ancylomarina. Next base: position 12,142 of record NZ_SADB01000018.1, read on the forward strand.
ACATATTTCTTTTAATTTATCCAATGGAATATCATCACCTAGAAAGAGTTTAGAAACTTCAAAGCCAATTTCGGCCAATGATAAATTAGGAAGGTTATCTATAAATGATTTGTCGAGTTTTGGAAGGCTTTCTGGATAGAATAAACCACCATCGGGAGCAAGTCCTTTTACGACAGCATCCTTAAAACTCACAGATATATTTTTGTTGTTTGTACTATAGAATTTCATGTGTTTATAATTTGATTTTAATTTACCACATGGAAGTCGTCATCTTATTTATCTCCTCTGATTTAAAGGATTACAAAAGACTCGTTTCATATTGTAAAATGCTTATTTCAATTAATAGTTGGATTGTTATTCTAATATTCTAACGCCATTGTTGCTTACTTGAGAAACATAAATGAAATAAGGAATTGTGGTTTTAGAAAACACCTTATCCATTGCCGAACTTACTGCTTTAGCTTTATCTTCTCCTTCGCATAAGGCAAATACCGATGGTCCTGATCCTGAAATACTACATCCTAATGCTCCAGCTTTTAATACGGCTTGTTTTAAGTTGTTAAATTCTGGAATTAGAACTTTGCGTTGTTGTTCAACGATATGATCTTCTAGCGAACGCCCAATTAAATTATAATCAGATTGATGTAGGCCTGATATTAAACCTGCTACATTTCCCCACTGACGAATAGCCTTTTTTAGATCAACCTTAGGGGATAATAATTCTCTTGCTTCTTTGGTCTTAATTTCAATTTGAGGATGAATAACGACGCACCATAAATTTTTAGGTGATTCAATTTGAATAACGTCAAGAGGATCGTAGGCTCTAACAATGCAGAATCCACCTAATACGGTTGGTGCGGCATTATCAGCATGAGCATCACCCGAAGCTGCGACCTCACCCTGCATGGCAAAATAAACCAGCTCTTTTCTGCTGTATGGTTTGCCAAGCAATTCGTTTGCAGCTACAACAGCTCCTGCTGCACTTGCCGAACTTGAACCAATGCCACTACCAGGTTTAATGTGCTTTTTAATCTCTATATCAAATCCTTGATTGCTACCTAGATCATCTAATAAGGCTTGAATTGCGACTCCTGCTACATTTTTAGAGGGCTCTGTGGGTAAATTTTCGTAACCTTCTATTGGCTTAATGATCATTTTGTTTAAATCATTCTTGCTTAGAATCATCTCATCACCAATTCCATCAATGGCAAATCCTAGTATATCGAATCCACATCCTACATTGGAAACACTAGCTGGTGCAAATACTTTTACATTTTTATTCATAATTAATATATGTCGAGAGACTTATAAAAGCCTCATATTGGATTATTATTTAGAAGAAATACTTATGATATCGCCGAAAATTCCCGAGGCCGTTACCTCTGCTCCAGCACCAGCACCTTTTATAATCATCGGCTGATCCTTATACCACATAGTGCTCAATGAAACGACGCTGTCTTTCCCGTCGATATTGTATAAAGGATGATCTGCACCAACTGCTTTCATTCCGACACTTGCTTTTCCATTTTTGAAGCTAGCCACATATCTAAAACGAATATTTTGTTCTTTCATTTGTTTTCGCCAATCCTCAAAGAATTCTTTTTTCTCTATAATTCGTTCTATCAACTCTTCCTTAGTTTTAGATTCAAGGCAGTATTCTGGAACCATAGGGACAAGTTCAACATCTTCAGCTTCGAGCTTGTATCCTGACTCGCGAGCTAGAATTAATAGCTTACGAAGTACATCAACACCGTTTAAATCGAGCTTTGGATCAGGTTCGGTAAATCCTTCATCCATTGCAAATTTTAAAGCTTCTTCAAAGCTGTATCCTTCAATAAATTTATTGATAATGTAGTTTAAACTTCCTGAAACGACAGCTTCGATGCTAGTAATCTTATCACCAGTGCTTGTTAGGTAATTTATTGTACTAATAACGGGTAAGCCTGCACCAACATTACTTTCATATCTAAAATCGACATTGTTATTTTTGGCTGTAGCTTTAAGCTGCTTATAGCTTTCATAAGCTGATGAGGCTGCAATTTTATTACAAGCTACAATAGATGTTGTTGTCTTCAAAATTTGCTCGTAGACATCACTTACATCTTGGCTAGCTGTAATATCAACAAAAATCGAATTTCGTAGATTTGAGTTTTCTATATTTTTAATAAACTCTTTTATATCCGCAACTTGACCTTCATTATCGAGTTTGCTTTTCCAATCATTTATTAATTTTTCATCTTTAGCAAAAATCATTTTTCGACTGTTGCTTACAGCTCTAATAATTAGGTTAATTCCATTTTCTTTAGCCAAATGTTCATGTTGGTTTTTAATATGTTCCAAAAGTTTACCTCCAACATTTCCAACACCAGCTATATACAAGTTAATTTTTTTGTAAGTCGATAGGAAAAACTTTTCATGTATAACATTTAATGCTTTTCTAACATCGGTAGTGCGTACCATAAAGGTGATGTTCAGTTCATTACCACCTTGTGCTGTTGCACGAATATTCAATCCATTTTTCCCGAGTATACCAAAGAGCTTTCCTGAAATGCCCGGTGTGTAACCCATGTCTTCACCAACTACGGCAATAATTGATAAATTAGGTTCAACCTTAGGTTTATTTACGTGATTAATAATCATTTCAGCTGTAAATTCATCCTCAATTATACGACAAGCTTTAGAACAATCATTTTCGTGTACAGCTACACTCATGCTATGCTCTGATGATGATTGTGTGATAAGGCTCACATTAATTTTTTGGTTTGCTAGACAAGAAAATAAACGAGCAGCAAAACCACTTATACCAACCATGCCACTACCTGATAGGGTAATAAGGTTGATATTATTTATCGAAGAAAGACCTCTTACGGTTGTTCTTTCTGCTTTGGGTTCTGAGCTTATTAAAGTGCCTTTGGCTTCGGGTTCAAAAGTGTTTTTAATAAGAATATCAATCTTTTTTTGAAGAACAGGTGTTAGTGAAGGTGGATACATAACTTTGGCTCCAAAGTGCGATAGTTCCATGGCTTCTTGAAATGACATTTGCTCAATTGGAATAGCTTGTGAAACCAATCGTGGGTCGGCAGTATACATACCACTTACATCTGTCCATATTTCTAATTGTTTAGCATCAAGTGCGGCCGCTAGTATCGAAGCTGTGTAGTCAGATCCTCCACGTCCCAATAAAGTAGGTTCTCCTTTTTCATTTGAAGCTATAAAACCAGGAAAAACAGCTAGTTTAATTTCATCTTTAATGGCATTTATCCTTTTGTAACTTTCTTCTCGATTTAAGATAATACCTTTGTTTTCATGAGTTTTGATGTACTTTCTAGAATCGTAATATTTTGCATTTAATCCTGATTGTTGAAAATACGACGTTATTAATCGAGATGAGAGTTCTTCACCTAAACCCAGAACTCGGCATTTTATTTTTTCAGGAACATCCTGAAGGATAAAAACACCTTCTAATAGATTTGATAAACTTTCAAATTTATTTTTTAACCAGTTTTGAATTTCTTCATTTAACCCAAGTTCCTGCGATAATGTAGAATGCCTGTTGAGTAAACTTTCAACAGTAAGTTTATACGATTGATCTTGAGATGAAGCTTGTACTAAGCTATTCGCTAATTGATCTGTGACACCACCAAGAGCTGAAACCACTATAATTGCTGGTTTGTTTTTGTCTATTTGGCTAACGATTTGTTTTACTTTATTGAGGCTTTCTGCTTGGGCTACGGAACTACCTCCAAATTTTAGAATTCTCATTTGTATATGTATTGAGTGGATTTATATGGTAAAAAAAAAACCTACAGAATAACTGTAGGCTTTTTATAAAATATTTTGATATTTATTAAGCTTTACGTTATTTCACACGAGAACCTAGGCATCGTAAAAATCGTGCCTGTGGTCATATTCATCGTTGTGCGATATGTAAAGTTCATTTTTTGCATTTTGTTGTTAACAAATATCACGATAAAAATGGAAAAAGCAAGAGTGTGAGCATGTTTTTTTGAATTAGTATGTTTTTGAAGTTAAGAAAAAGGTTCTGAATGATTCGTTATTGTTGAAGATGTTAGGTGTTATTTTGTAACTAAAAGATTTTATGATATGAATGAAATAACTGATCTAAATATCTTGATTTATTAATATGTAATATTTAGTTTTGCATCATGAAAGTATTAATATTAGTTATATTGGCTGGTGCCGCTTTAACACTGCTTCTAACTTATCTTGGTAGATTATTTTTTCCAAAGAAAAATGAAGTGGAGGAGCCTATTCGTGAACCATTGGAAGAATGTTGCGGAGCTCATGAAGTTTGCGAAACGGATTTGCTCATTAAGATGTCTGAAGAAATCATTTATTATGAAGATGAGGATTTGGATGCTTATAAAAATTTTGAAGAAAATGATTATAACGATGATCAAATTGATGAATTTCGAGAAGTCCTTTATAGCTTAAAGGAAAAAGAGATTGAACCATGGATAAGAAGTCTTGAATTAAGATCTATTATTTTACCATCAACCATTAAATCAGAAGTGGTTTTTATGCTCGTGAAATAAATTTTCTGAAGAAAAATAATATCTATAATTCTACTTCAAACGTTTGTTTTCTTTTATAAATAAGCTTAAAGAGTAATTAGTATTTAGATATTGTATTAAAAAAGAGTACTTTAGTACCCGTCGCAGACCTTTAATACAGTAAAAATCAAAAAAATGTTGATTTAAGTTATTAATGGTTACCTTTGCGGCTTCATAAATTATTTGGTAGACGTTCTTTTGTCAGGGGTTTTATTCGTTTAGAATTGAAAATTTTAGTGTGACAGGGGGATTCATGCCATGTCACAATTAAATCATTCGAATGAGTTCATTTGATAACTTAGGTCTATCAAGACCAATTTTGGAAGCCATAACAGAATTAGGCTTCACAACTCCAACAGCTATTCAAGAAAAAGCAATTCCAGTTCTTCTAGAAGGAAGAAGTGATTTTGTCGGTTTAGCACAGACAGGAACGGGAAAAACGGCAGCTTTTGGTTTGCCATTGTTACAATTAATTGAGCCAGATGAAAAAATTCCGCAGGCTCTTATCCTTTCTCCAACACGTGAATTAGGTATTCAAATTGCTGAAGACCTAAAGAAATATTCAAAAAACATTTTGAACTTAAATGTTGTAAATGTTTACGGTGGAGCAAGTATTGACGATCAAATTAGAAAGATTAGAAGAGGAGCACATGTTGTTGTTGCAACTCCTGGTCGTTTATTAGATTTGATTCGACGTAAAGCTGTCAACTTATCAAAAGTAGAATATGTTATTCTTGATGAGGCTGATGAGATGTTGAATATGGGATTTAAGGAGGATATCGATGCCATCCTTTCTACAACATCTGAAAAGAAACTAACTTGGTTGTTCTCTGCAACTATGTCTAGTGAGGTACGTCGTATCTCAAAAAATTACATGACTGATCCTGTTGAGGTAACAGTTGGTTCTGCCAATACAACCAATACAAATATTGAACATCAGTATTATTTGATGAACAATAGAGATCGTTACAATGTATTAAAACGTATTGTTGATTTCTATCCTGATATCTATGGTATTGTTTTCTGTCGTACTCGTAAGGAAACTCAAGAGGTAGCAGAATTGTTAATGAAAGATGGTTACAATGCCGATGCTATTCATGGAGATTTATCTCAAGTTCAGCGTGACAGAGTAATGCGTAATTTCAAAAGTAAATCATTACAAATGCTTGTTGCAACTGATGTTGCTGCTCGTGGTATTGATGTTGATGATTTAACACACGTATTGCACTACAATCTTCCTGATGAGTTAGAATATTATACTCACCGTTCGGGTCGTACAGCTCGGGCTGGGAAAAAAGGTATTTCAATCGCTTTAGTTACACCTCGCGACGAGAGAAAAATAAAAGATTTGTCTCGTAGATTAAAATTAGAATTCCAACAAGTTAAAATTCCTGGTGGAGCAGAGGTTTGTGAACGTCAGCTTTTAAACTTCATGAAACGCGTTATTGACGTAAATATTGAAGAAGAAGCAATTGCTCAATTCTTGCCAGCTATTCATGAAGAGTTGAAAGACCTTGATCGTGATGAGCTTGTTAAGCATATGGTTTCTTTAGAATTTAATAGATTCTGGGAGTACTACAAGAATGCTCAAGACTTAAATATGAGATCTTCTACTCAGAAACGTGTTCGTCAAAATGACGGTGCGGTTAGTACTGAAGATCGTTTATTCATCAATATTGGTCGTAAAGATGGTATTGATGTACCAAGTTTGCTTACATTGATTCATAAGCAGTGTGGTGTTCGTGGTAAAAATGTAGGACGAGTTGATCTTAAAGGTGTCTTTTCATTCTTTGATGTATCTAAAGAATTCACTGAAGAAATTATTAAAGGTTTCGCTGGTGCTGAAGTTGGTGGTAGAGCTGTTCGAATTGAAGTTTCAGGTGATCGTCCAGATTCAGAAGAAAGACCTCGTAGCAATAATCGATCTCGAGGATACTCTAGTGGTGGTGGATCATCTCGTGGTTATTCAGGAGGTGGAAGGTCACGTAGCGCTTCTGGAGACAGATCTCGTAGTGGTTCTGGTGATAGATCTCGTTCAAGAGGTGGTGATGATTCTAGAGATAGAAGAAGAAAACCAGAAGGTGGCGGAAGATCTTTCGACCGTAGAAGAAGAGATTAATTTGTTATTATATTATAAAAAAAAGGGAGCTATTAGCTCCCTTTTTTTATGTCTGTTTTTTGTGAAAGCCAAAAGTAAATTATAAAGTTTGAGAGTGTGAATACTTGAAACAAACTTTCTAAAATATTAGTTAAATTAAGAGACTGATACGAAAATGATTACCAAGTAAAGTTACAAGTATAAGTGCCTATATTTCCAACAGCATCCTTAACTGTTAATTCTAATTGATGCTTCATATTTCTTTTTATTCTAGCTTTATCAAAAGTGTAGAATAGACGATTTTTCTTTTTGTCGAATTCAAACAAAACCCATTTATTATCAATTTTACCTTGATAAGTTTTAATACCCGACAAATTATCTTTAATAGTGAAATCTATAAATTTTAAAGACTTAAGATTTTTGTTCTTATAATTTGTTTTAGTTGTAATAGTTGGTGCTATTGTATCTTGAGAAACGGCATAGTTACCTAGAATTTTTGTTTTAGTCTTCATGTAACCATTAACATAAATTCCTCCTACAGACGAGACCCTTTTATCTTTATTAATTCGGACTACAACTAATTTATCCGATAAGTCTTCATCAATTTTGTTCATCTTTATCGATATACTATAATATTTGTTTAGTCCAACATTCGGTTTGTGTATATGATGTATAGGCGATAGGTAAGTACTGTCTTGGCTTTTCGAATAACAAAATTCAAGATTTGAAAAGAAACAGTCCTTAGGAAATTTTAAATCGATATCTGATCGAGAGAAAAGGTTTTCTTCGTCATATTTAAATAAATTATCATATTTTTTTTCTGGGAATACGATCGAACTTGTATCTCCTGTTACAGTGAATTGAAGTTTAGCTTTATTGTTATAAGAGTCATATACCGATAATTCAATTTTATAATTTTCATCTGTATTAAAATTGTATGATCCATCAGATTTCATGTTTTTATAGAAACTCAATTTGTTATTAGGTTCGATAAAAGCTTTATGAATTTTTCTGTTCGTTTTATAATTGAGTTCATAATCGATATATGAATTGATATAGCTAGTCTCACTATATGAAAATTTATTGAGAGAGAAGTTTGTGACTAATGATTCATTAATTTTTAACTGGAGTTTATTAATACCACATTTTCCCCATGTGTTATTCAGATGATCTTGAGTGTGAATAGCAAAACCTATTCTTCCATGTAGTTTCATTTTGTTTATACCCAAACTGTAAGCGTTTTTGTTTGATGCTTTAGCTTTAAAAACTTGGCGTGTGTTTTTACCATTTACACTGCTGTTTTTATCCAAAGGATAAACGTATAGATTATAAATTTTAGGCGAAATTGTGTCTTCTATTTTTAAACCTAAAAGCATAGGGTTAATAGGTTTTTCACTTTTAGTCTCTCTGACTTCAAAATGAAGATGAGGTCCCATTGAAGATCCTGTATTTCCCGAGTGCGCAATAATATCTCCTTTTTTTATTTTGAATAATTCTTTGTTGTGCGATTCTATTCTACTAAGATCGATATCAATTGCAAATTTCTTTCTTTTATACTGTTGCGATTTGATGTAAGCTTCTATTTTAGGAGAAAATTTACTTAAGTGTGCATATACTGAAGTATAACCATTCGGATGATTAATATATAATGCTTTACCGAATCCAGTTGAAGATACTTTAATGCGACTAATAATGCCGTCGGCAACAGCATAAACCTTTTTGCCGGTTGTAAATGTTCGAATATCTATGCCCGAATGAAAATGGTTGTTTCTTAGTTCAGCAAATGTCCCCGAAAGGGTGATTTTAAAATCAACAGGTGATCTAAAATAGTTTTCAGGTATATTTTGTGCCTGAGATGGTAAAGTGTGAAAAAATATAATTGATAAAAAAAGAAGGATACTTATGTTTATATGCTTTGTTTTCATGCTATTCCAAATTAAGGTGTCAGTTTATGGTGTGTAAATCTACAAAAAAAGTGTTTTTTTTAAACCTCTTAATCGAAAATAGAAAGCAATATTTTTGATTATCTTGGCAGCAATGTTAATTTTGTAGAAGAAAGTTTAAATAATGGAGGTAAAGCCAATTGAAATAGTATCTGAATTACGAAGGCAAATCTCTTGTCTCATTTCCTTGTATCAAGATTTAAAGCTCGAAAAAGAAGACTTAGTTCGTGAAAAAATGAACTTAATTGAGCAAATTGAATCTTTAAGCAAAGAGAACGAGGAATTTAAACATAAGTATGATACTTTAAAATTATCTAAGACTTTTGCTGTGAATGTAGGTGATTCGCAGCAGGCTAAAAATAAAATTAGCCGAATTGTGCGGGAGATTGACAAGTGTATTGCCCTTTTAAACAAATAAAAATTGTTTATGTCTGACGAATTTTTAATTAAAATTAGTGTAGCTGGTCGTCTTTATCCTTTAAATGTTGAAAGGGATAGGGAAGAGATTGTTCGAAAAGCTGCAAAGACTATAAATGAAAAGGTATTGCAATATCAACAGAAATATAAAGATAAAGACATTCAGGATTTTTTAGCTATGGCTTCATTACAGTTTGTAGTGAAAATATTAGAAAATGAAGCTAAAACAGATGTATCTCCAGTTTTAAAAGATCTGGAAGCAATGGAACAAGAGCTGAGTGAGTTTATTAAAGAAGTACAGTAAGACACTTTAAAAGAACAATAACCCGCGTTATTTCTTAGGAGTTTATTATTTCGAATCTTAACAAACCCGTGTTGGGTATGATTAGATTTGTAAATAGGCGTAATTCCAAAGTTGTAGTGCGGGTTATTTATTACATAAAGAAAATTGAGTATTGACTAAACATATAAAATAATGACAGAAATAATAATAGGAGTTATTGCTTTAGTTGGAGGCGGGTTTATATCCTACTTCATATTGCAGCGCGCATTAAAAAGTAGACGCGAAGGCATTATAAGAGATGCTAAAGCTGAAGCAGAGGTTCTCAGAAAAGATAAGATACTACAAGCTAAGGAAAAGTTTTTACAATTAAGAACTGAGCACGAAAAGCAGATTAACACTAAAAATGCTAAACTTTTAGTTGTAGAAAACAGAGTTAAGCAAAAAGAAACTGCTGTTAATCAAAGAGTAGAGGATTTTCAACGTAAGAAAAAAGAAGTTGATTCTATTCGTGAGAACTTAAATGTTCAAATGGAGTTGGTAGAGAGAAAAGAGTTGGAGTTAGAGAAATCAAAACGTCAACAAATTGAGCAGTTGGAGAGAATTTCAGGTTTGTCTGCCGAAGAGGCAAAAAATCAGATTGTGGAATCTTTGAAAGACCAAGCTAAAACGGAGGCTATGTCTTATGTGAACGATATCATGGAAGATGCCAAGATGTCGGCTAATATGGAAGCTAAGAAGATTGTAATTAAAACAATCCAACGTGTTGCTACTGAAACAGCTATTGAGAATTCAGTAACAATTTTCCATATTGAATCTGATGAAATTAAAGGACGTATTATTGGACGTGAAGGTCGAAATATTCGTGCTCTTGAAGCAGCTACTGGTATTGAAATTATTGTAGATGATACACCAGAAGCAATTGTACTTTCAGGTTTTGATCCTGTACGTCGTGAGATTGCTCGTTTAGCTCTTCATCAATTAGTTACTGATGGTCGTATTCATCCTGCTCGTATTGAGGAAGTTGTGAGTAAAACTCGTAAGCAGATTGAAGAAGAAATGGCTGAAATAGGTAAACGCACAGCTATTGATTTAGGTATACATGGTTTGCATCCTGAGTTGATTAGAATGATTGGTAAGATGAAATATCGTTCGTCTTATGGTCAGAACTTATTGCAGCATGCTCGCGAAACAGCTAACCTTTGTGCTATTATGGCAACTGAGCTTGGTTTAAATGCTAAGAAAGCGAAACGTGCAGGTCTTTTACATGATATAGGTAAGGTGCCCGATGATGAGCCAGAATTGCCACACGCAATTTTAGGTATGAAATTGGCTGAGAAATATAAAGAGAAGGCAGATATTTGTAATGCAATTGGAGCTCACCACGACGAAATTGAGATGACAACTTTGCTTGCTCCAATTATTCAAGCTTGTGATGCTATTTCAGGAGCTCGTCCAGGTGCAAGACGTGAAATTGTAGAATCTTATATTAAGCGTTTAAAAGATCTTGAAAATCTTGCTCTTTCGCATCCAGGTGTATTAAAAACATATGCAATTCAAGCTGGTAGAGAGTTAAGAGTTATTGTGGGTAGTGATAAGATTTCTGATAAAGAAGCTGAAACATTATCATTGGATATTGCACAAAAGATTCAAGACGAAATGACATATCCTGGTCAAGTGAAGATTACAGTAATTCGTGAGACTAGAGCTATAAATTACGCAAAATAGAATTTATTTAGATATATAAAATCTCCAACTCTTTAGAGTTGGAGATTTTTTTTTGATTTATTTATTCTTCTTTTGAAGAAGAACATTTAAAAGTTTTTTCAATATTTCGACGTTTCTGTGATTATTTTGCCGTCCGTAGGATAATATTTGATTTTGAATAAGAAGTACAATCATATTCATATTATTCGATGGCTTATAATATTGAGGTAAGTTTTTTAGTTTTTTAAATTTAATGACATGCTCAAGCTGAGTAGCTGATAAAACAGAACCATTGTCAATTGGATTTATATAAAAATAACTTTTTTTCTTTTCTACGAACGAGTCATTCAAGTGTATTTCGCATGATAATATGATGCTATTAGGGAGCCGAATGCCTGTTACAGGAAGTTTTAAGCTTTGAGCAATTCCAGCATAAAGAACACTAGTGATAATGTAGTTTCCCTTTTTTTGTGCGAGAACACTGCTAATATTTCCACCCCAATCTGTTGTCTCTTTAGGAGATAATATCAAGTAATTATGAATGAAGTAAAGAAAGTGATTGAGAATCTTTATTTTATCCAGATAGGTTTCTTGTTCCTTTATTTCAGGTTTTATTTCATCAACTAGCCTTTGAATAGTTGTCTTTATACTGTCTTTTGATAAATGGTAGTTAATACTTTGGTTAATAATAATTGCTCCATCTATTAAGTCTTGCTTAGGCGAATTTTTCCAGCTGATTAATTCCTTTAAAATTGATTTGTAGTGTATTTCATCAATAATTTTGTCTAAGCGTTCCTGAAGAATAACGTTATCAGACTCTAACCAAATGTTTTCCAAATAAGGAATATTTGAGGCTGATAGTTTAGATAATTCTGTAGCTATGTTTATGTAAACATTAGGATCGGCATCGTCTAAAAGTGATATTAAGGCTTGTAGTTTATCTTCGTTCATATTCATTTTTGAGACCTGTTCATACGTAAATATAATAAAACCCACTAAGAAGAACAATTCTTGTGGGTTTTAGAGTTTTCTGATCTCAAAATCTCAAATAAAAGACTAATTTGAAATTAATTAGAGTTTATTTACTTAATCTATCAAGTATTGTTTTGATAAGATTTTTAATGACAGGTTTATAATCTTTGCTTGCATCCTTGTTGACACGATTTGCAATTATGGCACAAACAGTGGCAGCTTTATGTCCTAAAAGAGCCGATAATCCAGCAATTGCAGAACTCTCCATTTCATAATTAGTGATTTTTTGACCTTTATATTCAAAGGCTTCAAGTTTGTCGTTTAAATCCATATCAAGGGTTTTTAAACGAAGAACTCTTCCTTGGGGACCATAAAAACCATTGGCAGATATGGTGATTCCTTGAATCATATTATCACCATCTATTCTATTGATTAATTCTTCCGATGATGATACAAAGTAAGGAGATGCAAGTTTTGGATTCCAATTAACGGCTTCTTTAAATGCTTTTTCGAATTCAAGGTCTGAAACTTCGTCTCTCCCAGCATAAAAGTTTAGCATACCATCAAAGCCAATTGATTTTTTCGATAATAGAAAAGAATCAACAGGAATGTCGCCCTGTAATGAACCAGAAGTACCAATTCGTACAATTGTTAACGATTTATGTTCTTTTTTAGGTATACGAGTCTTTAAGTCGATATTTACAACGGCATCTAATTCATTAATAACAATGTCTATATTATCCGTTCCAATTCCTGTTGATACAACAGAGAAGCGTTTGCCATTATACGTACCTGTTTTTGTTACAAATTCTCTATTAGAGATCGTAAGTTCTACGTTGTCGAAAAAACTGGCTACTAATTCTACACGTCCAGGATCTCCTACAAGAATAATTGTGTCTGCAAGGTGTTCTGGTCTTAAATGTAAGTGAAAAACACTTCCGTCAGGATTAATAATTAGTTCTGATGATTTAATTGGTTCCATATGTTTTAAAAATTTTGAATTGTAAAAAGTCATGTCACACAGATCTACTACTTTATAAATTTATGCACTCGTAAATATAAGTAGAAAAATGGGCAAACTGCTTTTTGCAGATTAACAATACTTATTATATGGTTGTTTGGAGTAATTTATAGAACTCAATTGTTGAAATAGATATAAGATTCAATTGTTCTACTTTATCAATGAGATTCCAAATATACAAATAAAATAATTATTGAAAAATGAGATAGCAATATGTTTTTGATATAATTCATTGTTTTATTCATCTAATTAATGTTTCCTCAATGGATATATTGTGTTATATTTACTTTCTAGTTAGTGACAATTATTATGACTATTAAGTTCATAGTTGATTGCTAAAATATAATTGCTTTATAGTTAGAAAGATATCTAATTTTAAGGTGTTAAACTTTAATAAAATGAAACAAAAACCGTATTTCTTAATCGTCGTAGCAGCTTTTGCGCTGATTCTTGTATTGTCAGGATCAAGCATGTTTAAAACGCTTCAACCAGGTGAACGTGGTGTTATTTTTCGCAAGTTCTCGACAGGATTAGATAAAGAAAATATTTTTATGCCTGGATTTCATGTGATTGCACCATGGAATGATTTACATATATACGATGTAAAGGAACAAAAAAGTGAAGAAATGATGGATGTATTGGACAAAAGTGGTTTGTCTCTAAATATTGATGTATCCGTTCGTTTTAATCCAATTTATAATAAAATTGGTTATTTACATGAAATTTTTGGTAAAAACTATATCAATCAATTAGTCGTACCAGAAGTTCGATCTTCAGTTCGTCAAGTAGCTGGACGTTATACTGCAGAGGAAATTTATTCTACTCAGAGAAAAGAAGTTGAAGATGCAATTATTACTGAAACATCTTTAATTCTTAAGAAGAATAATATTCAAATGAAAGCTTTATTGATTCGTTCGATTAATTTGCCAGCAAAAATTAAGCAGGCTATTGAAAGTAAGCTACAACAAGAGCAGGAAGCATTAGCTTATCAGTTTAAGCTTGATCGTGAGCAAAGTGAGGCTGAGAGAAAGCGTATTGCAGCTGAAGGTGAAGCAAAAGCAAATAAGATTATTAATAGTAGTTTAACTGATGCGCTATTGAAAATGAGAGGTATTGAGGCAACGATTGAATTGTCAAAATCACCAAACTCTAAAGTAGTTGTTATTGGTAGTGGAAAAGATGGGATGCCTCTTATTTTAGGTAACAACTAATTTTCTAATATAAAATATATTTTAAAGGCTGTTTCTTAAGAAACAGCCTTTTTTAGTATATAGTTCTGACAGTTAAATGTTTTGTTCGGTTTCGAACATAAGGTGTTCTAGTATCGTTCACTTTATTTGTATGAGCAAAATAGTTGTCTTCTGAAAATCAGTAATCTGGCTTTTTTGGTATGATAAATGATATATTTTATGTAACCTTAGTAAACCTTTAGAAAATTTAAACCGACCATGATTAAACTAACTTTGTTAGTAATAGCGTTGTTTTGTTGTTTTTGTCAACCAGTACAGGCTTTCTCAAAGAAAAAAATTAAAGCCAAGCGTGTCACTCATCATCCCCAAATTGATGGAATTTTAAATGAAGATATTTGGAAATATATTCCAGTCGCAGGCAATTTTGTACAGATGGATCCTAATAATGGAATGCCTTCAAATTATAGAACAGAGGCTAAGTTCATTTATACCGATAATTCACTCATTGTGGGTGTTATGATGTATGATGATGAGCCAGAAAAGATACTCAAACAACTGAGTAAACGAGATGATTTGAATAATAGTGACTATGCACTACTATTAATTGATCCTTTTAATAATGGACTTGATGCATTCGAATTTATTGTTACACCAATGGGAGTTCAAATTGATGCTAAAGTGATTAAAGGTAGTGAAGATACCAATTGGGATGGCGTATGGAAAAGTGGTGCTTATATTGGATTAGAAGGCTGGAGTGTTGAATTTGAAATTCCATATTCTGCTCTTCGTTTTCCGCAGAAAGATGTGCAAGAATGGGGACTAAATATCATTCGTAATATTCAAAGAAAAAAGGAAAAAGTAAGTTGGAATTTTATCGACAAAGAAGAATCTGGCTGGGTTAGTCAGTCTGGAATTTTGAAAGGAATCAATAATATAAAACCGCCTACACGTCTATCTTTTTCGCCTTATTTCTCAGTGTATGTCGATAAATCTTCGGATAACTCATCATTTGAAACTAATTATCGTGGTGGACTTGACTTAAAATATGGACTGAATGAAAGTTTTACTCTAGATATGATGTTGATTCCTGATTTTGGACAGGTTCAATCAGACGATCAGGTTTTAAATCTCTCACCGTACGAAACTAAATTTTCAGAGAAAAGACAGTATTTCACTGAGGCAACAGAGCTATTTAACAGAGGTGGCGTGTTCTATTCAAAAAGAATTGGTGCAACGCCTAAATACAGATATGATGTAGAGGATAATCTTGAAGAAAATGAAATGATACAAGAAAATCCTGCGGAGTCCAAAATTATAAATTCAACTAAAATTTCAGGAAGAACAAGTAGTGGATTAGGTATTGGTTTTTTGAATTCCATGATACGTAATACTTATGCAAAAATTAAAGATACAATATCGGGATCGAAACGGAAATTTAAGACTCAAGCTTTTGCTAATTATAATATGTTTGTATTAGATCAAAGCTTGAAGAACGAATCCTATATTTCTCTTATCAATACTAATGTTACCGTACCTAAAGATGATTTTATTGCCAATGTAAGTGGAACGGAGTTTTTGCTAAAAGGTAAAACTCGAAAGTATCAGTTAAGCGGTAAGGCTTTATTATCTCAACGTTACGAAAAAGGTGAGCATGATGAAATTGGACACCATCATCGATTTTCTTTTGAGAAAATAAGTGGAAAATTCAATTGGAATTTTTCCAATGAAATGATATCTGATGAATATGATCCCAATGATTTTGGATATTTGAGTAGTAATAATATTATCAAAAATAAATTAAAGCTAGGTTATCATATCTATAAGCCTCAAGGCATCTTTTTAGCTCAGCATAATAGTCTAACTATTACTCATGAAACTCAGTATTCTCCAGCTCGATTTTCACGTTTCACTATTTATTATAACTCGAGTATTAAGCTGAAGTCATATAATTCTTTAGGTATCTATGGTAATGTTCGACCTACGCATAACTACGATTTTTATGAGCCAAGAGTCGAAGGTATGAAATTGAGAAAAGAATCGTCAGCATATATGAGCTTATGGTTTTCAACTGACTATAGAAAAGAGTTTGCTTTAGATCTTGAAGCAAAATATGGAGCTCGTTTTTCAACTGATGATTTGAGAGAATTTGCCTTAATTGTTAAACCGCGTTATCGTTTTAACGATAAGTTTACGATGGAATATAGAATGAAATGGAATAGACAGCTTAATGATATTGGTTATGTGAGTGATGAAGTCATTGATGATATCACGAATGTTTATATTGGGTATAGAAATACAACTTATGTAGAAAGTAGGCTTTCTAGTAGTTATATTTTTAATAATAAAATGTCATTAAGTTTTAGGGCACGTCATTACTGGGCAAAAGCGGAGTATAAGAATTTTGGTGTTTTGATGGATAATGGGAGATTAGCTTCTACTGATTATTCAGATAACCACGACATAAACTTTAATACTTTTAATATTGATGTGGTTTATTCATGGAGATTTGCTCCCGGTAGTGAACTTGCTATGGTTTGGAAAAATTCTATTTCGGATTATAATGATGTCGTAGCCCATAGTTTCGTAAAGAATTTTAAGGATACCTTTGATGCAACTCAATTTAATTCACTGTCTGTTAAATTGTTGTATTATATAGACTATATGTCTCTTAAGAAAAGAGGCTAATTATAGTAAAAGGATATCGTTTTTAGTTTGTAATTTGATGACTAAGTGTAATAGTTGAAAGTTTGCTGCTCTTATTTTTAAGTTTAAATTTGTGCTTGGAAAAGCTTTTTATAATGAAGCGTTAACTCCTAAAAGTATTAATTTCAATTTCAGAAAAACTATGATTCAAAGAATTCAAACTTTATTTTTATTAGGTGCATTAATCCTAATGACACTGTTGTTCTTTTTCCCTTTGGCAGAATTAATCGATACAGCAAATAATTCGTATTCATTTATATATAGAGGAATTCCTTCTTTAAAAGAAGGTGAAGCTATGATTTTTAAAGCTTATCCAATCGCCATACTGATATTAGTTATTGTTTTAAATCTTATCGTGACCATCTTTTCTTATAAAAAACGCATGCGTCAAATTCGACTAACGGTTTTTAATATCTTTTGTATGTTAGGTGTTGTTGGTCTTATTTATTATAATGTGAATTCTCAACTAGAACCGATGCAAGCTATTGCTAACTACAGTATTATTAATGCTTTCCCACTAATAAGTGTGGTTTTATCGTACTTAGCTATACGTAGTATAGGTAAAGATGAAGCTATGATTCGTTCAATGGATAGAATTAGATAAATTAAGAAAAAACAGTGATATTTGCTTATCATTCTGATTGATATATAAAAAAGCTTACAAATATTGTAGGCTTTTTTTGTATATTAAAAACTCATTATCTGGGTTAAAGATATGATTATTGAGAATTATGATTTTATGTAAATAGTTTTAGTTATTCGAAAAATCTCATACTATGCGTTATTTATTTTTAAGTTTTTTATTTGTTCTAGCTTCTTTGACTTCGGCATTTGCCATTCATCCAAGCATTAAAAGTAAAAAACATATTTTGGTCATTCATTCTTATCATCAGAGCTTTGCTTGGACAGATAGTATCTCTAATGGTATTGAATCTGTATTAACGCCTCTTGAAAATGAAGTTGAGACTTATTATGAATATTTAGACTCAAAGCGATTCGTAGATCCAACATTTATTGAATCTTTTGATCAAAAATATAAACTTCTGTGTTCTAAGCTAACTTTTGATGTAATCATCGTTTCCGACAATAATGCGCTGAATTTTGTTATTAAAAGTAGAAAACGATGTTTTAAAAATATTCCGATCATTTTTTGTGGCATAAATAATTATAAGCCTGAATTATTGATGGGTGAAAAACGGGTTACTGGTATTGCAGAATATACTGCAATTGATTCCACTTTAATGCTTATGCATAAGTTACAACCCAAAAGAAAAATACTTATTATAAATGATAAGACTGTGACTGGGTTGGCTAATAAGTCAATTATTATGGACGCTTTGCCAGAATTAGAAAAAGATATATTTATTGAATATTCCGATAATGGCAATATGAAGGATATTCAAGAAAAAGTTAGAAATTTATCTGATGATTGGATGATTTATTTAGCCCCATTTTCAATGGATTCTGATGGGAATTATTATTCATTTAGTGATGCCGTTCGTTTGGTTAGTGAAGCAAGTGCTGTTCCAATTTATAGTTCTTGGGATTTTTATTTAGGTAAAGGAATTGTTGGTGGATATATAACTAGCGGTGTTTTACAGGGTAAACTTGCAGGAGAAATGGCTTTGTCAATTGTAAAAGGAGTGAATCCAGATACAATTCCAGTGCTCAAGGAGTCTGCAGTTAGTGTTAAAATAGACCATTCCGTTTTATCAAAATTTAAAATATCTGAGTCTAATTTGACTAAGGGGACGATTATAATAAACAGGGAGAAAACATTGTTTGAGAAACATATTGTTTTGTTTAAAAACATCATGATAATAGGATTCGTTCTGGTTTTTCTTTTAATTATTTATTCTGTCTTTAAGCATAGGCAGAAAAAAGTTTTAGAAAGACAGAATCTAGAGTTGGATAGAAAAGTTGAAGATCGATCACGAGAACTTCTTGAAGCCAATGAGAATCTTAGTAGAAAAAATCTTGAGATTACTAAGCAAGAAGAACTCTCTAAACTTGCTTATCTTAGATTGAAGGCTATTTTAAATAACTCTTTAGTTGGTATTGTGGTGACTGATGGAGAAGGAAAAATCATTGATCAAAATAACAGAATTTCAGAGATTCTAGACTATCAAAAAGGAGAGTTGTTAGGTAAAGATATTATGTCTACTTTTTTAAATAAGAGTAACTATAATATTTTAATGAGTGAATATGAACAGCTAGAAGGAAGCAAAGCTTTTATTCGGAATGAAATACCATTGAAGAGGGTTGATAACTCTGTTATTTGGGCTAAAATTTATATTAGTGAGATGTTGTATTCTTATAGTGATGACGCTAATATATGGGTAGTTGATGATGTAAGCGAGATTGTTGAAAATAGAGCTAATCTAGAGAAACGAACAAGTGAACTAAAAAAAATAAATGAAACAAAGGATCAGTTTTTCTCAATTATATCTCAAGATTTAAAAGGACCTTTAACTTCCGCAGTAGGTTTATTAGAGGTTTTTACTAAAAGTTCGGATTCATTTTCAGACCTTGAAATAAAAAAGTATGTGAAAAATTGTTATGAGTCTGTTCATAATATAAGCGATCTCTTAGACAATTTATTGAGATGGGGAAGTATTCAAATTGGGGGTGTTCCTTGGAATCCTAATACGATTGATATGAGAAATATTGTTGATACAGTTCTGAATACATTTGAGACAATTGCAAAAGTAAAGAGTATTGAATTGAAAAATAATATTTCTTTAAATTTAAATGCTTTTGGTGATGAGAATATGATTAAAACAGTAGTCTCCAATTTAGTTAACAATGCCATAAAATTTACACGTAAAAATGGACTTGTAGATGTTTCAGCTGAAATTGAAAATAATAGGATTGAAATCCTTGTGCGGGATAATGGTATCGGTATTGAGAGAGAGGATGTTCAACATCTATTTGATATTAATAAAAAAACGCAACATGAAGGGACTAGTAAGGAATCTGGTTCTGGTTTAGGATTAGTTATAGCTAAAGATTTAGTTGAGAAGAATAAAGGTTCAATCCGTGTTGAAAGTGATATAAATGTAGGAACGAGAGTTTATTTTGACTTACCAATAGAAGCTCCGACTTCCTAAACTGATATGCTTTTGAAAAGCTGTGCCACAAATCTCATCTGAATTTGTGGCACAATTAATATCTACTTATTGTTTCTTTTCTGTGCCAATTTCTTTTTCGTTTTCTTCTTCATTACAGAATAGCCAAAACGACCAATAAGTTTGCCTAATTCGTAGTAATGACCGTGAGCGTAGGCAATAGGCTGCGCTTTATCTAATCTGAATTGTCCACTCTCAGGATCGATATACTTCTCGTCAGCTTGTACGTTTACTACTTCTGCAATAAACATATCGTGAGAGCCTAATTCTACAATTTGTTTTAGCTTGCATTCTATGGATAGAGGTGATTCCTCTATAATTGGCGCACTGATTTCTTTCGATTTGCCTGGTGTTAAGTTCATTTCTTTGAACTTATCGAAATCTTTTCCTGATTTTACGCCACACCAATCAGTAGCAAAGGCGAGTTCCTTTGTCGTAAGATTAATAACAAATTCGCCGTGTTTCTTTATGATGTCATACGAATGACGATTTCGTCTGATAGAGATGTAACACATTGCAGGATCAGTGCAAATAGTACCTGTCCAAGCTATTGTTATAATATTATAATCTTCTTTACTTGCTCCACAACTAACCATTACGGCTGGCAATGGATAGACCATGGTTCCAGGTTTCCAGTTTTGTTTTCCCATTTATTCGAAATTATTATTGGTTAGTTATTAGTCTGTTTTCCAAAAAACATCGACAATATTCTTTTCTCCCTAATAAAATAAATTTAGAAGGATATATATATGTTTTTCTTATAAATTTTCTGTCCAATTATTTATTACGTGTAGCGTTTTCTTTTACACTTTTAATATCTTTTTTGATTTAGTAAACCTGATACATGATATTCAGAAACTTAAAGTTTTAATCTTTAAATCTTAATAATGTAAACGCCAAACACGAAGAGTAGAATTACTTGTTGTGTTTCTACTTTTGCTTTTACAAAAATACAAGCTTGCTTTTTTACTACAAGCATATTTAATAGATTTAATCAGAAATAAGTGGTTTTTACAAACAAAAAGCCCTAAAGAGCATGAAGTCTTTAGGGCTTTTCAAATTTATTTAATCACGAATTAGTTCTATAAGTCGTTTTTATGAACATGAACATCCATTTGAGGGAAAGGAATATTAAGTCCTTCTTGTGCAAATGTCTTATAAACCTTCTCATTAAAATCGAAGAATACACCCCAATAATCAGGAGCATTAATCCAAGCTCTAACTGCAAGGTTAACGGAACTGTCTGCTAATTCAGAAACTGCAATAAAAATTTCAGGGTCTTTAAGAATTCTTGAATCTTCATCGGCTAAACGTTTGATAACAGCTCTTGCTTTATCAACATCATCACCATAAGCGATTCCAACTGTCCAATCAACTCTTCTTTTTTCTTCCTTAGAATAGTTAGTTAAAGATGAAGTTGATAAGCCACCATTAGGTATAATAATTGTTTTATTATCAGGAGTTGTTAGAATTGTGTTAAATATTTGAATTTCTTTTACAACACCTAAGTAACTTTGAGCGTCAATAAGATCTCCAACTTTAAATGGTTTAAAAACTAGAATCATAACACCACCAGCGAAGTTTTGTAATGTGCCTGATAAGGCTAAACCAACAGCTAAACCTGCGGCACCTAAAATAGCAATAAATGAAGTCATTTCAACACCAAGCATGCCTAATGCAGTAATATACAGCATTACTTTAAGCAGCATTCCTATTATACTTTTTAGAAATGGTTTTAAGGAGGCGTCCAAATTGCTTTTGTCCATCATTTTACCAATAGCACGAACTAGAACTTTGATAATCCATCCACCTATGATTAATACGGCTATAGCACCAATTAGTTTTGGTCCATACTCAACTCCAATTTGGATGATTTGTTCTAAAATTTTGTCTGTATTCATAATTAATATTCTTTTTTAGTGATTAATATCCAACCTATTTTAGGTGAACTTTAGCATATCTACCTGAAATTACATCTTTAAAATTTCATAATCAAATATTTTATGAAAGATTTGAACAATGTTCAATTTATCTATGTGAATATAATTATGAACGATATGGACGAGTTATTTTGATGATAATTCAAGCATTCTAAGAAGTGGAGTTTTTGCTTTAGTCATAATATCATCAGGTAAAATAATTTCAGGTTGTTCATTTTTCAGGGCCATATATATTTTTTGCATTGTGTTCAATTTCATATAAGCACAATCGTTGCACGAGCAAGTTTCATCAGCTGGTACAATAAGAAACTCTTTTTCTGGAGAATCTTTTTGCATTTGATGAAGAATCCCTGTTTCTGTAGCGACTATAAATTTCTTGGCATCAGAATTTTTAGTGTAATTAAGCATGGCTGTAGTTGATCCTACAAAATCAGCAAGAATAAGAACTGGGTGGGTGCATTCAGGATGAGCAATAAGTATTGCATCTGGATTTTCCACTTTCATTTGCATAACCTTTTCAGCCGATAGTATGTCGTGTACTTCGCATGAGCCATCCCACAGAATCATTTCTCTTCCTGTGATTTCATTGATGTATCGGCCTAAATTTTTATCTGGTGCAAATATGATTTTCTGATTCTTAGGATAAGATTCTACAATTTGGACAGCATTTCCCGAAGTGCATATGACGTCTGAAAGCGTTTTTATTTCAGCAGAACAATTGATATAAGAAATGACAATATGATTGGGATATTGTGCTTTAAATTTGGCAAATTCTTCGCCAGGACAAGACTCTGCAAGAGAACAGCCAGCCTCTAAATCAGGAATTAAAACTTTACGTTTAGGGTTTAATATCTTCGCAGTTTCTCCCATAAAATGAACGCCAGCAAATAGAATAATATCAGCTTTAGTCTCTGCTGCATGTTGTGCAAGTGCTAAACTATCTCCTTTAAAATCGGCTATTTCTTGTATATCGGAGGTTTGGTAGTAATGTGCTAAAATAACTGCATTTTTCTCCTTGGCTAATTTTAGAACTTTATCTCTTAGTGAATCCATTATTTTCAAACTTAGGTGTAGATATTAAGATGCAAATATCTTTAAATTGTTGGGTTTATCAAAATCGATTCTAAAAAAAGAGAAGTCTTTATTTTAGTACCTTTGCCCAAGAATATTTATATTATATAGAAGACGATAATTCCAAATCTAAATAAACGAATGAAAGTAATAATAAGTCGATTCATACTTAAGTTATCTGGATGGAAATTTGTAGGAGAAATTCCATCAGAAAAGAAAGCGGTAGTTATTGCTGCACCACATACATCAAATTGGGATTTTATATGGGGAAAATTGGCTTTTGTCGCACATAGAATCAACACGACAGTTCTAATGAAAAAAGAATTTTTCTTTTTTCCACTTGGAGCAATTTTTCGATCAATGGGTGTTATGCCTATTGATAGGAGTAAGAAAAATAACCTCACAGATCAATTGGCAGCAGAATTTAAGAATAGAGACGAACTTTATTTGTCACTCTCTCCAGAGGCAAGTAGAAGTAGACGTCCTGTGTGGAAAAGAGGTTTTTATTTTATTGCTTTAAAAGCAAATGTGCCAATTTTATTGGGTGACTTGAATTATGAAACTAAAACTTTGAGTTTTATTGAAACTTTTCACCCAACAGGAGATGTTGAAGCTGATATGGCTTATATAAAATCGAGATATAAAAACTCTAAGCCTAAGTTTCCAGACATGTTTTCCATTGGAGATTAATGCAAATCTTAAAAATTGTATATGACAGATATTTTAAGACTTAGTTTGGTTCAATCAGAATTGATATGGGGAGATGTGAAATTGAACCTAGAACAATTCACTCAGCAACTTTCTGAATTGAAAGGCAAGAGTGACCTAATTGTTTTACCCGAAATGTTTACTTCTGGTTTTACGATGTCTGATAAAGATGAAATTTCCAGATATGCTGATATGACAGTTTCTTGGATGCAAGAACAAGCTAAATATTTAGGAGCATCTATAATGGGTAGTTTCATTGTTAAAGATGTTGATTCCTTTTATAATCGTATGCACACCGTTTCTCCCAATGGTGATATATCGACTTACGATAAACGCCATTTATTCAGAATGGGAGATGAACACAAACATTTTGCAGGAGGTAAAGATAAGGGAATTGTAATCATTGGAGAATGGCGAATTCGACCTATCGTTTGTTACGATTTAAGGTTTCCTGTGTGGTTACGTAACCAGCAAGATTATGACCTGTTGGTTTGTGTCGCGAATTGGCCCGAAGCTCGACGGGATGTTTGGAATACTATTTTAAAAGCTAGAGCTATAGATAATCAGACTTATGTTGCGGGTGTTAATCGTGTAGGAAAGGATGGTATGAATTTGACCTATGCTGGTGATTCATCCTTGTTTGATGCTAAGGGAAGAGTTCTTGCAAAATGCGAAGATTACAAAAGCAATATATCGACAATGTCTATTTCACTTTCTGAATTAAGGAAATTTAGAGACAAGTTCCCTGTTTATTTAGATGCTGATGATTTTGATATAAAGTTGTAAGTAAGGTCTAAAAAGTTTATCAACTCGTGCTACTTCTGGACTTTACCTTAATTTCCACAGATTACGCAAATCATCGCAAATTTTTATTTATTAGAAGGTTCTATTTTCCCCGCTGCCACACGATTTTATCGTGTGGTAAAACAAAACAATAATGAGTTTCTAGAGTTAAAAGTTTACTATTTCAACCTCTAGGGGCTTAAACTGCGCATTTTAAAGTTCCCTATAGGAACTGGAGCGAAGCGGAACTCGACATAGTCCATTTAGGTGTAGGGAACTGAAGGAGTTTGACAAAATCCATTTATGGGTGAAAAGTTGTCGGATATTTTCAGATGATACACGTTTTAATATCCCCAGCATCAGCAAACTCAGTTAATAAATCCTCAGCAAAATTCATGTTTTTTTCTAATTCAGTTTCACCTTGGTAAGAGATAATAATCATTAGGAAGTTCTGACATGATAAGTCGATTTGTGTTCGTAATGAGTCAGAAGTCGCACTTCCGAAAGCACCAGTATTATCACGAAAAAGGGGTAGGTTCTCAATGTTTAATTTTCCACGCCCAATACCTTGGTATTCTTCATCAGTTTTTCCGATACCCATTTTTATAGGACCTACAATTTTGTCAGCATTATATCCACCTATTGAAAAACCTGATTTAATAGAAACAAGGTTTAAAAGGTCAACCACATTATTAATTTTATAAAGACCTTTCCCGTTTACGATTCGTCTCAATAATGATTCTGCAGAAAGACGATATCTATTGGGATCTTTGCCTACTTTACGATATCCATCTTTAGATGTTGCTATTGTTGGTTTGTTTCGAATGTCTTCAACGGTCATGTTCTGTTGAATTTCATCGATATGTTGATTAATTACATTCCAAAGCTTATCATTATCTTCTGTAATTGTTACTTGACACTCTATTACGCCTAATTTTAGTGAAGGGCATAAGTTTAATAGGTTTTGCTCAATATTTATGGTCTGTTTCATATAGAATTTCGTTTGGAATCAAAAATAAGCATTTCATTGAATTAATTCTTGTATTAAATCGTTCAAATATATAATTGATGTACTTTTGTAAACAGAATTTTTAGAATAAACTTATGGAAAACAGAACCGCGTTAATTACTGGGGCAGCTAAGCGAATAGGAAAAGAGATAGTTCTTCACTTGGCAAAGAATTCATGGAATTTGGCAATTCACTACAATAGCTCAAAGGAAGATGCTATGGCTTTGAGGGATTATTTGAAGGCTATTTATCCTAAACAAGTATTTAAAGTGTTTTGCTGTGATTTATCCTGTAATCCTGAGTCTTTAATTTCAGAAGTTGAAAAGGAGTTTGGTCATATTGATCTCTTAATTAATAATGCCTCGGTTTATAGTTTAAGTTCAATAAAGAAAACCAGCTTAGATTTGCTTAGTGAGCAGATGAATATCAATTTTAGAGCTCCTTTTATATTAATGCGCGATTATGCTAATCTCTGTAAAGAAGGACTAATTGTAAATTTCTTAGACACTCGAATTACGAAGTTCGTTTCTGATTATGCGGCATACAGTTTATCTAAAGTTGCATTGGCTCATTTAACGCAAATGGGAGCCTTGGAATTCGGTCCAAACATACGCGTAAATGGAATCGCTCCGGGTTCAATTATTGCTCCATTGGGAGAAGATAGTTCGTATCTAGAAATAAAAGCTGCTAATACACCTATGAAAGTCACAGGTGGTATGCAAGCTATTTTAAAATCAATGGATTATATTATAGATAATAATAATTTAACTGGGCAGATTTTATACTGCGACGGAGGAGAGCAGCTTATATAGTCTGGTGTTCGCCGCTTAAGTTGGAATGATCAATTAGTTTATGAACAATTGGTAGATCTGCTTCAGCCCAATCGAGCTCGAGCATTGCGTTACAAGAAAGCCATTTTATATTCTTATGAACTAGAAGTTGAAAATCGCCATGGATGTAATTAATGAAGTAAGCTTTAAGGTTTATTATTTTATCTCCATAGTCGTGTGTGTTCTCACATAGGAAATCACCACAGCTAGCTTTTATATTGAATTCTTCGTGGAGTTCTCGTTCTAAACTGAACTCTGGTGTTTCTCCAATCTCAGTTTTTCCACCGGGAAATTCCCATTTACCACCCTGATCGCCAAAGTCGTTTCTTTGTGCACACAAAAAGCGATTATCCTTTCGAATAATCGCCGCTGTTACTTGTATAATTTTTTTATTAGTCATTTACTGTTGCGTATTTTTAACTTAGAAAGACTGCAATAGATACACCAATAAATGTTCCTATAATATAGCCTAATATTCCCACTAAAATTCCTGGAGTCACCAATTTCTTTTGTCCCATAGATGCTGCCATAGGTGCGGCAACGGATGGTCCCATTATATTAGCAGCAGATGAAATAACGACTTCATATACATCGAGTTTGAATAGTTTTGCTAGTGCCAACATAAAAACGAAGTGAAAAATCATGATAACTAAGTAGAAACCAAGAACTGCAGGTCCAATTGTAAATATTTGATGAACATTGGTAGCTGCTCCAATCACGGCAAGGAAGATATACATCATCCATAAACCGATTGAAAAGGCTGTATTTTCTAGTGGTTTTAAATGTTTTGGGAAAAAGTTAGCAGCCAATACAGCTAATACAGTTATTAGGAGAATGCTTAGGTTTAATTCTGTATGAATTAAGTTTTGCAAATATGGAGCCAAGAAGTTTCCTGTTCCTGCAATTAGAACTGCAACAAACACAGTTACAGCAATGCGTTCTATTGTGATAGGATAATCTTCTTTTTTATCTTGATGTGGATCTTCAATTTGATTTTCCTTTTTAGGTTTCACGAAAAATCGAGCCAAAAACATTAAGGATGGAGTTAAGAACAAGAAGAGCGTGTAAAGGTTCGAAACCAAATTGTCTACGGCAATGGTAGCTGTAAATAGAGGGTTTGTACTGAAATTTAAAATCTCTGCTGAAGCAATAAAATTGACACTACCACCAATTAAAGTTGCGGCAATTACACCAGCCGTATTTCCTGAATTATCACCTAAATCGATTAATGAATAAGCGAGAAAACAGCCTAAAACAATTCCGATGGCTCCAATAATGTAAGCTAGGAGTAGTTTACCGCTTTCTTTTACAATCTTTAGTATGTTAGAACTAAATAAAAGCATAGGAATTGAAATTGGAATAAAATAGGTGAAAACCATATCATAAACCTCAACTTTTATGTTTGGGTTTGAAGCTACAGGAAGAACTCCCAGCATAGCTAATATGGACATGGATATCATGGTAACAAGAATACCTGATAATTTTCCAAACCATTTTTTGTGTTCAGAATAGATACCAAAAGCTGCAGCTCCTGCTACAATAAAAAAGAGAATAAAGTGACTGTCAGGGGAAATAAATGATTCCATAGAATGTGTTTAAAAATTGAGCCGCAATTTAGTTATTTTGTATCTTAAAAGGGAATGAAATACTATTTTTGTAAAATAGATTGGCGCATTTGGTAATGTACCAATAGTTTGTTGTTATTAAATAGAGAGTTTGATTGCTACTTTTTTCCAAACAAATGATGGAATAAGCCTTTCATTAAATCAGAAAAAGGTAGTGGTTTAATTCCCAAAGCGATATTCGCTCTACTAATTTGATACACCAAATTCATGTGTTTAATCACTTCTTTATATGCCTTAAACAGGGAATAGTCTGGATCGTAAATATGAGCAGGCTCGGAGTTTGTTCCATTAATTTCTAATATTTTGATATGCTTACCTTCATATAAATCTGGAATACGACTAACTTTGATATCAAAACGACCATAATAGAAACCTTCTAATGGCTCAGATATTTTTCTAAAAACCTCAACCAGCTTTTCGTTAATGAGATGTGTCCCATCTAAAAATTTAGTGCCTCTATTGTGATTACCTATAGGCTCAACTTTAAGTGTTATGCCATCTGGAATAATAATACTCCATCTATTAGGATAGCGTTGTTTAAAATATTTTAAACGTGATTTGGCTCTGAAATTTTTAGATAATAGCTCACTAAAACTATCTCGACCATTACCCGTAACACTAAGAAATTCCTTTATGACAAGGGAGCTAATACCATCTTTTTTACTATTAGGGAATCGGTAATAGAAAACACCTAATTCTATTGGATGAGCAATGAATTCTTGAATGATAAGATCTTCGACTATAATTTTTAGATAATTATCTAAATCAATTTTATTGTCGATTTTTTCAACGCCACGACCTCGTTCGCCGACATTCGGCTTTGCTATAATAGGAAATGTAATATCATTCTCAGTCATGAGCTTTATTATGTTCTCACTAGATGTTTCTTTTGCAACAAAAAAACCTTTGGTCTGATATTTCGAGTCAAGTAATTTGAGAAATTTAGTTTTATCAGTACCATAGGCACCTCCAAATTCCATTTCAGGATTTGTAGCTGTAAAATAGGCAAATGATTTGCTCTTTATGGACAGCACGACGCCGTATAAAAACATAGGGGCATAAAAGAACCAGGTTGGCCAAAATTCAAAATTGGTTAATTTGATTATAAATTGGGGATAGTTTCTTCTCTTTCTAGGCATAAACTTGGTTTAGTTACTTAAATATAGAATAAATATTAATCCAACAGTTAAGGGATAATAGAAAAGATAAGAAAATCATAAATTAAGATAATTGTGGCTATTCATGATTTGAGAATTATTAAATACCATTAGTTTTTAATATCTTGTTTTGTAAACGAAACCAAGTCTATGCAAATTATTAATGCTTCAAAAGAAATATGCAATCAGCTATTTCAACTATGTAATAAATTAGAAGATAAGGAATATGCCCATTGTTCTTCTCTTTTGTTGGGTGGTTCTATTGGTAAACATATACGTCATATTATAGAGTTTTATAGTATATTAAGAGAAGGTTCTGAAATTGGAGAAATCAATTATGATACGCGTGCAAGGTGTAATCAAATTGAAAATGAAACTGAGTTCGCAAAATTAAAAATAAGTTCAATTCTAATATGGTTAGAAGAATTGAAAGAGAATAAAAAATTGAGTTTGTATTTGTGTTTTGATCAGGAAAAAGGTAAAGTAAATCAAGTCGAATCAAATTTATTGCGCGAGTTGGCATACAATATGGAACATGCAATTCATCATATGGCATTGATTCGTATAGCTATCGATCAGCAATTTCCTCATGTAAATATGGATTCTAATTTTGGTTTAGCTTATTCTACAATCCGTTATAATAAAGCCTAATGTGCACTTTAAGTTTCATACCCGTTTCAGATAATGATTTCATTTTTACGATGAATAGAGATGAGGATCCCAATAGAATAGCTTTAGAGCCTCAAAAATATGTTCATAATGGTCTCGAATTATATTATCCCAGAGATTCTAAAGCGAATGGAAGTTGGATTATTAGTAATGGCATAAATACAAGCCTATGTTTGCTTAATGGTGCTTTTAAAAAGCATAAACGACGATCTGATTATAGACAGAGTAGGGGACTCATGTTGCTAGAATTTTTTGAATACTCAAATCCTACTGATTTTATAGATAATTATCAGTTTGAAGGGATGGAGGCTTTTACACTTGTTATTGTACAGGGTGGTTCTAAGATATGTTTATGGCAGCTCGTTTGGGATGAGCAGAATTTACACGTAAAAAAATTACCTGCAAGTAAATCTTACATTTGGTCATCAGCAACTTTGTATTCCGATTCAATGAAATATGAGAGAGAACAATGGTTTCGGGATTGGTTAAGAAATGAAAAAGAAATAAATCAAGCTTCAAGTCTAAATTTTCATAAAACAGGAGGAAAAGGTAATCTTGAGTATGGTTTATTAATGAATAGAAAAAACAGAGTAAGAACGCTTAGCATAACTCAAATAAGTGGCAATGGGAATGTTCATAAGATGACATACCATAATTTGTTAGATGAAGATAAGCAAATTCGTTAAATCGCATAAATGACTCATTACTTGTTAAAAAAAGGCTACCGAAATATATCGATAGCCTTTATAGGTTTAAAAAATAATGAAATGAATTAATGTGTTTTATTTACCAGGACATTGTGCAATAACCTTAGCACTAATATTCTGTTTGCCATAAGCTTTGTCAAAATTCTCTGTGAATTTTTCAGCTAATTTTTCAGCAGTTACTTTATACGCTTTTTTATCTTCCCATGTGTTAATAGGAATCAACATCTCAGTAGGAACGTTGGGACAAGTTACAGGAATATTCACGTGGAATAATTTATCTTCAACAAATTCTACTTTGTCAAGTTCACCATCGAGAGCAGCATCAACCATGGCTCTAGTGTATTTTAATTTAATACGCGATCCTGTTCCATAAGAGCCTCCGCTCCAGCCTGTATTAATTAGGAATACATTAGTGTTGTGTTTATCCATTTTATCACCTAGCATGTGAGCATAGATATTTGGATTACAAGGCATAAATGGCTGACCAAAGAAACGAGAGAATGTTGCTTGTGGTTCAGTGACTCCGGTTTCTGTACCAGCTAATTTGGATGTGTATCCCATCAAGAACCAAAGCATAGCTTGTTCCTTACTTAATTTAGACACTGGAGGCAATACTCCATAAGCATCGGCAGTAAGGAAAAGAATTGTTTTTGGATGATTAGCTGTTGATTCTGGTTTGATATTAGACAAGAATCTAAGAGGGTATGATGCACGTGAGTTTGGTGTATATCTCGTATCGAAGAAATCGATTTTCCCATTAGGATAAATCATTGCATTCTCAAGAATAGCACCATGTTTCTTGTAGTCAGCATTGTGCATGACAGCATCCCAAATTTCTGGTTCGTTTTCGCGCTCCATGTCAACCATTTTAGCATAACAACCATTTTCAAAGTTGAAAATACCTTTATTGCTCCATCCATGTTCATCGTCACCTAAAAGTGCACGATGAGGATCTGCTGAAAGGGTTGTTTTACCAGTACCCGAAAGACCTAATAATAAAGCAGAGTCTTTTCTTTTTCCTTCATTGGCAGAACTGTGTAATGGTAATACACCGTGAAAAGGAAGCAAATAATTCATTGCAGTAAACATCATTTTTTTTATGCTACCTTGATACTGTGAACCGAATATAATACCAATTTTTTTATCCATATCAGTAACAACGCAAAGTCCTGATGTCTCTCCGTTTGGCAGTTTTCGTAATAAACCTTTATAACGATCTGTATCGAGGTCGTCATTGGGAAATGCAATGAGTTGGAATTCTTGGTCAGCAAAAACAGAGTTTTTAATATCTTTAGGAATTGGTCTAAACATATTATCAACGAAAACTTGGCTTAATGCATCGTCAGAAATTGTTCTAACAGGCAATGCATAATGTGAGTCAGCACCAATTACACGAGTTGTTGTGAATATAGTTTTTTTGCTTTTGATTGTTTTTAAAGCATCTTCGAAAATAAGTTCAAAAGTTTTCGGATCGAGTCCAATATTGTTAGGTGATGTCCAATCAATATTGGATTCACTTTCAGGATTTTTAACAATATATGTGTCTTTAGGACTACGTCCTGTTGAATTACAGGGTGTCCATGTTGCAAGGGCTCCATTGGGGGTTACAATTGCTTCATTTTTTTCAACGGCTTTTGTAATTAATTCTTCTCTAGAAAGATTTTCTTTAACATCTTGATGTGTTTCTAAAACACTTTTAAGTTTTTCAATAGTGCAAATTTCAGTTGTACTCATTATACTATTTTTAAAGTTCGTTACTTCAAATCTATAGTGAGATCTTTAATTATCCTAATAAGTAAATCTATTTTTTTTCAATTTATTTATTATTAACAGTATTTAGATAATTTACGGAGGAGGAAAAGTCGTAAATTATTTCTGCTGATACGGATATGCTTTGTTTGTGTTTTGAACATTGAATATTATTTCGAGATAATTTTTCCAAGAATAGGTTGAAAAATAATTTGAATACAAGTGAGTTTAAATTTGAGATTGGCTTTCAACTATTCTGCTAAAAGATTTATCAAATAACGCCCTATTAAACCAATTTTGATCTGAGCTTTCGTTTACAATTTTTTCTATTCGAATCTTATATTCTTTAAAAAGGCAATTGTCAGAAATGTAGTTAATGGCTTCGTCAAATGATTTTAACATGCTTCTACAGAAAGAATCGAGTAGGTTTACCTTTTCTGCAGAATAGCTTTGTGCTATTTCAACATTAAAAAGCATAATATCTGCTATTAAGGCAGGTTCAACACCTAAACGTTTAAAATGACGAATATAGTTCTGTGCAACAGACCGTCTACATTTTGCTTTTCTTCTGGTCTGTGGAAAGTATTCTTTTGAAATTTTGAATTTACATTCTTCAATCAGTTTATTTTCTTTAGGATTAAAAGCAAAATCATAATATTCTTTTACCTCCTTAAATCGTGTGTACAGATCTACAATCTGCTCTTGGAGTTGTTCTTTATTAAGGTCGTGTAGGTATAGTTTTAAATCACGTTTACTCATCGAAATGTTGTTTTAGCCAATTGGCATATAGATTTTATCTCTAAACAATTGTTTATTGATCGCTTAAAAATAAGTATTATTGTATTAAGTAATATTAAGATGTATAATTAATGAAGCAAGAAAGTATCTCGCGTTTAGAGATTTTAGAGAACATATTGGAATTTTATAAAGTGCAGCCAGGAATATATAAGGATGGACGAATTGAGAAAGTTGAATCATATCTTTTGTTGATGCATGCTATATATAGTGACTATTTTGAAGATCTAGAGCTATTAAATATTAACGATATTGATTTCCTTGAGAACCTTTTTGACTGTTTTAATGGTTATTTAAATGCTGTGTCTGAGGAGATGGAGAAGATCTTTGAGGATAAATCTATTGATTTGACTTTTATTCCTATATATGGTTTTTCTATTATTCTACCCATACATTGTATTGAGATGATGAGGAATTGGAATAAAACAGAACAAGATAGTTGGCAAATTAATGATGATCTAGATAAACTTGATGAGTTAGTTGAGTCAGATCTATTTTTTGAGAATTTCTTGAGTTTAATTAAAAAGTTGATGCTAAAGATTAATACAAGAATTGTAATCGAAGTAGAGGAGCTTATTTAAGTTTGATTAGATTATAAGGTTAAGATATTAACAGCTTTTAGATAAACTGTGTTATATTCGCGCAATTTTCGGATTTAGTTTAATTTGTAACTTTAAGTGATTGCCATTTTTGTAAAATCTAAATTAAATGTTTTATCCTGATTTTCACACCACCTAAAATTATATAGTATGCATTTAAGTTTTATTGAAATTGTTTCTGCTTTTATGGTCTTGTTTGCTGTAATCGATATTATTGGATCTATTCCTATTCTTGTCGATTTAAAGAAAAAAGGTGGTGAAATAAAGGCGTTAAAAGCCAGCTTGGTGGCTCTTGTGGTTTTAATTGGTTTTACTTTTTTAGGAGAGAAGCTTTTAGGCCTTTTTGGAGTTGATATTTCAAGTTTTGCCATAGCAGGTTCTTTTATTCTGTTTATAATGGGAGTGGAAATGGCTCTTGGTATTGAGATTATAAAGTACGATGGTCCAGCTGGAGTTTCAATTGTTCCAATAGCATTTCCATTGGTTGCAGGAGCAGGTTCATTTACTTCTGTTTTAGCACTTCGTGCTGAATACGCGCTTGAAAATATAATTGTGGCTTTAGTTCTGAATTTATTTATTGTTTATGTGGTATTGAGATCGACTTCAATTGTAGAACGATTTTTAGGCGAAGGTGGAATTCATATTTTGCGTAAAGTATTTGGAATCATATTATTGGCTATTTCTATAAAGCTATTTATGACCAATGTTGCTATATCAATAAAGACCTTAATTCCAGTGATAAAAGATGTATTATAGAAAATAAGCTTGAAATAATTTAATTTTAAGACTTAAGAGTAGAGATTTATGCTAACTTTGCACTTTCAAATAATTTGAAGAAAAGCTGTGTGCTACTTTATTATTAGACTTTCTTGATGCTACATGTCAGTCAGAAAATAAAATTTGCGAATTCACTGTAAAAAACTTACAAATAGATTTGAATAATTCGAAAATTATTGCGTATTTTGCGCACTGTTTGAAAAGCAATTTAAGGAAAAAAAATAATCTGGACTATGTCAAGAGTTTGTCAAATTACTGGAAAGAGCGTAATGGTGGGAAATAACGTTTCTCACTCAAAAAGAAGAACTAAAAGAAGATTTTATCCAAATCTATTCGATAAAAAGTTCTATCTTCCTGAGGAAGATCGCTGGATTGAATTAAGAATTTCTGCTGCCGGTGTACGTCTAATTAATAAATTAGGTGTTCAAGGTGCTTTGCAAAAAGCTCAAGAAAAAGGATTTATTAAAAAATATTAAAAGGCATATAAAATGGCTAAAAAAGGTAATAGAGTACAAGTTATTCTTGAGTGTACTGAGCATAAAGATAGTGGTATGCCTGGTACTTCAAGATACATTACTACTAAGAACAAAAAAAATACTCCTGATCGTATGGAGTTGAAGAAGTATAATAGAATTTTGAAGAAAGTTACTCTTCACAGAGAAATTAAATAATATTAAGTTATGGCTAAGAAAGTAGTAGCATCCCTACAAAAAGGTGAAGGTCGTGGTTACGCAAAAGTAATCAAGATGGTTAAGTCACCTAAGACAGGAGCATATTCTTTTAAAGAAGAGATCGTTCCTAACGCTAATGTTAAAGATTTCTTTGCTAAATAGTAAAGAGTTTCTATATTGATTTAAAAGCTTCTCGTTATGAGAAGCTTTTTTTATGTGCAAATTTCTGCTATTGTCTAGTGATTAAGGAATTGTTGATAGTAGGGGTTCTATTTTCAAAGGCATATATCCAATATTGTAGAATAAAATAAAATGCTCATAAATCGGCAGAAGTGTCTTTTATTTTGTGTAATTTAGTCACTTTAAACTGTATTATATATACTATGGGATTATTTGGTATTTTTTCGAAGTCTAAAAAAGAAAATCTAGATAAAGGGCTTGCAAAGACTAAAGATAGCGTCATTAAAAAACTATCTAGAGCCGTAGTTGGCAAATCGAAAGTTGATGAGGATGTTTTAGATGAATTAGAAGAAATTCTAATTTCCTCTGATGTGGGGGTTGATACAACTGTTCGTATAATTGAAAGAATTGAAAAACGTGTACAAGAAGATAAGTTTCTTGGAACGTCTGAGTTGAATCGAATTCTAAAGGAAGAGATTTCAGGCTTATTGCAAGAAAATAATAAGGGTGAATTCAATGCTTGGGAGTTGCCAAAATCAGATAATCCTTATGTTATTATGGTTGTTGGTGTAAATGGAGTTGGTAAAACGACGACTATTGGTAAGTTAGCTTATCAATTTAAACAATCAGGGCGTAAAGTGATGTTAGGTGCTGCCGATACATTTAGAGCAGCAGCTGTTGAACAATTGCATATTTGGGCTGACAGAGTTCAAGTGCCTATTGTAGATCAAGGTATGGGGGCAGATCCAGCTTCTGTTGCTTTCGAAACGCTTACTCAAGCTAAAAAGGATGGTATTGATGTAGTTATTATTGATACTGCAGGGCGTTTGCACAATAAGATTAACTTGATGAATGAGTTGAGTAAAATTAAAAGAGTGATGGATCGCGTTATTCCTGATGCACCACATGAAATTCTTTTGGTTTTAGATGGTTCAACAGGACAAAATGCTTTTGAACAAGCTAAACAATTTACTTTAGCTACTGAAGTTAATGCATTAGCTATTACCAAGCTTGATGGTACCGCAAAAGGTGGTGTCGTGATTGGAGTTTCTGATCAATTTAAAATTCCAGTAAAATATATTGGTATAGGTGAGTCAATGACCGATCTTCAGGTTTTTAATCGAGTTGAATTTGTAGATTCGCTTTTTAACTAGTTGTTAATTAAAATATATAGAAAAGACTCTTGCTTTGGTAAGAGTCTTTTTGTTTTGAAGTGTTTTTTTAGTTCTTGACTTATTATAGATCACACCTATTTGTCTTAGGTTATAAAGCATTCCTCAAATAAGAGAGTTCTAAATACAATTAAAGAATGGTAAAGCCCTTTTTTTATCTTATTTTTGTGCGCTAAAAGAGAGTTGGTGTGTTATATATACATTGATTTCTTTATTCAAATCAGATATAAAATAATTATGAGTCAAAATAAAATCAATATTATTAGTTTAGGTTGTTCTAAAAACCTTGTGGATTCCGAACTTTTGATGAAACAGTTAGATGCAAACAAATTTAAAGTGTGCTGTGACGAAGATAATAGTGATGCACGAATAATTATTATTAATACCTGTGGTTTTATTGGTGATGCGAAGGAAGAATCTGTAAACATGATTTTGCAATATGCTGATGCAAAGAAAAAAGGAATGATTGATATTCTTTTTGTTATGGGCTGTTTGTCGGAGCGATATCATGATGAGTTGGCTGTTGAAATTCCTGAAGTTGATAAATTCTTTGGTAAGTTTGAATGGAAGTCTATTCTAAAAGAGCTACATAAAGAATATAAGCCTGATTTCTCTAATATGAGAATGATTACGACTCCTAAGCATTTTGCTTATTTAAAAATTTCAGAAGGTTGTAATCGTGCGTGTTCTTATTGTGCAATTCCAATTATTACTGGTAAACATATTTCTCGACCTGTTGAAGAAATTTTAGAAGAAGCTAAGGGGTTAGCAGAATCTGGTGTTAAAGAACTTTTGGTAATTGCTCAAGATTTATCTTACTACGGACAAGATTTGTATGGTAAATTGATGTTGGCTGAATTGGTTGAAAAGTTGTCTAAAATAGAAGGTATTGAGTGGATTAAATTGCACTATGCATATCCAACACAATTCCCGTATGATATTTTAAAAGTCATGCGTGAAAACCCTAAGGTTTGTCGTTATTTAGATATAGCACTTCAACACTCAAGCGATAATGTTCTTGGTTTGATGCGTCGTGGTATTAATCGTGAAAAAACCGTTGAGTTAATTAATAGAATCAGAAAAGAAGTTCCTGGTATTACTTTACGAACAACTATGCTAGTTGGTCATCCTGGTGAGACAGAAGCTGATATGGAAGACTTAAAAGCCTTTGTTAAGGAGATGAAATTTGAGCGTTTAGGTGTTTTTCCATATTCTAATGAAGAGGATACTTACGCAGCTATTAATTATACCGATGATATTCCTCAAGAAGTAAAAGAGGCACGTAAGGATGAGATAATGGAGATTCAAATGGAAATTTCTCGTCAAGCTAATCAGAAAAGAATAGGTGCGAAAATGAAAGTAATCATCGATCGTAAGGACGAAGATTTCTATTATGGTCGTACAGAATTTGATTCATACGAAGTTGATCCTGAGGTTCTAATTTCTAGCCAAAATTTCAATCTAAAAATTGGACAGTTTTGTAATGTTGAAGTGACTGATGCAGAAGACTATGATTTGTTTGCAGTTGTTATTTAGTATTTAATCAATATACTTAGGATATATCTCGATATACCTTACGGGAATAAATATAAAAAGCTCCAATTTATCTTTTAATAAAGAATAGATTGGAGCTTTGGGGTAATTTTATATTTGTGTGTTGTTCTTATAATTTAGAATGAAACGCCAAATACTAAAAATAAGTTTTCATTCATTGGGTTAGTAATGATTGAAGCGGAAACTGGTATAGAAAAATTGTCGGTAAGTTTGATTTCTTTTGAGGCTGTAAGTCCTAAGTTGACAAAACCTGCTGTGTCGCCATAAAAACCAGATTCTCCTTTGCTTTCGTCTGCATCAATTGGTGTGAAACCTGTGAATAAGCTTAGGTCTATGTCTTTAACTTTAAAGTCATATCCAAGTTCAACATAAAGTGAATATTGTTGGTCGCCACTAGCATCTTGATCGGCACCCCAAAAGTTCATGGCTGTCATAATGTTAATTGGAAATTTCTCAGTAGCATTATAGGCTAGTGTTGCTTCATAAATATGCCCTGTAGATGCTTTTTTATAGTCAAAATAGCTGTTTTCAAGAGCGATACCTTCAGTAGGGAAAAAATAATCTGTTACAGTTGCAGTGAACATATCATTAGCAAATGTATACGATAAGTATAAGTCTATTTCAGATCCATTACTCTCATCTTGTGAGTATGAACCCCAAGCTCCAGCTGTAAAATTCCCATTCGTGTAGGCTATATTGGGTTGAATTACTGGACCTGTGGAAAATTGTGTTCCTCTCCATACATACCTACTCATTAGGTCTACGTTTAAACTTATTTCTCCTTTTGTTGATTCAACTTGTGCTGATAAACTCCCTGAGAGTATTAATGTGAAGATAATAAAAGTGAAAATCTTTTTTGTCTTTTGCATAATGTTAGAATTTAGGGTTAATAGTTTTTACTAATTGTTAGTCTTTGTTGAATTTAAGTGGGTGTGGTTATATTTAATAAATATGTAAACATTACCCCTTGTAAAAGGGGGGGGGCGTGTTTAAATAAATGATTTTATTTAATAGTCAACCCTGTTTTAGTAGGGGTTGGTGTTGTAAAAGTATAAATATTATTTATTAATCCTATTTTATTGGGGGGTAAGTGTGGATAAAAGTTGTTTTTTTTAATATTAATGGTTGAAATAGGGGGTAGAGCTTGTTTTTTATATGAATTTATAGGTTTACGATGTTGTTAAGCTATATGCATTCATAAAATTTTGTGCTTGTATATTTATTATTGTGTGTTAGAATAATCTATACTATTAATATTTCTCAGAAAGTAAATGAG
Source organism: Ancylomarina sp. 16SWW S1-10-2 (assembly GCF_009669305.1). GTDB lineage: Bacteria > Bacteroidota > Bacteroidia > Bacteroidales > Marinifilaceae > Ancylomarina. The sequence continues at coordinate 51,447 of NZ_SADB01000018.1, forward strand.
TCGTTAAGGATGAAATAAAGAAGCTCCAAATTGAAATTTTTCCTCAAGTTATTTGGAAAAGAATAGGTAAGTAAAACGACTGAGTTATTTATAGTAAGGATGAATATTTCTATTAAGTAAGTACAAAACTTGAATCTTATGAAGTTGATTCATAAGTATTTATTTTCAGCCAAAATTTAAATATTGGACAGTTTTGTGGTGTTTAGTGATTGATCTCTAGGGGATAATTCGTTTATGGTATTTGTTTAACTTTCAAGGGTTATATTTGAGATATATCTTATTGAAATAAATATAAAAAGCTCCAATTAATCTCATAGAGAATATATTGGAGCTTTTTCTGTTGTCTATTTTGATAATTATAAGCTATAATCAATAGCTTTTCTGTCAATAACTTTTTCTTTTATAATAAGAACTGCTTTAACGTGTTCTGGGTGATTTGCATAATCAGGTAAACTTGCCATATTTTCAATAACAACATTAACCACAAAGTCATATGACGATTTATCTTCAAGTTCGTCAAATCCTATTTCTAGAGATTTTATTGCTGGTACACGGTTTTCAAGACCTTTAAATGCTTCTTTAATTCTGTTATAGTAATCTTCTTTTTCTTGTGGCGTATCGAATTTTTCGAATTTAAATAGGGCTATATGCTTAATCATGATTTTTTTTTTGTTTTAATTAGACATTACGCTAAAATAGGATGTTTTGACAAATAAAACCATTTATGAGTTAAATAAATTTAATAGATTTTATTCTAACTGAATTTCAACCTTTCTCAAATCAGATATTTCTTATATTTGTTAGTTCTAAAAAGAAAATCTTTCTTTTTTCAAGAATTATTTAAAAAGTAAATCAGAATTATGACTAAGAATATAAACCCATTATTGTGCAAGTTTAGCACAATCCATAATACAGCACCATTTAGTACAATAAAAATGGAGCATTATATGCCAGCTTTTCTAGAGGGAATTAAAAAAGCTAAAGAAGAAGTTGAGCAGATTGCTAATAATACTGAAGGTGCAAGTTTTGAGAATACAATCGAAGCTATGGAATTTATTGGTGAAGAATTGGATCAGGTATCATCTGTGTTTTTTAATTTAAATCATGCTAATACAAATGATCAAATGCAAGCCTTAGCTCGTGAGGTATCGCCTTTGTTGAGTGAGTTTTCGAATGATATTGTGATGAATGAATTTCTTTGGAAAAGGATTAAAACGGTGTACGATAGTAAGGATACTCTAGAATTGAATACAGAGCAAAGCATGATTTTAGATAAGCGTTACAAATCGTTTGTTCGTTCTGGTGCTAATTTAGAGGGAGAGAAGAAGGAGAGAATTCGTGAAATATCGAAAGAACTTTCACAACTAACTCTTCAATTTGGTGAGAATGTATTGGCCGCAACGAATAGTTTCGAGTTACATATTACTGATGAAATTGAATTATCAGGTTTACCTGATGGTGTTTTGGAAGCTGCAGTTGCTACCGCTAAGGCAAAAGATAAAAAAGGTTGGGTATTTACACTTCAATTTCCTAGCTATGTTCCTTTTATGCAATATGCCGATAATCGAAAATTGCGTGAAATGATGTTTAAAGTCTACTCTTCACGTTGTTTTAACGAGGAGTTTGACAATAAGGATATTATTAAGAAGATTGTTGAATTGCGTTTAGAAAAAGTTCAATTGTTTGATTACCCAAATTATGCTCAGTTTGTTTTAGAAGAGCGTATGGCTGAAACACCATTAAAGGTTGTTGATTTCTTGAATGAATTGTTAGAAGCTTCTATGCCGAAAGCCAAAGAAGAATTTGAAGAGTTACAGGTTTATGCAGAAAGTATTGGTGCCGATTTTAAACTTCAACGATGGGATTGGGCTTATTATGCTGAAAAGTTAAAGACAGAGAAATATCAAGTTAACGACGAGCTAACACGCCCTTATTTTGAGCTAGAAAAAGTAAAACAAGGTATTTTTGATTTGGCGACGACGCTGTACGGAATAACTTTTAAACTGAATAATGAGATAGATAAATATCATAGTGAAGTTGATGTGTACGAAGTGTTTGACCGTAAGGGAGATTTCCTTTCTGTATTCTATGCTGATTTTCATCCTCGAGATAGTAAACAAGGTGGAGCATGGATGACTTCCTATGCAGAGCAATTTGTACAAAAGGGTAAGGATCATCGTCCACACATATCTATTGTATGTAATTTTACTCGTCCAACAGAAACTAAGCCATCTTTACTGAGTTTTGGTGAGGTAACAACCTTCCTGCACGAGTTTGGTCATGCCTTGCATGGTATGCTTTCTAGGTGTACTTACCCTAGTTTATCTGGAACTAATGTTTATAGAGATTTTGTGGAGTTACCATCTCAGTTTATGGAGAATTACGCCTTTGAAAAAGAATGGCTCGATAAGGTAGCTGAGCATTATAAAACTGGGGAGAAAATTCCTGCCGATTTAGTTAAGAAGATAATTGATAGTGGTAATTTTCATTCAGGATATGCCTTTGTTCGTCAAATTAGTTTTGGTTTGATTGATATGGCTTGGCATTCTATTGAAAAGCCACTTGTTGAGTCTGTTTCAGAATTTGAAAGTAAGGCTATGCAAGCAACTGAGCTTTTTCCAAGATTGGAAACTTCTTGTATGAGTCCCGCCTTTTCTCATATTTTTGCAGGAGGATATGCTGCAGGTTACTATGGTTACAAATGGGCCGAGGTGTTAGATGCTGATGCTTTTGATGCTTTTAAACAAAAAGGAATTTACAATAAGGAAATTGCTGATTCTTTTAGAGAAAATCTACTTGAAAAAGGCGGCAGTGAACATCCTATGATTTTGTATAAACGCTTTAGAGGACAAGAACCATCTATCGCTCCTCTTTTAAAAAGAAGTGGCTTAAATTAAGCATATATAAACTAATGATTTTGGACCTCAGTTTTTAAGCTGAGGTCTTTTTTTTGTTCAGTTTTAAACGCTCTGTTAAATAAATGTAAGGTATGTGCGGCGGATCTTATAAGTGTTTGACTGTTAAGGGGTAATTTGTGTTTGTTATGGCGAAATAAATATTTTTTATGCACAATAGATTGGGCTTTATGGGAGGTTGATTCTTACCATGATATTTTTTTCGAATGAAAGCTTGTTTTTTAACTAAAGGAGACTATTTTTGTCGCCGATTTCAAACATCACTAAGCATCTCAGATAATGGTATGTTTGGTAACTTAAACAACACTAAGAATGGCTTTTATTACTAAAGAAAAATTTTTGTCAAACGAATGGCTTTCTACCTATGCCTACCTTGTTTTAGGTAGTATTATTTTCGCTGTTTCGGACATTTTATTTGTAGTTCCTTACAAATTAGCGCCAGGAGGCGTTTATGGTATTGCAACAGTTTTAAACACATTGTTTAGCTGGAAAATTAGTTATTGTACTTTTGCAATGGAGATTCCATTGGTCATTATAGGTACAATCATTTTAGGACCTCGATTTGGGGTTAAAACAATTGTTAGTATTGCAATAATTCTAATGACTGTATGGATTATGGAAACGTTCGTTTCTGTTGGTTATCCCAAAGTTATTCTTGATCCAATGTTGAATACAATTGTTGCTGGTGTATTTTATGGTATTGCTATTGGGCTTGTATTTAAGTCACGCGCAACTTCTGGTGGTTCTGATATTGTTGCTATGATTTTAGCAAAGTATACCAAGCTATCATTGGGTAAATTGGTTATGATTGTTGATGGTATTATCGTACTTTTTACTCTTATTCAGCCTACAGAAACAGGTGCAATTGGATGGGAGTTTGCAATTTATTCATTGATCATTATTTATATCGAAGGTAAAATTATCGATATGGTTGTAAGTGGAGCAAGCTACCATAAAACGGTGATGATTGTTTCTGATCATTATGAGACTATTGCTCGTAAAATTAATAATGACTTGATGCGTGGTGCTACTATTCTTACTGGAACAGGAGCTTACTCAGGACAAGACAGAAAAATGGTTTATTCTGTGATGAGTCGTAGAGAACTTGAAATTCTTAAGTTGTTTATAAAGGAAGTTGATCCTGAGGCTTTTGTTAATGTTACAGAAGCCAATGAGATTATTGGTAAAGGATTTCAGTCTTTAAACGAGACGGAGTAATTTATTACAATATAATATAGAAGAAATGGCGACCCTTATGGTCGCCATTTTTAGTGTCTTCTTAAGTAGACTATTTTTTGTCTTCAGGAAAACCATAATTTTCCAATATATAATCAAGGTCTTTATCACCTCTACCACTTAGGTTAACAAGTATTGATTGTTTCGGATTCGCTTTAGCTAGTTTAACAGCATAAGCAACTGCGTGAGCCGATTCAAGTGCAGGAATAATACCTTCCAATCGACTTAGTTCAAAAAAGGAATCGATACATTCTTGATCATCAATATAATGATATTCAGCCTTTGCCATATCTTTAAGCATTGAGTGTTCTGGACCAACACCAGGATAATCTAATCCACTAGCTATAGAATAAACAGGAGCCGGTTCTCCTTTTTCATCTTGTAAAAGATAACATTTAAAGCCATGAATAATTCCAGGTTTGCCTAATGATAAGGTCGCAGCATGTTCTCCTACTTTGTCTATACCACGACCAGCAGGTTCAACGCCATGCAGCTTAGTGTCTGGATCATCTAAAAAGGCTGAGAATATACCCATGGCATTACTACCACCACCTACACAAGCAACAACATTGTCTGGTAATTCACCGGTCATTTCTTGAAACTGGTCGCGAGCTTCAATTCCCACAACACGTTGAAAATCTCGAACCATCATTGGAAATGGGTGAGGACCAACAACAGAACCGATACAATAAATTGTATTGACAGGGTCTTTTAAGTAGGCTTGGAAAGCCGAATCGACAGCTTCCTTAAGTGTTTTTAATCCGTGAGTTACGGGTACAATAGTTGCCCCAAGTATTTTCATACGCAACACATTGGGTTGTTGTTTAGCGATATCAACTTCACCCATGTGAATCTCACATTCTAAACCAAAGTAAGCAGCTGCTGTAGCTAGTGCAACACCGTGCTGACCAGCTCCAGTCTCAGCAATAAGCTTCTTTTTACCCATATATTTAGCCAATAAAGCTTCTCCCATGCAGTGGTTTAATTTATGGGCTCCAGAATGGTTAAGATCTTCACGTTTTAGGTAAATACGTCCGCCATATTTTTCTGATAAACGGTTACAGTAATATACAGGAGTTGGACGTCCCTGGAAGTGTTTACGAATGCTTCGTAGTTCCGAAATGAATTTATGAGATTTACTGATAGAATAATAAGCCTCATTAATTCGGTTCATTTCTTCTTCTAGCACAGGAGGGATAAAGCTTCCGCCGAATTCTCCGAAATAACCTTTTTCGTTTGGGTAATTTTTAAAATAATCTTTTAATGCCATTGTATTTTGGTTTTATAATTAGTTTTCTACGATTTTTAACAAAAAAAAAGACCTGCGAGAAGCAGATCTTTTAGTATATGAATTATGTGCATATGACTAGTCCTTCTCGATATGATTTATTGAGAAGTTCCACCAATATTTATTTTGTGACATATTTGTTTTCATGCTGTAATGTTATACTTAATTTTTATTTAAACCAAATTTCGGATTAAAAAACTTGAATTACTGATTGACTTTTTGGGAACACACTAGCATTTCGGATGCTAGGGATATTCAAAATTGTAAATAGTTTTAAATAGTTGTATGTGAGCTTGTAATGGGATGTTGTATAGTCTTAATTATGTTGCTGAAAATGGGTGTGAAAAATGATCATTAAAAATAGCATCTAGGTCAATTGTGTGATTCGTTAATTTAGACTTCGAAATTGACTGTTATTTAGAGGTGCAAGAGAGTCATATGGTTTGTTTTATAAGGCCAATTTAATAATGCAGTGTATAATTTTCGTTCTGAAAAGGTAGTTTAAAAATCTTGATGATGTTATATAATTTCTCACAACTTTTTGTTCATATTAATTCTCCCTAATAAACCATGCAAATTTCATTGTAGTTTAACTTCTTTTTTTGTTAAATGATTCTCATTGACAAGAGAAGAGTGTTTTTGTCATCAGAATATTGTACATATAATTTCATCTGTCTATTATTTAGAAAGCTTTTGTTTGCATAATTAGTAATCATTGCAGACCTTTGGTTGTTCTTTTATTAGGAGCTGTTTAGAAATTAAATTAAGAACAATTCTATTAATATATGCAGCTCTAATTTATAGATTTACAATTACATGGACGAAATAATTATTAAAACAGCAGAGCAAATTGAGGGTATTAGAAAAAGTTCTCAGTTGGCTGGAAATACTCTTAAATTTATTAGCGATTATGTGAAGGAAGGTGTTAATACACTTTATCTTGATAATTTAATCGAAGAATATATGCGTGATAATGGGGCAATTCCAGCAACATTAGGTTATCATGGTTATCCAAAATCAAGTTGCATCTCTTTAAACGAAGTGATTTGTCATGGTATTCCAGACGCTAAAACTATTTTAAAAAATGGTGATATTTTAAACATCGATGTAACAACTATTCTTGATGGTTATTTTGGTGATACAAGTACTATGTTTACCATTGGTGATGTTTCAGATCAAGCAGCTAAATTGGTTGAAGATACTGAGCATGCTTTATATTTAGGTATTGAGCAGGTAAAGCCTGATAACTACTTTGGAAATATTGGTTTCGCTATTGGTCGTTTTGCTAAGGCAAAAAAATATGGTGTTGTTTATGAGTTTTGTGGTCATGGTGTTGGCATAGAATTTCACGAAGAACCACAGGTGGAGCATATTTCTCATCGTAATTCTGGCGATATAATGAAACCAGGTATGATTTTTACTATTGAGCCTATGATTAATTTGGGTAAAGCACGTGCTGTAATCGATAAGAAAGATGGTTGGACAGCACGTACTATTGATAAAAAAATATCAGCTCAGTTTGAGCATACCATTTTGGTTACCAAAGATGGTTATGAGATTCTTAGCGATGTGGGAGAGTACGATATTTTTAGATAAGTATTCAAGTTTAAAGTACCTAAAGGATAAAGGTTAAAGTAAGATTTGTCTTTTGACTTTCTGATTTTTTGACTTTTAAAGACTTTTTGCCCTTTATTACTTTTATACCTTTTTACTCTTTAGATCTTTCGACTTTTTATACCTTAATAGATATATGAAAAATGTAGCCGTTATTCTTGCGGGTGGTACGGGCAAACGTATGGGAGCTTATTTGCCAAAGCAATTTCTTAAGATAGCTGGTAAATCGATTATTGAGCATAGTATAACTATTTTCGAGAAGCATGAAGGCGTCGATGAGATTTGTGTGGTTATTCATTCGAATTTTATTGCTGATGTGGAACGTATTGTTAGCGCAGCAGGTTTTAAAAAGGTAAACAAAATTCTGTGTGGCGGCAGGGAAAGGAGCGATTCTAGTTTAGCAGCTATTTTGGCTTACGAAAATGAGCAAGATGTGAATTTAATTTTTCACGATGCTGTTCGTCCTTTTGTTAATCAAAGTATTATCGACGATGTTGTAGCTGGTTTATCTGCTGGAAATTCGGTTGCTGTTGCTATTCCAAGTACCGATACCATTTTTAAGTTGAATAATGAGAAATGTATTGAGTCAATTCCTCCTAGAGATCTTCTTTATAGAGCGCAGACGCCTCAGGCATTTTCATACAAGACTATAAAGAAAGCTTACGATTTAGCAATGAAAGATCCTGATTTTGAAGCAACTGACGATTGTGGTGTGGTGTTGCGTTATCTGCCCGATGAAGCAATTCATATTGTTGAAGGAAATGAGAATAATATCAAGATTACTTTTGAACAAGACTTAGCTATAGGCGAAGACATAATTGTATAAGCTTAAATAGGTCATTTCATTTTAATTCATTTTATAAGATAGTTTTTGACATAAAAATGTCCCTCTAGAATACGAATTCTGAGGGACATTTTTGTATTTGAAATCTTCGTTTTAGTTTCTATGTTCTACACGGAGTAAATCGAAAATTGTTTTAACGGGGTTGAATGTGATACTTGGAACCTCAATAAAAATCGTATTCCAATCGGACATAGCACCATTCCAAAGTCCAGGAAGTTCCATTGCTTTTAGAGGTGTTCCATTGTGCGATTTTCTAGAAATAAAACCTGTTTCAGGATCAATAAATTGAGTTAAGTCAAATTTCTTTCCTTTAAAGTTTTTAATACCACAGGCTAAATCAACAGGGTTGAAATGTGTTGATGCACTAAAAATATCAGATTGTTTTTTATCCTCTTGATCAATTTGCGAACTCTCAATTACTTGTAGAGATGATGAGTTATCTGAATTTTTCACCCAGAAAGGACCACCACCAGGTTCACCTTCGTTTTTAACCATACCGCAAACTCGAATTGGTCTGTTGAATTTATTAAACAAGTAAGTTTTGAGTTTGTCTAGGTCATCAGTCTTAAGGGTATTTGGTGCTTTAATACAAAGTATATTGGTGGCAAAATCAAGCATTTCATTTAGTTGATCTTTACTAAGCTCTAGTTTTTTGTTATCTAGCAAAGCGATATAATCGAACATTTGCTTTTGGTATTTTAGTAAAACTCCGGCTAAGGCTTCTTTGTATGTATAAGTTGCGTCTTTTAGTCTATCAGGAACAACATTGTCGATATTTTTAATGAAAACAATATCAGCTTTTAGTTCGTTTAAGTTTTCGATAAGCGCACCATGTCCACCTGGTCTAAACAATAAGCTTTGGTTTACATCTCTGTATGGAACATTTTCCATATCAACAGCAATCGTATCGGTTGATGATTTTTGATATGAGAAGCTTACCTTTAATTTACCATCGTATTTCTCTTCGAATGCAGATTTAGATTTTTTTAGCTTGCGAGCAAAAAGTTTTTTATGTTCTTCCGAAATAGTAAGGTGAAGCTGAGCTGTACCTTTATAATTTTTAGCATAGTGTAATGCTTCTGCCAAATGTTCTTCGAAAGCTGTTCGTGTGTAATCAGGATATTTATGAAATCTGATTAACCCCTTTGGCTTGTTGCTGTAATTTAAGCCATTTTTATTAAGTAAGGTATTCAGTATTTCTTTGAAGTTGTTTTTCTCTATGAGTGTTTCGAGGTCTAAATCTTTTTTTTGTAAAGCAGCTCTTAGATCTACAAAAAAGGCAAAGTCTTCGATATCATCAAAGAATTTTTTCATTCCTTCAGGAGATTTATCACTCATGTAAGCTAGATAATCTTCTTCTGTTTCTTTATAGGTATTGAGAAAATCATAAAGTTTTTGAAACATTCGAGTAGCAGCACCTGATGCAGGAACAAATTTGATAATGGATAGTTTTTTTGGTCTGTTGAGAAAATAATCTCTATATGTATCTATTTCATTATCTTCAATTTTCATAATCCCGTCACTAATAGTGGCTGGGTTTACAAGTTTTACTTTAGGAAAACCTGTTTCGAAGTGTTTAACTTGTTCTTCGATTTTGGTTTTATTCATGCCTCTTTTTTTAATGAGGCTAAGATCTTTTTTTGAAAACATGGTTTTACTTTTTGTAAATTGTCTGAGAAGCAAGTTAAAAATTTGTTTTGTAATTAATCGAAATTTTGTTTATAATTTAGTTCGTTATCTATTATGAATATGTTAATCATCACTAAACTAGTGATTTAAATTTATTGGTTAATAAAAGATTTATGTCTGTATATTTATAAATACTTGCTTGTATATAATGCTGATATTCGATTGACCATATTGAACTTGCACTATGCCCATAAGTTTGTACTTTTGTGGCAAAGCAATAATAAATATGCAAACAAATATATACCCTTGGGGTCATAGTAAACGTTACAACGATTTTCCTGGTTTTTTTAAGAAAAAATTTTCAGAACGTATTCAAAAAGTTACCATTGATGCGGGTTTTACCTGTCCCAATAGAGATGGAAGTAAGGGGACTGGTGGTTGCACCTATTGCAATAATAAAAGCTTTAATCCGGCCTATTGCTCACCAAAGGAATCTATAACCGAACAGATTGATAAGGGTATTCTGTTTTTCTCAAAAAAATATAAGACTCAAAAATACTTAGCTTATTTTCAGGCTTTTTCAAATACTTATGGGGAGCTTGAATTATTGAAACGTATATATGAAGAAGCACTTTCTCATGATAAGGTGGTTGGTCTTGTTATTGGAACCCGTCCCGATTGTATTTCGGAACCGATATTGGACTATCTGGAGACTTTGGCTAAGGATTATTATATTGCGGTAGAGTATGGCGTTGAGTCTGCCAATAATGAAGCGCTTAATGCTATTAATCGAGGTCATTCGTACGAAGAAGCCGAAGCAAGTATTTTAGCTACGGCCAATAGAGGTATTCATATTGGTGCACATTTGGTAAACGGTTTACCTCACGATACGGTGGAAATGATGTTGGAGCATGCTATTAGATTATCCAACCTACCTATTGAAACACTTAAGTTGCATCAGTTGCAAGTCTTAAATCATACGGCAATGGCTAAGCAGTATGAGGAAGATCCTAATCAGTTTCATTTGTTCGAGTTGCAGGAATATATCGATTTTGTAATCGATGTAATGGAGCATATGAATCCTGAGGTAATGTTAGATCGTTTTGTAAATCAGGCGCCTCCTGGTTGGTTAATTGCACCAAAATGGGGTGTCAAAAATTTTGAATTTGTTGCAAAACTAGAAAAACAAATGGCCGAAAGAGATACTTGGCAAGGCCGTTTGTATAAAAAACCTTGACTAATTTATGAGGAGATTAAGAAGTAACTAATTTGTTATAAATTATTTTATAGTTTTTAAAATATTGGCTGCCTTAGGGTAGCCTAATTTTTTTGCATATTCTAAATTAGCTTTTGCCAATTTAATATCTTTAAGGTTATAGTAATCTACACCTCTTGCATATATGGCTTGTTTGAATGTTTTATCCAATTTAATTGCCTTACTATAAGATTGAATGGCTTCCTTGTATTTTTCTAAGCAATCTAAAGCCACACCCTTATTATAATAAACACCCGTAACATTCAGACCATTCTTAATTGCCTTATCGTATTCTTTTATAGCTTCATCAAACTTACCCGTATAGTATAATGATATGCCTTTGTAATGGGTTGCTTTTAAATGTTTAGGATTATGTTTTAGTATTTGATCGTAATCATTAATGGCTTTATCGTATTTTCCAAGATTTTCGTAAATAATAGCTCGATTTAAAAAGACTTCTTCAGAATAAGCTTGTGTCTTAATAAGGTGATTAAGATCTTTAAGAGCACTTTTGTTTTTTGATAAAAAAGAGTTTGCAATAGCACGGTTGAAATAGGCAGGCATAAAATTTTCATCTAAGCTTAATATCTCGGTAAAAACGTGATTAGCTTCCTTAAATCTTTTTTGTTCAAAAAAACTCATTCCTTTCTTATTAAGCTTTTCAATTTTCATCTGTGTACAAGATGAAAGACTCAATGCAAAAAGCAGAACAAAACTAATGGATTTTAATCCTTTAAAAACAATAGCCATATAGAGGAATTATAAATTTTGAACTAATGTATATAATATCAGCAAAATTTAAAAGGATTTTGCTGATATATATTGTAAATAAAAAATGCGATTACGATTTGGATCCGAAGAGCTTCTTTATTAAATCTTTTTTCCCCATATTGATAAGTTCATTTTTTATAGCATTTTGATATTCTTTTTTATACCAAAATAAGAATTTACGCTGCGAGAGTTTATCATCCTTTGTTTTAGGCGTGTAAATTTCTTTCATAGTATAAGGGTGGTAACCCGAATAGTATATTACTGTAGCAACAGTCATTGGTGTTGGTGTGAAATCTTGAACTTGCTCTAATCTAAAATCTAACTCCTTTGTTTTTACTGCTAAGTCGGCCATGTCAACACCTTGCGATCCTGGATGACTGGATATGAAGTAGGGTATTAGTTGTTGGTTCAATCCTTCTTTTTTGTTAATATCATCGAATAAATCCTTAAGCTCATAAAATAGTTTAAACGAAGGCTTACGCATGATATCTAAAACTTCATCAGAAGTGTGTTCTGGTGCAACTTTAAGTCGACCCGATACGTGATTCTTGATTAGTTCTACCGCATATTCATGGTTCGATTTATTTATTTTTTCGTCTTTAGTTTTGTGTAACATTAAATCGTAACGTACGCCACTACCAATAAACGATTTTTTAACACCAGGAATTTTATCAACCTTTTTGTAGATATCAAGCATTGGTTGATGATTGGTATTTAAGTTAGGGCAAATATTCGGATGAATACATGATGGACGTTTACAGGTTTGACAAATGCTTTCAAATATACCCTTCATTTGATACATATTTGCAGAAGGACCACCGAGGTCAGATAAATACCCTTTAAAATCAGGCATTTTTGTGATGTATTCTACTTCTTTAAGAATTGATTTTTGGGATCTATTTGCTATAAATTTACCTTGATGAGCAGATATGGTACAAAAAGAACAGCCACCAAAACATCCTCTGTGCATATTAACAGAGAATTTAATCATGTCATATGCAGGTATTTTTTTCCCTTTATATCTAGGGTGTGGCATGCGTGTGTATGGCAAGTCGAAAATTTTGTCAAGCTCTTTTTCTTTCATTACAGGGTAGGGCGGATTCACAATAATGTCAGAATCTTTAAAGCCCTGAATTAGCTTTTTAGCCATCATAGAATTAGATTCTATTTCGATATGGCGAAAGTTACCTGCAAATTTCTTTTTGTCTTTTAAACAATCTTCGTGAGAATATAGTTCTTGTACTTCCCACTTCTTTTTAGTTGGATATGCTTCACCTTTTTTAGCAATAAACGATGTTTGTGGAATTGTTGTTAACGTTTCAAATCGAACACCTTTCTTAAGTAGTTTAACGATTTCCTTAAGCGGTTTTTCACCCATTCCATATACCAATAAATCGGCATGACTATCGCATAGTATGCTTGGCTTTAATTCATCTAACCAATAGTCATAATGAGTTAAACGACGAAGCGATGCTTCAATACCTCCAAGTAAAATAGGCGTGTCTGGATATAGTTTTTTCAGAATTTTAGAATAAACGATACTTGGCATATCTGGTCTATGACCGTGTTTACCATCTGGCGTATAGGCATCATCGTGACGTAATCGACGATTCGCAGTGTAATGATTCACCATAGAATCCATATTCCCAGCTGTAATTCCAAAGAACAAACGAGGTTTACCTAATTTTTTAAAGTCGCGCAAATCGTCTTGCCAGTTTGGTTGTGGAACAATAGCAACTTTTAAACCTTCATTTTCAAGAATACGACCAATAACTGCAGATCCAAATGCAGGGTGATCGACATAGGCATCACCACTAAATAAAATAACATCCAGTTCTTCCCATCCTCGTTCTTTCACTTCTTTAGCCGAAGTTGGTAACCATTGATTATATAATTCTGTTGTGTCGTCTTTCATCTTTATTTTTCTTTGGATTATCGATATTCAATTATCGATAGTTCTATTCTAAACCTTTAATTCTAATTGTTACAAGAGGTATAAAACGCCCTATTTTATACCAATATCGCAAAGTTACTACTTTATTTATAAACATTTTAAAGAAGCGTGAAATTATACGAGTGTTCACTTGATCTGTTACCTTTGACAATTCTGCAAATTTGATAATTCGAATAGATTATTTCATGAACTATTATTCATATCATACACATACATCTTATTGTGATGGCAAGGCTAAGGCCGAAGCTTTTATTCAACGAGGAATCGATTTACAAATGAAGGCTATTGGTTTTTCGTCTCATGCTCCATTTCCTTTAGATGTGTCTTGGAATATGGTTGAAAATCAATTGATGAATTATGTGGATGAAATTAAATTTTTGTCGACTAAATATCAGAATGAAATTGACGTGTATCTTTCTTTAGAGATAGATTATATTCCTGAGTTCACAAAATCATTTGCACATATGAAAGAGGTTTGTGCTTTAGATTATACGATTGGATCGGTGCATTTGATTAAATCTCCTATCAAAAATGAATTTGTATTTCTTGACGGACCAGATACCAATTACTCACATGGTTTGGAATGTTTGTATCAAGGGGATATAAAACAAATGGTGACGGCTTATTACCATCAGGTTAATGAGATGATTCTTCAAGAGAAACCTGATATAATTGGGCATATTGATAAGGTTAAGATGAATAATAAAGGGCGTTATTTCTCGGAAGATGAAAAATGGTATCAAAATTTATTGTTAGAGACAATAGATATTATTAAAGGGACAGAATGTATCGTTGAGATAAATACACGGGGTTTATATACAAAGAAATCAAAGTCGTTTTTTCCTGAGTTAAATTTTGCCAAAGAATGCAAAAAGAATAAAATTCCGATGACTATTAGTACCGACGCTCACCATCCCGATGAACTATTGTCGTATTTTAATGAGGCTGTGGAAATGTTGAAAGAATCTGGTTATGATAGTGTTCGGATTTATGATAAGGGCGTGTGGAAAAATGCAGCTATTTAAAATGTGTATAATGTTAATCTTTTTAAGAATTAATGCTATTTTTACTCGATTAAAAAGTGATTGATCTTATATTGATAGTTTGTATTATTGATGCTATTTAGTATATGAGAAACATATAATTGAAAAGAAATTACAAGTGGGTACCTATTTCATTGAAAGAAACGACTTGAATATAGGAAGTTTTTATAAGCCATTTTAATATAAAATATTTACGCATGAAATTGGTTGATCCCAAGGATTTATTAAAAGCGAGTGAGAGTTTAGGTTGGTTTGGCGGCGAGAGTTTTGCCAAATTATTAATGTATATTCTTCGCTTGAATAAATTGAATGATTTGTATTCAGCAAACTGTGAGAAAACAGGTGTTGAATTTATCAATGGTTTGATAGATGACTTAGGAATTAAATTTGAATTTGATGAAGAAGAGCTTAAACGAATTCCTTTAGATGGTAGTTTTATTAGTGTTTCTAATCATCCATTTGGAGGTATTGATGGTATCCTTTTAATCAAATTACTAAGCGATATTAGACCAGACTTTAAGGTAATGGCTAACTTTATTCTTCAAAAGATTGAACCGCTTAAGGATTGTTTCCTTGGCGTTAATCCTTTTGAAGATAGAAAAGCAGTTGCTTCTAGTATGGGAGGAATTAAAGAAGCATTACGTCATATGAGTGATGGTTCTCCTTTGGGAATTTTTCCTGCAGGTGAAGTTTCGGCTTACCAATCAGAGTCTAAAAATATTACCGATAAGCAATGGCAGCCTTCTATTCTTAAACTCATTAAGAAAGCTGAAGTGCCAGTTATTCCTATCCACTTTCAAGGAAGTAATAGCTTAATTTTTTATTTAATGGGAATGATTCATCCCATATTGAGAACGGTGAAGTTACCTTCTGAATTATTAAATAAAAAAAATAAAACGATTCGTATTCGTATTGGAAATCCAATTTCGCTGAAAGATCAAAAGGGCTTTACCGATATTAATCAGTACGGTCGTTTCCTAAGAGCAAAAACCTATATGCTAGGAAGTGCTGTTGAGGTTAAAAAATTCTATGAAAATAAATCTTCAAGTAAAAAGAAGAAGGCTGTAGATATTATTCCTGCTGTAGATGTTAATTTAATTAGTAAGGAAATAGAAGGTCTTTCGGAGTTCTTATTGTTTAAGGCGAAAAACTTTTCGGTTTATTGTGCACCATCTGATGATATTCCTAATCTTTTAATTGAGTTAGGACGATTGAGAGAAATTACATTTCGAGAAGTAGGAGAGGGTACAAATCACAGTATCGATGTGGATGAATATGATTTGTATTATCATCAGTTATTCATTTGGGATGAAGAAAATAAAAAAATTGTTGGCGCTTATCGTGTCGGAAAAGGAAAAGAAATTTTAGATAAGTATGGTTTAAAAGGATTTTATCTTCAGTCTTTATTTAAAATGCAAAAGGCTTTTCAACCGGTGTTGAGTGAATCAATTGAGTTGGGACGTTCTTTTATCGTTAAAGAATATCAAAGAAAACCTATGCCACTCTTTTTATTGTGGAAAGGTATTATGTATTTCTTACTTAAAAATCCTGAATGTCGATATTTAATAGGTCCTGTTAGTATAAGTAATGACTATTCTAATTCATCGAAAGATTTAATTATCAAGTTTATTATGCGTAATTATTTCGATTACGACATGGGCCAATTTATCAAATCGCGAAAGAAATTTAAGGTAAAAGTAAAAGGTCTTGATATGGATATTTTACTCGAAGCTGCAAAAAATGATATTAATAAGCTTGATAAATTAATTGGAGACTTTGAGGTTTCTAATGCTAAACTACCTGTTTTACTTAAAAAGTATATTTCATTAAATGCCAAGATTGTAGGTTTTAATATTGATCCCAACTTTAATGATTGTTTGGATGGGTTAATTGTTGTTGATTTATTCGATGTACCTGTGAAAATGATAGAGTCATTAACAAAAGAAATTAATAACGAAGAGGTTACTAGCCGTTTTGTTACTCGTGAAGAGAAGAATTAGCCTAGTTTATCTTTTTTAACACAATATTTTTATACAAGCATAGGTCAAATTATATATAATTACGATCTTTGCAACTTAATTTTTAATTTGAAAAAGGCTATCACTTGGATATTCAATATATAATTAAAGGAATTGTTATAGGTCTAATGGCGTCAATACCATTAGGACCTATAGGTGTCTTAATAATCCAAAAGACCCTACATAAAGGAAGACTTGCTGGTTTTATTTCTGGTTCGGGAGCTGCAGTAGCAGATACCTTGTTTGCGTCAATAGCAGTATTAGGCTTAGGTTTTGTGATTAACTTTATTGAAGCTCAGGAATTTTATTTTTCGCTGGTAGGATCAATATTCTTGGTCTTTGTTGGTTTAAGAATATTTTTTACGAATGCCATAAAACAATTCAGAAAATCTCAAACTCCTGGTAAAAGAGGCATGTTAGGCGATTTTCTTGCTATCTTTTTTCTGACACTTTCCAATCCAATTGCGGTTATATTCTTTGGAGCTATGTTTGCTGGAGCATCTGTTTTTGGTGATGCAAACTCAACTCGAGTATCAATGTTTTTATTACTAGGCGTGTTTTTAGGTGGCATGCTTTGGTGGTATGCACTTTCTACTTTGGTTAATATTTTTCGAAAGAAATTCAGATTAAAACAAATGTTCTGGATTAATAAGATATCTGGAATCATTATTGCCATCTTGGGCTTTCTGTTATTTTTATCTTGTTTTGAGCCAATAAAATCATTCCTAAATTGATAGAACTATAGTTCATAAAATATAAAAAAGGAGAAAGTAATTAATTTACTTTCTCCTTTTTCATTATGAGTATTTGATTTTTAGAGTTTACTTAATGGTAACTAAAGTAGCACCATAACCATATTCTTTAAAGGAAGCATCTTGTGAACTATGTCTTTTATATTTTCTTTTAAGTTCTGTAAGTACTTTTTGTTTTAGAGTACCATTTCCAATACCATGAATAAAGACAATCTTTTTCCCTTTATTACTTTCATTATCTCTCAATACTTCATGGAATTTATCCATTTGGAAATTAAGAATATCGGCATTAGAAAAGCCAGTAACAGAATCTATTAGCTTGTTAATGTGTAAGTCTACTTCTAAAATATTGGTTTTAGGATTTAATTTTGGACTTTTAATTTTTGTCGTTTCGCCTTCTTTTTCCCTAATTATTTTTTTGAAATCTTTTTGGCTTAATTCATCTAGTTTTTGCTCTATATTATCAGCAGTCAGCTTATAAAGAATCACTTGTTCGTGAAAATAATCGGTAAGCTTATACGAACTAGATTTGAAGAACTTTATAGCTGGAATTTTTACTGTTTTATTGATAGGTGCTTTCGGGCTAAAATTTCCTGCTTGGTAATACAGTATCTGAAAGTTAAAAGCACTTAAGTTTCCAAGATTTTTCTGATCGAACTCTGTTAATAAAATTTTAGAGTTAGGATCGATGTTACCTGTTGTGATGCCTTCAAATCTCTCGCCATTCTGATTAAAAAAATTGTAAAGAAGAATAGAATTTGTATCGTTAATAAGGTATAAATCAAGTGGACTTGAAGTTATATCGTAACCAGCTTTAGGTACAAAAGCAAAATAGATATCTTCCTTTTGAACTTTTAGCGGTTCGCTTTTTGCACTTGTTGTTACACTTTTAGTTGTAGTTAGACTATGTGAAGCTGAAGAATTGCCTTCCGCCTGAGATGTAATAACAACTAAATCCTTTTTAAGAGTTGGAATTTCAAATTCATCTTCATCATTAAGGACAATAACAGTTTTAGCATCTAATATGCGTGTAACTTTACCGCCACCTGTTTCGTTGAGAAATTTAACTTTATCTCCAATATTTATTTGCATGTGATTTATTGTTTATAGCCTATAGATACATGATTTGTATAAATAACCAATCAATTATGTGGAATCTGAGGCATTGTTTTTATAATACGAACAAAGTTAACTATTTTTACGCACCAATTCTATTCTATGATTAATGAGAATGGTATTGTTTAGAAAAATATAGAGGAGAGATGGAAATTAGAACTGAAGAAACAATAATGAGTCTGCAACAAATTCAGATATCAGATTTTACATACGATTTACCAGATGAGAGAATTGCTAAATACCCTTTAGGTAATCGAGAAGAATCAAAGTTACTCGTATTTAAGAATAGTGAAATTGTTGAAAGAGGATTTCAAAATTTACCAGAAGAGATTCCAGAAGGTACAACTATGGTTTTTAATAACACTAAAGTTATTCAGGCTAGGTTAATTTTTCATAAAGCAACTGGAGCACGTATAGAAATATTTTGTTTGGAGCCTATGAGTCCTGCAGACTATGGACTTGCGTTTGAAGCTAAAGGTGTTTGTACATGGAAGTGTATAGTTGGAAACCTTCGTAAATGGAAATCTGAAGTTCTAAAAATGAGTTTCTTGCACGAAGGCCAAGAGGATTTTCTTTGCGCAGAACATATCGAGAATTTAAACGGAGTTCATGAGATTCAATTTACTTGGGAGAATAAAGAATTAAGTTTTAGTGAAGTTCTTGAGATTACAGGTAAAATTCCTATTCCTCCTTATTTGAATCGTGATACCGAGAATTCTGATTTAGTTCGCTACCAAACAGTTTACTCTAAATATGAAGGTTCTGTAGCTGCTCCAACTGCTGGGTTGCATTTTACCGATTCGGTATTTAGTCGACTAGATGAACTTGGGGTACATAGAGCCGAACTAACTTTACATGTGGGTGCTGGTACATTTAAGCCTGTAAAAGTAGATCATATTGGTGATCATGTTATGCATACAGAGCATATTCAGGTCAATATTAAGAGTTTAGAGCAAATAATTAATGCTGAAAATAAAATTATTGCAGTCGGAACAACTTCAGTAAGAACGCTTGAAAGTTTGTACTGGATGGGTGTAAAGTTATTATCAGGCAAAGAAAACCCATATATGCTTGGACAATGGGATGCATACACTTTAGATGGAAGTTATTCAAGAATTGAAGCTTTTCAAGCCATTGTTGATTTTATGAAAAAAGAGAATATTTCTTTATTTAATGCTGCAACTCAGATTATTATAGCACCTGGTTATGACTTTAAAGTAATATCAGGATTAGTAACTAATTTTCATCAACCCAAAAGTACGTTGTTATTATTAATTTCAGCTTTAGTGGGAGACAAGTGGCATGAAATTTATGATTTTGCATTAAATAATAACTTTCGATTCTTGAGTTATGGCGATAGTTCATTATTGATGAAGCCATAATTATAGATATGTTAATAGAATTTATTATATTTATTCTCTATAAGGGTTTTAAACTTTACTGTTAGAGTTTAAAAATCAATTTATTCGTTTAAAAGGAATACTTTATTTATGAGAAACCTCTTTTATATTGTAGCTTGTATACTTATATCGATTGTTGTTGGATTATTGTCTACTTATATCTCTCCAGAATTATTTACGTCTGTTAAGTCTAATGATAATAGTGAATTAGTTTATGTTGAAATCGTTGAGATTGAACCTGAAGCAAGTATTGAAAAGCCTGAAGAACCAACTTTAGAGAATGAAAAAGATATATCGAATCAAGTTAAAACTGCAAAAAAAGAAAAAGAAGCGGATGATAATTATATAGAGGAACTGCCACCAGAAACATTGTTTCGAATAAATAGATATGGAAAATGGGAGTTTTGGAATTACTACCGCGATCTTACTCGTGTAAAATTCTCTAAGAAGATGAGAAATCTTTATGAAGAGACTTATAACATTACAAATAAGAAAGAACCAAAATTTAAATATTCAATCCATGTCTTTGCAAGTAAAAATAAGACGCTTATAAGTTATTTAAAATTGAAGGGCCTTTATGAGAATTTTGATATGAATGAGAATTTGTATCGATATTTTTATAGAAGCTTTGATAATTATTGGGTATGCCGTAGAGAGCTGAGGGAAGTTCGATCCAATGGATTTCCAGATGCTTATATCGTGAAGTTATAATTGAACTTAGGTTTAAGATTTAAAAATATATAAGACAAAAAAAAGAGTAGCTAGTTGCTACTCTTTTTTTTACTATTGAAGATCTATTGATCTTTTGATCTTGGATGACAATTTTTAATTGTCTCTTTCAAATAATCTCTATCTAAATGAGTGTAGATTTCAGTTGTTAAAATAGACTCATGACCTAACATCTCTTGAACAGCTCTTAAGTCAGCACCACCTTCAACTAAATGAGAAGCAAATGAGTGACGGAAAGTATGAGGAGAAACATTTTTAGTTAAACCAACTTTCTTAGAAAGGTTCTTTATAATAGTGAAAATCATAACACGAGAAAGTTTACGACCTCTACGGTTAAGGAATAAAATATCTTCACTATCCTTATCAATATTTAATTTACCTCTATTGTTCTTAAGATATAGTTTAATCTCCTTTTTAGCTCTTTTTCCAATTGGAATTAAACGCTCTTTACTTCCCTTACCATGAATTTTAATAAACCCCATTCTAAAATGTAAGTTAGAAACTCGAAGGTCAATTAATTCAGAAACACGTAATCCACATGAATAAAGAGTTTCTAGAATTGCTCTATTTCTTTGTCCTTCAGATTTGTTTGTGTCAACAGCTTTAACTAAAATGTCGATTTCTTCAACAGTTAGTGTATGTGGTAGTTTACGTCCAATTTTTGGAGCTTCTAATAAAGCCGTTGGATTTCTGTCAATAATTTCTTCAAGTAATAAATATTTGAAGTAAGCTTTAATTCCAGAAATAACACGAGCTTGTGTTCTTGGGCTTGTTCCTGCATCATTAATCCAAGTTACAAAGTCCTTAAGGTCTTGTAAAACAACCTCGTTAGGAGCCACGGTTCTTCCTTGTTCCTTAAAAAAAGTTGTTAATTTTGTAATGTCATTGATGTAAGCATCAATAGAATTCTTGGATAAAGACTTTTCTAGCGTGAGATAAGTCTTGAAATTGTCAATTGTTGTAGTCCAATTCATTTCAATTAATTTTTAAGTATGTAGTTTAGTTGTAATTGTTAATCAAACTATTTAATTAGTTTTGTTTTAACGTTAGCAAGATACGTACTTTTATGATAATATAACAATACATTATCGTAGTTTATTACGTAAAGTTTGTTAAAAAAAACAAAAAGTCTATGTTAAATTAATTTGAAATTTTGACGAAATGAAAATTTTGATACTAAATGGACCTAATTTAAATTTATTAGGTACAAGAGAAAAAGCGATTTATGGCTCGGAAAGTTTTGATCAATATTTCGACGAATTAAAGCTATTATTTCCAGATTCTATTTTGGAATATTTTCAATCCAACATCGAGGGTGAGATCATTAATAAGATACATGAAGTTAGAATGTCTTGTGATGGAATTGTTCTTAATGCTGCGGCTTACACCCATACTTCTATAGCAATTCGAGATGCTATTTCTGCGATTGATATTCCTGTTATCGAAGTACATATTTCTAATGTACATCAAAGGGAATCATTTAGACATACGAGTTTAATTAGTGCAAGTTGCATTGGTGTAATTGCTGGTTTTGGTCTTGATTCATACCGTTTAGGAGTGGAAGCTCTTATGAAAATTTAATGAGGTCTTGTTTATTTTTTTGACAAATGTCATTTTTTTTATTGATAGGAAATTTATTATTTGTTGATTTTTTCTATTTATCAAAATTGACGAATTACTGTTTTAGTTAGACTAAAATAAGAATGATCACTTAAATTAAGATTCTGTTGTTAATTATTTAGACTTATTCCAATTTTCATTCCGCAAACGTTTTACAAAGACAAAATTTATTAATAATCTGCGATAAGCTAAGTTTAAATCTCTAAAATTCATACCTTGTTTCTAAAGAGGAAATTGAAGTATGTATGGTGTACTTACTTGGATTTATAAGATGAGTAGTGTTATAAATATCTTATTGTATATAAAACATAATCATTTAAAATCAGTTATTCTTTTTATTTAAAGGTTAATATTATTATTAATAGTTTTCCAGTTTATTAAAGTTAAGTCTTGTTTTAGGCTAGAATCGTATTGATAATGATTTTTGAATTTAATTAAAAGTTGATTTATTATTAGAACAAGTATTCTGATAAGGAATATAGGCTGTTAGTTTGCATTCACCATTTCATAAATTTATTATTTTTTACTTTTAAAAAAGTAAGTGCTCAGATTAAATTAAAACTTTGTTATGAAGAAAGGTACTAAGATCATTGCAACAATCTCAGATAAAAAATGCGATGTTGAATTTTTAACTGCACTCTTTGAGGAGGGGATGAATGTTGTTCGTTTAAATACAGCTCATCAATCACATGCTGATGCTCAAAAAGTAATTGATAATGTGAGAGCTGTATCGGAAAAAATAGCCTTGTTGATTGATACTAAAGGACCTGAAATCAGAACAGCTAATGTCAAATACGATGTTTATCTATCTAAGGGAGATAAGATGAAAATTGTAGGGTCTGAATCTGTTTTGACAGGCAAAGATATATTCTCTGTTAACTATGAGTTTATTGTACGAGACATTGAAGTTGGAAATAGAGTACTTATTGATGATGGGGATCTTGAATTTTTAGTGACTGAAAAAAATGAAGAGTTTTTGACAGTTGAAGCACAAAATGATGGTTATTTAAAGGATCGTAAGAGTGTTAATATTCCTGGCGTTTCAATCGACTTACCATCATTAAGTAAGAAGGATAAAGAGTTTATTCAGTTTGCTATAGATCAAGATATAGATTTTATTGCTCATTCTTTTGTTCGTAGAAAAGAAGATATATTAGGAATACAAGAAATTCTTGATGCGAGAGATTCTAAAATAAAAATTATTGCTAAGATTGAGAACCAAGAAGGCGTTGATAATATTGATGAGATTATTGAATGTGTTTATGGTGTAATGGTAGCTAGAGGTGATTTAGCTATTGAAATTCCAGCTGCTAAAATCCCTGTTATACAGCGAGATATAATTCGTAGATGTGTGGATAAGAAAAGATCGGTTATAATAGCGACTCAAATGTTGCATTCGATGATAGAAAATCCACGTCCAACTAGAGCTGAGGTAAGTGATATTGCAAATGCAATATATACAAGAACCGATGCAATCATGCTAAGTGGTGAAACGGCTTATGGAAATTATCCTATCGAGGCGGTTAAAGTAATGACTAAAGTGGCAAAGGAAGTTGAAAAGGAATTGTTGCCAGATAAATTATTTCATAAACCAACTCATAAGGCTGTAACATCAGTTTTGGCAAGATCGGCTGTTAATGCTTCGCAATATCTTCCTGTTAAAGCAATTGTTACAGATACACTTACGGGAAGAACAGGTCGTTACTTGTCATCTTATAGAGGAAATGTTCCTGTTTATGCTCTTTGTTATTCAAAACGAGTGATGAGAGAATTGGCTCTTTCATTTGGTGTGGAAGCTGATTATAAAGAACAATTGGATAGTCGTGACGAGTTCGTGAAAGAAGTCATGTTTACTTTGATGGGTAAAGGATACTTTAAAAGTGAAGATTCTATAATTATATTGGGTGGTAGTTTTGGCCCATCTAAAGGCGTTAGTTTTATGGAAGTTTCAAATGTTTATCAATTGACACATAAGGTTTGATTTTATTAAACTTAGATAAAAAACAAAAGCTCATATCAAATTTGATATGAGCTTTTATTTTTAGGTGGAATTACAATTATTTGGGCATCATTACGATTTTCATTTCACAACGCTTACAGTCGAATTCCAAACGGTATTTTTTATTGTTACTATCAACTAAATATAGTGGGCCTGGTTTTTCACCTATCGATTTCACTAATTTTGAACATTTGCCAAATTCATAACGTAGGCAATGTTTTGTTACCATTAGCGTTTTCCCATCATAATTTTTTTGAAGCTCAAAAGCTTGTTCAATATCATTTACCCCGCACTTTTTATAAAAGTCTTCAGCCTTATAATTGCTTACATTGCCCATATAAGAAATCTTATCTGAGTCATATTTTGGGTGTGAAATTAGAGGTTGAGTTTTCTCTTTTTCAGCAAGTTCAATACGAGTTTGAGTCAAACTGTCAAGCGTTTCTCTTCTAAGCTCATTTAATAATTTAGCTTGGATAAATGGTGTTTCATTAAAGTTCAATTGAATTGAATTTAACTCATAAATTGAACTACCAAGTTTAGATAACTGTTTCTTAATATTGCTTTTAGCCATTTCCTCATTCTGGGCTAATTCAAATACACCATCTATACTATTCGATGCAGAAACACCATTCTCATCAGTAATATGTATAAAGTATTGTTTATCCTGTTGTTCAAAAAGAATATCAATAGATATTTTACGAATACTTTTATCTTGCTTTAATTCTTTTGCAAATTCATGATCATTATTGCGGTAAAGTGTCACACCATCGCAAACCATACTCATATCATTGGGGTAAATTTTATCACACTTAACACCATTAACCTGTATTCCGGTTAAAAGTTTATTCTTGTTGAAAAAGCATAAGCCATCACCATTGTGAATAGGATATTTGCTTTTAATCTGGAAATGATCTTTTCTTACTCCTATAATATTACCAATTTCTTTACCCAATGATTTGGGTGAGTAGAAGTTGGCTATGTCGGGAACTCTTCCTTTAAAGAAGTAAGGTGTGAATCCGCGATTAAAGGTTCTATCAGGATCAGCCTCAAAATTAACTTTAACATTTCCTGAAGAAGCTCTTTCTAGTTCTTTGTTTTTACTTATTGTTTCATCTAGCTTTTGACTGTAATGACTGGTAATATTTTTGATATAAGAAATATCCTTTAGTCTACCTTCAATTTTAAGGGAGCAAATACCAGCATTTACAATCTCACTTATTTCATTCGAAAGGTTCAAATCTTTAAGCGAAAGCAGATACTTGTCTTTGGCAATAACATTTCCTTCGGCATCTTCCAAATTGTATTTCATACGACAAGCTTGAGAACATTCGCCTCTATTTGCTGATCGACCCGAAATGGCATGAGAAAAATAGCATTGTCCGCTAAAAGATACGCAAAGAGCACCATTAACAAAATATTCTAAATCGACATTTGTGTTAGCTCTAATAACTTTTATTTGTTCAAGAGATACTTCTCTTGCTAGAATAATACGCTTAAAACCCGCTTTTTCAAGAAATTGAATCCTCTCCAAATCATAATTATGAGTTTGAGTACTAGCATGTAGTTCAATAGGAGGTAAGTCCATTTCTAAAATACTCATGTCTTGAATAATAAGAGCGTCAGCACCTAGTTTGTATAGTGCATTAATCTGTGCCTCAGCTTCCTTTAGTTCATTGTCATATAAAATAGTATTCATTGCAATAAACACCTTAGCCCAATATTTATGAGCATATTTTATAAGTTTTCCTATATCTTCCAATGTATTGCCAACTGCGGCACGGGCACCAAATTTTGGAGCGCCTATATAAACAGCATCGGCACCATAGTTAATAGCAGCCATGCCTGTTTCGAGGTTTTTAGCAGGAGCTAAAAGTTCTATTTTTCGCATTATTTCTAGTTTGAGTGCGAAGGTAATGTTTTAAAATGATATTTAGTTTAGATGATTACTTACTCTTGATTGATGTTGATTTTAAAAGGATAAAATTTTATTTAGTGTGTAATTATACACCAAAATTCAATTAGTATTTCGTAAATTGTTTTTCAACCGAGCTATTCTGTTGTTTTTATAGGCTTTCTTGAAGTTTTTTATTCAGCTAATCGCTTTTTTTCTACATTTATGTTTTTTAGCGTCTTGAAATTGTGATTTTAAGAGCTGTATAAATCCTATCATTATCTTAATTATTAATGAATTCAATTATACGAAATGTCTACACAAGGTAATTTTATGAACTTTTCTTATCTAATTTACGAAGAACGTGATGAAGTTGGTATTCTGACTTTAAACCGTCCGGATGCTTTAAATGCTCTTAATAATGAGGTCTTTGACGAATTACAGTCTTTTCTAGTTTTGTTTAAACAGTCGATTAATGTTAGAGTATTAATTATTACTGGAGCTGGGAGAGCTTTTGTTGCAGGTGCAGATATCAAAGAACTTCAAAATATGTCTGTTCAGGACGCTTATGATTTTGCTGAGAAAGGAAAATCTGTGTTTCGGAATATAGCTTTATTGCCAATTCCTGTCATTGCGGCTATCAATGGTTATGCATTAGGAGGCGGTTTAGAGTTGGCATTATCTTGTGATATTAGAGTGGCAAATAAGGATACTAAACTTGGAATGTCAGAAGTATCCTTAGGTTTAATTCCTGGTTTTAATGGCACTGTTGAGGCTTTAAAACAGGTTGGTTTGGGTCATGCTATGTATTTAATGATGACTGCTGATAGTGTAAAAGCAACTGAAGCATACGAATTAGGTTTGGTGCAAAAATTAGCTGAAGCTGATCAAGTTTTGGATGATGCTATTGATATGGCTAAGAAAATTGCTAAAAATAGTCCCAATGCACTTCGAATATTAAAAACAGTTTTGCGTGAAGGAAAAGAAATGACTCGTACCGATGCTGAAGAAATGGAATCGAGAGAGTTTGGAAACTTATTCGACGAAAAGCAGACTGAGAGAATTGAAGGTGTTAATGCATTTATAGAGAAACGTAAACCTAATTGGAAGTAATCACAATTTTTAGATTTATAATCTGAACATAAAATCAAATAACAAAATGAACTACATAAATAAGTACACAAACATTAGTTTATTAGGTGCTGCTGGTAAAATGGGTAGTGGTATTATGGCCCTTTTAGCATTTGAAGTCGGCAAACTTAAAATTGGTGCTAAACGTGAAGAAAATTTCATTATTAATGCCATTGATGTTTCTCCAAAAGCTCTAGAAGGTTTGTTGAAATATTTAAAATCTCAACTACTTAAATATGGTGAGAAAAATATCGTTGAACTAAGAGAATGGTATAAGAATAATGCTAGCCTTGTTGATAATGAGGAAGTGATTAATGCTTATGCTACCGATGTGATGGCAATGATTAAAACCAGCACGCGTATTGAAACGGCCTACGATTCTCAGCTTGTTTTTGAAGCCATTAAAGAAGACAAAGCGCTTAAAGTAAAGTTATTTTCACAGATTAAGCAGAATAACCCTGATGCTTGGTTTCTGAGTAATACATCTTCAATTCCTTTAGGTGAGATTGATACAGAAGCAGGTTTGAATGGTGATATTGTTGGTTTCCATTTTTACAATCCTCCAGTAATTCAAAAATTGCTTGAACTCATTCCAGTTGAGAATATAAATTCCGATTTGCTTAAACTTTCAGAAGAATTAGCGAAATCGATGAGAAAGGTTGTCGTATATTCTAGTGATGTAGCTGGTTTTATTGGAAATGGTCATTTTATGCGTGATGCTTTATTTGCATTAGACCAAGCCAACGGAATGACTAAGGATATTAAGTTGGCTGATGCCATTTACCGTGTTGATACAGTAAGTCGCGATTTACTGCTTCGCCCAATGGGAATTTATCAACTAATGGATTATGTGGGTGTTGATGTGATGTGTTTTATTCTAAAAAGTATGCAAGCTGCTTTTCCTCAAGAAAAATTGTCTCATGAAATCTTGAATAAATATATCGAGCTTGGTGTAACTGGAGGTCAGTATTCTGATGGTTCTCAGAAAGATGGTTTCTTTAAGTATGTAAAAGGTAAGATTGTTGCAGTTTACAATATGGATGCGAAGGCTTATAAGGATATCGAAGAAGTTAAGATAGCTAATGCAGATTATTTTGCACCTCAGCCTTCTGTAATTTTAGATTGGAAAACTGTAATTCGCGAAAGAGAAAGAGAAGCCATGTTAGCACCTTTCTTTAAGGAATTAAAAACATTGAATAGCTCAGCAGCAAAATTGGCTGTGGCTTATGGACTAAAATCAAAAGCTATTGGACAATTATTAGTTGATGGTGGAGTTGCTGCTGATACCAAAGCTGTAAATAAAGTGATGGAGACTGGTTTTTATCATTCCTATGGTCCAGTAAACAATTATTTCGAATAGAATTATTTTTCCAACAGATATTATAAAGCTCAACTTAGGTTGAGCTTTTTTTTGTCTTATTATTTTGTTTTTTCATTGAATAATAAATTCAGTATAAAAATAATCTAAATTGCATTTAATAATTTGAGCTATTCATAATGTTTCTGCTAATAGGATCGAATTTATTATGTTTATTCTTAAATAAATATGCTTGTGAAGATTCTGATTTTAAGTGAATTATTACTAAATTAAGTAAGTGGAAAGAGATTTGCTTCATTCTTTAAGTTTAGATGATTAGAGTCTTAAGATCTAAATTAAGTTGAAAGTAAACTTTCCGTTCGTTTGAATCGAAATTCATTAAAAACGCTAACTTCTATGAAATCCCTTCGCCGAAAAATCTACATGATTGCTGGTTATAATACCATATCAATGGGAACAGGCCGTTCAGAATTTAACCCTAAAAAAGGAAGTCGATCGCTAGAAAGTTATATAAAAGAGGCTGGGCAAGCTGTATTGGAAATAATTGGAGGAGCTGATAAAGTAGATGAAGGGGTCATTGGCAATTTTATGGCTGCACGATTTAATAATCAGGGAAATTTACCCGCATTCTTCTCTTTAATTGATGAAGGGTTTAAATATAAACCATCTATAAGTGTCGAAGGAGCGTGTGCTTCTGGAGGATTAGCTTTGATATCAGCTATTAAATCGGTTTTGGCTGAAACGGCTGATGTGGTTTTAGCTGTGGGTGTTGAGGTGCAGAATACAAAGAAAGCGGTTTATGGTGCCGATATTCTTGCAGGTGCAGGATGGAATCAATCTAGAAAGAAAGGACATGCCTATTTCTTTCCTGGTGTGTTTAGTGATAGAGCTGGAGCTTACTATAAAAAATATGGAAAAGATAGAACACGCATAGCTATGAGTCAGTGGTATGTTAATGCTATTGAGAATGCTAGGTTGTGTCATACTGCCCAAGAATCAGAAAATAAAAAATCCAATTTATTTGATACGGCACATAAGATGCCATTAAATCCAAAGAAATTTGTTGACCATTTAACGGTTCTAGATTGTTCTAAGGTTTCAGACGGAGCTTCGGCTATAGCAGTTGTTTCCGAAGATGGTCTTAAAAAAATAGGCTTTAAGCCCGAAGAGGCTATCGAGGTGCTTGGTTTTGCACAAATGGCTTCAGATATTACTCAAGATCCCACAGATATTACCGTATTGGATACTACAAAAAATGTTGTTAAAAAAGCACTAAATATGGCAGACATAAGTGTCAGTCAATTAGGAACAATTGAATTACACGATTGCTTTTCTATTGCAGGTATTATGGCAATTGAAGCTATAGGCTTAGCCGAGCCAGGAAAAGGAATCGATTTTGTAATTGATGGAAAAACAAAAAGAGACGGAGAAATGCCTATTAATACAACTGGAGGTTTAATTGGATGGGGACACCCAACGGGAGCTACTGGAGTTCATCAAGCCGTAACGCTGTGGGAACAATTGACAGGTAAAGCTGGTGATGCACAAATTAAAATTAATGCAGATAGACCTTATGCTTTAAGTATTAATATGGGCGGAGATGACAAAACTCTGGTTTCCATTGTTTATAAAAAAGGCTAAAACACATAACTACGAAATACAACAAACTACTAATCCTTAAATAACCACACTATGAATTTTGAACTCACCGAAGAACAAGAAATGATTCGAGATGCTGCACGTGATTTTGCACAGCGAGAATTATTGCCTGGAGTTATTGAACGTGATGAAAACGCAACCTATCCAACCGAACAAGTTAAACGATTAGGCGAGTTAGGATTTTTAGGCATGCTAGTCGATGTAGAATATGATGGAGGAGGAATGGATGCTGTTTCCTACGTTTTAGCTATGGAAGAAATCTCAAAAGTAGATGCATCGGTCTCAGTTATTATGTCTGTGAATAATTCCTTGGTTTGCTGGGGAGTTCAAAAATATGGGAGTGAAGCTCAGAAACAGGAATTCTTAAAACCAATGGCTAGAGGAGATAAGATTGGAGCCTTTTTGCTTTCAGAACCAGAAGCAGGATCGGATGCTACATCACAAAGAACTACTGCTGTTGATATGGGCGATCATTACTTGATAAATGGCATCAAAAATTGGATTACCTCTGGTGGAACGGCTTCAACCTATTTATTGATTGCTCATACGCATCCAGAAAAGAAACATCATGGGATTAATGCCTTTTTAATAGATTCAAAGCTTGATGGAATTACTATTGGTCCTCACGAAAATAAGATGGGAATGCGAGCTTCTGATACGCATTCGGTTATGTTTAATAATGTGAAAGTGCCTAAAGAGAATCGCTTGGGTGAAGATGGACAGGGTTTTACTATTGCAATGAAATCACTTGAAGGTGGACGAATTGGAATCGCTTCGCAAGCTTTAGGAATTGCTTCTGGAGCTTATGAATTAGCCTTGAAATATGCGCAAGAGAGAAAAACTTTCGGTAAAGAAATTTTTAAACATCAAGCCATTGCTTTTAAATTAGCAGATATGGCCGTTGAAATTGAAGCTGCTCGTTTCTTTTGTTTAAAAGCTGCTTGGCTAAAAGATCAAGGTAAGCCTTATGGACAAGCAAGCGCTATGGCTAAGCTTTATGCTGCCGAAACAGCTATGAAAGTAACGACAGAAGCAGTGCAGATTCATGGTGGGAATGGCTATGTGAAAGAGTACCATGTTGAACGTTTGATGCGCGAAGCGAAGCTTACACAGATCTATGAAGGTACCTCTGAAATACAGAAAATTGTGATTTCAAGGGGCTTGTTAGCCTAGATTGCTTATCTTAATTAAGTATTCAAGAATGTTAAATTACTTGTTGATAAATTAATACTAACTACAAAAGTATAAACCATATGAAAATATTAGTTTGTATCAGTAATGTTCCCGATACCACCACCAAAGTAAAATTAACCGATGATAATAAGCAGATTGATAATGCAGGTGTTCAGTGGATTATTAACCCTTGGGACGAATTAGCTTTAACTAGAGCGATAGAACTAAAAGAGGATAGCTCCAATACGATTGATGAAGTCTGTGTTGTAAATGTAGGCCTAAATCAGAGTGATGCTACCTTAAGAAAAGCATTAGCCATTGGCGCCGATAAAGCAATTAGAATAGATGCAGAGCCTTTAGATGCCTATTTTGTTGCAGGTCAAATTGCTGCCTATGTTAAAGAGAATCCTTTTGATATCGTATTAAGTGGTATTGAATCTAGTGATTATAACGGTTCTTCGGTAGGAGGAATGCTTAGTGAATTTATGGATTGCCCAGCCATTTCATCAATGACAAAACTTGATGTTGAGAATGAAAATATTATTATCCATAGAGCGATTCCAGGTGGGAAACAGATATTAGAATTAAAGCCTCCTTTTATAGGAATTGTTCAGAAAGGAATCACTAATGAACCTCGAATTCCGGCTATGCGTGGTATTATGATGGCAAGGAAAAAGCCTTTAGAGGTTGTTGCAGCCGTTGAATTGGATTCACTTAGTCATATTGTAGAGTTCGAATTACCAAAAGCTAAAGCATCATGTCAAATGATTGCTGCTGATCAGTTGGAAGAATTGGTACATCTACTAAAGTCTGAGGCTAAAGTTTTATAGCTTAATAGTATTGATTTAAGTTATAGTGATTAGTTAAACTAGATAAGATAAATTCTAAAATATTATATGCTATGTCAGTAATCGCATTTGCAAAAAATTGGGAGGGGAAATTTAAAAAATCGACTTACGAGTTGGTTTCTTATGCCAAAGATTTGGCTTCTCGCTTAAATACACAAACACTTATTCTGTCTATAGGAGAGGTTGATGAATCAGAATTAAATAAACTAGCTCAGTATGGAGCAGATAAAATTATTTCAGTTGATGATTCTCGTTTAAATATACTAAGTAGTCGCATTTATGCTGAGGTTATTAGTCAGGTTGTAAACAAGGAAGGAGCTTCTTATGTTATTCTGAGTGATAATAATTCAGGAAAGGCCATTTCACCACGTTTGTCGGTTAAACTGAAAGCAGGCTTGGCAGCTGCTGTTCTAGATGTTCCAAAATCATTGGATCCATTTATCATCAAAAAGCGCGTTTTTTCAGGCAAAGCTTTTGCTTACGTTCAAATTGATTCTGAAAAGAAAATTCTGACCCTATCGAAGAACTCCTTTGGGATTGTAGAAAATCCAGCGGTTTTAAATATTGAACGTTTTACGCCAGAGTTGGCTGATGATATTTTTAAGATTAAGGTAAATTCTGTTGAGAAAGCCGATGATAAGATGATTTTGGCAGATGCTGATATCGTAGTTTCGGCAGGAAGAGGCATGAAAGCAGCTGAAAATTGGCAACCTGTTGAAGATCTTTCTTCTGTATTAGGTGCCGCAACAGCTTGTTCACGACCAGTTTCCGACGATGGTTGGAGAGGACATGAAGAGCACGTTGGGCAAACGGGTAAGGTGATTGCTCCAAACTTGTATTTTGCCATTGGCATTTCAGGAGCTATTCAGCATGTAGCTGGTATTAATCGTTCTAAATGTATAGTTGCAATTAACACAGATCCCGAAGCACCAATATTTTCAATTGCAGATTATGGCGTTGTAGGTGATGCAATGACTGTACTTCCAAAATTAACAGAGATAATCCGTAGTGGAGAGTAATATTGATTGAGTCAGCTTAAGTAGCTGACTTTTTGTTTTCCAATTTATAAGCTAAGCCTATTTATCATGATAAAGCAAATTTTATTTACTGTTGTTTTTCTTATAACTCTAGGTGTCTTTGCCTGGTCTGTATTTCGCTTATGGTCGTTTTTTAAACTGACCAAGCCAGCTTATCCTATCAAGAATATATCTGCAAGAATAACACGTACTTTAAATGTTGCATTTGGACAGAGTAAAATATTTAGAAAACCAGTGATTGGTTTTATGCATGCGCTTGTTTTTTGGGGCTTTCTTGTCATTACAATGGGCAGTGTTGAGATGGTTTACGATGGATTGGTTGGCTTTGATCGATCTTTCGCTTTTATGGGTACTTTTTATGATGTTATTATTGCATCGGGCGATGTGTTTGCCCTAATTATTTTAGTTTTCATTGTTCTCTTTATTGTTAGAAGAAAATTTATGAACATCAAGCGATTTAAAGGTGTCGAGATTACACCAAAAGCAAATTTAGATGCTCAGCTTTCTCTCTATTTTATAGGTTTATTAATGCTATCTCTTTTAGTATTTAACTTGGGTTATATCAGCAATCATTCCAATGAAATATTGGGTGTTTATCCTGTGTCATCCCAAATTATTCAATGGACTTCATTTGATTTTGGTGTTATGCAAGAATCAGGATGGTGGACTCATATTCTTCTGATTTTTATTTTTGCGAATTACTTGCCATACTCTAAGCACTTCCATGTGTTTTTATCTATACCGAATGTCTTCCTTTCGAATCTTGATCCTCTAGCTAAATATCCAAATTTGGATTCTGTTACAAAAGAGGTGAAGTTAATGTTAGACCCAAATGCAACTTATGACGAAACAGATGAGGTTACGCGTTTTGGTGTAAAGGATGTTGAAGATGTGACTTGGCGAAATTATATGGATTCTTTAGCTTGTACACAGTGCGGACGTTGTACTGATGTTTGTCCAGCTAATATTACTGGGAAACTTTTATCTCCAAGAAAGATACTCGTTGACCTTCGTCATAGAATGAATGAAAAAGGAGCTCTTTTACTTAAGGGTACTGAGGATACAAAGAGCTTGGTTAGAGATTATATAAGTGAAGAAGAAATTTGGGCATGCACCACATGTAATGCATGTGCACAAGAGTGTCCAATAGAAATAAGTCAGCCAAATTTGATTATGGATATGCGACGCTATCTCGTTATGGAAGAGGCTTCGGCTCCTGCAGGATTGAATGCCATGTTTGCAAATATTGAAAATAATGGTGCTCCATGGCAATTTTCTCCTGAGGATAGAATGAAATGGGCGGATTAATTGTGATGTTTTGATAGAAATTATTTCGCCCCTTTGGGGTTTAATGATTCGTGTTTATAATTCAAAGGCCTACGACCTTTGCTATTTATCGCACCCCTTTGGGGTTTGACAATAATTTAGGGGTGGGACTTTGAAAAGAGAATGATGTTATTAAGATTATTGTTTTTTATATATGAATTGAATTATAGCCACAAAGAACATGATTATTAAGATTAGTGTAAAACCCGGATATTAGAATTAGAACAAGATATTGAACCCCAAAGGGGGTAATAAATAGTTAAGGATGTAACTTAAGTAATAAAAAGAATGCAGTATGAATTAACTTATTGTCTACTTTTTTGTTGCAAGTCCAATACTAAGCCCCAAAGGGGCAAGATTAATGAGATCAGGGTATAGCCCTGATATTAGGATTAGAACAAGACATTAAACCCCAAAGGGGTGTAATAAATAGTTAAGGATGTAACTTAAATAATAAAAAGAATGCAGTATGAATTAACTTATTGTCTACTTTTTTGTTGCAAGTCCAATATTTCATTCAGATCAGGGCGTTCAATATACAGCTGCTAAATTTAGAGACTTATTCAAAAAGAAATTTATCACACAAAGCATGAGTCGAAAGGGTAATTGCTGGGACAATGCTGTAGCTGAATGTTTCTTTAAAATAATTAAATCTGAAATGATAGATCACAGATACTACTATTCTCATTTTCAAGCTAAAATTGAAATAGT
>NZ_SADB01000159.1 GCF_009669305.1 Ancylomarina sp. 16SWW S1-10-2
ATCAAACTGAGTTGCTAATTCTTGAGTTGCCATAACACAAGTAACGGCATCAACATTGGCATCAAACTGAGTTGCTAATTCTTGAGTTGCCATAACACAAGTAACGGCATCAACATTGGCATTACCAAAATATACACTGCCTTGTTGGCGTTCAAAGCCAAATTCTCTCAGCGTATTTTTAATATCATTGTAGGCATTATTGAAAGACCCATTATGATAGGTTGTTCTTAACATTTCTGTATTTAAATCAAACGTGATTGCGTACATGTTCAATCCTAAGTGAAAATTATTTTACTTTTGCTATTCTAACAGGTTGTTAATGTGAAAATTATTTTAAATAATTATAAATATCATATATCTGTAAAATAAAAAACTATTGAACAACCTATAAAATATAACTTTATTTAAACCCAGTTTTTTCTAATATTGGGTAAAGCTCTCTAAACTTTTCAGGCTGTAAAAGCATTTCAGCAATACGTACAGCAAATTGCTGATAGCTTTCTGTACCTTGAGAATACTTAGACATTTCGGGCATTTCAGACATTTTA
>NZ_SADB01000160.1 GCF_009669305.1 Ancylomarina sp. 16SWW S1-10-2
GAATCGCTTTTGCTTTGAATCGCTTTTGCTTTCTKTTCCTCTGGCTACTAAGATGTTTCAGTTCGCCAGGTTGTCTCTTGYCTGCCCAKGGATTCAGCAGCAGTTCRAAAGGTTRACCTATTCGGGCATCTCCGGATCTAYGCTTATTTTCAACTCCCCGAAGCATTTCGTCGCTTRCTACGCCCTTCCTCGTCTCTGGGTGCCTAGGTATCCACCGTAAGCCTTTCCTCGTTTGAACCTCGCCSTTAACTTTAAGGCTATGCCATCCTAAGGTGCTGCTAAATGGAARGATCTTATCAACGTCCATGAATGAWAAATCATAGATCGAACTGCCGAATCGGAAAAATTGGGTGCTATCATATAGCTTTGTATCGGCTAAGTTCACGAGTTGGAGATAAGCGGACTCGAACCGCTGACATCCGCCACAGGGTAAACCACCGCCTATCAGGCCCCTGACTGATTCTACCATAGAGGCCAACGATAGACAAGAACTCCCCCCCGAACACAGCTTACAACTTTCATCGTACTGTGCTCTCCAAAGAGCAA
>NZ_SADB01000161.1 GCF_009669305.1 Ancylomarina sp. 16SWW S1-10-2
CGCGAACAACTCCAGAAACACCAGGAACTCAACCTCAGTGCTAAACCGTTTTACAGTGTGAATGACCAGCCGTATAGCAGTTTAGAAGTAACAGCCTTATTGAATAGTTTAAATCCAGATACCCACTCAGTAGAAATAACCGCGATTCAACAGCAACAAGCTTTAGTTGATCCATCCTTTAAGAATCAAGAACTCAATCTCACTCCTGAAAATAAACCAACACCGACTATTAAAAAAGACACTGGCTTTAACTTTTCGATGTAAAAACCAAGATGAGCAAAGCGAGTGTCTACGAGCGACATCASCAAAATTCGCRCCTMGACTYTCTGAAAAACAGCTWTTTAGGCTGTGAAGCCTAAATAAGCGTAAATYACATGYARAAAAWKGAGCCTAGAYCGAGCGWAGCGAGTAAAAAAGCTTTATGAGCGAAGCGAATTCCGAGTTGCTTTTGATCTTGCTTCTGCTTTTCCTCAAATTCACGGGAATATTTACCAAAAAATTGCCCCAACGAATCGAGCGAAAGCGAGATTCAATAGAGTTTGAGC
>NZ_SADB01000162.1 GCF_009669305.1 Ancylomarina sp. 16SWW S1-10-2
ACTACTGACAACCGTATTCAGTAGTATGGAGTGTAGTGTTGTGGGAGAATGCAAAGACCATCTAATCAATGTGTACGAGTTTGTTGGCTAGTTGGTAGGTAAGCAGGTATTTGAGTAAAGATGCAAAAAATGAAAGAATAAAACTACTGACAACCGTATTCAGTAGTATGGAGTGTAGTGTTGAGGGAGAATGCAAAGACCATCTAATCAATGTGTACGAGTTTGTTGGCTAGTTGGTAGGTACGCAGGTATTTGAGTAAAGATGCAAAAAATGAAAGAATAAATGAAGTGAGGATGGACGRATGTAACAATTGATTCGAGTTGATCATGTCGATCTTGATACTACCGACAAATATATTCAGTAATATAGAGTGCATGCGTGCATGTCATCGTCACTTGCTCTTACGTTGGCTCCTCGATTTTCTCCAGTCTCGTGACCTCGACCTTCCCATCTCAAGGTCACTTGCCACGACCTTGATATCTCGAGACCTCCTGGTCACGTGACCTCTACTCCTCAGCTCAAGGTCACTCCGCTCGACCTTGA
>NZ_SADB01000163.1 GCF_009669305.1 Ancylomarina sp. 16SWW S1-10-2
GCTGCTTATGCTCTATAAAGTAGGCATAAACACCCAGCAGCATTTTGGAATAACCGACACGGGCAGACTTCACCACATTCACCTCACGGATGTAGTCGCTGCCCATCGCATTCATGATGGCCCGCTGAAAGGGCAGTGTTTCCCAGCGCCCTTCCTGGTATGCGGATTCTTTCGGGAGATAGTAATTAGCATCCGCCCATTCAACGGCGGTCTGTGGCTCCGGCCTGAACAGTGAGCGAAGCCCGGCGCGGACAAAATGCCGCAGCCTGTTAACCTGACTGTTCGATATATTCACTCAGCAACCCCGGTATCAGTTCATCCAGCGCGGCTGCTTTGTTCATGGCTTTGATGATATCCCGTTTCAGGAAATCAACATGTCGGTTTTCCAGTTCCGGAAAACGCCGCTGCACCGACAGGGGGAGCCCGTCGAGAATACTGGCAATTTCACCTGCGATCCGCGACAGCACGAAAGTACAGAATGCGGTTTCCACCACTTCAGCGGAGTCTCTGGCATTCTTCAGTTCCTGTGCGTCGGCCTGCGC
>NZ_SADB01000167.1 GCF_009669305.1 Ancylomarina sp. 16SWW S1-10-2
ACCCACCTGTCATAAGGCAGGTATCGTATGATGAATACATAGTCATACGAGGCGAACGAGGGGAAGTGAAACATCTCAGTACCCACCCACCTGTCATAAGGCAGGTATCGTATGATGAATACATAGTCATACGAGGCGAACGAGGGGAAGTGAAACATCTCAGTACCCTTAGGAAAAGAAATCAATTGAGATTCCCTCAGTAGCGGCGAGCGAACGGGGAAAAGCCCATTAAGTCATATAAGTTCTAGTGGAATGCTCTGGGAAGTGCAACCATAGTGGGTGATAGTCCTGTACACGAAAGGGCTTATATGATGATGTCGAGTAGGGCGGGRCACGTGAMASCYTGTCTGAATATGGGGGGACCATCCTCCAAGGCTAAATACTCCTGACTGACCGATAGTGAACCAGTACCGTGAGGGAAASGCGAAAAGAACCCCTGTGAGGGGAGTGAAATAGAWCCTGAAACCGYRTRCRTACAAGCAGTGGGAGCCGACATGTTCGGTGACTGCGTACCTTTTGTATAATGGGTSAGCGACTTA
>NZ_SADB01000168.1 GCF_009669305.1 Ancylomarina sp. 16SWW S1-10-2
TCCTGGCCAGGAGGCTGCAGAATAGGCCAGGAGGCTGCAGAATAAAATATATTTTAAGGCAAGCATGGTTTCACCKGCCTCCAGCTTGGATTTCGGAGGTTATGGCACTTTTATGCTTCGGTGTACACAGCGTGATTCTCTCGGCGAGATACGGCGTTTGCGCGCATAAAAAGCAAAGAGTGGCCTGTCGCGGCCGCCCAGAARCCCAGATYTGCAGCTCTCTTGCCCTGAAGTGTGCAGAATAGAGGATTATGTACGGCAGRCGTGGTTTGACTTGGAACCGGGGCGGCAYGGCCAGCTCCATTCCTCCAGGCGGRCCGTGCYASTGCTCTCAGCCGGGCACAGAGCGTCCCCGGGCGGCCAGGAAAGATGGCTCTGCCCGTGCCTCCCAGAGGCACTGAKCCACAGCTTTCCTGGCCRGGAGGCTGCAGAATAGAATATATTTTAAGGCAAGCATGGTTTCACCTGCCTCCAGCTTGGATTTCGGAGGTTATGGCACTTTTATGCTTCGGTGTACACAGCGTGATTCTCTCGGCGAG
>NZ_SADB01000019.1 GCF_009669305.1 Ancylomarina sp. 16SWW S1-10-2
GTCCGTATTCGGCCGAATAGCCCCCCGTACTAAAAGTCATGCCTTTAAATAGTGTAGGAGAGTAACGTCCCCATGATGGTGTGTTGTTGGCCGAAGCGCTATAGGGTTTCGATACTTTGAGACCATCGATAAAGGTTTGCGATTCGCTGCTGTTTCCCCCTCTAATAAAGAGTTCCCCACTTTCGCCCACGGTACTTGTTCCGGGTAAGGCATTAAATGCAGCAATATAACTGCCTGCTGCTCCTGCTGTGGTGAGAACATCTAAAGTTTTTAGTGCGCTTATCTTGCTGTTGTCGCCAGCACTGAAGGTTCCGGCCGTAATTACCACGGCATTTAGTGTATTCACTGACTCTTTAAGTTGAATTTGCAGATTTTGCATGTCGTCTACCTTTTTACTGAGCTTTGTTGTGATAAATCCAATGCAGGATACGACTAATGTTTGATTGCCCATTGTTTTGCTTCTGAAACTAAAGAACCCATCTATATCTGAGGAAGCTCCATCGTAGGTGTTCTCAATATAAATATTGGCACCGGGAATCGGGTTCCCTTTTTTATCGTAAACCTGACCACTGATGAGGTTTTGAGCAGATATAAATTGTGTTGTAAGAAGGATACAGAATATTAGAATGAATCGTAACATGAGATGTAAGTATTAATGATTAACACTTACAAAATTGGCTTTAGCAAGGATAATTTAAAAAGAATTGTTTCTGACTTGTTGAGTTGAGGAGCTGAATTGTAATGCTGCTGATTTAATTGCGTGGTTAGATCAAAATAAATCTATCACAAACAGTTTGATTGGTTCTATGAAGAGTTTTAACTCAGAAGAATTTGCTTTGATAACAGATGGATTTTGTACTATGCTCAACACAAAGGAACTGTGGTGGAATTACATAAGAATGTAAATGCTGATAATTTTTTCATAAGGAATCCTCTAGGTGGTCTTAAGGATAAATTTCCTAAAGTTATAAATGTGGAACAATTAAAAGGTTTTTTAAACGAAACTTATAATACGGGTTATCATGTAATATTAAAAGACAGTCAGTTTATAGTCACAGTTACGAGAAAATATAAAATTGAATCTTACCATAAGACTTTTTACTTAAACCCATTTGAAACTGTAAGTGTCTATTTTGCATCTAAAAATAAGTATATTGGAATCGAAGATCACACTGTGGTAATGCCAGGGGTTTTGTTAGCATGGATACTAGATCAACGTGAACGAGAAACGAACCAGATATTAATTGATATTGGCTTAACAGCTGCTTCGTTTTATATTGGTGGTACTGCTGTATTTAAAGCTGCTGGGATAACCGGGAAAATTATTAACTCAATTCTATTTGTAAAGGGATTAACAGATAAAATCCTAGAATCGCCAGAAGTATTAAAAATATTAATTAAGAAAAAAGGAGATAAAGGTGATGAGCTTATTCAGTACTATAAGGATTTTAGTAATTTAATTAACTGTACATTAATCTTTAAGAACTTTGCAGATAAGGAGATTGATTCAAAAATATCATTGCTAATTACTGCGTGGAGTGAAATTAATAAATTAAACAATTAATATGAGTTTTATAAAGAAATATAGTTATTTGAGAGCTCTCTTTGTGGGTGTTCCATTTGGAATTAGTTGTATTATAGGCGGAATAAGAGTATATAATGAAACTGCAGAGTTTGAAGATTTAATAATGGAAGAAGGTATTATTTATAATATTGAATCAAAAATAATTGAAGAAGGAGAACGAATTTATGATTTTGTAGAACTAACTCTAGCTGATGGCTCAAAATATTCTTCAGGTGAATATAAGAATGATATATTATCATTTTTTGCAGAAAAACCATATAAGAATAAAATAATTAAATACAATAATGAAATCTTATCATTTCCTATAAAGGAATTATATAAAAATAAAACAATAAAAATATGGCATGAAGAGAGGCAGGATAATATAAGACAGCTTTCAGTAGGAGAAGAAGTATTAATAGAATATTCAGCTCCTTATTGGATGGCGTATTTCTTTTTTTTGTTAGGAGTAATCACGCTTGTATCAGCTTTAATTTATGTGATAAAACACCCTGAAGATTATACTGGAGAGAAGAAAAAATAGACACCCCCGCTACCGCACGGTCAATGTCATTAAGTTAAGGCTTTTTTACAATGCATTTTTTTGATTTTTAGTCACCTTTGGAGTTACTCTATTTCGATATTTATCTTTATGTCTCTCAAACTTTCTATTCGGTCTTATTGGAATCAAATGATTTTGAAAAATATCTTTCAATTCAGAAAACACTGC
This sequence comes from Ancylomarina sp. 16SWW S1-10-2, assembly GCF_009669305.1. Lineage (GTDB taxonomy): Bacteria > Bacteroidota > Bacteroidia > Bacteroidales > Marinifilaceae > Ancylomarina. The sequence continues at coordinate 2,295 of NZ_SADB01000019.1, forward strand.
TGATAGCTGATTGCTTTGAGTTTTATCTTGTTTCCAATCTGGGTTTTTTAGGCTGATTTGTGTTTGAATATCCGTTAAGAAATAATCTGCACCCATACTGATATTGATGCTTTCAGAAGGTATATATTTGAGTTTAAGCTTCAATTGCGCATTGTTCTCTTTTGTTCTCAATCTGATTAAATCGATCTTTTCCTTTTTGTCATTCGTTGCAAAACTGGCACCTGTTGTTAATAGCAACTTATCGCTTAGCATGCCTTTGTAAGAACTGTTGATGTATAAGTCCATCTCCTTGGTTTTGTAGTTTATCTTTTCAGGAGAGTCTATGGTTTTCTGCTGTAGCTGAAAGTTGGTGTAATCGTAGCCCGTGTATAATTTAAACAAACCTTTTTCAAAYTGATGACGGTAAACTGCTTCACCCGATAAAGTCTCAGGTGATTTGTCCCAATCGTAGCGTGTTGCATTTAATTGATGATAGGGAGCTAAATTGGTATATGAAGTATTCAGACTTAAGGCATCTTTATTCCCCTTTATCACCTTTCCCATGCCAATGCCCAGACTCATAATCGAGATATCGGTTTGCTCTTCATGTGGCATATCCTTCGTATCCATTAGAAGTATGCCCGAAAGTGCYTGYCCGTATTCGGCCGAATAGCCMCCCGTACTAAAAGTCATKCCTYTAAATAGTGTAGGAGAGTAACGTCCCCATGATGGTGTGTTGTTGGCCGAAGCGCTATAGGGTTTCGAGACTTTGAGACCATCGATAAAGGTTTGCGATTCGCTGCTGTTTCCCCCTCTAATAAAGAGTTCCCCACTTTCGCCCACGGTACTTGTTCCGGGTAAGGCATTAAATGCTGCAATATAGCTGCCTGCAGCTCCCGCTGTGGTGAGAACATCCATGGTTTTTAGTGCGCTTATCTTGCTGTTGTCCCCAGCGCTGAAGGTTCCGGCCGTAATCATCACTGCATTCAATGTATTCACTGACTCTTTAAGTTGAATTTGCAAATTTTGCATGTCGTCTACCTTTTTACTGAGCTTGGTTGAGATAAATCCAATGCAGGATGCAACTAATGTTTGATTGCCCATTGCTTTACTTCTGAAACGAAAGGCACCATCTATATCTGAGGAAGCCCCATCGTATGTTTTCTCAATATAAACATTGGCACCAGGAATCGGGTTCCCCTTTTTATCGTACACCTTACCACCGATGAGGCTTTGAGCAGATAAAAATTGTGTTGTAAGAAGGATACCGAATATTAGAATGATTCGTAACATGAGATGTAAGTATTAATGATTAACACTTACAAAATTGTATTATGGATAGATGATTTAAAAAGAATTGTTACTGACTTGTTGAGTTGAGGAGTTGAATTGTAATTAGTGTGTGGGGCGTTTTTTTTAATATATGATTTATTCTCCGCATTTTTTCACACTTGCAGGTAAGCGGCTAGCTAATTTGCGTGGGCGTACAACCAGAGGGAGTAATATAACTAATTGTGCACTAGCAAGGGACTGCTTGTGCAGAATACGAGACCGATAATAATCGGGAACAAGCTCGCACTTGCGTGGAGAACTATTCTAAATCCAAAACAAAAAAAAAGCTGTAGATCAATCTACAACTTTATATTATTTTTGAAATCACTGCATTTAAAGGGCTTCATATTGCAAGATTCCCTTTCCTAAAAGTTCCGCAAGCTAGACCATTCCCCATAAAGGAGCAATTCTGTCATCGGTTACGTCAACCTACCGTTCATGTTGGGCAGTACCTGCCACACGAACGCTTAGTTGTTGTATGCTGGCTTTTCTTCATTCTTCCTCTATCTCAACGAAATCTTTCTCAATACTATTAAAAACATTTATTGTTGCGCTTATTGCTTTAAACAAATCAAAGCTTAACATCTCACTGAAAACTTCTGAATACCTATTTAATTCATCCTTTGATTTAGTCTTTAGATGAATCATGTTTTTTCTGTGATTATATAATTCATTGATAACTTCTAAATTTTCACGTCTTGTTTCCCAGAAATCATTTTGTTTTATAGCTAACGGCACTACAGATTCTAATTTTTCCTTAAATGAAATACCATTCTCAATCTTCTTCTGATTGTAATTTGTCTTACCGTGTTTATTTTCTTTTGTATAAGAAAAATTAGTAGGTATTATTTGATTCATAAAACTTTCTAATGCACTAACAAGCATTATAACACTACTAGTAACTGCCTTAATATAACTTGTGTAACTCTGATTTGTACAACCGTAGCTAAAATCCAAGATAAATAAGTTTGTATCATTACCACGTTTGCCAAATCTGATAAATTCATCTGATTTAATTTTTTGCGAAACCTCAAAAAATTCTAAAGAAGATGTTAAGAATAAATGAGTAGGGCTAGGTAGGACTGATATGAATTGTTTTTCATCATGCTTTATTCCTAACATTTGATATACTCGTTCTTTCTCTCCTTCATGTTTAGCTATAACAATGAAATTATTTGATTTGTTGTGATTGGAATTATCGTTATTTGCTAATTCGGATGGGGATATTTTAGCCAAAGATTCTTCTGTTATTATTGGATCTGCATGTGGTGGAATTTTTATTTTCATTTTGATATTCTATGTTTATTTAAGCTTGCATACAACGTTTCGTGTATAATTTCGGAAGGGATTGCGGATTTCAAACCTGTCAGTTTACCCACTAAATTTGATGCGGGTGATAATGCTTGAAAACCTCTAAAACCCTTATAAATTATACATATTGTTGGGGGTAGTTAATGACTCTTAACCCTAGGGATTCTGATATTCAACTTATTGAGAAAATACTCAATCCATGAATTACACCATTCACTATTCGCTCCATATAAAGTCAAAATAATTCCTATTAACGCAATTATCAAAAGGATCTTTTGCAATCTCATACTAGCCCTTAATGAATTATCCTCTACAATATGAGAGTGAAGTTCTAAAATCTCTTCGTACGATTTTTTAATATCGCTACTTGTGCCTTCTGTGAGTTGTACCAATGATTCTTTAAATTCGTATGGTTTAACCTCTTTATCCCATGGTGAATTGTGGGAATCAGGAACTTCAAATTTATTAAGTATATATTTAAAAGTATCAGCAGTAAAATCTTTCCTTATATTCTCAAAACTTATCCAATTTAATGTTAGGTTATTTTTAAGACTTATTACCTTTCTTAAAAATAATGAGATTTTATTTTTTCTAAAATACTTAAAAGTTCTTTTTCTCAATTCTACAATATCTTGTTTTCTCAAACAAGAGAGGTTTATTAAAATCCAATAAGAAGCAATAGCTTGCATATAGTTTTTAGATAAAAATGAAATATGGTTGAATGGCTCTTTTTCAACATCAGTATTATTTGGAATAAATATTTCTAGACCGAAAGAGGTTTTTCTAGAATAATCAACATTTGTCAAAGACAATATTACGTTTGAACCTGAATACAAATTGGGTCTTGAAATATTTAATTTGTCAAATATTTCATTTTGATAACTTTTAAATTCATTGGGTTCATATTCAAATGAAGTTATTCGTGGAAATAAAATCTCATTATTGAGATTAAAAACTCCAAGATTCAAATTTGAAATTACCTCAGTTTTGAATTGAAATGATATTTCATTAAATAATGCTTCTATCCAATATTCTGAATTTTTATATTTATTTCCGATAGACGAAATCAACTGTTTGGTCTTGATTATTTGTTTTATGGATTTAAAATTAATCTCTGACTCGGAAGTGATTTCTTCATTAATGGATTGTCTAAATAGGCTATGGAATTTATCAGATGGAGTAATGGTATATGTCATTACAAGATGTGATTTAGCTCCTTTAACATATCCATATGAAATACCGTCGATCAAATCTAGCTCTTCATTCCCTTTTGTGTCATTGTGATATAGGTGTCCAAACGAAATTGTGTTATAATCTGAATCAAACTTTTTAAATGCCTTACTAATATCTATATTTGGATCTATAGAAAACTCCCTCCCTTTATATTTAGAGGTTATTTTGATTAATCTATTTTCTAATTTTTTGTAATCTTCCAACTCAACACAGTCCAGGAATGTTATACTATGAACATTGAAGTTCGGGTTCTTTGGGATTTTAGATTTATGACGTTTTGAAACTTGGTTCATATTTCTAAAAATAATATGACTTTTAAGAAAGTTGTTTCTATCTAATTTAAGTTTCTTAAAGAGGGAATTATTATATAAGGCTAATAAAACATTTGAGCAGATTTTATTAATCTTTTGACTAAAACATCGTTTTTCAAACTTGGATTTATATGTGAAATTATAGTTCATAATTTAATAATCGTAGTTCTCTATTTAATTACCCCCAACGATTGTGTAAGTGAATGTCATTTATATCTCTTTTATCCATATCAAAACATACACTTACACAGTTGATCTGGTTGTGTAAATGTATAAAATATATTTGCTGTCGTCAATACAATCAGCATTGTGTTTAGTCCTAAATTAGATTATTAAAAGAAAAGAGCCTCACATTCTGTGAGCCCCTTTGTTTTAATTAAGCTTATACGACTTCGGTATCAGGCTCGTTTGTAGTGCGACGGCGTTTTACCAGTTCGTTATTTGTATCGATTAGCTCGGCAATGGTGTGGGCAATGTCTGCGTAAGTTGCTGGGTTTACCTTTGCCATGGTATTCAAATAGCCCACTAAGCTTGTGTTAATCTCTACGATAGCTTCTTTCTTCAACTTACTGGCAGAAGCCAAGTCGTTCTTCACACCTTCATCTTCGGCCTGTTGCAGGGCTAGATTTTCAAAATCTTGTTGAGCCGTAGTTAAAATTGTAATTGTTTCTGGCACACCTTGCAATAGTGCCGCAGCTGCTACAACATTGGGTTTGATTAAATCGTTGAGTAAGGATTCAACATTTGCTGATTCCTCAGCGTAATCCTCATTCTGTATGCTCAAACCATATTGCGCCAATACATTCTCTACCAGCACGGCAGCATTTTGCATGTCGACAATAGGAATATACGTATAGCCCTCTATCAACTTAAACAGGGCTCTAATTGCCATATCGCGATCATGGTCCTTTTCTGCCATCTGAGAATAGGCTTTCAAACGTTTCAACGCCTCAATCATTAAGGTGTTTGTCGCATTGGCACTATTAATTAGAGGCGTTAAATAAAGGTCCGCACTCCAATCATTTTTTGCAAACGCTTTGAGAATAAGCGTTAATAATGCACTAATGTCGCCATTGCGACTACTCGGGGTAATTTTTTTAATTAATACCATAACTTTTCTTTTTTAAGGATAAGTATTTATTGATTATTCAAAATGTGATTTTTTGCTTTGTCACTATTTATATTGGGCAAAAAATCATTTTTACGTGCTTTATCGGTATTGATATTGAGAGAAAAATCAATTTTTTATGCTTTGTCAGTATTGATATGGCTTGTAAAATCAATTTTATGAGCTTTGTCAATACTGGTATTGATCAAAAAAACATTTTTTCAGCCTTTATAAATATTGGTATTGATCAAAAGGCTATTTTTCTGAAGTTAATATCTGTGTCAATACCATGTTGTTAGCTGTGTTGTTTTATTAAAGTTTAATAAAGTTAGTGATTAATAATATTAAACAAAAGAATATGTGGGAGAATTAATTCTCGTGTTTTATTAAAGGAGGGAGAGGATTAAAAAACCGTGTGGAGCTTATTTCGATGCGACTTATTCACCTTATATATTTAAGATTATTAAAATAAAGCGAGACTATTCAGTTAATATATGGATGTGATTTATCGCATTAAAGGGGGATGCTTGAGTTCCGTTGACTATCGGTACAGGATGAGGTTCAATAATGCCTTTCACCTTTGCGTATTTTGCGAAAAAACGTTGTGCTCTTTGCGTGAAAAAATCTGCGGGAGAAATTCTTTTTTGAAAACAGAACACAAAAAAGCTCGACTTGTGGGTCGAGCTTTCATAGTATAATTGGGTATGTTAGTTTTCTTCAATTTTGAATCCGACCTCTTTTAGTTGTTCCCAAAAGTTAGGGTACGATTTATTTACGACCATTGGGTCTGCAATTTGAATCTCAGGACGAAGCATTGCAATTGGAGCAAAAGCCATTGCCATTCTATGGTCATGATAGGTTTCAATGATAATATGATCACTTTCATCTTCCATATCACCATCCCAAGCGAGTTCTCCTTTCTTAGGTTCATATAAGATGTAACCTAATTTTGCTAACTCTTTAATAAGAGCATAAATTCGGTCGGTTTCTTTTATTTTTAGAGTTTCTAAACCTTTAAAGTGGAAAGGAATATTTTTTAGTGCTGCAACAACAGCAAAAGTTTGAGCTAAATCGGGCATTTCATTAAAATCGAAAACCAGTTTGTTGCAAACCTCATTGCTTTGTTCAATATACATGCCTTTATTAGAGAAATTGGTTTTTACACCAAGTTTGCTAAATACGTCCACAAGACCGGAGTCACCTTGAAAGCTGTTCTTTTTTAATCCATCTAGAAATAGCTTTCCTTTTGGAGCCAAAGCCATAAAAGCATACCAATACGAAGCGCTCGACCAATCACCTTCTACCGTATAAGGCATAACTTTATAAGTCTGGTTTGCTACGTAAATTTCATTGCCTTTAAATTGGGATTGAATTCCAAATTCCGCCATAATATTAAGAGTCATTTGAATATACGAACGAGATACAATTTTACCTTGTAATTTAATGCGAAGCCCATTTTCAAGGGTGGGGGCAATAAGTAAAAGAGCCGAAATGTATTGTGAGCTTGTGTCTCCAGCTAACTCAACTTCTTTGCCAGTAATATTCGATCCCATTATTTTTAAAGGAGGATAACCTTCTTTTTCCAAATATGTAATTTGTGCGCCCAATGCGTTTAATGCATCAACTAATACCGATATAGGGCGTTCTTTCATTCTATCAGAGCCTGTAAGTGTCCATTCGCCTAAAATCTTAGCTAGATATGCTGTTAGGAATCGCATACTTGTACCGGCATGACCTATATCAAACACATTTGTGTTCGAGAATAATACCTCTTGCATAACTCTAGAATCATCGCAAGTAGATAAGTTCTTGATTGGTTCAAAACTATAACTTAAAGCATTGATAATTTGTACTCGGTTCGAGATACTTTTCGATGGAGGAATAATAATTTTTCCATCTATATTTTTTTCTGGCTTTGAAATAGTATAATGCATGATTTCTGATTATGAGTGAAATCGATAGGGCTAATAAATAAATATCAAATAGTATAATTTGATTAATTATATCCTTTAACCTTTATCCTTGAGTTATTTATCCTAAAAGATTGTATGAAAAAAAAGCCGTAAGAAAATTGAATTTTCCAACGGCCGTATGGTGTAATTCCTTAATTTCTATAATCTAGAAATGGAAAAGAGAATCAACTTGATATTTAGTATCTAACTTTTCACGTCCATTTAAGAAGTCTAACTCAACCAAAAAGTTAACAAATACATTCTTAACATTAAATTTGTTAATCAGGTTGATAGATGCTCTTGCTGTTCCACCTGTTGCTAATAAATCATCATGAAGTAAAATAACATCATCTTTATCTAAAGCATCTTGGTGAATAAACATTTCATCTTCTCCATACTCCAAAGAATACTTTTCGGAAAAAGTAGGAGCAGGTAGTTTTCCTGGTTTACGAACTGGCACAAAACCAGCACCTAATTTATAGGCTAAAACAGTACCTAGAATAAAACCGCGACTTTCAAGGCCTACAATTTTGGTAATTCCTTTGTCTTTATACTGATTATATAGAGCTTCTACTAATGTGTTTAGGTGCTTCTTATCCTTCAACATTGTAGTGATATCTTTAAATATGATACCTTTTTTAGGAAAATCAATTACATCTCTAATTGAATCTTTCGCTTCTTGAAGTTTTACGTCCATCTTAATTTTTTTTTCCATATTGGTTTAGGGCTTCAAATATTTCTTCTTCAGTACAAATGTTATTTATTGTATAAGAACCAATATCTTGAAGAAGAGTGAAATTCACGCCTTCATTACTATTTTTTTTGTCGTGTAACATGAATTGATAAAATTCGGGATAATCCTTGGCAAAAATAGGAAAGTCTGTGTAAATATCTGTTATATATTTAACTATCTCTTCATATTTATCTTGAGGGAAGCCTTGTTTCCTTACTGATAAGTATAGTTCGCCTATCATACCAAGTACTACAGCCTCACCATGATATAGTTCAAGTTTATGTCGATGGGCAAAACTTTCGAATGCATGACCTATCGTATGTCCAAAATTTAGAACCTTTCGAATGTTCTTTTCCGTTGGGTCTTTCGTCACAAACTCTTGTTTTACGGCAACCGATTTCCTAATTAGGTTAAGTAATTTGGAGTAGTTGATATTCTCAAACTTGAAGGTAAAGAGTTCGTCAAGGTAGTTTTGACTATAAATAATGGCATGTTTTAACATTTCAGCAAAACCCGACTTAAATTCTTTCAAAGGTAAAGTTTTCAAGAATTCAGGGCTTACTATAATAATGTTTGGTTGGTTTATAACACCAATTTCATTTTTAAGACCCTCAAAATTGAAACCAGTTTTACCACCTACCGAAGCATCAATCTGCGCAAGAAGAGTGGTTGGTATGTTCATAAAGTTGCAGCCGCGTTTAAACGTAGAAGCAACAAAACCACCAAGATCAGTCATTATTCCACCACCAATGTTAATAACGAGGCTATGCCTGTTAGCTCCATTTTCACCTAAAAATTGCCATGCTTTAACAACAGAATCTAAAGATTTATGCTGTTCTCCGTTTTCAATTATAAGTTTTGGTGCATTCTGTAATTTTTTAATCCCCGAAAGTAGATGCCAGCAATATTTTTCTGCACCAGAATCCATAAGAATAAAGATCTTTGACTTAGAATAGTTATCTAAAATTCTGTCAAGCTCTTTTTCAATATTTTCAGTAAAAATTAAATCGTAAGATTGGGAACTCATTTGCTAACTTATTTATAGTTTCTAACTTTGGTCAAATATAGTGTTTTAGCAAGTGATGTCAAACTTGCTTATTTTAAAAATTAGGACTAAGACTATTTATAATAGTCGTAATTATATACCAAAATTTTATATTAATAGACATATGACTCTCAGCAATCAGAACCGTGCAGCGCATATTAAGCTTTTTTATTACATTATAAGCTTTCTTTTTTTGAGTTTAACTGTGTTAACAGTTTATCTTAATCCAAATAACATGTTTTTAATATTGCTTAGTTTATTTGTAATATTTGTCGTTTTAGTTAGTTTAAATCTAACACGCGAGTATAATTACATTATTTATAAGGAAACAGATGATAAAATTATTATGCGTTATTACCCTTTGCATCCTTTTCATGATAAGTTTAAATCTATTGAAATAAGTAAGCAAACATTCTCACATTTTGAATTAGAAAAGCTGAGTCTAGGATTAAGAGAAAACTTATATCTTTTTCAGATGAGCAAAAAAGGTTTAGCTAAGTATCCTGCAATTAGTTTATCGGCTTTATCAAAAAAGCAAAGGAGTACTGTTCTAGAATCTCTTTCTAAGTTTTCAAAAAAATAACGACTAACTATTTCTTCCTTATATATAGGTATGCACATGAAAAAGTATTTTACATTAATCATTCTATCTTTTTTATCAATATCATTGTTTTCTCAAAACGTAGAAGATGGTTTAAGAATTCAAGTGGGACTTCCATTTGCTAAATATGGTAAGTTCGATAAAAATTTTAAGAATGGGAGCGAGACTCAATATCCCTCATTACTTATTCAGGCTGATAAACCTTGGCGCGATGGATTTCGATTAGGTGCATATATTGGTTTTGCCGGTCAAAAAAATAAATCCTCATTAAGCGAATATGGTAATGTTACCTATAACTACTATCGTTTGGGTGGTGTTGTGTCTTACGATTTAAATGATTTGTTAGAAGCAATCAACATTTCTCCTGAGTTTGGAGTCGATTTGTATGCTTCGCTAAAGACGGGTTTTTCTTTAGAGCATATAAAAGTTGATCAAGGAATCACCAATAAGGATAATAATATTTTGTTCGATTTTGGGATTCTAATAGGTGGACGATATAATATAAGTGATAATATCGATGTTTTTACTGAACTTGGATATGGAAATGCTGGATTTGTAACTTTTGGTCTTGCGTTTAAGATGTAAAAATATTTCTTTTTGATTCCTCATTACAAATTCCTAATTTGAATAGTCTAAATCCAAATTATGGAAACACTATATAAAGTAGCTTTTAGTTTTTTTAATGGTCTTGGTAGTATCAATGCTAGAAAGGTAATTGCTTATTCGGGAGGAGTCGAATCTTTTTTTAAGTCAAAAAAAAATGATCTTTTAAAGATTCCAGGTATAGGTAAGGCCATTATTCAGAAATTAGATCGAGATGCCGCATTACGAGATGCCGAGGCAGAATTAAAGTTTATTGAAGACAATAATATAAATGTGGCTTTCTATCTCGATGAAAATTATCCACAACGTTTATTAAATTGTCCAGATTCACCAACTACACTATATTATAAGGGAGATATTAATTTTAATGCATCGCGTGTTCTTAGTGTTGTAGGTACTCGCAACGCAACTGATTACGGAAAAGATAATTGTGATAAGGTTATAAAAGCGCTTGCTTCTCATTCTGAAAAGGCAATTATTGTTAGTGGTTTGGCCTATGGTATTGATATTTGTGCACACAAAGCTGCAATGAAATACAAGTTGCCAACTGTAGCAGTTATTGGTCATGGTTTCCATTTAATGTATCCAGCTCAACATCGTAAGTATGTCAATGAGATTATTCACAGTGGAGGTATTGTTACTGAGTTTACTTCAAAAAGCGTCATAGATCCAAGACATTTTGTTCGTCGAAATAGAATTATTGCAGGTATGGCTGATGCAACTTTGGTTATGGAGTCTGCTAGAAAGGGCGGTTCTTTAACTACGGCAGAAATTGCAAACTCATATAATAGAGATGTGTTTGCTTTTCCAGGCAGAGTAGGTGATATTTATTCGCAGGGATGCAACCATCTAATAAAAACGAATCAGGCTCATTTAATAGAATCTGTTGCCGATATTGAATATATACTTGGGTGGGAGAATAATTTGCCTAAGACTGATGCTATTCAATCTAAAATGTTTGTTGAACTTTCTGCTGAAGAAAATTTAATAGTAAGTCTATTAAAGGAGGCTGGTAAATTAGGAATCGATTTGCTTTCAGTTAAATCCAATTTACCCATGAGTAAGGTCTCGAGTTTGCTTTTAAAAATGGAATTTGAAGGCCTTGTTCGCGTGTTTCCCGGTAAAATCTACGCTCTAAATTGTTAAAAAATCTATATTTTTAGGGCTAATGTTGTAGAGCAGAATTTTATTATCTGTAAGTCGCTGTAAGTCAGTGTTTATATTTTTTTTAAAACGTTTGAATTTTTTTGCAAAATAAATTTGAGATTATTGAATTTTATATACATTTGAACAAGAATAATAACAATTGTATCACAACAATCTTATTTTAATTTCATAACATAATTTGGACATGGAAGCGAAGATTAAAGAATTCATGGAGGCCCTAAAAGGTCGAACTCCAGGTGAAATAGAATTCCACCAAGCAGTTGAAGAAGTAATAGAAACAGTGTGGGATGTATATGATGCAAACCCAAAGTACAAGTCTGCAAAGATTTTAGAAAAAATGTGTGAGCCAGAAAGAACTATGATGTTCCGTGTGCCATGGATTAATGATGCAGGTGAAGTAGAATTGAATCGCGGATACCGTGTTCAGTTTAATAGTGCAATCGGACCTTACAAAGGTGGTTTACGTTTTCACCCTTCTGTAACTTTAAGTGTGCTTAAATTCTTAGGATTCGAGCAAACTTTCAAAAACTCTTTAACTACTCTACCTATGGGTGGTGGTAAAGGTGGTTCTGACTTTAACGCTAAAGGAAGATCTGATAATGAAATCATGCGTTTTTGCCAATCTTTCATGACTGAGTTGTGTAAGTATATTGGCGCTGATACTGATGTACCTGCTGGTGATATAGGTGTTGGTGGACGTGAAATTGGTTACCTTTTCGGACAATATAAAAGAATCCGTAACGAATTTACTGGTGTTTTAACTGGTAAAGGTCGTGAATTCGGTGGTTCTATCGTACGTCCAGAAGCTACTGGTTACGGTTCTGTATATTTTGCTCAACATATGTTGGCTGAACAAAAAGAAGAAATTAAAGGAAAAAGAGTTGCTCTTTCTGGATTCGGTAACGTTTCTTGGGGTGCTGCTTCTAAATTAACAGAACTAGGTGCTAAAGTTGTTACTATTTCTGGTCCTGACGGATATATTCTTGATGAAGCTGGTTTTGATGCTGAGAAAATTGAGTATATGTTGGAACTTCGTGCTACTAATAATGACGTTGTTGCTCCTTACGCTGAAAAATTCGGTGCTAAATTCTTCGCTGGTAAAAAACCTTGGGAAGCTAAAGTTGATATGGCATTCCCTTGTGCTATCCAAAACGAACTTAATGAAGACGACGCTAAGCAACTAGTTGCTAATGGTTGTAAATATATCATTGAGACTTCAAATATGGGTTGTACTGCTGAAGCTGTAAACTATGCAATTAAAAATTGTGTATTTGCTCCTGGAAAAGCTGCTAATGCTGGTGGTGTTGCAGTATCAGGTCTTGAAATGTCTCAAAACTCAATGAGATATAGCTGGACAGCTAAAGAAGTTGACGAGAAATTAGCTCACATTATGAGTGAAATTCATGCTACTTGTGTTAAATATGGTACAGGTGCTGATGGTAAAATCAATTACGTTAAAGGTGCTAACATTGGTGGATTCATCAAAGTTGCTGACGCAATGGTAGCTCAAGGATGTGTATAATATCCTAACGCTTTAAATATATAAAAAGCCGGCTTATGCCGGCTTTTTTATTCAATAAGAGTTATTTTTGAAAAGAAAATATTAGTTATGAAGTTAATCGATACACATTCACATATATATTCTGAAGCTTTTGATGAGGATATTGCTGAAGTGATTCAGCGAGCTAAAGATGTTAATGTTGGACAGATTTTCTTACCCAATATTGATTCTGAATCTATTGAGCCAATGTTTAAGTTGGTGAAAGATTATCCTGGTTTTTGTTTGCCAATGATGGGTTTACATCCCACATCTGTTAAAGAAAACTACGAAGAAGAGTTAGCTATTTGTGAAAAATGGCTTGACAAAGAAAAATTTATCGCAATTGGTGAAATTGGGATTGATTTGTATTGGGATAAAATATTTTTGAAAGAGCAGCAGTTTGTTTTTGAACAACAAATAAAGTGGGCTATTCAAAGAGACTTGCCAGTTGTTATTCATGCTCGTGAATCATTCTCCGAAATTTTTGAAATTTTAGATTCTTTCAAAAATCAAAATCTAAAAGGTGTCTTTCATTCTTTTACAGGCAATTTAGAACAGGCAAATAAGGCTATCGATATGGGTTTTTTGTTAGGCTTAAATGGAATTCTGACATTTAAAAATTCTGGATTAGACAAAGTTGTTAAGGAAATTGATACAAAATATCTAATTTTGGAAACCGATTCGCCTTATTTAGCGCCAACACCCAAAAGAGGAAAAAGAAACGAATCTGCATTTGTTGCACTTGTTGCCGAGAAGTTGGCCGAGATTCATAATTTGTCTCTCGAAGAGGTGACAAAAATTACAAGCCAAAATGCTCAACGCTTATTTAATGTTTAGTGAAATTTGAGATTTTGGAAAGCTAATGATTTGACTGTTTTATTGTGAAGATCAGAAAAAAAAGAAATTTATAGATACATGAAGACTTCAATTTTAATAATTTATACTGGAGGAACTATCGGAATGGTTAAAGATCCCGTAACTGGTTCTTTAAAACCTTTCGATTTTGATCACATTCTGAAACAAGTTCCTGAGCTTAAAAATTTCGGTTTTGAGTTAACATCTATAGCTTTTGATCCACTTATAGATTCTTCCAATCTTAATCCAGAGGTCTGGATTAGAATTGCAAATCTGATTAAAGAAAACTATGAAAAGTATGAAGGGTTTGTTGTCCTTCATGGTACTGATACGATGGCATACTCTGCTTCAGCATTAAGTTTTATGCTAGAAAACCTTGGTAAGCCTGTTGTATTTACTGGTTCGCAGTTGCCAATTGGAATGTTACGTACCGATGGTAAAGAAAATTTAATAACTGCTATTGAGATTGCTGCTGACTATAAAAATGGAAAAGCAATTGTGCCAGAAGTTTGTGTGCTTTTTGAAAATAAACTATTTCGAGGAAATCGTACAACAAAGCATAACGCCGAATATTTTAACGCTTTTTATTCTTATAATTACCCTGATCTTGCAAAAGTAGGTATCAATATTCATTATAATAATGCTGTAATTCGAAATGTTTCAGATGGAATGTTTAGTATTAACACCAATTTGGATATGAATATTGCCATTTTAAAATTATTTCCTGGTATAAATAAGCAGACTGTGGATGCTATTTTAAATATAGAAGGATTACGAGCAGTAGTGATGGAAACATATGGTGCTGGTAATGCACCAACCGATGAATGGTTCATCGATTCTATAAAAGATGCAATAAGCAGAGGAGTTATCATATATAATGTAACTCAATGTCCTTCAGGAAGTGTTAATATGGGTTTGTACGAAACAGGTGTTATCTTGCGAGATATTGGCGTTGTTAGTGGTTATGATATTACTACTGAAGGTGCTATTACCAAATTAATGTTTTTATTAGGGCAGCCGCTTGATTCGGATAAGATAATATTCTATTTAAATAAGTCCATCAAAGGAGAATTATGCTAGTATAAAATTTGTTTTCCATTTTTTTTTAGTAATTTGGTCCACTGTTAAAATCATCTTACATTATATAATAAGAGAGGTGATGTTAGATAGGACAAGAGTCTTGAACTCGTTTCTAAGAAGAAAAAATAATTGATTGTTGCTAATTGATTATTCATAAATTGAACCGTTTAATTTTGTAAAAAATAATTTCGTTAATTAAAATTTGAAAAACAGACTATGAAAAAATTATTTGCATTTATAGCAGTTATTGGGATGCTGAACTTTGGAGCATCATTCAATGCCGTTGCTCAAGATGAAACTACTGAAACTACTGAAGCTACAGTGGATACTCAGGATGAAGCAACTCAAGACGTTGCTGAAGAAGTAGCTGAAGAAGAAGTGATTGAAAGTACTTCTTTCCATGCTGTAGTTAAAAAACAATTCATCCAAGGTGGTGCAATGTTTATGAGTTTTGTATTGTTAACATTAATCTTAGGTTTAGCTCTTAGTATTGAGAGAATAATCTACTTGAACATGTCAACAACAAACACTAAAAAGTTGCTTGCTAACTTAGAAGAAGCGTTGAATAATGGTGGTGCTGATGCTGCTAAAGAGGTTTGTAGAAACACTCGTGGTCCTATCGCTAGTATTTTCTATCAAGGTCTTGATCGTGTTGATGAAGGTGTAGATGTTGTTGAGAAATCAGTAATTTCTTACGGTTCAGTTCAAATGGGTCTTTTAGAAAAAGGTCTTTCTTGGATTTCATTGATGATTGGTCTTGCTCCTATGTTAGGTTTCATGGGTACAGTAATTGGTATGATTGGTGCATTTGACTCTATTCAGTCAATGGGTACTATTTCTCCTGCTGCTGTAGCTGGTGGTATTAAAGTTGCCTTGATTACAACTGTATCTGGTTTGATCGTTGCAATGATTCTTCAAGTATTCTATAACTACTGTACTGCTAAAATTGATAGTATTGTAAACAACATGGAAGATGCATCTATATCTCTTCTTGATATCTTAGTAAAATACAAATTGAAAAAATAATATTCGACTATGTCAAATACATTGAGTAAATATTTAAATATTCTTACCTATGTAATGCTTGGTCTTACAGTTATTTTTGTAGCCATGTTTTACTTTGGTGGAGAATTACCAAATCAAACTTATGATACGCCGGTATATACCGATTCGTTGATTAGTTATGCAACGGTATTGTTTTATATCACTGTTGCCATATCTGTATTGTTTCCTATCCTTCAGATAATAGACAATCCTAAGGGAGCTCTTAAAGGTTTAGCAGGACTTGCCGGTCTTGGATTAATTGTCTTTATAGCTTATTCTTTAGCTGACGATACATTGTTAAAACTTCCTGGTTATACTGGAGACGATAATAGTGCGGGTCCGTTAGTGTTTGCTGACACCGTTTTATATACCGCTTATGTTTTAGGTGTAGGTGCTATCGTTTCTATCGTAGTGACGGAAACAATGAGGAAATTTCGCTAAGATAAAGATTTGATTAATTTTGAATCGTAAACCTTAATTAATAATATTATGGCAAGAAAAACACCAGAGATAAATTCGAGTTCGATGGCCGATATCGCGTTTCTTCTGTTAATTTTCTTCTTGGTGACAACGACAATGGATGTGGATACAGGTATCTACAAAAAATTGCCAGCTATTCCAGAAGATTCTTCAGAAACGCCACCAAAGGTTAAGCAACGTAATGTTTTGTCCATTTTGGTGAACCGTAACAATGAATTGTTGGTAAACGGAGAAGTTCTTAGTATTTCACAATTGCGTGATAAAACAAAAGAGTTCTTCTTGAATCCAACAAACAGTGAATCTCTTCCTGAAAAAGCCGTAAAAAACGTACCCTATTTTGGGGATGTTATGGTGTCTAAGGGATTGATTTCGTTACAGAATGACCGAGGAACAAAATATGAAACTTATATTCGCGTTCAGGATGAACTTGCAGCAGCTTCTCGTGAGTTAAAAGATGAGAAGTCTATACAGCAATGGGGTAAAAAATACGAAGAGCTTAATGAAGATCAACAAGATGCTGTTCGAAAATATGTTCCAGTGCAAATTTCTGAAGCAGAACCAAGAAATACAGGAGGTAAATAATGTCAAAGTTTAGAAAAGACGGTAAGAAAGAATTGCCAGCTATATCAACAGCTTCGCTTCCTGATATTGTATTTATGTTGTTATTCTTCTTTATGGTTGCTACAACTATGAGAGAAGTTGACTTAAATGTAAATATTATGGTTCCCGAAGCGAATGAGGTTACTAAATTGGAGAAAAAGGATCTTGTAAGTAACATCTATGTAGGTGTACCTATGAGAAAGTTCCAAAAAAATTATGGAACTTTGCCTCGTATCCAACTGAATGACCAATTTGCAACAGTTGAAGATATTCAATCTTTTATTGCTTCAGAACGTGAATCAAGGAAAGAAGAATTGCGTAATAAGTTAACGACTTCATTGAAAGTTGATCAATACACTAAAATGGGTATTATCACTGATATTAAGCAAGAACTTAGAAAAGCTAGTTCTCTTAAGTTGAACTATTCAACAAGACAAACTGCAGAATAATTTTTTATTCGAGTTATATATTTAAAAAGGAGTTCGCAAGAACTCCTTTTTTTATGCCGTATTTTTTATTCAATCAAAATAAAAAAGCTCGAAGCGTTAGCTTCGAGCTTTTTGTGTGACTCCGATGGGATTCAAACCCATGACCTCCAGAACCGGAATCTGACGTTCTATTCAGCTGAACTACGGAGCCAATTCGAGAACAAATTTAGAAAATTAATCTTATTATCTATTGAAAATTAGCTTTAGCTTGTTTAATGTTTTTTTTAAATTGTATTACGATTAGTTAAAGCCTTAATAGACAAAATTTAATAATTACGCTTTCCTAGAATAAAGTCACTATTTATTTCAAACTTTTACTAATTTTGCGCTTTAATTGAGAGTAGGTTTTGAGTTTTGCAGCTGAAATTTTCGATGCTAATGAAAAAAAATCTAAATCTTATATACATCAATCAGATAGGAGTTTAAGTTTGACTAGTATTCTAGGATTTCTTATCCCAATAATATCGGAATTCATATCTAATTAGCTATTGAACATGGAATACAATTTTAAAGAAATAGAAAAAAAGTGGCAAAAGTTTTGGGTTGATAACAAGACTTATAAAGTCGATGTTGATACAAGTAAGCCAAAATTTTATGTGCTCGATATGTTTCCTTATCCATCAGGTGCAGGATTACATGTTGGTCATCCTCTAGGCTATATTGCTTCTGATATATATTCTCGCTATAAGCGTTTAAAAGGTTTTAATGTCTTGCATCCAATGGGATATGATGCTTACGGTTTGCCTGCGGAACAATATGCGATTCAAACTGGACAACACCCTGCTATTACTACTGAGGTCAATATCAACAGATATCGGGAGCAGTTAAATAAAATTGGTTTTTCTTACGATTGGGATAGAGAGATACGTACCTCTGATCCTGAATATTATAAGTGGACTCAGTGGGCTTTTGTTGAAATGTTTAATCATTATTTTAATAATAAAACTCAGAAAGCTGAGGCAATCTCTGATTTGGTTTTAGAATTCAAAGCCAATGGAAATGCTAATGTTGATGCATCAACTTCGCAAGAAGATATTTTTACAGCTGAAGAATGGAATGCTTTAAGTGAAAAAGATCAAGAAACTATCCTATTGAATTATCGTTTGGCTTATTTAGCCGATTCATTGGTAAACTGGTGTCCTAAATTGGGAACTGTTTTAGCAAATGATGAAGTTAAAGATGGCCTTTCAGCAAGAGGAGGTTATCCTGTTGAGCAGAAAAAGATGCGTCAATGGTCTCTAAGAGTATCTGCTTATGCAAAGCGTTTGCTCGAAGATATGGAGAAACTTGAATGGACTGACTCTTTAAAAGAAATTCAACGTAATTGGATTGGTCGTTCTGTTGGTGCTGAAGTTAACTTCAACGTGAAGGATTCAGATACTAAGATGGAGGTTTTTACAACTCGTCCAGATACTATTTTTGGTGTTACGTTTATGGTATTAGCGCCCGAAAGTGATTTGGTGAAGGAATTAACTACACCAGATTGTCAAGCAGATATTGATGCATACATTGAGGCAACTAAAAAAAGAACTGAAAGGGAGCGATTAGCTGATGTTAAGACAATTAGTGGTGCATTTACAGGTGCGTATGCTATAAACCCTTTTACAGGTGATGAGATTCCTGTTTGGGTGAGCGATTACGTACTTGCCGGATATGGAACAGGTGCAATTATGGCGGTTCCTGCTCACGATAGTCGTGATTATGCTTTTGCAAAACATTTCGATTTACCTATTATTCAGGTCGTATCAGGTGGTGATATTTCTGAAGAATCTTACGATGCTAAAACAGGTAAGGCGATGAACTCTGATTTCTTAAACGGATTGGATGTTAAAGATGCGATTGTAAAAGCAAACGAAGAAGTTGAAGCAAGAGGTTTAGGTAAAAAGAAAATCAACTATAGATTGAGAGATGCTATTTTTTCTCGTCAAAGATATTGGGGTGAACCATTCCCAGTTTACTTTAAGGATGGTATGCCAAAAATGATGGACTTAGATAAATTACCTCTTGAATTGCCTGAGGTTGATAAATATTTGCCAACAGAAACAGGTGAGCCTCCTTTGGGTCGCGCAACAAATTGGACTACTGAAGATGGTTATCCTATTGAGTTGAATACAATGCCAGGTTTTGCAGGTTCGTCTGCTTATTACTTGCGTTATATGGATCCTCGTAACAACGATGCATTGGTCTCTGAGGAAGTTAATGCGTATTGGCAAGATGTCGATTTATATATTGGTGGTACTGAGCATGCTACAGGTCACTTAATTTATTCTCGATTTTGGAATAAGTTCCTTTTTGATATAGGTGAAGTTTGTAAAAATGAACCTTTCAAAAAATTGATTAATCAAGGTATGATTCAAGGTCGTTCTAACTTTGTTTATCGTATTAAGAATTCAAATAAGTATGTGTCATATGGCTTGAAAAAAGATTATGATACTACCGAACTTCATGTTGATGTGAATATTGTGAAAAATGATGTTCTAGATACTGAAGCATTTAAAAATTGGATGCCTGAGTATGCAGATGCTGAGTTTGTGCTAGAAGATGGTAAATATATTTGTGGATGGGCTGTAGAGAAAATGTCGAAATCGATGTTTAATGTGGTTAATCCTGATGTGATTGTAGAAGAATTTGGTGCAGATACGCTTCGTTTGTATGAAATGTTTCTAGGACCATTGGAGGCTTCAAAACCTTGGGATACCAATGGTATTGATGGTGTTCATAAATTTCTGAAGAAATTATGGCGTTTGTTTCACAACGACCAGAATGAATTTGTAATTTCAAATGATGAGCCAACAAAAGCTGAATACAAAATTTTGCACAAGACAATAAAGAAAATTCAAGAAGATATTGAGAGATTCTCATTTAATACTTCTGTGTCTGCCTTTATGATTTGTGTAAATGAATTGAATAGTTCTAAATGTAATAAAAAAGCGATTTTAGAAGAACTACTTATACTTTTAGTTCCTTTTGCACCTCATATAACGGAAGAACTTTGGAAGCTGTGTGGAAATAACACCAGTATCACTGATGCAAATTTCCCAGTCTTGAATGAATCCTATTTGGTTGAAGACGTTTATTCATATCCGGTGTCATTTAATGGGAAGATGAGATTCATATTAGAACTCCCGTTAAGTCTATCTAAAGATGAAATTGAAAAGATTGTAATGACTAGTGAACAGGCCCAAAAATGGATAGATGGTAAAACCCCTAAAAAGGTGATTATTGTTCCTAAGAAAATCATCAATATAGTAGTCTAAAGAGAAAGCTAATAATTCATATTTAAATAGCTTTAATTTCATTGACTAATCAATGAAATTGAAGCTTTTTTTTGCTTAAAGGTAAAGTGTCATATTAATATCAAAAAAGTAATAATTAAGAAAATGAAATTGAATACGACTGAATTGAAATCCTATTTAATCATTGCTCTAGGGTTGGCAATTTATAGTTTTGGCTGGACAGCCTTTTTAATACCATCAAAAATCATTGGTGGTGGTGTTAGTGGTATCGGAACTTTAATCTTTTATAGCTCTGGAGAGACAATTCCTGTAGGGCTATCTTATTTAATTATTAATTGTTTTTTGATAGTAATCGCTTTAAAAATTCTGGGACCTAAGTTTGGAGCTAAAACGATATATGCTATTATATTGGGTGCTTTTTTCCTTAGTGTTCAACAAGAATTCTTTACTGAACCTTTGGTTGACGATAAATTTATGTGTGCCATTATTGGCGGTATATTAGGAGGTGTTGGAGTTGGTATTACTATTTCTCAGGGAGGTAGTAGTGGAGGTACCGATATTATAGCGATGATTATAAATAAATATCGGAATATCAGTCCAGGGCGTGTTATTTTATATTTCGATGTCTTTATTATTGCATCTTCTTATATCTTTTTTAATGATGTTCCTACCATCGTATATGGTTATGTATTTATGGGGGTTGCTTCTTATGCTATCGATATGGTTATTAGCGGTAGTAAGCAGTCAGCACAAATGTTTATTATTACCAAGGATTATGAAAAAGTGGCCGATGAGATTGGTTTACATGCCAGTAGAGGTATTTCTATTATTGATGCTACGGGTTGGTATTCAAAGGAAAACAAAAAGATATTGATGGTTGTTGTTCGTAAACATGAAACGCCTCTTATCTTTAAAATAGTGAAACATTACGATCCTGATGCATTTATTTCCATGGGATCTGTTATGGGGGTTTATGGTTTTGGTTTTGACGAAATTCGTGCCTAAAAACTCATAGATATTGTAGTCTAAAAATGCTAATATTTTGTGTTTTAAAGCTGTTATTTTTTTTATTTTAAATGTAAAATAATCTTGAAAAAATAATACCTTAGAATATGAAATTGAACACTGCAGAATTGAAATCCTACTTAGTTATAGCTCTGGGATTAGCGATTTATAGTTTTGGTTGGACTGCTTTTTTAATTCCATCAAAGGTCATTGGTGGAGGGGTTAGTGGTATAGGAACTTTAATCTTTTATGGTTCTGGTGAGACCATTCCTGTTGGATTATCTTATTTGATTATTAACTGTTTTTTAATAATAATAGCTTTAAAAATCCTTGGACCTAAATTTGGTGGTAAAACGATTTATGGTATTCTATTGAGTTCTTTTTTCCTTAGTATACTGCAAGGTTTCTTTTCTGAACCTTTCGTTGATGATAAATTTATGGCTGCAATTATTGGTGGTATATTAAGTGGTGTTGGAATTGGCATTACGATTTCACAGGGAGCAAGCACTGGAGGAACTGATACAATAGCCATGATTGTAAATAAATATAAGAATATCAGTCCAGGACGTGTCATGTTTTATATTGATGTCTTTGTTATTGCATCTTCTTATTTTGTTTTTGGTGATGTAACGAGTATCGTATATGGTTATGTTAGTATGGGGGTTGCTTCTTATGCTATCGATATGGTTATAAGTGGGAATAAACAATCAGCACAAATGTTTATTGTTACTAAAGATTATGCAAAAGTGGCCGACGAAATTGGCTTACATACCAGTAGAGGAATCTCTGTTTTCGATGCTCAGGGATGGTATTCAAAGGAAAATAAAAAGATATTAATGGTTGTTGTTCGTAAACATGAAACACCAGTGGTTTTCAGAATAGTGAAACAGCATGATCCTGATGCATTTATTTCTATGGGTTCCGTGATGGGGGTTTATGGTTTTGGTTTCGATGAAATTCGTGCCTAAGAAAATTCTTACTAACTTTGAGCCCGTAAATAAGCCCAGGTTTGGGAGAAAAATTTTAAAATCATATAATGGTAAGTAATGTGAATTTTACCGAGCAATTCAAGTCTTATTTTATTATTGCTTTAGGACTTTTTATTGGTTCGGTTGGCTGGACAGGTTTCTTAATTCCATCTGAAATTGTTGGAGGTGGGGTTACAGGTATAGCAACTATTATTTATTTTATAACAGGATTTAAAGTAGGTTACTCTGTATTTATTATAAATGGATTACTACTTGTAATGGCTATGAGGGTCTTAGGTTTTGGATTTGGTGTTAAAACTATTTTTGCAACTTTTGTCCTTTCTTTTTTCTTGTGGTTTCTGCAGTCTGTAATTACTGAACCTTTGGTAAGTGATAGATTCATGTGTGCTATAATTGGGGGTATAATGGCTGGTGCTAGTGCTGGTATTATATTGTCTCAAGGTGGTAGTACAGGTGGTACCGATATCATTGCCATGATAATTAATAAATATCGAAATTATAGTCCTGGTCAATTACTTTTAACTCTGGATTTACTTATTATATCATCTTCATATTTTCTTTCAAATTCTATCGAGCAAGTTGTTTATGGTTTTGTAGCCATGGGTGTGAGTGCTTATTGTGTCGATATGGTGATTGAGGGAAGTAAACAATCTGTTCAGATTTTTATTTTTACCAAGAAGTATGATGAGATGAGAGAAGAGATTATTTATGATCTAAGTCAAGGAATGACCGAGCTTCAAGCCAAAGGGGGTTATTCTCAAGAGGATGTAAAGGTATTTGTACTTTTAGCAAAGAAAAAAGATGCTCAAGCGATTCTTAAAATGGTGAAAATTGTAGATCCAGATGCTTTTATTTCAATGGGATCAGTAATGGGAGTCTACGGACAAGGGTTCGATAAAATAAAATAAAATATTGTTGATTATTTCTTAAGAAGCAAATTAGAAAGTTTAATAATGTTAAAAATTGCCGGGTGTAGATCATTCTATACCCGGCAATTTGTATCCACATATATAATACGTTAACTTCGGCAACGAAGTCAGCTAGAAGAAAACAAGTGTAAATTGTATGGGTTGATTTTTTGTAGATATCCAACCAAATTTTAATTTTTGAAGCTTAAATTGTTTTATGAAGCGTTTTCTAAAAGTTCAATACCTAATTTTTCCAATTCTGATTTTTGTTGTTTTATATTTTTTTAATAATAGAACAAGTTTAGACTTGACCGAAACTGATAAGGCTAAACCAGTATTAATTGATTCAGTTCAGAATCAGGAGGTCAATTACAAGTATGGGTTTTCTATAGATGATTTTCAGCTTGAAGAATTTAAGATAAAACGCAACCAAACACTTTCTGTTATATTGAGTAAACAGGGAGTCTCTTCGAAGCTTATTTATGATATTTCTCAAAAAGCAAAAAAAGTTTTTAATGTTAGAAAGATAAAATCAGGAAGAAAATATGCTATGCTTTATACTAAGGATAGTTTAAAAACTGCTGAATATTTTATTTACGAGAATACACCAAAAGAATATATTGTATTTGATTTGACTGATACAATTCAAGTTTACAAAGGGCAGAAGGAAATTACAAAAGTTCGCAAACAGATTAGTGGAACAATTACATCTTCATTGTGGAATGCTATGCTAGAGTCTAATGCAGATCCACTCCTTTCGATGGAATTATCTGATATTTATGCATGGACAATCGATTTTTTTGGCATTGGAAAAGGAGATGAATTTCATGTTATATACGACGAAGAAATGATTGAAGGAGAATCTATTCATCAGATTAAAGTTATAGCTGCAAACTTTGTTCATCGTAAATCAAATAATTATGCATTTGCTTACACTGATGGGGAAAAGGAGGGTTATTTTGATGAAGATGGAAATAGCTTACAAAAAGCATTTTTGAAGGCTCCTTTACACTATTCCCGTATAAGCTCTAGGTTTTCAAATAGACGTTTCCATCCTGTTCTTAAACGTTATCGTGCTCATCATGGTATCGATTATGCTGCACCAACAGGTACTCCAGTTATGACTATTGGTGATGGTGTTGTGGTAAAAAAAGGATATCAAAAAAGAGGTGGAGGGCGTTATCTTAAAATCAAGCATAATTCGGTTTATACGACAACCTATATGCATTTTTCTCGATTTGGAAAACATGTGGGTGTTGGTTCTAGGGTAAAACAAGGACAAGTGATTGGTTATGTTGGAGCAAGTGGTTTGGCTACAGGACCTCATTTAGATTTTAGAGTACATAAAAACGGGGTCGCAATTAATCCTCTTAAAATGAAATCGCCTCCAGTTGCACCAGTTTCAGAGCAAAATATTGCAGATTACAATAAAGTAAAAGATCATTTATTGATGGAGCTAGATGGTGGTGTTAAAAAAGTTCAAGATGAATTGGTTTTTGATTCAACCTTCCAGAGGTTAGAATAATCTTATATATAATAGGTGTAATAGATAAAATGGGAGCAAGTTTAAAACTTGCTCCCATTTTTGATATATAACAATGAGCTTTTTTAAAGCTGATTTAAATAACTTGCAATAGCACGAGGAAAATATTCGTATTCTAATTTGTGGATTTCATTAGCAAGATCTTCGGCTGTGTCATTTTTATTTATCTGACATTTAGTTTGAAGAATTGTTTTTCCATCATCGTATTTTTCATTCACAAGGTGAATTGTAATACCACTTTCTTTTTCCTTATTGTTGATAACTGCATTGTGAACATTCATACCATACATACCTTTCCCACCATAATTTGGAAGAAGAGCAGGATGAATATTAACTATTCGATTAGGGAAAGCTTGAATAAGAGAATGAGGTGCTAGCCATAAAAAGCCTGCTAATACAACAAGGTCAATCTGCATTTCTACTAATAGATCAACTATAGTATCGGTTTCGTAAAAATCTTTACGAGTGAATGATTGACTTGGAATATTTAATTTTTTTGCTCTTTCGAGAACGAAGGCATCTTTTTTATTACTGAGAATAATAGAAATTTCAACATCAGAATTTGATTCGAAATAGTTTACAATGTTTTCAGCATTACTTCCTGATCCAGAAGCTAAAATGGCTATTTTTTTCATACTTGTTGTTTCGTATTTATTGTCGGCAAAGTTAATTAATAAATAAATTTATATTCTTCTGTTTTTCTTCATTTTTAATAAATATCCTGCTTTTTCAGTATATTTATGTGTTTTATCTATTATTCAGATGTCTAGATGTTTAGCTTTACTAACAAGAAATTTGGATAGCATATTACATGTTTCTTTCTACATCCTTATCATTCAGATTATCAAGTAGAAAGGCTGGATAGGGGTTAATTTAATGGTAAATCCTTTCACATGAGAAATAAAAAGGATTACCTTTGCGTCCAGCTATGTGGAAATAAGTTTGATTTTTATCGTAACTTTATTTCTCTGCAGAGTTAGAAATTTATTAGTTTTTTAAATATTAATCTAAAATTTTAAAGTTATGTCTGATATTGCATCTAGAGTAAAAGCAATCATTGTTGACAAATTAGGTGTTGATGAAACTGAAGTTGCTATCGAAGCTAGCTTCACTAATGACCTAGGAGCTGATTCATTGGATACAGTTGAGTTAATCATGGAATTCGAAAAGGAATTTAATATTGCTATTCCAGACGATCAAGCAGAAAATATCGGAACTGTTGGTGCCGCTATTTCTTATATCGAAGAAAACGCTAAGTAATTAATTAACCCAGAACTTTTTTTATGGAACTTAAAAGAGTAGTAGTAACTGGTCTTGGAACCATTAACCCAATTGGTAACAGTGTTGCTGAATATTGGGAAAGTTTGAAGAATGGAGTAAGTGGAGCTGACATGATTCGTCAGTTCGATGCTTCAAAATTCAAAACTAGGTTTGCTTGCGAGGTTAAAAATTATGATCCTACGGCTTATTTCAACCGCAAAGAAGTTCGTAAACTTGATCTTTATGCACAGTATGCTTTAGTTGCTGCTAAAGAGGCTGTTGAAGATGCAGGTTTTGATTTAGAAGCGGAAGATTTAACAAGAGCCGGAGTAATTTGGGGTTCTGGAATTGGTGGTATTAAGAGTTTTTTAGATGAAGCTATAGGATATGCAAACGGGGATGGAACTCCTCGTTTCTCTCCTTTCTTTATTCCAAAGATGATTTCTAATATTGCTTCTGGTCATATCTCAATGAAATATGGCTTCCAAGGACCTAACTATAGTACTGTTTCTGCATGTGCTTCATCAACTCACGCTATGATTGATGCAATGAACTATATCCGTTTGGGTAAAGCTGATGTCTTTATATCAGGTGGTTCAGAAGCTGCAATTAATGAAGCGGGACTAGGTGGTTTTAGTTCAATGCAGGCAATTTCAACTAATAATGAAGAATGCAAATCTGCATCTCGACCATTTTGTAAAACCCGTGATGGTTTTGTAATGGGAGAAGGAGCTGGTGCTCTTGTTCTTGAAGAATATGAACACGCTAAAGCTCGTGGTGCTAAGATTTATGCTGAAATTGTTGGTGGCGGAATGTCTGGTGATGCTTATCACTTGACTGCTACACATCCTGAAGGACGTGGTGCTATTAGTGCAATTAAAATGGCATTGCAAGATGCTAATATGCAACCTGAAGATCTTGACTATGTCAATGTTCATGGAACATCTACTCCAGTAGGAGATATTCCTGAATTGAGAGCCGTTCAAGCTGTATTAGGTGAGCATGCATACAAAGTGAACATTAGTTCTACAAAATCAATGACAGGTCACCTTTTGGGAGCTGCTGGTGCTATTGAAGCTATTGCTAGTATTCTAGCAATTAATAATTCTCTTGTACCACCAACTATCAATCACAGGGAACAAGATCCTGAAATTGATCCAAAATTAAACTTGACTCTACACACTGCTCAAGAGCGCCCTGTCAGAGCTGCTTTAAGCAATACGTTTGGTTTTGGTGGACACAATGCTTCAGTGATTTTCAAATCTTTTACTGAATAATTTGTGATTAAATCTATTATTCGATCCATAAAACTTCGATTCTTTCCTAAGAGGGAGTTTTATGGATTGTTTTTTGATCTATTAGGCTTTAGTCCTAATAAAATTGAATTGTACGAACTAGCGTTTTTACATAAATCAGCATCTATTCCCAGTGAGGATGGACTTCCTATGAATAATGAGCGATTAGAGTTCTTAGGAGATGCCATTTTAGGATCGATTACTGCTGATATTCTATACAAATACTTTCCCAATAAGAATGAGGGTTTTCTTACTCAAATTCGTTCGAAAATTGTAAGTCGCGAATCTTTAAATAAATTGGCTATTACAATTGGGTTGGATAAACAAGTTATGTCGAATGTTAACCTGAATAACAACAAGCATATTTATGGTGATGCATTTGAAGCTCTAATAGGAGCTATATTTCTTGATCAGGGATATATTGTTACTAAAACTTTTGTCGAGGATAAGATCTTTCGTAATCACATCAATATTGAAGAAGTGGTTTCTGTTGAAACAAACTTTAAGAGTAAGCTCATAGAGTGGTCTCAAAAAAATAAGAAAGATGTCGTTTTTGATACTCGAGAAAATGGATTAGATAAGGTGATGAAATTACCGGTATTTATTTCTGAAGTTGAGATTGAGAAAAATTTGATGGGAAAAGGTATTGGTGCATCTAAAAAGGAAGCTCAGCAGATGGCTGCAAAAGAAGCTTTACAGCATCTTGACGAACCTTTGGTAGCTACAGCCTAGTTGTAGTTAATTGTATTCTGCTCGCAGAGCAAAAGAGGATGATAGTTAGCTATCATCCTCTTTTGGGTTTTATGAATCAGAAAATTTGTTTTTGCTTAGATATTTTATTCTTAATCTGTTTGTTTCCCATCTTTTGGGGAGAACTCTATTTTATATTGATCTGATTCGAATTCATTTTGATAGTTACGTCTTTCAAAATGATGACTCAATTTTTGAGCAAGACACTTAAGCTTTTATTAAAAGGGTATGAAAACTTTAATTCTTGGCAAAGAAAAACCCTTCAAGAAATTGAAGGGTTTAAATTATATTTTAATAAAATGAAGCTGAATTAATCTAGTTTAAGAACAGCTAAGAAGGCTTTTTGTGGAACTTCCACATTACCCACTTGTTTCATCTTTTTCTTACCTTTTTTCTGTTTTTCAAGTAGTTTACGCTTACGAGTAATATCTCCACCATAACATTTTGCGGTTACATCTTTACGAACGGCTTTTACAGTTTCTCTAGAGATTATTTTAGCTCCAATAGCCCCTTGTATAGCAATATCGAATTGCTGACGTGGAATAAGCTCTTTTAGCTTCTCACACATTCTTCGTCCGAATGATTGAGCATTGTCGAAATGGATTAAAGTAGATAGTGCATCAACACCTTCACCATTAAGAAGAATATCAAGTTTTACTAGTTTGGCTGCTCTAAATCCAATTTGGAAGTAGTCAAATGAAGCATAACCTTTTGAAATACTCTTAAGCTTATCGTAAAAATCGAATACAATCTCACCCAAAGGCATCTCGTAAGTTAATTCAACACGATCGCTTGTTAGGTATTGCTGATTGGTCATCATACCTCTTTTGCTCATGCAAAGGGTCATTAACGAGCCAATAAATTCAGATTTTGTGATGATTTGAGCACGAATAAAAGGTTCTTCGATAAATTCCAGTGAATTTGGGTCTGGCATATCCGAAGGGTTGTGCATTTCATACACGTCACCCTTTTTTGTATGTGCTATATAGGATACATTGGGAACAGTAGTAATCACGTTCATATTGAACTCGCGATCTAAACGTTCTTGAACAATTTCCATATGTAAAAGGCCAAGGAAACCACATCGGAAACCAAAACCAAGTGCTAAAGATGATTCTGGTTCAAAAGTAAGAGAAGCATCATTTAGTTTTAATTTTTCCATCGAAGCACGCAGGTCTTCGTAATCTTCACTATCGATAGGATAAACACCTGCAAATACCATTGGTTTCACTTCTTCGAAACCTTCAATAGCTTTTTCGCAAGGATTAATTTTATTTGTAATGGTTTCACCGACTTTAACCTCTGTCGATGTTTTTATGCCCAATACAATGTACCCAACATCTCCCGTATTTAATATCTTTCGAGGTTCACGTTCCAAACGTAATACACCAACTTCATCAGCAATATATTCCTTATCGGTATTTAGAAACTTTACGGGATCGCCTTTTCGTATTTCACCATTCATTACTCTTATGTAGGTAATAATACCACGAAAGGCATTGTATGTAGAATCGAAGATCAAAGCTTGTAAAGGAGCTTTGTTATCGCCACTAGGAGCAGGAACTTTAGCTACAATAGCTTTTAAAATATCAGGAACACCTTCTCCTGTTTTACCACTAGCTAATATAATTTCGTCTCTATCACAACCCAAAAGATCAACAATTTGATCTGCTACATCTTCCGGATTGGCATTTGGTAAGTCAATTTTATTGAGGACAGGGATAATTTCCAAGTTTTGCTCAATTGCTAAATACAGATTGGAGATTGTTTGAGCCTGTATTCCTTGAGTAGAGTCAACAATTAATAAGGCGCCTTCGCATGCTGCAATAGATCTTGATACCTCATACGAAAAATCGACGTGTCCTGGGGTGTCAATTAGGTTTAGTACATAGTTTTCACCATTTTCAGCATAGTCCATCTGAATGGCATGACTCTTAATGGTGATACCACGTTCTCGTTCCAAATCCATATCATCAAGTACTTGAGCTTGCTGTTGGCGTTCGCTAACAGTTTCAGTTACTTGTAATAATCGATCGGCAAGTGTACTTTTCCCGTGGTCGATATGGGCAATTATGCAAAAATTACGAATATTCTTCATCTTCAAAATCAAATTAGATAATGCTTGAAATTCCACCGATTTTCAACTTAGTCAACTTCATTACGGCGCTTCTCAATCAATCTACAAAGATATTCAATTCCTTGGATTAGACAAAGTGTGTAAGATGTTTATAACAAAGGGAGTACGGATTGTGATAATGGAATTTAAAGTTTTGGAAGAGATATTCTTAATTTAATTGATTTTAATTTCATTTTAAATTGAAGTATTGAGTTTAACTTTTTAGCTAAAACAACACAGAGCCAGAATTTATTTTATTAAAGTTTTAATGGTTTTTATTAATGCAAATAAGCAAATGCATGTGCCTATTATGAGTAACAAATAGGAGTAATATTTAATTTTTGAATAAAATTTGAGTAGTATACCTAGTACTGTAATACCGAAACCCAAAATTGAATATAATTGTGCCTTTTTTAATTCCTTTTCCTTCATTTATCATTCTTTTTACCAACATGAAACAACACGTTCTATTCCCTTAATTCCTTATTTAGACAAAAAGTAACCCAAGAAATATCTGTTTTATATGAATAGATAGTTTTTGTTGATGAACGACTATGTATACCTGACTATAATTCTGTGATGCCTATAAATAAAGGCTTTTTATTTGTTTTCGATTACATATTTAGATTTTTTTTCAAGTTAAATGGAGGGTAAAAGATGTCTCATACGGTATATGTGTAAGAGAGGAAAATTAAGTTGCCTTTTAGATTAAAATGAGTTTAATACATAAAACCTATAATTATGAAAAGTTTATTATTCATTTTATTAATTGGAGTCGGATTTATATTCACAGCATGTGATAAATAGGATGATAGTGTAAAGTTAATTAGTGAAGATGAGATTTGCATAAATGATATGGCTTTGGTTGTTGATTCTGAAGTTACCATATCGAATATTACGATTTAGGATGATTAAGAGAGTGAAATGTTTTAACTGGAATAGAGTACTGTGAAATTTGGTGTTTATGCTTACCCTTTGGGAAACTTAAATGAGCTTTATACAAGATGGCGTTGTTATGAAGATGATATGGGACTAGGAGTACCTATATTAATTATCAATGAGAAAACGACACCTTTTTCAGTGAGGCTATTTCTTAAAGTTGAATTTTGATATGTATCAAAAGTAATAATTTGTATTTTTGGAATTATGAAAAAATACAAATTTCAAAGTGTCGATAATATTTCATATGCTTTAATTAATATAGGAATATTTACGTCACCTATAGTCATTTGCCCTATTCTGGTGTTATTAAAGGTAGCAAGCAACCAATTGTTATCAATTCTTCTTTCTTTTCCTGTACTTATTTTAGGTCTTATTTTTTACAAACAATTAATACAAATCAAAGAACAAAAAACAGAAATAGACGATGAAGGGTTTGGATATTTAAATCAAAGAAAACACTCATGGGATATGGTCAAATGGTATCGGATCGATCATAATAAAGCCAGAACAATTTAAACAATAGTAATTGCATTGAAAAATGCTAAGAAAGTGAGATTTACTTTTTATAAGAAAACCAAAGAAGAGAATGATTGGGAAATATTAGAGCCGACTTAATTAAAATGATTGATATGAATTGTCCAGTATTGAGTTCATATTATGATTCTAAATATTGGGATAAATTAATACTAACTTTGATACTAATCGAAATCATTATTTTTATTTTGTGGTTAAGTTGGGACCTTAATAATTCAGTCGCGGTACCAATATTAGTTAGTATGCTTTATGGAGTATTAATTTTTTCGCTTAAGGTTTATTCCGATAGAAGGAGAATAGCGAAAAGGAATAAATTAAAATTGAAGAATCTAAGTGATCGGATAAGTTAATAATGCTTCAGAAATAAACTACTAATTCTAATAGAAGGGGTGGTTTCAATTATTTATAATTGACCCGACTAAGCAATTAATTCACTATCCTCACAACCTAGTATTCCTCTGCTTTGGTTAACAATTATGTGTTTGAATGGAGATAACTCCATTTTAAATAACCTCAATTAAAATAAATCATCTTTAAAATTAGATTTATTTCGATCTTAAATAATATTATAATATGCTGTCAGAAGAAATACCTTCAAAACAAGACTTTAAGTTGTTTAGGTGTCTTTTATTACTGATAGCTTCGTAAGAAACTTCTTGTTTTGTTGAAATCTGATTTTCGAGTTTTGATTTAAAAGCGACCATTTCTTCGTTGCTAATAAATTGCTCAATCATTTTTAAACCCTTATTTATATCTTGACCTAGAATAACAGAAAGTTCATCTAGTATCATTTTATTAAGAGATTTTTTTTGACTTAAGTTTATTGAATCAGATTCAATCCCATTTGTTAAATCAAGTTTGTCGAATTTTATTACATTTGATCGCATATCCTATATTGCTAACTGTATTAATTTGAAAACGATATAAAAGTAACACATAGCTTAGGCTTTGAAAAAACGTTTTTGTTTATATTCTCGAAGTTCAAAAGTTTAGTTATGTTTTAAATAACTTGTTTATAAGTTAGATACAGAAAAAAAAACTACTATGTCTAAGCATCAAATAGAACCCTTATTCCAACTTATTAAATCGATGACTAAGTCGGAAAAGAGAAATTTTAAACTTTACGCCAATCGAATAGGAAGTGGAAAGGAGAGTAAATTTATTCAAGTTTTCGATTCTATCGATAAAATGGAAATTTACAAGGAAGAACTTATCTTTAAACGAGCTAAGGATATTAAGCTATCTCAACTTCCGAACTTAAAAGCTCACCTTTATAAGCAACTTTTAACAAGTTTGAGGTTGACACAGGTAAACCATGATGTTACGATAAATATTCGTGAGCAAATTGATCATGCCAAGGTCTTATATAATAAAGGTTTGTATCAACAGAGCTTGAAAATGCTAGAAAAGAGTAAGGCTTTAACTCAAAAATATGAGCGCCAATTGCTTAATCTTGAGATTGTTGAGTTTGAGAAACTTATTGAATCTCAGTATGTGACTAAGAGTATTAAGACTAGAGCTGATGAAATTACTGCAGAATCAGTAGGACTTAATCACGAAATGGGTGGAATCATTTATTTCTCAAATATGTCGATCCGTTTGTATGCTTTATATCTTAAGGTTGGGTATGCAAGAGACGATAAGGATCTTTTGATGGTTAGTGAATTTTTTAATTCCAATATTCAATCGGTGGATATGACTAAGCTAAGCTTTTACGAAAAGCTTTATCTCTATCAATCCTATGTTTGGTATTACTTAATTATTCAGGACTTTTTAATGTGCTATAAATATGCTCAAAAATGGGTCGACTTATTTCAGCAGAATCCTGATCTAATTTCAAGTCAATGTGATTTATATCTTAAAGCGCTTAATAATGTATTGGTCGCTTTATTTTATACCAATCATCTTAGTAAGTTTAAGAATAACCTAGAGCTTCTTATGGGGCTAGAGAACGAGGAGTATGTGAGCGTAAATACCAATCTTTCAATTCTGCAAAAACAGTTTTCTTATATGCATCAAATAAACCTGTATTTTATGGAGGGTAGGTTTAAAGATGGTACGGCTCTTGTTCCTCAAATTGAAAGTTTTATTGAAGAAAATAAATACAGTTTAGATAAGCATCGAAACTTAGTTTTTTATTACAAGATAGCCTGTCTTTATTTTGGATGCGGAGAATACCGAGAAGCAATTCAGTTTTTAAACAAAATTATTGAGCAAAAAGATACGTCTTTAAGGACAGATATTCATTGTTTTGCACGTATTCTGAATTTGATTAGTCATTATGAATTGGAACACACCGACCATCTCGATTATCAAATTAGATCGACCTATCGTTTCTTGGTTAAAATGGAAGATTTACAGGAAGTTCAGAAGTATATCTTGCGTTTTATTAGACGATTAAGTGGCATTCGTCCAGATCAGTTAAAAGAGGAGTTTATTAAATCGAGAAGTGACTTGATGCAATGGGTAAATGATCCTTTTGAAAAGAGAGCTTTTCTTTATCTTGATATCATATCGTGGTTGGATTCTAAAATTGAGAAGCGACCTGTTCAAGATGTAATTATGGAAAAAGCTAGAACAAATAAATAAACAAAGAAGCTCTCAGAACAATATTCTGAGAGCTTTTTTATGATGTAGTTTAAATCTTATTTATTGTAGCGCAAAGTTGATAGGTACAGTGTATTGTACACTTACAGCTTCATCTCTTTGTTTTCCAGGTTTCCAAGTTGGCATAGAGCTTACAACACGAAGGGCTTCCGCATCTAATGAAGGTGCTACTCCTCTCAAAACTTTAGCTTGTTCAACATGCCCCGTTTTATTAACTACAAATCCTATATAAACTCTACCTTGAATTGAACTTTCTACAGCTATATCAGGGTATTTTATATTTTCAGAAATCCAAGATTGAAGTGCTAAGTCTCCACCAGGAAATTCAGGCATATCATCACAGACAACAAAAATTTCTTCAAGTTTATCATCTACTTCTGTGTATATAGATTCTGCTATAACATTGCCGTCAGCATCTCGTATTACGGTTTGTTCTTCTTCTCCTAATATACCATCACTTTTTTCAGTACACTGTAGGTTTAATGTTAGAGCAATGGCAATTGCTGGTATTATAAACAGAAGTCTAAATATTCTGTTTTTCGATGTATTGGTTTTAGTCATCATTATTAGTCGTTTTTTAGTAATAGAGTAGTTGAAATTATTGGCTAAGCCCATTATCTCAGTACCCATTATTTGGTTTAAAATACTCGCTTGATATTGTCCGATGTTGCAGCCTTGCGCAATAACTCCTTCGTCAGCCAATAATTCATGCGTTTGTTTTATGGCACGCTCAAAAAGCCATGCAAAAGGGTTAAACCACAATAATATTGTTGTTAACTCTACCAAAAGCAGATCGATCCAATGCTTTTGTTCTACATGTATTTTTTCGTGTGCTATAATATTCCTAAATGATTCAGCGTTATGTTCTGTGGTATTAATTGCAATTTTTCCAAAAAATGAGAAGTTTGGAGTTTCATCATCAACCTTAACTAACTTTTGCCCTTCAAACTGATCTATTGGGTATTTATTAATAATATTTTGAGTTTTTCGTATTCTTATTATCGATCTTAAAACTAGTATAATGCATACTGATGTATATAGCCCTGCTAATAATTGAGTTGAAGTAATATGTGTTAGTGCTTCATTCGTATTAGTTTTATCAGCATTTAGATTTATTGCATTTAGAAGTACAACAATGTTAGAGCTGTTTGCTGCTTCAGAAATGGCAAAATTCATTTTAATGAGAGGTAAAACAAAGGCCAATATAATTGATGAAGCTAAGTAGATTCTAATGCCTTTATAAAACTTTTCATCTTGTAAAAAGAAATGATAAATGCCATAAAATATGGTTAATACAATTGACGATTTAATTAGGTAAATATATAGATCGTTCATATTACTTGTCTTTATTAATTTCTTTCTTAGTTATCTCAATCATTTCTTCTAAATCTGAGATGCTTAAGTTATTCTCTTTGGCAAAAAAAGATGCCATTTTTGAGAACGAACCATTAAAATAGTTTTGCAATAAACTACCCATTTGTTGACCAGAGTATTCTTCTTTAGTAATTTTTGGAACAAACAAATGCGTTTTACCTTGTGGGATATTTGTTACGAAACCTTTCTTTTCTAACACTTTTAAAACCGTAGCAACAGTCGTGTAAGCAGGTTTAGGTAAATCAAATTTATCGACAATGTTTCTTACATTACTCTCATTCAAATCCCACAATATTTGCATTACCTGTTCTTCTGCTTTAGTCATTTGTTTCATATATATGCTCTTTATTGTAATTATCGATTTTAAACTCATTGTCTACTACAAATGTAGTAGTATAAATGTTAGTAACAAACTTTTCTACTACTTTTGTAGTAGGGTGTTTGCATAAAAAATCCCCAAAGCTTTTGTTTTGGGGATGTCTTATGGAATTATTTTTTTTGAAATTACATAATCAGCTTATAACCTTTACCATGAACATTAATAATTTCGATATTAGTGTCTGGTTTAAGATGTTTTCGAAGTTTAGTGATATAGACATCCATACTCCTAGCATTAAAGTAATTATCGTCTAGCCAAATGGTTTTAAGAGCTAAATTACGTTCAAGTACTTCATTCATATTAATACAAAGTAATTTAAGTAGCTCAGATTCTTTTGTGGTTAGTTTAATAGCTTTGTCACCATCGTGAAGCAATTGTTTTTTTGAATCGAAAAGGAAACGTCCAAGTTTGAATTCATCTTGTTTATTTTCCTTTTTCCCACCAGCTCTTCTTAGTACAGCTTCTATACGAACGAGTAGCTCTTCCATACTGAAAGGCTTAGTCATATAATCGTCTGCTCCTAGTTTAAAACCTTCCAATACATCATCTTTCATCGATTTTGCAGTTAGAAAAATGATAGGAATTCCAGAGTTAATTAAACGAATGTCTTTTGCTAAAGTAAATCCATCACGATGAGGCATCATGACATCGAAAATACCAATATCAAATGGATTTTTTAAAAATGCATCGTATGCCTTATCTCCATCTTCGCATAAGGTTGTATTGTAGCCCTTAGCAATTAAATATTCTTTAAGCAATAGGCCGAGATTTGCGTCATCTTCAGCCAATAAGACTTTAATTTCTTTTTCCATAATGTCTATTTTTTAAATGGTAGGTATACTTCAAATTTAGTACCCTTTCCAAGGCTACTGTTAACACTTACATGACCTCCGTGGGCATCGACAATTCTTTTCACATAGGATAATCCTAAGCCAAAACCTTTTACGTTGTGAACATTTCCTGTGTGTACTCTGAAGAATCGCTCAAAAATCATTTTTTGATCTTCTTTTGATATGCCAATACCGTTGTCGGTAATCGTCATTACAATTCCTTTATCTTTATTTCTTGTACTAATACTTATTTCAGGTGCATCTTTACTATACTTAATGGCGTTATCCATTAAGTTTGAGATAAGATTACCTATATGAACTTCATCCAACATAACTAGATCCTCTTTGGCATCTAGATGTTGATAAGTGTTTCCTTTTTTATCTTCAACCTTAATAGCAAAGTTAGGCATTAGATTCTCAATTATCTGATGAAGATTAACTGCTTTCAGTTTTAATTTTAAACGCCCCTCGTTAAAGATAGCCATTTGCAGCACTTTTTCAACTTGATAACTTAAGCGACGACTCTCATCATTAATGATTTTAGCCATTTGGTTCATACTCTCGGGAGTAGTTGCTACCGAAGTATCTCTAAGCATTTGTGAAGCAAGAGAAATAGTAGAAATGGGCGTCTTAAACTCATGTGTCATATTATTGATAAAGTCGTTTTTAATTTTTGATAAACGTTTCTGTCTAAATATGATAAAAATAGTGAAAGCACAACACAAAATTAATAATAATGATAAAACCAATGAAGGAACTAACATTGTATATGATTTAATAATGTACTTATGCATCTCTGGAAAATAGATATACATATAATGCGACTTCCTGAATGAATCGTTTGGGAATAAAAGCTTTGAAAACTTTTCTTGCTTATCGTATTTAAAATAGTCGTCTGATTTTTTTACAAATTTATTATCTGATTTTATCGCATATTCGAAATCTAATTTAATCCCGTTGTTAGTTAATTTCTCTTTAATTAGTTTGTGTATTGTATTTAGATTTATTCGCTGTTTAAGAGGCATCGATTGACGAGCCATACTTGCAGCTATGAATGAGGTTTGGGTCTGATAGTTTCCAATCCTATTATTTGAAAATCCCAATCGAGGATCTTGAGCTCTTTTAAGTAAATCGCTAAATGATTTTGTATTGAGTTCGGTTTCCTTAGTATCTACAATTTTATTATCCTCATAGTAACTTACTGAAGCAGTTTGATGCTGAGAAGGATTAGGTGGAAAGTCAATAGTATATCTAAGACCACTAATTTTTTTATTTGATTGGCTACTTCCGTTACCTTCTAAAATGCTTTTTGCTTCATCGTCAGATTCCATCTTATCGACCACTTGATCGAGAGCTTTGCTTATTGTAAGAATAAGCTGATCTTCCTTAATTTTTGCAGTAGATTGATAGTACTTGATTTGAATTAAAATCAATCCACATAAGGAAATTGCTAAGATGATTGTTACTAACCAAATATATTTTTTGCTCATGAGTACAAATATAGAAAAATACTTATGCGCATGTTCATGCTTAACAATCTTTAACGGAGCAATAAAGCTTTTAAATTAGATTGATAGGGAAAATTATAATGGATGTTAATATTTAGCATTTGTAAATGAGAATAGTGTCGTTTTTTGCTTATCAATTTTAGAATCGAATGATTAACTCTATTGTGTCTAATTTATTATAATGGGATGTGTTGTGTTGCAATTTTCATTTGATTGTAATATGTTGTATAACATGTTTTCTTATTTTTCATCATTATAATGTTGAATTTAATTTATAGGTATTATTTTTGCGCAGGAAGATTGATACTTGTGATTGGTCTTCTAATTTTGGTTAATAGTTAGTAGAGAGGATGGTTGTGGTTACCATCCTTTTCTTTTAAAAATTAGTCTCGCTCTGCTATAGATTTAGCTCGCCTAGTTCATCTCTTTTTTCATTCTTCGGTGTTCTTTCTTAAATAATGCTAGTTGTTGGTGTTCTGGTATTTATTATTTTCTTTTCTATTTTTCGATACAACATGTTTATAGTCTGTGTTATAAGCGATCTTTTGGTATGTTCTTTTTGATAATAAGAAAGAGAAATCTTATCAATCGTTAAAATATATTTGAAGCTTGATATTTTTGATTATTTTTGGTGATTATTCTAGGCATATAAAAAGAGCTTGGTAATCAGTTGAAATTGAGTGCCCTTTTTATAGAATTGAAAAGTAATTAGTTTTGGAAAACACATATTATATGAAGTATATTTTTTCTTTATTCACCATTGTATTTGCTTTTTGCCTTTCATCACTTTATGCGCAAGAGTATGAAACAGAACCAATAGTAAATTCGCTAGAGCCGAGTGTTCAAGATTCTATTCGCGTGAAAAAGATGGAATTTTATAAAGGTGATGTAGAATTTATCGATAGACTAAGAAAGGATAGTTTAGGTGAAGGTTCGGTAAAAATTATCCAGGACTATAGAATTGATGAATTGCTCAAAATTGATAGAGCTGAAAATTCATATTTGCCAGGATTTCAAGGATATAGGATTCAAGTTTTTTCTGGTGGTGGTAGAGATAGAGAAAAAGCTGTTATTATAAAAAATGATCTTGAAGAGCGATTTCCCAACGATAGAGTGTATCTAAAATACCATGCGCCTGATTTTCGGGTACTTATTGGGAATTTTAGGAATAATTTCGAAGCTGTTTATTTGTATAAGAAATGTTTGAAAATATATCCTAATAGTTATATAAGGAGAGATCAAATAGATTTGGTTGATCTTGAAGTACAAGAAAAAATTGAGATTGAGGAAATGGAATAATATTGAACTACTTAGATGATTCTAAGTGGTTTTTTTTATAGAATAAATTGCAAATGAATTTGTAATTTGTCCATATATAAATTATAAAAAAAGAGTACTAAATAACCATTATAATAAATTAAAATGAGTGATCAACTTAAACACGAGTGCGGAATTGCGTTAGTTCGTTTGCGTAAACCTCTTGAGTATTACCAAAAAAAGTATGGAACTTGGCAATATGGAATTCAAAAGCTTTGTCTTTTGATGGAGAAGCAGCATAATAGAGGGCAAGAAGGAGCAGGAGCCGCAAGTATAAAAATCGATCAAAGGCCAGGAACGAAATATATTCATCGTCATCGCTCAAATAGTAATCAGCCTATTAAAGATGTTTTCGATAACATTTATGGTGATCTATTAACAAAAAAAGAAGCTAACCCAGAAAAATTTGAAGATGCTAAGTGGGCAAAGGAAAATGTTCCTTTTGCTGGTGAAGTTTATTTGGGTCACCTGCGTTATGGCACATTTGGTCGTAATAGTATCGATTTTGTTCATCCTGTAAAGCGTGAAAATAATTGGCGATCTCGTAACCTTGTATTAGCAGGCAACTTTAATTTGACTAATGTTGATGAGTTGTTTAATCTATTGGTTTCTTTAGGTCAAAGTCCTTCCGATTATACAGACACAGTAACAATTCTTGAAAAAGTTGGTCATTATCTTGATGAAGAAAACCAACTTAAATTCAGACAATATAAAAACGAAGGTTATACTTCTCAGGAAATTTCGCCTTTGATTGAAAATAACCTTGATGTTCAAAAAGTTTTATCAAATGCCTCTCGTGATTGGGATGGCGGATATGCCATTGCGGGTATGTTTGGTCATGGCGATTCTTTTGTAATACGTGATCCATGGGGAATACGCCCAGCTTACTATTATCAAGATGATGAAATTGTAGTTGTTGCATCTGAGCGTCCAGTTATTCAAACAGCTTTGAATGTTAGAGCTTGTGAGATTAAGGAAATAGGACCAGGTAATGGTGTTATTATTACTAAGAATGGTGATGTTTCGGAAGTGCCTGTTCGTGTAGCAGAGAAAAGAAGATCATGTTCGTTTGAGAGAATTTATTTTTCTAGAGGATCTGATAAGGATATCTATTTAGAGAGAAAAAAACTAGGTCAGTTATTAACACCAGTTATTCTTGATAGTATCGATAATGATATTAAAAATTCTGTTTTTTCATTTATTCCTAACACAGCAGAAACTGCATTTTATGGTATGATGGAAGGTGTAAGAAGCCATCTCCAAAAAGATAAAAAACGTAAGATCCATGAGCTGAATGGTGAGTGGACTGAAGAAAAGTTACAAGAGATTATTTCTGTTGAACCTCGTGTTGAAAAAATTGCAGTTAAGGATGTTAAGTTAAGAACATTTATATCGGGAGACGAAGGTCGTGATGATTTGGTTGGCCATGTATATGATGTAACTTATGGTATTGTTAAAAATGATGTTGATAACCTTGTTATAATCGATGATTCAATTGTACGTGGAACAACACTTAAGAAAAGTATTCTTAGAATTTTAGATAGACTTCATCCTAAGAAAATTGTGGTTGTGTCTTCGGCACCTCAAATTCGTTATCCCGATTGTTATGGTATTGATATGACTAGAATGGGTGATTTTTGTGCTTTTAATGCAGCTATTTCTTTGCTTAAGGACAGAAATATGGAGGCTGTAATTGATGATGTTTACCAGAAGTGTAAAGCTCAGGAGAATTTACCTAAGGAAGAAGTGGTGAATTATGTAACTGAAATTTATAAACCATTTACTCCAGAAGAGATTTCTGATAAAATTTCGGAACAATTAACACCGGAAGATATGCATGCTGAGGTGAAAATTGTATTCCAAACTGTAGAAAATCTACATCTTGCTTGTCCTGAAAATAATGGTGACTGGTATTTTACTGGTGATTATCCAACTCCAGGAGGAAACAAGGTTGTGAATAAATCATTCATCAACTATGTTGAAGGAAATTCAAAGCGATCTTATTAAACATTGAGATTAAATAGAATAAAAAAAGTCATCCGTTAGGATGACTTTTTTTGTTTATAATGAGTTGAATTGATTAATGTCTTTTCTTGAACAAGTGAAATTTTGTTCTAGGTAAACGTATTTTTAAGAAATTTAGATATGAAGAGATGTGACGCTCAACTTTATTCTCGTATACGTCTTCGATTGTAATCATGATACCTGTTTCTTCAACATCTCCAAAGTGAGTGTTTACAGCTGTACCAAAACTTTTCATAGATGGTGATAAACCCATGTAAGCATTAATAAGTGGAGGAATGTTTGCTCCATGCTCACGTACAATTCTTGATAATATTTTATAGTTTTCTTTAAAATCGACACCATTATAAGTTGCATCCATAGCAGCTGTATCGGTATCTGTTTTAAGAGGATTTAATGGCCAAGCTAGCTTTTCTGGGTCACTAAACATTCTATGCATAAAGTAAAGAATATGATTACGCGCTTCAGTATTAAAATGAGGATACATCGTTACTTTTCCGAAGAAATATTTGATCTCAGGATATTCAACAATTAAGGCTCCAAGTCCATCCCAAAGGTTATCTAGAGCATAAAGGCTTTTTCGTCCTTTTAAAATTGACTGATATTCTGGCTGAACAAATGAACGACCTAGTTCAATCATTTTAGGTATGTATTGAGACTTAAATTTGTCAGAAAAATCAAATAATCTTGATGTTGCCAAAAGTAAATTTCCCTGTTTGTCGGTATGAGCATCTTTACAGATAATATAACGATATCCTCCAAGAATTTCTTTGGCTCCTGGATCCCAAACAATAAGTTGATGGTATGGTTTTTCGTCTAAATCATAATGGTCAATATCAGTTTCCTTACCAGTCCCACCACCGGCTTTTCTGAATGTAATTTCACGTAAACGTCCTACCTCTAGCATTAAATTAGGTGAGTCGTGATGAGTGAAACAATAAATTTCGTTCGAACCTTTATTGGTTTTTCTTACAAATCTATCTTCGGTAAGTTCTTTTTCAAGGAGTTCTCTGTCTACTCGTGGGATAATATCTTTCATTTGGTCTATTTTTTTATTGGCGACAATTTTCTAACTTTTAAATTTAGAATAAGGAAACTCGTTTGTAGTGTTTTTTTAGCAATACAAGGTAAGTGAAAATAAGGAAATTATAAAAATTATGGAAGTATAATATTTCTTATTAATTTTATTTTTTATCAGCAAGATCGTAACATTGATTCTTTATTTTTTCGGCCCATTGGTTGTAATTTAAACTACGATCGATACTTTCATAAGGAATTGGATCACCAATGTTAATTTTAAAGTTTTTTCCTCTTTGCTTGAATAGTTCATTTACTAAATACAACATTTCAAGATTGGTTTTAATGCCTACAAGTTTCCTAAAGTTAGCTAGGTTGTAGAAGAAATTGGAGTTTCTACCACTAATGTGTATTGGAACTATATCGCGTTGGTGTTTCTTTGCTTTTACAATAAAGCTTTTCTTCCACTCGAGATCTTTAATTTCACCTTTTTGTTTTCTAGAAACTAATCCAGCAGGAAAGGTTAAAATTGTAGAATCGGATTTGTAGGCTGATTCTATGATTATTGCAGCCTCTTTTGCTTGACCTCCGTGCTTATTAATAGGAACAAATACTTTGCCCATGTTTTTGATGTTCATTAGAATATCATTAACGAGGAATCGGATTGTTTTAAAGTGTTTCCCAAATAAGGTGATTAAAATAAGACCATCTGGTCCACCTAGTGGATGGTTGGCTACTAGTAAGTAACGCTTGTTTTTATCAAGTTTTTCTAGTCCCTGAATATCATAGGTTATCGATAATTCATCTAATATAGATTGAGAAAATTCAAAACCATGCTTTTGGTGGTTTTTCGAAAGAAAATCATTTAATTCATCTTGGTGAATAATACGTTTTAGGTAAGAGATGATAAAACCGGGCATTAGTTTGCCTTTACTGGCAAATACCTGTTTTAGATCTATCTTTTGAAATTCTTCTGATTCTGATTGGTCTTGCATTTTAATATAATTCTTAAAATAAGGCTTTGTTGTGACTTATTACTGATTCAATAATCAGTAAATACGTGTTGAATGAAAGCCATTAAAGTCAATTACAGCCCAAATATCGTAATTTTATATCGACTTCTTTAAAAAAGAAACGAGCAATAAGTGGAAAAATACACAAGAAAGCCTTTTTATTAGTTATAAGCCTGTGTTTACTATTTAGAAGACTAGAATTTATCTTACTCTAATTGTCTTTCAACGAATAAGATTTATCTTTGCACCTTATAAAAATTCAATAAGCCTTAATAGTAAAGCAATGAGCAAAAGCAATAAGAAGTTATTTATGGAGACCTATGGTTGCCAAATGAATGTTGCCGACAGTGAAGTGGTAGCTGCCATTATGGAACATGATGGTTTTGAGAGAACAGATGAAAGAAGTGAGGCTGATGTTATTTTGATAAACACATGTTCTGTTCGTGAAAATGCTGAGCAAAGGGTACGAGGAAGAGTACAAGGCTTAAACACATTAAAGAAAAAAAATCCTAAGCTTTTAGTTGGCGTTATTGGTTGCATGGCAGAGCGTCTTGGTGAAAAACTTTT
Source organism: Ancylomarina sp. 16SWW S1-10-2 (assembly GCF_009669305.1). Taxonomy (GTDB): domain Bacteria; phylum Bacteroidota; class Bacteroidia; order Bacteroidales; family Marinifilaceae; genus Ancylomarina. The sequence continues at coordinate 46,969 of NZ_SADB01000019.1, forward strand.
TGAGCAGGAAAAAAATGTGGATATAATTGTTGGACCTGATGCTTATATGGATTTACCTTTATTGGTGAAGAAAGCAGAGAAAGGGGAAAAGGCGATTAATATTGATTTATCGTTGTCTGAAACCTATAAAGATATTTGTCCTACACGTATTGATACAAGTGCCATCTCTGGTTTTGTTTCTATTACGCGTGGTTGTAACAACTTTTGTACTTATTGTATTGTACCTTATACTAGAGGTAGAGAACGTAGTCGTACACTTGAAAGTATATTGGGTGAGGTGCATGATTTGGCTTCTAAAGGTTATAAGGAAGTCACTTTATTGGGACAGAATGTCAATTCATATCATTATAAAGATTCAGATTCGGAGATTACTTTCCCAGAGCTTTTGGATATGGTGGCTAAGGCGGAACCCAATATGCGTATTCGTTTTTCAACGTCTCATCCAAAGGACATGAGTGATGATACACTTAAAGTGATGGCTGCAAATGACAATATATGTAAGTCTATTCACTTACCAGTTCAGTCAGGAAGTAATGAAGTTCTTAAGAATATGCGCCGAAAATATACACGTGAATGGTATATGGATCGTGTTGAAGCAATTCGAAAATATATTCCTAATTGTGGCTTAACTTCAGATATATTTGTTGGTTTTCACGACGAAACTGAAGAGCAATTTCAAGAAACATTAGATTTGATGACGTGGGCAGGATATGATTATTCGTATATGTTCAAATATTCAGAACGACCAGGAACTTATGCATACAAGCACCTAAAGGATAATATTCCTGAAGATGTAAAATCGAGACGATTGAGTGAGATGATTGTTATACAAAGACAATTATCATTAGAAAGTAACCAAAGAGATATGGGAAAGACTTTTGAAATCTTAATCGAAGGTTTGTCTAAGAAATCTGATCAAGAAATGTATGGACGTAGCTCGCAAAATAAAGTTTTTATTTTACCTAAAAGTAATTTGAAGGTGGGAGACTTAGTGAATGTAAAAGCTGTTAACTGTACCTCGGCGACATTAATCGGTGAACTTATCGATTAAGTTTATACTATCTATAATATATAACAAGAGGCTGTCAATTATTATTTGACAGCCTCTTTTGTATTTGAATATCGATATTAAGCTAACAATAAAGATTTTACTTTATCTGCAATAGTTTTTCCATCAGCACGACCAGCTAGTTCTTTCGATGCCATACCAATAACCTTACCCATATCTTTAATAGAGCTTGCACCTGTTTTCGCAATAAAACCTTTGATGATTTCTGTTAATTCTTCATCGCCAATTTGAGCAGGAAGGTAAGCTTCAATAAATCCCATTTCTACGAGTTCAACATCAGCTAATTCTTGACGTCCGCCTTCAATATATGTAGCTGCAGAATCTTTTCTTTGTTTAGCCAATTTCTGTACTATTTTTAAAGCATCAGCATCGGCAATCTCAGTACTACCTGTCTTTGTCATTTCAAGAGTGAAAGCTGTTTTAACGGCTCTAATAGTCTGTAATTTCGCCTTGTCTTTAGCTTTCATTGCGGCCTTCATGTCGCTGTTTATCTGTTCTAATAATGTCATGATATATTATATTGTTGTAAAAATCACGTATGAAGATTTGATTTATACAGGTTTGTATTAATTGTCAAAATCGTCTAAATTGAGATGTACCACATTGGCTGTTTTAGGCGTCTCAGTTCTTTGTAAGTCGATTTGTTTACGCTTATATGCTGGAATTTCTTCATTTTCTTGAATTTCTGCTTCGTTCATGTTCCTAGCATCTAGCTTTTCATCTAGTTTAGGTTCAGGTATAGATGCAGTTTCTAATTCCAATTGTAATTTCTGAGTTTCTGTTGTTTTAGCCGGACCTTTACCTCCTTTAAAGGCACTTGTTTTGTTTACAGTCGTTTTTTGATGTCTCTCTTTATAACTTTCGGCTTCGTCATGCTCAAAACCAGTAGCAATAATGGTTACAGAAATATTATTACCTAAAGCGTCATCTTGACCTGTTCCCCAAATGATATTGCCACTATCACCTACAGCTTCATAAACGTAGTCGGTAATTTCTCCGATTTCGTCCATTGTTATTTCTTCTGTTCCAGAAGTAATGTTTAGAAGAATAGAGTTAGCTCCTCGTACATCATTATTATCTAAAAGAGGAGAGGTTAAAGCTTCACGAATGGCTGTTACAGCTCTTCCTTCACCTTCAGCACTTGCTGATCCCATAACCGCAACACCGCTATCGGTCATTACAGTTTTAACATCTTCGAAATCAACATTTATATAACCATGTAAAGTAATAATTTCGGCAATACCTTTTGCTGCAGTAGCTAAAACATCATCAGCTTTAGAAAAGGCTGTTGATAGTTTAAGATCGCCATATATTTTAGAAAGTTTACCATTGTCAATAACAAGTAAAGAGTCAACACTTTCTTTAAGTTTTCTAATTCCTTCTACTGCTTGGCTGATACGCTTATTTCCTTCAAAAGGGAAAGGGATTGTAACAATACCTACAGTAAGGATTTTCATATCTTTTGCTGCCTTAGCTATTATTGGAGCAGCACCCGTTCCGGTTCCTCCTCCCATACCAGCTGTTATAAATACCATTTTGGTATTGTCAGCTAATATTTCAATAACATCGTCTAAGTTTTCTATAGCTGATTGTTCTCCTTTTTCAGGTTTATTACCTGCTCCACGACCTTCAGTTAAAGATTCACCCAGTTGAATTTTTTTAGGCACATCACTTTTTGCTAATGCTTGTGCATCTGTATTACAAATCACAAAATCAACGTCTTTAATGCCTTGCTGATACATGTAGTTAACAGCATTGCCACCACCACCACCAACTCCAATTACTTTAATAATTGAAGATTCTTTTTTTACCAAGCCAAAATTCATTAATTCCTCGCTCATTAATCTATCGTATTTATCCTTACCGGATGTGTGTTATTGTATTCTAATGTATTTAACTTTTTGCGTTGCAAAAGTAATGCTTAATTAACGATGTCCTTATCTTAATTAAGATTTTCTACATGAAATTCAAGTCTAGGTATATATTATATCCAAACTGTCATTTACATAGCTGTGTCTTTGTTGTCGAATAAAGTTCCTAAAGTGTTTTTGACTTTACCCAATAAGCTGTGTCTATTTATTTTTTCTTCTTCTTTTTTAGGAGGAGTAGGAGAATCTTTCGGTTTATTCTCATATTCTTCCGTTTCGTTCTTATTAATTATTTCATCTACAAGAACTTCCTTTTCCTCTGTCTCTTCCTCTTCAAATGTTCTTGTTTGCTCAGAATTATCTGTTTTTGTAGCAGCTGCCCTCTTTTTGGAATTATTAGCTTGGGCTTCCAACATTTCAGGGTTCTCAATAATCAACTCAAATTTTGAGTCATTATTTTCTTCTTGTTGTCTAGGCTGAATATTTAATTCTGGAATAGGATTTTCAGAGAATCCTGTTGCAATAATTGTAACACTTAACTCTTCGTTACATGATTCGGAGTAACCATTACCCCAAATAATATTAACATCATTACCAACAATTGCCTGAACATATTCTGTGATTTCGGTTACTTCCAACATGGTAGCTTCCTTGCTACCCGAAATGATATTTAGTAAGATGTTACTTGCTCCATAAATATTGTTGCTATTGAGTAATGGTGAACTTAAAGCTTGCTTGATTGCTTTAATTGCTCTATCCTCACCAGCTAAACTCGCCGATCCCATAATTGCAACACCCGAATTAGACATGACTGTTTCAACATCGGCAAAATCGACATTTACATAACCATGAACAGTGATAATTTCTGCAATGGATTTGGCTGCAATAGATAAAATATTATCGGCTTGAGCAAAAGCTTCGGAAAGCTTTAAATCGCCAAACATGCTTCTTAATTTTTCATTGTTGATGATCAATAAAGCATCTACATGTTTTTCTAAATTCTCTATACCTTCTAATGCCTGTTGAACTCTATGTTTTCCTTCAAATAGGAAAGGTATTGTTACGATTCCAACTGTAAGTATGCTTCTCTCCTTAGCAAGCTCAGCAATTACAGGTGCAGCACCCGTACCAGTTCCCCCGCCCATACCAGCAGTAATAAAAATCATCTTAGTTTTTTCGCCAAGAACTTTACTTACTTCTTCAATACTTTCTATGGCAGATTGACGACCCTTTTCTGGCTTATTACCTGCACCTCGACCTTCGGTTAAGCTTTTACCTAATTGTATTTTTAAAGGAATAGGGCTGTCTATTAATGCCTGAGAATCGGTATTACATATTATAAATCCAACATCTTTGATTCCTTCTTTATACATGTGATTGACAGCATTACTTCCACCGCCTCCAACACCAATAACTTTAATTATTGATTCATCTTTAGTTTCGAAATTAACAGGTAGTATATCATCAGTCATAATCTTAGGTTTATCGTGTTTTAGTAGCAAGAGGATGAATTTTGAATTTGATAATGAAATCTAGGGAAATCCAGAATCAGCAAAAACTTGTTTCTATTTTTTAATACTAGTTATCAAAAAGTGTTTCAAAAAAACGCTTAAATTTAAACTTATTCTTCTTACTTCTTGGTTGTGTTTCAATTCGGTCATTTGTATTATTAAGTGATTTGTTTAAACCTTTTAGTAATAGACCAATACTTGTTGCATATATCGGATTTTGATAGGCATCGTCAAGTTTAATTTTAGATGAAGCATTGGGGTAACCAATTCTAACATCTAAACCCAATCTTTCTTTTGTTAAAACATCAAGGTTCTTAAGCATTGCTCCACCACCAGTTAGTACAATCCCTGCACCAAGCTTATCACCATATGGAGTCATATCAATTTGATATTTAACACGATCCAATATTTCTTCCATACGACATTGAATAATTTGAGCTAGAGTTTTGAATGCAATTTCTTTTGGATCCCAACCTCCTGTTTGTGGTATGTTTACCACTTTATCCATATCTGCTAATCTTTCAATGGCTTCGCCAAATTGAACTTTTAGAGCTTCTGCTTGTTTCAATAGTAAGTGACAACCTTCTTTAATATCCTTGGTAACCACATCGCCACCAAAAGGAATTACTGCGGTATGTCTAAGAACGCCATCAAAATAAACCGTGATGTCCGTTGTGCCACCACCTATATCAACAAGTACTGCTCCAGCTTCTTTTTCTTCAGGTGTTAAAACGGCTAGGGATGAGGCTAGTGGTTCTAAAATAAGTTCTTCAATATCAATATCAACAGCTTTAACGCAGTTTTCTATATTTCGGGCAGATGCTGATCGGCCAATAATAATGTTAAAGTTGCCATCAATTCTTCGACCTGCCATTCCAATCGGGTTTTTTATTCCCTTATCTTTATCAACCACATAATCTTGTGGAATGACATGTAGGATTTGTTCGCCTACTTGAATTGGAATTCTAAAATTATCCTGTAGAATTGTATCAATATCTTCCTGAGTAACAGTTTGAGAACTGTTTTGTATGTATTTAAACTGACGGTTTTTTAAACTTCGAATATGTTGTCCAGCGATACCAACGTATGCTTTATCAATTTTAAGATTTGTTTTCTCTTGTAATTTAGTTACCACTTCACGAATGGCATCAATTGTTTGGTTTATGTTTTGAATAACTCCCTTAACTACACCTAATGATTTGACCTTCTCCAAACCTAATATTTGAAGTTCTCCGTTGGGTGTAATTTCCCCTGCTATGGCAACAATTTTAGTTGTTCCAATATCTATGGCCGCTATAATTTCGTTTGTGTTGCTCATCCTATTATCTTTTTGTACATACGACCTGATTTTCGTATTTCAAATTTATTTTTTTGTATTTATTCCAACCTACTGTTGAAAATCCATCTTTGTATAACGCATATAGCTTCAAGAACTTCCTTTCGTAGTTGTCAATTTTTCCCATTTCAATTTTTTGACCACCAACTCTAGGAATTAAAATATATTCATTATTCGAATCTACATAGATTTGATTGATTTGAGAAGACCAAAATTCATCTTTTGTGATAAAATTGATTAATGGCATGAGATCTGATTCAATCGTTTTGTCTTTTATGTGACCAGAAACGACTAAAACCCTTGATGTATAGTTCGAAGAGAGTGGCATTTGTTTGCCCTCTTCATCAATATAAAAGCCTTTCCCTTTTAGTATTCGAACAATAGGTTTTCGTTGTTCGATATTGAGATGTAAACATCCTTTTAGGGTGGTATAAATTTCTGTGTTTTTTACAAATGGAATTTTATTAATTGTGTGTTCTAAATGTTCTTTATTAATTTTTATAGCTTGTGTTCCTATTATGTTTGGGTGATTTTTTAATACGAGATTTTTGATTTCAGAGTCGCATATAAAACGTGTGTTCAGACTGTCAATAATATCGATATCAATACCTGTAATCATTATGGCATCACTTTTCCTATTCACAAAAGCGAATGTGAAAATGAGGTAGGCTAATAAAGCCAAAGTGACTAATATGGGTTTGATTTTTTTTAGCATTTTATTCTCTGATTCAAAACCTGTTCTATGGGTTCAACTAGCTTGTCTATATCGCCTGCTCCCAAAGTTAATAAGACTTCTATTTCGCTCTGTTCAATTCGTTTAATTAATTCATTTTTTGTGCATAGTAAACCTTTTTTCTTCATCTTGCTAAGAATTAGGTTTGAGTCAACACCCTTTATTGGAAGTTCTCTGGCAGGGTAAATGTCGAGTAATATAAGTTCATCCAATAGGTCTAAACTTTTTGCAAAATCATCTGCAAAATCACGTGTTCTAGTGAAAAGATGAGGTTGAAAAATCCCCGTTATTTTTTTATCGGGATAGATAGCTCTAACTGATGAAATACTTTCCCAAAGCTCCTTAGGATGATGTGCATAATCATCAATAAAAACTAAGTTGTCGCTCTTAATTCTATAATCGAATCTACGTCTAACACCCAAAAAGTTATTTAATGCTAAGCGAAGTTCATTTTCGCTAATGCCACAAATTAATGCTACCGCACTTGCAGCAACAGCATTCTCAACATTTATTCGACCAGGGTACGATAGTTTTAACCCTTTAATACAACCCTTAGGATGTACCAAGTCGAATTGATATAAACCCTTCTCGAGTTTTAAATTTTTTGCATAAAAATCAGCTTCTTCCTCTAATGAATAAGAATGAAGGTTGATTTCTTTGGGGTTTAATGGTAAACCTTTTTTATAGACTAAATGGCCATCTTTTTTGATTTGTCCTACGTAATTTTGAAAGGTTTTTTCCAACTCTTCCTTTTTGCCATAAATATCCAAATGATCGGCATCCATTGACGTGACAACGGCTACTTGTGGATGAAGTTGTAAAAATGATCGATCAAATTCATCTGCCTCTATAACTACCCATTTACTTTTTTTAGATAAAAGTAGATTTGTGTTGTAATTTCTTGCAATACCACCCAAAAAGGCATTACACTCGTGTGTTGAATTTTTAAAGATATGAGCTGTTAAACTCGATACTGTTGTTTTTCCATGTGTCCCAGCAATTCCAATTCCGTTTAGAGGATCAGATAATAAGCCAAGAACTTGCGCTCTTTTCATTAGAGCGAACTCTTCAATCTTGAAAAATGATAATTGTTTGTGACTTGATGGGATTGCAGGTGTGTAAACAACTAAAGTTTCTTCTTTATTGAGATAGATTTCAGGAATTTGATCAAGGTCATCGCTGAAAATTATATCAATTCCTTCTTTTTCTAATTCCCCTGTTAGTAGGGTTTGTGTTCTGTCGTAGCCAAATACATTTTTCCCAATAGCCTTGAAATAACGTGCAATCGCACTCATTCCAATCCCTCCAATTCCTACAAAATAGATATTTTTAAAATTCTCTATATTCATTGTTTTCTGGCTCTATATAAGTTCGTTTAAGTTTATGAGACCTAAATTTAGTGCTTAATCATTTTTAATATTTCATCTGCAATTTCGTCTGCAGCATTTGGTTTTGCTAGTAAGGCAATATGCTTTCTAAGGTTTTCTAGCTCAGATTCGTTATTTATTAACAATAAAGCCTCATTAACTAATTTCTCCCTTGAATCAGCATCAGAAATCATTATGGCAGCTTTTTGATTAACTAAAGCCATTGCATTCTTAGTTTGATGATCTTCGGAAACATTGGGCGAAGGAACCAGAATACAGGCTTTCTTTACCAAACAAAGCTCAGATATAGTTCCAGCACCTGCTCTTGAAATAACAAGATCGGCTGCTGCATAGGCTAAATCCATTCGAGATAAAAAGGCAGACATTTGAACGTTTTCAATATTCGCTTTAGCAAGTTTTTCTTCCATCTCTTTATGGTAAAATTTACCACATTGCCATATTACTTGAATAGACTTGTTTTTAAATGCTTCAATATTTTCAATAATACTGTTATTTATGGTTCTAGCACCCAAGCTACCACCAACAACCAGCAAAGTCTTTTTGTTTGGATCAAGATTGAAAAATTGTTGAGCATTCAATCTTAAATTTTCCAGATTAACTAAATCTTTTCTTACAGGATTTCCTGTCATCAATATCTTCTCTGATGGGAAAAATTTTTCCATTCCTTGATATGCAACACAAATTTTATTTGCCTTTTTTGCTAATAATTTATTGGTGATTCCAGCGTATGAATTCTGTTCTTGAATTAACGAAGGAATTCCCATTTTATTGGCTGAATGTAATAAGGGACCACTTGCGTAACCACCTACACCAACTACAGCATCGGGTTTAAATTCTTTTATAATTTTCTTAGCCTTGCGAAGGCTTTTAAATAATCGAGAGAAAAATTTAAGATTCTCTTTGCTAAAATTTCTTTGTAGACCTCTAATTGGAAGTCCGATAATTTTGTAACCAGCAGCAGGAACTTTTTCCATTTCCATTTTACCATCAGCTCCAACAAATAAAATCTCTATATCGCTACGTTTCGCTTTTAAGGCATTTGCAATAGAAATTGCTGGAAAAATATGTCCTCCAGTTCCACCTCCGCTAACTATTATTTTAATTTTCTGCATGGTTTTGTTCTTCTTGTTCTTTGACTTCTCGACTAACACTTAAAATCATTCCTAGAGCTGCACTTGTAAATATGAGGGAGGTGCCTCCCATGCTGACTAGTGGTAGCGGTTGACCTGTTACTGGAATTAAATTGACAGAAACAGCCATATTGGTTAATGCTTGTGCGACTATACTTATGCTAAGCCCAATGACGAGAAAAGCGGGAAATGTTTTATCGCATTTCTGGACAATGGCACCTGCTCTATATATTAGGAATAAATAGAGAATTAAAATACCAAATCCTCCTATCCAACCCCATTCTTCGAGAATGATGGCGTATATAAAATCGGAGTAAGGATGAGGTAAGAAATTTCGTTGATTACTATTCCCTGGTCCTTTTCCAAAAATTCCTCCTGATACGACGGCTATTTTAGCTTGATCGACTTGATAGTTACGATCATTGTCTGTTTTTTTATCGCCTATACCAGCGAAATTTAAAATTCGATGTCTTACGGTGTGTATTCGTCCAAAACTATCGGGTAAGAAAGGTGCCAATATGAGTAATATGACTATAAGTACTAAGCCAGCTCCCATTGTTCCCAAAAGATATTTTTTGGCTATTCGACCTATGTACATTAACATTAAACATACAACTCCTAAAAGTGCTGAAGTAGAAAAGTCATCTAAAAAGATGAGACCACAAACAACACCTATTGCAGCCATTATTTTCCAAAAGGCTTCGTTTTCACATTCTTTATCTGCTTGGAATTTTGAAAGTATCCGGGAGACAAATAGGATTAGGGCTAGTTTAGCTAGTTCTGATGGTTGAAAGTTAAAACCAATTACGGGAATTGTAATCCATCGTGATGCCTGGTTAAGATTTACTCCAGCAAATTTTGCCAACAGTAACATGCCAATGGCGACGAATAAACCCATATTTGCCCAAATATTATAATATTTGTAGGGTATGATATGAGTTACCCAAATGACAACGTAACAAAAAAGTAGAAGGCCAAATTGTTTCATGAAAAAAAAGGACGTATTCCCTCCTCTAACCTTATATGCTAAGGTTCCAGTAGAGCTGTAAACTACCAATAGCGAAATGATGGAAAGTAAAAAGATAATGATCCAGATCACCTTATCGCCATGTAATTTAAATTTTCTAATAATTTGTCCCATTTTAGTCAACTATAATTTTTGCACTTCTTCCTTAAATTGATCGCCTCTGTCTTCGTAATTTTTGAATAAATCGAAACTTGCACATGCAGGAGATAACAAAACTGTAGCCTCGTCGTTTGCCAATTCATAAGCTTTTTTCACGGCATCGTGCATCGATTTTGTATCTACTATAGTGTCGATAACACCATCAAAAGCTTTGTGAATTTTTGAATTATCGACACCCAAACATACAATAGCAATCACTTTTTCTTTAACCAAGTCCATTAACTCGGAATAGTCATTCCCTTTGTCAGTACCACCAACAATCCAAACCGTTTCGTTGGTCATACTCTCTAGAGCATACCAGGTTGAATTGATGTTTGTAGCTTTGGAATCATTAAAAAAGTCTATTTCACAGATACTTGGTACTTTTTCAAGACGATGTTCAACACCTTCAAAATCGCTTAAACTTTCTCTTATAATTTCTTTATGAATACCAAGAATGCTTCCTGCAATTCCTGCGGCCATAGAATTGTAAGTGTTGTGTTTCCCCTTTAAGGATAGTTCATTTTGTTTCATATTAAGATCGATGTTTTCATTCTTAATAAGTAGTTCATCATTTTTTAAACTAGCACCCTTTGGTAAACATTCATAAATACTAAATGGATGCTTTTGAACTTGAATTGATATTTGATTCAACTCTTTCCTTATAATTTCGTCATCTTGACAGAAAATAAAGGCATCATTTTCAGTTTGATTCTGAATAATTCTGAATTTAGAATCGATATATTTTTCCATCTTATAATCGTAACGATCAAGATGGTCAGGCGTAATATTCATTAAAATGGCGATATTAGCTTTGAATTGCTTCATGCCATCCAATTGGAAACTGCTTAATTCAACCACGTAATGACTATGATTCTTCTCTGCCACCTGGCGTGCTAAACTGTGACCAATATTCCCAGCTAACCCAACATTTACACCTGCTTTTTTTAACATGTGATAAATAAGAAGTGCCGTTGTTGTTTTTCCGTTACTTCCCGTTATGCAAATCATCTTTGCATCTGAATAACGACCAGCAAACTCAATTTCTGAGATGACAGGAATATTTAAATCGTTTAATTTTTTTATAAGAGGAATTGTATCTGGAATCCCCGGGCTTTTTATAACCTCAATAGCTTCTAAAATACGTTCCTCACTATGTTTCCCTTCTTCAAAAGGAATATGGTATTCGTTTAGAATTTTACTGTAGCCAGGAGTGATTTGTCCCTTGTCTGAAACAAATACCTTGAAGCCTTTGCTTTTGGCTAATATAGCCGCACCAACGCCACTTTCTCCAGCACCTAAAATAGCTATCGTTTTTTGACTAGTCATTTATCTAATTTTAAGAGTCACAATAGTGATTACTGCCAAAAGAATACCAATAATCCAAAATCGAGTTACAATTTTTGGTTCAGGATATCCCTTTAATTGATAATGATGGTGAAGAGGTGCCATTTTAAATATTCGACGACCTACACCATATTTTTTTCTTGTGTATTTAAACCACGAAACTTGCATCATTACAGAGAGGTTCTCGACTAAGAAAATCCCGCATAATATTGGTATTAACAGCTCTTTATGAATGATGATTGCTATAACGGCAATAATTCCACCCAAAGAAAGACTCCCTGTGTCACCCATAAAAACTTGAGCAGGGTAGGAATTGTACCAAAGGAAACCAATTGTAGATCCTATAAAGGCAGCAATATATACAACGAGCTCACCAGACTGAGGGATATACATGATATTTAGATAACTGGCATAAACCAAGTGACCTGATAAGTAAGCCAAAATACCGAGTGTTGCTCCAATTATGGCCGATGTTCCTGTGGCTAGCCCGTCTAAACCGTCAGTCATATTTGCACCATTAGAAACAGCTGTTACAATAAATATGGTAATTATAATAAAGAGAATCCAAGCAAGAATTCCTGAGTATTGACCACCCCAACGAACTAAATCCTCATAATCGAACTCATTATTTTTAAAGAATGGGATAGTCGTCTTGGTTGATTTTACATCTGTTGTCATAGCCGTTGAATGAGCACTATCCGTTGTAAAACCTTCATCAACAATTTCTGTCTGAGTTCCAATGTCATAAATACTTGCTTTTTCACGAATTACAACATCATCATTCATATATAAAGTAAGACCAACGATTAAACCTAAACCAACTTGGCCTGCAATTTTAAATCGCCCTTTTAAGCCCTCTTTGTCCTTTTTAAAAACTTTAATATAATCATCAATAAAGCCTATTAAACCTAGCCATACAGTAGTGATTAGCATAAGAATAATATAAACGTTATCGAGTTTAGCGAATAACAAAACAGGTACAAGAATAGAAATTAGAATAATCAAACCACCCATAGTCGGTGTTCCTTTTTTCTCCATTTGTCCTGCAAGACCAAGGTCTCTTACGATTTCACCAATTTGTTGCTTTTGCAGATAGTAAATGATTTTTTTACCAAAAACAGTTGCTATAAATAGTGATGTTATAATGCTTAACGAAGCACGAAATGAGATATAATTAAACATTCCAGCTCCAGGAAAATCTAATTCGTGTAGGTACTTAAATAAATAGTATAACATACTTATTGATTGAATATTTCGTTTATAATTTCTTTGTCGTCGAAATGGTGTTTAACGCCATTAATTTCCTGATAATCTTCATGTCCTTTTCCAGCCACAAGAATAATATCGTCTTTTTTTGCAAGCATAATAGCTGTACGAATAGCTTCTTTTCTATTGGTAATAGCTAGAATCTTGTTTAGGTTTTCAGCAGCAATACCTTCTCTCATTTCAGTGATAATGGTATCAGGATCTTCCGATCTAGGATTGTCTGATGTTAAAATAACTTTGTCGCTATATTCGGCACTAACTTTACCCATTAGTGGTCGTTTGGTTTTGTCTCTATTTCCACCAGCACCAACAACAGTTATTACTGTTTCTTTTCTAGTTCGAAGTTGATCGATAGTTGAGAGAACATTTTTTAGTGCATCAGGCGTATGAGCATAATCCACAATTGCCATTACACCATTTGGGGAAATTATGCTTTCGAAACGACCGGCTACAGATTTCAATTCGCTCATTTTTGTGAGAATCTCATCTCTAGATTGGTCTAAAAGTCTAGCCGTTGCATATACTGATAAAAGGTTGTGAGCATTGAACTCACCAATGAAATTTGTCCACAGCTCAACACCATCCATCTCTAAGAGCATACCATTAAAATGTTTTTCAAGTATTTGGCAACGGTAATCGGCAAAAGCTCTTGTGGAATAGTTGAATTTGTGTGCTTTGGTATTTTGAAGCATTATTTTACCATTCTTATCGTCTGCATTGGTAATAGCAAATGATGTTTTACCCAATTGATCGAAAAAAGCTTTTTTAGCTCTTAGGTAAGCATCAAATGTTTTGTGATAATCAAGATGATCGTGTGTTAGGTTTGTGAAAATCCCACCTTTAAAATTTAAAGCTCCAGTTCTATGTTGATCTATAGCGTGAGAGCTTACCTCCATAAAACAATAATCACAACCTTCTTCAATCATTTCGCTTAAAAGTTTCGAAATTTGAATAGCATCAGGCGTTGTGTGTGTGGCTTTAACTTTTTTGTTGTCGATATAATTTGTTACCGTAGAAAGTAAGCCGACTTTATAACCCAGTTTTTTGAAAAGTTGATAAAGTAAGCTGGCAATTGTTGTTTTCCCATTAGTACCTGTAACACCTACAAGCTTTATATTATCTGATGGACAATTGTAATAATTATGAGCTATGGTAGAAAGTGCTTTTGACGTATTTTCTACTTTAATATAGGTGACGTTTGGATTTATATTTTCTGGTAGACGCTCGCATAAAATGGCTTTAGCGCCTTGTTCTATTGCTTTAGGTATAAAATCATGACCATCGGATTGTGTGCCTACCTGAGCAATGAAAAAATCACCTTCCTTTACTTTGCGTGAATCGAAATGTAGTTCGTTAATCTCAATATTGAGCTCGCCTACATTTTCTATTATATCGATGGATTTTAATAAATCCTTTATGTTTTTAATCATCTTGATTATCTTTTAGATATGATATCGGTCTATTGTATTTTTTAGGATAACTCTATTCTAATTCGATTGCCTGATCGAAATCTTGTACCCGGACGAATTGACTGTTTTGTTACCGACCCAAAACCGCTGGTTATGACTTTTAATCCTGCATTTTCTAATATATATAGAGCATCTTCCAATCCCATTCCTTTTACGTTTGGAACTAAATTGTTGGTTACTGTTCTGTTTTTGTATCTGATGATTGAGTCTTGACGCGATGTTAACACCCAATCGCTATAAATTTCACGGTCATCAGTTGGCACTTCAAGCTCTTTAAATACCTTATCCAAGTCTTCTTTATTACCATTTAATGAAATGGGCACTTTTACTTCAAGAGCCTGTTCATCTTGTTTTGGAGGATGCATGGCATAAGTCATTGCGTAAACCTTGTCTGCAATTGTTTTGAAAACAGGGCCAGCAACTTGATTGCCATAAAAGCCTTTCGTCTTATCAGGACTGTTAATAACTACGATGCATGAGTACTTTGGATTATCAGCAGGAAAATAACCGACAAATGAAGCTTGATAAACTTTAACACCGTAACCCTTATTTTTGTCAGCTATTTGAGCTGTTCCTGTTTTGCCTGCAATACTGTAGTTCGAATTCTTAAGATTTTTGGCTGTTCCTCTCAAAACAACGCCTTCGAGCATAGATTGTATTTTTCTCAAGGTTTCTCTAGAGCATAGGCTTCTTTTTAAGACTTCCGTATCAAAATCCTGTACTACATTTCCATGATATCTAATTTCTTTTACGAACATAGGTTTCATCATTTTGCCATTATTCGCAATAGCATTGTAAAAGCTTAATGTTTGTAAAGGTGTTTGCTGAACTTCGTAGCCAATCGACATCCATGGAAGCGAAATACCCGACCAACCTTCTTCTCCAGGGTATTTAATTTTGGGCTGACCTTCACCCTTAATATCTAATCCTAAGGTTTTGTTTAGTCTAAACTCGTATAAGCGATTAATAAAATCGCGAGGTTTATCTTTATAGTATTTATTAACTAGTTTTGAAACACCAACATTAGATGATTTTTCGAAGGCTTCTTGAACACTTATTGTACCAAGACCACCAAAGTGAGAATCACGCATATCGGAACGATAATATCGGTAGACACCATTCCCTGTCTCAATAGAGTCAGTGGGTTCTACATACCCATCTTCAAGCAAAGCCATTAATGAAGCGAGTTTGAATGTGGATCCTGGTTCTGTTGCTTCGCCAATAGCGTAGTTATAAATTTCTTCATAACTGTTAGATTTCTTGTCTATACCTAAGTTTGCAATGGCTTTTATGGCACCGGTTTTAACTTCCATCAATACGGCGGTTCCATGATCTGCATGATATTTTTGAAGCTGTTGTAAAAGGGCTGATTGTGCAACATCTTGAAAATTCACATCAATGGTTGTGATAATATCATTTCCATCTTTAGGGTCGGCTTGGTTGACAGCTAACCAGTTGCCAGCCATTTTTTGCATCATGGAAATACCATTCACACCCTTTAAGTCATTTTCGAATAAGCCTTCAAGTCCAACTTTACCTATTCGTTCGTGTCCCGTTCCTTTATTTAGATAACCAATTGTTCTACTAGCTAAGTTGATATGTGGCTGAACTCTTTTACTTTCTTGTAAACAGATTAAACCGCCTTTATTGGGTGGTAATCGGAAAAGGGGAAACGTTTTTATTTGTTTTAGTTCGTTATAATTTATCTTTCGGCGATTAATTAAAACGTACCTATTCTTTTTAGAATGAAATTTGGCGTTCCAGAGTCTCCTGTGATAACTCGATTTGCTTTTATCTCCAAAGAATTTAGATAAACAAAGAGCTAATGAATCAACGTTTTTCTTGAAAACTTTATCGGTTAAACCTGGAGCCTGAAAATCCATTCGTAACTCGTAGTAGGGTATAGAACTTGCTAATAATCGACCATCAGCAGCACATATATCTCCTCTATTAGCATAAACGGTAATATCTTTTTTGCTGATAGATTGCGCACGACCTCTCCATTCGTCCCCTTCGAAAACTTGTAGATAAACCACTCGGCTTACCACACAGAATGCGAAAAGTACAATTAGAGCATAGCAGATGCCCACTCGCAACATGATGTCGTTTTTTATTTGCACAATATTACTCTTCTAAATATATTTTTATTGGAGGTTCGGTTGATTCAACTAAATCAAGACCTTCTTTATTTACTCTTTTTAAAACTTCCGACTGTTTACTCATATACATCAATGATGATGCTGTTGTTATGGATTCAAAGCGTAATTCTTTAAGTTCTTTTTCAAGATTCACCATGTCCTTATAGACCTGTTCTGATTGATATCGATTACTAATATAATAGATCAGGAGGCAAGCAATGAAAAGAATAAAAGGAATATGGTGTACAACCACATCCTTTGATAAAACATTACCCGAAATGATATCCTTAAGAGTGGCTGATGGGCTCTCTTTTATTTCTTCTTTCGGGCTAATGAAATCTTTATATTTTTTCTTGAATCCAAACATTTTGACCAATTTGAATGTTTCTAATTTGTTCTTGGTTGAGCAATTCTCAGCTTAGCACTTCGCGACCTGTTGTTTAATTCCAGTTCTTCTTCGCTAGGAAGAATCACTTTTCTGTTAACCGCCTGGAGTGGAGCATTGGTTCTTCCATAAAAATCTTTTTCAGCTCCACCAGCGAATTTTCCATCTCGAATAAAATTCTTCACCAATCTATCTTCAAGAGAATGGTATGTGATAACGGCTAATCTACCATCAGGTTTTAATGCCTCGGGAATTTGATTAAGCATATCTTTCAAAGCATCCATCTCTGCATTAACTTCGATACGTATGGCTTGAAAAACTTGAGCCCAATATCTATGTTCTTTAAATTTTGGAGTACATGGCAGAATAACTTCTTTTAACTGTTGAATTGTTTTGTATTCGTTGTTTTCACGATGCGCAAGAATTAATCGAACTAATTTCCCTGGGTTTTTAACTTCGCCATAGTATTTAAATACTCTAAATAATTCATCAGAAGAATAAGTGTTTAAAAGATCGGCAGCGTTGAAATCGGCACTTTGGTTCATTCTCATGTCCAAATCACCATCAAAACGGAATGAGAAGCCACGTTCTGCAACATCAAATTCGTGAGACGATACACCTAGGTCAGCAAATATGCCATCAACTTTTTCGTGTCCAATATATTTCAGAAAATTCTTGAAATATCTGAAATTGTGACGTATAAAAATAAAGCGTTCATCATCAATTTTGTTTTTCTCAGCATCAACATCCTGATCAAAGCCTATAAGTTTGCCAGTTGTAAGATGTTTAATTATTTCTCTTGAATGCCCTCCACCTCCAAAGGTTAAATCGACATATATACCATCCGGCTTAATGTTTAAAGCTTCAATGCTTTCGTTTAAAAGTACAGGTACGTGATATGATGTCATGATATGATGATATTACAGTATTTGAAAATAGATTTTATCTGATATTATAGCCTATAAAGCCATGTTGTCTCCCAATATGTCGTTTGCCAATTGGTTGAACTCGTCTTGGCCTATTGCGGAGTCATTGTATTTTTTAGTATCCCATATTTCAATTTTGCCATCTTGACCAACAAGCGTTAACCCGTTGGATAAACTGGTGTCTGAGAAAATTTTTTTCGGGATTAAAATTCGACCATTACCATCGATGTGCATTTCAGCTGTTCCTCTATAAAATTCTCTTAAAAAAGTAGCGTGCTTCCGATTAAATGGGTTTAGTTGACTCCGAACCAATGTTAATTGCCTGTCCCATTCCGAAGAAGGAAATAGATCTAAACAGTCTTCGTATAGGTTTTTTCGCAGAACAAACCTATCTTCGGAAGAAGCTGCGAGCAACTTTCGAAAGGCAGAGGGAAGGAGTACTCGTCCCTTTGCGTCTAGTTTGCATGGATAATCACCTATGAATGTTAGCATTGACAATAATGGTTTATAAATGTAAAAGTAAGAAATTTCCGAACCACTTTCAACCACTTTGTCCCACTTTAGTGATATTGTTGAAAACTTTTTGTCAAGAGGTTTTTATTTACCTTTGATTATGCTTGCTAGGTGGGCTATGTATTTGGTTTTATATAACTTAGTTTTGATGATTTATTAAGGCTTAGTGTTAGTTTTTGGGTGAGCTTAGTAGCATTGAATTTTATATTAATTATGAATGATGATAGCTTTCTACTTTTGTTATTTTTATTCATTAAAAATAATTCTGGCAAATAAAAATGCTATTTTGTTGAAATACGAGATTTAAAACAGCTTAAATTATTTAAGGAGAATGATGTTGTCGCAGAAATGACTGCCAATTTTATAATGAACTGAAATCTGATTGTGGAAAAATGTCCTCTATGTTGTTCCGAAAATACGTCGTTTTATTTCGAAGGAGAATTTCGTAAATATTATTCTTGTTCAGTTTGTGGGCTTGTTTTTGTTCCGCAAGTGTTTTTCATAACATTCGAAGCTGAAAAGGCTGAATATGATCAGCATACGAATGCGCCAAATGATTTGGTGTATCAAGATTATTTGAAACAGATTATGAATCCTGTGCTTGATAGAATAGCTGCAGGAGCTTGTGGTTTAGATTTCGGGAGTGGTCCTGGTCCAACTTTATCAAAGATGTTTGAGTCTCGTGGTTTTCAAACAGATATTTACGATCCTTTTTATGCTCCTAACCAAGAGGCTTTTCAAAATACTTACGATTTTATAACCGTTTGCGAAGTGGTTGAACATTTTCATAAACCCCAAATGGAGCTCGATCGGTTGTTTGGTTTGTTGAAACCCAATGGCGTTTTGGCTATAAAAACTCAGTTTTTACCTCCCAAAATTAAATTTCCGAATTGGTACTACAAGAGGGAACCAAGTCATGTTTGTTTTTTCTCGGAGAAATGTTTTAAATATTTGGCAGAAAAATGGAATTCAAAGTTAACTTATATTAATCCTAATATTGTTGTTTTTGTTAAGCCTTAAGTATGGTGAGACGTAATAGATAAGTCATCCTAATTTAAGATCGTATTAATCCATAATGACTTATTTTAGATGAAAATTTGGCTTCTCGTTAAGTCAAATGTTGAACAGTAATCCTTTCTTATTATTCAAATACTTGTACGCCATTTGTAGAGAATGATAAACCTTGTTGTCCGGTAGTTGAAATCATTACAGCCTGAAATAATGGTGGGTTTTTAGCATTTTTAACTGCCCAGTCAAACATAAAATTAGCTCCAGATCCACCTTCAACGTCTTTACCTGCTATAATTATTTCAACGGTCTCCATAGGTTTTAAATAGATAGGATTTTTTAAATATTTTCTAATATTGCCTCCTATGGTATTGTAATAATCAGCTTTTAAAATATATATTGAATCTGTCATTGATACATTCCGAATACTGACTGTAATCGTAAGTGCGTAGGTTCTATGCTCATTGATATGATAAATATTAGAATAAACTGGGAGGTATGTTTTTCCTTCGATGAAACTATCAAAATTGGTAATATCCGCTTTTCGACTTCCCCAATCTGCTTGTTTAACAGGTATTTTGTCTGTTTCACTTTGACAAGAAAAAAAGATGAGGGATATAAATATGAGTTTAAATATAGTTTTCATATAATAATCTTTAGTTGTTGCTAATTTACAAATCATTGTCATATCAATGATATTTCACAGCACTTTTTTTATCGTACAAAGTTTATTATTGGATAAGTCGGACAGTAGCATACGATATGTTTTGGGTTTGGAAGGAGCTAGAGAAGTTTTTTTAATTTAGATATCTCAAAATAAAGGCATATTAGCTATTTCTTCCATACGTACACTTTGTTGTTAGGTTCCGTTGTTAATTTCTTATAAATCAAATAAACGCCACTAGCTGTTCCGAGAAACCAAATTGGAAAGTCAACTACAAATACGAGATACGCCTTGTCTATTTTGTGGTAAGATTGATTTAAGTTGGCCATATAATTGTGGCCAAGTGAACCGTCAATAAATGGGATTATAAACCAAATAATAAAGAAGCTTAAACTAACAAAGAAAGCCTGTTTCAGACCTTTAACAATTTGATCTTGCTTTTCAAAATCAAAATTTGCGAAATAATTTAGAGCTGTTTTGAAAACAAAAAACGAAGCAATTAATCCAATATAAGCTGCAACTATGCTTGATGTTTCAACATCTAGGTTGGTATTGAAAAGTCCACGTTCTAATAACTTTCTAATAAGTATCTGTACCGACGCACCAGGGAATAAGGGACTAATTAAAATTCCAATCCCTAATATTCCAATAATTTTATTTTTATTCATAGTTTATGGTACCTAACGTTGACTAGATGGGGCGTTTGTTGATTTGTCGAACTAAACCTACCAAAACCTAACACCCCAAATCTCCAAGTGAGCACGAACGCCATATGTTTTATTCTAGCGTGTTATGCCTTGGTTTTTATTCATTTATTAATGTTTCAACTTCTTTAATGAGGTCTTCTTTTTCAGGAAGTACATAGGTGTATTTCGAAGCAAATAGATTGTTATCAAAACCACCTAAAATATATTCTGCTGCTACTTCATCTTTCTCAGCGCAAAGAATGATTCCTATTGGAGGATTATCTAATTCGTCATTCACTTCTGTTTTATAGTAATTCAAGTAAGTATTTAGTTGACCTCCATCTGATATTTTTAATTTAGTTGTTTTCAATTCGATTAATATGTAGCTTTTCAGAATTTTATTATAAAAGACCATATCTACGTAATAATGAGTATTGTTAATCGTTACTCTCTGTTGCGAACCAACAAACATGAAGCCACGTCCAAGTTCTAGTAGAAAATCCTCTATATGTCTAATTAACTTTTTTTCTAAATCCTTTTCTAGAATAGGTTTTTTTTCTGGAATGCCAAGAAATTCAAAAACGTATGGACTTTTTACAATATCAGAGGCAGACTCCATCACTTGACCTTTTCTGGATAATTCAATGACTTTTCTTTTATTAGTGTCACCATTTGATAAAAGTAAACGTTCATACAATGAACTATCAATTTGCCGTTTCAATTCACGAAATGACCATGATGAATTTATAGTTTCTTTCTCATAGAACGACCTTTTCCCCTTATCTTCAATGGTTAATAGTTCGCTAATATGTGACCAATTTAATTGTCCAGACAGTGTTTGGACATCAGGATAATTCAAATAGAGTTTCCTCATATTAAATAAATTAGAGCGAGAAAATCCTCGTCCTATTTCTTCAGATAATATTTTTGACAACTCTAATATTTGTTGTCTCGCAGACTTCGAATCAATGCCGGTATCCTCTTCGTTTTCAACTATCACTTTACCAATACTCCAATAAGTCTCAATTAGTTGGTTGTTAACTGTCTTAGCTACTTTTTTCCTACTAGTTACGATTATTGACTTAATGCTATCAACAAGAGAATTATTATGTTTTTTCATTGATTCTTCCATAAGCGTAAAGATAATTTAAAATTCTTTCAAAACGGCGGATTATTATTACTGATCTCGTACACAGCTCATTACTGTGTCTTTTTGAGTCCGCATATCTTAAATGTCTCGAGCTTAAAAGAACATAATACATTCCTTATTCTGTCGAATAAATGCATCTCAAGTTTATTATATACGAATTTATGGAAAAATATTAAACAATATCGGTTAACCGAGTAAAACTATAATTAGATGTATAATTGGAAGTGTTTATTTAGGACAGCTAGTTGTAGGGCAGTGTATAAAAAAAGCCCAAACTCATTTTTTGAGCTTGGGCAATATATTTTAAGAGACAGAATGTGTCCTTCTGTGTTTACTTTTTCAATAGTTTATCAGCAATTAGTTTGGCGTCTTGGCAATATTGGCTATCACCTTTTAATGTCCATTCGCCAGTTTTTTCGATGTAAAATTTCACTGTTTTTTCTACAACTTCAGCATAACCTCCGAAAGATTCTAACATTTTTAGAACTTCTTCGTTATACTCAGCTCTGCTTAGTTCATCTTTTAATACTAAGTCCCATTGTTTATTAATACGCTTAGATTTCTCTTTGTAACTTGGGTCTGTCGTTTTGTAAGCCATTAAAAAAAGTGAAAGCGCTTTCGCTTCTTGTGATGGTCTTGATGATAATTTTGTCATTCTCTTTGTTATCTATTTAAATAATGGGACAAATGTAGTTTAATATTATCATTTGATTCTTTTCCCATTGGCTTTTTCGCTTAACAACAAGGTAAATAAATAAGTACACTTATATATAAGAGGAGTGATATAAGTTCAATTTTATTTTTTTATGAATTGCATTCGAGTACATACTGAGCTGTATCTCTACTTTTCTGTTCAAGCAGTGTGTTTCTACCTTCAGTCATCTGTTTAATCGAATCATCATCGTAATGTCGTATTGTAATAAGTTCAAGCTTATTATTATATCTTACTTCGTAATCTATTTTAAATTCTTTAATCAGACTATCTATGTTTTTGCTATTATCAATACACAGGGAAAAGCTGATAGCAGAGTTCTGAGTTAAGTTTACTTTTGGTTTGTGTTTAGCAATTATTTCGAAAATTGAACATAGGTTTTCTTCTATTACGAAAGAATAGTTTTTCGGACGTATGGAGATCAATATTTGATTCTTCTTCTGAATAAATATTGGCATTTTAACACTTTTCTCAATAGGCGCATTGCTCACCATTGTACCTTGTTTGTTGAAGTCTATAAAAGAGCGCACAAACATGGGAATGTTCTTTTCTCGAATTGGTTGAATCGTTTTTGGATGAATCACTTTTGCTCCAAAAAAGGCAAGTTCAATGGCTTCTTGGTACGAAATTCGTTTTAATTGTTTGGCATCGGGTATCCATTTAGGATCAGCGTTCATTATTCCTGGCACATCCTTAAGAATTGAAACTTCTTCAGCATCTAAAATATTAGCAAGAATTGCAGCTGTATAATCAGAACCTTCTCTGCCAAGTGTTGTTGTTAAATTGGAGGTTGTTCCACCTATAAAACCTTGGGTAAGGTATATAAAGGTATCGTTAAAGGTAAAAGCAGTTGGAATTAATTTTCTTGAGAGTTCCCAGTCGACTTTAGCTTCTCCAAAGTTGTCATTGGTCTTTAAGTATCTTCTAATATCAATCCATTTGTTTTTTACGCCTTTTTCGCGAAGGTATTCCGATATAATTGTTGTTGATATAAGTTCCCCATAGGCTACAATTTGATCGTATTCAAATTCGTAATTAAGCGATGCGGGCTTTTGTAGATATGTATTTAGTTCATTAAATAAATTTTCAATTTTTTCAATAGAGCCTGCTTTATTGTTGAAAGATAAAACCTCAACTATTTCAAAATGATATGCCTTTACTTCTTCGAATTGTTTTTGAACTAGATCATTTTCTTTATGAAAAAAATGATCAACTATTTGTTCTAGGGCATTTGTGGTTTTACCCATTGCCGAAACAACAATAAGGCTCTCTTCTTTGTAAGATTGTACAATCTTATAAAAATTCTGAACTCCTTCTGCTGAGTTTACTGAGGCTCCACCAAATTTAAAAACATTCATTCTGATCTTATTTTAATCTGAAAATAAAAAATATATCGATAATCATAAATACTATCAATATATGAAAGTAATAAATAAAGATGAGCGTGAAACGATCCTTGTGTTTTTTTAACAAGAAACATTAGTGCATAGGTGTACAATGGGGTTTGGAGGTTTAAATAAAAAATAATTTTACTTGATCTAAATTTTAAAGGCAAAGAAAATAAACGAATACAATCGTGTTGAAACGATGAATTAATTTATTCTTAAACGACAAGCAGAAATTCCCAATCACTCGCTAAGAAAACGAGGAAGTTATGACTCTTGATGTTGAAATGGGGTTTAATAGAAGTGTGTTTTTTATGATTTATGCTATAATATTTAAATTAGATTCTTTTGAATTATATGTATTGGAGGTGGACTGATTATAATTATGCTTTTTTATTCTTGTGAGCCTTAGTTATCGATGAATTAATATTCGATAATTTCGTTGAATTATCTATTCCCAAACAATTTCCCTAAATTTGTGGGCATTACAAAAAAAGAGAGAAATTGGAATTAGATCAAATCATCAAACTATTTAATGAGCATCCTGCTCGTTATAGTATTCAGAAATTCATAGAAAAGGAATCCCAAACAAAGATTCACATTAAAGGCTTGCAGGGTTCGGCTTTGGCTGTATTGGCTGCTTCTCTTCCTAATGATAAGAGAGCTCAAGTTTTTATTTTGAATGATAAGGAAGAGGCTGCTTATTTCTATAATGATCTTTGTACTTTGTTGGATGATAAACAGGTTTCGTATTTTCCTTCATCTTTTAAACGATCGGCACAGTATGAAACGACTGATAAATCAAATATTATACTGCGTGCTGAGGTTTTAAACCGATTGCTTACAAATCAAAATCCAAGTTATATTGTCACTTTTCCAGAGGCTATAGCCGAGAAAGTGATTAGTCAAGCTCAGTTAGAAGAAAATACGCTTAAGATAAAAGTAGGCGAGAAGTTATCTCCTGAATTTATCGAAGAGGTATTGGTTGATTATAAATTTGAGAGGGCTGATTTTGTGATTGGTCCTGGTCAATATTCAATTCGTGGTTCAATTATCGATATTTTTTCTTTTTCAGATGAATATCCTTATCGTATCGACTTTTTTGGTGAAGAAGTAGATTCAATTCGTTTGTTCGATATTGAAAATCAATTATCGAAAGAGAAGAGAACTTCGGTAGATATTATTCCTAATATACAGGAGAATATAAATGATGAAGCTAGAATTTCATTTTTTGAATTTTTACACAAAAACACTATTTGTTGGGTAAAAAATGTTGCTTTTATTGCAGATCGAATCGATTCTATATTCGAGAAAACGACTGATAAAAAAGCCTATATTGAGTTTGACGAGAATAGAATAGCTGCTGCTGAATACTTAATACAAGGGCCCGATTTTATAGATCAAATTAGTGCTTTTTCTGGTCTGGAATTTGGACAGAAATTTTATTTTCCAGCTGAAAATATTATTCAGTTTAACCAAAGTCCGCAACCTACTTTCAATAAAAATTTCGACCTTCTAGGCCAGGAATTGATGAATAATAATGCCAAGGCTTTTGAAAACTATATTTTTTCTGATAACCCTAAGCAGGTTGAGCGTATTCGTAATATTTTCGATGATAAAGGAATAGATGTTATTTTTACCGATGTAAATCGAACTTTTCATCAAGGTTTTTCTGATTCTGATTTACGAATAGCTTGTTATACCGATCATCAAATTTTCGATCGTCATCATAAGTTTAAGTTAAAGAACGCAACAGTTCATAAAGCGAAAGAAACAGTAACCCTAAAAGAAATAAATAGACTTCATCCTGGTGATTTTATCGTGCACTCCGATCATGGTATTGGTCGTTTTGGAGGCTTACAACGCATAGAAACAAATGGAAAATCGCAGGAAGTTATTCGTCTAGTTTATAAGGACGATGACATTCTTTTTGTGAGTTTACATTCCTTGCACAAAATATCAAAGTATAAGGGAAAAGATGGTTCTACACCTAAAATATATAAACTAGGAACTGGAGCTTGGCAAAAACTAAAAGACAAGACTAAAACTAAGATTAAGGATATTGCCAAAGATCTTATTTTGCTTTATTCAAAACGAAAAGCTGAGCGAGGATTTCAATTTAGTCCCGATAGTTTTATGCAACAAGAGCTCGAGGCATCTTTCATATACGAAGATACACCCGATCAAGTAAAGGCAACCAAGTCGGTAAAAGAGGGCATGGAATCTCATTTTCCAATGGATAGATTGGTTTGTGGCGATGTGGGATTTGGTAAAACCGAGATTGCGATACGTGCTGCATTTAAGGCTGTAGCCGATGATAAACAGGTTGCCATTTTAGTACCAACTACTATTTTAGCTTTTCAACATTTTAAAACTTTTTCCGATCGGCTTAAAGATTTCCCTTGTCGTATTGATTATATTTCAAGAATGCGTAAGCCTAAGGATCAGAAATTGATTCTAAAGGATTTGAAAGCAGGTAAAATTGATATATTAATAGGAACACATCGAATAATTGGAAAGGATATCGAGTTTAAGGATATGGGTTTACTAATTGTTGATGAGGAACAAAAATTTGGCGTATCGGTAAAAGAGAAGTTGAAGCAAATGAAGGTTAATGTAGATACTTTGACTTTAACAGCTACACCTATTCCTCGTACCCTACAGTTTTCGTTGATGGGTGCACGAGATTTGTCAATCATTAATACGCCACCGCCAAACCGTTATCCTATTGCTACCGAGATTCATAATTTTGATGAAGATATTATTCGTGAAGCGATAACCTATGAAGTTGAGAGAAATGGTCAGGTTTTCTTTATTCACAACAGAGTTCAAAATATACACGAAGTAGAAGCCATGTTGCACCGTGTTGTGCCTGGTATTTCAACCGTTGTGGCTCATGGACAAATGGATGGACCTAAGCTTGAGAAAATAATGCTTGAGTTTATAAGAGGCGATTACGATGTTTTAATTGCAACAACAATTATAGAATCGGGGCTCGATATTCCAAATGCTAATACGATTATTATTAATAATGGTCAGAATTTTGGTTTAAGTGAGTTGCATCAGCTGCGTGGTCGTGTAGGGCGTTCCAATAAAAAAGCCTTTTGTTATTTATTAACGCCACCTATGGATTCTATGACTCAGGAGGCGCGTCAGCGATTGAATGCCATAGAGAGTTTTTCGGAACTTGGAAGCGGTTTTAATATTGCCATGCAAGATCTAGATATTCGAGGTGCGGGTAATTTATTGGGTGGTGAGCAAAGTGGTTTTATTTCAGATATTGGTTATGAAACCTATCAAAGGATCTTAAACGAAGCTATTTTAGAACTTAAGGAGACTGAGTTTAAAGATGTATTTGCTGATGAAAAAGTACAAGAGGAAGTAGAAGTTAAGCGTTTTATCACCGATTGTCATATTGATACTGATTTAGAGATTTTATTTCCCGAATCGTATGTTGAAAGTATTTCAGAACGAATTCGTTTGTATCGAGAACTTGATAATATTCAAAAGGAAGAGGAAATTGAAGTGTTTGTTACGCAACTTAAGGATCGATTTGGTGAAATTCCAGCTTCATCTATTGAGTTGCTTAATGTGGTTCGTTTAAGATGGTTTGCGCTTGATTTAGGAATAGAGAAGTTGATTCTTAAATCGAAAAAAATGGTTCTTTATTTTGTGAACGATCATCAATCGGCCTATTATCAATCTCAGCAGTTTTCAAAAGTATTAGCTTTTGTGCAATCGCAAGTTTTGCCTTGTAAAATGAAAGAAGCTAGACGTAGGTTAAGTTTGAGTTTCGAAAATGTGACAAGCATTAAGCATGCAAGTGAGATTTTGGCAAAATTTTCCGAACCTGTATCTTTGTAGCATGAATTTAATTATAGACATAGGGAATACACAAACTAAATATGCACTTTTTCAAAAGGGAGAGATGTTAGAGTTTTGTGTGTCTCAAATTTTGGATATTTCTTTAATTGAGAATTGGTTGCTAAAACACCCAAGGCTTGATGCGGCTATACTATCTTCGGTTCAAGGTAAACCAACTGATTTCCTAGATTTTCTAGATTCAAAATTCGAGAAACTGATTTTTTTCGATCAGAATATCCCAACTCCATTGGTTAATCTTTATGAATCGAAAGAAACTTTGGGGTACGATCGTTTGGCAGCATGTGTAGGAGCGAACTCTATTTGTCCTAATACCAACTTATTGGTAATTGATGCAGGTACGGCTATAACATTCGATTTTGTAAGTGCTGCCAATGCATATCTTGGAGGTACAATTTCTCCTGGATTAAGTATGAGATTTAAAGCTTTAAACTCATTTACAAAGAAATTACCATTGCTTAAACAGTCCGATTCTTTCAGTTTAATTGGGAAAAATACCGAAGGAGCAATTATTTCGGGTGTTCAAAATAGTATTCTTTTTGAAGTCGATTCTTATATTAATAAGTTGAATGAGACTCATTCTAATACAAATGTCTTTCTTACAGGAGGAGATTCTGGCTTTATTTATTCTAAATTAAAGCATAATGCTATTCATCGTAATAACCTCTTATTAGTAGGTTTAGATGCTATTCTTGATTATAATAATGTTTAAATATCGAGATTTTTGATGAAGGTTTTGCTGCTTGTAATTTTATTTATAGTTTTGCATCTGTCAGAATTTTTATATCTCTAGGTTAATACATGCAATATCTATCGTTAAGTTTTTTTAACTAATAGATATTAAAAATGGTATACGCTTTGCTTTGAGATTAATTACATTTAAATAAGATTAAGATCTTTTGTTGAAACAGTAACTAATCAGATTACATAAAATATAGAATCATGAAAATTAGACTTATAATGCTAAGTGCTGTCCTTACGATATCGACCATGTTTGGAGCAAATGCTCAGACAAAGGAGTCGAAGTATGGGGTGGATAGTGTAAAAACAATTATGACTGCTTCTCTTTACGGGGAGATGGTAAAACAAAAGAATTATAAAGAGGCTCTTCCAAGTTGGAGATACATCTTCAATAATGCACCTAAATTTCAAAGATCAACATACATTAATGGTGTGAAGATTATGCGTGGGATGTATTATGCTACCAAGGATAAAAAATATGTTGATACTTTAATGATGGTTTACGATCAAAGAATCAAGTATTTTGGAACCAGTAGAAAATACCCTACAGGATGGATTCTTGGACGTAAAGGTGGTGACTTATTTGCTTTTGGTAAGAGAGATATAGCTAAAGTTAAAGAAGCCTATACCATTATGAAGAAATCTATTGATATGCGTGGTGTAGATTCTGAAGAAGCTGTTGTTAATAAAACAATGGAAGCAGGTAAAATGCTTGTTATGGCTAAGCAATTAGATCCTGAGTTGTTAATTAATGATTACTTGGCTTTTATGGATCTTTTGAAAGCTAGAATGGATAAATACCCTAATAAAGCTACCAATGTTAAAGGTGCTATTATTAATGTAGAGAACGATTTCTTTGCTGCAGGTGTTGCTGATTGTGAAACTTTGAGTAGTATTTTTACACCTAAGTTTGAAGCTAATCCTGATGATATGGTTTTGATCAACAAGATTATGAAGATGTTGAACCGTCAGGAGTGTGAAGATGGTGCTTTATATGCTAAGGTTGCTGAGCAAAAATATAAGCTTGAGCCTAGTGCTGATGCTGCACACGATCTTGCAAGAATGTTTATCAAGAAAAAACAATTTTCTAAGAGTAAGGTGTATATTCAAGAATCAATTGATTTAGAGAAAGACCCAGAGGTTAAGGCTGATCTTTATTACAAACTAGCTTCTATTCTTTATTTGGATGGTAAATTAGTTGACGCTAGAAAAAATTGTCGTGCAGCTAGTGCTTTAAAACCTAACTGGGGACAACCTTACATTTTAGTAGGTAAAATGTATGCTGGTTTTTCTAAAGACTTTCCAGGTAAACAATTCGAAAAACATGCTGTATATTGGGCAGCAGTTGATGAGTTTATGAAAGCTAAAAGTGTAGATCCAGAGTGTGCTGTTGAAGCTAGAAAACAAATTGCTACTTGGTCTAAATATTTCTTAGGCAAAGAAGAAGGATTTATGCAAAGCCTTAAAGAAGGTGATTCTTATAAAGTGGGTTCTTGGATTAACGAAACAACTACAGTTAGATTTAACCAATAATCTATTCGTAATGAGTCAAGAAATGACTACTTTCATGTGGCAAATCATGAAATAATAAACACATGAATAAAACGATTCAAATTGAATTTATATATAAAAGCATTGTTGCCCTAATAGGGGTGACAATGCTTTTGTCTTGTGAAAACAATATTAAAGATGTTGAGAGTGTAACAGCTCAAGAATCTCATCCTGAAGTTTATGGTGAAAAAGTAGAGTTCGTTTTCACCGATTCAACTCGAATTCAATATAAAGCGTATGCCATTGAATTTAGGCAAGTTAAGACTGAAGAGGAAGAGTATAATGAATTCACTAAAGGAGGGAACCTCATTTATTACAACAAAGATGGTTCGCAAGCATGGACAATTAGATGTAATTATGCCAAGAATTTTGTAAAAGATAAATTATGGGAGCTTCGAAATGATGTTGTTGCTGTTAGTGATGATGGAAAAACGATAAGTTCCGAACTTATGTATTGGGATCAATCTAAGAGCAAGATCTATTCAGACCAGTATGTTCGAATTACAGAGAAAGATGGTCAAATGTTAGAAGGCAATAGCTTTACTGCTGATGATGGCTTGGATAGAATCTCTTTGAGTCAGGTTTCTGGTGAGGTTTATCTCGAAGACAAAAACATGAAAAACTAAACGTTTAATTAAAACATAAAAGCATAGAGAATTACTTGCATTATTATATGTAGGTAATTTTTTTTGCCTATAGATTTTTATTTTGAATCAAAATCTCCATCTTTAGATGTACTTTTGTTTGCTTGATAAATGTATATCATAAAGCATAAATTAAAAGATGAAACAGAAATTACCTTACCTTTTAGAAATTATCTGGTTACTTGTAGCCATTTTTAGTGTTTCGTTTGCTATACTTAGAACCTTTAGCCTTGGTTTCAAGGAAAATATCATGTTGTATGTTATTGCATTGCTTGCCTGTTTAATGTATGGCTCACGACGATATTTGAGAAAAACAAGAGAAGGTATAAATCAAGATAAACAATAATGAACGAACTCTTTATTATTATTGCCATGCTGATTCTTTCAGCATTTTTCTCAGGAATGGAAATCGCTTTTGTGGCTGCCAATAAATTGAGAATGGAGCTTGATAAGAATAAGAATACGGTGACCTCTCGAATTGTTAATATCTTCAATAATCACCCAGGACACTATATTTCCACAATGTTGGTTGGTAATAATATTGCTTTGGTTGTTTATGGTATTATGATGGCTAAAATTCTTGAGCCTATTATTGCTTTATGGGTTGATTCTGCTTTGTTGATTATGACTATTCAAACATTCTTCTCAACGCTATTGATTCTTTTTACAGCAGAGTTTTTACCTAAAACTCTCTTTAGATTAAATCCCAATTCTTCATTAAATCTGCTTGCCATACCAGTCATGTTTTTTTATGTGATTTTCTATCCAATCACTGTTTTAACTATGATGTTCTCAAAAAATATTATTAGTCGAGTATTAAATACTAATATTTCAGATATACAAGAGTCGCATGCCTTTGGTAAAGTTGATTTAGATCATTTGGTTCAAGAAGGGCAAGAAGGGCAATCTGTTTTGGATGAGGAAGAACATAATATGAAACTTTTTAGAAATGCATTGGATTTTTCGAATGTGAAGTTGCGTGAATGTTATGTTCCTAGAACCGAAATTGAAGCGATGGAAATAGGAGGCGAAATAGAAGACTTAACGCAGCGTTTTATTGAAACGGGTTATTCTCGAATCATGATTTATAAGGAATCAATTGATAATATTATTGGTTATGTGCATTCTTCAGTATTATTTAGAAATCCTCAAAGTATAAAAGCTGCATTAAGTCGTGTTATTATTGTTCCTGAAACAATGGCTGCTCATAAACTTCTGAATTTGTTTACCCGTGAACGAAAAAGTGTTGCAGTTGTGGTTGATGAGTTTGGAGGAACATCGGGTATGCTTACCATTGAGGATATTATGGAGGAAATTTTTGGTGAGATTGAAGATGAGCATGATAATATTGATTTGATTGAAGAACAGTTGAGCGAAACAGAATTTATTTTTTCTGGTAGGATTGAGATTGATCATCTTAATGAAAAATACAAGCTTGGTTTTCCAGAATCAGATGATTTTGAGACCCTGAATGGCTTTATTATTTTTAATCACGAAAGCATTCCTAATATTAATGAAGTTATTCAAATAGATGATTTCCGAATTCAAATTATTGAAGTTTCAAGTACACGTATTGATAAGGTTAAACTTTCTATCGTCTCTTAAGATAGAATCTTTACTGCTAAAGTAAACTTCTTTTTTTACATGTTTATAAGGTTATTATGCTTCTTTAAAGACGAAATAGCCTTGTTCCTTTTTAGTGTAAAACGAGTTTAACTCTTCCTTCTTATTTGATAATATTTAATTGAATTGATATTTATCGATAAAAAGCTTAAAAGCTCTTAGTATAAAAGCATTTTCTTGTTCATTTTTTCGTACATTCGTACCCTATTTTAAGAATAATTAAATCTTTTTAGATGGCAGCATTACAGAAAATAAGAAACCGCGGGGTTTTTATAGGAATTATAATTGGTGGAGCCTTATTGGCATTTATAGCTGGTGACGCATTGAAATCAGGTGGTTCTCTTTTAACAGATTCACGAAATGAAATGGCTGAAATTGCAGGGGAGTCTGTAAATATTCGTGATTTTCAGAACAGATTCAACCACAATCTTGAAGTGGCCAAAATGATGAGTGGTCAGAATTCAGTTTCTTCAGAACAATCGGATAAAATTAGAGAGCAAGTTTGGCAACAAATGGTTCAAGAAATTGTAATGAATCGTGAGTACGATGAGTTAGGAATTAGCTTAACATCTCAAGAGTTGTTTGATATGGTTCAAGGTAATAATATTGATCCAACTATTCGTCAGCTTTTTACAGGTAAAGATGGCCAATTTGATAAAGAAAACGTTGTTGAAACGCTTAAGCAATTGATCTCTGCTCCAGACGGAACACCTCAAAAAGAATATTGGTTAAATATTGAAGAGCAGTTAATTGCTCAAAGAACATTAACTAAGTATAATACATTAATTGCTAAAGGACTTTATATTCCTACTCCATATGCCAAAAATATGGCAGGTAATGGTTCTAAGAAAGTTAGTTTTGATTATGTAGTGAAAAACTATAACTCAATTTCTGATTCAACTATAACTGTAACAGCTGAAGAAATTAAGGCTTATTACAACGAAAATAAAGAGTCGTTTCAACAAAGTGAGTCTAGAAAAATAGACTACGTGCCTTTTAATATAACACCATCTACTGAAGATTTCGCATATACTAAGAAATGGATCTCTGATTTGAAAGATGATTTTATTGCAGAAGAAAATGTTGTACAATTTGTAGAGTTAAATTCAGATACAAAATTCAATACTTATTACTTTGCAAAGGATGAGAACTCAAATAAAGATCTTGATGCTTTTATGTTTTCTGGTAAAAAAGGTGATGTTTTTGGACCTTACGACGAAAATGATGCTTATAAATTAGCTAAGATTTCTGACATTAAAATGATGGCAGATTCAGTTAAAGCTCGTCATATTCTAATTAGTCCTGTTAATGGTGATTTTAAAGCTGCTGAAGCTAAGGCTGACAGTTTAAAACAATTAATTGAAAAAGGTGCTGATTTTGCTGAAGTAGCTCAGGCTAATTCTGCTGACCAAGGTTCTGCTGTTAATGGTGGTGATTTAGGTTGGTTTACACAAGGGCGTATGGTTCCTGCGTTTAACGATGCCGCTTTCTCTTCAAAGAAAAATGAAATTAAGTTAGTGACTACTCAATATGGTGCACATCTTATTCAAGTTGTAGCATTAAGTAAAGCTGTTAAGAAAGTACAAGTTGCTGTTCTTGATCGTAAAGTTGAAGCTAGCCAGAAAACTTTCCAAGCGGCTTATGCAGCAGCTCGTAAGTTTGCTGGTGAAAACCAAGAAAGAAAAGCTTTCTTTAAAGCTATTTCAGAACAAGGTTTAACTCGTCGTGTTGCAAATCTTAAGAAGGATACTAAATTAATCCCTGGACTTGAGAGTTCAAGAGAATTAGTTCAGATAGCTTACAAAACAGATAATATGGAATCTGTTCTTTTGAATAACGATAATTCTGCAGTGTTTGAGTTTGGTGATAAATTTGTTGTTGCTATTCTTTCGGATATTAAAGAAGAAGGATACGCTTCTGTAAATGATGTTCAAGCTACTGTAGAGAGAGAAGTTCGTAAAAATAAAAAAGCTGAAATGATGATAGCTTCAATGTCTAAAAATTCTAAAGGTTCTCAGTCATTATTGTCTGTAGCTCAAAAAGAAAATTTAGAAGTTAAAACTGCTGCTGATATTTCATTCCAGTCATTCCAAATTCCTGGTGCAGGTATCGAACCAAATGTAATTGCTAATGCTAGTAATACTGAAAAAGGTAAGATTTCAGCTCCTATTAAAGGAAACCAAGGTGTGTATATGATTCGTGTAAATGAAGTGAAAGAAGATGCGATAACTGATGATGCTATCAATACTTTCAAAATTCGTATGAATCAGAATTTCCAGTACCGTTCAAATTATCAATCAATGCAAGTTCTTCGTAAGAACGCAAATATTGATGATAAGCGTTACATGTTCTATTAATAGAAAAAATGACATTGAGAGTTATTACTCTTTACGTCTAAATCATATAGAGCGAGATAGGAAACTGTCTCGCTCTTTTTTTTATCGTGTATTTTTAGAATCTATTATGCTGAAGCGAGAAATGCGATAGGTTTGTTACGTTTATTTTTCTATTATTTTTGTGGTTAGGGTTTGTTCAAATAAAGACTTATCTTAAGATGAATTTAATAGATTGTATGAATATTATTAGTGCCTTTATTTGCTAGAACAAATTGGTGAGTTTAATCTTGCTTATATTGGTAATGTGGAGATAGATAAGACCAAGCCAATTGTTGAGCAGTTAATGATGAATTTATACGATAGAATTCAGAAAATTATAAAATTAAATTACAATAAAATATGAGTGTTTTAAAGGAATTACAAGCAAGAAGTGGTTCGGTTTGCGAACTTTGTGGAGCTATTGATAATTTAGGTGTATATGAAGTGCCACCAGCAGCCAAAGAGGGTACTGATAAATGTTTATTGCTATGTTCTACTTGTTCTGGACAGCTAGAAGATTCTGAAAAGGTAGATGCGAACCATTGGAGATGTTTGAATGATAGTATGTGGAGTGAAGTACCTGCTGTGCAAGTAATGGCTTGGCGTATGCTCAACAGACTAAAGGATGAAGGATGGCCTCAAGATTTGCTTGATATGCTTTATTTGGATGAAGAAACAATGGCTTGGGCAAAAGCAACTGGTGAAGATGTGGCTGAAGAAGATAAAGTAATACACAAGGATGTTAATGGAGTGGTTCTTCAATCTGGAGATTCTGTTGTACTGATTAAAGATCTTAATGTAAAAGGTGGTGGATTTACTGCAAAACGTGGAACACATGTTCGTAATATCTCATTAGATTACGATAATGCAGAGTTTATCGAAGGTCGAGTAAGCGGTCAGATGATTGTTATTTTAACACAATATGTGAAGAAGGCTTAAGCCTAACTAGCGTAATTATATTTAAAGCGAGATGGGAGACTGTCTCGCTTTTTAATTTTCTGTCATCATGTATTATATAGAAGTGCGGAAAGCACCTGATTTTGGCTGAGAATACATTTGTAGTAAAATTTGATTCTGTTTCTTTCATAAGACATATTGGTGATTTATAATTCAATGAATTATTACTGATGTGCTATTAGAAATTCTGAAGCTTTGAATATAAGAGAAGAATTCATGGGTACATATTTTGGTACAACTACACCAAAATAAAAGCCGCAAACATAATCAGTTTGCGGCTTTTGATATAAGAATTAATATCGTGTCTATTTTTGATCTAGTTCTTCAAGAAGTACTTCTACTGCTTTTTTAAGTTGTTGATCCACTCCTTGACTAACAACATCATAATCGTAAAGAACCTTGTAGTCTGGTTCGAGTTGTTTGTTCTCTAGAAAATCACCTTCAGAATCGACATAACCAATTTGTGGAATTCCAAAGTACATATTTCCATTCATCAGTGTTTCCCACCATACTGAGGTCATGGTTCCTGCAACTGGAGCTCCAACAAGTTTTCCTAGTCCCATTGTTTTATATACCCAAGGTGTTCCATGAGCATTGGAGTAGTTGCCTTCGCTTATTAGCATGATTGATGGTTTTTTCCATCTCTTACGTGGTTGTTCACCAATTTTTTGTCCGCGTGGCAACTGAGTTAGATATTTTTTCCCACTAAAAAGGACTTCGATATCTTCGTGCATATGTCCACCACCATTGTATCGTGTATCTACAACTATTGCTTCCATATTATTGTAACGTCCCATTACTTCAGAATAGACAGTTCTAAAACTATCATCATTCATTCCTTTAATGTGGACATAACCGATTCTACCATTGGAAAGTTTTTCGGTTTCAGCTCTACGCTGTTTCACCCATCTTTCATACAGCAGATTATCGAAATTACTCCTCGAGATTGGTTTAATTACTTCATCCCAACGTTCTTTGTTTGTAGGATTGTAAAAACTTAGTAATGTGTTTTTACCTTTCTTATGATTTAAGAGAGGGTAGTAGTCCATTCCTTTTGTAATTTCAACGCCATCTATTTTCTCAAGAATACAAGCTATTGTTGCTTTCGATTTAGCTTTTTTAAGTGGTGATTTGTCTACAATCTCTGCAATTCGTAATCCATTACCTTGATAATTATTGTCGAAGAAAACACCTAATACAGCAGTTGCGTCGGCATTTGCATGTCTAACTCTAGCTCCCGATCCTGTATGTGAAGCATTTAGCTCACCTAATAGTTCACTTAGTAGCTCAGCAAAATCATATGAATTATTAATATATGGTAAAAAGCGTTTGTATTCTACTTTGTAAGCATCCCAATCAACCCCATTCATATCTGCACGGTAGAACTTATCTTTTGTTTGTCTCCATACATGTTCAAATAGATATTCACGTTCGGCATCTTCATTCAAATTCATTTCAGCTTTATAGCTGATATTTTTACGCTTATTGTTAGCTGTAGCAATACGAATAAATCGACTTCCTGAACGTAAAAAGATATATTTTCCATCTTTAGTGATGCTCATATCCGAGCTATAACCTGATAGTTTAAGAACTTTTTTTGTTTCTTCATTCTTAAAATCATGCATCCAAAGATCGTAACCTTTTTCAAACTTGCTTAAATAATACAGTTTGTCTCCTTTGGGAGTCATTACTGCATCAGCTAAGTTTGATGAGTTAATGGTTAAGCGGGTAATTCTATCTTCACAATCATTGGTATCTATTTTAAGATCTTCAATTTTTTCTTTGTCTTTCTTATTTTTTTTATCCTTCTTCTCATCCTCTTTATCAGCTTCCTCTTTCTTATTTTCTTTGTCAAGAGCATCTTGAAGTTCGGCTTCTTCCTTGCTCATATTGAATTTATCAAAAGCATCTTGAGTAAAGAACATAGCAAATACATCGTTTTGTGATCCCCAACTTGCCTGATTACGCATACCAAAACGGTCGGATGTCCAAATCATAGCTTTTCCACCCATTATCCATTTTGCATTTCCGTCGATATAGCCAGAATTGGTTAAGTCTGTTATGTTGCCATTACCTTGGGCATCTATCAAACCGATATCAGAGTTTGGCCAACGAGTTTTGGCATTATAATCCATCAAAAACCATTTTCCGTCTGGCGACCATTCAAAATATAAATCGCTATCGGTATATGAATAGTTCCACTTGCCTTCTAGTATCGTTCTTGTTTTTTTACTTTTCAGATTAATAACTTGCAGTTCAGCTCTATTGGCTAAGTATGCAATTTCTTTTCCATCAGGAGAATATACAGGACGGAATGTTTCCTCCGAATTGGCTAGTATTTCGTCTTCAACCAATAAAGTAGAATGTGTAAAGTCAATCTCTTCTTTATTTTTGATTTTTGTACGGTATAAATTCCAGCTTCCATTACGCTCACTTGCATAAACTAAACTTTTTCCGTCAGGACTAAAGCTAACACTTCGTTCTTGTTCAGGCGTATTTGTAATTTGTTTCGTTGTTGAAAAATCTACCGATGTTACATAGACTTCACCTCTTACTATAAATGCTATTTCCTTCCCATCAGGTGATACCGACATTTCGCTTGCGCCCGATGATTTTGAAACAAAAGTGTTTTGGTAAGCCGTATGATCTGTTTTAATATTAATATTTACTTTTTCAGATGTACCAGTTGCTGTTTGTGTATATATTTCTCCTCGAAAACCATAACACAGTGTATTGTTATCACTTACCGATAGGAATCGAACAGGATTGTCTTCAAACTTTGTTATTTGAGTTTTTTGCTGTGGATTTTTTG
Organism: Ancylomarina sp. 16SWW S1-10-2; assembly: GCF_009669305.1. GTDB lineage: Bacteria > Bacteroidota > Bacteroidia > Bacteroidales > Marinifilaceae > Ancylomarina. The sequence continues at coordinate 85,403 of NZ_SADB01000019.1, forward strand.
CATCCATCTTCCAAATATTGAAAGAACCTGACTTTTCACTTAGGTAATAGATAGAAGATTCATCCTCATTATATACGGGTTGACGATCTTCACCTTTATAGCTGGTTAAAAAGCTATGTTTGCCACTTGCGATATCAAAAATTTTAATATCACGAGTTACCGATGAAGTGTGATGTTTTCTCCATGCATTCTCACCAGCTTTTTTATCTGTATATATAAGCTGAGTCATCTCTTTATTGTAACGAGCATCTTCAGCTGGTGTGGTTATTATTTGAGTTTCACGTCCACCATCTACCGATACGGAATAAAGTTCGGTAAGATAACTCTTAGGGAACATAGCATTTTTATAAGTATCAGCAAGTGCTGCCATAAATAGGATTGATTTTCCATCTGGCGTAAATGAACTTGGTATTTCTTTTGCTGAATTTGTCGTAAGTCGTTTTGGAGTTCCTCCATCAGCCGACATCAAATAAATATCGAAATTCCCATTACGGTCCGATGCAAAAGCAAGCGTTGTGCCATCTGGCGACCAAATAGCATTATAGTCGTAGGCAGAATTTGTGGTTAATCTTATTGCTTCACCACCTTTGGTATTCACCTTATATATGTCGCCCATATAATTGAATACAATAGTTTTTCCATTGGGAGAGATACTTGGGTATCGCATCCATAGCGGATTTGCTTGAGCCCATATACTCGTAGTAGCTAGTAATAGGATGGCTCCGATAAATAGTTTTTTAAGATTCATGGTCTGTTTTAGTTATATGAATTTGATCTATTCTATATGTGAGTTGATATATTAAAGTGAAATTATAGCGTAGCAAAATTATTAATATAGTGAAATAACTGTTACGATGTCGTATTCTAAATAAAAAGCAATTTTGGTTTATCTATATAAGTGTGTTTCCATAATTGTTAGATAATAATAAATGCAAGGTATATTTTAAATATAATGAAGTAATAAATTATTCGATAAACATAGTTTATTTATGGATGTATCCTTTATTGGGTGCTATTTTAGTTTTGTTTGTTATGATTTCTTATTAGAATTATTCCTTTTTTATATAGTTGTGTGTCTTGATTATTAGTGCATTAGTATTTTTTTTGCATAAAACTTTCACTTCGCATTAGGAAAGTTGGAAATAAAAACCCTATATTTGCACTCGCTTTAAGAGAGAGGCAAGGTCTTTGAATCGTTTGTAAGTATTGAAAACGTTGGGGTGACCCGATAAAAACAATTAAAAAATAAACGAAAAAAGATTTGTAGATTTAGAATTAAAGTTCTTA
>NZ_SADB01000169.1 GCF_009669305.1 Ancylomarina sp. 16SWW S1-10-2
GCTGCGTCGCTCTTTAACAATTTGAATCAAGCAATCTGTGTGGGCTGCGTCGCTCTTTAACAATTTGAATCAAGCAATCTGTGTGGGCACTCACAGCATCGAGCATCAAAAACAATTTTTGATATCAATGTMTGATGAAGTGACCAAAGCAACTTTTAGTTGCAGCAGTTAATTCAGCAATTCATTTAGCCGCCTTAACAGGCAACCAAACTTAAATTGAAGAGTTTGATCATGGCTCAGATTGAACGCTGGCGGCAGGCYTAACACATGCAAGTCGAGCGGCAGCGGGMAAGTAGCTTGCTACTTTTGCCGGCGAGCGGCGGACGGGTGAGTAAYGCSTGGGAAWYTRCCYAGGMGWGGGGGAYAACAGTTGGAAACGAMTGCTAATACCGCATACGCCCTACGGGGGAAAGCAGGGGAYCTTCGGRCCTTGCGCTAATAGATGAGCCTAAGTCAGATTAGCTAGWTGGTGGGGTAAAGGCCTACCATGGCGACGATCTATAGCTGGTCTGAGAGGATGATCAGCCACACTGGGAC
>NZ_SADB01000170.1 GCF_009669305.1 Ancylomarina sp. 16SWW S1-10-2
AAATGCGGATATCAGTGGCAGTGTGAATGCGAACTCCGGGACGCTCAGTAATGTGACGATAGCTGAAAACTGTACGATAAACGGTACGCTGAGGGCGGAAAAAATCGTCGGGGACATTGTAAAGGCGGCGAGCGCGGCTTTTCCGCGCCAGCGTGAAAGCAGTGTGGACTGGCCGTCAGGTACCCGTACTGTCACCGTGACCGATGACCATCCTTTTGATCGCCAGATAGTGGTGCTTCCGCTGACGTTTCGCGGAAGTAAGCGTACTGTCAGCGGCAGGACAACGTATTCGATGTGTTATCTGAAAGTACTGATGAACGGTGCGGTGATTTATGATGGCGCGGCGAACGAGGCGGTACAGGTGTTCTCCCGTATTGTTGACATGCCAGCGGGTCGGGGAAACGTGATCCTGACGTTCACGCTTACGTCCACACGGCATTCGGCAGATATTCCGCCGTATACGTTTGCCAGCGATGTGCAGGTTATGGTGATTAAGCAACAGGCGCTGGGCATCAGCGTGGTCTGAGTGTGTTACA
>NZ_SADB01000171.1 GCF_009669305.1 Ancylomarina sp. 16SWW S1-10-2
GATTGGCGGCAACCAGAAACTGGCTCAGTTTGCCTTCCTCCGTGTCCTCCATGCTGAGGCCAATACCCGCGACATAATGTTTGCCGTCTKTGGTCTGCTCAATTTTGACAGCCCACATGGCATTCCACTTATCACTGGCATCCTTCCACTCTTTCGAAAMCTCCTCCAGTCTGCTGGCGTTATCCTCCGTCAGCTMGACYTTTTCCAGCAGCTCCTTGCCGAGATGGGATTCGGTYATCTTGCCTTTGAAAMAATCCAGGTAACCKTCCGCATCATCGCTCGCCCGACCGACGGCCTCCACGAATGCCGATTTGCCAACGGTGTTCACACTGCGGATATAAAAGTAATAATCATGGCCCGGTTTGATATTGATACTGGCGGCTATCCAGTACAGCGCCGTACCAAGATAACGCGTGCTGGTTTCAACCTGTCTGATATCCGCAATCTGCTTTTCCGAGAACCAGAACTCAAACTGTACCGTCGGGTCATAAACGGCAAGATGCGGCGTGGCGGTTATCTGAAAATAGCCCGGC
>NZ_SADB01000172.1 GCF_009669305.1 Ancylomarina sp. 16SWW S1-10-2
CAACCAATCGCAACGTCTGATCCCTACAATACACGCACATCGGACCAGTGTGCTCAATCCAATCTCGTGTTTTCACTTGGGCTCCGTGTAGCATTCCACATTCCCCTCCATCACACCTTCACTCACATTCAGTCATTCACTCTCCTTCCATTTAGTTCTCTCTGTCGTAGTCTGTCTTAGTGGTCAGCACATTCAGCTGCTGGCAGACTGTAAATCATGATGTCTAATGAACCAGGTTGATTGTTGCATGTCCACATTGAATTCGATGGAAGTGTATTATGATTGAATGTGTGGATTCTTATTGACATTCACGTGAACACATCACATACACAAGTGAAAGTACACACACACACACACGCATGCATGCATGCAATCACTCACTTACGCACTCAATTAATCAATCAATCAATCGATCAATCACTCACTCACTCACACACACACACAGACGAACAAACATGTGTGGCCTTGCAGTCTGTGGAAGTAGGTGGATAGAATTATGTGGAGGCGTGGTGTTGTTCCCGACAATTTATCA
>NZ_SADB01000173.1 GCF_009669305.1 Ancylomarina sp. 16SWW S1-10-2
CTAATGAGTATACAATTAGAATATTACTAGGAGGAATAGATAAACCTGTTGTGGCCGAAGCGATATTAACAGAAGCACTAAAGCTTTCGTCATAGCCTTCTTTTTTCATTTCGGGTCCCATAATGGCTCCAATGGCAGATGCAGAAGCTGCTGCCGAACCTGATATCGCGCCAAATAACATATTGGCAAAGACATTAACAAAGGCCAAACTTGCTGGCAATCTGCCCACCAAAACACGAGCTAAATTAATTAGCCTAATGGCGATTCCTCCACTGTTCATTATATTTCCTGCGAGTATGAAAAAGGGGATTGCTAAGAGTGCAAAACTATCTAATCCTGTGGCCATTCTTTGTGCAAAAGTAGCAAATGCAGGTAAAGAGTCAATACTTACCAGCATGGTTAATATTCCAGAGATTCCAATGCTGTAGGCAATAGGAACTCCGACTATCAGTAAGAATAAAAACGATACAATAAGTACTATAATTCCGATATATTCCATTAGTTTAATTCTTCTGCTGGTTCAACAATAAA
>NZ_SADB01000174.1 GCF_009669305.1 Ancylomarina sp. 16SWW S1-10-2
GCAGATGAAAAAACGTAAATTTTTAACAGACACGGAGTAAAGACACATGATGATGGCTCTAGGCTTGTTTGTCTTCTCATTACGAACAGCGTCATATCAAGAACTGCAACGTGTCACCAATTGGCGACATCCTTCCAATAGCCGTGTCGGGGACTCCCCTGCTTATCAATTTATTGGTAAAGGTGAAGATGTCATTACACTTAAAGGCGTGATTTACCACGAATTGACAGGTAGTCGCGTCACATTAGACATGCTCAGACAAATGGGCGATACAGGCAAGGCATATACCTTAATTGAAGGCACAGGCAAGATTTATGGCTTAGTCATCATCAATGATTTAGATGAAACCAAAACCTATTTCTTTAAAGATGGTGCAGCACGAAAAACTGAATTCACTTTAAAACTGACCATTGTACGCGATTGGCAACCGACCTTATTAGGCACCCTGATCGGCATGGGTATTGGCGCACTAAATAGGATTCTCTAATGCTGAATAAAGTCATGAACGTCGTTGGTACGGCATTAAATT
>NZ_SADB01000175.1 GCF_009669305.1 Ancylomarina sp. 16SWW S1-10-2
GATATGAGGTCATTAAGCTTTGATTTTTGTGAAACATATTCATCAGACCTCTTCAAMATTCCATTAGTGGATAATAGATCACTAAAATAAACAGCATCTATCAAAATTGTATTAGATTTCTGACCATTTGATGCATCTGTCATGTTTTCTGGTAAAACGGAATTTCGACAATAAGATTCGTCAGACACTTTTATTGCAGAATGATGAGGACCATTTGGAACAGCTGGATTCAGTATACTGCCCGATTTGTTTTCTGTTTCTTTGTGGACTGGAACTGCAATACATTTACGAGCATTTAATATGAGATCTTCTTCCTGTGAGCTGGGTACATCACTGTCTGTACATGTTTCAGGAASAGTGGAATTTGAACCCACGACAGGGAATGTTTCGGAATTGGACATTTCTGGACAACTGGRCGGAKCATGAATGACTGTCTCGTCTACATTACTGCTCGTYCGGGATTCACAGAGGTTTTTATAGACAGCTTCATATGTTCTGCAGTTGTTTTCGAGCTCAGTATGCAGATGA
>NZ_SADB01000176.1 GCF_009669305.1 Ancylomarina sp. 16SWW S1-10-2
TTGCATACTTAATAGCAAATGTGATTATACTCCTTAAATTAGTTTAGTGTCTTAAGGCTGAAATTAAAGATTATGTTTAGGGGGCTAAGGATTCTAAAGCAAATATGATTGTACTTCCTAAATATATATAGTCTATTAAGGTTATATTATGAAGATAAATTTATATTTAATTTTTTGTAAGAGGGATATACAGCAAAATTGTTTAGATTAGGAGTTTATAAGATAATATTGTTTTCAATTGAGGTCAATTTAACGATATTTTTTCATACTTTTATGTACTCAAATGTGGTTAYATTTAAAAGCATTAAAAATTATTTCAATTTGGTAAGYAGAATACACTGCTGATAGAATTAGAAGAAAGAAGTTTATATAGTATAGGGTAAATATAATAATAGGGGGGAAAGTAATAAGGTGAGCGTATTGCATACTTAATAGCAAATGTGATTATACTCCTTAAATTAGTTTAGTGTCTTAAGGCTGAAATTAAAGATTATGTTTAGGGGGCTAAGGATTCTAAAGCAAATATGA
>NZ_SADB01000178.1 GCF_009669305.1 Ancylomarina sp. 16SWW S1-10-2
GAATTTCATGATAGGTGAATTCTATTAGACTATCCAATACATTTCCACACTCATCTTCCAAATATTTTATTTGCAACCTTTCGGGGATACCATCTTTAAAAGGTTGTTGAAAGATTAGAGCTATTGATTGTGGTGTTTTTAGATCAACTTGACTTATCGCATTTGCTTCCAGAGTATAATTCGAAAGTGTTTTGATACTCAAACTATCCATATACTCACTAAAATTCAGAACCAGCTCATGATCGGAACTAATTTGTATRCTACTTATTACAGCACTCCTGGTATCCGGATTTTCTGCATTAACAGAGTTCTTAAGTCCTGGTGTTCCACCTGTTGTTGAWAKGGARCTCRTCCAGTTCCCAAAAGTACTGCATGTRTTCATCGGATCAATTCGCTCCAAAGACCAACCGCCTTCGCTCTTCTCTGCAGACTTATACCATATATCAGAATAGTTGACCTGATCGATCACTTCTCCGATTCCAGATTCAATTTCCAAATTTCCTCCGGTATTGGTTAAGCTAGG
>NZ_SADB01000020.1 GCF_009669305.1 Ancylomarina sp. 16SWW S1-10-2
GTTCGTTAGAACGATGACTTTGCTGATGGCTTTCTTCAGATTTGCAGTCACCCACAACACCCTTGCCAATTGCTAGTTCTTCCTGTCAACTGGGTGAACTCAAGAACATTTCATCTTGATAGCACATTAACATACCCGACATACAAATTAACTGCCCTTTTCGAAAGAAATAGGGCAGTTTTTATTTTACGCTTATAAAGAAAAAATCTTCCTATTATTATTTAACATTCTAGATACAAAAATTATTATCTTCGGAGAGAAATAACACAAACTATGCGACACCTATTTATTCTTCTGTTTTTCAGTTTTATTCTTATCATTCCAATAAGTCAAGTGCAAGCTCAGCATGCTAAAGATGAAACTAAAATAAGTATTCTAACTTGTTCTCCAGGACTTGAGTTATATTCTCTTTTTGGACACTCGGCTATTCGAGTACAAGAACCATCAAAGAAATTAGATCTTGTTTTTAACTACGGCATCTTCAATTTTAACACACCCAACTTTTACCCCAAATTCGTTCGAGGAAAATTAAAATACAATCTCGGTATCAGTACCTATAAACGTTTTATAAGAAATTACCAATACAATGAACAATCAGTCGTTGAACAGGAACTAGATTTAAGTTTCGAGTCAAAACAAAAATTATTAAAAGCTCTTGAAAAAAACTATCGCCCAGAAAATCGCTACTATTACTATGATTTTATATTCAAAAACTGTTCAACTTTAATACGAGATATTCTTGAGAAAGATATAGTTACCCAAATTCAATATGAAAATGCTGACCTAACTAGCAATCTCAGTTTTAGAGATATGCTTAATATGTATATGAAAGAAACGCCCTGGATTTATACAGGAATTAATCTAGCTTTGGGACAACGTGTCGACAATAAAGCAACAAACTATCAAAAAATGTTTTTACCTGATTTTTTAAAATCAGGATTTGACAAAACGCTTGTAAACGAAAATGGGAAAACCCACAAACTCGTTAGTAAAGAAAATGTTATTCTAAGTAAAAAAGCTAAACAAAAACCAACAGCATGGTATTTACATCCTCTATTCATTTTTGGATTTATTGCTTTTATAGGTCTATTATTAACTCTTAGTTCTTTCAAAAATAAAAAACGATTCGTTTTATTGGATATACTTGTGTTTGGAAGCACATCGCTACTCGGTTTTGTTTTACTATTCCTTTGGTTTTTCACCGACCATTTGGCAATGAGACCGAACCTAAATATTCTTTGGGCTTTACCAATTCATTTACCATTAATACCAATCCTTTTTAGAAAAAACAGACCAACATGGGTCAAAAGCTATTTTAAATACCATTCTATTTTCATTCTATTAGTGTTAGCTGCTTGGCCAATTTTACCACAAAGCTTACCTTATACGCTTTTACCCTTTGTCGTCTTAATTTTTATTCGATCAGTGTTCAATGCAACTCGTTCTTAATATAAATTGAATTTATAATGACAGATTTAACTAAATACAGTCAAGAATTCACAATAGGTGCGTTTGATAGTAACTGGCATGGAAATGCTAAACTTACTAGTATATCTAATTACTTACAGGAAATATCAGCTAACCATATCGATGAGATTGGACAAGGCTTGTCTGATTTAAGCTTGAATCATTATGCTTGGGTTCTATCTCGCATGAGAATTAAAATTATACGCCCTGCAAAATGGAAAGAAACCATTCGAATAGAAACATTTCCTACTGGGATTAAAGGTCTTTTCGGTGCACGAGACTTTCGTATTTTCGATGCAAACGATCAAGTTATTGCTTTAGCAAGTTCTTATTGGTTAGTTGTCGATTTAGAAACTCATCGACCACTTCGACCTTATGTTGTGATAAATAATATGCCTATTGGTAATTATCCCGCAGTTTTCGAAGATGAGCTAGGGAAATTGGCTCCACTTACTAATGAAGCAAACTTAATTGAAGAAATTAAAATTCACTATAGTGATATTGACATCAATCGACATGTAAACAATGTGAAATATTTTAAATGGCTAATTGATGCATTTCCTCAAGAAACGTTGACAGAGCAATCCATTTCAGAAATTGAAATTAACTTTATTCACGAATTAAAACTTGGAGAGTCTATTCAAATATTTCAAGAGCTTGATGAAAATAAAAACATGAACTGCATGATAAAAAGTAGCACAACAGGTAAAGAAAATTGCCGTGCTCGAATCAGATTCAATCACACTAACGAATAAACCTTTACCTCATTATTACCAAATCAAAACATGGATAAATTATTTTACAGTTTCGAAATTGCTTTCAAACATTTATGTCAATTTTCAGCAATTCATCAGATTCTATTTCTTATTATTATTGGAGCTTTCTTTAGTTTTAAAGACTGGAAGACTTACCTGTTAATAGTTTTAGCTCTTTGTTCAGGTTCCATATTAGGTTTATCCTTAGCTATATTTAAAGCAGTAAGCCTTACGAAAGAAACAATTAACTTATTGGCTATTGTAAGTCTCATTATTGTATCGTTAAATGGAATTTTCAGTAACAGAATAACAACACTTCACTACAATATATTTGTTTTGATTGGAATTATGCAAGGCTTTGTTCTTAGTCTACATTATAAAGCAATACTTGGTTCAAGTTTTAAATTCACATCATATCTAGGATACAATCTAGGAAGTTTTTCATCTTTCCTCCTTATAAGTTTCTTGAGCCTACTTGTTTGCACACTTATAATAACTGTATTCAAAACTGATAAGCATAAAATATCATTAGTATTAGCAGGCTTAGGCCTAGGCGTTGCTTCAATGATGTATTTTTAGAAATCGAAATACATAGCTCATGGTTTAAAATAGATTAATCAGTTTCTATTATAAATTACAAACACATCTAAACTGCCTGTAAATTTCAAATCCACAAGATGTCAAGTCATTTGTGGACTAGACAATGATTATATAATAAAAAACCCTCACTGTAAAGTGAGGGTTAATAAAATCAAAATAGAAACTTAGGTTTAATGTTCTACCATTAACTTTCGAAGCATATTAAAACCGGCAAGCGAAGCCACTCTAATATTGCGACTACGCTCCTTTGAGAATGCAAATTTTTCAGACACAACGCCACCCTTAAAGGCAACAGCTATCCAAACGGTTCCAACAGGTTTTTCTTCTGTTCCACCATCGGGACCTGCTATACCTGATGTCGCAATAGAATAATCAGTACCAAGAACCTTACACGCCCCGGTCGCCATTTGTTCAACAACTTGCTGACTTACTGCGCCAAACTCTTCCAAACTCGCAGGATTAACGCCTAAAACATTTGCTTTTACTTCGTTTGAATAAGCAACAACCGATCCTTTAAAATAGGCTGAACTACCTGCCATTGAAGTAAATATATGTGCCATATTTCCTCCAGTACACGATTCTGCAGTTGACACAGTCATTTTTCTATCCAAAAGTAAATTAGCTATAACATGTTCGATCTTCTCATCGTCAAAAGCAAATATATGATCTCCTAATAGAGCTTTCAAACCCAAGAGTTGAGTTTCTACAATTGCTTTTAATTCGTTTTCATCGTCGCCAATTAAACTCAATCGCAAACGCACAACACCTGGCGATGGCAAATAAGCCAACTTAACGACAGATGGTAAATTAGCTTCCCAATCTTGTAACTTTACAGCTAGAACAGACTCTCCTATTCCTTGAACCATTACGGTTTGATGCAAAATATGAGGACAATTAAACTCAGCACTTATTTTTGGCAGAATTTGAAATTTCATAATATTCTTCATCTCAAAAGGAACACCTGGCATTGAAATAACGTGCTTGTTATTTTTTGTGAACCACATACAAGCTGCCGTTCCAAAATCGTTAGGTATAATTCTAGCTCCTCGAGGAACTAAAGCCTGATCGGCATTAAGCGTATTCATGCCTATTTTGTATCCCGACAAACGCTCTTCAATTTTTGCATAAAGCCCTTCGTCCTGAACCAATTCACATCCAAAATAGTCGCTCAATGTTTTCTTTGTAATATCATCATTGGTCGGACCAAGTCCACCTGTCATTAAAATAACATCAACACGTGACATCGCTTCTTCCATAGAGCTAATAATAGCATCCTTTGTATCAGATATACTCGTAATACGATTAACTGAAACACCAATTTTGTTCAACTCCGTAGCCATCCATGCTGAATTCGTATCAACAATTTGGCCAATCAATATTTCATCGCCAATGGTTATAATTTCTGCTTGCATGATTTATAAATAAATTTCCTATTATATTGTATGTTAACTATTATCAATAATATTTCAAGACTGTAAAAACAAACTGAACTAAATAAAACAAGTTTTTATTTGCCTTGCATTGCATTTATTCGCTGCAATAAAGTTGGGTGCGAATAATAAAAAAACACATATATTGGATGTGGCGTCAAATTACTTAATGAACTAACCGACAGTTTTTTCAAACCATCGATTAAAGACTTAGAATTATAATGCTCAGCTGCATATGCATCAGCTTCATATTCATTCTTTCGCGATAAAACATTCATTCCTAAACCAAGAAAAGTTGAAATTGGCGAATATAAAATACCAAAGGCTATTAAACCTAAATGGAAACTATGATTTGTTGTCCCCAAAGCCTCTGAAAGACTTATATTCCCAATCAATAAAGAGAAAATATAAAACATGATTCCGGTCTGCAAAAGACTTAAAACAATTGAGGTTAAAGTATGTTTCTTTTTATAGTGTCCAATTTCGTGAGCCAAAACAGCAACAATCTCCTCAGTAGATAATTCATCAATTAAAGTATCGAATAAAACAATTCGCTTACGAGAACCTAGTCCTGAGAAATAGGCATTCCCTTTTGATGAACGTTTAGAGCCATCCATTACATAAATATTGTCGAGTTTAAAACCAACTTTATCTGCAAAGGTACTTATTGCAGTATTTAACTCACCATCTTCCAAACGAGTTTGTTTGTTGAATAAAGGTACAATTAAAGAAGAATAGAACATACTCATAAATACCATAACAAAGGCTATAAGAGCCCAAGCCATCCACCAAAAATTAGTAGTTGTCATGGTATAAATCCAAATAATAAGAGACAAAAGACCACCACCTAGAATTGCCGAGATGGAAGCTCCTTTTAATTTATCTAGCAAAAAAGTTTTTAGAGTACTTCGGTTAAAACCATATTTTTCTTCGATAACAAAAGTCGAATAATATGAAAATGGAAAACTGATAAGGCTTGATCCCATCATAATAACAGCAAAGAAACCAAGTGCTAATGTTATAGGATTGGATAAATAAAGTCGAACTAAATCGTCGACCCAAGCAAAACCTCCAAGTACTATCATTAGGATGGTTGCAACAAAACTTAGAACAGATGATATGAAGCCTATGCGATGCTTATCTTTCTCGTAAGATTGAGACTTGGCATATTTTTCTTCATCATAAATTCCTTCTAGAGCTTTAGGTATTTTGGCAGTCCAATTTTTTCTATTTAAAATATCGAGAATACGCTCTAGAATAAAATCTAGGCTCAATATAACAAGTATTAGTATGAGAATAAGTTCAGTAGACATGGTAATAAGTAAGTAAATGAATAAATCTAGGATTAAATATCAAGTAACTTATTATCAGTTTGTTAATGTTTCAAAAACTGAGTTTCTAGAACAACTAGCGTCAATTAATTACCTCTACTCTTCTCCAAAGAATCGTTTTATTTTATTCCCATTAAGCCAACGGGAATTCAAAATTAATGCATAAGCTTCGATTTCTTTATATTCATTAGGCAATTTTTTCATTTTTTTATAAAAATACATGGCTTTACGTATCCATCCTTTCGCATTTTTCAAGTCACCTTTCATCTCATTCACAACAGCTAAATTATAGGCCGCACGACCAGCTAACTTCATATCCGTCTCTTTGGTCAAACTTATCCACATATTAATTGCAGTATCAAACTCATTTTTGTCCATAAAATAAAGAGCTGTAGTCAAACGCTTATCTCCTGAAACAAAGTAATTACGACTAACATCCTTCCAATAAGGAGAAATTAAATCAACATACGATTTTCCTAATTCATAAGCAGCTTCGTTCATCATTTCTTCTCTGCTTGGTATTTTTTCGTTTACCAAGCGTTGAAGATTCTCATCAGAAACTTCCATAAATAAACTATCTACCACAACTCTCTCGTCATAAATTTTCTCATATAATGGATCGTATATTCGCCATACACCCTGATACTGGATTTCATTCACTGCCCAATATAACTCGCCCTCAACAATATCATGTGTCGTAAAAGCTAGAATATTCTCCAAAACAACCAATACATCAACTTGGTTTGATTTGCAAATACTAGTAACCTTCGCCCAACTTAAAGGCTCGAAAGATCTAATTGTATCTGGCATTATTTTTTTAGGAAGGCGTACAAAAGGAATAGAATCTTGATTCCAGAATTCAGACATGTTTTCCACAAATCCTTGGTACGAATTAAAAGACATGTTTCTGGTCTGATCGATTGAATCTTTTATAACTACCCTATTAATTGAATAATATTGCGCCACAGAATCGGAAGGAAAACACTGATCTCTAGCTACAAAAGCAATGCGGTTAACATCCGCAGGAAGAATTATTTGAGGCGCTTCGAGCGACTGAAATTGAACCGAAGAAATTGTTTTACACGATGGCAAAACGACAACCAACAATAGAACAACAAGACTAATTAACTTAACTGAGGATTTAATCAATTTCATAAACTAATAATTTAGGTCGGTAGGATTTTAAAATACAGTTCGAATCTAGTAAAAGATTAGATTCCTAGCCAATACTTTCTCAAAAACCATTCCAAGAAAAGCAAAACTACAACAAAACATAAAATAAATATAAAATTCAGTGCAAAACTAAAATTATTCTCCACAAAAATTCGTGATTTTAAAGAATTATCATTCAATAACGATTCAGTCAATGTTGCAATTTGCGATAAGGGTTGGTGAATTCCACCACTTAATTCAGACAAATCCTTTAACAGTTTTGAATTTGCTTTCAAATACTTTGCTTCTAAATTTTCTGAAGTGACAACAAAACTCCCTTTCTCAACAAACTCTTGATCAAAAGCTTTCACTTTTGCTTCAAACTGATAATCACCTGCAGATAAACCACTCATTTCTAACTGGTAAACATCAGTATTTGGCTCGAACTGATAATTATATTCGTCTCCATTTTCATTCTTCAATAAAAACTTAAGATCTGCATTATTTGTAAGCTGATAACTCTTATTATAAAGCTGTGCTTCAATTAGAACACGATCCGTTTCCTTATATACTTTATCGTATTGAAGGCTTAACTGATTCTTTTTAACCTTAAGAGCAAGATACTGTACCATTTGATTAATAAAGGCATTAAAACTATCGTGAGAATTATTCAATTTATAATCCTGCAATTTCCAACGCCAAATTCCTTCTCCTAAAATGTAACATTGCTTTTGTTCATTAACTTGAGAAAATACAATTAAAGGTATTTCTGTTGAAATTCCCTTTATGACCTGAGTTCCTAAGGTATTATTTTCATAACTAAAATGAAATTTTGCCATTGGAGATAATAAGGGAGGAAAACCTTCAATTATCTTCTGATTCTCTTTACTTATTTCGAACAATGAGAAATTTGGATCAAATTTAATTCTAGCATTTTGGTACAGATTTTTATCTTGTGCAAGATTTAAACCCAGCCCCAAACGATTAAAACTATCAATCTTGGTTCCACCACCTATAAGCATCATAAAAGGTAGGCTAGAACGCTTTAATTGGCTAAAAAATTGCTCATCTTCCGACTTAAATGATGGCAACTGATAAAGAATCATGAGATTAAAATCAGAGAAATCAACTTGCTGTTTCGAAATATCGATTAAACTAATCAAGAAATTAGATCTTTCTTGCAAAGCAGATTGTAATGCAGCTATATCAGGATGATACGAATCGTAACAAATAGCAATTTTCCTTTTACTATCCAATACATCAACGATCAACTGACTCGAATTATTCTTTAGATTCACCTCTCCTTTTAGCGGCTGAATTTGCACTTGATATTTTTGCAAACCTACTTTACTTGGTGAAATAAGGAAATCCTTTTCAATAAAATAATCATCTGTACCAACTCTTAAAGTATCACGATATAGAATATTTGAACCTGACTTAACTTGAAATTTCAGCAGTTCTCCTTTACAAAAATCAGCTTTTAAAGTAAGTCTAACAGGTATATTGGATTTAAGGAAAGCCAATTTATTACTTCTTAAAGAAACGATAGAGACATCTTTTCTGTTTGCCTCATCGCCTAAAGCAAGCGTATTAACTGGACATTTTATTTCTTGAACTGAGAATCTCGGATCATTTCCCATATTATATAAGCCATCACCGGCCAAAACAATTTGAGTTTGATCTCCCCTCTGAATATTATCCTTAAGGTAGGCGAACAAAGAAGAATAATCACTTAATTGATCAGTAAAATCAAATTTTTCATCAGTTTTTACATCCTGTCCAAAGCTTAATTTTTGAATCTGATATTTACTTTCGAGTTTCTCTAGTACAACATCTACCTCTTGGGAGTACTTATTTTTATAATAACTTGAATCTTGACCTAAGATCAAGGATTGAGAATTATCTTGAGCCCATATTAATAAAGGTTTCTCAATTCGTTCTTGACTATATTTAATACTCGGATTTAATAAGAGAAATAACAGACATATATACACTAAAGCACGTAAACTTGCTAAAGCTAATGTTCTAGCTGGTGATAAATCGTTCTTTAAAACGTTTTTATAATAATACTGGCCATATACCAAAGCAACCGACAGCAGGATGATAGGTAATAACCACCAAAAAGAATGCTCTGTGATAATAGAAATGTTCAAAAGAATATTTTTAAAGTTTCAACAAATTTAATAAACTCTGCGAGCTATTGATTCAATATTCAGGCTAAAATCAACATTTTCCAAATACAAAGTTTAAGTCTCCATTTCCTCATATAATTTATCTTACCTTTGAACCCTTAAATTGATATCAACTATAAATTAAAATCAAAATAATGTCTTTCACGTCTTTAGGTTTATCTCCTTTTATATTAAAAGCTCTGGCTCTTGAGAATTACTCACAGCCCTACCCTATTCAAAAGGAGGCTATTCCTGTTATTCTAAAGAATAAAGATGTTTTAGGTATTGCCAAAACAGGATCAGGTAAAACAGCAAGTTACGTCCTACCAATTTTAAACAATCTAAAAAGCACTAAAACGCTTAAAAATAGACATGTTAAGGTTCTCGTTTTAGTTCCTACACGTGAACTTGCTATGCAAGTTGAAGACGTATTTAACACCTTTGCCTTAGCTTTACCCGAAAGAGTAAAAACAATGGCTATTTTCGGTGGGGTTTCTATTAATCCTCAAATGATGGGAATGAATGGTGTGAGTATTTTAATTGCTACACCTGGTCGATTGATAGAATTGGAAGAATCGAATGCTGTAAGTATTTCTGAAATAGACACTCTAGTTCTTGATGAAGCTGATAAAATGCTTAATCTTGGCTTTAAGGAAGAAATGGATCGCATATTTGCTCTTCTTCCTAAAAAACGTCAAAATCTTTTATTCTCAGCAACTCTAAGTAAAGAAGTAGAAAACATAAAGGAGCTTCTTTTAAATAATCCTGAGGTTATTAAAATAGAAGAAAGAGAAGATGATATAGAACTTATTGACCAAATAGCTTATACTGTTGAAGAAAGTAGAAAAGGACCGCTACTTCGCTATTTGATTAAAAAAGATAACCTGAAACAAGTATTGGTTTTTGTATCCTCAGCTTTTAAAGCAGATAGTGTTGCTAATAAACTTTGCCGCAATGGTATACACGCTGTTTCTACTCACGGAAAAAAGAGCATGAATTCACGTAGCGAGAGTTTAAGACGATTCAAAACCGGTAAGATTAGAGTCCTTGTTACCACCGATCTTTTGGCTCGTGGTATTGATATCGAATTTTTGCCTTATGTGATTAACTACGAACTACCTCGATCTCCTAAAGATTATGTACATCGTATTGGTAGAACCGGACGAGCAGAATCACCAGGAGAAGCCATTTCTTTTATTACGCCAGAAGATGAGCATCACTTTAAGATAATTCAAAAGAAAATGAAAAAAGAAGTCAGAGTGGTAGACAGTGCAGATTTTGATATGCAAGGCTGTTAGTACCTGAAAAAATATATAGAAAATCCCCAATTCAGTTATATGAATTGGGGATTTTTACGTTTTTTACAATATTATTTCATTAATGGCTGGTTGATATATAAGGTTAATCCACCTTTGTTGTTGTTGTGTTGACGATAGAGAAAATTCATGAATTTTCTGTACTGGATATCGTTATCAATCACCAATATCCCATTATCTAAACCATATTCACCCAACGAAAAAAAAAGCGTTAATTGATTGTAATACCTTACCATGCATGAAAACATCTAATAAAAATCATCTTTTTTAACACAAAAACAGACTATCTACTGAACAACGAGACGAAAAGTTTTGTAATTTTAAGTATTCAAACAATAACTCATTAGAATAATCATTCATTATGATTCTCCTGATTTATAATGAATATGTTGCAAAATGAGTTTCGTAAATTTTATTAATATGTATTTTAATTTAGTTAAACTCAAGATAATCTTTCTGAATTAACAGCACCCGCGAGTGTGCTTATTAATCCTAGAATCTTTATAAATTAACAAATTACAACGCATCGATAATTTCTGGATGCAAACTCGCTATATAAAGTTTCATGACTCGATAGGATTACAGATGTTAAGTAGATTATTTATGTAATTAATTACCAAAAACATTAAAATCATGTCAAGAGACAAAAATTTAAAAACTGCAAAAGTAGATGCAAAAGAGAAGAAGCATGAAAAAGCTTTAAGAAAAATGGAAGAAAAACAAGCTAAGAAACGTAAATCATAAACGTTAAATTTAGCATTATTCTATGACAAAGGGTCTATGAAGTTAGCTTCATAAACCCCTTGTTATTTTTAGACTATATCTCCTTAATTTAATCACCACATATTTCTCTTTCCAAAATATTCCATATAATTAGACGCTGATCAAAGGTGAGTCCCTTATGATTAAAATAAAAAATAATTTCTGATCTACATTAAAAATTAATTTACCGCCTTGCAACATTATACTACCTCCATATTAACTACACCTATATGGGCTTCGCCGAGTTCCTCTTCGTAACAATTCACTGAATCTTAAAAGCAGCCACCCCTATATCCCCTAAAGGGGACTTCAAAAAAAACTATCTATTAATGAACTCTGTCGAATTTCGTTAATCTAACAAGCACCACCCCGCATAACTACCACTATATCATAAGATTCCTGCCTCTCAAAGCTAAAAAACTGCAAATCAAAAGCCACTTTTAAAGGTTGGGTAATTTCGAAATGAGTTACATAAAACTATTTCAAATCGGATTTAAGTTTATTACAAACCTCATTTATATGAAGCAAAACCTGATCTATATCTTTTTCAACCTCAGCATTAGTAAAACGGATAATTTTTATTCCCCAGTGATTTATTTCCGCTTCTCGTCCAATATCATATTCTTTTTGTTCTGCATTCAAATGTATACCTCCATCAATTTCAATCACCAATTTTAATGAATGACAATAAAAATCAGCTATGAAAATATCAATTGGATGCTGAGCTCTAAAACGTAAACCTTGCACCTGTTTGTTTCTTAAAACTTCCCATAGCTTTAATTCTGCCATTGTCATATTTTCTCTCAGGTACTTTGCCTTTTCAAAAATATGGGGTTTCGCATTATAAAACATCGATACTTGATCACTCAGACTCATATCATAATTTTTAAATTATATGCTTTCTCACACCCCTTATAGACTTCTTCGAGCTCTACTTATATTTAGTTTTTCACCCCTAAATCCCCTAAAAGGGACTTCAAAAAACTGTCTATAAATGAACCCTATCGAATTTCACTAATGTTCAGAGCACCGTTTCTACCTCAACAACCACTATATCAACACACACCTACCTTTTAAAACTCAAAGAACTGCAAATCAAAAGCCCCTTTAGGGGTTGGGGTAATTTTAGAATGGAAAAATTCAATTAAAAATAAACCTGAATTCAAATTGTAAATGCAACTTTTTGATTTGCATTAGAAATTAATTTGCAGCCTGAATCATCTCAACAAATTCTTCTTCGGATATTGTCTTAATTCCAAACTTCTCAACTTTTTCAAGTTTACTAGGTCCAACCTTTTCTCCAGCTAAAAACAAATCTGTTTTCTTTGAAATTGAGCTTGTATTCTTTCCTCCATTTTGTTCTATCAAAGCCTTTAGCTCATCTCTAGAGTGCAAACTAAAACTTCCTGAAATAACAATAGACAACCCCTCAAGCTTATTTGTTTGATTCGCCAGTTCTTCTCTATTTAGTTCAAATTGTAAGCCAAATTCAATAAGGTCATTTACAATCTGATTTTGAGCCTCATCTTCAAAAAAGAGAATAATACTCTTTGCTATTTTGTCACCAATTTCATCAATATTCACAAGTTCTTCGAAACTTGCTGCTTTAATAGCTTGAATAGAACCTAGGGTCTTAGCAAGTTTTTTAGCAACTGTCTGACCAACGTGACGAATTCCCAATGCGAATAGCACTTTCTCAAAAGGGACATTTAAAGATTCTTTGATGCTACCAAGAATACGATCGGCAGATTTATCTCCCATTCGATCAAGCGGCATTAAATCTTCTTTTTTTAATCGATACAAATCGGATATATTATTAACCAAATTCTGCTTATAAAGAAGATCTATAGTTTCCTCACCCAAACCATCAATATTCATTGCCTTACGAGCAATAAAATGCTCAATTCGACCCGTAATTTGTGGCGGACAAAGTAGACTATTGGGACAATAATGATTGGCTTCGCCTTCGAGTCGAACCAATTTGGTTCCACATTCTGGACAATTTTCGATAAATTCAATTTTTTCAGCATTAACATCTCTTTGATCAATATCAACACCAACAATTTTAGGAATAATCTCGCCTCCTTTTTCTACAAATACACTATCATTTAAATGTAAATCCAAATTCGCAATAATATCTGCATTATGAAGACTAGCTCTTTTAACAACCGTCCCCGCCAACTGCACAGCATCTAAGTTTGCAACTGGCGTAATCGATCCTGTTCGTCCAACTTGGTAAGCCACACTATTTAATCGAGTGGCTACTCGCTCAGCTTTAAACTTATATGATATGGCCCAACGAGGAGATTTTGCTGTATAACCTAACTCTTCTTGTTGATCAATAGAATTTACCTTAATCACAATACCATCGATAGGTACAGGTAATTCATCACGCTGTTTATCCCAATACTTAATAAAATCAAGTACCTCATCAATGGAATTACAAATTTTACTATCATCCGAGATATTAAAACCCCAAGATTTAGCGACCTCCAAATTCTGCAAATGCTGACGCGTAGGTAACTCTTTTCCCAATAAATAATAGAGATAACAAACTAACTTACGTCTTCTAACTACCGATGAATTTTGCATTTTAAGACTTCCAGATGCTGCATTTCTTGGATTAGCAAAGGGACTATCGCCATCCTCTTCTCGTTCCATATTCAACTGCTGAAAAACTTGAAAAGGCATCATAATTTCACCTCGAATCTCAAATTCATCGGGATAGTCATCTCCTTGTAAACTTAAAGGAACCGTCTCTATTGTTCTTACATTTGTTGTCACATCATCGCCCTGCACACCATCACCACGAGTTAGAGCTTGTACCAATTTTCCATTCTTATATCTAAGACTAATCGATGTGCCATCGTATTTTAACTCACATACGTATTGTATTTTTTCCTCTGTCAGTTTTAGAATTCGAGTTTCAAAGTCGCGAACATCTTCTTCTGAATAGGTATTTCCTAAAGAAAGCATTGGATACTGATGAGCAACCTGTTTAAATTCGAGATTAATATCACTTCCTACTCGTTGACTTGGTGAATTATCATCGGCATACTCTGGAAACTTATTTTCCAAAGCAATTAGATCCTTCATCAGCATATCAAACTCAAAATCGTCGATAGTTGGCTGTGAAAGAATATAGTAATCGTGGTTATATTTATGGAGTTGCTCGCGTAATTCCGAAATACGTTGCAAAGCGTCTGTCTTATTCATCATTCAGTTGATATTTATAATCTACAGCATAAAAATAGTAATTAGATCTAATAAGATGATGAATATCTACCTCCAAATTTCATTAATTTACTAAATAGACTTTGACCTTTAAAACTTGTCTGTAAATAATAGAATGTAAATCAAAATAGTATCTTTCAATAGTTTTAGATTTTAATTTTTGCCGATATATTTTACCGATAATATCAAACATCTAACCGATTTAGCATCGTGAAAAAGCTGCTCTTAGAGTAAATTTGTAGTAAAGAAACTAAAATCACCTATTATGACTAAAGATAAAAGACCCTTTATTATTGGATTTGCACTAATTATAGTTGGTATCATCATATTACTGAGTAATGTTGATCTCATACCAAGAAACATTCACCAATACATTTTTCGCTGGGAAAGCTTTCTTATTCTTATCGGTTTATTAATGATTATAATTAGAGGAAAAATCTTTAGCGGCATGTCTATTCTTGCTGTTGGTGCCTATTTCTTAGCCGATGACCTTTTCGTACTTTCCGATGAATGGCAAATTTGGTTTTGGCCTGGAGTTTTAATTCTAATGGGAATAAGTTATATTCTAAAACCCGATGAATGTAGTTCTTTTTGCAATGATAAAAAGAAAGATAAGAATCAATATTAATCTAACAGTTACAATTCAAAATATATCGTTATGAATAAATATTCACAAGATACTTCTGATCGAAACAACCCAAAGGGAAAAAACAATTCTATTTTTGGAATATTACTCATCTTATTTGGAGGCGCATTAGTCCTCAATAATCTTGATTTAATTCCCTATGGTCTTCATCATATTATTTTCTCGTGGCCAATGCTGCTGATCACATTAGGTTGCTTACTTGCCTTTGCTAAAAACGACAAAACAACAGGTTTTACTCTAATTCTAATTGGTGGTCTTTTTATTCTTCCTAGATTATTTGGTTTGCAACACAGCTTACACCAGTTCTTTTGGCCTGTAATACTAATCGCACTTGGAATTATCGTTATAAGAAAGCAAAACTTCGGCTCTTCCAATTCATCGAATAACGCAGAAGAATCTACAGATTATATCAACCAATTAAATATTTTTGGAGGTGGAGAACGCATCGTAAACTCAAATAATTTTAAAGGAGGAAGTATAACTTGTATATTTGGTGGCGGCGAAATTGATCTAAGTTATGCAAGCTTGGCTGAAGGCACAAATACAATTGACTTTTTCGCCATGTTTGGTGGCTCTGTTATTATCGTTCCTCCAGATTGGGATGTAAAAGTTAATGTATCGGCAGTGTTGGGCGGCGTATCAGATAAACGTATACCAACACCAAACTACATAATAGAACCTAAAAAAGAACTTATAATTAAAGGTTTTGTTGCCCTTGGTGGTTGTGAAATTAGAACAAAAAAATATAACTAGCTTACAAACATGGATCACCCTATCCTTTCACATCGTTATGGCATATTCGTTTACCTAGGATTTTGGCTAGCATTTATGTGTTCCCTACTTGCTATTGATTGGTATTTTCAAGGAGAAGACTTTACCAATGCCCTCATTTCATCACTAAGCATATCGCTACCTCTATTGATTATTGCACCTTCAATTTGGTTCATAGTTAAACACATTGATATTGACAAAATTGGACGTTTAACTATGGTATTAAACCATACAGCAGCAGCAATAATTACTGTTGCCATTTGGGTATCACTAACGTATTTTATTCATTCGTCTTTACACGAAGACTATACCAACAGTAGTTACCCTGATATAATAATGCCATATTATGGACTAGCCTTTTTGTCTTTCGCTTTGTATGGTTACATGGTTATGGTTTATTATGTATTCATTTATTATCAAAATTTCAAATCGAAAATTGAAAATGAATCAAATTTAAAAGATCTTATTAAAGAGGCTGAAATAAACGCTTTAAAATCTCAGATAAACCCTCATTTCTTATTCAATAGCTTAAATTCTGTTAGTTCATTAACGCTAGTACAACCAGAAAAATCTCGAGAAATGCTAGTTAAGCTATCAAGCTTCTTAAGGTATTCCCTCGATCAAGATTTGAAGGAATTAAACACCCTTTCAAACGAAATGAAAAATTCTCGCTTATATCTTGAAATAGAAAAAGTTAGATTTGGAGATAGGTTAGCTCTAGAATTTAATATTGATGTACCTTGTCAGGATATGAAGATTCCAAATTTGATTCTTCAGCCCATATATGAAAATGCCATAAAACACGGTGTTCACGAAAGTTTGGAACCTGTTATAATTACAACAAAGGCTGAATTCAAAAATGATAAGCTATGCATTCAAATCTCCAATAATTTTGATAAGGATACTATTACACCTAAAGGACAAGGCATAGGATTAAAAAACATTACAGAAAGACTAAATCTCATTTACGGTAGAACAGATTTATTAACTATTGCTAAAACGGAATCGAACTTTAATGTGAAGCTCTATTTCCCTCAAAAAACACATCTTAAATCTGTTTAAATTAAAATTTAACACTTAATTTGAGAATAAAACTCAATCAATCGACCTATGGAAAAGATCAGAACGATTATTATAGACGACGAATCATTGGCAAGAGATCTAGTTAAATCCTATTTATCAGAAATGGATCAGGTTGAAATTCTTGGTGAGTATTCTGATGGTTTTCAAGGCTTAAAAGCTATAAATGACTTACAACCCGATCTCATATTTCTTGATGTACAAATGCCTAAACTAAATGGCTTTGAACTTTTAGAATTATTAGATAAACCCTGCAATATTATTTTCACAACAGCTTATAACGAATATGCAATTAAGGCTTTTGAACACAACGCTGTTGATTACCTTCTAAAACCTTTTTCTCAAGAACGCTTCGCAGATTCTATAGCAAAAGCTATTTTCAGATTAAAAAATCAAACTGAAGATTCAAACGTAATTGAAAATTTAAAAGAATACGAAGACAAAAATGTAGAAGATCTAAATCGAATTGTCGTAAAATCGAGAAATAAGATTGATATAATTCCTGTTAATAATATTCGCTACTTTGAGGCTCAAGATGATTACGTAATGATCTATACGCATGATGGACATCACCTTAAGCAAAAAACAATGAAGTATTTTGAGACGCATCTAAACCCAAAAGAATTTTGTCGAATTCATCGCTCCTATTTAATTCGAATAGAAGAAATTTCGAAACTAGAACCCTATGAAAAAGACGGTTGGATATTGGTACTTAAAACTGGCGAAAAACTAAAAGTCAGCAAAAATGGGTACAAGTTATTGAAACAACAGTTGGGTTTCTAAAAAACACAAATAAGGTCGAAAGGTTACTTACATAGAGTAAATTCATACTCTTTCATTAATAACAACTCTTTGGGCAAAACCCTGCGGGTCGGGCTATCCGAACTCGCTCTTTGTCAAAAAAAAAGACAAAGGAGCTCAAACAAACGCTACTATCCCTTTTGCAAAAAAAACACTCCTATATCAGATGATAGATATAAAAAAAAGGAGATGTGAGAAACTCAAAACTCCTAATTCACAACTTATAATTACTACCGATATTAGCAATAAATCAACTAGCCTTCCATCAGTATTTTCAATAATTCGTCAGAGCTAAGCTTATTACCCTTATCTGTACCATCCAAAATATTATCGGCCAATTCTCTTTTGTTATGATGCAATTTCACCATTTTCTCTTCAATAGTCCCTTTGGTTATCAAACGGTAAATCGTAACAGGTCTTGTCTGTCCAATGCGATGTGCCCGATCTGAAGCCTGATCTTCAATGGCAGGATTCCACCAAGGATCCATATGAATTACATAATCTGCAGCAGTTAAATTTAAGCCTAAACCACCGGCCTTAAGACTAATCAGAAATACTTCACCCTCTCCCGATTGAAATGCTTTCACACTTTTATCTCTCTTTTTAAGGGGTGTTGAACCATCGAGATATTGATAAGCTATCTTTTTGTTTTTAAGAACATCTTCAGCCATTTTCAGATAAGAAGTAAACTGGCTAAAAACCAAAACACGGTGCTTATTTTTTCTCAAATCATCTATCGTTCGTTCAAAAACCTTAAGCTTAGAGCTACTCAAAGTCGATTGCTTCTGAGCCAATTTAGGATGACAGCAAGCTTGACGTAATTTCGTTATTCCCGCCAATATTTTTATGTGTTTACCAACCTTATCATCCTCATCAGGATTCTCAATATCATCGATAGCCTGTAATCTTAAAGCTTCATAAAAATCTCGTTCATCATCGCTAAAATCTACATTTAAGATAATTTCTGTTTTTTCAGGTAAATCATCGAGTACTTGCCTTTTGGTTCGGCGAAGTATAAAAGGTGTTATCAATTTTTTCAGATGATTCATTTTTTGTTGCTCATCCTCTACCGATGTGGCTACAATATATTTATCAGAAAAGTCTTTTAAAGAACCCAGAAAACCAGGGTTTATAAATTGAAAAAGACTCCACAACTCACCCAAATGATTTTGAATTGGCGTACCTGTCGCAATAATTTTAAAGCCAGCATTAAGACCAGTGACAGCTTTGTATCGCTTTGTCGTATTATTCTTTATGGCATGAGCTTCGTCGAGCACAAGTGTTTGCCATTTTTTAGCCTTTACCTCTTTCGATCTCGAAACCAGCAAACCATAACTAATAATCGGCACATCAAAAGGACCAAAATCAGCTAGATTAAAACCCTTATTCAAGTCATAAATCAAAACAGGATTCAGTGTAGGAGCAAACTTCTTAATTTCATTTCTCCAATTACCACAAACCGAAGCCGGCGCCACCACCAATGCCGCACCTTTAGTCGCTCGCTGTAATAAAACAGTAATAATTTGAATGGTTTTACCCAATCCCATATCATCAGCCAAGCAAGCTCCTACTCCCCAATGAGCCAATTTTGCCATCCACTGAAATCCCTCTTGCTGATAAGGACGTAATTCGGCATCCAAGGTTTCGGGAAGTTTAGGTGTAAACTTATGCATTTCTTGGATCTTGTTTCTCTGCTCTTCCCAATGACTATCGCCACTTAAGGTATGTGCTTGATTTTCGAAATCGGAAAGCGAGGACAAAGCCAACGGATGTACCAATAACTCATCGGAACCAGTAACCGAAAAAGCGTTTAGTTTTTGTAGATGCTTTTTAAACTCCTTCGTCATTTCAATAAAACGCCCATCATCGAGCTTTATAAAACGATTTTCGGAATTTTTATTTAGCTCTAATAACTTTTGAAGACTCAAACTTAAATCTGAATTAATGGCAACTTCACCTTCGTAACTAAACCAATTATTATTTTTTCTGATCTTTAAATTTAAACCCGCAAAACTAGCAGTTCCCTTCACTAATTTTAGTTTTATCCCCTCTGGCCATTCCACTTTAACATTTGCATTCCTTAATTCAGAAAGTAAATCCAAACAGTCGTGTGGTTCATCAAAATCTAGGCTTCCAAACCCTTCATTCCAAACAAATAAACTATCGCATGTATTAGCAATATTAAGGCTTAAGCTAATTTCATCGGCAAAATTCCTTCGGGTTTGATGCTTTTCACCTTCTATAAGTTCAATAAGATTCGTTCGTCCTTCGCCAGGAATAAAGCAGGTTGTATTTTTCCCCAAAGGTTTAACCA
Organism: Ancylomarina sp. 16SWW S1-10-2; assembly: GCF_009669305.1. GTDB lineage: Bacteria > Bacteroidota > Bacteroidia > Bacteroidales > Marinifilaceae > Ancylomarina. The sequence continues at coordinate 19,831 of NZ_SADB01000020.1, forward strand.
ACAACTTAACCCTTAATCCTAATCCATTTGGCACCATCTGAACAAAAGGCTGAGAATCTGGTTCTACAAAAGGAATGTTATTCTGTATAAAATCAGAGTTAATAGTTATAACTGAACTGATCTTTTTAATGACTTCTTCCAATAAAGGTTTTGCTGTAATTGGAACCTTTAACTGCCGTCCGTTTAGTGTTTTTGCAATCCGTTTTTGATCAAAATTAGGAGCAAACACAGTATATTTGGTTAAGCTTTCTTCCTTTATTTCTATCTGATCATTAAATAGTGCTTCTGGTAAATTTAGAACGTAGTTGCCACCTTCTTTCGTAACTTGTAACTCCAGTTCCTCTTTCTTCAGTTCAACCGTATAGTTAGGTTGTCCTAATTTATAAATATAAGGATGCCCACACAGGTCAGAAAAAGCTTCTTCGGTATCAAAATAATACTCATACCCTCTATAGCCCATCCGTTTTGTGATATGCTCAATAATTTTTTCATCCTGTTTGGTACTAAAACTTAGAGCTGTTTCTTTTAATCGCTTAAACGATATGGGCTTTCCTTTCGACCAATTGCCTGTTTTACCCAAGCTTTGCTCCAGAGCTTTAATATCAAAGTAGTTAAAGTTTACCTCCCAAACCAAACGACGATTTATACTGGGTTTCTTCTTTTTATTTTCGAAAATATGATTTAGGGCAAGTAAGGATTTTTCCCAAGGCTCTTGTATTACAATTTCACTAATAATCGGGATTATCCATTTTTGTGACTTAACAGGATGCTTCTTGTCTATTTTCGACAAAATATAATCGAGTTCAGCAACAAACCAATGATACTTATTTCTTTGAGCTAGATCTCTCAATTCTAAAATCTCAGAATGGAAACTCTTGACTTTTTCGTTATCAGCAATATAGAGAGACAAAAAGGCAAAGAAACGAACTAGAGGCAGTGGATGATTACAGTATGCCGTAACATCGGTCAACCGACCTTTGCAATCAAGAATCTTCACTAAGCCTTGAATAGGCAAAGCGATCTCTGCCCAGATGCTCGATTTTTGAAGACTCACATAATTATTCACGAAAGGACGAAGGTTCCTTATATCTGGATTTGCTTGAGTTATTCTCGATAATATATAGAGTAAACCTTCTAATTTTGGACTAAACTTCTTTTTGCTTTTTGCTTCGACCTGATAAATTTCCATAAAATGAAGACTCTCAGCACAAATTTGATCCTTTTCTCCTGAGATCAATTTTTTAAAAGATAAGAAGGCAGGATACAAAGAAATAAATTCATCGCCCAAAGAATTAGCTTGAAACAAATTTATCAATACTAAAGCTTCACTCAATTCTTTACGAGAATTTTCATGAAAATCATCCAATTCAGGTATTGGAGATAAATTTCGCAAAATAAACGTCCCATACAATTGGGCAAACAATGGAATATAACTCTTAAAACAAGCTAAAGCTCCGGAAATTTTATCCTTAAGGATATAAATTAATAACTTCTCTGGAATAATATTTTTGATCTTCTCAAAATCTCTTTTTAGAAATTCGTCGAATTTTTTAAAATTGTGCGTGTAAACTAGATATCTAAAATGACGACAGATTACATCAACATCATCAATGAAAGAATAATAACGGCGCTGTGTAACAATGTCATTAAAAATATTGAAAAACATTCGATTATCTAAAACACTAGCTTCAATTAAAACATCATCAATTATATCTTTTTTTAAACTATAAAAAGAATTAGAAGATCGTTCAATAATTCCTAAATGAACTAAATCTTTTAAGACAGCTTTCTGTTTATATGCAGGAAGTTTAGATAATGCATTACAATATAAGAATGAATTACTCAGTTCATTAGCCATAGTTGGACAACCATAAATAGCTAAAATTAGAAGCATCTCTTGTTGCTCCTCGCTTAAATTCTGATAACTACCAATTAGTCCTACATTTGTCATACTTCATTCATATTACAAGCAAAATTACCACTCTAATTCAGTTCTATTAACGATATTTTTGACACAAAGGGCGCATCATATCTTCTAAACCATTCAGTTTAATTTCATAAACCACACCTAACATTTCACCTAACTTCCCAGCAGGAAAACCTTTTTGATGATACCATACAATATAACGTTCTGGTAAATCTAATATATACCAACCTTTATATTTACCATAGGGCATACGCATTTGTATAATTTTAACAAGTTCATCACCATTAGAGAAAACATTTGGAGCATCTACTGTCATATTTATTTCAATTAATTATTTTCAATAGTTAATGATTATCAATTCTAAAATTCAACCTAAAGTAGCAAATAAAAAAGAGAGAAGAAAGCAAAAAAGTACAATTACAATCGTACTCTTCACGCCTTATTTTAATCACCTTAAAGCAAACTCTGCTTTTTCTCCTTTTTACTTTAATCACGCATAATGCGGACTTTCGTTTTTTACTTTTTCCCTTTATCCTTTTCTTCCTTTAAACTTGAATTCTCTATTCAGCAAAACCGCCACCAATTAGCTTATCACCTATATAAAAAGCCACAGGTTGCCCTGGAGCAATTGCCCAAGCAGGATTTTCAAGCTCAACTTGCAATAAGCTGTCATTAATAAGAGTCAGTTTGGAATAACCTTCCGGATTCAGACCATAACCTCTAACAATAGTTGTTATTTTGAGGCTGTTAATATCTTCTTTATTATTCAGATAATAGTCGCTTACCGTAAAATTCTTTCGATTTAGCTGATCTCTATTTTCAATAATTAGGGTATTATTCTCAGCATCAATTCGACTCACCATCAGTCCTGTTTTTTCCTTCAACTCTAAACCTCTTTTCTGCCCAATGGTATAATAAGGATAACCTTCGTGCCAACCTAATTCCTTGCCATTAACATCAACAATCTTCCCCTTTCCTATCTTTTTATCAAGATCCTTAATTTCTTTTTTGAGAAAATCTCTATAATCCATTCCATCTAGAAAACAGATACCCATACTTTCTTTCTTTGAAGCAACACTCTTATGACCAAACTTGGTTGCTATTTCACGAACTTCGGGTTTAGTATACGTACCCAAAGGAGTTAATGTACGCGATAAAATCTCTTGATTAAGATTCCACAGGAAATAAGATTGATCTTTCACAGGATCATTTCCTTTATGCATATAAAAAACGCCTTCTTCCTCAAGTATTTGAATATAATGCCCCGTTGCAATATACTCAGCTCCTAGTTGATTGGCTTTATCTAAAAGCAAACGCCATTTTATATTTGGATTACAATGAATACAAGGACTAGGAGTACGGCCTTTTAAATATTCCTGGAGAAACTGACCAATAACAACATCCTTAAACTCATTACGAGCATCAATAACATGGTGTTCTATGGAAAGTTTCTTAGCTAATTGCTGAGCATCAACAATAAAGTGTGGCAATTCTTCATTATTTGAATCCTCATTGGGAGAATCCCAAAACCATAAAGAAACGCCAATAACTTCATACCCTTTCTCCTTAAGCAATATAGCTGTCACAGACGAATCTGTTCCACCACTCATTCCCAACACCACCTTATTCTTATCTCTACAACTCATTGCCATTTCTCAAAATTATTTATCAGGCTACAAAACTAGAAAAAAAGCAAGAACCATATCTACAGATAAGCATTAATTCAAAAAATCTTCCAAAATACAACGATCATCGAAAAAACAAGAACATTAATCTTCATTTATATATATTTACAATTCTAACATAAATTCAAATAAAAACATAAATATGAACATTAACAAAACAAGTCAAACTGTAATTGGTTTGAGTATAGCACTCAGTATTCTATCCGGATGCACGCAAGAGAAAATAAAAGGACATGGTATCCTTAAAAAGGAAGATATGAATCTGGATGTAAAACCTGGTGTTGACTTTTTTGAATATGCTAATGGAAATTGGATGAAGAATACACCAATTCCAGCTGACAAAAGTCGTTATGGTGCCTTCGATATTTTAGGTGAGAATGCAAACGAAGCTGTTCACAACCTTTTAGAAGAAGCCGCAAAAACTGAAAATGCTCCAGAAGAAAGTAATCTTAAGAAAATTCAAGATTTCTACGCAACAGCAATGAATGTAGAGAAAATCAACGAAATTGGTCTTAAGCCTTTATTACCTGAATTTGAAAAGATTTCTGCGATAAAAAATGCTACTGATTTGAGAAATGAATTGATTCATCTTCATAAAATGGGTATAAGTGCTCTATTTAGTGCTGGTGTAGATCAAGACATGAAGAATACAACTGTTAACAGAATGTATCTTTCGGAAGATGGTCTATCTCTTTCAGATCGTGATTACTATACGGCAGACAATGAAACCAGTGCTAATATCAGAACCGAATTTGTAAAGCACGTGGCAAATATGTTTGAACTGATTGGTGACGACACTGTACTTGCAACAAAAAATGCAGAATCAATCATGAGATTTGAAACTCGCATGGCAGAAAAATTCAATACGCGTTTAGAGGACCGAAACTATCCTGCCATGTATAATCCTAAAACTGTTGAGACTCTAGCTAAAGAATATCCAAACTTTGATTGGGCTACTTATTTCAACAAAATGGGTGCAGATATTAAGGAATATGTGATAACAAGCCACCCTCGATATATGAAGGAATTAAATTTGATGTTGAAGGATGAAAAAATAACTAATATCAAATTATACTTAAAATGGAAAATTTTAGACCAGTCGGCAAGTAAGTTATCTACCGAACTAGAAAAAGAACAATTTGCTTTTTACGGAACTATTTTAACTGGTGCTAAAGAGCAACAACCACGTTGGAGACGTATGTCGAATGCTACAGGTTCTGTTCTAGGTGAAGCTGTTGGACAATTATACGTTGAAAAATATTTTCCACCAGAGGCTAAGCTTAGAATGGACAAATTGGTAGCAAACTTGAAAATTGCTTTACGCGGAAGAATCGAGAAGCTTAAGTGGATGAGCGAAGAAACAAGAACACAAGCATTGGCTAAACTTGATGCATTTGGTGTAAAAATTGGTTATCCTGATAAATGGGAAGATTACTCAAAACTAGAAGTATCTACCGACTCTTACATTCAAAATACATGGCGAGCTGCTCGTTTTGAAGTGGCTAAAAACATCGCTAAATTAGGTCAGCCTGTAGACACTGAGAAATGGGGCATGACACCACAAACGGTAAACGCTTACTATCACCCATTATTAAATGAAGTTGTTTTTCCAGCAGCTATTCTTCAGCCTCCATTTTTCTATATGAATGGTGATGATGCTGTAAATTATGGCGCAATTGGTGTTGTTATTGGTCATGAAATGACACATGGCTTCGATAATTCAGGTCGTCGTTTTGATAAGGATGGTAACATGAAGGATTGGTGGACTAAGGAAGACACCGAAAAATTTAATGATCGCACACAAAAATTAGTTGATCAATTCAATGGTTTCCAGGCATTCGATGATTTAAATGTTGATGGTAAATTAACTCTTGGAGAAAATATTGCCGATTATGGTGGACTTACCATTAGTTTAGAAGCTTACAAAACGAGCTTAAATGGCCAGCAACCCGAAGATATTGATGGCTTCAACAACATGCAACGTTTCTTCCTTTCTTATTCAAAGGTTTGGAGAGGTAGTGTGAGAGATAAGTACTTGAGAAAACTTATTAAAGAAGATGTACACTCTCCTGGAAAGTACCGTGTAAATGGAGGTTTATTTAATATTCCTGAATTATACACAGCTTTTAATATTAACAAAACAGATCCTTTGTATCGTAACGAAGAACAAAGAGCTAAAATCTGGTAAGAGACTTAAAACCTTAAGCATATAAAAAAAGCGATGAATTAACTCATCGCTTTTTTACTTTTTATCCCAAAAATATCTTTTACAATTATTCAATTTATAGACAAGACAATTTAAGTCTAACATTTTCATTTAAAATAAGTTGAAAACATAAATCTTAAATTAAACTAAATTCTCATAGCTAATGTGAATCTCATATTGTTTTATAAACTTTGTTTCTTATTTTTGTTAATGTTTAGATAAAACACCAAAACTCTGAAAAATAATCAGTTAATGAAATATTTTGTTCAAAAAATCATCATACTTTTATTTCTTTCTATCGTTATTATCGATGCTCATGCTCAAACTAATGAAATTATTCGTTCTAACGAAAAAATTATAGTAGCAGGTAAATTTTACTATTTACATATCGTTAGAGAGAAACAAACCCTGTTTTCGATATGTAAAGCCTATAAGGTTGACATAAAAGAGGTCATGGAAATCAACCGCAAGAAAAATTACAACTTGGATTTAAATGAAATTCTGAGAATCCCTTTCGTAAAATCAACTCATATTAACGTAAGTAATAAAACTACAAAAGAGAACGTTTCAAACTATTTCTACCACGTTATTCAGAAAGGCAATACGCTATACTCCTTATCGAAGCAGTTCAATCAGAGCATTGAAAATATAAAAGCTGACAACCCTGAAATTGGTGAAAACGGAAAACTTACCATCGGAACTATTATTAAGATCCAGAAAAACGACAACAGTCAGATAGATGAAAAGCAACAAAATACTTACACAGTAAAAGCAAATGATTCAGAAGCTGATATTCTAAGTAAATTCAATATTAAACGTAGAACATTTCGTAAACTAAATCGTCACATCCGTTCTTTCAGAAAAATTGCTCCAGGAACTATTGTGAATTTGCCAAAGAATGCGAAACAATTAAAACCAATTAAAAGCGTAGTTACTGAACCTATTATCGAAAAGGAACATGTAACAAATTATGATCAAATTTTCAAAGAATACACTAGAGACACAATAGTTAAATCTGAAATTAACATTGCTCTATTTTTGCCACTTTATGCCGCCCTGAGCGATTCTTTAAATTGGGAATATACTTATCAAGATACACTTAGAATAATGACTCGTAAGGAGCCAGAAACAACCTACCCAAAATCAAGAGATTTTATTAGGTTATATCAAGGTGTGTTGTTAGCTGTTGAAGATCTTAAGAAACAGGGGTTAGATGTAAATTTACATGTTTTTGATACAGAAAAGAAACAATCAACGGTAAGGAAAACATTAGAAAAATTGGGAACACAAAAGTTGGATTTAATTTTAGGTCCTGTTTATTCTAATACCTTTGAATTGGTTGCCGAATATGCACTAGCAAATCAAATTCCTATTGTATCACCCTTATCTTCTAAAAATAAAGAACTTCACAATAACCCTTTTGTTTTTCAATTAAATACTTCAATTCAATCATTATGTGATAATATTTTCAATCACATTATGTCTGACAAGGAAAATAAAAATATTATAATTGTTCACAGTAAAAACTATAAAACACTAGAAGAATACCAATTGGTTTCAGACATTGAACAGCAATTGTTTGATGGAGGTAAATATTGGCAATATTCTAACTTAAACTATAGCAAAATCTCATTTGAAGATTATGGAAACCTTGGTTTAGAATATCTTTTAAGTAAAACTCAAGAAAACATTATTATTATTCCATCATCAAAGCCTTCGGTTGTAGAAAGTTTTTTAACGAATCTTAAAATTCTTAGTAAATCATACCCTATAAAACTAATAGGATTCCCTTCATGGCAACGTTATAATAGTATGGATCCTAGTAATCTATTCGAATTAAACACACAAATTCTATCTCCATATTTCATTGATTACAACTCCGAAGATGTTATTCGATTTGTTGATCGTTTTAGATATGAATTTAGTTGTGAACCTAATGACTATTCGTTTAGAGCTTACGATTTTACGATTTATTTCACGACTTCAATAAAACGCTATGGCATTCAATTCTTCGACCACTTAAGTGAAATTAAAGATATTGATTTACTACAATCAAACTTTAATATTGAAAGCGTTAATGCATGGGGCGGCTTTGAAAATAGAGGTCTTCATATAATTAATTACACTAAAGATTTTGAGATTAAAGCTCAAAAATATGAACCAGTTATTGAAGCTCATCAGCATATTGAAACAACGAAGGAGATTGGAAATTAATAATTACAGAAAAATATATAGAATAAAAGGCTACCAAATTGGTAGCCTTTATATTTTACTCTGGGTAGTTAAGATTTTCTTCTTTTAGATTACTTAAAACTTCTTTATAAAATTTCTTAGCTTCTTGCCTTGCTCCTTCCAAATCGTGACTCTTGTAGTTACCACATTCATTGATGCCAGCACCAGGAATCTCTTCATTAAAATCTGACATAAACTTGAACATTTCTTGAATCACACCAACAACATCCTTCGAAACGTAATCACCATGAAAAATCATATAAAAACCAGTACAACAACCCATTGGTCCGAAATAAACTGTTTTCTTAGCCCAATCATCGTGATTTCTTAAAAATGTAGCACAAAGATGCTCCATGGTATGCATAGCCTCAATTTCCATTGCAGGCTCAACATTTGGTAATTTTGTTCTAATATCAAAACTTGTTAGAATCTCACTACCTACTGTATCTTTACGAGAAACATATATACCTCGTTTCAATCTACTATGATCAACTTGAAAACTATCTATCTTTTTCATCTTATCTATATTTTATTTTTTTAATAGAATTAGGCTTGACCTAACTCTTGAATCATCTCCATTACCATATTACCAGAATTAACTGCAGCAGTTTCAACAAACTCCTCATACTGAACAGCATTATCCTGTCCTGCAATATCCGAAATAGAACGGATAACAACAAATGGAACTTCAAAACGATGGCAAGTTTGAGCAATAGCAGCACCTTCCATTTCTACTGCATCAGCTTCTGGAATCAATTTTTTAATTTGCTTTGTTGCTTCGGGATTATTCATAAACTGATCTCCTGTAACAATTGTGCCACACTTGGTTGTTAAATTCGTTAATTTATGAATAGATCTATCAGCTACTTCAATTAACTTAGAATCCGCAATAAAACTAGGCGGCATACCTGGTACTTGCCCATGTTTATAACCAAAAACAGTACAATCAAAATCATGATGACTAACTTCTTTGGAAATAACGATATCACCAACTTTCAAATCAGAAATAAAACCACCAGCACAACCTGTATTAATTACAAAATCAGGCGCAAAATTATCAATCAAAATAGCAGCTCCAATCCCAGCATTCACTTTACCAATACCCGATTGTAACAAAACAATATTAATACCATGTATTTGCCCTTTATAGAAAGTAAAACCTGCCTTACTAATTTCTTCTATATTTTTTAATTCATCACGGAGCCTAGTGACCTCAATCTCCATAGCACCTATTATACCTATATTCATTTTTCCCTTTTTATATGATCATCAAAATTAAACCATTCGTTTTCAGTAATAACTAATTTCAAATGCTTAAGTGCTGCAAAATTAACAAAGGAAATGGGTTTACTAAATTCAATATTAAAATAATAAGCTATTAATAAATTTCACACCTATAAGAATTAGGTATCAAACTTTGAATTTTGTCTGCAATAATCGTATTTTGAACCTCAATTAAATTGACAAATAAAATAACAGAATATGCTGAATAAATCTATATATAAATATCTACTTGATCTTAGGGAAAACAATAATAGGGATTGGTTTCACGCTAATAAAACCCAATATAACGAGGCAAAACAAGATTTTGAACTTTTTATAGAACTAAGCATAGCACAAATTAAACAAATAGACCCTTCGGTAACTGGCAATATTGCAAAAGATTGTATTTTCCGAATTTTTAGAGATGTTCGATTCTCTAACGATAAACGCCCTTATAAAACCAACTTTGGAGCATTTATATCTCGTGGTGGTCGTAAATCTAAATATGGTGGTTATTATATTCATATTGAACCTGAACAATGTTTTCTAGGTGGCGGTTGTTTTATGCCCGAGCCTAAAACACTTAAAGCAATACGTGAAGAAATTTTTCATCATCCTGAAGAATTTAAATCAATAATTGAGAAACCAGAATTTGTTAGTCATTTTCCTGAATTATATGGTGATAAGCTAAAAACTGCTCCTCGTGGCTATCCTAAAGATTTTGAACACATTCAGCTCTTAAACTACAAACACTATGCAGTTAGTCAGTTTATTACTGATGATATTGCAACTTCAGATAAATTTCCTATTGCCATACAAGAATCATTTGAAGCACTACAGCCTCTTAATCTCTTTTTGAATGATATAATAGAGAATTTATAACTGACAACCATTTGGTAATATTACCAATAAAGGAGATATTCGTAGTCTTAAATTAAAAACAAATTATGAGTCAAAAAGGGAACAGACTTAGTGGAGAAGAATTACATGAACTAGGCATAAAGTGGGTGTACAAGCACATTAAAGATGAGTACGAAATTCTATCGGTAAATATTGAATTTGAAGAAAATCCTCAAATCTTAGCTCGAAAAGACGAAGACATGTATTTCATCGTAGTAAAAACAAGCACTTACCCAGACTTAGGATCACTATCGCCAATGGCTGCAGAAGAAATAATAAAGCATGCCGATAAGCATAAAGCTAAAATCTTATTTGCACATGTCGGTATAGCTAATGCAGATACAAAGAATGAAGCAGAAATGGCTTATCCTGCAAAAGGAGGTCAATATTACATCAATTACAATGGTTTAAGCATAGAGCCAAATATACTTATGCAACCAGAATAAATAGTTATTATGCAAGAAGATATCCAGAAAAAACGCCACGAATACACGCTTAAGCAATTGGATGAAAGAGATGTAAACCTTAATCCATTTACTCAATTTGACATCTGGTTTAAAATGGCCCATGATTTGGATTTATTAGATGCCAATGCAATGACTTTAGCAACAGTAAATTCAGATGGGAAACCTACAGCAAGGATACTTCTACTTAAAGATTATTCTGATCAAGGCTTCTGCTTTTTTACTAATTATAACAGTCGAAAGGGAAAAGATATAAAAGAGAATCCATATGGTGCCATAGTTTTCTTCTGGCCTGAATTGGAAAAACAGATTCGAATTGAAGGTTCTATCGAAAAATTAAAATCTAAAGATTCAGACCATTATTTTATGAACCGACCGGTTGGTAGTCGACGTGCTGCTGCAGCATCTCCTCAATCCTCAATTCTCAAAAATAGAGATGAATTAGAACAAGCTATTCAAAATTTCAAAAATGAATTTGACGATAAGTTTAAACGACCAAACTATTGGGGTGGTTATAAACTAAAGCCTACAAAATTCGAATTTTGGCAAGGAAGAGAGAGTCGTTTAAACGATAGAATCGAATTTGAATTGGAAAATGGCAATTGGAATTTCCATCGCCTAGCACCTTGATTTTCAAGTAAACAAAAGAAATACCTTTCAAATATGGCTTTTGGTCGTCTTGCCGAATTCAAAAAATAACTATCTTGTGCTTGATTTTCACCCCGATAGAAACTTTATTTGGTTTTAAATCTAACACTTTTTAGAAGTTCTAATAAAGTATATTTGACTAAAAATGAGCATTATCAAAAATACGGCTGAAAAAATTGCCAGAAAATTACTAGCCAAAGAAGTAAAAAAATTAACAAAACATGTAGAATTTCACAATATGCAAAGTGCTAAATACATTGGCATTTTATTTGATACAAATAAAAAAGAAAATAATAGTATAGTAAGCAACTTCTACACAGACTTAAAAAAACAAGGTTATAAAATAAGTGCAGCTGGTTGGTACGAGGGAGTTGAAGTTCCCCAAAAACCGATAAATACATTAGATTTTATCTATTTTTCAGAATCAGACTGTAATTGGAAAGGAATACCTCAATCACATGATATAAATGAATTTTTTAAACAACAATTTGATATTCTTTTTATTTTAACTCAGTCAGAAGAACTCACAGTTCAATACATAACATCTTTATCGCCTGCATCTTTTAAAGTAGGTGCAAAAGGAAATAATGCTGAGTATCTAGATTTTATGATTGAACTAAAAGAGAATGCTTCAATTAAAGAACTTATTCAAGACAGTATCACATATTTATCAGAAATTAAGAAAAACTAAAATATAATGTCACAACATTTTTCAGGAACAGGAGTCGCGATCGTTACCCCTTTCCACACGGATGGAAATATCGATTTTAAATCACTTACGAACTTAGTCGATTTTCAAATAAACAATGGCGTAAACTATCTTGTTGTTATGGGAACAACAGGTGAATCAGCAACGCTTAATAAGGATGAAAAAAAAGCTGTTATCGATCATATCATTAAAGTTAACAATAAGAGAGTTCCTCTAGTTATTGGTATAGGTGGTAATAACACAAGTGAAGTTGTTGAAGGCATAAAAAGCTTTCATGCTTATGATAAAATTGCTGGAATTCTATCTGTTGCACCATATTACAACAAACCAAGCCAAGAAGGACTTTATCAGCATTACAAAATGATTGCAGATGCTTGCCCAGTACCAGTAATTCTATATAATGTTCCTGGAAGATCTTCGGTAAATATTTCTGCAGAAACAACACTTCGATTAGCCAACGACATTGAAAATATTGTTGCAGTTAAAGAAGCTTCTGGAAATATAGAACAAATCATGAACATTATTAAAAACAAACCAGAAGGATTTTCTGTAATTTCAGGTGATGATGCTCTTACATTTCCAATGATCTGCCTAGGTGCTGATGGTGTAATTTCTGTAGTCGCAAATGCCTTTCCTAAAGAATTCAGTAACATGGTTAATTATGCTCGTCAATCGAAAATTGATGATGCAAAAACATTACACTACAAGCTTATTGATATTATTCAAAATTTATTCACAGAAGGAAATCCAGCTGGTATCAAAGCCATTCTAAACATCAATGGTCTGATTGAAAACAACTTTAGACTACCAATGACTGGCGTAAGTACTAATCACTACGAAAAGCTCAAAAAATTAGTACAGCAAATACAATAAAATTGGCACACAAATTGTGTGGGTATTCATAAGATTACTTTTAGTAAAAGTATTTTAATACTCATTGAATGTGAGTATCTTTAAGTTTCAACCTAAACAGAGTAAATTAAAACATACATTATGAATCATTCATTACGTTTATTAGTTCTAGCATTAATATTAGTTACTAGTGCTTCTTGTTCACGTCAAATAACACGAGTATCACCTGATCAACAAATTGATTTAAGTGGTCGTTGGAATGACACAGACTCACAGTTAGCTGCACAAGCTTTAACACAACAAGTTTTGAGTCAAAATTGGATTGCGAATTTCGAAAAGGAATTCAACAGAAAACCAGTGGTTATTGTTGGACTTATTTATAACAAGAGTTCCGAACATATCGAGGCTGACACTTATATCAAAGATATTGAGAAGTCTATTCTTAATGATGGTCGTGTTCGTCTTGTACAAGCAGGTTCTAAACGTGAAGATTTACGTCAAGAAAGAGCTGACCAACAGGATTTTGCTGCAAAAGCAACTATAAAAAAATGGGGACAAGAATTAGGTGCTGATTTCATTTTACAAGGTGATATAAATTCTATTGTTGATAGTTATAAAAAAGAAAAAGTACGTTATTACCAATTAAGTCTTGAATTAACTAGTATCGAAACGAGTGAACTAGTGTGGATGGGTGATAAAAAGATTAAGAAATACGTGAATCGATAAATTACAGGGTTACGCTTATAAATCTTGCAAGACATAACGTCTTGCAAGCATTTTAATTTCTTGGCTAAAATATAAAATCAATCTTTCTCCAAGCATGATACTATTTCTACACAAGCGATTCCATTTATTTCTTGTTCTCTTTGCTTCAATAATATTATCAAGTTGTGCAACTTATTACCAACAAAACGAAGCGTTTAATAAAAGTTTTGAAAATGGTGATATGCAAACAGCAAATAAACATTTAGATGCAAACAAGCAACTCCAATCTAATCGAAACAGAGTACTTTACCTTGTAAACAAAGGTACTTTGGCTTGGATGCAAAAAGATTATGCCTTAGCTAACACCTACTTTAACGAAGCTGATATATTTGTTGAAGATCAACGAAAAAATTTAGGATCAGAAGCTTTAGCTCTCATTTCAAACCCTAGAGTTAAACCCTACAAACCAGAAGATTTTGAGAATGTACTTATAAACTATTATAAGGCCATAGGTTATCTTCAATTGGGAAAAACCCAAGAAGCACTTATAGAATGTCGCCGTGTTAATGAAAAACTCTACGCTCTAAACGACAAATACCCTCGTAATAATAAAAATAGATATAGTGATGATGCTTTTGCTCATAACCTTATGGGAATGATATACGATGCATCAAAAGATTACAATAATGCTTTTATTGCATACCGAAACGCGTACAATATCTATAAAAACAACTATTCAGAAAACTTTGGGACCATTAGTCCTGAACAATTAAAAAAAGATATTTTAAGAACAGCTAAACGTATTGGATTCGAAAAAGAATATCTCTTTTACAGTAAAGAATTTAATATGACTGTTGAGGATTCTTTGAAAGATGAAGGAGAAATAATTTTTATTTGGATGAATGGTTTAGGCCCAGTTAAAGACGAATGGAGTATTAATTTTGCTGCTCACAAAGGCGCAGGAGGCATTTTAACCCTTGCCAATAATGAAGAAGGTGTTAGTTTCCCTTTCAACATGAATAATTTTAATAGAAATGAGAAAGCTGCATTCAGCAATCTTGACTTTGTTCGAATTGCATTTCCCAAATACAGAGAAAGGGTACCTTTATTCAATCAGGCTTTAATTGAAATTGATAGTTTAGTTCAATATAAATTGGAAAAAGCTGAAGATATTAATGCTATTGCATTTAAATGTCTAAAAGATAGAATGGTTAGAGAAATAGCAAATTCAATTTTACGACTTGCCACTAAAAAAGCATTAGAAACATATGCTAATAGTAAGAATGAGACCTTGGGTACGCTACTCAGTCTTGCTAATGCCATAACAGAGAAAGCAGATACTCGCAATTGGCAAACACTTCCTCATAGCATATACTATACAAGAATCAAATTAAAACCAGGAAACCACAAACTGATATTAAATCTTAAAAGTGGAGTAAATGGTGGACATAAACAAGCGCTAAACTTTAATGTAAAAGCTAATACAACACAGTTTTTTACGTTCCAAAATTTAGAAACAAGGTAATGTTCTATTTGTGATTATTAGTTGCATTACTTAGATTCGCATATTCAACTTTTTTAAAATAACATATGGACAAATTAAATAAGAGCAAAAGAGCTCGTTATCAAAGACTAAACACACAGTTAAAAGGTATATTTAAACCTACCGATATTATGATGTCTCGTTTGGCAACAATCGAAGCCATACTTCATCATAAGATCAAATATTATGCATGGACAGGGATATATCTTCTTGTTGATGGAGAACTGCTTGTTCATTCCTACCAAGGACCTGTTGCTTGTCAAAGATTAGCTAAAGACAAAGGCGTGTGTTGGGCAGCAATAAATCAAAATAAAACATTGGTTATACCTGATGTTAATGATTTCCCAGGTCATATCGCCTGTAATTCAGCTACAAACTCAGAAATTGTTGTGCCTCTAAAAAATCAAGAAGGTCATATTATTGGTGTATTTGATGTGGATTCATTCGAATTAAACTCCTTTGATGAAATAGATGCTGAAGAATTAGAAAAAATCATTAATATGGCATTTGAGCTATAATAAGATTCATCAGTTTACGCTTAATTTATAAGCTTCAATATGATATCATAAAAACTTACATGAAATCAACATTACCAAAAAATACAATTCACTATTGCCCAAAATGTGGTAGTAGTGAATTTTCATTTAAAAAAGATCAGTCTTTTTTATGCAATAAGTGTGAATTTCATTTATATATCAACTCAGCGGCTGCAGTAGCAGCGTTAATTGTTAATGATAAAGGTGAAATTCTATTCACTAGACGAGCATTTGAACCTCACAAAGGTATGCTTGATTTACCAGGAGGTTTTGTAGATATTATGGAAACTGCTGAAAATGCACTTTGTAGGGAAATAAAGGAAGAACTGAATCTCGAAATAAAGCAATTTGATTATTATATGTCTTCTCCCAACGAATATATTTTTGGTGGATTATCTGTTTTCACACTCGATTTAGCTTATATTTGCCAAGTCAAATCATTTATAGACATACAGCCAAGAGACGATGTTTCTAGTTACGAATTTATTGCACCAAACTTGATTCATTTCGACGATATTGGTGGTGAATCTATTAAAAGAATAGCGAAGGCTTTTACAAAAATACTAGGATAAATTTATCCAATCATTCTATTAATATATGCGAATTAAAATCAACCCTAAATATTCAAAACTGAAACCTTTTCTTGAAAATCTTCATCAGAATTTCGACAAGAAAGGAAAATCAATCTACAAAGGGAGAAATGAGATTCGAGTATTTGAAGTTGAAGGATTAAAGTTGAATGTTAAGTCTTTCAAAATACCTCATCTAATAAACAAAATTGCTTACGCATATCTAAGAGGCTCAAAGGCAAAACACTCTTTTGAATACGCACTAAAGATAAGGGAATATGGAGCTGAAACTCCAGAACCTATTGCATGTGTTGAAATCTTAAAAAATGGATTTTTTAATCGAAGTTATTACGTTTCTATACATCATCAATATGATTTTACCATACGAGATTTAATTGGTTTCGACTTTCCTGATAAAGAAAATATTCTCAAACAATTTGCTGTATTTACATACGAAAAGCTACACAAAAACAATATACATCATCTTGATTATTCTCGTGGGAATATTCTAATCACTCAACTTGCAAATCAAAAATATGATTTTAGCATTGTAGATATTAATCGAATGCGATTTGAGAAAATGGGTTATCTGAAAGGATTAAAAAATTTCGCTCAAATTTGGGCAAGTGCAGAAGAATTAGAAATTGTTGGGAAAGAATATGCTCGAATAAATCAGAAAGATGAAAAAGAAGCTGCAAAACTTTTAATTCAATTTGACGTAGAACACAAAGAGAAAATTGAACAAAAACAAAGATTCAAAAAACGTTTAAAATCATCCAAATAAATATAAAGACCTAAGTTATATGAAAGTTGTTTTATTCTGCACAAAACCATACTCCTTCAGCATTTTACGTCCTCTTCAGATTGAATCAGAGCAAGCTGGAGATGAAATCATATGGTATATTGACTCTGAAATTGTTAATATTTTTCCATTTAAAAATGACTCTACTATAACAAGCTCAATACAGGACATTGTAGATTTTAAAGCTGATATCATTTTTGCACCTGGGAATAATGTACCTTATTTTTTAAGAGGTGTTAAAGTTCAAGTCTTCCATGGCTTAGCTGGAGAAATGCAAGGCCATTTCAGAAGGGGTAAAAAAGGTCATTTTAGAATCCGTAATTATTTTGATTTATACTTAACATCTGGAGCTTTCTTCACTGAACGATTTAATAAACTATCCAAAAAACATGGCAATTTTGAAGTTATTGAAACGGGTTGGTGCAAACTAGATGCTCTATTCATTCAGCAAAATAATTTTAAAGAAGAAAAGCAAGACTTACTCAAGAAACATAAAGCTCAAAAGATTCTCCTCTTTGCTCCTACTTTCTCGCCTAGCTTAACATCGGCAGAAGCTTTATTTAACGAAATCATAACTTTATCTAAAAATCCCGATTATTTGATTTTGGTTAAGTTTCATGATAAGATGAATAAGGACGTGAAAACAAAATACATACAAGCCGCCCAACCTCTTGATAACCTCGTTATAGTAGACAATCCAGATATCAGTAAATATTTGATTCTTTCTGATTTAATGATAAGTGATACTTCTTCAGTAATTTATGAGTTTTTATTTCTAGACAAACCTGTTATAACACTCAAATCATCATCGGGAAACATTAAATGGACAGATATTGAAGATTCCAAAGAACTCGTAAGTTCGGTTGAATCGGTTTTAAAATCTGATATTCACAAGGAAAACAGACAATGGATTATCGATAATTATCACCCATTAAGTGATGGAAAATCTGCTAAAAGAATGATTGAAGCAGTTAAAAACTGGTTGACTAAGCATCCTGTACCTGAAAAAAGAAAACTTTCACTATTACGAAAGTGGAAGATGTCGAGAAAATATGGAAAAATCAAAAATGCTTAAACATTATTTCAGATATTAGTACTCTAAACAGATATATCAAAAACAATAAAACGAAAGAAGATAAACATGAAACGAATACTTGTTACAGGAGGTGCTGGATTTATAGGTTCACACTTATGCGATCGTCTAATAAGAGAAGGCAATGATGTTATCTGCCTTGACAATTATTTTACGGGTAACAAACGTAACGTGGAACATCTAATTTCACATCCCTATTTTGAATTAGTTCGTCACGATGTAATTCAACCTTACTTTGCTGAGGTAGATCAAATATATAATCTAGCCTGCCCCGCTTCGCCAGTTCATTACCAATACAATCCTATAAAAACAACCAAGACATCGGTTATGGGTGCTATTAACATGCTAGGTTTAGCCAAACGTATTAAGGCTCGAATTTTACAGGCTTCAACTAGTGAAGTATATGGCGATCCTAACGTACATCCTCAAACAGAATCCTACTGGGGACATGTAAATCCTATTGGAATACGTTCTTGCTACGATGAAGGAAAACGCTGTGCTGAAACCTTATTTATGGATTACCACAATCAAAATCAGGTTGATATTAAAATCATGCGCATATTCAATACCTACGGACCAAATATGCATCCCAATGATGGTCGTGTTGTTTCTAATTTTATTATGCAAGCTTTGAGAGGTGAAGACATTACAATATATGGTGATGGTTCACAGACTAGAAGTTTTCAATATGTTGACGACTTGGTTGAAGGAGCAATAAGAATGATGAGCTCACCTAAAGAATTCATTGGTCCGGTAAATATTGGTAATCCTTATGAGTTTACTATTCTTGAGTTAGCACAGAAAATAATTGAATTAACTCAATCCACATCAAAAATTATTCATGAAGCATTGCCAATGGATGATCCTATGCAACGCCAACCTGATATTAGTCTTGCGAAAGAGAAACTAAACAACTGGGAACCTAAGATTCAACTAGAAGAGGGACTTATAAAAACCATACACTATTTTAAAGGCTTTATTGAAGAATCATAAATATTAATCGGCTTAACGATTCAACATCTTAATTTCAAAGGTCTTTTTTTGCATTAAATAGATGTTTGTTTAATTTTGTGCTCATCACGTAAAATAAGATAAAGGAATACTTATTTTACATGTTTAACATAGCTTATCAAGTGATACAAAATATATGCTTAAAGATACTTTAGAAAAATTCGGTTACCCACGCACACTTATCAAAGAATACAAACATTGGTTATTGTTAGCAAGAGAAAAACAACTAACTCTTGGCTCAATGATTCTAATTTGTAAAGAAGAGAAACACAATTTTCATGAAATTAGCTTAGAAGCTAACTCTGAATTATCTGTTGTAAGCAAAGACATAGAACTAAGCGCTAAAAAAGCTTTTAACTACGATAAAATCAACTACAACATGTTGATGATGTCCGATCCTGAAGTTCATTTCCATGTGATCCCTCGTTATAGCCAAACAGTTTCATATCATTCTCAAGAATTTGTTGATACTGATTGGCCAAAGCCTATTGATTTCACCCAAAATCATAACTCAATTAACGCTGAGCAATTAGAGCTGATAAAAAAGACCATTCAAGCAAATTTACCTAAGTCTGAAAAGAAATTTGGTACAATCTACACGTCTGGCTGTTACGATCTATACCACTTTGGTCATTTAAACATCTTTAAAAAATCAAAAGAACTCTGCGATCGTTTAATTGTTGGCGTTTCAACAGATGAACTTATTTTAAGTACCAAAGGTAAAAAGCCTGTTATTCCTTACGAAGAAAGGGCTAAGATTATTTCATCCATCAAATATGTTGATGAAGTGATTCCTCAAGAAGATAAGAACAAACAAAAAGTTGTTGATAAATATGGTATTGATGCCATTTCGGTTGGTGATGATTGGAAAGGAAAATACCCTCCAGTGACTTGCGAAATGATCTATTTCCCATATACAAAAAGTGTAAGTTCAACCATTCTAAAAGATACGCTCAAACTAATAGGAAAAAAATAAATTTTAAATAAAGGCTTAAGTTTTCTGAACTTAAGCCTTTATTTTTACATATTCTCTTCTATATAATTGACAATTCGTATCGATGCTTTCCCATCTGTAGGTCCAACATGATCACGAGTATATGTCTTTCTATTTATTTCAAAATTACTTGGATGACTTAACTCCTCCTTCACTTTTTCCTTCAAATTATTGTATGATTTAGCATGAGCTCCCAAATCATTATAAATAACAGAATCCTTCCCAAAACGCTCTTCAAAACGGTATTTGAATATACCCTTATAAGACCATTTCAAATCATAAAAATCACAAATAACCACAGGCTTATTTAATGCTGAAAACTCAAACAAAGTTGACGATGCTTCACTAATTAAAACATCTGCAGAAACTAGGAATGGAACCAAGGAAAACTCATCGATCCCTGCCACATAAACATTAGGATAGCTAGCCCATTGCTTAATTAGTTTTTGCTCTTTCTTATAACGATCTCTCGATAAAGTTAAAGCATGTACTTTTATTAAAATATTGTAATCCTCAAATTCCTTAGGCCAATCCTGAGGAAAACATCCTAATGATGTAGGATTAAAGGTTGGTGCGTATAAAAGCGTTTGTTTGTTCGGATCAAGACCAACTTTAACTAAATCAATACCCTTTTCTGTTTTATTATAAATTGGATCGAGCTTAGAAAATCCAACTTGCTCAAATTTATCATTAGGAAACATTTTAATAATATTCTTCAATCGCAAATCACCTTCCATAAATCGAACTGTCATCGGGGTTTTCGATTTTAAATAATAACTAGGTTTTGGTCCAATACCATGCCCCATTTGAACTGTTTTAGAAGCCTTATGAATTTCATCGAGGTGAGGAAACTCATTCCCAAAGAAAATCCAATTAGGTTGCTCATTCAAATACAGATCTTTAGCTTCGTTGTAATCATAAACCCAGACATAATCAATCTTAAGATTCTCAAGCATTTCTGTCATTTTAGCCTTATCATTCTTTTTAGAATAAACAATAAAACGACACTCATGACCACGACTATTGAGCTCTTCAAAAACAGGAAGATACTGAGGAAAATAATAGATATTAAGAACATCGAAAAAGATCTTCATCGAAAGTATATTTAATTTATAATAGATAGACTTCGCTGAATTAACAGATAACTATCTTATCTCATATTTAATCATCAAAGATAACCTACCATGTACTAAGATTGAAGCTTTAGCAACAAAAATTAAAACAAAAAAATCCGATCCACTTTCGTGAATCGGATTTATCAAATATGATATAAGTAGGTTTAGTTCAAACCTCTCTTGTTTAATAATGGCTCGATACTTGGTTCAGCACCTCTAAAGCGCTTGTAAAGTACCATTGGATCTTCTGTTCCACCCTTAGACAATACATTATCACGGAAAGATTTAGCAGTTGCTTTATCGAATAAAGATGTCTCTTTAAATGCTTGGAAAGCATCAGAATCAAGAACTCCAGCCCAAATATAAGCGTAATAACCTGCAGAGTATCCTCCAGCAAAAATGTGGTTAAAATAAGTAGAACGATACCTTGGATAGATCTCAGAAATTAATCCCATTTTATCAAAATAGTTCTTCTCAAAAGTCATTACATCTTCTGTCAATGGCTCAGTTAAAGTATGATATTTCATATCAAGTAATGAAGCAGCAAGATACTCAAGAGTAACAAATCCTTGATTGAATTTACCTGCAGCTTGAATTTTCTCAACCAATTTGGCAGGAATAACTTCTCCAGTTTTGTAATGTTTCGCATAAATTGCTAACATTTCTGGCTCGAAACACCAGTTTTCCATTACTTGAGATGGTAACTCCACAAAGTCGCGAGATACTGAAGTACCAGATAATGTGTTGTAACGACATTTAGATAAAAATCCGTGAAGTGCATGGCCAAACTCATGAAATACTGTAGTAACCTCATCAGGGCTTAATAAAGCTGGTCCATCGCCTACGGGCTTAGTTAAATTACAAATATTCATGATTACTGGACTAACTTCATTATCAGTTCCTGTACCCGACTGTTTACGGAATGAATCCATCCAAGCACCACCACGCTTAGATGCACGAGGATGATAATCTAAGTAAAAAATACCAATATGAGTTCCATCAGCTTCTTGAACTTCCCAAGTTTGACAGTCTTCGTGAAATTTAGCAATATCGTTACGTTGGATAAATTTGATACCATAAAGCTTATTTGCCAAAGCAAAAGCACCATCACGTACATTATTAATCTCAAAATAAGGACGTAATTCATTTTCATCTAAAGCATACTTCGCTTTTTTTACTTTATCAGAATAGTACCACCAGTCCCAAGAAGCCAACTTAAATTTGCCACCTTCTTTATTAATCATTTTTTGTAATTCAACAGCTTCTTTCTTAGCGTTAGGCAATGTTTTATCCCAAAGCTTGTTCAATAATTCTAGAGCTTTTTCTGGCGTTTTAGCCATGTTTCTATCAAGAATATAAGCTGCATGGTTTTTAAATCCAAATAACTTAGCTCTCTCAAGTCTTAAGTTTACAATTTCTTTAGCAATCTCTTTATTATCGAATTCATTATTATTGTTACCACGATTTACGTAACCCATATACAATTTCTCTCTCAAGTTACGCATATCAGAGTATTGCAAGAAAGGAAGCATAGATGGTTTATCTAAACCAAACATCCACTTACCATCTTTACCCGCAGCAGTTGCTTTCTCAGCAGCAGCTCCAATAACAGACTCTGGTAAACCAGCAAGATCAGCTTTTTTATCGATAACCAACTCGAAAGCATTCGTCTCGGCCAATACATTATCACCATATTTCATGGTTAGTATAGCTAATTTACCATCAATCTCACGAAGTTTTGCTTTATTATCTGCATCAAAGTTGGCACCACTACGTACAAACCCTTGATACATTTTCTCTAGCAACGTATTTTGCTCAACAGAAAGTTTTAAATCATCTTTCTTAGCATAAACTGTTTTAATTCTCTTAAACAAGTTTTCGTTAAGGCTAATATCAGCACTATGCTTAGTTAAAAGTGGTGATAATTCTTTGGCTAACTTAGCAATAGAATCATTGGTATTAAAACCTTTAACACCATAAAAGATGTTACTTACTTTAGACAACAATCGTCCCGTCTTTTCATACGCTTCAATCGTATTTTCGAAAGTAGGCTCTTCTTTGCTGTTAGCAATAGCCAAAACCTCATCAGTCTCCTGTTTCATTCCCTCAAGGAACGCTGGCTTGTAATGTTCAAATTTGATTTTATCAAACGGAGCTGTTTGATATGGTGTGTTAAATTCAGCAAAAAATGGATTCTCGTTTGCTTCAGTTTTGCCACACTTGTCGGAATTGCATGAGCTTAATAAAATACTCGCTGCAAATAATGAAAGGAATGTTCTTTTCACCTTGTGTTAGTTTTTGTTAGTAATCGATATATTCAAGATTGCTAAAATACAAAAAAGCCAACTTTAATCCTCACTAAAATTCAATTACTAAACAAGTATTACGTGGTATGTTTATACTTTAAGAAATATATTAAGCTCCTATCAAGAAACAAGATTATAAAAAGCAAAACTAAAGACCTATTGAGAGCCCTACTTTTAAATATAAATCATTATCCAAATCGAACTCCATAATAGCATCTTCATCGTCACGGAATTCAAACTTGCGATAAAAAGTATATCCTGATTTCACGTTTAACTTTAGATGTTTTGTGAGATTCTGAGTTAAACTAAGTCCACCTCCAATATTCACAATACGAATATTATCAATCCTAAAAGCTGGTAAAAAAGTGGAATACCTGTTGTTGCATCGTACATCACCCCAACATTTAATCGCAAATTCGACCTAAACGATTTCGAAACTAGTAGCATTCCACGCAAGTTTATATTATCCCAATTAATTGATAATTTTGAGTTGTTAAAAATAGTTCGTGTCAGTATACCAATTAATGACCAATCATTTTTTTAAGATTGCCATCTCCTATCCTAACATAATCGACACCAAAAAGCTCTTTTTCGAATTGAGCAAAACTTGATAAACTTAGGCATAGTAAATTGACAACTACTATATTTTTTTTATCATGTATTAAATTCTGATTATTTGAATTGCTCTTATTTTGAAAGGTACAACCAGCATTATTGCAATAATATACCACTTATTTTTTTGATACTTACTTCAGATTGTTTGGCATCGTAACGTGCTGCCGATTTATTATTTTGAGCCTCTACTAAATTTAATTGTGCTTCGCGAAAAGTTGTAGAACTTACTTGTCCCAATTGATAATATTCCTTAGTTGTATTGAAATTTAATTGTGCTGCTTCTAGTGCATCTTCCTCTAATGCCAATACTTTTAAATTGTATTGAAAATCAGCGTAAGCATTCACCAAATTCTTTTCCAGTTCTAACATTTTGTCCTGATACTCCAATTCGGTATTCTGTTTTTGAATGCGTGCATTTGCAATCTCAATTTTCTTACGTTTACCATCAAAAATATTAAAACTCATGCTCACACCACCCGTTAATTGAGTATTGGAGTTGCTTCCCATAACTTTATTTTCGTAATAGGAATACGATGAATTTAAATTGAGTGATGGCAACTGTCCTGACTTGGCCTTTTTCACTGCCAATTCATCTTCTCTCATCTGACTTGCCTTAATCAAATACTCAGCATTTTTAGACAAGGCTGACTTCTTTAACTCTACCATATCAAACTTCTGAAAATCAGAACCGTCAGGAATTATCTGATAATCAATTTCAGCATTTCGACCAAGTAGTACGTTCATTTCTCGAATCAATTCCTCGTATGACTGTTCCGCCTTTAGGTAACTACTACTATCTCGATTAAAATCTACCTTCGCATTTAGAACTTCCAATTTATTAATGGTACCAAACTCATATTTACTTTCAATACGCAACAATCGATCTTTCGAAATGGCTAAATTATTAGAAGCAACATCCAATTCGTCAAACGATTCGCTTAACTGATAAAATCCAGAAATAACGTTAGAAATTATATTCTCAATTGTATATCGAGCATTTAAGCTTCCCTGCTCTTTCTGCTGGTTCAATATTTTATAAGTGTACTTACTGCCAAAACCATCGAATAGCGTATAAGAGAAGTTCAATCCTGCCGATGATGTAATTTCATCAGTCGCATATTCTGCATAATTAACTCCACCGCTAGCACTTAGCGATGGTAGTAATCCTGCATTTCCTTTTGTTGCATTGTTATCTGAAATTTCAGCTTGATTTTTCGCAACCTTTATATTCAAGTTTTTATCTAAAGCAATTTGTATTGCTGATTCTAAGGTCAAAGCTTCTTGAGCATTTACCAATGAAATACTGGAAAAAATCAGTAGTGCAATCAATAATATTTGTTTCTTCATTTTCTCTTCTTTAAAAAATAAACCTTACTCTACAAGCTCTTTAACAGCCGTTTCTACACTCTCTCTTGATGGCATTACTCCGGTTACCAACCATTTATATTTGCATTTTATAGAGTTAACAACTACCAATAATACGGGTAATAATACAAGATTTAAAAAGGTTGCTGTAGCCAAACCATAAGCCATTGAAATAGCCATAGGAATAACCATTTTAGCTTCTTGCTGATTAGAAACGATCAATGGTGCTATACCTACAATAGTAGTTAAAGAGGTTAATACAATCGGTCTAAATCGCGAAACACAAGCATCATATAAAGCAGTCATAAAATCTTTACCAGTCTTCAATTGTTCATTAAAAGTACTTATGAGCACAATGGAATCGTTCACCATCACTCCCATGAGCGCGACCATTCCCAAATACGAAGGCATATCTAATGCTACTCCATGAATCCAATGTCCCCAACCTACTCCAATAAAACCAAGAGGAACAAGTGTGAAAATCAAAATGGTTTGAAAATAAGATCGAAATGTAAAAATGACTATGGCAAATAACAGTACTAAAATTACGGGTGCAATAATAATTCCTGATGACTTAGCTTTTTGCATATTTTCTTCATGACCACCATAACGGAATCGTAAGCCTGGATATTTTGCCTGTAAACTAGGTAAAATATGTTCTTCAATTTCGGTGTTTATTTCCGACATATTAACATTCGAATTAGCAGCATCAGCTTCTACAGTAATTTCTCTTTGCCCTTCGAGGTGATTAATTTGAACTAAATTTCGTTCGTAAATAATATCAGCAACATCTTTTAAATAGTATTCTCCACCATTGGCAGTTCTAATTCTCATGTTTTCAAGATTCCCAACTGACGAACGTTCATCTTTTGGATAACGCACCCAAACTTTTACCACATCAATACCTCTTTGCAAACGCTGAACTTCTCTACCATAAAAACCTGCTCTAACTTGGCTAGACAGACTGCTTTGTGTTAAACCTAACTTATAACCACTGTCTTTTAATTTCAATTTTACTTCGCGCATTCCAAGCTGATCGTTATCCAGAACATTCATTAAACCTTCCAGGTTAGATAAACTTGCTTTGAATTCGTTTTTAGCTTGATACAAATCATCCAAATTACTACTCTGTAACGAGATAGATACAGCCTTACCAAAACGGCTTTGCTGGGTATAACTGAGTAATTGAGCCTGAGGAATTCCACCTACTTTTTCCTTTAGTAAATTACTAAATTCGGTAGATATAAAATTTCTTTCTTGAGTACCTAATAAGTACACTTTCAATTTTCCAATATTTGAAGCTGTAATGTTTAACTCCGATCCTGTAATTACAGGATCTCCATTTATACTTTTATCCTGAAGATCTTTACCAACCTCTATAGCTGCATTTTCTATCCTCTCCATATAAGACAATGTCTCATTTTCAGGGGTTCCTGCAGGCATTTCCAATTCAACATCGATGTAATCATTATCTGCAACAGAACTATCTCCTGTTCTAATAATTCCTCCTCGAAGAGCTCCAACTGTTATCGCAAATAAACCAATTGAAAAACCAATTGTTACCAACTTATTATCCAAGGCAAAGCGAATCAAAGGCTCATAGGTCCATCTTCGTAAGTAAGTAACTGCCTTTAATGACATTCTCTCGATTTTAGATTCCTTTTTATCCGCACGAAGCGCTTTTGAGTGGACAACATGAGCGGGTAAAATTAGAAAGGCTTCAACCAATGAGAATGACAAAGCAAAAATCACTACAAATGCCAGTTCCCTAAAAAACTCACCCATTAATCCATCAATAAAGAAAAATGCAGAAAAAGCCACGATGGTTGTTAATACTGCCGAAAACACAGCAGGCATCACTTCAAATGTTCCATCAATACCGGCTTGCAATGCTGATTTCCCTTTTTCGTAATGTTGAAATATATTTTCACAAATGACAATACCATCATCCACCAAAATACCGATTACGATAATCATCCCGAATAAGGAAATACGATTTAAGGTAAGACCATACATCCCTGCTATCATAAACATTCCCATGAATGAAATTGGAATACCTATGGCAACCCAGAACGACAAACGATGATTCAAGAAAAGAGAAAGGAAAAGTAGAACCAATAAGAAACCAACAATACCATTATTAGCCAAAATATTCTGCATCACTTTTATGGATGAAGAATTATCTTGAAGCACATTTAATTTCACAGTTTCATGTTTGGTATTGTATTCGGCTACGTACTTATTTATTGCTTCGGAGATGAACAAAATATCTTCGCGAGAAGTTTGAGTAATAGAAATTTTAACTGCCGGATTTCCATCGATATAAGTTCTGTTAGGCACTTCGTCCCATTGGTCATTTACATCAGCTAAATCGCTTAAGCGAACTGTTCCTCCATTTTCTTGCGAACGAACTACGATATCTTTAAAACCTTCGGCATAATATTGTTTTTCGCGAACTCGAATTCTTAATTCCTCATTTTCACCACGAATAGTACCACCAGTTTGGTCGATATTTGCAGCAGCAACAGCACTGTATATTTCATCAATCGTAATGTTATACGATTTTAATGCATCTTCATTTACACTAACCTCTATCACTTCATCGGGAAAACCACTTAATTCAACCTGAGAAATACCATCTATTCCTCGCAAATCATTTTCAATAGCTCGCGCATATCCTTTAAGGTCTTTTAACTCAACATCTCCACTTATGGCAATGGCAATGGCAAGAATAGAGAACTCTCGTTTTGACACACTAATATTCTCAACTGCTGCAGGGAATGAACTAATTCCATCAACCTTATTTTTTACATCTTGTAAGGCAATATTAGGATCGTATCCTGATTCCAAATCAACCATTATAGAGCAGTAGTTCTCTTTCGAAGATGATGTAACCTTCTCTACCCCACTAACTCCCTTAAGGTTATCTTCAATTTTTAATGCAACTCCTTTTTCAACCTCTTCGGGCGAAGCTCCTGGATAAACCGCTGTAATGGTCAACATTCCTGGATCTATTTGAGGCATAACTGAAGAATTTAGCGAAAACACACCAAACATTCCCAGTATCATAAAGACTCCAGCTAGAAGATTCCCTGCAAAAGGATATTTTATAAAATATTTTATTAATGACTTCATTTTATCGTTTTTCTAATGATTGTCAGATAATTCTGAATTTTTCTAAAAACAGTAAATTTATTGTTCTTGAGTACCTACGGCGATTCCTTTGTGAATACCTGATGTTTTTAATACCAACAGATCACCATCTTCCAATCCTTCAATTACAACAACATCTTCTTTCTTTTGAACTATAGTAACTTTTTGCTGATTAACAATTCCCTTAGAAACTATAAAAACATATTCTGAGTTTACCAAAAACTTACGAGGAATTTCCACACCAAATACATCTTTTTTCAGCTGTATATCAGCATTCAAAAACATACCTTCCTTCAAATCATTTCCTGAAACAGCAATATATACATTCACCATCTGCGTTTCGGAATCTACTTTTTTACTAATTCGACGAACCGAACCATCCCAATTTCCATTGGTATTTTTTGAATACACATTCACCTTATTTCCAACCTTAATTCCAGCAAGATTATTCAAGTCGATTCCAACGACTAAATCATAAGCGCTTGTATTTACAAACTCGCCTAATTTTTGACCGCTCATAACTAAAGTACCTGGCTTAATGTTCGACTCTATAATTTCACCCGAAAAAGGAGCAATTATAGAATATTTTGAAAGCTGTTGCTCCAAACTTTTAATATTGTAATATTCGGTGTAAATATTTTTACCTGCTAAGAAATATTTTTCTTGATCGTTCTGAGCGGCAGGAATTGGTGCCAACTGTTTTTCCACATCCAATTCTTTTAAGTATTGCTCCCAAGCGGAATAACTTTCTGGATAATCGAATTTTAAATCTGGCAAAACAGAAGCAATTTCTGTCATAAAACTACTTCGCTTAGAATAAACTTCAGCCCTGTATTTGTCATCTTGAATAGATAATAATATCTCTCCTTTTGAAAAACTCACACCTTCTAAAAATTGTTTTTTAGAAGACTTCAAAATTCCTGTGACTTCAGTATAAACCTCTACTTTATCTCTTGCTTCAAGGTTTCCAATTACAGAAAGCTTTAAATCAATTTTAGCATTCTTTATGCTTTGAACAGGAACTACAATCTCTTTCGATATAACTTTCCTTTCCTTTGGGGCTTTTTTCATACCTGCAAATGCAAATGCAAGTCCCATTGTTACCACAATTACTAATATTCCTAGAAGGATACTTTTTCTTTTTAACATGATTTTGCTGTTTTTTAGAATCTTAAACAAAAATAGCATGACACAATAGAAAAAGTAAATTTTATCGACCAACACGGCTTATAAGTCGATATTAAAAAGAAAACAACAGACACCTTTGTTTACCCTTAAAATGAATAGCGTTTACATTCTACATTAACCTGTTTATCGATAATATAGTTGATTAAAGAAGTAATTTTTGTTTTTTTGTTTTACAAACAAAAGTAACATGAATTTAAAAGACAGATTATACAATATTTTCTCAATTCGTTGGATTCAACATCTTTCCTTTTGGAGCGTATTTTTATTGCTCGAATTAAGTCGTTTTATCGATATGGATATAGAACGAATATCTAGAGAATTAATATTTGAAGGAACTCAACTCTTCTTTATTGTTTGCCTAGTATATTTTAACCTCCGTATCCTAATTCCTAAATATTGGAATAAAGGAAAATATTCGAAGTATATATCGAGTATTATCTTAATGGAGATTATAACCATCTCCACATTAAGCGTGATTATTTATAGTTTTCCAGAAACAGAATTCAAGCGATTTGCTTCTTTCAGCTTGGGTAAAGTAATGATGATGATTACTTTTAAGACAAACATTTTTGTTCTGTCGAGTTCACTATTTCATTTTGTAAAAGAGTGGATTAAATTAAAAGATGAAAATCTTAGATATACTGAAAATGCACAGAAACAGTTAACCGCTGAACTAAGCTTATTAAAAGCTCAAGTCAATCCTCACTTTTTATTCAACACCTTGAATAATATCTATTCAATGAGTTTATATAATTCGAATAAGACTCCTGAAATGATTTTGAAATTATCTCAGCTTTTAAGTTATATGCTATACGAATGCAAAGACGAAGAGGTTAATCTAGAAAAAGAAATCCAATTTATTAAAAACTATATCGATTTAGAATCTGTAAGAGTTGAAGACATAGCAGAAATCAACTTAAATATAAAAGGAGAAGATCCTGGTCATAAGGTTCCACCTCTTCTTTTTATCCCTTTAATAGAAAATGCATTTAAACATGGCATATCTACAGAACAAACAACTTCGAAAATAAATATTAATTTAGTAATTTCAGACAATAAAATTGATCTTGAAATTGACACACCTATTGATCTTTCTGTAGAAGGAAACAAAAATAAAGGTCTAGGAGGTTTGGGAATTAAGAATGTTAAAAAAAGACTTGATCTCTTATTCCCAGGACATCACACATTCGATATTTCAAGAGACAATGGCATTTATACAACTAAATTAAGCTTGTTATTATCCTAAAATAAATCAGATGAATATTAAATGTATCATCGTTGATGACGAAATTCATGCAAGAAAAGTACTCGAAAAATACATTAAAGACATTCCTCATTTAGAATTGATTAAATCATGCAAAAATGCCTTGGAAGCCATGGATGTGCTACGTAATCAACAAATTGATGCCATGTTTCTGGATATTAATATGCCAAAAATTTCAGGTTTAAATTTTCTTGAAAGTTTGCAGCACCCTCCTGCAGTTGTTATTACGACTGCCTATCGTGAATATGCTCTGGATGCCTACGATTTAGATGTTATCGATTATTTGCATAAACCCATTCCGTTTCCTCGTTTTGTGAAAGCTATTTCGAAAATTGAAGAAAAGTTACAAGCTCATAGCACACCCAGCGTAAGTTCTACTGTTCAACCCATGGAATCTATTCCAGAATTCATTTTTATTAAGGCTGATAAAAAGACAATAAAGCTAAATTTCAAGGATATTAAATACATCGAAGGTCTTGGTGATTACATTAAAATCCATACAAAAACGAAAAGTATAGTGAGTAAAATCACCGTTAAACGGATGGAAGAATTACTTCCTGAGAATAAATTTCCAAGAGTTCATAAATCATTTATCGTCGCTTTAGATATGATAGATTCCATAGAAGGAAACCAAATTGAAATTGGAGATTGTAAGATTCCAATTGGTCAAATGTATCGAAATGCGTTTATGGAAATTATTCAATCTTTTACAAAAAAATAAGATAAAGGCATCTAAATTTCTATTCTATTTACATCCAAGTTTTATTTGTAACCTCAATCTTATACAGAATTTGATCCTTAATTCTTAAAGCCTCATCATATCTGATATAATCTATCCTGACTGCAGAACCAGCCATTCCTAGAACTAGGTTTGCTGTTCCATTTCTTCTTTGAAAAATACTCCGTTTAATGTGTACAGCTTGCACTTTATAAACTTCTATAATACTATAATCTTTGGCTATTATTCCCGACTGAACTTGAAGGTAATCATGTCCAATACGGTAAACCCTTCTCTTATAAATTTGATTGGCAATTATCGCTGCTAAAAAAGGTATCAGAATTTCAAAATACCACACGCAAGTAAACTCAAAACCTAAAACGATAATAGGAATACTCATAAGCAGACAAGAAAAGCTAAAATAACGATAGCGAAATATTTTATGCGGTTTTAAATCTATTGTCGATTGAGTAAATGGATCATCGTAAATCTTATTACAAAGTTCCTTAAACTTCTGATTATCACAACCCGGAATTGAGACCTTGTCTTTCTCCTTACTTACCTCAACACTATTAGCCTGTACCAATTGAATATCTGATATATTCAACAACTTTTGAAGTGGATTTATAGAACGTTTAAGTCTTTGAACTTTAGAAAATGGAATTGTGATATTCTTCCGTTTTAGCAATCCAGACTGCAAACTAAACGCATTGCCAAAGGATGTCATATTGAAATCGTGATAACGTAAAAATACCTCAGCCATAGATATAATCAAACTTATAATAAGAACGAAAACGACGAATCCAAACAAAGCCATAGTACTGGAATGTTCCAAGAAATTTTCGGTTTGATCAGCTGCTGAAGTAATCTCACTCTCAAATAAATCCTTAAGCTGATAATATATATTATTCCCGAATGCAAGAATAATAAGTAATCCTCTTAGGTGATTTTTAGCAATACTAATACGTAATAAATCTTTAAATGATAATTGAAGAATAGTCTCTTTTTCCTCTACTAGCTCTTCATCAACAACATTTTCTTCTGAATCAATGGCATCCTTTTTATAGCTTGCTAGTTGCTCCTTTAAAGATTCAGCAATTTCTCTATTTATAGCGTAAATAGCAACTTCTTTCTTTTTTGAACCAGCAGAATCGACCTCCAATTGTACAACGCCCAACACTTGTTGAACAAGATTCTGTTTCAAATTAATCGAAACAATTTTCTCAAATGGAATAGCAATAACCACACGTTTTAAGTAGCCTTTACGAAGAACAAACTCTTTATCTTTTATCAGAAAATAAAAGTTATACCAAGTTAAAATAGAATGAGCAATTAAAAGCAATACTAAAATTGATAAACCAATCATCCACTTAGGTTCCAACAATTTCGTAGCATTTCCCTTAAACACATAAAGCAAAAGTAAAGGCCAAAACATACGAATAAGTTTCTGTACACTCATCAATAGAAAAAAGAATGTACCCAAAACCGATTGACGTTGTTCAATGTCAAATGATTGTTTATGCATCATGATTCACCTTTGATGTTACAATCTGTTTAATTTCTTCTGCCGTTTGGAGCGAGATTCCTTTCAATGATAAATCGTAAGCAGAATTACCAGCTGTATAGATCTTCAAGATAGAAAGGTCTAGCATTTTAGAGATAAAGCCTTGACGAATTTCCACATGTTGAATACGATTAAAAGGAATACTTATGGTTTTGTGAGTTAAAAACCCTGTTCTATAATGCAAATCCTTTTGACGAATAGCATACCCCTTTTTAGGAAAGCCCAGTTGAATAAAAGAGAATTTAGCCAGTAGAAAAACAGACCATACTATTAATGCTACACCAAACCAGATTAATTCAATGTCGTCAAATTTGAAATAAGCAACAACTATAGCTATGATAATTAATGCAAAAAAAATAATCCATTGTATATTTAAAAGCCGTTTATATTTCGGTAATAAATTTGTAAACACAATAGATTCACTTTTGGGAATATCTGAAATCCAAACTTGATTATTTTCGAATTCTTGCCTCATCTTTTATAATTATAATGGGTTGCTATTTTTTTTATTCAAATCGAAAGATAATGTTTTTTATCAAGCCATTATTGTTAACCGTAATTAATGATGAGAATAGAGTGAGTCAACAAAACACAAACCAATAGGATTAAAACTTAACAAATAGTCCTGAATAAGCTAAATGAATCCTCATCTAGCAAAAGCAAAATTACTATATTTGTTTTTACTATTACCAAATTTTTAAACCACAGCTGGATTTTATCCTGGCTATATAAACGATTACCCCTATGAATACATACGGAAGGATATTCAAAATCAGCATATTCGGAGAATCTCACGGTAAAGGTGTTGGTGTTACTATTGATGGATGCCCATCAGGCATTGCACTTACCGAAGAAGATTTATTACCCGATTTAAGTCGACGCAAATCGGGTGCAAAAGGCACAACGCCTCGTATAGAAAAAGATTTTCCAAGCATTCTTAGTGGGACCTTTAAGGGTAAAACGACAGGAGCTCCAATTATCATTCTATTTCACAATACGAATACCCAATCTAAAGATTATAGCAATTTACTTGATACACCTCGTCCAGGTCATGCCGATTTTGTAGCACAACACAAGTTTGGTAAAAACAACGACTACACTGGTGGTGGTCATTTTTCTGGTCGTATAACATTAGGTCTTGTTGTAGCAGGAACTGTTGCTAAAAAGATTCTTGGTGATGTGAATATTGAAGCTAAACTTACAGAAATTGGAGGATCTACCGATTTTGAATCAGCACTTGATAAGGCAATTAAAAACCATGACTCTATTGGTGGTATTGTAGAATGTAAAGCTAATAATCTACCTATAGGATTGGGGGAGCCTTTCTTCGATTCAGTAGAATCAATGATCTCTCATCTTATTTTTGCCATCCCAGCTACTAAAGGAATCGAATTTGGTTCAGGATTCGAAGCTGCTAAAATGACTGGTTCGCAGCACAACGATAATATTCTTACTGCCGATGGTAAAACAGAAACCAATAATGCTGCAGGAATCAATGGTGGTATTACTAATGGTAACGAGATTGTCTTTAGAGTCGCTATTAAACCAACCTCATCGATAGGTGTTAGTCAAAAAACAATGAATATTTCCACATCAGAAATGGAAAATCTTCTGATTGAAGGTCGTCATGATGCCTGTATTGCACTTAGAGTTCCTGTAATTATTGAAGCAGTTACAGCAATTGCTTTAGCAGATCTTAAAATGATCGATAAAGCTAGACGATAACACAAAAAATAAATTAACTCCCCATAATGACATTCTCAGATAATTACCGGGATTTCAAAATGAACATATAACAAATTTTCATTCTGAAAGTTATGTAAATTTTGTAATTCTGTGAATACTTTTCGATAGAATTCTATAAGACAAAAAACTCAAAAGAGGATGCCAAATCAATTTGGTATCCTCTTTTATATCATTAGAATCATTTCTATACTATAAAAACAATTTACTTTTTAATCAAATTTAAACTTTCACTTAACTGATTCGTCTTAACAAAATATTTTTTCAAAACTAATAAAGAAATTAAGTTTTCTAAACGCTTATTCTTAAATTGAGCAACGTACTTATGTGCATTTTCAACAATTTGTTCAGCCTTATCATGATTATTTATATAGTAAATCATCTTCTCTTCAAGATTAGAGTAATCATCATTAATTAAAACGTAATGATAATCAGGAATCAATGTACCTTCCATAAACCAAGTTTCAAATTTAGGTTTAGGCATAACAGCAAGCGAATTTGAAGACATCACCCATTTTAAATTACTTGCAACATCATTACCTTCGAGACAGAGAATAAACTTATACTTAAGATGTTCTTCAATAGTCATCCTATCTTTATTCCATTCGGGATGAACGGTCGGATCATTTACTTTCCCGACATTACACATAGGATGATTATAATATTTCTCCATAAACCGAGCTCTATGAGTTTGCCTAGGTTTAACTTTTCCTCTACCTAAAAGAATATTTGTTTTCTCTGAAAATTCATAGCTGTCTTTTTTTATAAAAATAAAATGACGAATCTTACCCCACTTCAAAACAACAGAATTCGCATTTTTATCTGATATTGGTCTACTTTTGACAAAAGAGGGATCATCAGGAATATGAACAATATCACCAAAAAGATAAATAAGCTTTAATGTCTGTTTAAAATATCTAGCGTACTCATACAGATCAAAAAAGTAAGTCTTTTTTTTACTTTCCATTTTCAAATCACTCAAACGACCAGTTGAAGAAGGTAAATCACAACTATCTTCTAGTTTGTTATAATAATTAACCCTATTATTAACTCGCTCTAAATCAAACGAATCTATTTTTTCTAACTCTGATAATAATCTTGAATTATAATAAGAGACTGGGAGCAATTGTCTTAATAAATTGACTGAATAATATAATAATTTATTATTCTTATGCCTCCATGACATTCTTTTTAAATTCATACTTATTTTTTATGTTTAAACGGTTCAACTCAATACAATAAAACAAAAACTATCATTATAAAAAACAAACACATATAATCTCTACACAGCAATATAGATCAACATAATAAATATCACTCTCTATCAGGAAAAGCAAGAAATTTATACTCTTTTACAATAAAAGTGTTCACAAAATTTTAAAATTACACCCTTATATTTCAATCCTGAATTCAAGTTACAAATGCATTTTTTTTATACTTACATATATCCTTTCCTAAATAAGGAATATATTAATTCATGCAGCAATTCTTGAATTTCTTACCCGATCCGCAAGGACAAGGATCATTTCTTCCTACTTTTTTATCTGTTTGAATTGGAGCTTCTGATTTTGAAAAGACAGCTTCCATTTGTTGGTAATGATTTTTCCATTCAGCATCGCGCATTTCACAAAAGGCAACACCCTTTTCAAAATTAAGCTCACGACCTTCCATCACATCAATATAATATTGTAACTCAACGGCTGTATGCTTTCCTTCAAATTTTGGTAACATTTCCTTAAATTTCTCAAGGGTTCCTTCGTGCTGAATATCTCCAAGAATTCGAATATAATGATCTAACCATTGGAAATTTTCCAAATCAAGAATAGAAAATATGCGACCAAACTGATCATCAGTAGCGCTATATAAGGCTTCAAAACTAAAAATATAAGGTGTTTTACTTTCCTTGTCGATATTTCCTTCAATGTATTCCAAAACCCGGTTAACAAACTCCACAGGAAATTTCTTTGCCATTAAGCCAACTAAATAAACAGCTTGCTCATTCAATAAATCCCAATCTTCCTCTACGCTAAACAAGTTTAATAACTCGTTAGCATAATCCATATGCAAATGCTTTTCAGCAACCACTGCATACCACAAAGGCGCAGGTAGCATAATTCTTAGTTCGTTAGAATAATACACTTCCCCCTTATAGGCATTCTCAAAAGCGTATTTCAATTTCTTGATAATTGCCTCATTCGAATCTAAATTTCTAAGATAATCGATAGCCTCATAAGGTATACCCTGCGCCTTAGTATCGATTGTATTATATGCTTGCTCGGTAGATTTAATCATAGTTTGATATTTGCCACAAAGATATATTATTTGAGTAGAAAATAAAGAATAATAATTCTAGATTCTAAAAATTCGTATTCTCTCTAGATTATGATATAAAGCCTCTATTTATAGAGCTTCTATTGAGATTATCTTTTGTTTATGACTTTGCTTTTCTATATTTGCAGACTCCCTTAAAAAAAGCAAATGACAAGAATTTTATATTACCTCATCATAAAACCAC
Organism: Ancylomarina sp. 16SWW S1-10-2; assembly: GCF_009669305.1. GTDB lineage: Bacteria > Bacteroidota > Bacteroidia > Bacteroidales > Marinifilaceae > Ancylomarina. Next base: position 57,516 of record NZ_SADB01000020.1, read on the forward strand.
TTTCTCTATTACCTCTTCAAATTTTATATCTAATTTCAGATTTACTTTATTTCGTTTCTTATTACTTATTATCCTACAGAAAGTCAATTGTTCTAGGGAACTTAAACACCTCTTTCCCAGAAAAAAACAAAGCAGAGATCAAGCAAATCACAAAAAGATTCTATCACTTCTTTTGTGATTTTATTGTAGAAAGCATCAAATGTTTTAGCATAAGTAAAGAGCAAGCTTTGGAACGTTGCAAAATCAAAAATCCTGAGATTTTAGATGAACTTTACAAAAAAAATAAGAGCATAGTCATGGCTTCGGGTCATTATAACAACTGGGAAATGGCAGCTGCATGCTTAAATCTATCACTTAAACACCAAGCTGCTGCACTCTTCAAGCCATTAAGTAATACTTTTTTCGATAGAAAGTTTCGTGAATCGAGATCTCAATTTGGAATTGATTTGATACCGAAGAATGAAGCAAAAGATTATTTTAAGAATAATGCTGATAAAAATTTACTGATTGGCTTTGGTAGTGATCAATGCCCTAAAAAGTCAAATAATAATTTGTTCTGGACTCGTTTTTTGAATCAAGACACGGCTATTATGTTTGGAACAGAAAAATATGCCGTAGAGTTCGATTATGCCGTTATCTTCATGAATTTAACAAGAACCAAGCGTGGCTATTATGAAATTGAATTTGATATAATCGAAGAAAATCCTCGTTCAGCTCAATATGGAGACATCAGCAAAAAACATACACAGCTTCTAGAGAAGCAAATTAAACGCGATCCTGCCTATTGGCTGTGGACACATAAACGATGGAAACTTAAAAGAGAACCTAATGAAATTCTTCATTAAAAAACAAAAGGCTATTAGATTAAATTCTAATAGCCTTTTTTATTGCTTTATTCATATAGAATGTGACATTCTAAAAAATCATGATTACTCATTTTATGATATAAAAAACTCTCTTATTAGAGCTTCCATATAGATTATTCATAACTTCATTTTCCAATACAAAACCTCTACAAACCAAAGCTTTAACAAAATTATTTTTTAGCTTCAGTCACTTTAAAATCCAATTTTTCAATTGCTTTCTTAAGCGTCTCTTTATTCGTAGACTTCGTTTTATAAACAAGTGTTACTTTCTTATTTTCAAGATCAACTTTAAGATCCTTAACACCTTTTTCAAAAGGTATATTTTTCTCAATTTTATTTACACATCCTTGGCAATCCATTCCTACATTAAATACAACAGTCTCCACTTTTTTAATTTCCTGTTTCTGAGCAAATGCAGCTGATGTAAATAAAATAATTGCAATGGCCATTAAGCCTTTCTTTAAATTTTGAGTGATATTTTTCATTTTTATTTGTTTTTTGCTTCCGATTGTTTGTCTTCAGCAGATTAGTCAATAATATATTTTTAAAGACTTAAATTGTCTTTACTCGTCTCTATCAAGAGTAAAACGAACACCTAAAAAGAACTTACGCTCTTGAATAGGTCCCCAAATCATCGATGCATCAAAATTCTCTCCATGAGGATTATCTGCTGCAATAATTGGATTTTTCTGTGTATAGTTACCTAGGTTTTCAGCACCAACATAAACCTCCCAAATTCTGAATCGTTTTGTAATTTGAGCATTCATAACAGCATAAGCTGGTGACTCCTCACGTCTCTGATATTCAACCGAATTTCCCGCTGTTGATGGAATACGCATATCTCCATTAATCTGAGTCGTAAAATCGAATTGCCAGATATTCATATTCGTTGAATACGATAGGTTTACCAAACCTTTATATCTATTTACGTAGGGAACCTTCTGAAGTTCATCGTTGATATCGGCTTTTACATCCGAAAATCGAATGGCTGTTGTAACATCCAATCTTTCTACGGGTTCAAATTTCAATTCCACTTGGTAGTTATTTGCAAATGACTGCCCATCTAGATTATAAAAATTAACCTGATTGATATCCTTATCAATATCTACAATGACTTGATTTTGAAACTCTGTTCTATAAAAATCAGCAGATGCAGTAAAGTCCTGTCCAAACAAATTAAAGTACTGAGTTACACTTAATCCATAATTCCAAGCCTTCTCCTGCTCAAGATCTGAAGCAATATTAAAGGTTCTATTTGATGCTAATAAGAAACTATTTTCCGCAATAGGATTTGAAGTACGTCTTCCGCTTCCAGCAGCTAAACGAAGCGTCGATCCTTCAGCAAATTGATATCTAAAATGTAAACGAGGTGTTATAAAACCACCATAAACAGAGTTATGATCATATCTCAATCCTGTTTGTAAAGTAATGTCATCAGATGGTAACCATGTGTATTCAGCATAAGCTCCAGCAATCTTCTCTGATCTATCAGTACTACCAAGATTATTTATACCTCTTGAAAGATTATCGATAAAATCATCGTAGATAAAAGAGACACCGGCTGTATATTTATGCTTTAAATTTCCAATATAAGATTGAAAAAGTAAGTTCGCATAGAGGTATTTCTGTTTTGCATCGTAGTTTCTTAAACCATAAAATGAATTCTGCTCATGAGATGAGAAATTTGTAATTAATGCAATACTTCTATCATCATTTTTAGGAAAGATATAACCTATTTTAGCGAAAGCTTCGTAGCGTCGTGTATCAATATCAATACGATAAGCATTGTCGATATCATTTGTCTTACTCTCATCAAAACCTTTCTGTCCTCCAATTCTTTGCTCATCAATAAATTTAACACCAAATTGAGTAATCCAATTTTTATTCGGTTTCCAGTACCATCTATTTATGAAATTGTACTGACGAACCATAGGATCATCAAGAAAATCATCATGATTCTTATCTATTTCCTTGTTATTATCCTGCCCATGAGCTAATATCGATGTTGAAAGTTTATCAGAGAACTTAAGACCTGTAATCAAATTACCTTCTGACATACCCATACTATTGGTGAAACCATTCAAATATAGTTTAGGAGATCTCTGAGGTTTTTGATATTCGATATTAATCTGTCCTGTAATTGATTCAAAACCATTCACAACCGAACCAACACCTTTTGAAACCTGAATAGATTCCATCCAAGGACCAGGAACATATACCATACCATATACCGAAGCCAATCCTTTAAAGTTTGGATTTTTCTCAGTCATCATCTCGATATATTTTCCTGTAAGACCTAAAAGCTTAATCGATTTTGCTCCAGTAGCTGCATCAGCATAGGAAACATCAACCGATGCATTCGTCTCGAAACTTTCAGCCAAATTACAACAAGCTGCTTTGCAAAGCTCAGCCCCTGTTATTTTTTGAGATTGTATTGGACTCTCTCTATCCAGAATCGTTCCCGCTCTACGCTTTGAAACAACAACCTCATTTAATTCTATACTTGGCGACAATTCAATAACTAAGTCTTTACCAATAAGAGCATCCTCTTCAATTTCTTTTGTTTTGTAACCTACAAATTGAACAATCAGAACCTTTGATTTTTTTGATGCATCAAGTTTAAAATATCCATTTACATCTGTTGCAGTTCCTTCGGTCGTATTTTTCCAAAAAACGGATGCGCCTGGCAAAGGCACTTGTTTTTTATTGGCTAATACTTCAATAATTTTACCTTCAAATATTCTTCTTCCTTCGTCTGTTTCCGCAATTGAAAACAAGGGTAGCAGAAAAAGAATTGATATCAATATCCTTCTCATATCCTATAATATTCAGTATTCTAAGTCGAACCAAACCTTTAAGGGTATCAGTTCAACCATTTAAACACATGTGTGAGATTAATTTAATTATAGCTTGCTCAGTTCATATAAAGAACCAAACACTAAGCTGTTTTTAATCAAAATAGGAAGGAATCAACAACGGAAACAACACAAAAAGACCTGTGTTATTTTAGATATATCTATTATTTTCTGAAAATAGGCAGTACCTCGCTCAACGCCTACATCAATAAAATTATGTAAGTGCAAGTCAGCGCACACAAATAAATCAACACTTAAAGAAGTTAGTGCTTTCTCTACTTGCTGAAGTAATGTTTTAGGATAATTTTTTAAATAAATCAGCTTCAAAGAACAACATGTCACATTATTATAATGAGCATCAGAAGATTCTTCGTCAAATGAAATTGAATGAGGATGAGAATCAGCTTCACAAACAGGCACCTCATCGACATCTACTTCCAAGTCATATATTAAATGATAGTCATACGCCTGACAGGTGAAACAACTGTGCTTCAAAAGGTTCATTCCACAAAACCCCGTTAGGTAAAATACTAACAGGACAATTGAAATTGTATTTTGAAATAGTTTTTCATTTAAGGAATTTAACTCTTTCTATATCTCTTATTATTAAAATAAGCTTTGCGTCAAAGCTACTATAAAGACCCTTAATTTTAGAAAATGGGTGAATTTTAATCGTTAAAAATTTGTTAATAATTTGTTAATTAATTTAACTCTTTCGATAAGCATAACCAATCGAACCATAAATGAAATGAAAGTAAGTATTTTATTAACACAAAAAAGGGAGCCCTATGAAAGACTCCCTTTACGATTCAGAATAAATAAATTATTAAATAGATATCTACCCTAATTGAAACTAATCGTTATTCCCACTAGTTGGTTTACATCTGGCAAGACAAATTCATCGTCAACCATCATCAGAATTTCCGTCTCTGATGTACCTGTATTAGGTCCTGCTTGACGAGGAGTTTGATAGTTTTCTGCACCAGGATATTCATTTACTTCTGTTCCCGAATCCCAAACATTTAGCTTTCTGTTACGTCACCGATTTTGGTAAGTCTAATTCAGCTAATAAAAAAGAGTGGTTTTAGAAACAGATTACTAGGATAACTTTAGTTCTTTGAATCTGTATTTTAAAAGTACAGTCAAACCAATGACTGTACTTAATATATCGAAATGCTTAATCCTTATCTTGTAACTTTACCGGATATTACTCCATTGTACTTATTCATAAGTTCTACGACCATTCCCGTACTCTGATTATTTAACTCCTTAACAAAAGGTTTAAGTGCAAATGGTGTGATTTCGTCATTTTCTGCTGGCTCAATTGAAATAACAATTGTCGCACTTGTTAAATCGATAGGAAATGCAATATTAGAATATTTATTGTTCGGATCTGCAATAAAATCCTCTCCTGGAAATGGAGGAACCCCATTCGTTCCTTTAAATTCGTTATTATTTGCAGCACCTGAAAAACTTACATCAGCTGTATTAGAATCTGTAAATCTACCTGTTGATATTGGTGTTGGATTACCCGATTCATCATTAACAACAACCCAACCTTCGTACACCCAACCACTCGTAAGTGTAGGTAAACTTTCAAATCCTCCTTTTGTCGGTGGCAAAGCATCAATAAACCATATTCCATTTGCATCTGATCCAACTGTACCTACTGAAGGAGCTTTTAAGAAAAACTGTCCTGTAGCAGCACTTAAATCACCAGACTCAAATAGAGCACCATCTGTAGAAGGACTTGCTATATCTCCACTAAACGATCCTTTGGAGAAAAACAAACCACTCGGCTCTAACAATTCAATCCCAGTCTCATTTTTGGGTTCAATAGTAAGTACATAAGCCATCGCTTGGGATGCTTTATCCATATCTATTTCAGAACTTTGATAATTTACCCCTTCAACATTGGTAAATCTTCCTGTTGACGTTTTATCTGGATTCTCACCCATTCCGATAAGCCATCCTTCATATACATAGTCATTCCCTAAATCTGGTAAATTCTCGAATTTCTGTGTTATTGTCGACATAGTAGTCGAATCATTATCATCATCTTCAGAACAAGCAGTAAAAAGAAGCATGCTAGCAATTGAGGCATAAATAAATTTTTTCATAGTAATTATTATTTGTAAGTTTCAATTATAAATATAAATCGTCAACCTCTTTTATAAAGTTGTAATACAAAGATATAATATCGACCTGCCTTAAAATGTAAGCCACATCACATTTGCTCATTTTCAATAAAAAAAACCACAATATTTTGATTGTAGCTTTTAGTTGTTCTTATAAGATGTTTGAAATACATTGAAATCAAAGTTTATCCATACAATGAATATGTATCTCTTTGCGAGAATAATCAATTATTTTTTCTTGTTTTAATTCGTTAAACAAACGCGTAACAGTTTCTCGTTTAGTGCCTATTAAATCTGCAAAATCTTTTTGTGTGTAAAAATGATTAACACTAATCACATCACCATTTTTTACACCATTCTCTTCAGCAAGATCCTTAATAAACCCACACAATCTAGTTCTAACATCATGAAAAATAAGCGATTCGAACCTCCGTTCCATTTTCTTAATTCTAAATCCAATTAGCTTATATATAGATAGACCAAACCTTTCATTATTACGCATTAACTCGTGCATGCTCGGTAAATCCATAGGACAGAGTAAAGTTGGTTCTGTGCAAGCAATAGCATAATCGGCTCGTTCATTAGAACCCAAAATAGCATTCTCACCAAATATCTCACCTTTACCCAGTATGGCCTTTACAACTTCATTCCCATCTGCATTATAGGAAACTATTTTAACTTTCCCTTTACTAATCATGAAAATACCTTTAGATGTATCACCTGGTAAATAAATTAAATCCCCATTTTTATAATTTTGGAAATGATCCTTCGAAAACTCCTTTAACTTATGTGGACATAGAATATTGTACAAATTTACATTCTCTAAACACCAAATATTTTCTTTCATCCTTAGCTTGTGATTTTAAACACTTCAATTTAATACTTTTTCTGTTGAATATATTTCTTTTATATACAAATCAATTCAGACAATCATAATCTAGTTTTAAAACAGTTTTTTTACTAATCATTTTCAACTATCTTTAAAGGTATACTAAAATCAACCTATGAAACAATTCCCCAAATTCATACGAAACATTCTTCTACTTTTCAGTCTTGTTATTCTTTCAAGTTGTAATTTTAATCAAAACAACTTACATCATTCTAAAGAATACACAATATCTCCTGATGCCGTACAGCAAAAGGATTTCTATGCTGAAGCTTTAAGTTCAACTCATCTAATTTCTAATTACTCTATTGATAGTTCAAAAAGTATAAAGGACACACTACACTGGCGTCTTACAAAAGACATTTCAAAATACCCTCAATTTGAATCTAACTACCAAATTCTAGAGGCAATATATAATATGTCGTTAGAAGAGTTAGAGCTTAATATTAACAGTGATAGCCTTTTTGACAGATCAGATAAAAAAGATGAAATTAGAACCCGAGATATCAGTTATAGTGTCATCTTGGCTTTAGCCATAAGCAATCCTGAGGTATCGAAAAAAAGTTTAATGTACAAAGTAAAAGAGGGTAAAATAATTCAAGATCCCGGAACTGGAGGAGGCTGGCCAATTTGCTCAGATCAAATGACTTGGTCAATAGCAGCCTGGGAAATATATCTTACCACAGGCGACAAATCTTGGCTTAAAAAAGCTTATCAAATTATAAAAAAAACAACCCAAATTAACTTAAATGTTGTTTGGGATTATAATGAACATCTATTCAAAGGTGAATCTTCTTTACTCGATAAAAGAAATCAAAATTATCCTCAATGGATGGATGCAAAAGATATATTCAGTTCCTACTCATTAAGTACTCAAGCTATTCATTACCAAAGCCTACTTGTATTATCGAAAATGGGTAAAATTCTTAATCACGATACGCATAAATACGAACATATTTCAGATGCCTTAAAAAAGAGTATCAATAAAAAACTATGGCTTAACACAAAGAAACATTACGCACAATTTAAGTACAATACTAACGCTTCTATCCTTTCGGAAAAGACTGATAATTTAGGACAAAGCCTTTGTATTCTTTTTAATATTGCAGATGACAAACAAAAAAAACAAATTATAAATAATACCGTACAGCTACCTTTTGGAGTTCCTTGCTTTTACCCTCAAACGCCTAATCTATCGTCTTATTACAATAACAGTATTTGCCCGTTGGTACAAGCCTATTGGAATTGGTCATCTACAAAAACGGATAATGATAAGTCTGTAAAACATGGTTTGGCTTCTTTAATAAGGTCATCGGCCTTATGCCTTTCGAATAAAGAAAACATAATAGCTGAAACTGGTAATTACAAAAAGGTCAATTCAAACCGTCAGCTAGGAAGTATTGCCGCATCATTATCGAGCATTTACCGAGTTTTATTTGGATTAAATTTTAAGGAAGATCATCTACAAATTAGTCCATTTGTTCCCAGAGAATTTAAAGGTGAACTAAATATAAAGAACCTCAAATATCGAAATTCGACACTAGACATTAAAATTCTAGGGTTTGGAAACCATATTAATACATTTATGATTGATAGTTTTCCCCTAAATAAAAATGAAATATCAGGTTTATTAAAAGGACATCATAAAATTCTTATTAAAATGACAAATAGCTTACCATATAGTTCTGAAATTAAGCTTAAAGAAAATTTATATTCGCCTCAAATGCCAATCGTTAAACTCATAGATTCTAGTTTGATATGGAGAAAAAATATCGGTGAAAAAAAATATAGAATTTTTCGAAACGGTGAGCTAGTTCAAGAAACAAACGACACCATTTTTCAACTCTCACGACAAAATACAAACACTTGTTATCAAGTTGATTGCATTGATAAAAACAAAAACAAATCGTTCTTAAGTAAACCTATTTTAATACTTTCAGAAAAAAAATCGCAAATTATAGAAACAGAATGGTTTACGAATCAAAAAGAAACTTATATAGAGCTTAATGATGAGAAAAATTCAGACTTTCTTTTCAAGGTAAAAGTCGATGAATCAGCCTCATACTATATCGATTTTACTTACGCAAACAGTAATAATTCCACAGAAATTAATAACCAATGTGTTTCACGTAGTTTATGGGTATCGCACGACTACTTAGGTACGATAGTCTTTCCACAGCGGAATAATAACGACAACACCAATAATTGGACTTACTCTAATGCCATTAAAATCAATTTAAAGAAAGGAAGGAATAGTTTAAGATTAAAACTTGAGACCTTCAACGAGAATCAGAATATTAAGAAATCTAGTGTATTCGTCGATAAGATTCGAATTCGAAAAATTGACTAATTGATAAATTGAACTCAGGTACTTGATATAAATAGGAAAAAGTTTAAATTCAGAAAACAGGGGATAATTAACTGGTAATAAAAAAATCCTGATTCATAAGAATCAGGATTTTGTATTTTAAGAGCAAAGTGCTTATCGAATAGATTTAAGAGCTTCGGCTACTGATTGAGAAAGATCTTCAAAAATACTTTCTTCACTACCAACTCCATTTACAATATTCCTTTTATTTTGCTTGGTATAATACTCACTGACTTTTGAACTACGTTTCTCATATTGTTCTAGTCGGTGAATAATAATATCGGTATCAACATCGTAAGCTCTACCGCTAAACGATTTACCTCGAGCAGCTAAGCGCTTAATAGATTCTAGCGTAGAAACATCAAGTTCTAAAACAGTAGTAATCGTCGATTGCATCTTTCTTAATAAACCATCAAGAATATAGGCTTGAACAATGGTACGAGGAAATCCTTTAAAGATAAACCCACTAGCATCGGGATGCGTTTTAATCTGACGTTCAATCAATTTAATAGCAATCTCATCGGGCACAATATCACCTTTTTCAATATACTCTTTGGCGCTAATACCCATATCAGTACCTTTCTTAATTTCCTGACGCATAAGATGACCAGTAGAAATATAAACCAAATTAAATTTCTTAGCCAACATGCGTCCTTGTGTTCCTTTACCCGAACCTGGAGGTCCTAGAAGGACCATATTGATCCATGAACGCTCAAGCGTTTGGTCAACAACAGAAGTTAATCGTCCAAAAATGGCATCAACATCCCCAATACCATCAATTGGATGATAAATTTCTTTCTCCTTATAAAATTCAGCTACTGGAGCCGTTTTTGTTTCGTACTCCTCTAGTCTTACATTAATAACGTCTTCCGTATCATCCGAACGATTTTCTGTTAAAGCACGTTTAAGAAGACGACGCTTTAAATTCTCGTTAGGAACTTCAAGACTCAACATACAATCGAGCTTGGTATTCAGTTTAAGCAATAAACCTTCGAGAATATAGGCTTGAACTGTTGTACGTGGAAATCCATCAAATAAAAAGCCATTTACTTCAGTGTTTGACGTAATTCTTTCTTCAATAATTTGAACAATAATTTCATCAGGAACCAAACCTCCTTTTTTAATGATATCCTTAGCTTGAAATCCCAGCTCGGTACCATCTGCAATTTCTGCTCGCAAAATATCACCTGTAGAGATATAAGCTAAGTTGTATTTCTCAACCAACATTTTAGATTGAGTTCCTTTACCAGCTCCCGGAGGGCCGAACAATGCTATATTTAACATAGGTATAGATTAGTATTTGTAGTCATATTAAGAATATCAAATTTAAAAAAAAAAGATAAACTACATCTTATTTTCCTATTTATATAGAATCCTAAATAGAGTGCTCTTCAGCATATTTAGAAAGACAAGATCTATTGTGTTTAAGTAAATTACAACATATCACCTATCGAAATAAATATTTTCCGCTGAATTCGCCTTTGAAAAATTTCCATCCATAACGGAAAGACCAAGATAATAAATGAAGTAAACCTATAAAAAAGAAGATTGGATAAATGGGATTAGTCCAAAAAGTATGATTAACAAAAGAAAAGTAGGAATAGGCAACAACCAAGAATAAGCCTCCCAATAACTCAAATCGCCACACAACAATCAATGCAATCATCATTAACATATGCGTATAAAACAATTTAACTAATTGGGGATTCATATGAGATGGGTTATCAACACCAAACTCAATAGAAAACCATGCAAAAAACAGGAATAAAAATACCCCTAGAAATCGCGCAAGCCAACGAATAATTGAGATAATTAATGTATGCATTTATTCAAGTTAAATAAGCATTAATGATAATCTCAAATATAGATGAATAATTAAAGCTTTGAAAATATATATAAAGCTTATATATGACTATTTTACTTCAAAAAAACACCTATTACGTGATTGAATACCATTAACTATTGACCTTTTGTATTATTTAGACCTACCTTATTTATGAGCCTCATAAATATTCAAAATTGCAACAATCAATACTATTTCATGACAAAATAGTTCCTAATGAAAGCAAAGCACTAAGTAAATACACCTTGTTTTATCTATAATCTATGGTAAAAAAAGGACTAACCATATCACTGATAAAGAAATAATATGATTTGGGAGTGATTATGAAAAACAAATCGACTCAGATTAACTTATATTATGAGTTAATTCTTAAATAAAAAATGATTCGTCCAAACGTCGTTGTTCTATTATTAAAGTTTCAGTACGGGTAAACTTAACTTGTATCGTATACAAACTAATCTAAATACAATAATGGAGATAACAGTAACAAATAAATTAACTGTAGGATCGACATGTAGATATTTCAAAAACAAGAAGAGTAAGCCCCCAAAAATACACGCAATAGCATAAATTTCCTTTCGAAAGATTAATGGGATATCATTACATAAAGTATCTCGAATAACACCTCCCATTACAGCAGTAAACAAACCCATAATAATAGCTAATATAGGATGAATAGATAATGCAAGCGCTTTCTCAATACCTATAATTGTAAAAACGCCAATTCCAATCGTATCAAAAAGGAATAAAGTTTTCTTTAACCTCATTATTATTCTTTTAAATAAGAAGGTTACAAGTACAGCTAAAACAATGACAAGAAAGTAATTTAAATCTGAAATCCAAGCCACAGGAAAGTTACCCAATATTAAATCGCGTAAAGTGCCACCTCCAATAGCGGTAATAAAACCTGTAAAGAAAGCACCAAACAAATCAAGTTTCTTGTTGGCTGCGGAAAGAGTTCCTGAAATTGCAAAAACAAAGGTTCCTATCAAGTCGAAAAAATAAATTATAGACATAAGCTTCAGCGTTACAGTTTTATTATTTAAAAAGGAGCCTCCCAAATAAATTAGGAGGCTCTTTATATAATTATTGATTTTTAAACAATCGAGGTCAAAAATCAAATATTTGACAAAACTAGTAAACAAATTGAAACAAACTCATTTTTAAAAAATAAATAGCATCAACACATTCATTAATTAAAAATGACTCATTGATAATTATCTTTGAATTTTTTGCGAATCAACAACTGCAATAGCTGTCATATTAGTCAATTCACGAACAGTACAACCCATTGGTACAACAAGGAATGGTTTTGCAGCACCTAAAATAATTGGACCGATATTCTCAGAACCACCAAAATCTTGCATCAATTTGTAAGCGATATTTCCAGAACTCAAGTTAGGGAATATCAAGGTATTTACATTTTTCCCTTTAAGCTTATTGAATGGGAAATTAGCATCACGCAACTTTTTATCCATTGCAAAGTTCAATAACATCTCACCATCAACAATTAAATCAGGATGATTCTCATGTAAATAATCAACGGTATTATGAACTCTCTCAGGACTTCCTTTTTTCACAGCGCCAAAGTTTGAATAAGACAACATGGCCATTACTGGCTCTTGCCCAAATTTCTTAACGGCACTAGCTGTAATTAAGGTTGTATCAATCAAAGACTCCATACTAGGCTCAGAATTTATTGTTGTATCTGCAAAGAAAAGAGGACCTTTCTTAGTCATCACAATATTCATCCCCACAAGGGTTTTCATACCTTCTTTTTTGCCAATAACTTTCTCGGCAATATGAAGTGTTTCGAAATAACGAGTTGCATATCCTGAGATAAATGCATCAGCATCACCAGCCGCAACCATTGCAGCACCAAAATAATTACGATCAAACATCTGTTCAAGAGCCTCTTTGTAAACTAGACCACTACGTCCATGTTTCGTACAAAGCATCTCAGCATAACGTATTCTTCTTTCGCGCTCATCATCCGAACGAATATCTATAATTTCAGCACCTTCAAGATCAAGATCATTTTCTTTAACTAGAGCCTTGATATTTTTGCTGTTACCCAATAAAATTGGCGTGGCAATACCTTCGTGTAAAACAATCTGAGCCGCCTTAAGAATATTAAAGTTATTTGCTTCAGGATAAACAATACGCTTAGGACATTTCTTAGCTTTATTAAATATCGTATGTAACAATTCGTTTTCAGTACCTAATCGTACCTTCAACTCACTAGCATACACATCCCAATCCATATCTGTTTTACGTGCAACACCCGACTCTACAGCCGCTTTTGCTACGGCAACAGACACACAAGATACCATTCTAGGATCCAATGCTTTAGGAATAATATAATACTTACCAAAAGTAATATTAGCTTCGTTATAAGCAGTATGTACCGACTCAGGAACAGGCTCTTTAGCTAATGCAGCAATAGCATAAACCGAAGCAATCTTCATTTCTTCGTTAATTGCAGTTGCTCTTACATCGAGTGCCCCACGGAAAATATATGGAAATCCTAATACATTATTAATCTGATTAGGATAATCAGAACGACCAGTTGCTACAATAATATCGTCTCTAACTGACATCGCGTCATCATATCCAATTTCAGGATCTGGGTTGGCTAAAGCAAAAACAACAGGATTAGGAGCCATACTAGCTACCATTTCTTTAGTCATTGCACCACCAACAGATAGACCTAAAAACACATCACAATCAACCACAGCCTCAGCTAAAGTTGATATATCACGTTGTGTAATAAATTGTTTTTTCTGTTCGTTTAAACCAGTACGCTTAGCATTGATAACACCACGGCTATCACACATTACAACATTCTCTGGTTTTACACCCAATGAAATATAAAGCTTAGTACAAGAAACAGCTGCAGCACCTGCACCATTTACAACCACCTTAATATCTTCAATTTTCTTATGACCTATCTCTATTGCATTCAATAAACCAGCTGACGAAATAATAGCTGTACCATGCTGATCATCATGCATTACAGGAATATCAAGCTCTTCCTTTAATCTCCTTTCAATCTCAAAACACTCAGGAGCTTTAATATCCTCAAGGTTAATTCCACCAAAAGTTGGTGCAATCAACTTAACGGTTTCTACAAATTTATCGATATCTGTAGTATCCAATTCAATATCGAAAACATCGATATCAGAAAAAATCTTAAATAAAAGGCCTTTACCTTCCATAACTGGTTTTCCAGCTAAAGCACCTATATTTCCAAGGCCTAAAACTGCGGTACCATTAGAAATAACAGCTACAAGATTTCCTTTATCTGTGTAACGATATGCATCCTCAGGATTTTTCTGGATTTCTAGACAAGGCTCAGCTACTCCTGGGCTATAAGCTAAGGATAAATCACGTTGAGTTCTGTAAGGCTTAGTTGGTATAACCTCAATTTTTCCAGGTTTACCTTCGGAATGGTAATTTAATGCGTCAGTTGACTTCTGTTTCGACATAGTTTTATTGTGTATGTTGTATATTGCTCAATTAGTGAGCGTTTTGTGTTTTTAATTAAATAAATATTAATAAATGAGTACCTTACCACGAGCTAATCTTTCTCACTCATGAACTTTACGTACGGCAAAACACTCATCATAGATCATAAACCAAACTCAGTTTTTCACTTCATTACTTTTTAAAAAAGTACCCCATTAAATTATAGTGGGCAGAAAAGTCTTAATTTTCATTTATAAATTTTAAAAATCAATTATGAAACATATGAAGTAAAACTAAATGAACATAATGATTTAAAGCTCTCAACTTTTATATATTTGTAACGTTTCCGTAAAATCTAAAATATCTGAAAATAATTTATTTTTACTTAAACAAAAAAAGACTTTCATCATATTACTATTTTTATACACGTCGTTTTAAATACGATAAAACACACGCATTAAAGCATTTAAAACGCAATTATTTGGAAATAAGCAGTTAAAGTTATGCTCAATAAAATCCAGAAAATTCATGTCTAAAAACATCTAAGAATGCCTAGTCTCACAAATATTTTGCAAACTTACATAAAAAACAGTAAATACAAATACCATTTTCAGAATGATTTTGAATTTGAGGCTTCTAAATTTTGACCTTTTCAAAAAATAAAAAATGAAACAAACATTACATTTCTCTATATGCACATAAAGATTATTGATTAATTTTATTTGGCTATTAGAGTCTCTCTATATACATTTGTAATTGTAAACAATAACAGAATAAGAAATCTTAAAATCTAAATAACATGCAATCATTAATCGGAAGAAAAGCGCCAGTATTTCAAGCAAGCGCAGTATTAAACGGAAACCAAATTACTGAAGGTTTCTCACTAGAACAATTTGTAGGTAAAAAAGAAGTAGTTTTCTTCTTCTACCCTCTCGACTTTACTTTTGTTTGTCCAACAGAGCTTATTGCTTTTCAAGATAAACTTGCTGAGTTCGAAAAACGTAACGTAGCAGTCGTTGGCTGTTCTGTCGATTCTGAATTTTCACACTTCGCATGGTTAAACACTGAAAGAAATAAAGGTGGTATTAAAGGTGTTACCTTTCCATTAGTTGCAGATTTATCTAAAACTATTTCAGAAAACTATGGTGTATTGGCTTCAGATTACGATTACGATGAAGAAGGTAATGCAACTTCAACAGGAACTCCTGTAGCTTACCGTGGCTTATTCCTTATCGACAAAAGAGGTGTTGTTCGTCATTCGGTAATTAACGACCTTCCATTGGGAAGAAGTGTAGATGAAGCAATACGTATGGTTGACGCCTTACAACATTTCGAGGAAAACGGAGAAGTTTGTCCTGCCAACTGGAATAAGGGTGAAAAAGCAATGCAAGCAACACAAGAGGGTGTTTCGGAATACCTTAGTAAATAAAAGGACACTCTAGAGCGATAAAAAAAACGGTAGTCATATCGTTGAAATCAAAACAACAATAAGAACAATTCAAGGGAATACGATTTTATTCTTTAGCTATTAAATGTAATAAAATCGTATCTCTATTATACAGGAAACAGTACTATGAAGATTAACAGATACCAAGATATAACAACAATCAAAGGAGAAGGAAAAAAAGATTACATCGATCGTCATTCAGCATTTATCCATTGCGAAGATTCAGCAAAAGCTGGTGAAAAATTCGTAGTGAAAGTAAAAGTTGGTGATGCCTATCCTCACCCTGATGATTTTGATCATTATATTGCTTGGGTACAACTTTGGGATGGTGAAAATATGTTAGCTCAAGCCAACTTCTCTTGTGGCGCTCTTGGTAACACGCCAAATCAAGCTGAGGTCGATTTTTATATCGTACCTAGTAAAAACATGAAACTAACTGCTGCAGCTTACTGTACTAAGCACGGCCTTTGGCATTCTGATGAGAAAATTGTTGAAGTAGAAAAAGTGGCTGTAGAAGCCTAGTTTTCTATCAAAACATAAAAATAACCCAGCTGTATTTAATTACGGCTGGGCTTTTTTATAGCATAACATTGAACCGAAAAAAGGGCGAGGAAAAGGCGAAAGGGAGAAAGTGTCTAAAGGTCTTAATAGTCGAACAGTCTTAAGGTCGGAGAAAGATCATTCAGTTATCCATTGTCACTGTATACCTGTCTCAGCGAGGAGGTACAACGTGACTATCTCATTATAAAAGAGCAGTTGTCAGTTTTCGTAAAGCAATGACTAATTAATCATTAAGCACTAATAGACTTAGTCTTACTAAGTAAATTAAAACCACAAACGCCACAAGTTTAATCGATGAAAATACATACCTGTCATAGTGAGGAGGTACGACGTGACTATCTCATTATAAAAGAGCAGTTGTCAGTTTTCGTAAAGCAATGACTAATTAACCATTAAGCACTAATGGACTTAGTCTTACTAAGTAAATTAAAACCACAAACTTCACAAGTTTAATCGATGAAAATACATACCTGTCATAGTGAGGAGGTACGACGTGACTATCTCATTATAAAATAGCAGTTGTCAGTTTTCGTAAAGCAATGACTAATTAACCATTAAGCACTAATGGACTTAGTCTTACTAAGTAAATTAAAACCACAAACGCCACAAGTTTAATCGATGAAAATACATACCTGTCATAGTGAGGAGGTACGACGTGACTATCTCATTATAAAATAGCAGTTGTCAGTTTTCGTAAAGCAATGACTAATTAACCATTAAGCACTAATAGACTTAGTCTTACTAAGTAAATTAAAACCACAAACTTCACAAGTTTAATCTGCGAAGTTTGTGGTTGTTTTTTTAATTAGAAGCTTAGTGCGTTATTTAAGAACGGCAGCACGGAATTCTTTAATACGCTGCTCTTCCTCTTTTTTACAGATTAACAAAACATCATTATCCTCCACAACAATATAATCATCTAAACCTTGAATAACTACTTTTTTATCCTTAGGCATGTTTACAATACAATTGCTTGATTCAAAAACATGAACTTCCTCACCAACAACTGTATTTCCTTGCTCGTTACGGTCACGTTTTTCCCAAAGCGATCCCCAGGTTCCCAAATCAGACCATCCAAAATCAGCTGGTAACACATAAATATTATCAGCCTTTTCCATCACACCATAGTCAATGGATATATTCATACAAATTGGAAACATCTCATCGATGAAAGCCTGTTCGTTATCCGTATTATAAACAGGTTCTCCCTTTGCAAATAAAGATGCTACTTCAGGTAAATCATTTTCAAATGCCTTAAGAATACTCTTAAGAGACCACAAGAAAATTCCGGAATTCCAGAAATAGTTTCCCTCTGACAAATATGCTTTTGCCGTTTCCAAATTTGGCTTCTCTTTAAAAGCTTTTACAGTTATCGGTTGTCCGTTATCAGTTGCCGGTTTTCTGTTTTCATTACTAATTCCTTCCCGATAATTATCGGGATCGTAATTCGTAATTGTATCTGCTTGAATATATCCATAACCAGTTTCAGGACGATGTGGCTTAATTCCCAAGGTTAAAAGAGTTTCATTATTCCCAGTAAACTCTAAACCATTTTCAATAATGCGAATAAACTCCGCCTCATTGGTAATTAAATGATCCGATGGAGCCACGACCATATTCGCATCGGGATTTAATCCTTTTATTTTATAGGCAGCATAAGCGATGCACGGTGCTGTATTTCGCATGCAAGGTTCTAACAAAATATTGCTTTCCAACAATTCAGGACATTGCTTTTGTACCAAAGTTTTGTATTTGGCAGAAGTTACAATTAGAATATTCTCTGCAGGAGCTACTGTTCTAAAGCGAGCTACAGTTTGTTGAAGAAGTGTTTTACCAATCCCCAAAACATCTAAAAACTGTTTGGGTTTTTCTTCTATACTCATTGGCCAAAATCGGGAACCAACTCCCCCAGCCATAATAACGATGTAATTATTATTGTTCATAGTTATATTTTATAGTTTGATTGTCTAAGAGTTCAAAGGTAAAAAATCAAATACTTTTTTTACGTAGATACTTCATTAAGTTAGAAATTGCACCTGTATATAAAACCGTACGAATCTTATTAGTTAAAATATAAACATAATAGGTACAGTATGCCATAGCTTTTTATTTATGTTATTGCGAGGAAGTATAACGAAGCAATCTGTTAATCGTTGTGTCCCCCTCCATCTATGGATTAGCACTACTGTGCTTGAACAGATTGCCGCGACCTCCTACGTCGGTCTCGCAACGACAGTTGTTATTGGTTAACTAATCATTGGTCATTTCGGGTGTACGGAAAGATTGCCACAACCTCATTCTTCGGCTTCGCAATGACAAGTCTAAAAAAAGATGTACTACTTATACATCTCCTTATAATACTTCTCATACTCTCCACTGGTAATATTATCCATCCATTCTTTATTTTCAAGGTACCACTTTACCGTTTTTTCGATGCCTTCTTCAAATTGAAGAGATGGCTCCCAGCCCAATTCATTCTTTAGTTTGGTAGAATCAATGGCATAACGCAAATCATGACCTGCACGATCGGTAACATAGGTAATCAGTTTTTCGGATTCTCCTTCTTCCCTGCCCAACAAACGATCAACCGTTTTAATCATGACCTTGATCAAATCGATATTTGTCCATTCGTTAAAGCCACCAATATTATAAGTATCACCATGCTTTCCCTTATGGAAAATGACATCAATGGCTCTAGCATGATCATCAACATATAACCAATCGCGAATATTATCTCCCTTACCATAAACAGGTAATGGTTTGTTGTTACAGATATTGTTGATAAAAAGAGGAATCAATTTTTCTGGAAACTGAAATGATCCATAGTTATTTGAGCAATTTGAAATGACGGTTGGTAAGCCATAAGTATCGTGGAAAGCACGCACAAAATGATCTGATGATGCTTTTGATGCCGAATAGGGAGAATGAGGATCGTAAGCTGTAGTTTCAAGAAAGAAACCTTCTTTGCCCAATGAACCATAAACCTCGTCGGTTGATACATGGTAAAACAATTTGTCTTCGAAATTACCATCCCAAGCATGTTTTGCTGCTTGTAATAACGACAAGGTGCCCATTACATTGGTTTGAGCAAATGAAAAGGGGTCTTTTATGGAGCGATCAACATGAGACTCAGCAGCCAAATGAATAACGCTTTCAATCTGATAATCTTCAAACACTTTCTGAACTTTTTCAAAATCACAAATATCACATTTCACGAATTCGTAATTTTCTTTGTCTTCAATATCTTTCAGATTAACTAAATTCCCTGCATAAGTCAACACATCCATATTAACAATTCTGTATTCGGGATATTTATTGACTAATAAACGAACAAGGTGAGAACCAATAAATCCGGCACCGCCGGTGACTAGTATATTCTTCATTATTTTTCTTTTAAAATTACTAATTACGCTAATTTAATAAAAAGAATTACGCGAATTAAGGCAAATTGCATGAATGTTTGATTGATCATTCTTCGATATCTCTGGCTTCATTTTACTTTCTCCTCCTTCCTTTTAAGGAAGAATACCCGAGTGAGCGAGGGTGAGGTGGTTTCTTATTCCTTTATTTATTTTATTCAGGTATACGAAGAGATTGCCACGTCGTACCGCCTCGCTACAGTCCCGATACCCATCGGGATTGCGAGATTTCAGAAGGTCATGACAAATGCAAAAAAAATCAAAGTAAATAGGGTTAAGTTCTTTTACACTTTAACCTTAAATTTCCTTTACCCTTTCCTTCCTTTTCATTTTGGATTTTCCTTTCCGTCGCATAGAATCTATTTTGCATTTAATGAGATTTGCTCGTGCGACGATTGGCAAGGTGCTTTATTCATAACCCAGGGTGGCATTCGCTTCGCTTATTTACCCTGGGCTATAATATGTTTGCCCTTCAGGCAAATAAATAAATCATGAACCATCCCGTTATATATCAGAATGAGAATGACGTGCAACGATTCCTGCCTTTACACTTTAAACTTGAATTTCCTTTACCCTTTCCTTCCTTTTCATTTTGGATTTTCCTTTCCGTCGCATAGAATCTATTTTGCATTTAATGAGATTTGCGCGTGCGACGATTTACAAGGTGCGTTATTCATAACCCAGGGTGGCATTCGCTTCGCTTATTTACCCTGGGCTATAATATGTTTGCCCTTCAGGCAAATAAATGTCTTGCTCCTGTAGATATTTTATCTGCAGGTTTTGAGTTGGAGATCTGTGATCTCTTTTCCTGATTGGTACATGTATTGATTTTTGTAGTAATTGTTCTATAGTTAGTTTGCGTTTCCTTCCTTTAGCCTTTATCCTTTAATCACGCCTGAGGTGGACATCGTTTTACTCAGCCTTATTTCTTTACCTTTTTCACTTTAAACTTTATCCTTTAACCTTTACTCTTTAACCTTAATATACATTCTTTCAAAGAATCTCGCCAATAAGGAATCTCAATGCCAAAATCGTCTTTAATCTTCGATTTATCCATAACTGAATAAGCAGGACGCCGAGCTAGTGTTGGGTAATCTTTAGTCTCTATTGGATTCACACGACAATCTACTTTTCCCATTTCCATAATAGCTTTTGAAAAATCATACCAGGAAACAGCGCCTTCATTTGAGTAATGATATAGTTTACCTTTACCATTAATTTTTTCCTTTCTAGATAAAATTCCCAGGCATGTTTGTGCCAAATCTCTAGCATAGGTTGGTGTTCCCACTTGATCGAAAACCACGCCTATCTCATCTCTCTGGTTACCTAAAAGCAACATAGTCTTCATAAAATTGTGTCCAAATATCGAATACAACCACGATGTTCGAATGATGATAGATTCCGATTCAGAATTGAGAACATACTCCTCCCCAAAACGTTTAGTCTTGCCATACACACCAATTGGTGACACTTCAAAATCTTCAACATAAGGAATATGACCATTCCCATCAAAAACACAATCTGTAGAAATATGAATCAACTTCAAATTCTGCTCTTCAGCTACTGACACCAAATTACCAACAGCAGTAGCATTCACTAATTCTGCAGCTTTATAATGAGTTTCAGCCTTATCTACAGCAGTATAAGCCGCACAATTGATGATGCCATCAATTTGATTCTTACTTACGAACTCAAACACATTCGCTTTATTACAAATATCCAATTCTGACCGCCCTGCAAAAACGAACTCCAAATTTGAATACAATTCGGCTAGTCCTTTTATTTCTGAGCCCAACTGCCCATTGGCTCCTGTTACTAATATCTTCATGCAAATAAAATTTCAAGGGATACTATATAAAAAACAAATTTCAACCACTAATTATCACTAATGAACACTAATTTTCAAAAAGATAAACGACATCGTGTTCACAAGGTCAATTAACACTTTCCGATAATTATCGAGAATAACACTATTTAAATCTCTAAAGTACAACTCTTTTATATTCGAGGCTTCTCGCTCCAAAATTAACTAGTAAGCCAACTTTTTTATTGGTGGCTTTCATATAATTCATTATCTGTGCCATATGATTACCATCTAGTGATTTCACTACTTTAAGTTCAACGATTATTTCATCATAACACAAAAAATCTGCGTAATACTTCTTATCCAATATTATCCCTTTATAATTTATTTGTATTTGACATTCTCTTATATAATCAACATCTGCCTTAACAAACTCTATTTCTAAAGCTTCTTGGTAAACAGCCTCAAGAAAACCTGAACCTAGTTCTCTATGAACTAACATACATAAACCAACAATATCATAACACGCTTGCTTGAAAGTATTATCGTCTTCCGTTTTCATAATTATAAAATTAGTGAAAATAAGTGCTAATTAGTGGTTAAATAATCTGCAATCAAAAAGGATTTTCAGTCTTAGCTAATGTCTTCAAAGCCTTATCCTTCGCCGACAATTGCACATCTTCCAAAGCAATTTGCCAGTCAACAGCGATTTCTTCGTCGTTCCAAATGATACCCGAATCGTGATCAGGTGCGTACCAGTTATCAACTTTATAAGCAAATGTCGCTTTTTCACTCAAAACGACAAAACCGTGCGCAAATCCTCGTGGCATAAACAACTGACGTTTGTTTTCACCTGTTAGGTTCACTGCAACATACTTTTTATAGGTCGCAGAATCTTTTCGAAGATCGACGACCACATCCAATACTTCGCCATCAATGCAACGGACCAATTTGGCTTGATTGAAAGGAGGTTTCTGAAAATGTAAACCACGTAGTACACCTCTTGAGGACTTGGACTCGTTATCCTGCACAAAATTTACTTTTCCAATATGGTATTCAAATTCCTTCTGATTGAAAGATTCAAAAAAATAGCCTCTATCGTCTCCAAATACTTTTGGTTCGATGATGATAACATCAGGTATTTCTGTTTTTATATAATTCATTTTTCAAAAAATTAAACCACTAATTATCACTAATGAACACTAATTTTCAAAAAGATAAACTACATCGTGTTCGCAAGATCAATTAACATTATTTAAATCTCTAAAGTACAACTCTTTTATATTCGAGACTTCTCGCTCCAAAATTAACTAGTAAGCCAACTTTTTTATTGGTAGCTTTCATATAATTCATTATCTGTGCCATATGATTACCATCTAGTGATTTTACAACTTTAAGTTCAACGATTATCTCATTATGACACAAAAAATCTGCGTAATACTTTTTGTCCAATATAATCCCTTTATAATTTATTTGTATTTGACATTCTCTTACATAATCCTTATCTGCTTTAACAAGCTCAATTTCTAGAGCTTCTTGATAAACAGCCTCCAAAAAACCTGAACCTAATTCTCGATGAACTAACATACATAAACCAACAATGTCATAACACTCTTGCTTGAAAGTATTATCTTCTTCAGTTTTCATAATTATAAAATTAGTGATAATTAGTGTAAATTAGTGGTTAAGAATAAGAGGTTATAGACTGTTTATTCTGCGATTAACTTAAGTAAATATTCACCATAACCACTTTTACTAAGAGGTTCTGCGAGTTTTCTGAGCTGATCGGCATTTATATATCCCTTGTTATAAGCAATCTCTTCCAAACAAGCAATCTTTAAACCTTGGCGAGTTTCAACCGTTTCGATAAACTGACTAGCATCTAATAAAGACTTATGTGTTCCCGTATCTAACCAAGCGAATCCTCGACCCATCAGTTCCACTTTCAGCTTACCCTTATTAAGATAATGTTGATTTACCGAAGTGATCTCCAGCTCCCCACGTGCCGAAGGCTTCATCGCCTTAGCTACTTGAATCACATCATTGGTATAAAAATACAAGCCGATTACAGCATAGTTGGATAAGGGATGCTCTGGTTTCTCAATAATAGAAGTCACATTACCTTCCCCATCAAAACCTGCAACTCCATATCGTTCCGGATCATTCACATAATAACCAAAAACAGTAGAATGACCATCTTTTTCCACATTACTTCTGGCTTCAGCTAACAGTTCTGTAAAACCATGTCCATAAAAAATATTATCACCTAATACCAAACACACATCATCGTCACCAATAAATTCTTCACCTATAATAAACGCTTGTGCCAAACCATCAGGACTAGGCTGCTCCTTATAGGATAGTTTTAGTCCCAAATCTTCTCCAGTACCCAATAATTTAATGAAATTAGGTAGATCCTCAGGTGTTGAAATAATAAGAATTTCATGAATACTCGCAAGCATTAAAACCGATAACGGATAATAAATCATTGGTTTATCGTAAATAGGTAGTAATTGCATAGATACACCTTTAGTTATTGGATATAGACGGGTACCCGAACCGCCTGCTAATATAATTCCCTTCATAATAAAAATAGCTTGCTTATGTTTGAAACAAATATAGTTTAAAGTAAGGAAAGGTTAAAGGTTAAAGGAAGTAAAGTTGTCGGTTATCAATACATACCTGTCATAGCGAGGAGGTACGACGTGGCTATCTCATTATAAAAGAGATATTGTCAGTTATCCATTAAAAAAAGGAAAAACCGCAGATGGATTTTGTCATGCTCAATAATATGCTTAAAATATAAAAAAACTTATAATCGACTTCAGAAAGATTGCCGCGGCTTCGTTCCTCTGCCTCGCAATGACAGCTATTGATTGTCTTGACCTTCGGAGATCTCGCAATCCCGAAAGCTTTCCCTTAGGTTTGCATAGCCAAGGTTACTGTTACTGATTTTGTATTTTAGTAGTGGTTAACCAGTCTGTAGAAGTAAACTAGCGATAGCTTAAGGCGTATAACCTATGTCCCGAATTAGACTTCTACCGACATGGC
>NZ_SADB01000179.1 GCF_009669305.1 Ancylomarina sp. 16SWW S1-10-2
AGTAAATTATCGAGCCAAGCATAGTCTGTATCTGCCAAGCGAGGAGCAACAATATAAAGTGTGTTCACTTCACCATTAACCATTGTGGCGCAGCGGAACTGTTGCTGCGTATTATCATTAAATTCAATACGTGTGTTGTCTACATCGACCTGCGCTAAAGGCTTAATGTTATCAATGAGAGCTGTGTCTGTTGATGCTTGTGCAATGTAATAAAGGTAGCCCCCATTGACTTGACGTTGTACCCAGTATTCAAATGCTTGGGTATCAATAGGCTCTCGGCTTAAGAAAATAGCTTCGCTGGTATATGCCCAAGGTTTAATGGCCACTGGCGTAAATTTGGCCTCTGGCTGCGCTGAAATGGGATCAACTTCTGGACTAACAATACGGCACACTTTACCGTGGCTAGAAGCGGTATCTCCCCAATGGATGGGCATAAATAGTTGCCCAGGGTTCATGTCCGTACTGAGTTGAACCCGCGCTTTGGCATTACCGTACTGGTTGTAAATATCAGCAATATCGC
>NZ_SADB01000180.1 GCF_009669305.1 Ancylomarina sp. 16SWW S1-10-2
TGCCCGGTAGCTAAGTTCGGAATCGATAACCGCTGAAAGCATCTAAGCGGGAAGCGAGCCCTGAGATGAGTCTTCCCTGACCCCTTGAGGGTCCTAAAGGGTTGTTCGAGACTAGAACGTTGATAGGCAGGGTGTGTAAGTGCTGTGAGGCATTGAGCTAACCTGTACTAATTGCCCGTGAGGCTTAACCATACAACACCCAAAGGGTTTTGATGGACTCAATACAAGAATATTGAATGTGTTAAGAACTTAAACAGCTTTCCAGATTATTCTCTAGAAATAGAGAGAAAGAATTTGCTTGGCGACCATAGCGTTGCGGACCCACCTGACTCCATGCCGAACTCAGAAGTGAAACGCAATAGCGCCGATGGTAGTGTGGGGTCTCCCCATGTGAGAGTAGGACATCGCCAGGCTTTAATATCGTTTTTAGATTGTTCATTGTACGTATTTTATTGCTTACAAGTGATGTCTAAGAACAAAACTAAAATATAGCATCATTAGTATCAGACTAAATTTTAG
>NZ_SADB01000181.1 GCF_009669305.1 Ancylomarina sp. 16SWW S1-10-2
AAGTCGGTTGTATTCTACGATGCCGCTCTAGGTGCCCTCGGCATTAAAAACCTAGGGCCAGTCGGTAACGATTGGGTTCTGTACGGTCGCGACAAACCTGCTTTTATGATCACCCGCCCAAGCAATGGCGCAGAACCCACCAGTAATGGTGTGACGGTAGGCTTCGCAGCTGCCACCCCTGCAGAGGTAAATGCATTCCACGCAGCCGGCCTCGCCGCTGGTGGCACCGATGAAGGTCAGCCTGGCCCACGTGGCCACCTGCCGGGTGCTTACGCGGCCTACCTGCGTGATCCGGCTGGTAATAAGGTCTGCGCCTACACCTTTGTCTAAAACCTAGGAGAAGTGAGGTCATTGTGTAAGGACTGGTTCCAGCCAAAAACAATCTCATCTTCCACTGCAACCGTGTGGCATGCCCGCTCATGCCACACGGTTTACGGTACTCTGAGCCTCTATCTGCTGATTAGAGCTCAGAAAGGCTGTTACCTCGCCTTCATAGCCAAAGACGGTCAATGAGCAC
>NZ_SADB01000182.1 GCF_009669305.1 Ancylomarina sp. 16SWW S1-10-2
AGATTTCATCCACTGATTTGAGTTTGATGCGTCTAATCGATGAAATTCATCTCGACTACCCATTTATGGGCAGTCGAATGATACGAGATATGCTACAGCGTCAAGGGCATCAAATAGGTCGGCGTAAAGTCCGACGTTTAATGCGCTTGATGGGAATACATGCTTTGTATCCAAAACCCAATACCAGTAAGCCTAATCTTGCACACCGTATTTTCCCATATCTGTTGAAAAACATGGTCATCGATCACTCTAATCAAGTCTGGTGTACAGATATCACGTACATTCCTATGGCTAAAGGCTTTGTCTATCTGTGTGCAATTATAGATTGGCATAGTCGTAAAGTACTGGCTCATCGAGTATCGATCAGTATGGAAACAGACTTTTGCATAGATGCGTTGCAAGAAGCAATTGTGAAATATGGTTGTCCTGAGGTGTTTAATACAGACCAAGGCAGTCAATTCACAAGCGAGGCATTTTTGAATGAGTTAAAATTGCGAAATATCCGTATCAGTATG
>NZ_SADB01000183.1 GCF_009669305.1 Ancylomarina sp. 16SWW S1-10-2
ATGTAATGGATCAAGTTCACCACCGCATGTCGGTACGCTCCAGGCGTCCTTGGCTCGGATTTAGGCCAACCGCGTGCGGTAACACACGGGAGACCAGCTTCCGTCCCGCATCAGCAAAGGATGGTGAGGGACGACGATTTGTGACACCCAGGCAGACGTGCCCTCGGCCAGAAGGCTTGGGGCGCAACTTGCGTTCAAAGACTCGATGGTTCACGGGATTCTGCAATTCACACCAAGTATCGCATTTCGCTACGTTCTTCATCGATGCGAGAGCCGAGATATCCGTTGCCGAGAGTCGTTTTAGACTTCAGTTCGCAGCACAGCATCCGCCCACACTCCGTCTCCGGGGAGGCGAATGCCAGCCGTTCGTTTGCATGTTCCTTGACACTTTTCGTGCCGGGGTTTTGTGATATCCGGAAGCAACGCGCACGACAAGACCGAGATAAAAGCTCCCGATCATGCCGATACGCGAAACCACGGATCCGGCGGGCAAGGAATCGGCTAAGAAACCGGC
>NZ_SADB01000184.1 GCF_009669305.1 Ancylomarina sp. 16SWW S1-10-2
AAAGTCGGAGACCGTACGCAACAACTAAATTTTCAATATAGCCCCTGGGACCTCTGAAATTTGATTTGGTTGAATCCAAGGCCACCAAAGAGCTTATATTATAGTATATTTGGGCCCTGTGACAAGAAAAGTGGAAAAACAGACGGACGGTCGGAGACCGGAAATGGCCGATCGGTGGGTATTAGGACACGAAAAAGTGGCACGGATTTGAAATCTGCTAATATTTCAAGACTTGTCCGAAAAACACGCGCGAGCCACCGGTAGAACCGTAATCGAGTCTAGTTTCACACGCAAAAAAAATTATCCCAAAATAACGAATATTGAGAGAGATATCAGTGATTTAGTGGGCATAGGTCAAAGTCGGAGACCGTACGCAACAACTAAATTTTCAATATAGCCCCTAGAACCTCTGAAATTTGATTTCGTTGAATCCAACGCCACCAAAGAGCTTATATTATAGTATATTTGGGCCCTGTGACAAGAAAAGTGGAAAAACAGACGGACGGTCGGAGA
>NZ_SADB01000185.1 GCF_009669305.1 Ancylomarina sp. 16SWW S1-10-2
TAGTGAGCAGTTGATTATTATTATCAGAAAGGGTTTTGTGGAGATTTTAGAAATTTCACAGATTGAAATCATGAGTCAGTTGAAGCTAGACCACAATTGAAAACCTGGAAGCACTGGACGGCCGTTTCGTCCTAGTATGGGACTCCTCAGCAGTGCGCATCCACGACCCCGCACCACCCGGGGCTCGAACCCAGGACCTACTGGCTTCGCGCGCGAGCACTTAACCATTAGACCACTGAGCCGGCATCCAACGGTGTTAATGTCTAACTTCAACCAATCCACGAAGTTGCGCTACCGTACACCATTGTCTTCAGTGAGTTCCTATCTCACAACAGACCTGGTTGAACTCCACTGGTAACGACTTCTCACTAGAACTCCAGAAGTGTCTCCTGAAGTCAGTCACTAGTGAGCAGTTGATTATTATTATCAGAAAGGGTTTTGTGGAGATTTTAGAAATTTCACAGATTGAAATCATGAGTCAGTTGAAGCTAGACCACCATTGAAAACCTG
>NZ_SADB01000186.1 GCF_009669305.1 Ancylomarina sp. 16SWW S1-10-2
AGGTCTTTCCTTCGAAGGGGATCCGCCTACCTTTCACGAGTTGCGCAGTTTGTCTGCAAGACTCTATGAGAAGCAGATAAGCGATAAGTTTGCTCAACATCTTCTCGGGCATAAGTCGGACACCATGGCATCACAGTATCGTGATGACAGAGGCAGGGAGTGGGACAAAATTGAAATCAAATAATGATTTTATTTTGACTGATAGTGACCTGTTCGTTGCAACAAATTGATAAGCAATGCTTTTTTATAATGCCAACTTAGTATAAAAAAGCTGAACGAGAAACGTAAAATGATATAAATATCAATATATTAAATTAGATTTTGCATAAAAAACAGACTACATAATACTGTAAAACACAACATATGCAGTCACTATGAATCAACTACTTAGATGGTATTAGTGACCTGTAACAGAGCATTAGCGCAAGGTGATTTTTGTCTTCTTGCGCTAATTTTTTGTCATCAAACCTGTCGCACTCCAGAGAAGCACAAAGCCTCGCAATCCAGTG
>NZ_SADB01000003.1 GCF_009669305.1 Ancylomarina sp. 16SWW S1-10-2
TGAACCTAAAATGGTTCGAGGATTTAGGTTTGTTTAATATGTCGATTAAATACGCACTGTTACAAAATTAATTTGAAACCGCCGTATACGAGAGTACGTACGGTGGTGTGAGAGGGCGGGGGAGTAATCCCCCAACCTACTCGATTTTGGAAGTAGAAGATATCTGAAAATCATAACTGATAAATAAGGCTTTTATTAACCTAATTATGATTCATTTCACAGCACGAATTTATCATCGAAGTAGGAAATTGTTTATATATATGTCTAATCTATTATTATTATTATTATTAGAAATTTGCATTTGTGACTTGAATCTAAGATCTAAATATTATGAGTTTTCATACATTATAAATTAGTACATAAAAAAAGGGAGTTTCAAATGAATGAAACTCCCTTTTTTAGCGCAGAGATGTTTAGTTCCCTTATGTGTTAAATATATTGATTTGTATTTGTTCCTATTGATGTAAATGTTTGTTTTTACTTGAGTTCCATTGAATCTTAAAGTTAGTACTGATATGAAATCTATTGATTTAAAATGGCTTCAATATTTGCTTTGTCGTTAATATTAGGAAACTTTTCAAGTATTTGTTTTGCCACAATTTTCGACTCTTTAATTTGCTTGTATTTTACATGAAGATTAAGCAATGCTATATAGTAATTCTGATCCTCAGGATTAATTTTGATGGCACTTTCTAAATACTTAATAGCATCTTTCGGATTATTTCTAAAATCATACATCATTGCAATATTGTAGAAAATTCGAGGATTATCAGGCGAAAGTTTTGAGGCCTTTAATAAATAAGTCATCGATTCATCGTAACGCTTACGTTCAGATAAGAATAGGGCATAGGTAAACATTGTAGCACCATCGTTAGGAACATATTTCAAATAATCTTTTAGCAAAATTTCAGCTTTTTCATATTCTCCTTTGTTGTTGTACAATATGGCCAAGTTTATTTTAATAGGATGAAGCAGTGGATCTTGTTCCAGAGCTCTTTTATAAAACTCTTCTGCTTTGTCCGTTTGCTTGGTGTTGTAATAGAAATTAGCCAAGTTAAATTTACCTGCTGGAAAATCAGCACTATACTCTAGAGCGTCAAGATATTCTTGGTTTGCTCGCTCAAGTTGTTCTGTATATTTTGCAGGTATTTGATCTCTGTTAACAGTATTTAATTTTGTAGCGCATTCTATGCGAATGGCTTTGGTCTGATCGTTGAGTAGTCCTAATATAATGTTTAATGATTTCTGATCATCCATTACTAAATTTTGTAGGGCATTGTAACGAATGTGACCATTAAAATTGTTTAAAGCTTCATATAGAACGTCCTTGCTTTTTTTCTGATAATGCACTCCTAATAAGCGAATAGCTGTTGCCCTAATAATCTCAGGGTACATTTCGTCCTTATAAATATGAACTAAGCCATCGTAACCTTTTTGGCTACCCGTTAGAGCTTCCTTAAAAGCAAGGCCATATTGTGATTTACGGCCAGTGCCATGCCACTTGTTTATATAATCAACAGCCCATTTTGTCGATTTATCTGCATGGCATTGATTGCATGCATTTGGTGTGCCTAATTTTTCAGTTAAATCAGGTCTCGGAACACGGAAACTGTGATCATTTCTGTAATCAACACCCATATAAAACTGTGCTGGCATATGGCAGTTAATGCAACGTGCACCTTCTCCAACTTCAAATTTTACACCATCATCAGCAATAACAGCTTCTCCCTCTTCTCCTTTTAGTTTATGAAAATGATGCTCCTTGGTATCGTAATCATCTGCTCGGTGACATTGAGTACATAATCGGTTGTCCTCAAATAATCGTTTTGTACTGTGTACGTTATGGCAGTCGTTACATTTTACATCTCTCATATACATCTTACTTTGTGTAAATGAGCCGTAAACGTAATCTTCATCTAATATTTGACCATCGATATGGTAATTTTCGCCGTTGGGTAAATTCGGAATAGTATGATTATAAATATCAGCACTGTGTTTAAAATCGGAGATGGAACCTCTTCGGGCATGACAGCGTACACATAAATCAACATACTCTTTATTGTCAATGCCACTTGTTTTTACGACTAGTCCCGAATTATTGTGTTCATCTCTAGCATAATCAGCTTTAGCAGCCCATTCCAAGTGTTTAGAGGCTGGTCCGTGACATGCTTCACAGCTTACATTAATTTCGCTCCATGTTGTATGATAAGAATCGGTTTTGGAATCGTATCCTTTAACCAAATTGGTTGAGTGACAATCAGCACACATACCATTCCAGTTTTGGGCCTGATTTGTCCAATGTAACCAGTTATCGTGTTCTATAATTTCATCTTTATAAACTTTACTTGCCATATGATACCAAACACTGTCTTTCGAATTCCATGTAAGAGGAAGGGTTTGTAATCTGCCTTTGTCGAATTCAACCAAATATTGTTGTAAAGGATAATATCCAAATACATATTTAATTTCAAATTCTTCCATTTTTCCTGATTCTCCATCAGTTAGTACATAAAAGCGATCATCTCTTTTGTACATTTTATGCACCATCCCATTGTATTCAAGCGATTGATTATTAAAGTTGCCCAAAACAGTAGAATCATTGGCATGAGCCATCGCTTTATCATGATCAGATCCTACCCAATCATTGTATTCATTTAAATGGCACTCAATGCAGGTTTCTTTGCCTACGTATTGTGCTTCTGCAGATATTTCTTTACTGCTACCATAAGTATTTATCAACAAATACAAGGGAATCGCTAGTATGGCTACTAAAGAAGCAAGTAAGCTGATTCGCTCTGTTTTTTTACGATTCTCCATTTTATGCGTAGGTTAACTGCGATTTATCGAATGATGATCTTTTTATTGGTTTTTTTGTGTCAATAAGCAACTCTCCTTTTTCGATTGTAATTGGAAAGTAATCTAATGGGCGTGTTGCTGGTGCCGATACGACTTCTCCATATTTATCGAATTGTGATGCATGGCAAGGACAGTTGAAGCCTCCTGTTTTAGAATTTGTATTGACGATACATCCCAAATGGGTGCATTTAATAGACATGGCTAAAAATCCACCATCTTCGAAACGTTTTAGAAAGAACTGACCCGTTAAAAATGGATACAATTTATTGTTTTCGAAGGCTGTAGCTTTACCAGCATTAAATAACTCAGCAGTACCCGACGAGGTATTTATTTTGTTTACACTTCCTTTTAGTAAGAAAAAAGCTTCCACAGATGCTACTGTAATGAGTGCCCTTTTTATGAATTTTCGTCTGTTCAATTTCATTATGCTATCGTAGTTCAATATTTTAAAAAATCATTAACATGCCTTCTCCTCTAAATAATAACGAGATGAGTAACATACATATATAGGATGATAGTATGATGCTTGTGCAAGCCATGATTAATTCTGTTCGGTTGGCTTTGTGTTTTTTATTCCAAAATAAAAGATAAATGGCAACAGGTACGATATAAAATAGAAAGGGGATAAGTCCTGTTGAAATGACACTTGGCCAGCTTGCCAGCCATAAATCAAAATGAAGAAAGTGCTCAAATAAATAAATCAATATAAAGGTAAATACAAAAGCAATAAGACTCGATTGAATGGTCATTTTTTTACCCAATGGAGAGTTGAACCAAACACCAATGTTTATCTTGTCGTATTTATAAAAAGGAAGACCCAAGAAGAAAATACCTGTTGCAAATGGAATAACTACGGCACCAAAGAATGGGTGAAGATGTAGTAATAATTCTTGAGCTCCTAGGAAGTACCAAGGAGCTTTACTTGGATTTGGACTCTTAAGAGGATTTGCTTGGTCTAGTAATGGAGCATCATAGAATGCTGCGGTTAAAAATAAGCCAGCTATTACAATACATGCAACCATAATTTCTTTTGAAACCAAATTTGGAACTATATCTACGAAATCTTGTTCTTCTTTTTTAGGTAAGGCTATACCACCAGCTTTACGAACTAGCCAAAAGTGCATAACCATTAAAACAATAAATAATAAGGGGATAATTCCTGTATGTAAAGTATAAAAGTTGAGTAAGGTATTGCCATCAACCGTTTCGCTTCCACGAATGGCATATGCAAGTGAATGTCCAATAAATGGAATATATTCAAAAATTTGGGTAATAACGGTAACTGCCCAATAGGCAAGTTGATCCCAAGGCAAAAGGTAACCCGTAAAACTCGAGGCTATCACCAAAAACATCATTAGTAATCCATAAATCCAATTTTCACTTCTTTTATGAAAAATGGACTGCGAGAAGTAAACTCTTAATAAATGAAGGAAGGATACGACAACCATAAGTTTACCCGATAAATGATGTAAATTTCGAATAAATTGACCAAAAATAGTATTGTTTTTTAAGCCTAATATGGAATCGTAAGCATGTTCAACGGTAGGAATATATGAAAACCGAAGTAGTAATCCGGTAATTGATAGAATTATAAAAAGTAATGCACAAACGCCTCCTAAACCGAAGGTTCGATTAAATTTAGTAGCTCTGGAATCTATTTTATACGGGTGAAGGTGTAGTATAAATTTTTCTATTGATGAGACAGTTTTGGTTTCCTTCATTTTGTTTTCCATTGCATACAATAAATAGGTTCTGATGTGTTTACAAAGGAAGGAAAAATATATCTATTTTTTAATTACTAATGAGAAAAGTTCTCGTATGTGCTTTTCTGATAATCGATATTGTCTTTAATATTTTAGGATCAGTATAATCTATATTTGTATCATTACTGTATTTTATATTGTTTAAATAGATACTTCCTACTTTCTATTTATTCGTTATAAAGGTCTTTAGTTGTGTTTGTTATCTAATACACCTAGATGGTAGTAAAGTGTTAGTAATGGAAGTTGCGTTTGGAATTTAAATATGTTTTGTCCTATAATTTTACAATCTATAGCTGGGTCTTTTGAGCATTTATTATAGACTCATTCTTTGTAGATGTTATGCTCGACTATTTTGATATGGTTGATCACTAAAGAATCTCTAGAAATTTAAAAGGGGGTAATATAATGTAATCAGATGGTAAATTTAAAGAATACAAGTGAGCTATATTTCTCTTACTTTGTTATTAAATAAAAAGAAGATATTATGGAATTTGTATTTATACCTTTCGCATTAGTGTTATTAGCCAGTGTCTTTCAGGGATCATTTGGTTTAGGCATGAAATTTATGGCTCCTTTAAAATGGGAAGCTTGGTGGCTTGTTCATGCTACTGTAGCAATGTTAATAGTTCCAATTGTATGGGCTCTAATGGTGGTGCCAGATTTATTTGGAGTTATTGCTAGTGCTCCTTCTGAAGCAATTTGGATTGGAATGTTGTTTGGTTTCTTGTGGGGAATTGGAGGCATTATGTTTGGAAAAAGTATTCCTTATATTGGTATTTCACTTACTTATGGAATTGTAATGGGCGTTTGCTCAGCAGTTGGTAGTTTAATTCCATTCTTCCAATTAGAAGGAGCGGTTAATTTACCTGCATTCCCTTATGTTATTGCAGGTGTCGTTATTATACTTATTGGAGTTGCTATTACTGCAATTGCCGGAATTAAGCGTGATAAATTAATTCAAAAGGAAAACGGTGGAGCTGTTAACCTTAAGTTGGGGTTAATTATTGCTGTTATTAGTGGAGTTTTATCTGCTTTCCTTAATGTCGGTTTTGTAAATGCTCAACCAGTTGGTCAAGTCGCTGAGGCTTCGGGGGCAATTGCTAGAAATAGTAGTTTGGCTGTTTGGGTTGTGGTTCTTCT
Organism: Ancylomarina sp. 16SWW S1-10-2; assembly: GCF_009669305.1. Taxonomy (GTDB): domain Bacteria; phylum Bacteroidota; class Bacteroidia; order Bacteroidales; family Marinifilaceae; genus Ancylomarina. Next base: position 5,760 of record NZ_SADB01000003.1, read on the forward strand.
TGGAGCTTACATTATGAATGCTGGATATGCAATTGTACTGCTCTTTAAAAATAAAACATGGAGTTCTTTCTCTGTTCCAAATTCTGGGAAAGCTTATGCTTGGTCTATTGTTGCTGGTTTATTATGGTTTGGGGCTCTAGGTGTGTATGGGCAAGGTGCAACATTAATGGGAGATATGGGTCCTGTAATAGGTTGGCCAATCTTACTTGGAGTTTCACTCATCGTAAGTAATGTTTGGGCGTATCTTAATAAAGAATGGACTGGGGCAAAAAAACCTTTTGCCTACTTACTTGTTGGTTTGCTAGTTTTAATATTAGCTACGGTTGTTTTAGGCTATTCCAACGGTGTTGTATAAAGAATTCAATTGTTATTTATTGATAAAAAATTAGGCTATGAAAATAAAGTCAATAGAAAGTTTCGTTTTATCTGATAAATTGGATGAAAGCTTTTACTTTTCTCAGTGGGAATATTCTGAAAGACGTATTTGTATCGTAAAAGTTACAAGTGATACAGGTCATGTTGGTTGGGGTGAAGGTTATGGTCCTGCCACGGTTATTAAGGCTGGAATAGAACTCTTAACTCCGTTTTTAATAGGTCAGAATCCTTTGGAGACTGAAACAATATGGAGTACAATGTATCGTCGCACATTAGATTATGCCAGAAGAGGCGTTCTTGTTGCTTCAATAAGTGCAATTGATGTGGCTTTGTGGGATTTGAAAGGTAAGATAATGGATTTACCTGTTCACTTACTACTTGGTGGAAAAAAACGTGATTTTATCACTCCATATGCAACAGGTATGTACTACAATCATTGTAATGATTTAGAAGCTAAACTTGTTAATGAGGCCAAGCAATATGTCGACATGGGTTTTGAAGTCATGAAGATGAAAGTTGGTTTGGGTATAAAACAGGATGTTGAGTATGTGAAAAAAGTGCGTGAAGCCATTGGTCCGAATATTAAGTTAGCAATAGACTCTAATCATGCTTATAATTTGAGAGAGGCAATTCAGTTATCAAATGCTGTAGAGAAATATGATATAGCTTGGTTCGAAGAGCCAATATCTCCAGAAAATTATGAGCAATATGCTGAATTGAGATCAAAAACTACGATTCCAATTTCAGGTGGCGAGTGCGAATATCTACGTTTTGGGTTTCAAACCTTATTGAAAGCAAACTGTGTTGATATTGTACAACCAGATATTTGTGCTTCAGGTGGATTAACCGAGGCTAAACGAATTGCTGTGTTAGCATCTGTTTATGGTGTAGAACTTATTCCTCATACATGGGGAACTGGTATTGCCATATCGGCAGCTTTACATTTTGTAAGTAATTTGGATGTTATGCCAGGGCGACTTAAAACGCCAAATTGTTTGTTGGAATACGACAGAACAGAGAATGCTTTAAGAGAAGAACTTACTAGTACCGACATGGTAATGAAGGATGGTAAGATTAAAATAAGTGATAAACCTGGATTAGGTTTTGAGTTGAATGAAGATGCGGTATATAAATATGCGTTAGATCAAACTGTTTTAAAAGCTTAGATATGAACTTTGGATATAAAAAATTATACATAGGTGGTGAGCTTCGTGACTCAATTTCCGGAGCCAAAAAAGATGTTATTTGTCCTGCAACCGAAGAAGTTGTTGGAACTATAGCTTGGGCTGGAAAAGAAGATGCCGAATTGGCATTGGAAGAAGCTCAAAAGGGCTTTAAATATTGGTCTAAGCTCTCGCTAAAGGAGCGTACTGTTTGGATGATGAAATTACGTGAAGAGGTTTTAAAGAATGACGACCTTTTACGTAAGGCAGTTGTGATGGAGATGGGAAAATCATACGATGCGGCTTGGGAAGATATTGAGTCGATTGTAAATGCTTTGGAGTTTTATCCAGGTGCTATGCGAAATATGCACGACGAAATTATTCCTGATATTGAGAATACGCATCGACATAAGATCGTTAATCAACCAGCAGGTGTAGCTGTTGCTTATTTGGCTTGGAATTTTCCTCTTTTAAATGTTGGATATAAAATTGGTCCTGCCTTAGCTGCAGGTTGTTCTATTATTATAAAGCCTTCTGGCTTAGCTTCTTTATCATCTTACGTTTTGGGTGAGATTCTTTACAATATGAATTTTCCTGCTGGAGTGATAAATTTCATTAGTGGTCCTGTTTCAGAAGTGGCTTACACAATGACTACGAGTAAAATTCCGAAGGTCTTAACGATGATTGGTTCTTCTCAGTCTGGTCGTCAAGTTATGGCTGATTCTGCAACATCAGTAAAGCATGTTAGTATGGAATTGGGTGGAAATGCTCCTTTTATAGTTTGCGAAGATGCCGATCTTGAGACTGCAACTAATATTGGTATTGCTCTTAAATATGGCAATTGTGGTCAGATTTGTGTTTCGCCGAATCGTTTTCTGATTCATGAAAATGTTTACGATGCATTTCTTGAAATGTTCATTGCTAAGGCAAAGAAGATAAAAGTTGGTTTTGGTATTGATGAAAAACCAGACATGGGACCTTTAGTTACCTTAAAGGATAGAGAGAGAATTATTAAGATGGTTAAAGATGATGTAGCCAGTGGCGCAACTCTTGAACTAGGTGGTGGAATTCCTGCAGGAAAATCGGTAGGAAATTTTATGGAACCAACAATTATAACTGGTCTTACAACTGAGATGCGTTGTTTTAAAGAAGAGATTTTTGGTCCTGTTGCTGCTATCATGAAATTCTCTACAAACAAGGAGGCGATTGAGCTTGGAAATGATACTGTGTATGGATTGGTTTCTTATGTATTCTCTAAGAATGAAAAAGATCTTAGAATGTTTGGCGAGGAACTTGATTTTGGTGAAGTTCAAATTAATGGTGTGAAATATGCGATTTACTTGCCTCACGGAGGAATTAAGGAAAGCGGTATTGGTCATGACTGTTCTTATCTTGCTTTGAATGACTATTTAGTGAAAAAAAGAATAACAACAGCATTGTAAGTTTCTTGGAATCAATTTTTAAATATATAATATGCAACCTATTGCACAACGCGCTATGGCGCCAGAAATAATTACAAAAATAGACAAAAGCGGTATAATCGCTGTATTGGTTATAGACGAGTTAAAACATGCAGTTCCTGTTGCTCAGGCTCTTCTTAAAGGAGGCGTTAATGCAATAGAATTGACACTTCGTACACCAGTTGCAATGGATGCAGCCCGCCTTATAAAAAAGGAAGTTCCTGAAATGAGTTTAGGTTTTGGGACTGTTCTAACTGTTGATCAGGTGAAAGCTGTTGCTGATCTTGGAGCCGATTTTGCTGTTTCTCCTGGTTGTAACACCAAAATTATTGCCGAAGCTTATAAGCAAGGCTTATCATTTGCTCCTGGAGTAATGACACCTTCGGATATTGAAGTTGCTATTGAACAAGGCTGTAGAGTGCTTAAGTATTTTCCTGCTGAAACTTCGGGAGGAATGAAACACTTAACTAATATGGTTGCTCCCTATAAATATTTAGGTTTAAAATTTATTCCACTAGGAGGATGTAATATCGAAAATGCACCTTCATACTTGGAGTCTTCTTTAATTACTGCAATTGGTGGTTCTTGGGTAGCTAAACAGTCTCTTATTCAAGCAGAAGATTGGGATACGATTACAGCAAATGCTCTAGAAATAAGAGAATTGATTACCAAGATTAGAAAATAACATAAAATAATTCAGGCTATGTTGGTTTCTGAATGAAACCCTTAAGTATGAGTCAAATATCAAAATAATGAAAACAATAATAACATTCGGAGAGATAATGGGGCGTATTTGCCCAGAAAATTTTCAACGTTTTCAACAAAGTATGCCAGGTAAGCTTGATATGACTTTTGCTGGAGCAGAAGCTAATGTTGCTGCATCAATTGCTATGTTGGGAGGAAAAGTAAAGTTTGTAACTGCACTTCCTGATAATGAAATGACAGAGGCATGTTTATCAGTTCTTAAAGGAATCGATGTTGATGTTACTGGAATTAAAAAAGTGAAACAAGGTCGATTTGGTTTGTATTTTGTTGAGCGTGGAGCTAATCAAAGACCAAGTCGAGTCATGTATGATAGAGATTATTCTGCAATATCACTTACTCATGGTGAGGAGTACGATTGGCGTAATCTATTTGCAGATGCGCAATGGTTACATACAACTGGAATTACGCCTGCTTTATCAGAAATATCGGCTAATGCTACCGAAATTGCTGTTCGAACTGCAAAGGAAAAAGGCTTGTCTGTTTCTTGTGATTTGAACTTCAGAAAAAAACTTTGGCAATGGCAATCTGGAACATCTGCTTCTGATCTTGCTCAAAAAACAATGCGTGCCATACTTCCTTTTGTTGATGTAGTGATCGCAAACGAAGAAGATGCTCATGATGTTTTAGGAATCTCAGCAGGAAATACGGATATAGAAGGTGGAAAACTTGATGTAGAAAAGTATACTGATGTAGCAAAAGAGATTGTTAGACAATTTCCTAATGTGAAAAAAGTTGCAATTACTTTACGTGAAAGTATTTCTGCTACACACAATAATTGGGGAGCTATGTTGTACGATGCAGCTACTCAAGAATCTCATTTCGCTCCCTTAACTGATGGTAAATATACACCATATGAAATTAAGTCTATTATCGATAGAGTTGGTGGTGGAGATTCATTTGGAGCATCTTTGGTATATGCTTTAAATACGCCAGAGCTAGCTAATCCTGCAAAAGCAATTCGATTTGCAGTTGCCGCATCTTGCTTGTGTCATTCAATTAATGGTGATTTTAATTATTCTTCTAGATCAGAAGTTGAATCCTTAATGGGTGGCTCAGGTTCAGGAAGAGTTGTTCGATAAAAGGTGTAATTTTAAAAGATAGTAAGGTTAAAATATATTATTCAGTTATCGTTTAACCAATGGTTATTCGATAACTGAATAATATATTATCGTTTAACTGCTGATTTTCTTATTAAAGACTTAAGATTAGAAGAATTTGATTTTAGAAAATAAGATCTGTTTCCTATATTCCATGATAGGAAGTTTTATTTTGCTTTTATTCGAAAACGTTGGCGTTGATAAAAGAGAGATTAAGTCGATTAGATCATATTCTGAGATTTTCATTACGGATTAAAGTAAGAATCAGTATTTCTTGTAGAACACAAACATATCAGTATTAGACAAAAAAAATAACAAAATGAAAAATCTAATTTTATTATCACATAAGGTTAAATTGGCCTGTTTCGGTCTTTTTATTATTTTAGTAGCTTGTACTGGTGCAGATAAGAAAACACAAGATTCCCGTCCAAATATTTTGCTTGTTTTGTGTGATGATTTGGGCTATTCAGATGTTGGCTTTAATGGTGCTACAGATATTACGACACCAGCTTTAGATAAGTTAGCTGAGGAAGGAACTATTTTTTCATCGGCATATGTAACTCATCCTTTTTGTGGACCAAGTCGTGCTAGTTTAATGACCGGACGATATCCACACCCAATGGGAGCACAATTTAATTTACCTCCTAATAGCGAAACAATAGGGAAAGGTATTCCTCTCGAAGAAACTTTCATTAGTAAAACATTACAGGAATCAGGATATTATACGGGAGCAATTGGAAAATGGCATTTAGGTGCTGTGCCAAAATATCACCCTAATGTACGTGGTTTTGATGAGTTTTTTGGATTTTTAGGTGGTGGTCATGAGTATTTTCCCAAGCAGTATCGTGCTAAATATGAAAAACAAAAGAAAGCAGGACAAAAAGTGATTTTTGAGTACCTTCTACCTTTGGAGCATAATGGACAACCAGTAAAAGAAAAGGAATATATAACAGATGCCTTTACGCGTGAAGCTGTTAAGTTTGTAGATGCTGCATCGAAAAAAGAGGAGCCATTTTTTCTTTATTTAGCTTATAATGCACCACATTCTCCTCTTCAGGCCAAACAGGAAGATCTAGATTTGTTTGCAAATATTAAAGATGAACATCGAAGAACTTATGCGGCTATGGTTCATGCTGTTGATCGTGGTGTCGAAAAAGTGGTTAAAACCTTAAAAGAAACTGGACAGTTCGATAATACTCTAATTGTATTTCTTAGCGATAATGGCGGTAAATTAAGCAAAGGTGCAACGAATTATCCTTTACGTGAAGGTAAAGGTAGCGCTTGTGAAGGTGGATATAGGGTTCCAATGTTTTTCCATTGGCCCAATCATGTTCCTGCAGGAAGTCGTTTTGATTACCCCATATCAGCACTTGATTTTTATCCAACATTTACAGGATTAGCTGAGGCTAAGATTCCTGAAGGGAAAATATTGGATGGAAAGAATATCTGGAGTGATTTTATTTCGGGGAAAGATTCACATCAAAACCAGATGATTTATTGTTTGCGACATAGAACAGGGTATACTGATGTAGGAGCTCGTCGTGATTCAATGAAGGTTTTAAGAATTAATAAAGAATCATGGAAATTGATTAATTTGGACAAAGATATTAATGAACAACATGATTTAAGTGCTAAGTATCCAGAATTGTTGAAGGATATGGTTGCCGAAACTGAAAAATGGAGCCAAACTCATAGACAACCTCGATGGTGGCACAATGAACAAACAGGTATCGAATGGAAACGGGATAGTATGCCTCGATTCGATGAAACATTTAAACTTGACTAGCCTTAAATCAGACTAAAAAAAATAAAATGAAGAAGACACTTTCAATTCTCGGACTAATTATATTTGCTTGTTCGAATATATCCATTGCCCAAAATGACTGGGAGAATGAGATCATGTTTGAACAAAATAAAATGAATGCGCGTGTGCCATCTTATTCGTACACAAATGTAAAGGATGCATTAAGTGGAAATAGAGATAAGTCGAGAATAAAATCATTAAATGGAATTTGGAAATTTAATTATGTGGGCAAGTCGGAAGATCGTCCTACTGATTTTATGGAAAAAGATTTTGTAGGAAAAGATTGGAATGATATTGAAGTGCCTTCCAATTGGGAACTACAGGGGTTTGGGCAACCAATATATTCAAATATTGTTTATCCATTTACACCAAATATTCTTGATCCCGCTTTAAAATCTAATTGGAGAGGTCCACAACCTCCACGTCCACCAAAAATTTATAGAGACAATCCTGTTGGTAGTTATTTTCGCGATTTTGAAGTGCCCGAAGAGTGGAATAATGAATCAATCATTCTTCATTTTGGAGGTGTTTCTTCTGCTTTTTACTTATGGGTAAATGGCAAAAAAGTAGGCTATAGTCAAGGAAGTCGTTTGGCTGCCGAATTTGATATTACTGAGTATGTAAAAAGTGGCAATAACAGAGTCGCAGTTCAGGTGTTCCGATGGAGTGATGGAAGTTATCTAGAAGATCAGGATATGTGGCGTTTAAGTGGTATTCATCGTGAAGTATTTCTTATGGCTCAGCCTAAAATTGCATTGAATGACTTTTTCGTTAGAACAAAATTTGATGCAAATCTTCAGGATGCTAAATTGGAAATTCGTCCGCGTGTTTGGGTAAAAGAGAATGAATCGAATTTGGAAGGCTGGAAAATTACAGCTCAACTTTACGATGCAGATAAAAATGCTGTTTTAAACGAATCTTTATCTGTTTCGGTTAAGGAAATATATAATGAAAGATGGCCACAAAGAGATATTACCAAATGGGCAATGATGGAGGCCAATATTCGATGTCCTCAAAAATGGACGGCTGAAACGCCTTATTTATACAAGTTGGTTTTTAGTGTTCTAAACCCTAAAGGAGAACTTGTTGAGGCTCGTAGCCAAAGCGTTGGTTTTCGTAAGGTAGAATTTAGCAAGAATAATGAACTTCTTATCAACGGAAAGTCTGTTGAGATCATAGGAGTGAATCGTCACGATCATAGTCCTGTGCATGGAAAAGCTCTAACAAGAGAAGAAATGCGTAAGGATGTTCAATTACTTAAGCAATTTAATTTTAATTCTGTTCGTACTTCACATTATCCAAACGACCCGTATTTCTTAGAACTTTGTAATGAGTATGGTTTGTATGTAATGGGTGAAGCAAATATCGAATGTCATCATTTGGGAAGTTTTATTCCTCAAAGCCCAACTTGGCCAGCAGCTATTTTAAGCCGATGTATTCGAATGGTGGAACGTGATAAAAATGAACCATGTATTATTTCATGGTCGCTTGGTAACGAAGCTGGAACGGGTCCTGCATTTGCAGCAGCTGCAGGCTGGGTAAAAGATTACGATCCATCTAGATTTATTCATTATGAAGGAGCACAAGGCGATCCTACAGATCCTGATTACATTGAAGGAATTGCTTTTAAATTATCGAAAAAACCAGTTTATGCAAATCCTGACGATCCTAAATATGTTGATGTATTAAGTAGAATGTATCCAGAGCTAAGTCAATTGGTAGGCATGGCAAAAAGTGGACATATCGATCGACCAATAATTATGTGTGAGTATATGCACGCAATGGGAAATTCTATTGGAGGTTTAACTGACTATTGGAAGGAAATACGAAACAGACCCAATCTTATAGGTGGATTTATTTGGGATATGATTGATCAAGGACTTGAGAAGACAACTGAAAATGGCGAGAAATTTTATGCTTATGGTGGCGATTTTGGAGATATTCCAAATGACAAAAACTTTTGTTTAAATGGTGTGTTTGCTTCAGATCGTACGCCACATCCTCATGCTTGGGAATGTAAACATGTGTTTCAGCCTGTCGTTTTTGAAGATGCTGATGTTAAAAATGGGCAGGTTCGAATTATCAATAGATTTAACTTTACAAATCTAAATCAATATGAAATTCGTTGGACTTTGTCTGAAAATGGTAAAAATTTACAATCAGGAATTCTTCCAGAGCAAGATATTGATGCTTATGCTAGTTCTGTGGTAAAAGTTCCTTTTAAAGCGGTGAATTTTAAATCGAATTCTGACTATTGGTTGCGATTAAGTTTACATGAAAAAAGTGATCGTTTGTGGTGCAAAAAAGGATATGAACTAGCTAGTGATCAAATTGCTTTGAAAGCTAGAGCAGAATTACCTACTTACGTTTCTTCTTCAAAAGAAAAAATTTCAGTTACAGAAACAGATGCAGAAATTGTAATTAAGAGTAAAGGTTTCTCAACAAGTATATCAAAGAATAATGGCGAGCTAAGCTCTTATCTAGTCAAAGGAGAAGAACAGTTAAAATCTCCTTTACATGCAAATTTCTGGCGTCCATCTGTTGATAACGATGTAAGGGGAGCTAGCAGTAAGAATTTTAAAAAATCTGAAAAGGTTTGGCGTAATCTGGAATCAAAATTTGAAACCAGTCAAGTAACTGTAAACGCTGACAACAATAAATTTGTAAGCGTTGCAGTAAAGCAAAATCTTGAAGATAAAATAGAACTTGCAACGATCTATACCATTTTTAATGATGGAAAAATTCTCGTAAAAATGGATTTAAACGCTGATGAATCACTTCCTCGTTTGGTACAATTTGGTGCTACAATGGGAGTTTCTTCAAACTATTTAAATACATCGTATTATGGAAATGGTCCATGGGAAAATTATTGTGATAGAAAAACAGCTTGCGAAGTAGATGAATATCGTATTAAAACCGATGACCTATTTACAAATTATGCTAAGACTCAAGGTAATGGTAATAGAACAGATACACGTTGGTTGAAGTTGATGAGTAAGAATGAAAAATCTGGAATTATGATCTCTGGAAAACCAATGTTTGGATTTTCAGTTTGGCCTTATTCTGCAGATAATATTGAAAAGTCAAATCATCCATACGATTTAAAGAAACAAGGATTTTATACACTTAACATCGATTGTGTACAAGCAGGAGTAGGTGGAACATTGTCGAATACTTTGCCAAAATATATTCTAGAATCGGGTAAATATGGTTTTGAGTTTCTTATTGAGCCATTGGATTAATTATTGATTTAAATAACGTTTTAACCTTTAAAAATATTCAAATGAATTATAAATTTAGTCACATAGGAATACCAACAACAGAAGAGAAAAATTGGGATGGTTTTTACGAGCCAGGAAAGATTCATTATACAGATTTTACTAAAGATGAATTTGGTATTGAATGGATAAAATGTGATGCCGATAGTCCAATGCCAGCCATGTTTCAGAATGTTGCACATGTAGCTTATTTGGTTGATAATATAGAGGAGGCATTGGAAGGTAAAGAGATTTTGGTCGATATTTATTCTCCGGCTGAAGGGGTACTTGTAGCATTTATTGTTCATAATGGAGCTCCTGTTGAATTTACTGAAATAAAAGAGTAATATTATTGATATTTCATTTCAATTTTTAGCAGTTCATTGGTTTTACTAAGCCAATGGACTGTTTTGTTTTTATGTAATTTTGAACACAGACAAGACTAAATTCTTATTTTTTAAATGGAATTTAGCTATATTGTGCTAATGAATACTAATTAAAATAGTGTTTGTTATAGTCACGGCTAATATGTGTCTAATTCAGAGATTGTTGATTTTATGAAGCTGATATTAAAAAATACAGACAACTCCTTAAATGGACGAATAAACATTACCAAAAAAGATATTCCATGTTTGGATTCATCTTGGCATTATCATGACCAATATGAATTGTTATATATATCAAAAAGTAATGGAATCCGATTTGTTGGGGATAGTGTTTCTCAGTTTCACCCTGGCGATTTAGTTTTAGTGAGTCCTTATTTACCACATCTTTGGAGAAATGATGCTTCTTATTATGGAGAGGATGATACCAATAAAGTTAAAACTATTGTTATCAAATTTTCGAAAGATTTTATTGGAGAGGGAGCTTTTAATTTGGCGGAATTTGCTGACATAAATAATCTGTTTGAACAGTCTAAATATGGCGTTAGTTTTGGCGGAAAGGTTAGCCAAGCTCTCAATAATGAACTTATTGACATTATAGACTTATCACCAGCTCAACAATTAATTAAACTATTGGATATATTGTGTCGTTTATCTGCTACTGATGATAAAACAATATTATCATCTTCGGATATGCGTCAGTATACCACTGATAGTTCTGATCGTTTGGATTCGGTTATTAAATTTGTTTCTGATAACTATGCTAGAGACATTAATTTGAATGATGTAGCCGATATTGCTTGTATGACTACGAATTCTTTTTGTCGATTCTTTAAGAAGATGACTAATAAATCGTTCACGCAAATTCTTAATGAAATACGTGTTCGTAATGCTTCTCGTCTTCTAGTACAAGAAGATATACCTATTTCTGAAATATGCTACATGGTTGGTTACAATTCAATAACTAATTTTAACCGACAGTTTAAAGAGATAATGGGCAGCACTCCTAATAATTATCGAAATACGATATAAGTAAAATTCCCTTCATTCAACTCTTATTTACCTCTCACTTACCCTCATTTACCCTCAAATAAAAAGCGGGGTAAAATAATGCAAAAACAGGGTAAATTTAACCAATCTTAACTTCTGTATTACCCATAAATTTACAATAATAAATTAAAGGCTAGGTGTATATGAGTTCATACTCTGTGTGTCTTTATTTTATTGTTAGTATGATTTTACCCCTTTGTGGAAATAGTTTTATAAACAGAATGCTCATTTATATTGTTTGAGAGATTCGAAAGCCACATGTTAAAATGGTGTATTGATCTGCGATGTATTGACTCAAGCTAATTTTAAATATTCTTGCTGGAATCGTGTGTGAGATGAATTTAATTTTGGAAGGGTGTAGTGGTAATTTTTTTTTAATTCGTATTCGTTATGCAATCGATATAAACTTTAAAATGAAAACAGACTTAGATAGGTTTTTGAACTATCTGGGTTTAAAACTGAATTAAGAATCAACTAATCTTTTTTATTTACCTCAAGATGAAAAACAAATGAAAAAACCGAAAAATTTAAAGAAAATTTTTAGGATGTCAGCATTTACAATTTTTAGCTTTTTGCTTAGTGCAATGCAAGTTATGGCTGTAAATTCTAATTCACTAAATGCAGATTTATCAACCAATTTGGCTGATGATGAGATCGAAAATATTTCTGATGCAACAGTACAAAAAGATGTTACTGGAACAATTACCGATGGTTCAGGATTGTCTGTGCCTGGTGTTAGTGTTTTTATTAAAGGAACTACTAATGGAACAATTACCGACTTTGATGGATTATTTACTATCTCGGGTGTTTCCGAAGGAGATATAATAGTTGTGTCTTTTATTGGTATGAAAACGCAAGAAATTGTATTTGCCAATCAAACATCTTTAAATGTTGTATTGGAAGAAAATACAATTGGTTTGAATGAGGTTGTAGCAATTGGTTATACAACCAGAAAAAAAGGTGAAGTTACAGGTTCTATTAGCACAATTAAAGCAGAAGAGCTTTCTAAAACATCTAATAAGGATTTAGCGAAATCGTTAGCAGGTAAAGTTACTGGTTTAATTGTATCCGATAGAGGAGGTTACCCTGGAGATAATGATATGACTCTTTTAATTAGAGGTAAATCAACTTTAGGGAATAATTCACCTTTAATCTTAATTGATGGTGTTACTGCATCTACCTTTTCTAATTTGGCTCCTCAAGATATTGAGTCGTTAAATGTATTAAAAGATGGTGCTGCTGCTATTTATGGTGCACGTGCTGCTAATGGTGTAATTTTGATTACAACAAAAAGAGGTAAAGCAGGTAAAGCAAAAATTAATTTATCTAGTTCTATTAACTTTTCTTCTTTTTCTGCGAGTCCAGATTTAATGTCTTCGGAGCAATATGCAATATATAACAACGAAATAGCCGCAACAGCAGGAACTAAACTTCCTTATTCTCAAGAAGAAATTGCCAAGTATGCCGCTGGTGATGATCCTAACTATCCAAGTACAGATTGGTCTGATTTAACTTTTGCAGATTCTGCACCAGAAACAAGAACCTCTCTTTCAATTTCAGGAGGTAGTGACAAGGTTAATTACTTTGTTAGTGGTGATTATATGGATCAAAAAGGAATGTTTGAGTCGGGAGATTTGAAATTTAAGCAATATCAGGTTCGTTCAAATATTGATATGAAACTGCATGAAACTTTCACTTTAGGTCTTGATTTATCTGGACAATTTGGTAATCGAAAAGAGCCAGGTGTAGGTAGTAGTTATATTTATAAGTCAATTTATAATAATGAACCAACTGAAGTTGGGGTTTATTCTAATGGCCTTCCAGGTTGGGGTGGTGAGAATGGAGCCAATCCTTATGTCATGTCAAGCAGTGAGTCTGGCTTTGTTAAGCAGTTAGATAATGATTTACGTGGTAAAATATCTTACGACTGGAAATTAGATAAATTAACTCCAGGTTTAAGAATTAAAGGTTTTGCAGGATACAGAAAACAGAGTAATGATATAAAAACTTGGTATACGCCTTGGTCTGTTTATCAGGCTCAGGAAGGATCAGATGAGTACACTGAAACAGCTGGTTTTACACAAGATGGTAATGATAGAATTTTAACTGAAAGTTTTTGGAAATATGATGAGTTGATGTTGAATTCAACAATACATTATAAGAAAACTTTTGGTGAAGATCATAATATTAGTGCTTTTGCAGGTTATGAATATTTTTCATCGCAACAACGTTCATTCTCTGCACAGAAAAAGGGTTTTCCAAGTGATGATCATGCTGAATTATTTGCAGGTAGTGATGAAGGAATGCAATCTACAGGTACCTCTTATGAATGGGGAAGAGTAAATTATTTTGGATCTTTTTCTTACGATTATCAGAAAAAATACTTTGTTGACTTTACGATACGTCGAGATGGTTCAAGTAATTTTGGAGATAAGAAATTTGGTACATTCCCAGGAGTTGCTGTTTCTTGGGCAATAGATAAGGAATCGTTTATGGATGATATCTCATGGTTGAATTCTTTGAGAGTAAGAAGTTCATGGGCTCAAATGGGTAATGATCGTATTACAGGATTTCAATACTTGACAAAATACGAATATGGTGGAACAGGTTGGGCTCGTCCAAATTCCTATATTTTTGGAACATCTGGAACACAGTATAACTCTTACAACAGTAGTAATGTTCCAAACCCTGATATTACATGGGAAAAAGCGGATATGAAAAATATTGGTTTGAGTTTTAGCTTATTTGATTATAAACTATCAGGTGATGTCAACTACTTTTATCAAAAAAGAGAAGATATTCTAGTTACACGAAGTGCTTCAATTCCTGATGTTGCTGGTTTAACTTTACCACAGGAAAATTTAGGTAAAGTAGATAATTTCGGTTGGGAATTTGAATTGAACTGGAAAGATAAGATCGGAGAGGTTGATTATAATTTTGGGTTCAACTTTACTCAGGCTAAAAATGAGATTGTATATATGGATGAGGCAGCTGATGTTACTGATTATATGAAGCAAGAAGGACATTCTATGGACTCATATGTAGTTTATAAAACTGCAGGTATCTTTCGTGATCAAGCACAAGTTGACGCAACTGCAGTAAAGAAAGCAAACTCAGTTGCAGGTGATCCAATTTATTTAGATACAAATGGTGATGGTAAAATTAGTTCGGGTGATAGAGTTCGTACTTATGACTCTAATGTTCCTGAAATTCAATATGGTGTTCATGGTGGCGTAAGCTACAAGAACTTTGATGCAAGCTTTTTATTCCAAGGTCAAGCTAAAGCTAAAATGTTAGTGTTCTTTGATCAGCATGGTGCGAAACCAGACTATGTGTTTAATGATAGATGGACTACTGAAAATTCTAATTCTAAATATCCAAGAGCATTTGCACAGGATGATGCCAATTGTGGAAATCAAAGTGGAGATGCCGCTAACTTCGAGGGAGCAGATTTTTGGTTGAAGGATGCTTCATTTTTGAGATTAAAAGAAGTTCAATTGGGTTACACTTTCCCTAAAGACAAAATTAAGTTTGGAACACTTAAGGTGTTTGCTCGTGGATTTAATTTAGTAACAATGTTCTCTGATGTTTATGATTTAGGATTGGACCCTGAAGCTAGTGGTTACAATAACTTTAGAAGTAGTACATATCCATCTCTAAAGTCTTATACTTTCGGATTTAACCTTAGTTTTTAATAACAGTTAATAAATACTCCGTTTAACTAGGGAATGTTTTATTCAATATAAAAATGATAGAGATGAAAAATTTAAAATATATATTTATTGTATTTGCACTATTTGCGACATTTGGTTGTGAAGATGTGTTGGATACCGAAGCATCAGATGCTTTTGCTGAGGATTTAATTTACAGCGATCCAGATCAATTGGAAACATTACTTTTCACATCATACAATAGCACTGAAAGTTGGGGTTTGAATCGTCAAAATTGGTGGGGACGCCACTTTAATATTGAAACGGCGTCTTTCGAGGCTAAATTTAATTTTGATAATAAAGATTTACTAAGAATACGTGCTGGTTGGACTCCTAGTAATGTTGGTACTTTCAAGGAAAAATGGATTCAATATTGGGATTACGTTCGTTTAACTAATGAGTTCTTAGATCGTGTTGATGATAGTGAAGCGATGAAGGTTGATGCGGATAAGGTGAATATTCTTAAAGCTGAAATGAAATTTTTAAGAGCCAATTTATATTCAAAGTTGATTCGCTTCTATGGTGGCGTACCAATTATGGAACATGCTCTAGGTCTTGAAGATAATTTTAATTTGGAGAGAAATTCTTACGCAGAATGTGTTGCCTTTATTGTGAAAGAGTTAGATGAAGCTGCTGCCGTTTTACCACTTACTCGTCCTGATGATGAGTTTGGTAGAGCTACTAAATTGGCTGCCTTAGCTGTTAAATCGCGTACTTTGCTGTATGCTGCAAGTAAACTTCACGATCCAGCAACAGTGCCGAATGGTCCACTTTACGACTATGATAAATCATCAAAATGGCAAGATGCTGCCGATGCTGCAAAAGCAGTTATCGATTTAGTAGGAGCGAGAGACCTAATCTCAGTTGCTGATGCAAAAGCTTATCAGGAATTATTTTTATCTGCTAATGAAGATATTTTATTTGCAAGACCTTTTGGTTCGACTTACTATGATTTTGGTACGGATGCGACTACATTACCAGATGCGTCACAATCACCAAACGGTTACCTTGGATGGGGATTATCATCACCAACTCATAATTTCACATTGGAATTTAATATGGCTGATGGAACAAGTACTGATGGTTCATCCTTCGATTCTGCAAATCCAAATGAAGGCAGAGAAATGAGATATTATGCAGATATTCTTTATGAAGGTGCTCAGTTTAGAGGCAGAGCAGTTGATTATGCTTTATCTGTAGATCCTGCGAGTGTTCCAAATGGTTTAGATTCCCCTAAAGGAGAAGGTAATACTAAACATTCATCAAAAACAGGTTATAATATCAGAAAATTTCAGGATGAAAATGTTGACGTAACTGGGGGGATATCAGCTAAACGTCCTTATATTTTGTATCGTTTATCTGAAATTTATTTGAATTATGCTGAAGCAGAATATCATTTAAATGCAGAAGGACTTGCAAGAGAATATGTGAGTAAGGTTTCTATTAGAGCACATCAACCAGCTATTACGGCTACAGGAGAAGATCTTTTGGAATCAATTAAAAGAGAAAGACGTGTAGAACTTTGTTTCGAAGGACATAATTTCTTTGATGAGAGAAGATGGATGAATGAAGCTCACTTGGGTTTTGATATTAAAGGTCTAACATGGACAAAGGCTGAAGATGGAAGTTTATCTTTCGAAGAAAGTACAGTTGTTACAAGACCATGGTATGTGAGACATTACTATTTACCAGTTCCTTCAACAGAGATTGAGAAGGCTCCTGCATTGTTACAAAATTTTGGATATTAATATAAGATTTTAAGTTAGTGTAAGTTTAGTTACAATTAATTTTAGTTTTTGGCTATTAGAATGAATACCGGGAGGCGACTTCCGGTATTTTTTTGTGGGGTAAAATGCGATTGCCTTTGGTATCATTGGTACCTAACGAAGTGGGATAATGAATACCTGTTGAAAATAAGTATCTGTGAATAAAAAGCTCAAAAAGAAAAGGCGTAGCCTTATTCGTTTGGGATTGAAGCTGATCAAGCCTATGCATGGTCTCGTTCGCGCAATGAGGGACGAATTCATGAATGCTCGTAAAAATAGATGTTTTATATGAATCATGGGAGGCTGAGCTCCGGCGAAGCGTTCTCGAATGCCTTAATGTGAAATTATTTTATAAGGCATTGCTCATAATCCAATTCTTATAACGACTATTACTTTGGCTCGTTTGAAGAAAAAAGGTTATCAGTCGATGCTTGATATTTACAAACGAATTACGCCTGTTAGACGTGACTCTTTATTCCCCATAATTTAACGAACCGCTGTATACGAGACCCGCTTGGTTTATGCTGAGCTTGCCGAAGTATCTGGTGGTGTGAGAGGTTCTCCGTTAGGCTATTGACCTAGCGATAGTACTCGGATGTGTGCTGGTGTTTTATACTTCATATCCTAATATTCTGCATAACTCAATAAAAGTTTTCCAATCGTCTTTCTCCTTTTTGATTTTGTTCTTTATTGATTCATTATTTATAATATTATGTATTCGATAATCATATTGTTCTCTAAAAGTATTCAAGTTAATTAACTTTTTGTCTAACATTGTCTTACACAGTTCGAATTGGCCTAGATAAGCATCTACTAGGGCCCAGTCTTCTAGCGCTCCATTATTTTTTAGTTTTGAGTCTTTCTTGGTCCATTTACCTCCGTTTCTCAAATTAATATTTACTTCATCATGATTTTTAAATGCGTCTCTTAGGTCTAGCCAAAATTTAGCTTCTTCAATTCGTTTCGCAAACTTAAACTGTATAATTCCAATTACAATTCCTATAACTGCTAGAGGTAAACCAATTATGGTAATCCAAGTAGCTATCAATTCAATACATTCTTTTGTCATAATCTGTTATTTTTTGCACCGAGGTATATTTACACACAACGATCTTGCTAAGTTTTCGTGGGCGAGTTAAAAGAATTGCTCTTCAAATCACCAAGCTAATTAAATTTATAATTTTAAGCAAGCGCCATTTAATGGTCTTCTTCTTGCCTTGTTTTCTTTCCTAAAAATTCCGCAAACTAAACCATTCCCCATAAAGTAGCAATTCTGTCATCGGTTACGTCAACCTACCGTTCATGTTGGGCAGTTCCTGCCACACGAACGCTTAGTTGTTAGGGGGTAGTTTTTTATTTTATCAAATCTATTAGAAGACCAATCACTAAAGCTATAAGGAAAAAAGTAATAGATCCTAAAAAATAGGAAATAGGAGCTTTAAGATAATTCAGTATTTTTCTTTTGTCAAAAAATTGAGCGGTTGCCCAGAAAGCATAAGCTAAAACAATGTAAAAACCAAAACTTAAAATTGGTATTTTTGTTAAACTCTCCAGTATGCCTAAGAATGTAGCCATTAGCATTTGCATTCCGCTTACAAAAAGCAAAAAAATAAGAACCTCATAAAAGTTATAGTCATATTTTCGGTAGAATATTTTAATCCATATAGCTACAAAAACTGACATTAAAATATTTGAATAACCATAATTTTGACTTATCCATTGAAATATAAGTCTCATTACTGAATCTGAATCATTAGACTCAACCTGGAAATCGAGATACACATTCTTAAATTCAAAAATCTGCTCAAATATTGTATAGGTCAATGAGCAAATCAATATAAACATGATAGGCTTTACAAGTCGACTTCTGTCCTCAGAAATAAATTGTCTAATATTTTGTCCTGGCCTTATAAGTAATTCCTTTATCGTGTGGAAAATCCCTTTTTGAAAATTTAATACACTTCCGATTTCAGACGTAATATAACGACTATTAATCCTTTTAATTTCTTGTGGATGTCCGCAATAGGGGCAATAATCGCTTTGTATTTCATTTTTGCATTTTTTGCAGATATTCATTTGATTAATTCTTTTAGTCGTTTTTTATATAAGGTGTAAGTGGTAGGTTTTATTTTTCAGTTTCTTTCTTTTTTTCTTAAATGTTAGATATATACTAATTATAAATACTATCAGGTAAAGAAAACCTAATGCTTGCTTTCTAAATACAAAATTTTGGAAATCAAATTCTCTCATCAATGCTAAACCTAATGTGAATGCCATTAAGGCAAAAATGATATTGAAGCCTATTTTATCTTTCATATTTTCAATATTTTGTTAGTGTATATAAAATTCCACGTTCAAAATGGAAAACGTGTTCAATTTCGTGATTTATATTATGTCTGTCAATTCGTTTTGACTTCTATGTCGCAATTTTTATAATTAATTATTCTTGAAATTTTTCAGTTCCTTTGTTTGTGCTCGGTTTGGTAAAATTGTTGCCAACTGGCTTGTAATATGTTTTGCGGGCTTTCTAAGCTCTTCACTTTCAAATCCGCACTTAGCCAAATCTGTTATTTTCCTTAAATTCAAATCTGTGTCAAATCAAAGATTTGGCAATTCCTGCCACACGAACGCTTAGTTGTTGTTTACAGCTTTTTTAATTCCAAATCTCTTATTCGCATAGTCAATCAATATTGTCTCATTAAGGAAAAGAGCATTCCCAGTTAATCCAAATATATTATTAGATTCATAGAAATAATCATACTTTTTTGACTTGTCATAATAAACTGTAAGTTGAGGTAATACTTTATCACCAAATTTCAACTCAACATTACTCTTTAGTCCTATTTTAGTTTTTTTCTCACCCCATGAGTTTACAACCAATGAGTCAGTCACAGCAGAATCACAAATTAATTCTGCATTCTTCTCAATAGTCGATAATTCAAACATACTTGCACCTGTATCAAATAATACCCGAAGCTCCTGCCCATTAGCAGAAAATGGCAAGAGCAATCTGTTGTCTTCATTTTCCTTTAAAAACTGAAATGGGATAAAATTATAATCTGATGGGTTTACCATTGAAGCTTCTGTTATACAAATCTCACTGTTGGGGTAATCTAAAATGAGAATCTTGTTTTTTAGAATATCTGCCCCAATACTGCCAATTAAGATTTCTGTTTCATGACTAACAGAATCTATGGGAATTTCAATTCCATAGCCTTTCATACAAACTGCATTCACTTCGCTCTCAAAAGTACCTCCAATAGATATATTTAAGTTGTTTAAATGAGGATAAACACGTGTTTGCACCTTACATAAGTTGATTGTATCAAGCTTATTTTTCAATTGGGGAAACTTGTTATAAAAGCTACTAATCGTTTTTCCTCTGATTATTGTTTGATTAGAACCAAGGTCAAGCTGCATCAAAAAACTGTTAGGCAAGTTGTCAATCTTTACAGGTAATAAGATAGCTAACTTCTCAATATACCTACCTGAAACACTATCATTAACCCATTTGAATTTAGTGAACTTCTGTCCATTTGTTTGATTGACAATAAAAGTCATTACAATAATTAAAAGTCCAAGTTTTCTTATTTGCATATGTTCTGTTTAAAATTGTATACAACCGGTCTTGTTAAGTTGCGTGGGCGAGTTAAAAGAATCGCACTTCAAATCACCAAGCCCATTAAATTTATAATTTTAAGCAAGCGCCATTTAATGGTCTTTTTCTTGCCTCATTCCCTTTCCTAAAAGTTCCGCAAACTAAACCATTCCCCATAAAGTAGCAATTCTGTCATCGGTTACGTCAACCTACCGTACCTATTGGGCAGTTCCTGCCACACGAACGCTTAGTTGTTAGGCACTTTTATTTACCATCTGTCCATTTTATCTGGATTCTCATTCATGCTGTTTGCCATTCCAAAACCGTCCAAATCAGGAAATAACATTTTTGTTCTAAAATCAAAAACAGATTCCAAAATTTGCAAACACTCACTTTTCAGTTTTGACGAAATAGCAATGAATAACTTTGCTTTTGATTCCATTGGTAACTGTAAACTACCTGTTTTCTCCTTAGATACTGTGCTGTACAAAAATTGAGCATGCTGCGCTGAAATTCTAGATGATAATGTCGGAGACTCGTAAACCTGTGGATATTCATGCTTTTTACAACCTTTAATAACCTCATTGTAAGAATCCGAATCTAGCTCAGATTCCATACCTCCAATATAATGTGAGTGTATTCCGATTAACAAACCCATCTTGTCAGTTTGATAATTTACACAAAACCACAATGCCACAAATGCGTTCCTTGAAAAATCAACTAATCTTGTTGCAGCACCATGATGCTGTAATTTAGCGAGCAACTCTAAGTCAGACAATTCCCTTCCATTTTGAATTCGAAAACCTTTATGAGTAGCATGTCTTAATAAATGTCTCTCATAGCTTTCTAATTCAGCATTTTTATCTTTTAGATACGACGTACCTAATTGGATTCGTCTAAATGCAGAACTATCAATTTTCCAATCTATATTAGCTTGTCCTCTCCACATCCTAACAGGAACGAATTCATATGAATCCTGATTTTCTTTTTCGGTAATTAATTTAGTAAGTTCGACAAATGAAGCTGGTTGAAGACACTCTCCATAAATTTCACTTTTGTATATCTTCATTGCTTTTTAATTTCATAATTGTGCCTAACGGTCTTGATAAGCGTAGTGCGGAGCTTTCGAAGAGATAGACTTTCAAGTTCGCACTGAGCTTTGGTAAAAAACGTTTGCTTAAATTCATTTTTTAATAGTAATAAGTTTTTTGCCAAAGCGGACATTGTTTGAAACACAAACTTTAGAACTTAATCAAAACTCCGCATTAAGTTTATCTTTTGTTGTGTGTTCGTGCTTTTCTTCAGATTGAATTAGGAATTGCTCAATATGATTTATTGTCTCAACAAATAACTCCCATTTCAAATTTGATATTATGGAATTTTGACTATGAGCTAATTCATTTCTTATTTTTTCATTGTTGCTGATTAATTTTTCAATTTTGCTTTTTGAAAGGTTAAAGTTTGCTCTAAAGCCTTCCGATTCTTTTAGGATTACTTTTTTATCTGATATTTGTAAACATTCAAGTAAAGATAATTCATCATTATTTCCTTTTCGCTTGGAGAAAACCATTTCAGCTTCTTCTACTCTTTTGGGTTTTAATATTTTCCCCCACTCTTCCTCAGTTTCATAATAATAATTAATCCAATAGTTTAAGTGTAACTCAAATAGAGATAAAATTCCAAATAAATAAATTCTTATTATTGGTTTATTAATATCTGCTCTTGTAACAATACCTTCAATTTTACTTCCATCAATCACGAAAATAAACTCATTTTCTAATAGAATATTTAATAATTCAGCAATTGGAGTTGAGTCCGAAATTAACTTTTCTGTTCCTATATTATTGATATAATCCTGTATATAGCCATCATCTAATTCTTCTCGTATTACATAGCCAATCAAATTATTGTTGTCATCAATTACTCCAGCAGTGTCAAATTCTTTACATTTCAATTCATGTTTCACATAACAAACTTCATGTTCAGGCCTACACGATAGCAATGGTTCATAAATATGTCTTGTTGTTATATTGTCAATAAATAGACCCTGTATCTCTTTGAAAGAAGTACCCTTCCTTCTTTCCCCTGTTTCAGAGGATAACCATAATTCATATCCCATATTCTAACATTATTTGGTATGTATTTACATGACACACAACAAGTGGGTAAAGTGCAGTGCACTTTATCCCACTTATCTGTTGTTTTTTATAAATCGTTGTTCTTCTTCTTGTTATCCATTAAAATTACATCTAATGGACTTTTTATTTTTGCAAGAGATTTTTTACTTTCAAGGGTTTAAATCTCTCATGTTTTACTCTACTCAGAATCTTAAACTGTTTTGATCTGTTTGCTGAGTTTTGTAGCTCACCTCATTCTGTTTTACAGGCAAGGATTTTTTATAGTTCTTAAAAATACGATTTTGAATAAACTTAAAGGTAAATTATTGTAAAATGTTTTGTGGAATTATTATAAATAGCACGCTTCATGTTTATCTCTTTTTATTCAAAAACAAAAGAGCTTCAGTTTTGTGAAGCCCTTTGCTTAAAATATGCTTAAACCAAATTGCTGTCAGGCTCGTTTTTACTGCGGTGGCGTTTTACCAATTCGTTATTTGTATCGATCTGCACACTTATGATTTTTATATTGCAGGTAAGTAATTGGGAGAGACCTCTGTTTGGCAAGCTAAATACGGCGAATTAGTAAATTGGAGGAGAAACGATTCAATATGTTACCGATTTTAAGGTTTTTGGTATTTGCGTTTTCGGCTTTAAATAAAAAGCAATCTCCGTTGAGAGTCTTAATATTTTGTGGGTTCTTCATTATAAAGCTTTAGACAGATTCCACAAGCTTATGGATGCCATTTACTGCTTATTTACAGTTTAAACGTGACAAGAAACTTCTATTTAATTGGATTCTCATTTTAGTGTTTAACAATAATTTCTTGTAAAAACAGACTCAAAGCTGTAGGCATAGTTATCTCGAAGAAAAAAACCTAAAATAAGGGAGGTTGATAACATCCATTAATTGCTCCACTAAAGGTTTAGGGAAGCCTTCAACATTTGTTAACGGTTCCACTAAAGGCTTAGGCAAGTATTCAACATTTGTTAATTGCTCCACTAAGGTCTTAGGCAAGCCTTCAACATTTGTTAACGGCTCCACTAAGGGCTTAGACAAGTCTTCAACATTTGTTAACGCCTTACCTTAAAGAAAAGAAGGCATTAATTTTTTTAAACGATCTTTCTGAAGATAATATCAAGCCAATATAATTTAGTAATGACTTGACTATTGCTTGTGTTAATTCTCATTTGATAAAGCCCATGTTTCTGCACGATTTATTCTGTCATTTTTCTTCTATTATAAAGGGATGCGATACAATTGCGTAGGAGTGGGGACAAATAGATTGTTCAAAGATTATTAGGAAGAAATATAGTCTAATGAACGGACTT
The DNA here is from genome assembly GCF_009669305.1 of Ancylomarina sp. 16SWW S1-10-2. Classification (GTDB taxonomy): domain Bacteria; phylum Bacteroidota; class Bacteroidia; order Bacteroidales; family Marinifilaceae; genus Ancylomarina. The sequence continues at coordinate 29,634 of NZ_SADB01000003.1, forward strand.
AAATTCTCCCTTTAAAGTCATCAAAAAAACAAATAAAAGCGTCGATAAGTCATAAACAGTCCAATTTAAGATGGCATGTTGTTTCATACTTGTGCTCAGCTTGCCAAAGCAGATCGTTATCTATTCAGTTTATAGAAAGGACAAGTAAATAGAGAGCATTTGAAATGGTGTGGAATCTAATTATCAAACATCTATTTTTAGAATGGGCTTAGTTTGATTCAACAATGGACTTTCGCCTTTGTGTATTTTGTGAAATAACTTTGCGCCTTTGCGTGAAAAGAATTGTGGGAGGAGGGTTTTTGATAAAAACAGCATACCAAAAAGCTCGACTTGTGGGGCGAGCTTTCTTTATATAATTGGGATGAGTTTAATTCTCTTCAATATTGAATCCGACCTCTTTTAGTTGTTCCCAAAAGTTTGGGTACGATTGATTAACGACCATGGGGTCTGCAATTTTAATCTCTGGTCGAAGCATTGCAATTGGAGCAAGAGCCATTGCTATTCTATGCTCGTGCATTTATACCGCTAGTAACCAAGGGCAAAACCCTTGGGTACTGCTGTGTTAAATTGCCAACTCGTAGTAGACTGAATAGTAACAAAGTTTTTTAGGCTGATTCTAAACCTAAGAAACATCATGAGTCTAAGAGGGGATTAATTTTTTTCACACTTAATATAGCGTTCCATTAAAGCTTTAACCTTAAGGTCTTTTACATCGCCTAAGTGTTTAAGTAATACATCACGCATCGTCTTTAATTGATCCGCATAAGCTTTATTTCTATAGAGATTTACCCTCTCTTGGGAATCATTTTTTAAGTCATATAACTCATCATCACCGCAAGGATTGAAACAATATTTCCAATCTGGAGTACGTACAGCACGCTCTCCGAACCAGTGACCGTTATACCACTCATATCGATAAAAAGCCACATCTGGCACATTAGCCCAAGCTTCATTACCATTTTTCAATAATGGAATTAACGAACGGGAATCAACATTCGAAACAGTAGGCTGTAAATGCATATATTCTACTAAAGTCTGATTTAAATCAATAAGACTTACTTGGTGTTTAATCTTCTGAGGAGCCGTGTTAGGCGCTTTAATTAACATAGGAATACGCATTAAACCATCATAGGCATAAGGACCTTTGTCGTATAATCCGTGTTCTGAAAGCATACTTCCCTGATCTGAAGTAAATACGATTAACGTATTATCCCACATACCTAAACGTTTAATCTCATCAAACAATTTTCCCATCGATTGATCACACATCGTCATAAGACCCATTGAATAAGAGGTTGTTTTACGCCAATCATCATCACTCATATGGCCTAAATTCATCCATGGCCACAATACATCATGTTGATATTCGAGTCCTGGCTTATTTTCTTTATAAGACTCAGGCAATACAACTTTATTATAATCGTACATCTTGTCGTAAGGCGCTGGTACTGTATAAGCTGGATGTGGGGTATGGAAACCCACTGTCAAATAGAATGGACGTGAATCGTTAGCCGCTTTACGCAAAAACTTAATACCACCGTTTACCTCAACTTCAGGTTCACTTGTTTCGAAGGTTTTTTTCTTATCAGTAGAATAATATTCTGGTTTTTCTTCAAAAGTTTTACCTTTTTCGTAATATTTATCAAGTGATTCAAATTTAGGACGTTTAAATTTTTTCATTAAACTAGCACCATTACGACCTATAAACATGTCTGCACCTCTATCTTCAGGCGTCACATATCCTACGTGCCATTTACCAATATAGCCTACATTATAACCAGCATTTTTAGCCCACTCTATTATTGTAGGTTGATCTGCTGGGAGTGTTGCAATAGGGGAGTGCCATAGGTGTAAATTATCATCTAATCCGGTACGATGACCATAACGACCTGTAAATAATGCGGCACGTGATGGACTACAAAGACCTGTTGTGGTACAAGCTTCTGAGAAACATGTTGATTCGGATGCCAGTTTATCCAAATTAGGTGTTTTCATTTTACCACCACCAAAACCAGCCATATCTAAACGCATATCATCCATGATTATAAAAATGACATTACGTTTTTCTGGAAATGGTTTTTTTGATTCTTTTTTAGACGTTTCTTTTTTTGAAACTTTTGCAAAAACAGGGCTCACTATAGCACCAGCAAAAACGATTAAGGCTAGTAATGTGAGTTGTTTAATTTTATTATTCATGATTACCAATTTTTGGTTTTTTATTTATTAATGTTGGTTAGAATTTTTTTACCACTGAGTTCTCTCCGAAAAGTCGGCGTTTTTAAATTTTCAACTTTTTACCCCTGACCACTAAAGGGAAACATGTTAAAAATTATAGAACTCCTTGAAATCCCCTTTAGGGGATTTAGGGGTATTTGACTTTTCGGATTGGACTCACCATTTAATAGGAAAAAACACGGACATTTTGCCTACACCTCTATTTGCCCAAGCATAATAGGGAATAAAGGTCATTTGAGTCTGGCGCGTTTTCATAACTTCTGTATCATAGAGTTGATCCTTATGCAAAGCTTCCGTTCTATGGTAAATAGTAGGAATAGTTATAATATTAATACCACCTAAAAGTTGGTCTTTATAAGCTACTTTAAATTTAGAATTTGCACCTAACATCACATCTTCAAATTCCATATAAGGTTTGATATAATCGATACCTTCAGCACAATAAATTAATGGACCATTAGCCACGGCGGCCTGATTAACTAGTTCCTCAACTCGATTATTCGCTACGAGTAAACGAGGTTTCATATTTAAATTTAGTGATATCTTATCTCCTTTTTTCCATGTGCGATTAACACTAGCAAATGTGCCAGCTTCGACTTTAATGGTTTGATTATTTACCATTAATTGTGCATCTTCAGCCCAATTAGGAATACGTAATTTTAAATCGAAAGAGGCTGATTTGGCACTTTCGTAACTTATAGCAATGTTACCATCCCAAGGGTAATTTGTTTCTTGTTTTAATGCTACAGGCTGACCATTAACAGTTGTTTTAATCTCATTACTACCATAAAGCGTAATAAATAATGATTTTTTGTTTACTGCATAAGCATAATTGTTAGTTTCTGTTAGGAAACGAACCATACTTGTGGGACAACAAACACATGATACTTCATTGGTCCAACGTTTAGCATGGTCCATTGACTTAAGATCGCCATTATTACCATTTCGACGTAAAGGATTTGTATAAAAATAACTCGTACCATCTATAGACATACCCGATAAATCATTATAGAAACCGATTTCCATTTGATCTACATATTTAGAATCGCCAGTAATCATAAACATTCTCCAGCTGAAATAGGCACCATAAAGAGTAGCACAAGTTTCATTATATGCATCCGCATTTTTTAAACTATAAGGTAAGCCAAAAGCTTCGTGAACAGTTGTTGATCCCATTCCGTTACGAACTTCTGGATCTATTCCATCATGAACATTTCCAAGACCACCTGTTACCGATGCTTTACGAGTATAAATATCATTCCAAATATTTTTTAATGGTTTCAAAAGAGTTGTGTCACCTGTTTCCGCATAAAGATCTGCTGCACCATTGTAAAGTACTGGAGCAGTAACGGCATGTCCAACCGCTTGATTTTCTTTTCTAAATGGAGTTGCATTCTGATAAAAAGATGTTTTAATATGACCTTTACCCGTTACAAAACGGTTAGCCAAATCCAAATATTTATGATCTAAAGTACAACGGTAAAGTTCAACCAAACCCATTATTTGAGTTGAATTGTAATCTGCTGTTGCTTTCTCAGGAGTTACTTCTGCAAATGCTTTATCTAAACAATTTGCTGCTTTAATAGCAACATCGAGCAAAACACGCGATTGAGTAACTTTATAATGAGTACAAGCTAATGTTAGTAAATGCCCAATATTATATGTTTCATGGTATCCTCTCACCGAAAAATGAGGTTCTTTATGAATAAATTTACGAGTCTTGAACTGACTAGGACCTTTCAAACCATATCCTAATTGAAGATGAGTTGTTATATATCCATCTTCATCTTGAGCACTTGCAATAAGTTGAGCACAATCATTTATTCTTTTTAATAAATCAGCGCTAGGATGAATTGCATAGTAGGCTACTTGCGCTTCAACCCATTTATAATAGTCACCATCTTGCCAATTTGTTCCAAAAGATCCAAATCCAGGTTTCATTTCACCTGCAACTTTTCTGAAATTATCTTCAGATTCTTTCATGAAATAGTCATATTCCGCAGGAACTACACTATCCATAGCCAACTGAAAACGATCAGCCCAGAATCCATTTGTCCATTTAACACTACCCATATCCACATTGTGAGCTACGATATGAGAATTAGGTGTTGCATTTATATAAGGTTCATTAGCTACAGCTTGCGAAAATCCGTTTTGAGCTATCATACAAAGAGATGCTAAAACGATTCCTTTGCCGATCTTTATTATATTGTTTGTCATCACTTTATTATTTATAAATTAAAGGATTAACCTTATCAAGATATCGAGGTTCTTTATATTTATTCATTTGCGCTATTAGAGACTTCATAATGGTGTCGCTCACAGATTTATATGCAGAATCTCTGAAGCAATTTTTGATCTCTAAAGGATCTGTCTTTAAATCATATAACCAAGGCGTATCTACTGTTGAAAGGACTAATTTGTAACGACCATCAGTTGCCATTACCCAATTAAAAGTACTTGTTCCGTAAACTATTCTCTTAGTATCAACATATTTAGCTTTAGATGTTAATGATGATGCAAAAGCTTGACCATCCATTCCTTGAATTTGAGGTACATCCATAAGTTGTAATAAGGTTGGCATTAAATCAACATTTACGTGAGGTGTTGAGATAACTTTGCCTTTTCTGATTTTATTAGGATAACGAATTATTAAAGGTACATGAGCCGAAGTCTCAAAAGGTAAACCTTTGTTTATGCGATGATGTTCAAAATTCAATTCTCCATGATCTGCAGTAAATACGACGATTGTATTGTCGTCTATCTTGTGTTTTTTTAATGCCTCCATAATACGTCCAATATTATCATCGATATCTGTAACCATACCAAAATAATTGATAATATGAGATTTATCAAACTCAACACCTACTTCGTTACTTAACTCAGAGCGAGCCCACTTTGGTCTGTCTTCAACTTTTTGATGATAAGTTGAAGGAGCGTGGTAATCTAAATCAGCGTACATTTTATCGTAAGGAGGTACAGCAATATCTGGAGAATGAGGATCTGGAATGCTAAGCACTAAACAAAATGGTTGATCTTTATTTTCTTTAATGACATCTAAAGCTTTGTCAGTCAAAAATTTGGTGCAGGGTACAACTAATTTTCCTGGTACTGGTTTCGGATTATTAGTAAGCGTAATATGCTTAGGATCTCTACCAACCACATAATATTTTTGGTGACCAGTATTAAACATATAGGTATTGTCATCAAAACCCAATGATGGCGTAAATTGCCATCCTGGAATAGGTTCATTATCAGCTAAATGCCATTTGCCAATATAAGAAGTTGCATAATCTTGATCCTTAAGAGCTTGTCCTATAGTTGTTGCATCATGACGTAAGCCACAACCATTTAATGGTACGCCTACTTTATCAGGATAACAACCCGTAAATATAGACGCTCGAGATGGTGAACATACTGGCGCTGAGGCGTAATAACTTGTGTATATAGCTCCCTCTTCTGCTATTTTATCTAAATTTGGTGTATTAGGTGCAATGTTTTCACCCCATCTACAAGCTAATTCTTCTGGTAAAAAGTCTCTATAGCTACCAATAGTAAGATAAGATTGTTCATCTGTCATAATGAAAATCAGGTTGGGCTTTTTTTTATTGTTTTTTGCTTGTAGATTCTGATTGCTTAGAATCGGAGCTATAAAACTGATTAATAGAGTTAATATTAATCCTTTACATATTAATCTGTTTGAATACATGTTTTTTATATTTCAATTTTTAGTTAAACTTGGAAAAGTATCAGATTCTATTTTATTCCCATTTTATAGGTATAAAGACTGTCATTTCACTTAGACCTCTATTACTCCATGTGTAATATGGAATAAGATTAAGTTTTGTTTCCTTAACTTCCGGATTTAATTTGCTGTATAATTTATCTTTTGGAGTTATTGATTCACGCATGTAGGCATTCTCTACTGTAATCTCATTTATACCTCCAAGCATATCTTTTTTGTATTGAACTTTAAACTCTGGATTTGAAGGAATTAATAGGTTTGGTAATTTAACAGATGCTTGACTATTTTCATTTGTCTCTGCACAATAGATAAGTGGACCATAAGCCACTGCAACTTGACCACGAAGTTCTTCCACTAAAGGATTAGCTTGAATAAGTCTTGGTTTCATGTCTATGTATAATTCTACCTTATCGCCATGTTTCCATATGCGTTTAACCTGTGCAAATGTTCCTGCTTCTACATTGTGCTTTTCACCATTTATGGTATAATAAGAGTTTTTAGCCCATGCTGGAATTCTTAACATCAAAGCAAAATCATTATGAAGTTCTCCACTAAAGTTAAAGGTCGATTTACCACTAATAGGATAATCAGAAGTCTGATCGAACGTGACTCTTTTCCCATTAATTTGTGTACTCATAATATTACTACCATAAAGAGTGACGAATAGTTTACCTTCTTTTTTAGCGTAAGCATAATCATTCGTTTGGGCTAAAAATCTTGCTATACTTGTAGGACAGCAAACACATGTTTCTTGATTTGTCCAACGTTGATGGTGATCTAAAGAAAGTAGAGGTTGGTCCTTTCCATACCAACGAAGTACGTTTGTGTAAAAATAACTTTTTCCATCAAGTGCCATTGATGATAAATTATTGTAGAATGATGTTTCCATCTGATCTACATATTTGGCATCGCCTGTTAAAATGAACATTCTCCAAGAGAAAAAAGCTCCATAAAAGGATGCGCATGTTTCATTATAGGCAGTTGAGTTTGCTAGGCTATACGGAGCACCAAATGCTTCTTGAACTGTTGCATTTCTATTTGTTGGAGATACGCCGTTGTGAACATTTCCTAAACCACCTGTTACCGATGCTTTACGAGTATAAATATCTTCCCAAATAGCTTTTAAAGATTTTAGTAAGGCTTCGTCTCCTGTTTCGGCACATAAATCTGCGGCTCCGTTATATAAAACGGTTGCTAAAACGGCATGCCCAACAGCCTGAGTTTCTTTTCGAAGTGGTGTTGCATTTTGGTTCATAGCATCTTTTCCCATACCACGAGAACTTACAAATCTATTCGCTACATCTAAATATTTTTGATCTTTGGTACATCTATATAGTTCCATTAAACCCATAATTTGAGTGGGGTTAAAATCCATATCAGATGTTTCTTTGCTTGTGGTAGGAAATTGTTTGTCTAAAAAGGCACCTACTTTTATAGCTACATTAAGTAAGGTGCTATCTCCGGTTACGCGATAGTGTGTTGTTGCAAGTGTCATTAAATGTCCCATGTTATAAGTTTCATGGAAACGACAAGTTGCAAAACGTTTAGGATGTTTAAATTTGTGTAACTGATAAGATTTTGGTCCCATTAAACCATGACCAATTTGAGTATGAGTCGTTAAATAACCATCTTTAGCTTGAGCATCTGCAATAAGATGCGCACGACGCTGAATCTCTTTTAATAGTTCAGGACTTTTATTTATAGCGTAAAGAGAAATTTGAGCTTCTAACCATTTGTAATAGTCCCCGTCTTGCCAGTTTGTTCCTTGAAAGCCAATTTTTGATTTCTTTTCCCCTGCAAGTATTTTAAAATTGTCTTCTGAAAAATTCATAAAGTAATTCCATTCTGCTGGTATTACATTATTTTCGTCTAAGTCAAAACGATCTTTCCAGAAACCTGGAGTCCATTTTACTTCTTCCATTCCAAGACCTCTAACTGCTACATTAGCATTAGAAGTAGGATTGATATAAGGTTTTACAGGACGTTCTTGAGCAAAAAGAGTCGTTGCTAGCAAGCAAAAAACTACTATCATCCGATTTTTCATTATATTTTATTTTTAGCTGTTTTATTATAATGTTAACAACACTAAAGGAACGCAGATTATAAGAAATGGGCTAGCTCATTTTTATCACTTGATGGGCCATTTTTAGCTTTATTTAATTTGTTCTCTAAATTGAGAAGGTGTTCTGCCAGATATACGTTTAAAATGTTTATTAAATTACTCATAGTTTGGAAACCCGAATAATCGTATACCTCATTTTTAGATGCGTGTTAGATTTGTTATTTAAAGTAAGGGGTAAAATAATGTAATGACGAGGTAAATTTCACCAAGCTAGTTCATTCTAATTTGATTTTCTTTGCTAATGAGAATAATTTATAACGGTTGCAGACTTATCATTTGAATCGTAAATACAAATTATTGGAAGTGAAACAACATAATTTACTAAGATGAGATATAAAGTATTATTTGTTGCGCTGTTGCTTGTTCAGCAGTTCGCATTCGGTCAAAAACAACCTAATATAATCCTTCTTTTTTCTGATGATGCAGGGTATGCTGATTTTGGATTTCAGGGAAGTAAAGTAATGCACACGCCAAATCTGGATAAATTAGCTTCAGAAGGTGTGAAATTTACACAAGGGTATGTGTCTGCATCTGTTTGTGGTCCTTCGCGTGCAGGACTAATGACAGGTCGTTATCAACAACGTTTTGGTTTCGAAGAAAACAATGTACCGTCATATATGAGTGCTAATTCAGCTTTAGATGGTGAGAACATGGGTTTACCTCTCGATCAGGTAACTATGGGAGATTATTTAAAGAAGTTGGGTTATACGACAGCTGTTTTTGGAAAATGGCATTTGGGAGGTGCTGATTGTTACCATCCATTAAAACGTGGATTCGATGAGTTTTATGGTTTTCGTGGTGGAGCACGTAGCTATTATGAATATTCAAATGTTTCGAAAGTAGTACGTGAAAAACGTTTGGAGCGTAATTTTGAAGAATATGCAGAACCAGAAAGATATTTAACCGACAGACTTGGTGAAGAAGCTGCGGATTTTATTGAAAGAAATCAGGATAAACCATTTTTTGCTTTTGTGTCGTTCAATGCCGTTCATACGCCTATGGAGGCTGAGGCAAAGGATATGGATAAGTTTCCTCAACTGTCTGGAAAAAGACAGCAAGTTGCTGGTATGACATTAGCATTAGATCGTGCTTGCGGATTGATTCTTGATAAATTAAAAGAACTTGGCTTAGATGAAAATACCTTGGTGGTTTTCACAAACGATAACGGTGGACCTACAGATAAAAATGCTTCTGTTAATCTTCCATTGGCGGGAACTAAATCGAATCACTTAGAAGGTGGTGTGAGAGTTCCATATATCATGCGATGGCCAGGTAAAATCAAAGAAAATACAGAATATGATTATCCTGTAAGTACAATGGACCTGTTACCTACGTTTGTAGCTGCAGGTGGAGGTGATTCTAAAGCATTGGAAAATGTGGATGGTGTTGATCTACTTCCTTTTGTTAAGCATGAAAACACAGGCAGACCTCATAACGTTTTGTTTTGGAAAAAAGCCTGTCGTGCTTCTGTACGTTTGGGCGATTGGAAATTATTACGTTTCCCAGATCGTCCTGCAGAGTTGTATAACATCATTAAAGATGAGTCTGAACAAAACGATTTGGCAGCTAAGTATCCTGATAAAGTACGTGAAATGTACAAGATGATATTTGATTGGGAATCTACTTTAGAGCGTCCTCGTTGGTTGTTACAACGTAAATTCGAAAATGTTGATATTGATAGAATGGATAAATACAGAAAAGTAAAATAAACATGATAAAGAGACTATTATTAACTGCTTGTGGAGTAACACTTTTATTCTCAAGCTACGCGCAAGAAAACGGAATCATTAATAATGCCAAGAGTCCCTATGTGAAACTCAAAAGTATAGACATGGGCGACTGTGTTTGGACGGATGGATTTTGGGCTAGCAAAATTGAAAATGCAAAAGATAGCATGGTTCCATATATGGGGCATCTTTTATGTGGCGATACGGGTCATGCTTTAAATAACTTTAAAATTGCCGCTGGCCTTCAGCATGGAGAACACAAAGGTATGCGATGGCACGATGGTGATTTCTATAAGTATATGGAAGCTGTTACGTATTTGTATTCTCAAACCAAAGATGAAAAGTATCTTAAGGAATTAGATGGGTATATTAAAATAATTGGTGAAGCTCAAGAAGCAGATGGTTATTTAGAAACTCAAATACAGCTAAATCCGAAGGTAGATCGATACGAGAATCGAAAATATCACGAAATGTATAATACCGGTCATTTGTTAACAAGTGCTTGTATTCACTATAGAATTACCGGACAAAGAAACTTTTTGGATATTGCCATTAAGCAAGCCGATTTGTTATACACGATCTTCATGCCCGAGGATAAAAAGTATGGTCGTTTTGGCTTTAATCAAACTCAGATTATGGGATTGGTTGAATTGTATCGTACTGTTGGCGATAAGAAGTATCTTAAGCTAGCAGAGAAGTTTATTAATAATAGAGGTAAATATAAAGTTGAAGAAACGCCTGCTACTGTTGGTTATCCAATTGGAGATATGGTACAGGAATTTACGCCATTGCGTGAAGCTACCGAAGCTGTTGGACATGCTGTTCTTGCTTTATATTATTATGCTGGAGCTGCCGATGTTTATTCTGAAACTGGAGAGAAAGCCTTAGTTGATGCTTTGGATCGTTTATGGGATAATGTAACCAATAAAAAAATGTATGTGACTGGTGCTGTGGGGCAAACTCATTATGGTGCATCAACAAACCGACAAATGATTGAAGAAGGTTTCATTGATGCTTATATGATGCCAAACATGACAGCTTACAACGAAACATGTGCCAATATTTGTAATGCGATGTTTAGTTACCGTATGTTAGGAATTCATGGGGAGTCTAAATACGCTGATATCATGGAATTGGTTGAATTGAATAGTGGTCTTTCGGGAATTAGTATTGATGGTAAACACTATTACTATGCAAATCCTCTTCGAGTAATCGATGGTTCTCGTGACTATGAAAAAATGAATACAGAATATCCTGAGCGTCAGCCATATTTAGATTGTTTCTGTTGTCCTCCAAATTTGGTGCGTACTGTTTGTAAAATTTCAGGATGGGCATATAGTAAATCGGAGAACGGTATAGCAGTGAATCTATATGGTGGAAACAAACTTTCAACTACTTTATTGGATGGTTCGAAAATTGAACTAAGCGAGGTTACTAATTATCCTTGGGAGGGTACAGTAACTATTACTGTTGATAAATGTAAAAAACAGGCTTTCGATATAATGCTTCGTATTCCAGATTGGGCAAAAAACTCAAAAATATTAGTGAATGGAGAAGCTACAGATGTTGTTGTAACACCAGGAAAATTTGCGACAATGACTCGTAAATGGAAAAAAGGAGATGTCATTTCGCTTGATATGCCAATGGAAGTAACTTTCGTTGAAGGAAACACACGTATTGAAGAAGTTCGAAATCAGGTTGCTGTAAAACGAGGTCCAATTGTTTACTGTGTTGAATCGGCCGATTTACCAAAAGGTACTCATATTGTTGATGTCTATCTAAATAGTGCAGCTCCTTATAAAGCGGAATTCAAAAAAGATCTTTTAGGAGGCGTTACGACAATTACAACAGAAGTTCTTATTCGTAAAAATAGTAACGAAGATAGCATGTATAAAACAGTGAGAAAACCAGAATTTGAAACCCGTAAGGTACAATTGATTCCAAATTATGCTTGGAGTAACCGCGGACAAGGTGAAATGACTGTTTTTATGCCAATAGTTTGGAAATAAACCAGAAGAAGTTTGTGAGACAATAAAGACTCCTTGTATATAAAATTACAAGGAGTAAGATTAATTCATAATTAAAAACAGGCTAGAATGAATCAGTATTTCGTGCAAATAGGAAACTATAAAGCGAGTACTGATTTTTTTTTGTAATTAAATCTGTTACTGCATTTTAAAAATAATATAATGAAGAAATTACTACTATTTACTCTGAGTATTATAGTGTTTGGTTCTGCTTTTGCACAGAAGAAAGGCATCATCAATAACTCGGAAAGTCCGAATGTGAAATTCAAGAGTATTGATATTGGAGATTGCACTTGGACCGAAGGATTTTGGGCTGATAAATTTAAAGTGTGTGAAGAAACAATGGTTCCTTATATGGGAGAATTGTTGTGCGGAGATATTGGTCATGCACTTAATAATTTTAAAATTGCTGCCGGACTTAAAGAGGGCGAGCACAAAGGAATGAAATGGCAGGACGGCGATTTTTATAAATGGATGGAAGCAGAAATGTATGTTTATGCTCAAAATAAAGACAAAAAAATTCTAGCTGATCTTGATAAGTATATTGATATTATTGGGAAAGCACAACAACCAGATGGTTACTTACAAACTCAGGTAACACTTAATGGTTGGGAGCGTAATGGAAACAGACAGTACCATGAGATGTATAATAGTGGTCACCTGTACACAAGTGCTTGTATACACAATCGTATTACCGGAAAAACTAACTTTTTGGATATTGCCATTAAGCATGCCGATAATTTGTACGATACCTTTATGGTAGATGACCTTTCAGATAATTTAAAGCGATTTGGCTTTAATCAAACACAGATTATGGGTTTGGTGGAATTGTATCGTACGACAAAAGACGAAAAATACCTTAAACTGGCTGAGTTGTTTATTAACTTAAGAGGTCAGTCGAAGGTGGAGCCAAGTAAAGTTGCTGGTTATAAGTTTATTGGTGACATGGTTCAGGAACGAACTCCTTTGCGCAAAGAAAAGAGTGCAGAAGGACATGCTGTTCTTGCTTTGTATTTTTATGCAGGAGCGGCCGATGTGGCAGCAGAAACAGGAGAGAAAGCATTGGTTGATGCTTTAGATAGACTTTGGGATAATGTTGTAGAGAAGAAGATGTATATAACTGGAGCATGTGGTCAAACTCATCATGGCGTATCGTCGCATGTTGATATGGTTCATGAAGGTTTTATTAATGAATACATGATGCCAAATCTTACTGCCTACAACGAAACGTGTGCAAATATTTGTAACTCGATGTTTAGTTATCGAATGTTGGGTATTCATGGGGAATCCAAGTATGCTGATATTATGGAATTGGTCTTATTCAATAGTGCACTTTCTGGTATTAGTATCGAAGGAAAAGACTATTTCTATGCTAATCCACTGCGAGTTTGTAATCATGCTCACGATAATCCTGATGCAGCAACAGAATTCGATCAACGTATTCCTTACGTAGAATGCTTTTGCTGTCCTCCAAACTTAGTTCGAACTATTGCTAAAGTATCTGGTTGGGCATATAGCTTAACAGATAATGGCGTAGCGGTAAATTTATACGGTGGAAATAAACTGACTTCTAATTTATTGGATGGTTCTAAAATTCAGCTTTCTCAAGTTACAAAATACCCTTGGGAAGGAGCAGTGAAAATTACAGTGGGTAAGTGTAAAAAAGATGCTTTTCAGCTGAGATTACGTATTCCTGATTGGGCAAATGGTAGCAAGCTATTAGTAAATGGCAAAGATGCGGGTGTTGATGTAAAAGCAGGAACCTATGCTGTGGTTGACCGTCAGTGGAAAAAAGGTGATGAAATTTTATTGGATATGCCAATGGAAGCAAAGTTGATGGAAGGTAATCCTTTAATTGAGGAGGTAAGAAATCAAGTAGCAATTAAAAGAGGGCCAGTAGTTTATTGTGCCGAATCGACAGATCTTCCAAAAGAGACTGGAATCTTAGACGTTTTTCTTCCTTTTAAATCGGAATTAAAAGCGGAGTATAAACCTAATTTTTTAGGTGGTGTTTCTACGATTAGTGCAGACGTAAAACTTCGTAAAGTTGATGAAAATGAAATGTATAGTGAGGTGAAGAATGTGGTGTGGGAAACATACAAGACACAATTTGTCCCTTATTTTGCATGGAGCAATAGAGGTCAATCGGAAATGACAGTTTGGATGCCAATTCTTTGGGAATAAACATTTATGAAAAAATAGCTTTTATACATTTAACAGTTGTTCGAAATGAATAAAAGAGTAATCTGTTTTTATTGTTTATTAATAGTTTTTGCAGCTATCTAAATCCAAAATGCTTATTGTTAAGTTTAAAATGACAATAAGCATTTTCTGTTTATTCCATGTGGTGTTGTCTCCAATGTTAAAGATTTACTGGTTGATTTTGAAATAGGATACATCAAGGTGTGGATAAAAAATACAAATCAAAAATGATAGACAGAATGAATAAATTTAAAAGTAATTCGATTTCAATAATTGTGTTTCTAACGGTCGTGTTTTTTTTCATGATAAGTTTATTCAGCTGTTCTGAAGAGAATAGAAATTTGAATACTGCGAAACTCTTTGTTGAATTACCCGATTATTGCCCTACTCCCGATGCTTTTGCACTTGCACCCGATGGTAGCTTGACTTTATCGTGTCCAAATTATGCCGAAAAAACAAAACCGGGAGTGTTGGTGCGAATAACAAAAAATGGTGTGGTTTCAAAGCTTGCACATGTCGAAGGCGTAAAGCTTGGAACCTTTTCAAATCCAATGGGAATCGATTATGCTCCCGATGGTTCGCTGTTTGTTTGCGCAAGCCAGGGGGCAAATAATGGGCGAATTCTTCGGATGGTCTTTAATGAAGGTAAATTGATGTCAACTGAAGTTATTGCGTCGGGAATTAATGGACCTAACGGTTTAAAATATTACGATGGAGCAATTTATGTTACGACTCCAAAGTTGCCTATGTTTAAAACTGAAAAAAACACCAGTGGAGTTTATCGCTTTTTGGTGTCCGACAGAAATATTGAAGTTCGAAATGATAGTACCGATGTGAATTTGATATTTACAAGTCAAACTCAAAATCCGAGAAAACAGTTTGGATTGGACGGTTTAGCCTTTGATAATAGTGGACATTTGTTTGTTGCTGACTTTGGCGATGCCACTATTTTTAAATTGAATTTAGATACAATAGGCAAGGTGATTGATAATGAGGTGTATGCTTGTTTGCCCGATTCTACAGGAATAGACGGTATGACTGTGGATGAAAAGGGGAATTTATATATTGCCGGTTTTTCGCAAAACCAGATTTGGAAAATAGATGTAGATAAAAAGGTATCGATTATGGCACAATACCCCGATAACAATGGAGCGAATGGTGAATTGGATCAGCCTGTCGATGTTGTGATTTTTGAGAATAAGCTACTTGTTTCTAATTTCGATTTAATGACAGAGGCTGGCATGGTTAATAAGTCGCATGGTAAGCCTTATACACTTTCATTTTTTGAATTGGTTTTAGAATAATCTAAATACTCGTAACGAATAAATGCAGTTTAACAAATGAATGAGAAATGCCTTCGAAATTATAAGTGAATCGTAACTTATTTCTGAATAATAGGTGATAAAAATAAACCATCGCCAGATAAATAATACGAACTTACATAGAAAATTTTCTATTTAATTGGTACGCTGTAATTCTACAAATATTAGAACTAGAAGTAAAACAGAAATATATGAAACGAACATAAAAAAACAAGCATTTATTAATCCGCGAAAATGATTAATCTTTTTGTTGGAGTTATCTGTTTGTCATACAGGCTAGCATCTTACAAATGAAAAATTTAAAAACAAACAAATGAAAAATTTAATACCACTTATTCTAATTTCCTTGATAACATTGAGTTGTAATTCGGGTTTGAAGAAAAAAGAAGCACTTAAGAAAAAGCCAAATATTCTTTTTCTTGCAGTAGATGATTTACGACCAGAATTGGGATGTTACGGTTCTGAAATTGCTGTAACTCCAAACCTAGATGCTTTAGCTGGTGACGGATTGTTATTTGATAACGCCTATTGTCAACAGGCTATTTGTAGTCCTTCACGAGCAAGTTTAATGACTGGTGCTCGTCCGGAAACCATTGGAGTAATCGAGAATTATACCGATTTTCGTGATGTAAATCCTGATATTGTAACATTACCTCAACAATTTAAAAAGTTTGGTTACGAAACAGTGTGTTCAGGGAAAATCTTTCATGGTAAGTATAACGATCCGAAATTTTCGTGGAGTAGATTGCCTGTAAGACCTAATGTAGAGCGCGCGGCTACAAAAGGAGGATATGCTTTAAAAGAAAATCAGGAATTCTATAAAAACCAACGTGGCGTAATGATTGCAAAATATGGTCCTGATGCGCCTAAAAATGGTTTAGTTCAAGGACCTGCTTACGAATGTGCCGATGTGTCTGATGTAACCTATGAAGATGGTTACAATACAATTTCAGCAATTGCAACATTAAAAGATATGTTGGCTAAAAACCCAGATAAGCCTTTCTTTTTAGGATTAGGTCTTAAAAAGCCTCACTTGAGTTTTATCGCACCTAAAAAATATTGGGATATGTATAATCGTGAAGATATTCCATTAGCAGAAAATAACGTGGCTCCTAAGAATGGTGCCGCAATGGGATTGCATCCTTCGTTTGAACTTAGAGCAAGAGCCGGTATTCCTAAATATGGTTCTATTAATGACTCTTTGGCTAGAACATTAAAACATGGTTATTTGGCTTGTGTGAGTTATGCCGATGCTCAAATTGGGAAAATGATTAAAGCATTAGACGATGCAGGTGTGCGTGATAATACCATCATTATTCTTTGGGGTGATCATGGTTGGCATCTTGGAGATATGGGTATTTGGGGTAAGGCAACTAATTACGAAATTTCTACTCGTGTTCCTTTAATGATATGGACACCAGATATGCCAAATGAAAATAGAGGTGTAACTACGAAGGCATTGGTCGAACTAGTTGATATGTATCCTACTCTTTGCGAATTAGCTGGAATAGAGAAACCTGCTCACCTAGAAGGACAAAGTTTTGTTCCTTTATTAACAAATCCTGAGAAAGAATGGAAATCGGCCGTTTTTAGTCAGTTTCCAACTCCAGCCTTAAGAGAATGGGCTGCAAATCCACTTTCACCAGGAATGCGAGAAACGTATTTCGGTCCACTTATTAAAGATGTTGAAGGTAAAATTATTGCACAGCAAAAGGATAAATGGGATCGTAACTTATTCGAGAATAATTTGATGGGTTATGGTATGAGAACCAATCATTATCGATTAATTGTATGGAAAGATTATACGAATCCTAAATCGGAACCCGTATTTGTTGAATTATATGATCATGTTAACGATCCAGCAGAAACAGTGAATATTGCCGATGATAAACCAGCATTGGTAAAAGAATTGTTGGTTCAATTCAATAGTGGTTGGAAAGGTAAT
Source organism: Ancylomarina sp. 16SWW S1-10-2 (assembly GCF_009669305.1). Lineage (GTDB taxonomy): Bacteria > Bacteroidota > Bacteroidia > Bacteroidales > Marinifilaceae > Ancylomarina. The sequence goes on from NZ_SADB01000003.1 coordinate 46,959, forward strand.
CTTGCAAAGTAAACATTGAATAGAATTTTGGGCTAGCCTTATATAAAGGTTAGCCCTTTTTTTATATGCGAACTTGATTGCTTGGATTTAAATGAAAAAGATTTTAGCAGAGAATAATGCGTAAAGGTTCGTATTTGATCAGGAAGATAGGTAACTTAATATTTCACACAATTAAACTAATTACAATGAGAAATAGATTTAGCATATTAGGAATCGCATTAGTAATGCTGGTTGGTTGTGAGGCTGAGAAACCTATTGAAACAGTTTCGATAGTTAATAATTATAAAAATTGGCAGTGGGATAGTGTATTTGTTGCTAAGAATAAATACATCAGTTTAGCTGTAGTTCCTCAAGCTGCAGGCCGTATGTTGGAATATAATTTAGGAGATGTTCCATCATTGTGGTTAAATCCAAAATTATTTGGAAAATCATTTGCTCCTAATGATGAGGTGAAGCAAAATGAGTGGAGAAATTTTGGCGGTTATCGTTTGGTGCCTATTCCTGTGGGTAATTGTGCAATTGGAGCTGATGGTAAGAAATCAAAACGTTGGCCACCTCCTGTGGTGATTGGAGATAGTCCATATAAAGTTGGAATTTCAACCAATAAAGATGGCATTCAGTCTATTGATGTTGAATCGGGAATTCAAGAGCTTCCTGTTCCATCTTTTGATAATAAATCTCAAAAATTTATTCATCCTGAAACAATTGATGAGCGTTTGCAATATAAACGAAGTTTGCACATTGAAACGGGTAGTAGTCTGGTTTTTATCAAGCATACATTAATCAATAGAGGTGATAAAGCGGTAAAAAGAGGAATCATGACCACAAGTCAGAATATTTCTCGAAGTAAACCAGACTTAGAAGACGGGGAGAATTTTAGAGCTTACATTCCTTTCGATAAGAAGTTTAAATTGCCCGATGGCGAGCAGTATCATATTAATGTAACTCCTGAATCGCATTGGAGGTATGTTCACCGAAATAGAATGCCTTTGGATAAGAACAATCCCGAGCACGTAAAGAAGTATTTCAATCATGGAACTAACTGGAATGGTGAAGTTGCTCCGGGAATTTTTGAAATAGAGTATGATTATTACCTAATGGGAGGTTTTCATATGATCTCGTCAAAGAACTGGCTTTGCTATGTGATTAAGACTAACAATACGGCATTTGTGAAGATTATGGAAGAATATGATCCAAGTCTTGAATATGATTTTGGAGTAAATGCAGCCATTTACAATAGTGGTATGGTTACTGGATATTTAGAAACGGAAGTAAAAACTCCAATTCATACAATTTTACCAGGCGAGAGTTTCGATTATCAAGAGATTCAAGGAGCGGCTAAAATTGTATCAACACCAATTCTAGATGTCAACAGGGCTGGAATTATTACTCAAAAGTTGAATTTTGATTCTAAAACAAATAGCTTAAATGGGCAATATGGCGTATTCCATGAAGGAAAGGCAATACTTCGCTTGTTGAATGAATCAGGTGGAAAGATTAACGATTTACCTCAGGAAGATATAAACCCGTTAAAACCTTTCACTTTAAAATATTTGTTAGGAAAGAATGAGAACCCATTGGGTTGTCAGTTGCTTATTAAAGATACCGATGGCATAGAATATTTATTAGATTCTTTTACCTTTTAGAGGTAACTAGTTTGGTTTTAACTTCGATTACATGTCAATTAAATGATTTCATCTTTGTGAATAATATGATGTTGATTTGTATTTACTAGCTTGTTAAATGAACTTCTGTCTAATTTTTAAATATTTGAATTCAGATTTTTTATTGTTTGATATTTTACTGATTTTGAATGTGTTTTTTTGATTGTGTTGACGATGGTTTGTTGCGAAATTTTTTAATTTTATCTTTTGAGCTATATTCTCTTTAGGATTGTTTATTTTAGCTCTTTCAATAGAAAACCCCTATTTTTTTTATGCTGAAGAAAATGTTCAATAAGATCTGTGTACTTATAATATTACTAGTTTTCCCTATTACTGGCTCGTTTGGGCTAGTTAAAAACTTAGACAGTTCTCAACAGCTTACTATTTCAGATGGATTAGCACACAATGGCGTTACCTGCATTCTTGAAGATTCACGAGGTTATTTATGGTTTGGAACTTATGAAGGGCTAAACAGATATGATGGATACGAAATAAAAGTATTTAAGAATACGCTTGATAAAGACATATTGGCAAGTAATAGAGTAAGATCAATTGCTGAAGATAGTAAAGGAAACCTGTGGATTGGGACCGATGAAGGAATCACGCTTTATAATTATTCACAAGAGAAATTTAAAAATATTTACACTAATAAACTCTATAATAGAGGTGTGCGCGGTCCAGTTGTTAGGTGTATTCTTATTAATGAACAAAAAGGATTAGTTGTTTGCGCTACAGAGGGCGATGGTGTGCTTGTTTTTGATCATAATTATTCTTTCTTGCAGCAGTATTTGCCAACTTTTAATGATTCCAAAAGTGATGTTCAATTTTATGACGGAATAAGTCTGGATAAATCGAATTATCTGTTTGCAACATCAAAAGGTCCCGTATGTCTTAATCTAGAAAAAAATAAGATGATTCCAGTTCTTGAGACAGAACTAGCTCTTAACAATTCAATTACAAAAATTGATGAAAACACGGTTTTATTAACTCTGGATTTAGGTATTGCTTTTGTTGAATACCATATTAGCAATGGCGATTTTGTTTTTGAATTAAAAGGGACTTATTTCAAATCAGAAGGGTTTAAAACAGCTTCAATTGATAAGTTTAGAAATCTTTGGCTGGGCACATTAAACGATGGAGTTATTCATATTGAAAATGTAGATCGACTTAAAAACAATAAGAGTTATAAGCAATCTTATTTTAATGCAGGTAAATCGATATTGAGGTGTAGTTGCTTTGCCCCATCAACGAAGAGTGGATGTTGGTTTGGTACGTTTAATGACGGGATATTTAATTTTGATCTGGATGCCAATCCATTTGGGAAATTTAATATCGAAATGGATTATAAATTTGGTTTATCATCAAATTTGGTTACTCATTTTTCTCAATTCGACGATCATCGTGTATTAGTTACTGCAACGCTTGGTGGCATTGCACTCTTTAATGTGATAGAAAAAAAGTTTGAACCTCTTCCTTTTTATTTGTCCGAAAAAGACAGACATAAGGTTGCATCTGTTTTTGTTGATTCCAAGAAGAATATTTGGATGAAGATGTCTAACGAAGATGGTCTTTATAGGGTTCGTAAGGGTACAAAAACAGTAAAAAAAATAATTAATAAATCCATACCAGCTGGTATGGGGTTGCGTTCCTTTTCCGAAGATAATGATGGAAATATTTGGATTGGAGCCACCGATAATGTTTATAAAATATGCCTAACTAAGGACGGAACTGTTAAAAATGTACTACGATTAAATGATCATCCCTTTTTTAAGGAGAATAAACTTTCTCTTATTCGCTGTGTTTACGTTGATCCTGTTTACAATTTCATTTGGTTAGGAGCCGATTCTGATGGATTGTTTAGGATTGAGAGTATGGGAGATGGAGGATTAGAGGATTTGAAGATTCAACAGTATGTAAATGATAAAAGCAACAGGTTATCTATTTCAAGCAATTTTGTTAGCTCTATTATTCGGTTGCCAAATAATGAATTTTGGATTGGAACTGAAGGAGGTGGTATTTGTAAAGTCATTAATAGCGATAAGGAACCAGAATTTATTGCATTCTCAGAAAAAAATGGCTTATCGAATAATGCAGTCAAAAATATACTGTACGATGATGAGTATAATTTATGGATTACCACTAATATTGGTTTGAATAAGTTCGACACTAAGGATTATAGATTTAGAAAATTCAGTGAGGTTGATGGTTTACCTTTCGAAGATTTTTGGTTTGCATCAATCAAGTTGTCAAATGGATTCATGATGCAATCTGGGTTGGATGGCTTTTGTTATTATAATCCTGCTGATTTACCAGACAAAGAAGAGCTTCCAATTTTAGAGTTTGGTGATTTTAAATTGGATAATAATCTTGTTTCGCCAGGTGATACGATAGCAGGTCGAGTCCTTTTAAGTAAACGCTTAAATGAACAGAAAGAAATTGAGTTAAATTATGACGAAAACGTATTCTCTATTGAGTTAAAATCGCTTCATTTTTCAACGCCTGATAATCACTTTTTAAGATATCAACTCTTACCAATTAATGATGAATGGGTAGAAGTAAACTCTGACCAAAGAAACATATACTATAGTGGATTGCAAGCTGGAGAATACGAATTAAACGTGATGGCTTCGAATTCTTTAAAGCAATGGACAGAACCACGAAGGCTCAAAATAATTATAAACCCACCTTTTTGGGAAACCACACTCGCATATATCTTCTATTTTTCACTTTTGGTACTTATCCTTTATTTGGTGATGTTTTATGTCTTACGATTTCAAACATTACAGCATAATTTGCAGATTGAAAAGTTAGAAAAAGACAATGTGAAAGAGGTAAATCTTGCTAAACTTCGCTTTTTTTCGAATATATCGCATGAAATCAAAACGCCAATTACTTTAATCACTGGACCGGTAGATTTATTGTTAAATCGCTTTCAGAATAATGTCGATGTTAAAGAGAAATTGGAACTGGTAAAACGTCAATCTAAAAAGATTTCTAAGCTTATTGATCAAGTTCATGATTTTCAAAAATCGGATGCGAACCAATTAAAGGTGCATTATTCAACATTTGGATTTCAATCCTTTTTAAACGATTTGCTCTCTGATTTTGAGTTTATGGCTAATAATTCAAATAAGAATTTAAAAGTCAAGAGTAATTGTACCAATCTGTTTGTAAATGCTGATAATGATAAGTTGGAGAAGATTCTAAATAATCTTTTAAATAATGCTTTTAAATTTACCGAGTCTGGAGATACAATTCAAGTGGAATATACTTGTGTTGATAGAAATCTAATTATTAAGGTATCAGATACCGGTCGAGGAATTATATCGGATGATTTACCATTTATCTTTGAGCGGTTTTATCAGTCGACGCATAAACATGGTGCGTATACGGGAGGTTCTGGAATTGGATTGGCTTTTACAAAAAGGCTTGTTGAGATGCATTATGGTTCTATCGAAGCTGAGAGTGAATTGAATGAAGGAACCACATTTACGGTACGTTTACCCATAGTAGAAGAAAATGTATCAGATGATATCAAAATTAAAGAAGATGAGATTTTATCGATAGAGAGAAAGCACGATCAAACTGTTTCTGTTTTAAATCAGACAAACCTTTCTGAGATAAAAGTAGGAAGCGATTTTTCTAATTCTTATGTATTCCTAGTTGAGGATAATGATGATATGAGAAATTTTGTTTCATCAAGCCTGTCTAAGTTTTTTAAACTGAAGTCATTTGTTAATGGACGTGAATGTTTAAAAGCAATGGAAGAAGAGTGGCCAGATATTGTTATCAGTGATGTTTTAATGCCTGAATTAAATGGTTTAGAATTGTGTAGACATATAAAATCAGATATTAAAACGAGTCATATTCCAGTAATTCTATTAACCGCTTGCGCGACTATTGAAGATCAGATTCAAGGCATAAAAGAAGGTGCTGATTCTTATATCAGAAAGCCTTTTGATTTGCAGCACCTTGTAGCACGAACAGAGTTTTTATTGCAGAATAGAAAACAATTACGTCAGCGATTTCAAATTGATTTACCTCTTAGTTTAGAGAAAAATAAAGACAATGGAAATGATGCTATTTTCTTAGAGAAATTATACGAATTAATGGCTGAGAACTTGGACAATCAGGATTTAGATTTGGATGGCTTTGCCAAAGATTTATTTCTAAACCGAACTCATTTTTACCAAAAAGTGAAAGCCATAACAAATCAAACACCATTTGAACTTTTAAAATCGTATAGATTAAAGAAAGCTTCTGAATTCTTAGTGCAAGATAAACTATCGGTTAACGAAGTTTATTTAATGACAGGCTTTAAAAGCCGAACTCATTTTAGCAAGTTGTTTAAGGAGAAGTATAATGTTACTCCTGGAAAATTTGCAGTTGAATCAAGCAAGAAGTATTCTAGTTAATCTGTTGATTTAAAAGTAATCATAGTAGATCTCCCTGATCGATTTATCCATGCAAATAAATTTATTATTTACTTTCAGACACACTAAATAAATTCTCAACTACATATCTAACGGTATTTATAGCCTATTTTGATTTTAGAAATTAAAATCTTTTAAGTTATGATATCGTTTTCTGTGTAGGTATGATAAAGCATTGCTTCGTTTAAAAGAAATGTCGCGTGAATTATTATTTTTAATACCTCCCCATTGGATCTTACTTTTGAGTAAGACGTCCTAAACAAACGATTTCAGAATACAAAGATGTAAAATCAATCTGCTAGTAACATGCTCTTATTATAGTGTGTCATGTAGGTTTTGTGGATGTTTATTATTGTGCGATAATAAAGGGTATTTAAAATGAATAATTGGAAGATGTGTAAAGGAATTATAATGGGGAGATTAGTATTAATATTAATCTTACTGGCTTCAATGGGAGCTAATGCAAAAGAACTAATTAAGATTAAGCCATCAGATGAGGATATGACGCCAATACTTCGTGAGGCTTTGGAGAATGTTTCGGATTTGGATGTGAAAATAGTATTCGAAAAAGGAACTTATCGTTTTAAACCAGATTATGCTACTGAAAAATATTGTTTTATTACCAATCACAACAATGGATTAAAGAGAATTATTTTTCCAATGGAAGGTTTTAAATCTGTTGAAATTGAAGGTAATGGTTCTGAATTTATTTTCCATGGTCGAGTTTTACCCTTTCAATTTAAAGGCTGCGAAAATGTAACTGTTAAGAATCTTAGTTTAGATTGGGATATTCCATTCACTTTTCAAGGCGAAGTTATTGAATGTAATCCAGAAGAGGAATGGCGTGATATAAAACCATTTACAGATGGTTTCTCATGGAAAGTAAGCAAAGGACAACTCCTATTTCCAAATATTGATGGATTCCATTACAGTAAAATTGGGAGTACTTTAGCTTTTGATCGTAAGGAACAGCGTGTTGTTCATGGTGGATGGGATGTATCGAGTTCACCTCGATGGGTTGAAAAAAGAAAAGGTGGAATTCTACGTTTTCACGAGAAACTTAAGCATTATCCTCCTGTCGGATCAATTTTACATTCAAAGGGAGCTAAAGAGGAAAATCGATATGCACCTGCTTTTCATGTTATTTCATCAAAAAATACTCGTATTGAGAATGTTGTTGTTCATAGTGCATTAGGAATGGGATTTTTATTCGAACGTTCTGAAAATGCAACATTAAGTAAATGTGGTATTTATTTGCCTGAAGGTTCAGATAGAGTAGTAACTACTATTGCTGATGCGACTCATTTTTGCAATTGTAAAGGTGATATCTTAATCGAAGATTGTCGTTTCGAAAATATGTTGGACGATGGAACTAATGTGCACGGTACTTATGTTCAGGTTGATAAAGTGATTGATGCTCATACGGTAAGAGTTGGTCTTAAACATGGGCAACAAATGGGCTTCGAGTTTGCTGGAAAAGATGATGTCATCTGGTTTATTCAAAAGCCAAGTATGCAAAAAGCATCAGAGAATACGGTAACTGCTGTATCAATAGTTAACGACCAGTACATTAATCTTACTTTTAAAGATCAATTACCTGAAAATTTAGCCATAGGCGATTTGCTTGAAAATAAAACTTGGAATCCTACATTTACCATGCGTGGTTGCACAATTCGCGATCATCGTGCTAGAAATGTTGTTTTAAAAACACCTTTAAAAACCGTTATCGAGAACAATAACTTTTCATCAATGATGTCTTCTATTCTATTTAGAGGTGAAACTTACTATTGGTTCGAATCAGGAGCAGTAGAAGATGTTGTTATTCGAAATAATCACTTTGAATATTGTGCTTATAGTGGATCAGAACATGCTGTAATGTATATCACTCCACGATTGGGAGAGGGTTTTAATCAAACAGAATGCTACGATCGTAACATCCGTTTTGAGAATAATACCATAAAAAACTTCGACAACAGAATTGTTTGGGCTGATAGAGTAGATGGATTGATTATTAAAGGAAATAAGATCACCAAAACTTATGATGCTAAGCCTTTGCATCCAGATGCGCCACTTTTCGATTTTGCAAACTGTCGCAACGTTCAGGTAATTGATAATGTTTATGTAGGAGATCAGGAAAAGGCTATTGTTGCTGATGAAGCAACTAAAAAAAGCTTAACTGTAAAGAAAAATAAAGGATTTTAAATATAGAATCTTTAAAAAAAAGGAGAGAAATGAATAAGTTAGTTTTGTACGTATTTGGAGTTATCTTATTAGGTAGCGTATCATCTTGCAAACAAAAGCAAGAAAAGCCTAAAAGACCAAATATTTTGTTTGCTATTGCCGATGATGCTTCGTGGAAGTATTTTGGTGCCTATGGATGCGATTGGGTGAAAACACCAGCTTTTGATAAAGTAGCCGAAAGAGGTTTGTTATTTCAAAATGCGTACACACCAAATGCAAAGTGTGCACCTTCTCGTTCTATTATTTTAACAGGGCGAAATAGCTGGCAATTAGAGGCGGCGGCGAATCATGCACCTTATTTTCCAGCGAAATTTAAAACCTATGCTGAAGCTTTAGGTGAGAATGGATATTGGGTAGGAAGTGTAGCAAAAGGTTGGGCTCCTGGCGTTCCTGGATCTATTAATGGTAAAGAAAGAGAATTAGCAGGTCCTAAATTTGATACTTATACTGCTACTCCACCTTCTAAAGGAATTTCTAACAACGATTATGCGAAAAATTTTGAAGCATTTTTGGATGCTCGACCTAAAGGAGAACCTTTTTGCTTTTGGTATGGTAGTAAAGAACCACATCGTAGTTATGAATATAAAACTGGGATAACAAAAGGAGGCAAAAATATAAGTGAAATTGATGAGGTGCCTGCTCTTTGGCCTGATGTTGACACGGTTAGAACAGATATGCTTGACTATGCATTTGAAATCGAACATTTTGATTCTCATTTGCAAAAGATGTTAAAGAAACTAGAAGAAATTGGAGAGTTGGATAATACAATTGTGATTGTAACAGCTGATAATGGTATGCCTTTTCCAAGAATTAAGGGACAAGTTTATGAGTACTCGAATCACTTGCCTTTGGCAATTATGTGGCCCAAAGGAATTAAAAAATCAGGTCGTGTTATTTCCGATTTTGTGAGTTTTGCAGATTTTACGCCAACTTATTTGGAACTTGCTGGTTTAACTACTGAAAGTGCTGGTATGAAGCCAACTGTAGGAAAGAGTTTAACAGATATTTTCTACTCTGAAAAAGATGGGAAAGTTACTGATGATAGAGATCACATGCTTGTAGGTAAAGAACGTCACGATGTGGGTAGACCTAACGATGAGGGATATCCTGTAAGAGGAATCTTTAAAGGGGATTATTTGTACTTACACAATTTTAAAACAGAAAGATGGCCTCAAGGAAATCCTGAGACAGGTTATTTAAATTGTGATGGTAGTCCAACTAAAACATACATTTTAGATACGCGTCGTAAGAAAGGTCAAATGAAATATTGGCAGCTGAATTTTGGAAAGAGAGTTTCCGATGAGCTATACAACGTTAAAAAGGATCCTTATTGTATGAATAACTTAGTTGATAACGAGGAGTTGGCTGAATTAAAATTGGCTATGAAAACTCAAATGGAGACTGAATTAAAGGAGCAAGCTGATCCTCGTATTTTGGGGAATGGCGATATTTTTGACAATTATGAATACTCCGGTCCTGTGAGAAATTTTTATAATCGTTATGAGAGCGGTGAAGATATTCCTACACATTGGGTAAATAAAAGTGATTTTGACACTTACTTAAAAGAGAAATAAAAATGAAAAAGGGTTTTCTGTTTTGTGTTCTGATTTGCAGTGCTTTTCTTTTACAAGCTCAAACTGAGCTAGCATCAATGTTTAGTGATCATATGGTGCTGCAACGAAATGCAGAGGTTGCTATATGGGGGAAGGATAAGCCCCATACTAAAATTAGCATTGAAGCTACTTGGGGAGAGAAAGATATTGTATATTCAGATGCTGAAGGTCGGTGGAAAACTGATCTTAAAACTCACAAAGCAGGAGGCCCGTACCAAATAGATATTAAAGGTTCTGAGCAAAAACAAATAAGCGATATTTTGCTTGGCGAGGTTTGGCTTTGCTCAGGACAATCAAATATGGAAATGCCTTTAAAAGGATTTCTAAAAGGACAAGGCGTTTCTGGCAGTAATCAGGAAATCTTAAACAGCACAAATTCTCAACTCCGTTTTTTCACCGTAGAACGAAATATAAGTAGTAAGCCACAAGAAGCCTGCAATGGTAAATGGGAGTTGTCGAACCGCGAAACTTCGGCTGAATTTAGTGCTGTAGCGTATTTTTATGGTAAAATATTACAGGCGCAATTAAAAGTTCCTATAGGAGTAATTTGTAGCAGTTGGGGAGGAACTCCTGCTGAAGCATGGACACCAAAGAATGTTATTTCAGAGGATTTTAAAGAGTTTAATAGTGTTCTGAAAGATGAATCTGCCTATTATCAGAAAACACCAACGGTTTTATTTAATGGCATGATTAACCCACTTATTCCTTTTACTATGAAAGGTGTAATTTGGTACCAAGGGGAAGCGAATAGAAAAAATGCAGAACAATATTCAAGACTATTTCCTGCAATGATTAAGAGTTGGAGAGATCGTTGGAATCTTGGTGATTTTCCTTTTTATTTTGTGCAAATATCTTCTTTCGAATGGGGAGGGGAACCTTGGGTAGAATTAAGGGAATCTCAATTGAAAACAATGCTTTCAGTTCCCAATACCGGAATGGCAGTAACATTAGATATTGGTGATAAATTTTGCATTCATCCACCTAAAAAGAAAGAGGTTGGTGAACGTTTGGCATATTGGGCTTTGGCTAAAACCTATGGTTTTAAAGGGATTCAATATAGTGGTCCGGTTTATAAATCAATGGAAATAAAAGAGAGTAAAGCGTATTTATCCTTTGATTATGCTCCTTATGGGGTATGTAGTATGGAAAATAAACTTGAGAATTTTGAAATAGCTGGTGCCGATCAGGTCTTTTATCCTGCAGAGGCAGAAATAAAAAAAGGTCAACTTATTGTTTGGAACAAGGATGTTAAAGAGCCAACTATTGTTCGTTATGGATGGACGAGTTATTTGAATGGTTGTTTGTTTAATACGGCTGGTTTGCCAGCTTCTTCTTTCAGAACAGATCATCTTTAGAGCAAGCAATTAAAAATAGATTTTTGTGAATATTACATAAGGTTTTAAGTTATTTACTAGGCTCATGAATTTAATAGCAAACGTTTCCATTTTTATCTTACTATTTGGTATGACTTGTTGTAAACCTAAAAGTGGTGATACAAATCAGTTAACCTCAAAAAAGAATAAGTCTTTACCAATAGAGATACCTAATGTTTTTCCGCAGGAAGGACTAACCGATGCACACACAATAATTGCCAATGGTCGTTTGTATTTATTCGGCGGTCATGATCAATCGTGGGATACGGATGACACATGGAGAATGGATCGTTGGGAAATCAGGTCAACTGATAATTTGATTGATTGGAAAAAGGAGGGCGTAATTTTACCTACAGAAACTTATATAGGTGATTTGCCGAATTGTTGGGCTGGCGATATTACAGAGCGAAATGGAAAGTATTATTGGTATTTTTCAAATAGAAATATCAGCACAGGAGTTATGGTCGCAAATTCTCCTATTGGTCCTTTTACTGATGCTTTGGGTAAGCCTTTATTGCCAAATGGTATAATTGGGAAAGGACATCCTTATGATCCTGAAATTTTTGAAGAAAATGGAGTGTACACAATGTTTTTTGGAGCAGGTCATTACTATTCTGTGATTTTGGGTGACGATATGATTTCTTTAGCTGAGAAACCTCAGCCGGTAATTGTTACAACAAAAGATGGAAAGGACAAATGGACAGCTGATAAATCAACAGTATTTAAACGAAATGATATTTACTATTTGGCATGGGGTGCAAATTATGCCATGTCTAAACAATTAAGAGGTCCTTATATTTACGAAGGAGATTTTTTAGCTGGAGGGCATAATAATGTATTTCAGTGGAATGGACAATGGTATGTTGTCACAGAAAATAAAGACATTAGTTTGTTCTATCGAGGAGTTTCTTTAAAACCATTATTCTTTAATGAAGACGGTACAATTGATGTACCGGATGATGATGCAGATTACCCAAACATTGGAAGAGACTGGACTTTTAAACATTCAAAAATGGGATGGAATTCACTGTCAGGAGGAACTCTTGATTGGAAAGTAGGAAGTGTAAGTGGAAATATAGAGGGACACACGGTAATTGAAAGTTCTAATTGGTTGATAACTGACTTGACAAAATGCAAGCATCTGGTTTTACAATTGAAAAATAATAGTCGTTCTACTCAAGCTAGAATCTCTTTGGCATTATTTAATCCTAAAAAAGGTAAATATTGGTCGAATCCTGAAATTGATTGGTCACAAGAAACACAATATGATCTTGATATAAGTTCAAATGATACTGATTTCAAAGAATACCAAATTGATTTATCTCAAAATATGAATCTTAAGTCAAGCTTAAAGCGAATTCGTATTGAACCTGCTTTGGGAGTGAATACTGGAAGTTGGGAAATTAAATACATTGGTTTTAAATGAAAGCACGAAGATATTTAATCAGCATATTATTTACTTCATTTTATTTGCTTTTTCTCCTATCGGGATGCAAGCCTAAAATGATTAAGACTTCCAAAGATTCTTCTTTTCAGGTAAACGCTACCTTTAATCGTAATGCTGGAATATGGAAAGACAATTCGAATTGCGACTCCATTAAATATGGATTTGAAAGTGGTGATGTGAAAAAAGTAGGTGGTATTTTTCACATGGTAGTTAATGAGCGGTTTGCCGATTTGCCAACCGTTAACAATCGCTTTGGCTATTGGCAGAGTTTAGACAACAAGCATTGGGAACGAAAAAATACTTTACTACAATTTCCATACGATACGACTGGTGTAATACCTAACTCTTGTATCTACAGTCCTAAATGGGTTTATTCCAATCAGGAAAATCTCTGGTGTCTGTTTTACATTCAGTACAAATCTTCTCCTTCCCGAACAGATGCTTTTTACCTTCGATACGATGGGCAGGTAATGTGCTCTAAATCTCAAACAAAAGGAATTGATGGAATCGCCGGTCCTTTTGATAAGGGAAAACTTATTTTTAAACGACCTAAGATTAGTAGTTGGGAAGGATTACAAGGAATAACGAGCTTTTCGCCTTATCAGGTAGGAGATAAGTGGTATGCTTTATATGGAAGTGCAAATACCGAAAATAAGCCTTGTACCCATTGGAGAATAGGAATGGCAACGGCAGATAGCTTAACTGGAGAGTGGATTCCCAAAGGAGAAAATTCACCATTACAATTACCCATAAGAGCAGAAGCACCGCAAGTTTTAAAGGTGGGAGACAATTATTTTGCTTTGATCGATGAGATTGGAGGGAATGAGAATTTTAGCTTATTGACTTCTAAAAATGGAATTGATTGGACCTATCATTCAGAACTAAAATTTCTTGATAGAAAAGAGTGGAAATGGAAAGAGGTTCGTTCGCCAATTGGTTTTTTCGAAGATAAAGGAAACTTCTACACTTACTTCACAACTTATTATAAAAACACTGATTTTGCTCCTCTCAGACAAATGAAGTTTAGTATAAATCCACTAAATAAGGAATAAAACTTACTCGATAATGAAACGAATCAGTCTAATTTTAATTGTTTTTCAATTCTTGATATCACCGTCTTTTGCAAGTACAAAGACGAAGTGCGAGAATGTAGTTCATGTTGTTTTATTAGCGGGTCAGTCGAATATGGCAGGAGCCGGAAATTTCGATGAGTTGGATGAAAAGGTAAAGCAAAAAATTAAAGAGATTGGTAAGCGGGTTCATTTAAGTATCAATGGGGAAAGTCCAAAGCCATTGTCTTGCATTTTTTCACAATATCAAAAAAACAAACGAGGTTTTGGGAATGTGTTTGGACCAGAAATATTTCTAGGCTTGACTTTAGCAGAACAAAACCCAACACAAGAATATCTTTTTATTAAAACCTCGCAAGGCGGTACGGCATTGTATGGTGCATGGAATCCAGAATGGACTGCTGAAAAAGCAATGGCGGTAGAGGTGAAAGGCTTTAAACGTGATTTGAAACTCTATAGTCTGCATCAATCTCATATTAAGAAAAATCTGCAAAGGCTAACTGAAGAGGGGAAAGCTTACAAAATTATTGGTATGTGTTGGATGCAGGGCGAAAATGATGCTGCAAAAGAGGTTAGCTCTCGTTCTTATAAAGAAAACTTAATAAAGCTGATAAAAGGTTATCGTAGCGAGTTTAATGTACCAGAAATGCCATTTGTGATTGGGCAAATTAATTCGAGTTATGGAAGTTTCCCTGCAGGTCCTGAAATGGTAAGAAAGGCGATGGTAAGTGTTGCTGAATCGGATGTAAATGCAAGCTGTATCAGAACATCAATGGATAAAAGTTGGAGTGATTACCCAAAAAACGACGATAATGTACACTACGATGCTGAAGGACAAACTCGTTTAGGAAGAGCATTTGCAAAAGAGTTAATGATTTTGTGTCAATAATTGAGAGATAAAAAGATACATAGATGAGTAATAGAAGAAATTTTATAAGGAAAGCTGGAGTTGTATTTATTTTAGCAATAATGTTCATCACAGTTTCTGCAGAGAATAATATAAAGGGAAAGTTTTCGACGGCTGGGTTTTACGGTGTCGAAGGAAGCCCTCGTGAAGTTTATAATTTTAATCCTGGATGGCGATTCTATAAAGGAGATGTTAAGGGTGCAGAATTAGTGAATTTTGATGATAGCAAGTGGGAAGCTGCAAACTTGCCTCATGGTTTAGAGATCTTGGGAGAGAATGGAAGTGGTGGTCGTAATTATCAGGGGAAAGCTTGGTATCGCAAGCAGTTTGAGATCCAAAATAAAGAAGTTGATGGGAGAACCTATCTCTATTTTGAAGCCGTTATGGGCAAGTGCAAGATTTGGGTGAATGGAAACTTGTTAGCGGAACATTTTGGTGGTTATTTACCCGTAGCAATTGATATTACCGATGTTACAAACCCAAAAGGGAAAAGGAATATTGTAGCTGTTATGGCAGACAATAGCGATGACAAGACCTATTTGCCAGGTAAGAATCAAAGCGGACTAGATTTTGCTTATTTCGGTGGTATTTACCGAGATACTTATTTAATACAAACTTCTTCGGTGCATTTTACTTTGCCAGAATTGAGTAAAACAGTGGCCGGAGCAGGCGTTTTTGTGGCTACTCTAGATGTGAATGGGAATGATGCTAAAATGGAAATGAGAACCGAGCTTACCAACGAAAGTAAAAAATCGGTTAATGCCACAGTAAAGATTGTTCTGGAGAATGAGGATTTTCAACCTGTAAAGGAAGTGTTGCAAAAGGTAAAATTGAAGGCTGGAGCTAAGCGACAGCTATCAAGCAAGTTGTCAGTAAGTAATGTACACCTATGGCATCCTGATGATCCGTATTTGCACTTTGTTCGTACCGAAATCATTATAAATGGAAAAATAGTTGACCAGATGCGCACTCGAGTTGGAATTCGTTTGTTCGAAATGAGAGGTGCCGATGGTTTATTTATTAATAAGAAGTTCTACGACCAAAAGCTGATTGGAGCTAATCGTCATCAGGACTATAGTTATATTGGAAATGCTTTACCAAATTCAGGTCAATGGCGAGATGTGAAATTACTTCGTGAGGGTGGTTGTCGAATTATTCGAGTAGGACATTATCCACAAGATCCCGCTTTTTATGATGCTTGTGATGAATTAGGAATGTTGACAACGACAGCTAATCCGGGTTGGCACTTTTTTAATTTTAAGAATCCAATTTTTGAAGAACGATTGTATAATGATACGCGAGAGTTGGTTCGAAGAGATCGAAATGTAGCTTCCATATTGATGTGGGAAACGGCCTTGAATGAAACTCCAAAGCAACCAGATCATGCCATGCATAACATGCATTTAATTGCACATGAAGAATATCCTTTCCCTGGAATGTTTACTGTTACAGATCATCAAGAAGCAAAAAAAGGTGGTTTAGATATGTATTATCATGGCGATGATAAAAATGTGAATTCATTTAATCGTGAGTATGGCGATGGCTGGGAAGTTGATAATTGGCAATCTCAAAATTCAATGAGTCGTGTGAAAATGGAATGGGGAGAAAAAGCTATGCTAACCCAAGCATTACGACAAGCAAAAGAATTGAACGATAGATATCCAACACCTAAAGTTCGTATTGGAGGTGCCAAGTGGGCAGGAATCGATCACCAAAGAGGCTATCATCCAGATCCATTTTGGGGCGGATTATTGAATGGAGTTCGTTTGCCTAAATATGCTTACTACGTGTATAAAAGTCAGTATGATGCCGATTATAAGGTGAGAGGAATTGAAACTGGGCCAATGCTATTTAATGCAAATGAACTAACTCAAACTTCGCCTAAAGATGTTGTGATTTTTAGCAATTGTGATGAAATACGCTTGTATTGGTTAGGAGAATTGGTTGTAACACAAAAGCCTTCAAACGACAAGGCTTACGCAGATATGCCACATCCTCCTTTTATTTTCGAAAAAATATTTGATTTTGAGGTAATAAAAAGCGCTTGGCGAAGAAAAACCAAAGATGTGGAAATGATTGCTGAAGGTTTAATCGATGGTAAAGTTGTGATCAGAGATGTGAAAAATTACCCAGAACAATCAGCTGGTTTAAAGTTGAGTGTTGCAGATGAAGGAATGAATTTAACTGCCGATGGTTCTGATATTATTCCTGTTCGTGCTACCATTGTCGATCCTGATGGAATGAAAAAGGTGTTGGCTTCGGAATATGTATATTTTGAAGTTGATGGTCCTGCCGAAATTATAGGAGGGAAGTTTAATATGGGAAATCCAGTGAAAACGGAAATGGGAATTGCTACTGTTCTAGTGCGCGCTTCAACAAAACCGGGAGTTATAAAACTAAGAGCTTTTTCGAATGGATTAAAATCAGATTCCATAACTATTGAGTCTAAACCTTCAAGCTTAAAAAAACTCTTTAATGAGGATTATTTAAAAGCATCGATAAAACCAAGTTCAGATCAAACTGTAATCATTCAAAAAGATAGAGGAGATATGCCTATGGATGTAGTTGAACTTCAGAAAGAAATTAAACAGCTTCGATTAGAAAAAGTGGGTAAAGAACAGGAGATTATGGAGCTTCGAAGTCAGTTAAAAGGGAAATAATAATCTTTAAATGGTTTTGTATTAATACTTGAGATATAAAAAAACACACAGATGAGTAATAGAAGAGACTTTATAAAAAAAGCAGGAATAGGGGTTGCCCTGGCAGGTATCTCAGGCAGTTCTATGGCACAGCTTGCCGGATCGGCACTAAATCAAGAATCGACTACTGATTTTGACCTAATTAATGGCACAGAGAAAGTTGTGCTTAAAGTAACAAAACCTTTATTCTGTCCTTATTATAGTTTATCTACTCCTGAAGAAAAAGGTGGTGGAGCCCACTATTACAGAAATGATGCATTCGATCATAATCCATTTACGGTTCCAGCCAGTGGAATGTCGGGTTCTCCAATAATTATCGATGCAAGAGGAAAGTTTGTTGGTTTTATGACAACTTACGCATATGAAAATTCAATTTTTAGCTTTGATGGAGTCGAGACTTTAACGATAACTGTTCCACAAGGACAAGAGTTGTTTATTGATGAGAATGGTATCGGTGATGAAGCATGGAAAGCTTACAATTCTGAAATGATGCGCAGGTTGGATATCAAGCCATTTACAGATCATCCTGAGTTTTGGTCTGATGTTGAGTATTGTACATGGGTAGAGCAAAAGTTTTTATCGAAAGAGAGACAGGGGCATTTTAATCTTTTAACTCACAATTTTATTGCTAGCTATTTAGATAAGATTATTGAATATGGATATCCAAAAGGAAAAATGACATTGGATCATGGTTGGGGTACTTTTCCTGATGGAACAATCGATTCAGGTTTTGGTTCGTGGATACCAGATCCTAAAAAGTTTCCTAATTTTAGGAAAACAATGGATATGATTAATGAAAAAGGGTTTACTCCAGGTCTTTGGATTGGTTTTCCTAAAATTCATGTTGCGAGTAATATGGCGAAAAGAAATCCTAATATGCTTGGAAGTTGGAAGGCTGGTAGCAAATCGAATAAATCGGATGATATTCGTTGGCTGAACCCAAAAGCAGACATTTTTGAATATGCGTCGGAAACAATTGATCGTTTCTATAAAATGGGCGTCATGAAATTCAAAATTGATATGTCATACAATACCAAATCAGACATGCTTCATATTCATAAAGAATTATACAAAGCGGCTAAGTGTATTGATAAAAACATTGAAATGGAATTTCATGTTCCTGATATTTTCTTCACAAAATTTTGTGATGTAATCAGAACAAATGATGTGTGGTTGAATGATAAGTATGATTGGCCCGCTCGTGTTAAAACTCATTATGCTGTGAGCTTAAAATCATCACCTGGTCGTGGAATCAATTTAGATCATATTGGTGGTAACGATATAGGTGCAATTACAGAAAAAAAGTACCTTCAACATTTAGAAATGTATAAATCTAAGACAGGTTATCCTTGTGTTTCCCTTTTGCCACATCATCTTAGTCAGAAATGTGTTGATGAGACAGGAGATTATCTATGGGCTTATGAAAGGGGAGATAAAAAAATAATTTCTGATTTTTACAATAAAAAGTAGTATTCCGTAAAGAGATATCACATGAAAAAATATTTAGTAGTAATAGCCTTAATCAGTTTATTTGCCAGTTGTTCGGTGGGTAAAGAAGAACAGGAAAGACAGATTGAAGAAGTAAAAACAGGATGGAAATTCACCAAAGGAGAAGTTGAGAATGGAGAAGCTGTTAATTTTGATGACAGCAAATGGGAAACCGTTAGAGTGCCTCACGACTGGGCAATTTATGGTCCTTTCGATTCGAAAAACGATGCTCAAAGTAAGAAGGTAGTAGCTGATGGTGAAAAAAAGCGAAAGTTACGATTGGGAAGAACTGCTGGACTACCTTATATGGGAATTGGTTGGTATCGAAAATCGTTTGAAGTAGTAGAGAATAATGCGGATAAAAAGCTAAATGTGGAATTTGATGGCGCTATGAGTCATGCAAAAGTCTATTTAAATGGCAATTTTGTTGGTGAATGGCCTTATGGTTACACTTCATTTTCTTTCGATATTTCTAAATTTTCAAAAGTTGGAGAAAATGTACTTGCTGTAAGATTGGAAAATAAACCTCAAAGTTCACGTTGGTATCCTGGGGCAGGTTTGTATCGTAATGTTCGCTTGGTTTATACTAATAAAGCACACGTTAAGCATTGGGGAACCAATATTACAACACCTCAGGTTTCTGAAAAAATGGCCGAGGTTAAAATAAAAACAACTGTTGTTGGAAGCGATAAGTGTACTTTGTTAACCGAAATATACGATTCCAATAAATTGTTGGTTGCTACTAAAGAATCAGAATCGATTTCAGGTGATGAGAAAGAACTTGAGCAGAGCTTGCAAGTTAAGAATCCACAGTTTTGGTCAATAGAAACTCCCGTTATTTATACTGTATTATCTAAAGTTATTCGTGAGGGAAAAATATTAGATGTTTATAAATCAAGCTTTGGCGTTAGAAGTTTTAAATTTACGAGTAATGATGGGTTGCATTTAAATGGGAAAAGGCTTCAAGTTCAGGGCGTTTGTATGCACCACGATTTAGGTCCTTTAGGAAGTGCTGTTAATATTTCTGCTTTGCACCGCCAGTTGGTTATTTTGAAAGGAATGGGTTGTAATGCCATTCGTACCTCTCATAATTCGCCAACTCCAGAGCTTTTAAGTCTGTGCGATACCATGGGCTTTTTAGTTATGGATGAAGCATTTGATGAATGGAAAAAAGGAAAGAATAAGAATGGATATACACATCTTTGGGATGATTGGGCAGAGAAAGATTTAATGGCTTTAATTCATCGCGATAGAAATCATCCATCGGTATTTATGTGGAGTGTTGGTAACGAAATATTAGAACAATTTACTGATGATGGATGGAAAAGAGCGAAGTTCTTGGTGGATATTGCTCATCGTGAAGATAGTTCTCGACCTGTAACAATTGGAATGAATCGAGAAGCGCCAGCACTGAATAATTTCGCTGCACAGTTCGACTTAAAAGGTTGGAATTATCATACGCATTTATATCCTTGGTTAAAGGAGACACATCCAGATTGGAGTTTTATTGCCAGTGAAACGCAATCAACAGTATCAAGTCGTGGCTATTTTGATTTAGATGATGTGCCTCGAAAACATTATGTGCGTGAGAATCTTCAATGTTCTGATTATGCATTGGATTATTGCAATTGGTCGAATACGCCCGATGTTGGTTTTGCAATGCTCGATGATAATCCATTTGTTGCAGGTGAGTTTGTTTGGACCGGTTTCGATTATTTAGGAGAACCATCTCCATATAATTTACAATGGCCAACTAAAAATTCTTATTTTGGAATTGTCGATTTATGTGGATTTCCAAAAAGTGTTTACTACTTGTATAAAGCACGTTGGTCAAAGGAAAATGTATTGCATATTTTACCACATTGGAATTGGGATCAGACTAAGGTGAAAACAGTTCCCGTACATGTGTTTACCAACTTTAATTCAGCAGAATTATTTGTGAATGGTAAAAGCTATGGTGTGAGAACTAAAAACCCGAAAGAGGTTTATGAACGATATCGCTTAGTTTGGGATGATGTAAAATATGAGCCAGGTGAAGTAAAGGTTGTTGCTTTTGATGAGAATGGAAAAACAGCCATGGAAAGTAGCATAAAAACTGCATCTGAGCCATATGCCTTGCAATTGGTGAGTAAGTATGCCAAGATAAAAGCTGATGGTGAAAGTCTCTCTTTCGTAGAAGTAAATGTTGTTGATAAAGACGGTAATTTTTGTCCAACAGCAAATCTATCTATTAAATTTTCAGTTGAAGGAGCAGGAACCTTTCATGCTGCAGGAAATGGTAATTCAACCGATATTACGCCATTCCAAAGTAATGTGAGGAATTGTTTTAATGGAAAGTGTTTGGTTATGCTTCAATCATCCGAAAAGGCAGGAACAATTTCCTTAACAGCTACTTCTGATAAATTGAAATCTGCAAATTTTGAAGTAACAACTCATTAATTTATAGTTTCTAACTAAGAAAGTTGAGAAATGAAAAAATATAAAAAGAAAGAAATGATTCTGAAAAGTAAAATAGGCAAATCACTATTTACCTTGTGTTTTTGCAGTATAATTTTTAGCCTTGTTTCTTGTAGCCAAAGCTCACAAGAGAAACCAAATATTGTATTTATTTTGGCAGATGATTTGGGCTATGCTGATGTGGGGTTTAATGGTTCTAAGTACTACGAAACGCCAGCATTGGATAAGTTAGCAAAGGGAAGTCTGATATTGGATCAATCATATATGTATCCAACATGCTCTCCTTCGCGAACAGCTATATTTACAGGTCAGCAATCATTTAGAACAGGCGTTTATACCGTTCCCGTTTTAGAAAAAGGTACAGATCAAGAAAATATATTTTCTCGTTGGACTGTAAGTAAAGAATTTCCAATTTATGCAGAACCTTTGGCTGAAGCCGGATATAAATCAATACATCTTGGTAAATGGCATATTGTTGGTCCTTATCCTGAAGAGGAACTAAATAAGAGTTACCCTTTCAAGGAGAAACTGACTCAACCTAGCCCTGGAGATTATTCTTGGGTGGCAAAACACAAGACGGACGAAATTAAGCAGTTTTATCCTGAAGGACGTGGCTTTCTGAAAAATGTAGGTGGTACTTTCCGTGGCGATCCTGCCTTTGAAGAAGGTGGCTACAAAAGCGAAACAGGTGGTTACCTAGCTCCGTTTAGTAATCCTTTTATTGAACCTAAACCTGATGATGAATGGCTTACAGATAGACTAACTTCTGATGCTATAGAGTTTATGGATCAACATAAAAAAGGGCCGTTTTTTGTCAACCTAGATTTTTATGCGGTGCATCGTCCAATAAAGCATCGTAATCCAGAATTATACGAAAAATACATCAATAAAGAAGGAGATACGATTACTGGGCAAGGTGTTGGTAAATATAAAGAGATCATGGCTGGATATGCCACAATGGTAGAGTCGCTTGATCAAAATGTGCAACGTATTGTCGATTATCTAGATAAAAATGACTTGCGAAAAAACACCATCATCATCTTTTCTTCGGATAATGGTTATAATGGCCGACAAAGTAGTAATAACTTAATGCGAGGGTCAAAAGGATATATTTACGAAGGAGGAATTCGAGTTCCAAGTTTAATTAGCTGGCCAGGTAAAGTCCGTGCAAGAAGAACATCGGAACCAGTTACTTTATTAGATTATTTTCCAACCTTTCTAAAATTGGCAGGAATAAATGATTATAAAGGTACATTGGATGGAAATTCTTTGACAGATCTATTCGAAAATGATTCTGATTTATTCGCAGAGCGACCTTTGTTTTGGCAATTGTCTAGTGTGTTTAAACACGGAACTTGTTCTGTTATGCGAAAAAAACAATACAAGCTTATTCAATTTTTAGCGACTGGCGAATTGGAATTGTACGATTTGCAGAAGGATCCAAAGGAGTCACATAATTTGTCTTCAGAAAACCCAAATTTAGCTAATGAGATGTTAAGTGAATTAGTCGCTTGGCGTAAGGCAAATCATGTTCCACTTCCTCCAAATTCTGTTGTTTCAAATTAGAGTATCAAAAAAAAATAATTAACAATGAAATATAATATTATAAATCGAAGCACTGTTTTGCTTGTACTGGTTTTTTGTGCCTTAAATTTATTTGCACAAATATCAGGAGGTGAACGTCATCCGTTTGGCTCACAGTCTGTCATTATTAATGATAACTGGTTTTATCTTGAGAAAGACAGCGAACAAATTCCAACTGAGAGCGATAATGATTACGAGAAAATAGCACTACCTCATACTTGGAATGCACAAGATGTTTTAGAAACGAAAGATTATAGAAGAGCCGGTTCTTGGTATCGCAAATATTTAACTTTTTCAAAAGAGCAATTAGATCAACGCCAGTATTTAAAGTTTAATGCGGCTGGTCAGCAAGCCAAAGTATATCTTAATGGCGAAGAACTTATTCATCATATTGGTGGATATAGTGCTTTCATCTGCGAGCTAACGGGTAAACTAAAGCCAGGTAAAAACAAAATAGACGTTTGGGTTTCTAATGCAGATAGTCGAAATATTGCTCCACGAAGTGGCGATTTCAATTTCTATGGCGGATTGTACCGATCAGTAGAGCTAATTTCATCACCTAAGTTGACTATTTCTAAAAAATATTTTGCTAGTTCTGGTGTACGTGTTTGGAGTGAAAAAGTGAGTGCTGATTTAGCCGATTTGCACATTAGTGCAAGAGTTGATAACGGAACGAATAAAAGAAGTAAGATTGAAATTATTGCTATCGTTCAGGATAAAATGGGGCATGTTGTATCCACAGGAAAATCAAGATCTAAAGTTAATCCTGGGACAACTGAACTCGTGAAAGTTGCAATGACTGATGTTGTAAATCCATCACTGTGGAGTCCTGAACATCCAGAGCTTTATCAGGTGAAAATTGAATTGCATTCTAAAGGTCAATTACTTGATGAGGTGGTCGTGAATCACGGATTTAGATGGTATGAATTTACTGCTGATAAAGGATTTTTCTTGAATGGGAAAGCATACAAATTGAAAGGCTTAAATCGTCATCAGGACAATTATGGAGAAGGAAATGCTGTGAGTTTGGAGCATCATTTAAGGGATATTAAATTGATAAAAGAGTTGGGCGTTAATTGGTTGCGTTTGGCTCATTATCAGCAAGATGATTATGTTCTTCAACTGTGCGATAAAATGGGAATATTGGTTTGGGAGGAAATTCCATATGTAAATAAGACATCTTTCGAACCTGAGTTTGAACAAAACCTTCAGTCTATGATGAAAGATTTAATCAATCAGCATTTTAACCATTCTTGCATCATTTTGTGGGGAATGGGCAATGAAGTTTGGATGGGTGATAGAGGAGATGGTAAAGCCAATATTTATGATATTGTAAAGAATTTAAATGATTTAGTACACAGCGAAGATCCTGTTCGGAAAACCGTTTTTGTAAATGGAGACAATAACAGACCAATCGATTTTAAAGTATATGAAATTCCTGATGTTTTTGGATACAATTTGTATAGGGGATGGTATGGAACGCATTACAATACGTTTACCGAAAGGGTGAACGAATTGCATGCAATGATGCCAAATAAACCGCTAATAATCTCTGAATTTGGTGCAGGATCTGATGTTCGGGTACATACAGAGAATCCACTTCGACAAGATTTTAGTATTGAGTATCAGAATAACTTTTTGGAATCGCATTTGAATCAAATTGATAAAATAGATTGGTTGTGTGGTGTTAATTGGTGGTCGTTTGCCGATTTTGGTGCTGCTCATCGTGGAGATACAAAACCTCATATTAACCAAAAAGGATTAGTAACCTTTGACAGACACAAGAAGGATATCTTTTATCTTTTAAAATCGAAATGGAGTAAAGAGCCAGTTCTTTATTTAGAAACTCCCACTTGGGAAGAACGAGGTGGCGATGCCAATAAGGTTTATCGTGTTTTCACCAATATGAATGAGGTGGAATTGTTTCACAATGGGAAATCATTGGGAAAACAAACAAATGGTTTTAAGTGGAATGTGGTTTTAACAAAAGGGATTAATAAGCTAAAAGCAATTGGAGTAAATAGCGATTTGGTGAAAGAACACGGATTCGAACTTTTCTATGATAATACCGTTTCGGAGTATACAGTAAAAGCAAGCGGTGAGTCTGTAGAGAATCCTGCTTCTTTCCTTATTGATAGAAATCCTGAAACTTTTTGGTGTGCTAAGGGCGATTGTTTTGTTGAATTGGATTTACAAAGAATTCGTTTAGTTAATGGACTGAAAATTCAGTTTTATAACCTAGCAAAAACATCCTATAAACTCAAAATACAAGGTTCAGTTGATGGTGAAAACTGGAAGGAGTTATTTTCTGGAACAAGTAATAAAAATGCTCAAATTGAATCCTTTATTTTTTCAAAACAAGAGGAAATTAGATATCTAAAAGTTGAAGGTTCTGGAAACAATTTAAACGATGTGAACAATTACAGAGAAATTAGTCCCATCCTTAGTTTCGAAAAGCAAGAAAAGAATCTGTATGAAAAAGTTGGTGCAGGAGAGTAAAGCCTGCAGAGAGAATGGGTCTTTTATTTCCAATAAATGAGTATGTCTTGCATTATAACCTAATATGTGAATGCAATCGAACTCATAACGACATGTATTTTACTAGGAGAGACTAGTGTAATCTTCTTGTTTCTTTCCTTTGATACAAGAAATTTTAAATATAAAAATAAATGAAATCAATCGTTTCCAAATTGGTGTTAGTAACTATTGCTCTAAGCATTTTTACTTCAATAAATACCGATGCACAAGTTAAAAAACCAAATATTCTTTGGATTGTTGCCGAAGATCTGAATCCAAATATGGGTTGTTATGGAGATACAATCAATATGGGGCATACGCCTGTTATTGATAAGATGGCAACAGATGGTGTTCTGTTTAAAAGAGCTTATGCTACAGCTCCAGTTTGTTCTGCTTGTCGTTCTGCTTTTATAACAGGTGAAATGCAAACCACAACAGGTACTCAGAATCATCGTTCAAGTCGTACGACTGATGGTGAGGTCGTGCCTGAAGAATTGAGAATTTACTTACCAGACGGAATTAAAACATTACCAGAATTAATGAAAGAAGCTGGTTATTTTACGTTTAACAGTGGTAAAGATGATTATAACTTCTTTTACGATAGAACCAAGTTATACGATGTTGGTAATGCAAAAGATTATGTACCAGGAATGAATGGTTGGCAAGGAAATCATCCAGAGCATAATTTGTCGTGGACAGAAGATGTTTGGGGATCGAGACCAGATAAAAACCAAGCTTGGTTTGGTCAGATAGAAATAATGGGTGGAAAAAGAGATTACAAATACGTGCGTGAAGGAGAAAAGTTAGCTACTAATGATGTGCCTTTACCTCCTTATTATCCAAATATAAAATCTCAACGTGAAGCTTGGACTCAGCATTATAATGCTGGTAGAGGTTCAGATACTCGTATTGAATTAATATTGAAACAGCTCGAGGCCGATGGAGAATTAGATAATACAATAGTATTCTTTTTCTCAGATCATGGAAGTCCTACATCATTGCATCACAAACAGTTTTGTTACGAAGATGGATTGCATGTGCCTTTAATGGTTATTGGAAATAACCCGTCAATTAAACCAGGAACAGAAGTCGAAGATTTGGTGTCATTATTGGATGTTACTGCAACAACAATGGCTTTAGCCGGATTAAAAGTGCCTGACTATATGGATGGACAGGATTTATTTGCAAAAGATTATAAGCCTTCAGAATATATTTTTGGTGCTCGTGATCGTTGTGACTTTACGATTGATAGAATTAGAACTGTACGCTCAGACAAGTATCGTTACATTCGAAATTTTTGGCCAGAGCGTCCTATGATGCAACCTAGTTATAGAGATTTAAAACCGATTGTTAAGGATCTTAAGCAAGCTTACGCTGATGGTAAATTAACACCTTATCAGGAAACTTTCTGGTTTGGTCCTCGCCCAGAGGAGGAATTATATGATATTGAAGCCGATCCATTTGAAATGAATAATTTGGCGACAGATTCTAAGTACAAATCAATACTTAAAAAGCATAGAAAAGTACTGAATAAATGGATTAAAGAAACGGATGATAAAGGGCAATACCCTGAAGATCCTGCTCAGTTGGAAGCGACTTATAATCTTTGGAAAAATCGTCCTCAGTTTAAGAATGCAAAGGTAAACCCTGAGTACGATCAATTTAAGTAGAATTTATTTTGAAGAATAGTTAGTTAGATAGTTAGTAATCTTGAGAGAAGCATTAAATAGTATTTACACAAATACTGTTTAATGCTTTTTTTTTGATCTAAAGTGTTGTTTTGCTTACTATTGATGTTTCGTTAAGATGAAAGCTTAAAGAATCAAAAATAGCTTGTATTTGCAGATAAACATGTAATATTTACTACTGCGCACATTCTATGAACTGTCAGAAACATTTAAGCAATCGTTTTCAGGTATTTTTGAATAGTGATAAGTTTAGATTTAAAGTTTAACTTATTTGTAAAAAAATCATTTGTTTTACTGATCTCAAATTGCAACTATTAGAAAATTAAATAAAGCCGATTTTAAAAATGAAGAAATTATTATTCCTATTATTCTTAGCGATAAGTATGAATCTATTGGCTCAAGAGCGAATTAATTTCAATTCAGACTGGAAGTTTAAATTAAACGATCAAACTAAGGCTGAACTTGTGACTTATGATGATTCAGATTGGCGCGTATTGGATTTGCCTCATGATTGGAGCATCGAAGGAGAATATGATATAAATAATCCAATGGGGGGGCAATGTGGTTATTTGCCTTCGGGAATTGGCTGGTACCGTAAAACGATTGCCGTTCCTACCAATTGGAAAGGGAAACATGTTGAGGTGGCTTTCGATGGGGTGTTCATGAACAGCACAGTTTGGGCCAATGGCAGAAAATTAGGTGTTCGTCCGTATGGTTGGATATCTTTTGCATATGATATTAGTAAGGAAACAATGAGTTCTGATTCAATAACCTTTGCTGTTCGTGTGGATAATGACAAGCAACCGTCAGCACGTTGGTACACAGGTAGTGGTATTTATGCCAATACTTGGATCGATGTAAAAGAAAATATACATGTTGCCAATTCTGGTATTTTCATTCGAACCAAAGGATCTACTGTTGAGATTGATACGGAAATAAAGAATGAATTGGATAAAAAAGCAAAATTGACTCTCCTAACTTCTATAAAGGATCAATCAGGTAAGATTGTTGCAAGCAGAAAGGATAAATTGAAAGTTGATGCTTCCAATTCTTTTAAAGTCAATCAAACTATTGATTTGGATCAAGCTAAATTATGGTCTTTAGAAAATCCATATTTATATACTGCAGTAAGTGAAATCAAATCTGGTAAGAAGGTACTAGATCGTGTAGAAACTCGTTTTGGTGTTCGTGATATTGAGTGGAAACCAAAAACTGGGATGTGGATTAATGGCAAGAATGTAAAATTACAAGGTGTTTGTAATCATCAGGATGCCGGAGCTTTAGGAGCTGCCGTCCCCGATAAAATTTTACGTTTCAGAATACAGCAACTTAAAGACATGGGTTGTAATGCAATTCGTACCGCTCACAATCCTCAAACACCTCAATTTTACGATATGTGCGATGAAATGGGCATGTTGGTAATGGATGAGATTTTCGATGGTTGGATGAAAAAGGCTGCCAACGATTATGGAGCTCATTCGTTTCAAGAATGGTGGAATCGTGATTTAACTGATTGGATTAAACGTGATCGTAACCATCCTTCGGTGGTGATTTACAGTGTAGGAAACGAAACTCGTGGTGAAATTGGGAAAGATATTGTTACTCGTTGTCATGAATTGGATTCTACTCGTCTCGTAACTTCAGGTCATTCTGGTTCTGAATATATGGATGTATTAGGCGTGAATGGAAGTAGTGAGAAAATGGGTTGGTTCGACACAATGGAAAAGGATCGTGTGTTCATCGGAACAGAAAATACGCATACTTGGCAGGTTCGTGGTTTTTATAGAACCAAAACTTGGTATCGTGATGGTTATCCTAACAAAAGACAAAAATCGTACTATTATCCAGATTTAACAGAAGAAGAGGTATTCTCTTACGACTGGACCAACGCTGCCGGAAGA
The DNA here is from genome assembly GCF_009669305.1 of Ancylomarina sp. 16SWW S1-10-2. Taxonomy (GTDB): domain Bacteria; phylum Bacteroidota; class Bacteroidia; order Bacteroidales; family Marinifilaceae; genus Ancylomarina. Next base: position 76,041 of record NZ_SADB01000003.1, read on the forward strand.
AATAATTACAAGCAAATATTCAATTCGAGCTACGACAATGGGATGGTACGATTAACTTCTCGTCAGAACATTGAACAATTGCGTGATATTCCATATTATGCAGGATCATTTCGATGGACTGGTCATGATTATATTGGTGAAGCAACTTATGTGCATGGCGGTTGGCCTTTTAAATCTTTTATGGGAGGAGCTATTGATATGGCAAATTTTGAGAAGGATTTATTCTACTTATATCAAAGCCAATGGACTTCAAAACCAATGGTTCATATTCTTCCTCATTGGACTCATCCTACACTTAAAGAAGGCACTGAAATTCCTGTTTGGGTTTATTCAAATTGCGATGAGGTGGAGTTATTTCTTAATGGAAAGTCATTAGGTAAACTAAAGCCAGGAGCAAGCTGGGATAAAATGCAATGTCAATGGATGGTAGGTTGGACTCCGGGAGAATTAAAAGCAATTGCTTATAAAGATGGTAAACCTCTAGTTGAAAAAATCATTAGAACTGCTGAGGCTCCTACGCGTATTGCTTTATCTGTTGATGGAGAAGGTTTGAGTAATAAAAATAAAGATATTGTTCAGCTTCGAGTGACGACGACTGATGACAAAGGGGAATTCTATCCTTACGGGGAAAATAGAACTTATTTTCATGTCATTGGATCAGGAAAAATAAGAGCATTGGATAATGGAAGTCCGATAGATGTAGAAAAGCATTTTGAAGCAACAAATCGGATTGCTTTTTACGGCTTGACTCGTGCCTATATTGAATCAACTGACGAAACGGGGAATATAGCTGTTTTAGCATCATGTATTTTAGGAGAGAAAAAGCAGGTTACTTCAAATAAGGTAAGTATTGATGCCGAATTGATATCGCTTAGAGGCGACTTACCTAATTCTGATATTCAAATTTACTACACACTAGATGGAAGTGTTCCAACGACTAAATCTGTATTGTATAAAGGTGCATTTGAGGTTAAATTAGGAACAACGGTTAAAGCTTTAGTTGTAATGAATGGTAAAGAAGTTCAGCAATTGGAAGAACGTTTTGCAAATGATGAAGGTTTTGTTTGGAATGCCAAGGCGGTTGCTGCTAATCCTGGAGGAGATCAGGCAGAAGATGCTTCTTTTGATGATGCTAATATAGAAACTAAGGGTAGTGGTTTCAAAGGTAAAGGATATATCGATTTTGGAAGAAACAGTGGTGGATACGTAGAATGGTATCAGGAAAATGATGGAAGCGAAGGTGAATTTAATTTGCAAATTAGATATAGTGCAAATGATAAAATTCGATCTGAATATAAGATACAATTGACTATAAATGGGAAAAAGCAGGAACTGATACTACCTGCATTGGCTAATTATAGGAAAAATTGGTCTGTTTTTGAAGTAAAAGCACAATTGGGAACTGGTGCAAATACAATACGAGTAACAGCTTTGGAAGATGATGGTTTGAGTATCGATGAATTATCTGTAAAGTAAGTTGCTGATTAGTAGTAAAGATTAAATGATTTTGAAATTTTATTCTAGATAAGATGAAAAGAAGAGATTTTTTTGTGAAAGGCGCATTAGGAGTTGTTGCAACCAGTTTACTTCCAGTTGTTGCAAGTGCTGCTCCTTCCATTATAAATACAAATATGTCCGATCGGTCGAAAGACAAATGGCTACAGGTTGGTTCAGGAAAACGAGGAATTCCCAATAGAGAACAAATAATAGATGTTGATATTCTTGTGATTGGTGCCGGAATGGCAGGGATTTCGGCTGCAGTATCTGCGGCCAGACATGGTGCAAAAACGCTATTAATTCAGGACAGACCAGTTTTGGGTGGTAATGCTTCAAGCGAAATGCGTGTGACTGTAAATGGAGCTCCACAAGAACGAGAAACAGGGATTATTGAAGAGATACTCATTGAAAATTGGGTGTATAACAAGCAGGAATCTTATCCTGTTTGGGATCATGTTTTGTATAACTATATCACGCGTCAGCCTAATTTAAAATTGATGCTAAACACGCAGGCTATTGATGCTGTGATGGATGGTGATAAAATTAAGTCTGCAATTTGTTGGGGATTAACCAACGAAACTGAATATACTATAAATGCAAGTCAGTTTATTGATTGTTCGGGCGATGGACTTTTAGCAGCAATTGCAGGTGCTGAATATAGAACAGGACGCGAAGGAAAAGATGAGTTTAACGAATCGTATGCTCCAGATCAGCCAGATGGTTGGACAATGGGAGAGTGTATCATGATGATTACGAAAGATATGGGGCGCCCAATGCCATTTAAAGCTCCAGATTATGCTTTACCGTTTGATTACGAAACAGCTTTTAAGGATAAGCACCGTAGATTAAAACAGTTGAAAGAAGGATTTTGGTGGATTGAAGTTTGTGATGATTATGATATTATTGCTAAACGAGAGGATACGCGTCATAAGTTAATGGCTTATTTTTACGGTGTTTGGGATTATATTAAAAATTCGGGAAACCATCCCGAAGCAGATAATTTAGCGCTTGATTGGATTGGTTCCATTCCGGGTCGTCGGGAGTCTCGCCGTTTTATGAGTGATTACATTTTAACACAGAACGATATATTGAAAAATCCTCATTTTGAAGATGCTATTGGTTTTGGAGGTTGGTCGTTGGATGAACACAATCCAGGTGGTATTGAGAATTTGAGCGAGCCAGCAAGTTATTTCCATCAAAAATCAAAAGAAATATACGAAGTGCCTTATGGCATTTTATATTCAAAGAATATTGAGAACCTTTCCTTCGCGGGCCGAAATGCAAGTTTAACACATATTGCTTTATCTTCAACTCGAATTATTTCTACTTGTGCCCTCATGGGACAGGCTGTAGGTACAGGTGCTGCAATTTGTCTTCAAAAAGGAATCAATCCTCGAGAATTGCGTAAAAAGCACATGGATGAATTGCAGGAACAATTGTTACGCGATGATGTGTTTATTCCGAATCGTCCAGCAGTAGATACTAATGATTTGGCTAAGAAAGCAGACGAAATTATGGGATCATCAACCGTTTCGGGAAATTCTAAATTTTTGATCGATGGTGTTTCTCGTGATCGTGGCGAAGAAATTCATCATTGGGAATCGAATGGTCTTGATGCTGAACTTCAGTTGGAATGGAAAAAACCAGTGAAAATTTCAAGAGTAGAATTGAAAGGGGATACCAATGTGTTACGAAAAATAATGATGCATAAAAATCCGCAAAAGAATATCCAACAAAAGCAGATTCTTGATGTGCCACCAGAATTGATTAAAACAGCTACTGTTGAAGCTCGAGTGAGAGGGCAATGGGTTGAAGTTGCTAAAATTGAAGAGAATATTACTCGATTAATAAAAACCAGTTTCGATCAGGTAAAAACGACGGCAATTCGTGTTAAATTGAAAGAAACCTGGGGTTATAAAAATGCAAAATTGTTTGAAATACGTTGTTATTCATGATTTTTATTAAGCTTAGAAATATAGCCTTGTTTTTATGTCTGTTGCTACCTTTTAATAAGTTGGTGGCAGCAGATATTACATTGTCATCTCAAAGTGAAAAGGTGCATCAGGTCATTTACAAGCATCCTGCACAAAAAGATTCAAGTCAAATGAATCAAACCCTTTTTGAGACTCCCGACAAGGCGTTTTATATGGATGTTGTTTCTGTTTACTGTTTTGCAGATGTTTGTAAAATAGATACGGTGCGAATTTATTGGAATGATATAGGAAAGTATCAGAAATTTGAATTAAAACCAGGTATTAATCTTGAAAAAGCAAAAGGAGAGGTGTTTACTGCTCCAGATTATAAAAAACTTCAATTGATTTTAAAAGACGAAAATTCGCCGTTTAAAAATATCAGTATAGACAATATAATTAGTACGCAACAAACAGAATATGGTGATATTGATGCTTTTTCAGGAGCTACGGCCATTAATTTAGATGAAAGTGTTTCGATTAAAGGAGCGGTATTAACTGTTTACACTCTTTGGCATTGGGCAAATGGAGGTTTAGTAAGTATGATTAGGAAAATTACTGCTGATGCTGCAAATAGTATGGATCTGATCGATTATTTGGCAAATAAGGATGTTGAACACAAACTTTTTGCGATAGAACAGTTAACCAAGCGAAAGGCTTATGACGCTCTCTTGCTGGAGTCTGTTAAAAGTCAATACGGAGTAGAATCTCAAAAGTTAAAAAGAAGTGTTATTTCTTATTTGGAGAATGCTCCAGAAGAAGTATACATCAATGCTATTATGGATTTGTTCGATTCTGATAATTCAAAGCAACGAATTGATTGCTTACAATCACTAATCGTTAGCGATACTCATCTTACTGTTGATTTGTATCAAAAACTTTATCGGCAATTATGCCATCAGAAAACTTACCATGAAGTAGATTTACTTTTTACACTTCTTGAGAAAAACACTACTTTTTCTGATGAGCAAATAGACCCTTTATTTATATTTTTAACCAACTCGAATATTTTGATCTCGCGAAGAGCTTATTGGTTTCTAGAGAATAAAAATATAAACAAAAGACAAGAGAAAATTTTAAAAGAATTTTTAAAAAAGAATAGTGAATATTTGTAAATTAAAGTGAGGTGAATTTTATATTGTTCCAATTTTCGACATATAGAACAGTCTTGAATGTTAGAATTGTCCTTAATAATGGAGATTTTACGGATAAATACAAGAACTAAACTTAGAAAGACAATTACTCACTTAAAAAGTATAATATTCGTACTTAGATAATTAAAAAAAACAAAATAATGATAAAGCAGGTAATTATAGCATTTCTTGTTATGGCAAGTTTGCAAGTGGTAGCACAGAAAAAACCGAATGTAGTTGTGTTTTTTGTTGATGATTTAGGATGGGCTGATGTTGGGTATCAAAACCCAGAATTCAATACACCTAATATCGATCAGTTTAAAAAAGAAGGTGTGAACTTTGACAGAGCATATGTTGCTACGCCAACTTGTAGCCCAAGTCGTGCGTCATTATTGACAGGAAAGGAACCTATTCGACTACAAATGCCTCGACACATTACTCAACCTGATAAAAAAACAGGTCGAAATACAAAAAAATACAATCTATGGCCTACTGATCCAGTTCAGATGCCATCAATCAATTGGTTACCATTGGACGAAATCACCTATGCTGAACGCTTAAAGGAATTTGGCTATTATAATATGTTTATTGGAAAATGGCATTTAGGTCATGAACCTTATCACCCAATTCATCAAGGTTTCGATGAGCAGTATGGAACGAGTAATTTTGGTCATCCAACCAGTTATTACCAACCATTCTTTAAATTTATGAATCCTCTAAAGGATATTTCTGACGATAAGTATTTAACCGATGTTTTGACGGATAAGGCTGTCGATTTCATTGAAAACTATGATAAGAATCAGCCTTTTAGTTTAACGGTTTGGCATTATGGTGTTCATGGTCCTCAGGTTGGACGTAAAGATCTAATTGCTCAGTATAAAGCTAAAGGATGGGAAGATCGTTATGCTGAATATGGTGCAATGGTTTCTGCAGTGGATGAATCCTTAGGAAGAATTAGAAAAGAACTTGAAGAAAAAGGAATTGCCGATAATACAATTATTTTATTTACATCCGATCAAGGTGGCTATTTTACTAATTTTCCACTAAGAGGTGGTAAAGTTGGCGGAAATACACTTGGTGAAGGTGGTGCACGCGTACCATTTGTTTTATATTATCCAGGGGTAACAAAAGCAAATACAACTTGTGATGTGCCTATTCAAACCTTAGATGTTTATCCAACATTAGTTGAAATAGCATCAGGAAAAAAATGTATTGAGAAACAAATACAAGGTAAAAGTTTAATGCCACTATTAAAAGGTGAGAAATTTGCAGATCGTGATCTTCACTTTTTCCGCTCTTACGAAGATCAGTATTGTTCTATGATTTCAGGAGATTGGAAATATATAAAATACCATAAAGGGAAACCTCAACTGTATAATATTAAGAACGATATAGGAGAAGTTCGTAACCTTATTTATATGAAAACGGCTATTGCAAATAAAATGGCTAAGAGATTGAGCGATTGGGAACAGGAAGCTGTACCAAGTAAGGAATCATACAATTGTAAATAAATTCTAATCATATCATGAAAAAATATCTATTGGTGTGCGGATTATTTTTTGCACTATTTACTGCGAATGCTCAGCAGAAACCAAATATTATTTGGTTAATGGCTGAAGATATGAGTCTTGATTTGGAATGTTACGGCATGCCAGCGGTAAAGACTCCAGTTTTGAATAAAATGGCCGAGCAAGGTGTTCGGTTTGACAATTGCTTTGTGACGAATCCAATTTGTTCACCTAGCCGATCAGCAATGATGGTTGGAACGAATCAAGTTAAGATTAATGCACATAATCACAGAAGTAATCGTGATGTGCCTTTGAATGAAAATTTCAAACCATTTACTGCTTTATTAAGAAATGCAGGTTATACATGTATACTTGGTAACCATGCAGTAATGAAAAAAGGTCGTAAGATTGATGTCAATTTTAAGACTGAAGCTCTTGGCGATTGGGATGGTAAAACGAAGTTTGGTCTATTCGATAAGTATGATAATTTCGAGAAAGAAGATCAGCCATTTTTTGCTCAAATACAATTATTGGCAAGTCATCGTGGTGATTGGTGGAATGAAGTGAGAGAAAATTCAGCTCACCCGGTAAATCCTGATTCGGTAGTAATGCCAGCATTTATGGCTGATCATCCCGTTGTTAGGTTAGATTGGGCTAAGTATTTAGATCAAATTGAATTTTTGGATAATGAAATTGGTCTAATTTTTAAAGAGTTGGAAGATAAAGGGATGGCTGATAATACCATCGTTATTTTTATTGGAGACAATGGTAGATGCAATATACGTGGAAAAGGTTATTTACAAGATCCAGGATTACGTATTCCTTTTATTGTGTACTCTCCCAATGGATTGCCAGGTGGTAAAATTAGAAAAGATGTGGTATCATCAATCGATATAACTGCAACAATTCTTGATTTTGCGGGGCTTGATATTCCTGATTATATGACTGGAAAACCAATTTTTGATAAAAATTTTGATAGAAAATATGTTTATTCTGCTAGAGATTTATGGGATGAGGTTCAGGAAAAGATTCGTGCGATAAGTTCTGACGAATGGAAGTACATCAGAAATGACAAACCCGAAATTCCTTATGATGCTCATCAAGCCTATTTAGAATTTTATAGACCAGCTGTTCATGTTATGAGAACCTTAAAAAAGGAAGGTAAATTAACGCCTGCACAGTTATTGTTCTTTGCAGATTCTAAGCCCAAAGAGGAATTGTATAATTTGAAAAATGATCCTCAAGAATTGAATAATCTAGCATTGAATCCTAAATATCATAAAATTCTCAAGAAAATGAGAAAGGAAACCTTGAAGGATGATAAACTTAATAAACCCGTAAGTGATGTTTTCCATCCTGTTCATCCGGGAGCCGTTGATGTATTAGAGTGGGTGAAAAAAGAAAAACCTGAATTGTATCAACAAATGTTAGACGGAGTTGAAATAGGCTTGCATGGGATAACGAGTGAATATAAAAAATCAAAGAAGAAAAAGTAAACTTCGGAAATAATTTAGGGGAATGAAACAGACTAACTGTTTAGTAGTGTTGTTATTTGTGATTCTAGTTTTTGAATCGTGTGGACAAAAAACTAATGGAAAAATCAAGATAAATGCCGATTGGAAATTTAAGTTGGTCGAGGAATCGAGTGTTTTAGATGATCAATTTCAATCTTCGGATTACGATGATTCAGCTTGGGAAAATGTTAGTTTACCACATACGGCACATCTGGAACCATTGGTCGTTAATGATCAATGGCAAGGAATATGCTGGTATCGGAAAAGCCTTATTATTCCCCAAGCTGATAAAGGTAAAAAGATAATTATTGAGTTGGAAGCCGCCATGAGTCATGCTAAAATTTGGCTCAATGGTGTGCTAATGACAGTGCATCAGGGCGGTTATCTGCCAGTTGTAATTGATGCAACGAAGTATGTGAAAAAAGGAGAGAAGAATACTCTTGCTATACGACTAAATAATACTGATAATCCCATAACCGGTCCTAAACCATTAAAGAAATTGGATTTTAATATGTATGGTGGTTTGTATCGAAATGCATGGCTGATTATTAAAAATGGAATTCATATTTCTCATCCAATTTTGGCCAATAAAGAAGCTGGTGGAGGCGTCTTTATTACTTATCCGAAGGTATCGGAAAAAGAGTCGATTCTTAAGGTTAAAACTCATGTTGAAAACGAGAGTCGAGAATATAAAAGTGTTGAGCTGCAACATTCAGTATTTTACAATGGTGAGCTAGTAAGCAAGGTGAAATCAAAATTGCTTGCTGTAAAATCGAAAGGAGATTTTGAGTTTATTGATGACATATCTATACCAAACTCGAAATTGTGGTCTCCTAAAAATCCAAATTTATACAAAGTTGAAACTTGTGTTTTTGCTGGTGGTAAACTGGTTGACAAAGAGACAAATCAAATTGGAATTCGTGAGTTTACTTTCAAAAATAATGAATTGTATATTAATGGAAAAAAAACATTTTTGAGAGGCGTTAATCGTCATCAGGAATATCCATTTATAGGTTATGCTTTATCTGATAATGCGCAGTATCGCGATGCTAAAAAAATAAAAGATGCTGGGTTCAATTATATTCGATTGTCTCATTATCCACAATCGCCAGCTTTTATGGATGCTTGTGATGAACTAGGAATTGTGGTAATGGATGCTATTCTTGGTTGGCAGTATTATTTAGATAACGATTTGTTTAGAGCGTATTGTTATCGGTCATCAACTGAATTAATTCGTAGAGATCGAAATCATCCTTGTGTTTTGGCTTGGGAAGTTTCTTTAAATGAGACTGACATGCCGATTCCCTTTATGGAAGAATTGAATCGAATTGTTCATGCAGAATATCCTGGAGCCAATACGTATTCGTGTGGATGGAAGAATGATGTTTACGATTTGTATTTGCAGGCACGTCAGCATAGATTGAGACATTACGATTCCATACAGACAAAACCATATGTAGTTTCGGAATATGGCGATTGGGAATACTATTCAAGTAATGCCGGTTTAAATCAGGATAAATTATCGAAGCAGAAAAGATTTGAAACCAGTAGCAGACAGCTTCGTGCCTATGGCGAGAAGAGGTTATTGCAACAAGCAAAAAATATACAGGAAGCGCATAACGATAATTTTAATACAACAGCATTTGCCGATGGGTATTGGGTAATGTACGATTACAATCGAGGATATCATGACGATATTGAAGCTTCAGGTATAATGGATATTTATCGATTACCTAAATTCAGTTATGGATTTTATAAAAGTCAGAAGGATATTCACGAGGAAGTTGTTTTAGAATTGGCTACTTATTGGACTAAGAAATCACCTTTAGATGTGAGTGTATTTAGTAATTGTGATCAAGTGAAACTGTTTCTTAATGACAGTTTGATTGCTGAACAAAAACCTGATGACAATAATATTTCCAATAATTTAGCTCATCCACCATTTACTTTCAAAATAGATAAGTTTGAGGCCGGAACGCTTAAGGCAATTGGAGTATTGGATGGTAAGCAGGTTGTCGAGAAAGTGGTTAAAACTCCCGGTAAGGCTGTAAAGTTAAAGTTGTGGATCGATGAAAGCGGTAAAGCACCGCAGGCTGATTGTAACGATGTTTTGTTCTTATATATTGCTGCTGTAGATAATAATGGAACGGTGGTTCCTGATTATTCTGAAGTTGTTAATCTGACAACAGATAGTGATGTTGAAATAATGAATGTTGGAGATATTAAAGCAGAAGCAGGTATTGCAACAGCATTAATTAAACTAGGAGAATCTAAAGGTGAAATAAGGTTCACAGCAAGTTCTGGTGAATTGAAAACAAAGGCTTTTAAGTTCACAGCAAACTAAAATAAAAAGAAAATTTACAGATAATAGGTTAAGATTAGATTAGTGATAATGCCAAATGGGTTGTTGTGCTGGCTAGCATATAAACAATAATTCTATTTGGCATTTAATTTTTTGTAGTTCCGAAGTCTAAAAATAGATTTTATTTGCGTTATTAATCTGCCATTAAGTAATTTAGAGTCTGTATTCCCTTCCTAATTGTAAGCTTTTCAGAAATATGTATTCTCTGAAACTTTCCTTGATGACTATTTATTGTAATAGTAAGTTGTTTTTCATCAATTTGATGAATCAACCAATGAATACGTTTTTTTACTTACTCTTTATCTAAAAAAGAGGATAAGTTAAAGGTGGTATATAACTATCTGTGTATGTGTAGTATCTATATTGGTAAGACTTAGTCATTTTACATATATGTACTCATAGATACATTCTTTTTACTCAAAGTTAGCTTTCATCATAATAAAAAATCAATTTTTGTAGAAGAATGTAAACGATTGCGGAGATGAAGTTGAAAAGTGAATCGAATGGATTATTTAAAAATTCAAATTTTATATAGAATAAACGCGAATGCAGGTCTAATCATATTGGCTAGAATAATACAATTACGAATTCGTGAGCTTTTTATATGTTGTTTTCCAAAATCTAGTTATGAAAGTTAGATCCGATAATAAAAATTGTTTTAACATCTAATAATTGAATACGATGAATCAATACCAAATTCAAAATTTCACTAATTTATAATAACTAAAGCTAATGACTAAATCTAAATTCCCTCATAAATTGCTTGACTCAGGCTGAATTATGACCTTGAATTATTCTTTCGCTTATCGAAAGAAAATGTGAATCTATTTCATTTAAATGGAATCTCTATTATTGATAAATGAAATGCAAAACCTAAAATTCAATTAATTTTTAGTAATGTAATTGTTAAAAATAGTTTTGAAAATCAGTTTTGGCTGAGCATGAAAAAAATATCTAATCAAATGAAAAACAATAGTATGATAGTATTAAATAGAGTGTTGGGGCGATATTTGCTCATGACAATATTTGCTCTACTGTTTTGTGGCTTTGGAGCACAGGCGCAAGAACTTACAGTTCAGGGAACGGTATTAAGTGAGGAAGATGGTCTGGGAGTTCCTGGTGTAAGTGTTATTATTATAGGAACAACAATAGGAACTGTTACTGATATAGATGGTAACTACACTATTCCAAATGTTCCTGCTGATGTTACTTTACGGTTTTCATTTATTGGTATGGTTACTCAAGAAATTCAAGTAGCTGGGAAAAATACCATTAATGTAAGTTTAAAATCAGCTAGTATCGGTTTGAACGAAGTCGTTGCTATTGGTTACGGTTTTCAAAAGAAAAAATTAGTAACAGGTGCTACCGATCAGGTAAAAGGAGAAGACATTGAAAAAATGAATAGCACAAGTGCTTTAGGAGCTTTACAAAGCCAAAGTTCAGGTGTGAATATTGTAAAGGCTTCTGGTCAACCAGGTAGCAGTTTCAAGGTTTCCATTCGTGGTGTGGGTACTACGGGTAGTTCATCTCCTCTTTACGTAGTAGATGGTATAACTGTAGATAATATTGATAATTTGGCTCCTTCTGATATTCAATCTATTGATGTATTGAAGGATGCTGCATCTGCTGCCATTTATGGTGCTCGTGCTGCCAATGGTGTTGTCATTGTAAGCACTAAGAAAGGTAGAGAAGGTAAAGCTCATATCTCTTATGATGCTTACTACGGTATACAAAAAATTGGTAAGAAAATTCATCCATTAATGAATCGTGATTATATGGATATCATGGATCAGAGTGCTGCCAGTGCAGGTAGTAGTTATGATTGGGCTACAATTCTTCCTAACTATGACGAAGTAATGGCTAATCCTAATGGAGGAACCGATTGGTTTGACGCTTTGATTAACGATAATGCGACAACACAAAGTCATGCAGTTAATATCACTGGTGGTACAGATCAATCTATTTATTCAATAGGGGTATCTTATTTAGACCAAGAAGGTATAATTGGTGAACCTGTTTCTCCTAGTTATAATCGTTATAACGTACGTATAAATACAGAGCATACAATTATCAAATCTGAAGATTTTGATATCTTAAAAGTTGGTGAAAACTTCAACTTTAGTCGCTCTACTCGTAATACAATGAAAACAGAAGGTAAATGGAACTCTATTCGTACAAGTATGACCATGCACCCATTTATGCCTATATATAATGATAATGGAGATTATCAAACAGCTGATATTTTTGAAAATTTTAGTGATGCTTCAAATGCGCAAGCAGTTCTTTATTATGATAATAAAAATAATGAAAGTATTACAAATAAAATAATCTCAAACCTTTATGTGACATTTCAACCTATCAAAGATTTGATAATCCGTTCATCGTTTGGTGTTGATGGTACCGCTAGTGAATATCGCAGTTATATACCCGAATATTACATAACATCAAAGGTATTTAACGTAGATGATGCAGTAACACAACAACTTTCTACTGGATATAAATCGATTTTTGAGAATTCTGCCAGTTATAAATTTAATATCGACAAAAATAATTTTGATGTTTTGATTGGTAGTTCATATGAGAAATCTGGAATGGGGCAAAAGATGAGCACCAAGAACACGGGGTCTAATTTTGATGATTTTGATCATGCTTATATTGATAACGCTAATGTTGTTGTTTCGGGTAATACTACAATTAGTGGTTCTCCTTATGACGAAAGCCTTTTATCTTCGTACTTTGGTCGTGTTAATTACGATTATAACGAAACATACATGGCTACTTTAGTTATGCGTGCTGATGGCTCTTCAAACTTTGCTCCTGGCAAACGTTGGGGGTATTTCCCTTCAGTATCTACTGGTTGGGTAATGTCTAACGAAAGTTTTATGGAAGATAGTTTTGATTGGCTTGACTTCTTAAAGATTCGTGCCAGTTGGGGAGAGAATGGTAACCAAAACATTGACCCTTTCCAATATTTAAGCACTATTGCTTTTGATGCTGCATATCCTATGGGTACAGATCACCTGACTTATACACAAGGTGCTTATCCTAATATTTTAGCTAATCCCGATGTAACTTGGGAAACTTCAGTTCAAACGGATATAGGATTTGATGCTCGTTTATTGGCTAGTCGTTTGGTAGTTACATTCGATTGGTACAACAAAGAAACAAAAGATTGGTTAGTTCAAGCTCCTATCTCAGGAAGTATAGGAACTGGTGCTCCATACGTAAATGGAGGTGACATTCGCAATCGTGGTTATGAAATTGGTTTAACTTGGAGAGATCAAATCAATGATTTCCATTATAATGCTAGTTTTAATATTTCTCACAACAAGAACGAAGTTCTTCGTATTGCTAATTCAGAAGGTATTATTCATGGAGGAACGGATATTGTATACAATACGGCTCCTGAAATGTATCGTGCTGAAGAAGGTTACGCTATTGGTTATTTTTGGGGTTACAAAACAGATGGTATATTTCAAGATCAAGCTCAGGTTGACGCTTACGTAAATAGCTCAGGTAGTAAAATTCAACCCGATGCTAAACCAGGAGACCTTATCTATAAAAACATGAATGATGATGATATAATCGATTCTAAAGATAAAGTAATGATTGGTGATCCAAATCCTGATTATAACTTGTCTTTAGCTTTTAGTTGCGACTATAAAAATTTCGATTTTAGTTTTAATGCTAGTGGTGTTATGGGCAACCAAATTTTCCGTATGTATCGTGAGTGGGGTGTTAAACCTACAGCTAACTACATCAAAGAAGACATCAAGGGGTATTGGACTCCTGAAAATCATTCTAACTCTGTTCCTCGTATCGTAGCCGAAGGTAAAACAGACGCGAATATATCTGACCGTTATGTAGAAGATGGAGATTACTTGCGAATGAACAATATCACTTTGGGATATGATTTTGCTAAGCTATTAAATAAGTCCCCATTTTCTAAGGCACGTTTTTACGCAAGCGTTCAAAATGCTTTTACAATTACAAAGTATAAAGGATTAGATCCTGAAGTTGGATCTGGTGACAACTGGGCGGGTGGTATTGATTTAGGTTTATATCCTACTCCACGTACATTTATGATTGGAATTTCACTTAATTACTAAAAATTAGACTAATATGAAAATGAAAATATTTGCCTTTATATTATTAATATTAGGCATACAGGCTTGTTCGTTAGATACGGACAACCTTACATCAAAAGATTCCTCTTCATTCCCAGAAACGAGCGAGGATTTGAATTCAGCTTTAATTTCAAGTTATCAGGAAGCGGCTAATGTCGTTAAGATAATGGCCTATCAACATCCTTTCGCAGTATCCGAATTCAACTCTGATCAGCGCTTTGGTGGTGGTGGTTTACATGATATCAACGTACAGGCTTTAAGCCAATTCAAAATTTCGAATGTTGATTTATTGGGTGAAAACTGGAAAAGTCGTTACACAGGTATTTACCGTGCTAATTTTATTCTTGAGAGTCTTGATGATTTAGAAGACTTAGAGCCTGATACTAAAGATTATGTAGCAGGTCAAGCTTATTTTTTACGAGCTTATTTCTATATGAATTTAGCACAAATGTTTGAAAATGTACCAATTATATTAGCTACCTCAGAGCCTGATGAAATTAAACAGGCAGCTCCTGCTGAAACATGGGCTCAAATTTTCTCTGATTTAAAAGACGCTATCACTTATTTGCCTAATACAACTTATCAAGAACTTTCAGCCGATAAGGATGGTTCGGCTACAAAATGGGCTGCTGAAGCTTTGATTGCTCGTGCTTATTTATTCTATACGGGTGTATATAATGCTACTTCTGCTCCTTTATCTGATGGTACTACATTGAGTAAAGCAGAAGTTCTGGCTTATGTTGATGATTGTGTAGCTAATAGCGGTCATCGTTTGATTTCTGACTTCCGTAACCTATGGCCTTATGCTGTGTCCAATATAGATTATGCGTATGCCAAAGACAATAATTTACAATGGGTTGGTGAAGAACATTCTAATCCTGAATGTATTTGGGCTTTGAAATATAATGGTTATGGTGATCGTGGCTTTTCAACCAATGATATAATCTTAGGGATGGGTATTCGTCAACAATTCCAAGTTCCTTTCGGAAAAGGATGGGGTTATGGTACGGTCAATCCTCAAACTTGGGAAGATTGGTCGGATAGTGACCTTCGTAAGGTGGGATCTATATATAGTGTCGAGAATGAAAGTAGTTGGGTCTCTGGTTATGTGAAAAAAACTAGTCAGTCTGCAGAAACAGGTTTTTGGCAAAAGAAATATATACCTATTAATATGTTAGCCGAAGACGGTAAAGCAACAGGTTATGAAACCGTATTATATGGTGCATACAACCATTTTACACGTAATACAGGTCAAGACATTATGGTTCTCCGTTTTGCAGATGTATTACTTATGGGTGCTGAATTAGGTAGTAGTAAAGCACAAGATTATTTAGATGAAGTCCGTAATCGTGTTAATTTGACTTCTGTTCCTGTTACACTTGAAAATATAAAAGCTGAACGTAATCACGAATTAGCCTTTGAAGGTGTACGTTATTATGACTTACTACGTTGGCACGATGCTGAAACAGCCTTCGCTAAAGTGAAAGATGTACCTATCGAAACAGGGGGGAGTGCTACAACAATGACTATTAATTTCCGTCCTGATACCAGAGGCTTTATGCCGATACCTCAAACTGAGATCGATTTGTCGAATGGTGGTATTGTACAAAACGACGGATGGTCTGGTGCAGAAGCTGCATGGTAATTTACAAATCGTAAAGATTAGTCCTATTTCATAAAATAAATTTGCTCAGAGTGGTGCTAACAATGTTGTTAGTACCACTCTTTTGCATTAAATTGAATTTGCACATAAATAGTTTCTTAATTTATTCTTTCTGTTTTTCGGAATGTTTTAACAGAAATAGGTGCGTATTATGTATTGTTAATAAATTATTTTGACTTCGTTATTTCTCCCAAAAGTAAGTTTTTATAAAACCTTCCTTAATGAATATTCACTCGAATAGGATGTCTTTTTTCATCAATCTAAAGAATCAACCTGATGAAAATTGTTTTTTGTGATTTTTATTTTTTTGAAAAAATAGAAATGTAAGAGTTGAGATAACACCCTGTTTGTTAGTAGTGTTGTGTGTGTATGTGTCGGTTGTTTGATATAAATGTACTCATAGATACATTCTTTTTACTCAAAGTTACCTTTCCTCTTAGGAAAAAATCAATTTTTGTACAAAGTCTGTTAACGATTGCAGAAGTGAAGTTGAAAGTGAATCGTCAGGCATGTTTTAAAATACAATTTTTAGATAGAATGAAAAGAAAAGGAACAATAATAAGTATACTCTCTTTAGTAGTAGTAATTATTTGCGCAAGTTGTGTGAGTAGCTCAGAGCAAGCAGAGAATGTGCTTTTTGAAAATAGCATAAGCGAGGATGCAACTCCAGCTGTATTGGCTAGAATCATGCAAGCGGATAAAAAACCTATTTCTGAAATTAAATTCGAAAAAGGAACTTATCATTTTTATCCTGATAAAGGATTGGAAGAGTATTGTCATATTTCCAATCATTGTGATGTTATGGTGAGCACAGCTTTTCCTATTCGTAATTTTGAAAATCTAACTATAGACGGTCAAGGATCTACTTTTATTTTTCATGGAATAATGATTCCTTTCTTAATAGATCACAGCAAAAATATTACAGTGAAAAATTTATCTGTTGATTGGCATGAGCCTTTTCACAGTGAAGGATTAATTATCGCAAATGATGAAGTGAAGAAAACCTTTGATATGCAAATATCAGAGAAGTATCCTTACGAGATTCGAAATGGTCAGATTTATTTTATTAAAGAATACTATGAGCATAATCTTGGACAAACTATTCTTTACGATCCTGCAAGAAAAGCGATCACATTCAATACCGAGAAATATACCAATCTTACTACATCGAAGAAAGCTGACGTCAGTAGAAATTTGGATCGTATTCATTACAAATATGAAGTTGACTTCCGTGGTCCAGAGTATAAGAATTTGGGACGTGAGAATCGATTATTCGTTGAGGAGTTGAAGCCAGGAGTTGTACGTATACATAATCATGGTAAAAAAATGCCACAAGTTGGAATGATATTAAGTACCAAAGGAGAACAAGGTTTTAATCGTGTTGCACCAGCTTTTAGAATAACTCACACTTACGGATTTAATGCAAACGATGTAACGGTTCATCACGCAGGAGGAATGGGTTTAATTGCTGAAAATTCTGCTGATTTAATTTTGGATCATTTTAATGTAACTCCATCACATGGTAGAATGGTTTCAACTACAGCAGATGCGACTCACTTTGTAGGATGCAGAGGAAAGGTAGTCCTTAGAAATTGTACACTTACCAATCAATTGGATGATGCTTCTAATATTCATGGTACTTACCAAAAAATTGTAGATGTATTGGATGATTATCGTATTGGTGTTAGAATGGGTCACTCGCAGCAAAAGGGGTTTGTAATAGGTATTGCAAATGACACATTGGGATTGGTTCGATTGAGCAATTCCTTTTATCCTTATCAACATTTAACCATTAAGAGCACTCAGTATATAAATGGAAGATATCAGATTATTACTTTAAATGAAAAGCTACCTGCAGAAGTTCAAGCGGGTGATTTAATTGAAAATTTATCAGCCTATCCTGAACTACTAGTTGAGAATTGTCATATTAGTGGTAATCGAGCTCGTGGCTTGTTGATTTCTACTCCAAAGAAAACGGTAATACGAAATAACTTTTTCAGTACCGAAATGGAAGCTTTGTTAATTCCTGTTGAAAGTGGACATTGGTACGAATCGGGTAATGGTTCCAATATAACAATTACAGGTAATGTATTTCAAGATTGCAATCATAGTGGTTTAAATCGAGGAATTATTCGTTTCGAAACAGATGATGACAATGAAAATATTGCATTTCATAAAATCAATATCATAAATAATAAATTCAATCAATTCGATAATTTGATTCTTGAAATTTCAAATACCGATAACCTAAAATTCACGAACAATACAATTACCAATTCAGGAACTTTTCCAATGCTGTATCCCGAAAATCCAGCTATAAAGGTTAAATCCTCTAAAAATATTGTTTTTAAAGATAATACCTACTCTGGTGATGCCAAAATAATACTTGAATCCGATGAGTCAATACCAAATTTAAAATTTCACTAATTTTAATCTCTAATCGTTATGACTAAAATGTTTTTTTTACCTAATGAACCTGATTCAGGCTGATTTGTGATTTTGAACTCTTCTTTCACTTATTGAAAGAAAATGTGAATCAACTCATTTAAATGCATTCACTATTACTGATAATTAAAATAGTAAGAGTCTAAAATAGAATCAAATAAAATTTTAATTTACACAATCGATTGTTTTTGATTCGAAAATGAAGGTTGATTTTTACTGAGCTGAAAAGTAATATCTAATCAAATGAAAAATAATAAAATGATAGTATTAAAGAAAGTGTTGGGGCGATATCTGCTCTTAACTTTATTTGCGCTGCTATGTTGTAGCTTTGGAATAAAAGCCCAAGAGCTTACAGTACAAGGAACAATATTAAGTGCAGATGATGGTTTGGGCATTCCTGGTGTTAGTGTCGTTATTAAAGGAACAACAACAGGAACTGTTTCGAATATGGATGGTTTTTATTCATTACCTGCAAATATGGGTGATGTACTTCATTTCAGTTTTATTGGAATGAACGAACAGTTAATTACAATTACAAAAGAAGTAATTGATGTGACAATGAGTGCTGACGTGATTGGCCTTAATGAGGTTATTGCGATTGGTTATGGTACAACAACCAAAAGAAAATCAGTTGGTGCAATTTCTACAATGAAAGCTGATAAATTGGAAGCTACACCTTTTGCTAATGTTGGAAATGCATTGCAAGGCCAAGTTGTTGGATTGGTTGTGCAAAACAATGGTGGTGGTCCTGGTAGTGCGCCATCTGTCTCTATTCGTGGAGGTGGAGAACCTCTTTACGTAATTGATGGGGTTATTACTTCTGCTGATGATTTTAACACTCTTAATTCAGAAGATGTTGAATCAATTAGTTTTCTTAAGGATGCATCAGCAACAGCTGTATACGGATCTAGAGCGGGTAATGGTATTGTTTTGGTAACCTCAAAAAGAGGTGAAAGTGGAAAGCTTAAGATTAATTATTCATACAACTATCAGTTGAGCGAACCTACTGTATTGCCTGATATGCTAAATTCTTATGAATTTGCTAAGCTTCAAAATGCAGCTAATGCATACGATGGTACGCCTGCGACTTTTAGCGATGAAGTACTTGAAACGATCAGAACTCATAGCGATTTAGATAACTACCCAGATAATAACTGGCCTAGTTTAACTCTTAAGGATTTTGCGACAGAACAACGTCACAATCTTTCTCTTGCGGGTGGCGATAAGAAAACAAATTATTTTGTTTCCTTAGGATATATTGATCAAGGAGGTATTTTGAAGTCGAATACGGTTAATTACGAAAGATTTAATATTCGCAGTAATGTGACCACTAATTTCGATAAAATTGGTTTAGAAGTTGGGGTTAACTTAAATGCTAGTGTTAAGAATTACGAAGAGCCATCGGCAGGTATGTTCTCAATTTGGAGAGCCATAAATCAAAATACAATTCCATTATATAGGGCTTACAATGAGGATGGAACTTTAGCCGGAGGAGGAGATGGTGATCATCCAATCGCTATTTCAAGCGCAGACGCAGGTTATAAGAAAAATCGTGATAAGTTTATTAATGCGCAATTAAGTGCTAAGTGGGCTGTTCCAAATGTGAAAGGATTGAAAATAGGTGTAATGGCTAATTATCGCGACGGAGACGGATGGGGTAAAACATGGGAGAAAAATGTGCCATTATACATGCAGGATGGTTCGGTACAGGCTCAGCCATTACCAGCTTTAACAGTAAGTTCTTACTACAGTAAAAAAATATATTTCGAAACCAGTGCAAACTATTCAACTACTTTTGGTAAGCATGGTCTTGATGCTACTTTTGTATACAATCAAGCCAAAACTAATTATGAAAAAATGTCTGCTTATCGTAGAGATTATTTATCTGGTGCGGTCGATCAGCTTTTTGCAGGTCCTGTTGATGGTAAGGATAATGACGGAACTGAAACAGAAAGCGCTAATGCGGGTTATGTATTTAGGGTGAAATATGATTACGATTACAAGTATATATTTGAAATGAGTGGTCGTTACGATGGAAATGATAATTTTGCGAAAGGCAAAAAATGGGGATTTTTCCCTGCTACATCAGTAGCTTGGAATATTTCTGAAGAAAGTTTCATGGATAATCTTGATGATAAGAACATTTTTAATTCTTTGAAATTAAGAGCTTCCTACGGTGAAACCGGTGTTGTTGAAGGGGTTAATAGATTTGGATATATTCCAGTTTATAATTTAGAAACAAGTGCCTATAGTGTTGGTGGTTCATTGGTAAATGGTTATTCTGAAGGTAATTTGGTTAATCCTGATGAGTTATCTTGGTACACAAGAAAATCATTTAATTATGGGCTTGATTTTTCTTCATTAAACAATAAGCTAAGTGGTAGTTTTGAATATTTCCTTTATGAAACTACAGGTTATTTACAAAGTCCTAAGGATACTTATTCACAAGCTTTGGGTAAGGATTTACCTCAAATTAAATCAAAATCAGAGCAACGAAGAGCAGGTTATGAAATCTCGCTTCGTTACAAGAACAAGGTGAATCAATTAAGTTACGAAATAGGATTTAATTATTCATACTACAACCAACTTTGGACACGATTGGATACTGAAGATGAAGCTACTTTGAAAAATCCATATTTAAGAGAGACTAACAGAACAGACTATTGGGCTGGGGGAGCAGTTCTTTTGTCAGATGGATTGTATCAGAATAGTGATGAGTTCTTAAACTCGGCTCGTTTACCAGGTTCAACACAAACACAAGGTGGTGATATTCGTTACAAAGATGAAAATGGTGATGGTAAAATTGATGACCAAGATAAGCGAATTGTAGGCTTACCTTCTAAACCTCATGGAAACTATGGTATCGATTTTAAATTGAATTACAAAGGTTGGTTCATGAGTGGTTTGTTCCAAGGAACAGGAGATCGATATATCGCTTTTGATAATTTTATGGTTGTTGAGGCTAAAAGACGTACTTATGATTTTCAGACAGATTTCTGGTCTCCAGAGAATCCAAATGCATTGTATCCACGCGTTTCTCATACAGAATCTGTAAATGGGGGTAATAATAGTAACGGTTCTAATCAATCAGATTTTTACCTGAAAAATGCTAAATACTTTAGAATGAAAAACCTTCAAATTGGATACAATTTGAAAGATAAAGTGCTGGCTAATGTTTCTTGGATTTCGTCTTGTAAAATGTATGTGAATGGAACCAATTTATTCACAATATCTGATGTGATGGATTATTTTGATCCAGAACAGGCAGAGGATACAAATACGGGTACTCAAACTTATGGATATCCAGTACAACGTACTTATTCTTTGGGTATAAATGTTGGATTTTAATAAAAACTAGAAGCGATGAAGAAAATATTATTATATATATTAATAGCAAGTACAGGCATTATAAGCTACTCGTGTAGCGATAGTTTGCTTGATACTAAGCCACTCGATAAGTTTACCGAGTTAGATGTTTGGAATGATGTAAATCTGGCTCAAGGATTTATCTACAATACTTATGAATCTGTAATTCCTGAGTTATTCGTCAATCCAAATGATCGTGACACTAAAATGGGTGGTGTTAGTTGCGATGATTATACCGATAATGTAATGAATGGTAAATCGGATAATATTGCAAGAGATTTAATCGACAAATATTTTGATGCAGGATGGGCTACAAATAATTCGTACTATTGGTATGGTAAAGCTCCTTTAGGGCGAAAAGGACCAATCAAGAAGAATTCATTTGAAGTGATTCGCGATTGTAATTTAATTATCGAAAAGGTTGCTGAATCAAAAGGTATTGCAGATGTTGATAAACCAGCTTTAATTGCGCAGGGAAAAATGTTGCGTGCTTTAATTTATTTTACAAAAGCACGTTTATTTGGAAAGTATGTAATTGTTGATAAGGTATTAACAACTGATGATGAGTTAAAGTTGCCACGTACAGCAACGATCAAGGAAACTTATGATTTTATCATTAAGGATCTTCAAGATGCTGCTGTAGACTTACCAACAAGTGCCGCTGCAGGTAAATTAACAAAAGGAGCGGCTTATGCCATGTTAGCAGAAGTAGCATTGCAAGGATCGGCATATATTGAATCTGGTGTGCAAGATTATTATCAGATTGCTAAGAAAGCAAGTGAAGATTTATTTGCTTTGGGATATAATTTGGATGCTGATTACGCAGGCTTATTTAATAATTATGAAAAAGCCCTAACTTCCAGTGAAATTATATTGGCACAATACAAACATATTGATGCAACTGTGTTTTCGTTAACTCCTGTGCAAGGGTGGATGCCTAATATGGAAGTAAATAAAACATCGGGAACTCCAAAACTAAAAGAATCGTTTTTAGGATGGACAAAAAATTGGCCTTCTGCTGATATGGTTGATGATTATTTGGTGACTGATGCTGATGGTATTGCTAAAAAATATGATGAGACATCTTATTATCAGGATTTCATGACAAATGGTGGTTATGTTTCTAAGGCTGTTTATGGACATAGAGATTCACGTTTTTATGCTTCAATAGTTAGTGATTCTACTCAATTGCTTTCGAATACTGTAACCACTCGAATTGGTGGTAACATGCACTATTTGGAAAGTAATAAAGGAACTAATGCATCTACACCTTCAGGTTATTTTATTAAAAAAGGTATTCCTGATAATGTTGTAGGATATAAGGCTGTTGTGTTTACAAATTATCATCAAAGTATTGCACGTTTAGGTCGATCATATCTAAACTACGCTGAAGTGTTATTACGTCTTAACCAACCAGCTTTAGCAATTGAATATATTAACAAAACAAGAACGACTCATGGTAATCTACCTGCTTTATCAGCTGGTTTAGGTATTGATGAAGTATGGAAATGGTACAAAATTGAGCGTAGAGTTGAGTTGTTTTTAGAAAATGACAGGTATTGGTCATTGTTACGTTGGGGAAAAACAGACGGTGGAGGAGTGATCTCTGAAATCAATAATAAAGTGCACAAGTTTTTCGAAATTGCTGCCGATGGTAAAAGTTTTGAGATTAAAGATCTTCCAATTAAGATTGCTGAGCAGCAAAAGAGATTTTCAACAAAACGTTACTTATTTCCTGTTCCTCAAAATGAGAGAGACTTAAATGAGAAGTTAGACCAAAACCCAGGTTGGGAATAATTAATAATTAAAATCAGATGAAAAAAATAATTAAATATATACCGGTTTTGTTTTTCATGTTGTTTTTCACATCATGTTTAAAATCAGGTTTGGATGACTTGCCTGTCTACGAAGAAGCTAATATCGAAAGTTTCAAGTTTGAATATAGATGGATGATTGATAATGTAGGTAATGATCAACTAAAGGTGTATTCAATGAATGTTTCGAGTATTATTGATACAGTAGCTAATACTGTTGATTGTATCGTTAAGGTTCCTGATGCAACAAACGTTGGAGCAAAACCTACCAATGATTTTCCTATAGCAACAAGAGCTGAGGTATCATTATCAAATTTAGTTGGATTCTGTAGTATTTCTACAGCAGCAACTATGGAACCTGTTGGAGATGCCCCTGTATTAGGAGCAATTGCCGATTATAGTGCTGGACCATTTGAGTATGAAGTTACTGCTGCAGATGGAACGACTAAAATTTGGACTGTAACAATTTCTGAGTTTATTAAATAAGAGGTGAATAAATGATGAGTTAAGGGGTTGAAACTAAGGTTTCAATCCCTTTCTTTTTAAGCAATTTATTTCTGATATTAGGGAGAGTTGTAATGAGGACTCAAAAAAATAATTATTCTTTTAAAGCTTACACAATTCGTCAATTTTTACAGCGTCGGTGATAAAATAAAAGATTCCACACAAAGACGAATAAAGTTTTGTTTTAGCAATCTAGAATAGATATTTGGATTGATTCAAAAGATAATTAGTCGTCTAATATAATTACATAACAATAAGATAAACAAAAATGAAAAGATGTCTTAGATTACTATTAATTACGATTTTAATATCGAATATGAGTTTTACTTATGCTCAAAAAGTTAAAGGTATAACACCTACACCACCAATGGGTTGGAATAGTTGGAATGCTTATAAAAAGAAGAATGTAAATGAACAAACTATATATAAGACAATAGATTTAATGGTTTCAGATGGTTATAAAGCAGCAGGTTATAACTATGTGATTATTGATGGTGGTTGGAGAGGTCATAAGTTAGATAGCAAAGGAAGAATCACTGTTGATTCTATAAAATTTCCACATGGAATTAAAGCTATGGCTGATTATGCGCATTCAAAGGGTTTGAAATTTGGGTTGCATGTTACACCTGGAACTCAAGATTGTGGTGGAGATGAAGTCGGCATGTATGGCCATGAAGAAGCAAATCTCAAACAGTTTGAATCTTGGGGATTAGATATGCTTAAAATAGATCGTTGTCAGATGAATGGAGCATCTGATAATTGGGATGAAGAGGCGACTCGTGAAGTTTATTTAAAATGGAGTAAATTATTAGCTCATGCTTCACGTCCTATATTATTCAGTATTAGTGCTTATGTATATCGCCCTTGGTATCCTCAATATTGTAATATGGCTAGAACCACAGGTGATTTATGGGGATTCTCTCGTTCTCATTTTGATGGAGATCAACATTCTATAATGAAAATTGCAGATTTAAATAATGAGTGTGCAGATTTTGCAGGTAATGGATATTGGAATGATCCAGATATGTTAGTGGTTGGCAATCCGGCACTTACTTTTGATGAACAGAAGACACAATTTGCATTGTGGTGTATTATGACTTCACCATTGATGATGGGAAATGATTTATCCGAAACATCGACTGAGGTACATGATTTGTTGACAAATAAAATGGCAATACGTGTGAATCAAGATACAACAGAACAAGGTCGTCGTATTTTCCGACGTAGTGTTGTTGGAGCTGGTAATGAGATATGGCTTAAACATTTAAATAATGGTGATGTAGCAGTTGTTTTTCTCAATCGTAGCGATGAGGCTAAGTCTCAAAATCTATATTTTGATGATCTTAAATTATCTAATCATGTAAAAGTATATGATATTTTTGATAAAAAAGACATGAGTACTATGAGTGAAAAAATAGCAGTAAGCCTAGATAAACATGCATGTAGATTCTTTCTTCTTCATGATAATTAATTTGTTTTGTGAACCGAAACTTAAATGCAATCATATTTCTCCACTCACTTTATCAATATGGAAAAATATCTATTAAATATCACGATAGTAAATTGTTTTGTTGCTTAAGTTCAATTAGTGATTGTTTTTGTATTTGGAGGTATTGTAAACTCGAGTATATAACTATTTTAGTGTTGTGTATAAGGAGAGTTGTACTAATAAAGTGCATCTGTCTTGTAAGATTTGTTTGTGTGGTTTTTTTTGCCCGATAAGCTTAATTTCCTTCATAAAGCTTCTTTTGTATTGGATCGTCTTCAGTTTGAACTGATAAATACATAAAATGTACTAAGAGTTACTTTCAATTCTTCTTTAATTTCAATCTTTGTTATAGGTTATTATGTGATTATATTTCATAAAAATAAATGGTGAAAATCTATATTAATTGTTTCTAAAAGGTTTTAAATCTGGATTTCATATATTTTTATGTAAATAGTTTGTGAGTATTTTATATTGGTGAAGAGAATAAGTCTAAGAAACGTCCAGAATTAAAATTTTCTACAACTATGGAAATGAATATCTGGTAAGTTCTCCCGAGAAATTGGGATAGGCTAAAAGACAAAAGCTTAAAATTATAAACTTATGAAAATGAAAAAATTAATTTGGTCAATGTTATTGGTCCCAAGTTTAATTAGTGCTTGTCAACCAGCGAAAAATAAAGTTGACGAGTCGAGTGCAAAACCAAACGTAGTGGTTATCTATATGGATGACTTGGGTTATGGTGATTTAAGCTCGTATGGAGCTACCGAATTGCAAACTCCAAATATTGATGCGCTTGCTGCAGGTGGAAATCGATTTACCAATGCTTATGCATCTTCGGCAACTTGTACGCCAAGTAGGTATGCTTTGTTAACAGGATCTTACCCTTGGCGTAATAAGGATGCAAAAATACTTCCGGGTAGTGCTCCTTTAATAATTAGTACCGATCAGCCAACACTTCCTAAAATGATGAAAGCTAACGGATACTATACAGGTGTTGTTGGTAAGTGGCATTTAGGTTTGGGTGATGGTAATTTAGATTGGAACAAACAAATAACACCAGGTCCCAACGAAGTTGGATTCGATTATTCATATATCATGGCTGCGACTCAAGATCGTGTTCCTACTGTGTTTATCGATAACGGAAATGTAGTTGGTCTAGATCCTAACGATCCTATTGAAGTAAATTACAATCATAATTTTGATGGTCAGCAAACTGGACTTGAAAATCCCGAACTTTGTAAATTGAAATGGCATCATGGTCACAATGGCACTATTGTGAATGGAATTCCTAGAATTGGATTCATGAAAGGTGGAGAGAAAGCTAAGTGGGTTGATGAAACAATGTCTAGTCACTTTTTAGCATTGGCTCAGAAGTTTGTAAGAGATCATAAAAGTGAACCTTTCTTTTTGTATTACGCATTGCAACAACCTCATGTACCTCGTACTCCAAATCCTAAATTTGTTGGAAAATCGGGAATGGGTGCACGTGGAGATGTTATTTTGGAAGCAGACTGGACAATTGGACAGTTTATGAAAACCATGAAAGAAGAAGGTTTATTAGAAAATACTTTAATCGTATTCTCAAGTGATAATGGTCCAGTATTGAATGATGGTTATTATGATGACGCAGTAGAAAAATTAGGTAAGCATAAGCCTTCGGGACCATTTAGAGGTGGAAAATATAGCTTATTTGAAGCAGGTACAAGAATTCCATTCGTTACCTATTGGAAAGGTAAAATTAAACCACAGGAATCAGATGCTTTGGTTTGTCAGATGGATTTAATGGCCTCAATTGCAAAATTAATAGGTGTTGAAGCTCCAAAAAGTGATAGTCAGAACCAATTAAATCTTTTAATGGGCGAGAGCGACAAAGGAAGAGAAAACTTGATTATTGAAGCAACTTCAAGAACAGCGATTCGCCAAGGCGATTGGTTGATGATTCCTCCATATAATGCTAAAGCTATAAATGAAAAGGTGAATATTGAATTGGGTAATTCTCCAGAATTTCAATTGTATAACTTAAAAGATGATGAGGGAGAACAAAATAATTTAGCAAAAAGCAATCCTAAAAAATTGAAAGAAATGTTAGAGAGTTTTGAGGCATTACGAGGTAAAAACTATTCTAAAATTCAAAAAATGGAATTGAAGTAAGCTTGCTGAAACAAATAATGGTTCAGATTAGCATCTTGGTATTATTGCTAAGATTAAAGAATTTATGAAAAACAACATATATATTCAAACATTTTCTTACTTATTAAGGGAATCTGATTTTTGTTGAAATTTTATAATTAGATAAATACCAGAAGTATAAAATATGAATGAAAGGTTTGTAGTTGCGTTTTTAATTAAACTACTACAGGCCTTTTTTTTGTATCAGTATATAAATCAATACTATGAATAAATTAGTTTTTTTATTAATTGTCGTTCTTTTCTTGAGCTCGTGTAACGAGAAGGTGGAGAAAAAGAATCAAACACCAAATATTGTTTACATTTTGGCTGATGATTTAGGTTATGGTGATTTGAGCTGTTATGGACAACAAAAATTCGAAACACCCAATATAGATAAGTTAGCTGAACGAGGAATGAAGTTTACACAGCATTATTGTGGTTCTGCAGTTTGTGCACCTTCTCGTTCTACCTTAATGACTGGACAGCATACTGGACATACTCCAATTCGAGGAAATAAGGAGTTAGATGGCGAAGGTCAGTCTCCTATTCCTGCGAGTACGCTTACTATAGCTGAAGTTATGAAAACGGCTGGATACACAACAGGTATGTTTGGTAAATGGGGATTGGGATTTCCTGGTTCGGAAGGGGATCCTAACAATCAGGGGTTCGATGAGTTTTATGGCTACAATTGTCAGCGAATGGCTCATAGATATTATCCTCCTTACTTGTGGCACAACCAGGAAAAGGATTATTTAGAAGGAAACGATTGGACAAATACGGTGACTTATGCACCGGATAAAATTCAAGATGCTACTCTTCAATTTATTGAGAATAACAAGGATACTAGCTTTTTTGCATATGTGCCTTTGGTTTTGCCTCATGCCGAATTAATTTCTCCTAAGGATTCTATTTCGAAGAAATTCGAAGGGAAGTTTGTGGAAGACAATCCTTATTTGGAAGGTTCATCGACTGCATCAGATTATGGACCCAATATTATTAAAAAGAAATATTGTTCGCAAAAAGCGCCTTATGCAACTTTTGCTACGATGATTACTCGCTTGGATGCCTATGTAGGACAAATTGTTGCAAAACTAGAAGAATTAGGAATTGCTGATAATACAATTATCATGTTTGCAAGTGATAATGGCCCTCATACTGAAGGCGGAGCTAATCCTGAATTTTTTAATAGTGCAGGAGGATTACGAGGTGTTAAGCGTGACTTATATGAAGGCGGAGTTCGTACTCCATTTATTGTTGTGTGGCCAAATAAAGTAAAAGCTGGTTCTGTTTCCGATCATGTATCTGCTTTTTGGGATGTTTTACCTACTTGTGAAGCTATTGTGGGTGTTAAATCAACTTCTACCGATGGTATATCTTTTTTACCTGAATTGTTAGGAGAACCAAATCAAAAAGAACACGATTATTTATATTGGGAGTTTGCGCATAAAGGAGGCCGTCAGGCAGTTCGTATGGGCAACTGGAAAGGTGTAATCTATAATATAAGCAAGAAGGGTGAAATGCAGTTGTACAATTTGACTGAAGATGTTGCTGAAACCAATAATGTAGCCGATCAGCATCCTGATATTATAGCTAAGATGAAAGGTATTATGGAAAAAGAACATGTTGATTCTGAGATTTTTCCTCTCATCAAGTAAGTATAAATTTTGTTGAGATTTTTCAATTAAATATCAGTAGAATATAATAAGAATGAAAGGTCTGTAATCGTGTTTTTAATAGCCTTTTACAGACTTTTTGGTATCAATAAATTAATACTATGAATAAGTTAGTTTTTTTATTAATTGCCGTTCTTTCCTTGAGCTCGTGTAACGAGAAGAAGGAGAAGAAGGAGAAAAAGAATCAAAAACCAAACATTGTTTACATTTTAGCTGACGATTTAGGTTATGGTGATTTGAGTTGTTATGGTCAAGATAAATTTGAAACGCCTAACATTGATAAATTAGCCAAACGAGGAATGAAATTTACACAGCACTATAGTGGTGCTGCGGTATGTGCACCTTCTCGCTCAACATTATTGACCGGAAAGCATACCGGACATACTTCAATAAGAGGAAATAAAGAACTAGACGGAGAAGGTCAATTGCCAATGAAAGGAAGTTCAATTACTGTTGCCGAGCTATTGAAAACAGCTGGTTATACAACAGGAGCTTTTGGTAAATGGGGATTAGGATTTCCAGGTTCTGAAGGTGATGCGAATAATCAAGGTTTTGATGAATTCTATGGCTATAATTGTCAGCGAATGGCTCATCGATATTATCCTGCTTATTTGCGACACAATCAGGATAAGGAATATTTGGAAGGTAACGATTGGACAAATACAGTAACCTATGCTCCCGATAAAATTCAGGATGCTACTCTTCAATTTATTGAGAATAATAAGGATACTAGCTTTTTTGCATACGTGCCTTTGGTTTTGCCTCATGCCGAACTGATATCGCCAAACGATTCTATTATGGAAATGTTTGAAGGTAAATTTGACGAGGTACCTTACGTAGGTGTAAAAGGATCCGATTATGGTCCTGATATGATACAAAGTAAATTTTGTTCACAAAAGACTCCATATGCAGCTTTTGCAGCTATGGTAACTCGAATGGATAATTATGTGGGACAGATTACTGCAAAGCTAGAGGAATTGGGTATTGCTGATAATACTATCGTGATGTTTGCCAGTGACAATGGGCCACATGCTGCCGGAGGTGCTAATCCTGTTTATTTTAATAGTGCAGGAGGTTTGCGTGGTATTAAGCGCGATTTATATGAAGGCGGAATTCGTGCTCCTTTTATTGCCGTTTGGCCTAATAAAATTGAAGCAGGTTCAGTTTCCGATCATGTCTCAGCATTTTGGGACTTTTTACCTACTTGTGCTGCTATTGCAGGTGTTAAATCAGTAGAGGGTATCGATGGGATTTCCTTTTTACCTGAATTACTAGGTGAAGCCAATCAAGAAGAGCATGATCATCTTTATTGGGAGTTTTCTCGTAAAGGAGGTCGTCAGGCAGTTCGTATGGGCGACTGGAAAGCTGTAATTTATAAATTGCACAAACAGGGTGAGTTGGAACTTTATAATTTGGCTACTGATGTATCCGAATCGAATAATGTTGCTGATCAACATCCTGATATTGTAGCTAAGATGAAAGAGATAATGAAAAAAGAACATGTTGATTCTAAAAGATTTCCTTTATAGAATTTGAAAATATTATTTAGAATTTAGTGTCTATAATTTACTTAAGGAGCAGTTGCATTTAGTGCAACTGTTCCTTTTTTTATTTCTGATTTTTCGATTGAAATACCTAAGAAAAACAAACGAAGGATAGTGACACTTGCTTTGTAATTTGTACTTAGGCTCTTACTTTATAACGATATTATAATTGATAGTTTCTTATTTATCCTCGATATTTATCTCTGCAATAACTTTTTCTTCTCTCTTTTACCTTTCCATCCCGAAGTTTGTAACTAAAAGTTAGCATGTAGAAATTAGTCAGTTTGTTAGTGTAATTATCAGATGTATACATTTCTTTTACGATGTGTGATCTTTCATCCTCTTGGCTAATAAGATCATAAGCTGTTAATGAAATCTCACCTCTTTTATTTTTAAAAACCTTTGAGGATAAACCAAGGTTTAAGTGCCAAACAATATCTTGATTATGGGTAGAATAGTTATTTTGATAATTGTTACTTGCATTGGTTCTGAAAATGAAATCTTTTACAAAACGCCAATACATGTTTAGCGATGTGGTTTGCGAAATATATTCAGATCCCTTTGATCTATTATTCTTTGAATTAGAATATTTACTGGAACTAGAAAATGTGAAGTCTATTCTATCACTAATATTAGAACTAAGAATCATCCCATGTCTAATATTCCAAGTATGGGTATATGATTTTTTGCTGTTAATCAATATTGGAGAATGAGAAAGCATTCCTCGCGTATTAATATTTAATTTCGACTTTAGTTTCTTTATCGGTAAACTATAACTTACACTACTCGTTAAATAGTATTTTCCATGCAAATTAACTGGTTTAGAGAATTGACCACCTGCCGAAAGAAAAACATCATTGTTAATAGTTGTATCCTTAGCCGCAACAATTATGTTTCGACCAACAGAATTACTTGTGCTTACCATTTTTGTGTGAATTGAGATATGAGTCCCTTTTTCTGCATTCGATGCTCTATACATACCCGATAGAGTATGAGTTCTTGATTGTTCTAAATTCGAATTTCCTATAGTAATAAATAATGGATTGGAAACATCAATAACCTCTTGTAGGTCAGACACCGATGGGATATTTGTTTGAGAGTTGTACTTTAAACTCAGTCGTTTGTTCTTGTTAATCTTATAAATATATCTGGCATTTGGTTTTATGGCGTAGAAATCCTTTTTGAAATTGTTTTTGTTTGGGAAACGCTCTTCACTTTTTAACGAATTAATTTCCAAGTCGCTACCGATGGTTATTTTGTGCTTTTTAGTTTGGTATTTATAAGCCAAACGGGCACTGTTAGTTTGTGTCGTATTATTAAATTGATTACTTGTTAACTCATCAAGTTCATTGTACAAATTAGTTGCGGAATCTAGATTGTATCCGTTTTTATCCGATTTACGGCTTTGATTCGTGTAATTATAGCCAGTCGTAAATGATCCTGATTCTCCAATAGGCTCCGAATAAGAAATACCAGTTCGTATTTCGGTGTTTGTACTTTTACTATCAGAAATTCGATTGATATTTTGACTGACCTCTTTGTCTTCATTTAATGTTTCCGATACTTGTTTTCCATCCGAATCATTATTGCTGTAATTAATACTGGCTTTCAGGGAAATTATTCGTCCTTTTTTATTTAATTTTCTTGCGAAATTCAGGCTTTGTCTAAGGTTATAATACTCATTTTCTGAAGTTTTCATATTGGCATTCGAATTGATCATCTTGCTTACAAGATAAGTGTCGGAAAATGAGTTGGATTTAGAATCTGTATCTGTGGTTTTAACAGTAGTGTTCAATAAAAATCTGTTTTTAGGATTGGAGTTCAATTTTAT
This sequence comes from Ancylomarina sp. 16SWW S1-10-2, assembly GCF_009669305.1. GTDB lineage: Bacteria > Bacteroidota > Bacteroidia > Bacteroidales > Marinifilaceae > Ancylomarina. The sequence continues at coordinate 108,650 of NZ_SADB01000003.1, forward strand.
GCGCAGGTCCATATTGTGATTTGCGTTTCCATTTGTCGAATTGTTCGTACTGTTTTGTATTTGACCTTCCAGAGCTTCCGAAGTGTAGTTTTTTACACTCGTGTTCTTATTCTGATATTCGTTATTTCCATATTCGTAGCTGAACTCCAACTCTTTATTATTTTTACTGGCTGTAATGTTAAGCCCAATGGCATCATCTTGAATGTCGTTTCCACTAATACTCGATTTGCCAAATCTTCTGTTGTTTAGGCGTAGAGGAGCATTCACATTTTTAGACCTACCAATTAGTGTTAAGCTGTTATTATCCGAGAGACGATTAATATTTCCATTAAATCCGTATTTATTTTCCTTTCCTACCCCAGAGGCAAGCTCTCCAAATAGCAGCTTTTTATTCGTTTTTGTTGTCACAATATTTACTGATCTCAGTTCTTCTTTATCAGCAATACCCGTGAATTTGGCGTCATCGCTTTGGTATTCGAAAACCTCAATGTTTTTAATTACATCGCTGGGAATTGTTGCCAAAGCCTGACTCATATTCTTCCCAAAGAATTTTTTACCATCAACTAATATTTCTGTAATCTGTAAACCTTCAGTCATTAATTTGCCGTCAATCTCGGTAAAACCAGGTAGTTTAGCTAAAAGCTCACCTGCTGTAGCATCTGGATTAATCTTAAATGCGTGTGGATTAAAAACTGTTGTATCACCCCTTTGTTGCGTAGGAGGTAAGGTTTCAATAATGTTGATTTCTTGTAGAAATTCACTGTTCTCAATCAGTTTTAAGGTACTTAGATCGATAGATTGTTTATCTATGGTAATCGATTTTTGAATTGTATTGTACCCAATAAATGAAACCTGAAGTTTGTATCTACCGGGTCGTGCTTTTATAATGAAATCTCCTTTTTCATTGGTGATGGTTCCTTGCATATTTATGCTGTCGCTTTCGCTGATTAGAATAATGCTTGCGCCGGGTAAAGTTCCTTGTTCTTGCGAGTCAATAATTTTACCCTTAATTGATAAATTATTTTGCGCATTAATTGATGTTCCTAATAGTAGAAATAAGAAGAAGAGAGTGACTCTATACATATTAGATTGTTTAAAGATCAATGAATATGGTTAAGTAAGACTAGTAAAAGAAGAGAAAGTTTAATCTTTACATTGTTAATAAATGTTAATAGTAGATTGTCCGCAATTTTAAATATTTAATGCGTATGCTGTTTTGTAATTAGAAAGAACAGCTTCTTTTTAACACCCTTGTGTCTAGAATATTAATCTGGGATGTTTACTCTTTTTTTCTTACGAAAGACAAGGCAGGAGTGGAGGTGTTAATGTGGTTGATTTGGCAACGATTCATTCGTGTTCGTTTATTCAAATACAGACTTATTGCGAATTTATGCGGATTGAAGTTTCCGAAATTCAAGGGTAATTTGATTATTTCGATATCAGTAGATGTAACTTGGTGGAAACTGAATAATATTAGATTCATATAAAAAAGAAAACATCAAATAGAGCCGCAGGGGATCTAACACAGCACAGGTATCCGAATAGGTGTCTGCAATTTATTTATTGTGGTGTTTAAATATTCTTTTAATTATAGAGGATCGTTTAATAATTATCCTCTAAAAATATCTTTTAAACCTGAACTAATAGAATATGAAAAGTAATTTTTAGTTTTCTCATTCCTTGATTTGTTCAAGCTCGTATAATTATCTGTTAGAAAAATAGTTGGCGATTTATAAATTGCATTAAATACTTCTGATATAGACTTAATATTCCAGTCATATAAATCATATTTGTTCTAAATTTCAATAAAATCTAGCGCATAAAGAAAATTATCTTATATTTGTTATGGGAACGTTCCCATTCTGATCAAGATATAGTATAAATGGCTAACATAAAAGATATCGCAAAATTAGCAGGCGTTTCAAAATCTACAGTTTCGAGAGTCGTGAGCAATAACGGTTTTGTGAAGGAAGAGACTCGTGCTAAGATTATGAAAGTTATGGAGAACTTAAATTATCGTCCAAATATGTTTGCTAAAGGCATGCGTACGAATCGTTCTTTTTCCATTGGTATTCTTTTCCCAGATTTAAAGAATCCTTTTTTTACAGAATGGTATAGTATTGTTGATACAATCTCTAGAGAAAGAGGATATCTAAATTACATCTGTGTGACTGATCCTAAGGGGGAATCGGAAGAAATGCGTATTGATGATTTACTGGCTAGGAGTATTGATGGCATCATCATCTTTTCTTATCGTAAAGATGATGCATTTATTGAGAAGCTTCGAAAGATTAACAAATTGACACCCATTTTATGTTGCGATTCTATGTTTCTAGATTCAGGACTTTCATGCATTTGTGCTGATGGTGAAAAAGGTACCTATAACGCAACACAAAAACTTATAGAATCTGGAAATAGGAATATTGCATACATTAAAGGAAAAGATGAATTTTCTGTTGTCGATAATCGATTTGAGGGTTATTTAAAGTGTTTGGCTGATAGTAGTTTAAAAATAAATGATGCACATATAATAAGTGCTAATTTCACTCGAGGTTGTGGCTATAAAGCTGCCGAAGAGCTGATGGAGCATAGTAACCCGCCAGATGCAATTATGGCAGCAACCGATCTTATGGCAATGGGAGTATTAGATTACCTGAATAAAAAAAATTACCATATTCCTGATGATGTGGCGGTATTTGGGTATGATAACCTTGTAGCTGCAAAGAATACTTCTCCTCCATTGAGTACTATAGCACTGCCTTTTAATGAGATTGCAGAGAAGTCTATAAATACTCTAATAAAATTAATTGAGGAAGATAAGACAGACATAGTTGTTGAAATGTTTGACTGTGAACTAAAAATGAGAAACACAACAAAATAAAATGGAAGGTGCGCATTTCAGATTTAGATTGTTAAGTTTTGTAGCTGCTTTTTTTCTATGTGTATTTCGGACACATATTACTGCCCCTTTTTGGGGCTTTTATTACAGCTTCAAATTATTATTTTACGTACATGAATGGGAACGATCCCATTATTGTTTTTATAATTATATTTACTTAGACGCTAAGGAAAAGAAGACTAAGTTTCTTTACTATTGAGATCTTGGGGTATTGGTAGACAGGAGAAAGTTTTAATAATTGGAATCAAAAAAAATCGCAATATGGAAACATCTAGAATAAAGTATCAAATAAATAAATTGAATAGAAAATATTTATTATTAATTCTGACTTTAATATGTCTGATAGGTGAGAGTATAGTTGTTAATGCTCAGGTAATCACTTCTTTTGATGGTAATTTATTGGTGCTAGATAATGGTCTTATTCGTCGCGAAATTTCAATAGATGAGGCGGGTAGATTTACTACACGTAGCTATCAATTAATAAAAGATAAGCAAGAATTTATTCTTAATACTGCCAATTTCAATAAAAAAGATGCAGATAAATTTACCGTATCGAATTCCGATGAAATCGGTTTTATGATCAACGATAAATCCTACACTGGCTTAAGTGGATGGGAATATGTATCAGATGAAAAAGTGGAAAACGGAATAAAATTGAACTTGAAATCAAAAACACTAGATCTTCAGGTAGGTGTTACCTATTTAATTTATCCCGATCTGCCTATTATTCGTAAGAAAGTAGAATTTACCAATACAGGTAGTGAATCTATTAAATTAGAATCGTTAGATATTGAACGCCTTAAAATTGTAAATGGCGGAATTGGCACTACAAGTTGGATTATGAACGATTATGGACGTAAGAAAAATTTGGGTCAGTTTGTAGGTGAATGGTACGATCCTGTTGTAGTAATCCACAATCACAAATATCGTACAGGTATTGTATTAGGGAACGAAGCTCCCGGCGTAATGAAAAGAACTGCTGCTTATCAAACGCCTAGTTTACTAAGTGTGGGATTAACGCATATTGAACAAAATTTTGGATTTCGTAAATGGATTAAACCAAACGAAACATGGAAAAGTACATGGGTTTTTTCTGGAGTTTATAATAATAGCGATGATCCTTCGGCCATTTTAAATACATCGGTAAACGATTTTGTACGAAAGTACATGGGTTGCCAGATTTTTAAAGTAAAAGAAATGCCAATTTTTGTGTACAACACTTGGGCGCCTTTTAAGCATAACATCAACGAAAAAATGATGTTCGAATTGGTTGATGCGGCTGCAGAATGTGGTATTCAAGAATTTGTGATCGACGATGGATGGCAAGAGTCATATGGTGATTGGGGCGTAAATAAAGAAAAGTTTCCCAATGGTTTAAAACCGGTTTTCGACTATATCAAATCGAAAGGAATGAAACCAGGTGTTTGGATTAGTTTATGCTCGGCCGAAACAAAAAGTGAGGTTTTTAAAAATCATCCAGAATGGGCGGTTAAGAAAGCAAATGGAGATTTCATTAATCTACATTCCGATAAAGACAATTTGTATGGATGGGAATCTCGTTCCATGTGCATGACTACAGGATGGAAAGATTATATCCGTGATGTTATTTTAAACATGGTTGACGAATATGGATTAGAGTATATCAAAGGAGATTTTGCTGCGGTTACAGGTGCTTATACTTCCGATAAAACGCGTTCGGGTTGCTATGCACTAAATCATAATCACAAAGATCGTAATGAATCGATGTTGAAAATGTACCAAGCAACATGGCAGCTATTTGATGAGCTACATGAAGCTGCTCCAAACTTGTTTATCGACTGTACTTTTGAAACCATGGGAGCATTGCAATTAATCGATTTTGATATGTGTAAACATGCCGATGGAAACTGGCTTTCGAACTATTTTGATCGTTCACCTCTTGGGGGATTAAAAGTTCGGGAACTTGCATGGTCGCGCTCTCCAAGTATTCCTGCTGCTTCTATGGTAATTGGGAATCAGGGATTGGACGATCCAAACTTTATGTATTCCATGAAGTCGCTTGCTGGTACTCTTCCTATTGTTTTAGGCGATCCGCGTGAACTAACGCAAGCAAAGAGGAAAGAGATTAGAGAAATGGCAGATTGGTTGAAAGAAATGCAGAATGATCATGATTTTATGACTTATCGACAAGATCTGCCTGGTTTTGGAAGGCCTCAGGATGGTTTTTGGGATGGTTTTCAGCGTATTAATACGGATACTAAATCTGGTGGTATTATAGGTGTTTTCAAGCAAAAATCCTTTAAACACGAAATGTGGGTAACGGTTAATTACCTCGATCCTAAAGCCGAATATGAAGTAAGACTTGCTCCTAATGGTAAAAGAGTTACTCAGGGAACCGGAGAAGAATTACGGACGAAAGGTTTTAAGGTAACCTTTGGCGATGAATTTCAGGGAGAGTTGTACGAAATAAGAAGAAAATAGAAAGTGAGAGGGGCGAAATATTTTGGCCATCTCATTAACGTTTTATCTCGAAAGTTAGCCGTGTTATTCAGTAAGGTAAATATGTAATAACTATGAAAAAGGCATTAGTATTGATCGGTATTTTGCTTACAATAACAGAATAGGCTTATTGGTAAATTTATAAAATAGTTGAAAGAAGGGATTTAAAGAAAGAGGGCGGAGAATAATTCTCCGGCACTAGATAGATATGTCTCAATAAATTGAGATAAATCTTCTTTATGATGCAATATTATAAAAAAATAGAAATTATTGAACTAAAATATTAGGATTTAATCACAGTATCTGAAAGGGATGAACTAATTAAAATTAACTCACTTCGTGAATTGTTAACGATTTGGCAACTATTCACTCGTGTTCGTTTATTCAAACACAAGACTTATTGCGAAATTATGCGGATTGAAGTTTCTTAAATTCAAGGGTAATTTGATTATTTCGATATCAGTGGATGTAACTTGGTGGAAAATGAATAATATTAGATTCATATAAAAAAGAAAACATCAAATAGAATTTGGAGATATAACCCAAGTCTATTTGATGTTTTAAAATTTTCCTACTTAAAGGAATTCAAGATTGTATTTTTAATAAGAATCTTTAACAGAACTTATAAATACAAACATGTTTATATTTTTCTCCTGGCTTTAAAGTTGCGTTAGGAAAATGAGCGTAGTTTGGAGAGTTAGGGAAAATTTGAGTTTCCATAGCAATACCAGCACATGCTTCTATAGGAGCACCATTTTTTCCAATTTCTGAACCATCAAAATGAGCACCTGTATAAATCTGAATACCTGGCTGATTGGTATAAACTTCCATTTTACGACCCGATACAGGATCTAGAAGAGTTCCCACTAATTTTGTAGAACCATCAAAATCATCAATCACAAAATTGTGATCAATTCCCTTAATCATATTGATTTGTTCATGATCTGTATCACATGCTGTTTTTACAGTTGTTGCTGTAGTAAAATCGAATGGAGTTCCTTTTACATCAACAATTTCGCCAGATGTAGTACCCAATTCCGCTGAAATAGGTGTGTATTTAGAGGCATTTAACTGTAACTTATGATTCTCAGCTGAAGCTTTACCAGCACCACACAAATTATAGTAAGCATGACTGGTTAAATTAATTACCGTAGGTTTTGTTGTTTCTGCTTCGTACTCGATAACAAATTGATTGTCTTCGGTTATACCGTAAATAACAGATACTTCAAGTTTCCCTGGATATTTTTGATCGCCATCTTCACTTGTTAGGCTTAACTTATAGGCTTGAACAAATTTATCGATAGAAATAGGAGTAACTGCCCAAATTCTTGAGTTAAAACCGTCAAAGCCACCATGTAAGTGGTTCGTTTCATTGTTACAGTCCAATTGAAATTTCTCACCATCAATTTCAAATTGACCTCCAACAATTCTGTTTGCATAACGACCACATAATGCTCCAAAATAGCCATCTCCAGCAATAGTTGCATCCATGGTATCGTAACCAACTACAACATCATCAATATTCCCTTTTGCATCAGGAACTTTTATTGATATAATTTGACCTCCTCGTTCGATGAAGGTGATTTCTATATTCTTGTTTTTAAGTGTGTAAGCACGCATTTTATAATCTTTTTAGTGTAATACCAAGTTAACATCAAAACTCATTATATAAAAGATATTTTTGAAATTAAATTGGTATCATAAATCCGTAAAAAACTAAGCTATTTGCTTTCTAATTTTTGCTCCTTTTAATGCAAAGAAAATGATGTATGCATAAAAGAAGAAGAAGAATAGATAAGCAGCACTGTAGTTACATGATGCAGCATCAATTGTTCCATCGGCTAATACTGTACCTGTAGCATCTACAACTTTACCCATGATAAACATCCAAATGCCAACGAATACAACACCTGTACAGATAATACCAGAACCAAGTTTAGCAGCCGCTGCAGGAATATCTTTCATCGAAAGATCGAAAAGAACCGACCACATAATGGATAAGAATAATCCTTGAGCAATTAATGGCCAAATGGAGAAGGAAGAACCTCTTGTTAGAAAGAATACACCCAATAAGGCAACACAAATAAAAGAATTAATAAGTAGCACTTTTGATGCTTCATATTTCTTTAAAAGACCAGCACCTAATAACCTACCTATGAAAAAGCCAGCAGGATAAAAACCTAAGATCATTGTTGCATAAGCCATTGTTTTACCTTCAACATTATACTCTACATAGTTTAAGAAATAGTTACCTACCCCAACTTCAAGTCCCATGTACATACCGATAGCCAGAAAACCAAGAATTAAGTGAGGAAAACTCCAAGCACTACGTCCGGCACCTGCATTAGATGCGTTATCTTCTTCACCTTCAATAGCTGGAAGATGCATGAAAACTAAGATAACAGCCGTTAAAATAGAAATACCGGCCAATGCGATAAACATTATTTTTGCCATGTTTTCATGAACAATAATATTTCCATTGCTAGATTCAATAATAAAACCACCAATAATTGGAGCCAATACTGCAGCACTAGAGTTAATAGCCATTGCTAAAGTTAAACGAGAAGCCGAAGTTTCTGGAGTACCCAAAGCAATTACATAAGGGTTAGCAGCAACCTGCAATACAACCACACCAATTGCTGTGATAAAAAGACCTCCCAACACCATGTTATAACCAATTGATAATGCAGGAACAAAAATCGCACAACCAATACCTGTAATTACAGAACCAATGATTACACTCTTTTTATATCCTATTTTTTTAACGATTCCTCCAACGGGAATGGATATAATATATGCACTAAAGAAAGCAGCACTAACCAACTGAGCCTGACTTTCGGTGATAGAAAACTGTGTCTTCATAAATGGCACCAAGATGTTATTAATCCATGTTACAAATCCCAAAAGGAAAAGAAGAAAGGACATAATCGCAAAAGGAACCGTATAATTCGTTTTTGAATTTCCCATTATTTTAAATTTTTTCTAAATTAGATTTTTAAATAATAACTTAAGTAAAAGGCTTAAATCTATAATTCTACTTTAACAGATCCTTCAGCTCTAATGAATAGTTTATGACAATTACCTTTACCAAATACAGGTTCAAGTGTTGCAATATATTCTTCTAATAAATCGTTAGGAACAAAAGCTTGTATAGTTCCAGCAAATCCACCACCGTGAACACGCCATGCACCTTTACCTTTAAGTACTTGCTCACTTAAAGCCAATGCAAGAGCTACACTTTGGTATTTTGGTTGTCCACCAACAAATATATTTTGATTGTACATGTATGAGCTAAATCCTGATTCGATGACAAGACCTAAGAATTTTTCGAATTCATTAGCTTCTAAAGCAGCAACCTGATTTACTACACGAGCATTATCTCCTTGAAAGTGCATAGCACGAAGAATAGCACGATCGCCAACTTTTTCGCGAATAGTTGGAATTCCTTTTATAACATCTTCCATAGAAAGAGGACGAAGAACTTCTTGTCCCAATTCCTTAGCTACTGCTTTCATTTCTCCTGGAAGAGAATTATATTCAGCATCCAATCCACCGTGACTACCACCCGTGTTAGTAATTACCAATGAATATCCAGTTTTTGCAAAATCGAAATCCAAAGCTTTCACAATAGGATTTTCAGGATTCTCAAAATCAATTGTAATGAAGCCACCTACAGCGCATGCAGTTTGATCCATTAAGCCACAAAATTTCTTACAAGCATGCTCAGCTTTCTGACCAATTTTTGCATTATCAACAGGATCTAATTTTCCATCGTTAAATAAATGGCTAAAAATTGCACCAATTAATACTTCGAAAGAAGCTGAAGAGCTTAATCCAGATCCTTCTGGCACAGCACCATCAATAACTGCATCGAAACCAGCTACTTTAAGACCTAATTCTTTAATACCTGCAGCAATTGAACGAACTAAGTTTGTTGGTGTTACTTGAAATTCAGTAACTTCAAGATTAGATAAATCAACCTCGAATGGAGGAAAACCAACAGAATTAATACGAACGACATTAGTTCCATTGGCAGCAGCAACAGCAATGTTATCTAGATTTACAGCACCTGCCAATACTCTTCCAAGTTGATGATCGGTATGATTACCACCAACTTCGGTACGACCTGGAGAACTAAACAATGAAGCTTCATCGTTTCCGAAAGTAGATTGGAAATTTGCTAATTGTTTGGCATAACGATCTGCTTGTAATTTTAACACAGCAGCATCATTTCCATATAAAGCCTTAAATGCTTTATTATCGCCGCCATTAATTTTTTCAGTTATTGTACTAATTTTCATCTGTAATATTTTTTGTTATTACCATTTGAAAACCACAAATAAATAGTAATTATACTCCGTAGAATATTGATTAATTACTATTTATTTGTTCGTTTCATTGTAATATATTTTAATAAATTATTGTTCTTATTTCTTAATTGAGGCTCTGTAATTATTCTCCCAATCCCATGCAGATTTGGTCATTTCATCAAGCGTCTTTTCAGCTTTCCAACCTAAAACAGTATTACCAATGGTTGTATCAGCCCAAATTTTAACAATATCACCAGCTCTTCGTGGAGCTACAACATAGTTCAATTTTTTTCCTGATGTTTTCTCGAATGATTTGATTACTTCGAATACTGAGAATCCGTTACCAGTACCTATATTAAACATCTCGTAAGGGGCAATGTTTTTACCATTAATCATACGTTCAATAGCAATAATGTGTGCTTTCGCTAAATCAACAACATGAATGTAATCGCGAATACAAGAACCATCAGGCGTATCGTAATCGTCGCCAAATACACTTAATTGATCACGTAAACCGTAAGCTGTTTGTGTTACAAAAGGCATTAGGTTAGCAGGAACACCAATAGGTAATTCTCCAATTAGTCCAGAATCATGAGCTCCAATAGGATTAAAATAACGTAAGGCAATTCCTTTAATTTTTGCACCAGAAGCAATTGTATCTCTCAAAATACTTTCATTCACCTGCTTGGTATATCCATAAGGAGATTCTGCTGGTTTAATCGGCGCATTTTCTGTTACAGGCAACTCATCTGGCTGACCATAAACTGTACAAGATGATGAGAATACAAAATTTTCAATTTCATACTTCTTCATTCCCTCCAATAAATTTAGCATAGTCACTAAATTATTGCGGTAGTAGTGCAAAGGAATATTTACCGATTCACCAACAGCTTTTGCTGCTGCAAAATGAATAATCCCTTTTAAATCTTTATTCTCAGCAAAAAACGCATCCAATTTTGCTTGATCAAGCAAATCCATTTCATAGAATTTTGGACGAGTTCCCGTAATTTTTTCGATACTATCAACAACTCTCACTTCAGAATTCGATAAGTTGTCAATAATTACGACTTCGTAACCTTTATTTATTAACTCAACTGTTGTATGAGAACCAATATATCCGGTTCCACCAGTTACTAATATCTTTCCCTTCATGATCTATTTTTGTTTGTAATGTTTCAAAGGCAACTCTCTTAATCTTTTAGCGGCGCCTTCTGCAGTGATATCTCTTTGTGGAGTACCCAACATTTCGTATCCAACCATAAATTTTTTAACGCTAGCCGAGCGTAACAATGGTGGATAGAAATGCATGTGTAAGTGCCATTCAGGGTGCTCTTCTCCGTCGGTAGGAGCTTGGTGCAAACCTGCTGAATAAGCGAAAGAAACTTCAAATAAGTTATCATACATTATTGTCAGTTTTTTGTAGATATCTGCTAAATCAGTTCTTTCCTCATCGGTTAATTCCAATACGTTCGAAACGGCTCTTTTACTAATAATCATTGTTTCGAATGGCCAAACTGCCCAAAAAGGAATCAAAGCAACAAATGAATCATTTTCAGCTAAAATTCTTTCTTTCTTTTCCAATTCGCTATTCAAATAATCGAATAACATGGTATTTCCATGCTTTTCGAAATATGCTTTCTGAGTTTCCGATTCTTTCGAAGTTTCCAAAGGAACCAATCCTGATGCCCAAATTTGACCATGTGGATGTGGATTTGAACACCCCATAATAGATCCTTTATTCTCAAAGATCTGTACATAACCAATGTCCTCGCGATCTCCTAATTCCTTATATTCTTTGCACCAAAGATCAACTACTTTGCGGATATTTTTCACTTCCATTTCAGGAATCGTAAGGCTATGATCAGGGCTAAAGCAAATTACTTTACAAACGCCTGATTCACTCTCTGCTCTAAAAAGCTCACCATCTTCGAATTTCCCTTTAGGTGTATCTTGTAATAAAGCACTGAAATCGTTCTGAAAAGAATATACATCCTCGTAATTAGGATTTTTCTCACCACCAATTCTATCGTTTCCGGGACATAAAAAACATTTTGGATCATGAGATGGACGAACATCTTCAATAACTTTTTCAACTTGTCCTTGCCAAGGTCGTTTCGATCTGTGTGGTGAAACAAGTACCCATTCTCCAGTTAAAGGATTGTACCTTCTGTGAGGATTCTCGATATAATCAAACTTACTCATAGCTACTTTATTTAGTGTTTCGATTCATTTTACTCCGTTACCAATTTCTGAGAAAAGGTGACGAACTTTCTTTAGAACCTTAAATTCTGTTTTTGTATGATGAAAAATTGAATTGTGCCGGGCTATATTCACTTTGAGGGGTAATTCGTCAATAGTAGTCCGACATTCTTCAATTTAATCACTGTTTTTTCTGATCATTCTCCTAATGCTAGTGGAAAAAGGATCCATTATTTTTGTATCATACCAGTTGTTTTATTCGTACTGGTTGGTACTGGTATGTAAATGTAGTAGTTTTTCATTAAATCCCAAAAAATAAATTGAAAATTGAGTTTAAATCGATTGAATCCAGATTATAATGATCTTCTTCTAATGAGTTCACTCTTATTTTGGATTAATTCTTTTTCTCCACCTAAAACCATTTTAGCAAGTAATTCTCCCATTTCCTTAAAATCGGTACTTATAGTTGTAATGCCATCTGCAACAACCTCTTTAAGAGGTGTGTCGTTATAGGATATAATTCCTAATTCTTCACCAATTTTAAATTGATTTGCGTTTGCTTCCTTTACCAAACGAACCATATCATTATCATTTGGAACAATATAAACTTCCGATTTTTGAATGACATGTCCTTTTAAACTTGTAATAATTTCAAACTGCCATTCTTTGTCATATTGATTGGCAAATTTCTTAAAACCCTTCATTTGTCCTTCTGGTTCTTTGCCACCAGGATAAACCAAATACACTTTCTTATATTTCTTTAATAAATCTAATCCTGAAGTAAGCGCTTTAAAAATATCATTTTCAAAATTCTGATAAATAGCTGGGTAATGTTTTCTTAGACTGGTGTTTGTCTGATCTAAAATGTAGACTTTATCTTGAGGAAGTTGCTTTAAAACAGTGTAGGCATTTTTAAATTTGGCAGGCATAATAACATAGGACGTATATTTTCCGTTGTTATTCTCTATCAGTTCTTTAAATACTCTTTCATTAAAATGATGAAAATAAATATCGACAGTAGCTAAGCCATTTAAACTTTCCATAAAAGAATTGTACAAGAATTCTTTAAACACATTAAACTCTTCAAATAACAAGAAAATTTTGTGTTCTAATTGGGTGATGTTACTCTCTAAATAGTATCCTTTACCAGGAACAGATGAAATTACACCCCTTGCTTTTAGCTCGTTAAAAGCCACAAGTACAGTATCTCTTGATAATTTAAATTCTTTACATATTGCATTTATAGAAGGCAATTGATCTCCAATATGTACTTCACCATTTTCGATGGAAAGATATAAGGAGTTGATCAACTGTTTATATTTAGGAACACCTGATTCTGTGGATAGTGTGAAAATTTTTGAAGGCATAATTAATCTTTAAATCTTATTCAGAAACAAAGGTAATCTTTTTTGTCAACTGTTACGTACTGGTTGGGTTTATATCTTTATTGTTTAAATTTCAGATATAACCAAACAAGTGTTTTATTGTTTTTCATTTACGACACAAGCCGCTAGTCATGGAATTAATTACATCGTTGTTTATAGTATTAAAAGGTTTAATAGAATAGTTTATTTTTTGATTCTACTAATTTTAAAATATACATTTGCGAGTTAAACATAGCTAATATTAAAATTATATTTTTAAACTGTAGCTAACGAAATGTATAAAGGACAGAGATTTATGTACATGTTCAGACTGCTTTTTAAAATTCCTAATCTTATAATATGAAAATATAGTGACAGAAATATTATAATCGCTGATATGTAGATTGCTGTGAATTAATCGTTAACGCAAAAATAAATAGTACTTTATTCAAAAATTAAGAAATAAATATGAAAATCGTTCAACTTTGCATTATTACAACTTTTATTATTCTAATATCTTCTTGTAACAAAGTAAATCTTAAAAAGGAAACAAATCAATCTGAAAAAAAATTATCATTAGGAGATCAATCTATTTTCAAGGTATCCAAAGCCACTGATTCTATTGTAATAGATGGAAAAATGGACGAAGCTAGTTGGAATAAAACGGAAAGTAGAACGTTCAATTATATCTATAAAGTCGAAAAACCTTCTGATAAACAAAAAACAACATTCAGAATGTTATGGGACGAAACGAATTTGTATCTTTTTTATCAATTTGAAGATAAATATTTAACAGCCAGAGAAACCAAAAGAGATGGTAAACCATTTTTTGACGATTGTGCTGAAATTTTTATTATTCCCGTACCAGATAGTTTAGACACCCATTTTGGTTTTGAGTTGAATCTATACAAAGCGGCTAATGATTTTATATATTTTAATAATTATTACAAAGGAAAAAAGATTGCTTTAAAAACCTTTAATCCAGAGTTTAGGACCGAAGTCACCTATAATGGTACTATAAATGATAATTCTGATGAAGACCAAGGTTGGACAATGGAGGTTGAAATTCCAATTGCTGTTTTTGGATTTTTAGGAGAATTTGAACCTGTACAAAAAGGCAATAGATGGGCGTTTTTGGCCATTCGTCAAGACAGAAACGATATCGAAGGTGAACGTCGTGTTACCTCAACCATATTCCCAATTTATGATATTAAAAAAGATGTGCATCAGCCTAACAGATTTGGACTTATGGAGTTTGTTGACTAAAGTCGTTCTGTATTAATGATTTTGCTGTAGGTTATCGCTTTGGTAAGCTTTTCTATTTTCTTCGAAGAGCATCACTAAATACATTCTAAGCAATTTTTACGCTTATTGTACAGGCATATTATATTAGAAGTCTGATAATTAGTTTGAAAAGCCTCGCGTTTTAATAAAAGTGAGGCTTTTCTTATATAATTTATTCCGATGTGACTCACTGTTGCGTGATACAACTGATCTTAATTTAAGCCATAGGATTCACTAAAATCTTTTAGATAAAATGATTGACTAGCCATTACTTTTCCCTTGTGGATAATTTCAAAAATCCATTCGCCAAACTGAATTTCCCAATCTAATTCTAAAGTATAGAAATCAAATCCCAATTCATCACTCCATTCATCTTTTGCTTCTACTATTTCAGTAAACGTTTCATTGTTTGTAGGATTGATCATTTTTGGATGTCTGATTCTACATTCAAATTCAACAAGTTCAGCTATTTCCGTTCCAGTTACAAATCGGTAACTTATCCCAAAATTTAAACCAACTTTCGGATAGATGATATTTGTTCTTTTTAGAAATTCCATATCATCAGAATGCAAAAAATAACCCGTCGAACTATCTGCAACAATATCTTTAGTCGTATTTCCAATTGCTTGACAAATACCATAATCAACAATCTCTATATTCATTATTTATTTTATTAATGCTTGAAACTCTCACGAAGAGAGAAAGATATTTACACATATATTCTAACCCAATATCTTTATAAATATGATTTTCAAAATAGGGTAGATGAGATGTAATTAAAAGATGCTAAAGTTACTCCTTTTAGATAAAAATAAGGTTCTATACTATAAATAAAGAAAGAGAAAAGGAAACATGGCATTCTCTCTTCGGATTGCTCTACTGTTCTTAAACGTCATTTTATTTTTTTTATATAAAGAAATTTCTCAGTTAACAGACACTTGTTACTAGTTGCTGGAGTAACTTAGTTCTATTTTTGAATTTTCAGGGTGTATAATTTACTGTAGTTTCTTTAATCAAATTAAGGTTGGTGATTGGGAGTAAAATATCAAGATCTTAATGAAAATTCATCATGGTTGATAAATAGTTGATATAAATAACACAAATCTTTAAATAATAAGGGTTCATGTTTTTTTTAGTGTGGAACGTTACAATAATAATGGAGAGGTATGACTTTTTGTTATAAATTAAAACGTAGCGCATAAAAAAAAGGGAGTTTCAAATGAATGAAACTCCCTTTTTAAGCGGAGAGAGAGGGAGTTTATCTAATCGGGTAAATGATTTGATTTATTGTTAGTTGTAGGAAGAATGATATTTGTGTTCACTTGAGAGTTCACTTATCTATGTAAATTCCACTATCTGTGTCTATTTTATAGTATTTAGTGGTCAGATTGTGCTCGCCTTGTTGGGTACAAAAAAATGGTAGATATTGATATAAGTAATTGGTGCATATCATTTTCCGTGTAATGTGTTATATTTTGGTATGAAATGGTTTGTTAAAATATTCACTTATCATATAACATGAGTTAATATCAGAGGAAAGATTAGATTATTGTATTGAAAACCTTATGGACGAGAACAATAATTTTGATAGAATGGCTTCTATTTTTCAGGTAATTCAATTTGTATATCCTTCTTCAAAAGTGGAAAATGTAAACGGAATGAACCATGTATTTTTAACCTCAAGAGGTCCTAATTCTCTTTCTTCAGGAATGGAAGTTTTAATTGTTGTTGATGGAATCATTACTGAGGATGTTACGGGTATCAGTCCAGCTCAGGTTAAATCCGTAGAGGTTTTATTAGGAAATGAAGCGGCAGAATTTGGTTCTAGAGGTGCTAATGGAGCTGTTATCATTCACTTAAAAAGTAATTAATCATCGATGAAAAAAATATGGTATTATACTACTATTTGTATTCATGGTCGGTTGTAATACTGATTAGAATGCTTGAGTATTGAGTACAGAGCTTTTTTTTCTGTCAGAAGGACAAAAGTATGAAGCGACTATTTATGCTGATGGTTTTACTAATCTCGAAGTGATTTTTATTTTAGCTGCAGGCAGTGGTCAGGCAATTTAATTCAAGGAAATAAAATAGTTCTTTGCACCAGAGAGGTGCCTATTAACCTTAAACTATTTATATGAAATTAAAATTAATAACGTGTTTACTATTTGTATTCGCAATAGGAGAATCGGTATTTTCTCAGAATTTAACCATTCCACCGAAGAACTATGTGGACTCGGTAAATCTTAAACAAGCACCACTAAGGTCTAATGCAGACTTTCCACTTTCCGATCAAGCCAATACTCAAGATTGGAACAAATTGGAAAAATATTCGGATGAATTCAATTCGAAAAAATTGGATGAGAAACGCTGGTATCCTAATAACCCTGGTTGGAAGGGAAGGAAACCAACCTATTTTCATGGATCAAATGTGAGTTTGGAAAATGGAAATGTAGAAATTCGCGTTAGCCAGCATGGAGATGAAAAGCTTCCGGAAGGATTTACTCATTCTACAGGTTTTATAAAAAGTAAGACTAAATTTTTGTATGGATATTTTGAAGCAGAAGTACAACTAATGGATGCTCCCTGGGTTTCAGGCTTTTGGATGACAAATGTTAGTAAAGAGTGGTGGACGGAGATAGACATTTGTGAAAATGCACCTGGCTTGTTATACAATCGGCACGATTTGAATTCTAACATACATGTATTTAGAACACCAAAGGGCAAGGGAGATATTAAAAAGCATTTCTCACGGACCAAGAAATATTATTTCCCGAAAGAATTACAGGCTGATTTTCATGTTTGGGGCTTGGAATGGACACCAGAATTTATTCGTTTTTACATCGATGGAATATTATTTCGCGAAGCAAAGAATACCCATTGGAATCAACCTTTGGAAGTCAATTTCAACTGTGAATCTAATAAATGGTTTGGTGCATTGCCCGATGATAACCGGTTAGATGGTATTTATAAGATCAATTATTTTAGAGTTTGGAAATTAAAATAATTACTGAATATTTATGTTGGATAATTAGTGCAATTAATTAGATTTTATGTGAATGTAGAACCCGATACCTTAAGGTATCGGGTTTTTTTGCTCTAATATTTATAAATAGCTTTTTTAAAAATTTAAAAATCTTACACGAATTCTTCCGTAAGTAGGTCAATAATCAAATTAATAGAAGTGAAATATTACGCTTTGATTAATTTCAAATAAGGATATTAAAGAAAAAGGAATATATATATATACAAACTTATCAGAAAAACAGAAACATAAATATTTTAATTTATGTGGAGAGGCACATCTTTCAACTAGATTAAAAGGTCGGTTTTTTACTAGTAAGCCATACAATAAAGAGATGTACAAATTTTCACCTTGGCAATTCAGATATATTTTCGACTCTGAAAAAGGTTATCTAATTTGTGAACTCTCTAATGAGATAGCAACCTACAGATTATATGGCTGGGATCACAAGGGTAATGAATTGTCAACTGAAATTCTTGTCGATTATTTCAATGCTAAAACAGCGGTTTTTAATAAAGAGGATAATAATAAGTTAGTGTCTTAAGGCATTAATAAAAAATAACAAGGACAAAACCCGATTCGTTAAGGAATTGGGTTTTTATTTGTATGTCGGGTATGTTAATGTGCTATCAAGATGAAATGTTCTTGAGTTCACCCAGTTGACAGGAAGAACTAGCAATTGGCAAGGGTGTTGTGGGCGATCGTAAATCTGAAGAAAGCCATCAGCAAAGTCACCGTGCTAACGAACAGAAACTTGATATAAGGCTTACTAGTGGGGGCAACCGAGCAATGGATTGGGAAAGCCCGAAAGTCAATCGTAACCACTTAGAGTAAATCAAGTAGGACGAGATGAAAGTATGTTATCTTATCCCGAGAGATCTCATCATCTGTTGTACTAAACAACAAACTTAGCGGAGACAATCAGCTAAAGGAGATGAGAAGTCAGCAGAGGACATAGTATTTCTGTTTTTTTTTACAGAGAGAAGGTCTGAATCAATTAATTAAAGAAGCAGTCGGACAAGACTTTTACCTATGGAGTACCAGCAACAAATAGCTTACCAACGAGATATGTTCGTAGAACATAAACAGGAGGCTATTGGTCAATTTGCAAATCGTAAAGACGTAAACGGAACGATAACAACATTGACGGAACAAATAGGTAAAGAGACGAATCAAGGAGCGTTAATAAAACTGGCTTGTTTGAGGAACGTTAGCCTTAAATTCTGAAATTAGAGACCAGCAAATCTGGGAGGCTAAAAGGACGAGTTCCAGGTTTTAGGGAAATGATCTTATTTTTAGTGTTTTTTTCTGCCACGGTAGATTTTTGTTTACTTTTCATCGATAGAAAAGTAAAAGTCTGTCCGACTTGAGGACAATACAAAAAGTGGACCACCAAGTACACAAAAGGATATCGTAGCTCCCTCAGATTTGTAATTGAGGTTAAGGAGTTGAGGATTTGTAATCCTCGCGTTAGGGATTGCAGTGTTACCCCACAACGAGCTTAAGCGAGTGAGGAGTTGAAACGGAAAGCCCGCCCGAAGGGAATGCCCAAATGTAAAATTATTGAATGTACTTTGCCCATTTTATTAACTTGCACAAGTTGCTGAAATATGCAAAGTATCAAATGCCCCCGTAAATTTTAGGCATATACCTCTATTTACATAAGAGCATAATTCTTACTATTGTACTCGAGTTTCTTGACCTATTAATAATGGAGATGAAATTATTATGTGCTGATTAAGAAATAAGTCTATGAAATGTCCATGACTAAAACGTTCTACAGACACGGAAATGATAATCGATTAAGTTCTCCGGATATACCGGGACAGGCTATAAGACAAAACTTAAAATTATAAATTGATGAAACGTTCATGCCAAAGTAATTTTGACACAGAGGGAGATGATTTACCAGCATGATAAGTTCCATATGGCAAAAATTTAAAATAATAATCATATGAAAATGAAAAAACTAATTTGGTCGGTTTTATTGGTTGCAAGTTTAATAAGTGCTTGTCAACCAGCAAAAAAAGCAGTTGATGAGTCAGGTTCAAAACCAAACGTAGTGGTAATCTATATGGATGATTTGGGTTATGGTGATTTAAGTTCTTATGGAGCTACCGAGTTGCAAACCCCAAATATTGATGCGCTAGCAGCAGGAGGAAATCGATTCACCAATGCTTATGCATCTTCGGCAACTTGTACACCAAGTAGATATGCACTGTTAACAGGTTCTTATCCTTGGCGTAATAAAGATGCAAGAATACTTCCGGGTAGTGCTCCTTTAATAATTGGTACTGATCAGCCAACACTTCCTAAAATGATGAAAGCTAACGGATACTATACAGGTGTAGTTGGCAAGTGGCATTTAGGTTTGGGCGATGGTAATTTGGATTGGAACAAGCGTATAACTCCAGGTCCTAACGAAGTTGGATTCGATTATTCCTATGTTATGGCTGCCACTCAAGATCGTGTTCCTACTGTGTTTATCGACAACGGAAATGTAGTTGGTTTAGAAGCTAACGATCCTATCGAAGTAAGCTACGAACATAATTTTGCAGGTCAGCAAACTGGACTTGAGAATCCAGAGCTTTGTAAATTGAAATGGCATCATGGTCACAATGGGACTATTGTGAATGGAATTCCTAGAATTGGATT
The DNA here is from genome assembly GCF_009669305.1 of Ancylomarina sp. 16SWW S1-10-2. Lineage (GTDB taxonomy): Bacteria > Bacteroidota > Bacteroidia > Bacteroidales > Marinifilaceae > Ancylomarina. Next base: position 128,861 of record NZ_SADB01000003.1, read on the forward strand.
CATGAAAGGTGGAGAAAAAGCTAAATGGGATGATGAAACAATGTCTAGTCACTTTTTAGCATTGGCTCAGAACTTTGTGAGAGTTCATAAAAATGAACCTTTCTTTTTGTATTACGCATTGCAACAACCTCATGTACCTCGTACTCCAAATCCTAAATTTGTTGGAAAATCGGGAATGGGTGCACGTGGAGATGTAATTTTGGAAGCTGACTGGACAATTGGACAGTTTATGAAAACCATGAAAGAAGAAGGCTTATTGGAAAATACTTTAATTGTATTCTCAAGTGATAATGGTCCAGTATTAAATGACGGTTACGACGATAAAGCAGTAGAAAAATTAGGTAAGCATAATCCTTCAGGACCATTTAGAGGTGGAAAATATAGCTTATTTGAAGCAGGTACAAGAATTCCATTCGTTACCTATTGGAAAGGTAAAATTAAGCCACAGGAATCAGATGCTTTGGTTTGTCAGATGGATTTAATGGCCTCAATTGCAAAATTAATAGGTGTTGATGCTCCAAAAAGCGATAGTCAGAACCAATTAAGTCTTTTAATGGGAGAGAGTGACAAAGGAAGAGAAAACTTGATTATTGAAGCAACTTCAAGAACAGCTATCCGCCAAGGCGACTGGTTGATGATTCCACCATATAATGCCAAAGCAGTAAATAAATTTGTGAATATTGAATTGGGAAATTCACCAGAATTTCAATTGTACAACTTAAAAAATGATGAAGGAGAGCAAAATAATTTAGCAAAAAGCAATCCTGAAAAATTGAAAGAAATGTTAGAGAGTTTTGTGGCTTTACGAGGTAAGAATTACTCGAAAATTCAAAAAATGGAATTGAAGTAAGTTTGTTGAAATAAGTTATTAAAAAATAAAATTTAAATAAGTGTATTAACGAGTTGTTGGATTATTTACAGAATTTATAGAGAGCTTGTTCAATTTGAATAGGCTCTTTTTCTTATTTGATTTTAAGTATTTTTTGATGAAACAAGTTGAAATTTAAATGTGTTGAGCATAAAACAAATAGTAGGTTTGATATTTACTCTTGTTGATTTTATACTGAAATTGAGTGTTTTGAGTCGTGAATATTTATTTAGTGTTCATTTCCCCCCCCTTTTACGTTTCAAAAGCAAGCATGATTATCAAATACACACTATTTATGTGATTATATACGGGTGGATGTAAGACTATTTTCTTCTTAATATTGAATAGAAATTAGATGTAAATACAAAATATAGTTTTAGTCGGATATGAAGAAAATAGTTAATTTCCTTGTTGTTGCTTTATTTATGACATTTATTGGGTGTAATAGCGACAAATGTGCTCAGAGTGAGGCTGAGACCAACCAATATAGTGAGCAAGATTTAGATCGGTTGGGGATTACTGATAAGGATCACTTAAGCGCTGCGTCAAAAAGAGCTCTTAAATGGGATAAAATTGGTAACGAGTGGTTCATTGAATTCGAAGTGTCGGATTTAAAAGGAGATTTTGCTTATGAAGAAGGTGTTGTGAGAAGAGACCCAAGTGCCCTTTTAAAGATTGATGGAAAATACTATACTTGGTATTCAAGAAATACAGGTCCATCGCAAGGATTTGGTGGTGATATAGAAAATGAAAAAGTATTCCCTTGGGATAGATGTGATATTTGGTATGCTACATCGGTAGATGGAATTACCTGGAAAGAAGAAGGTTTGGCAGTAGCACGAGGACCTAAAGGAGCCTATGATGATCGATCAGTATTTACTGTTGAGGTGATGCAGTGGGAAGGAATGTATTATTTGTCTTATCAAACTGTAAAATCACCCTATAGTGTACGTGTAAAGAATCAGGTGGGTTTGGCATGGTCTAGCTCGCCAAATGGTCCTTGGACTAAATCTGAAGAGCCTATTTTAAGCCCTGCAGATAATGGGGTATGGAAAGGCACAGAAGACAATCGTTTTAATGTGCTTAAAAAAGGAGATTTCGATAGCCATAAAGTACACGATCCATGTATTGTTCCTTTTAAAGGGAAATTCTTTTTGTATTACAAAGGGGAACAAATGGGCGAGGAAATTACTTTCGGAGGACGTCAAATTCGACATGGTGTAGCTATTGCTGATAATCCTAAAGGACCCTACGTGAAATCTCCTTACAATCCAATTTCGAACAGTGGACACGAGATATGTGTTTGGCCTTATAATGGAGGAATTGCTTCATTGATAACTACCGATGGACCCGAGAAAAATACCATACAATGGTCTCCTGATGGAATTAATTTTACAATTAAATCATCAATAAAAGGAGCTCCTCATGCTATTGGATTAAATCGTACTGCAGATACAGAGAAAGAACCAACAGAAATTCTTCGATGGGGATTGACTCATGAATATATGAATTCCGATTACCAGTATATTAGAAGATTTACATCAAGAAGAGTAACTACCCATGTGGCAAAAGGGGCGGGTGGTAAAAAGAAATAGATGTTAGATTAGTTAGATTTAGTGTGTAAGCTTGTTTCAGAACCTAGTTGTGAAACAAGTTTTTTTTTAATCAGGAAACCTAATACTGAAATTATGATAGGAATGGGTAAATATGTACTAATTGCTTTGCTGAGTATCATCTCATGCTGTAATTTATATGCGCAACCAGGGTCGATCAACTCACATAATGAGAACAGTCAAGTCGTGCGTGACCTTAGTGGCATGCGTTGGAAAATGAAAATGATGCTACCTGGAGAGGGAGTTAAACAAGGTTTACATGAATTGCCACCTGAGGATATTGAAACTTTGGTTTGGAATGTTGCTGAAGTGCCTGGTGATGTTTTTACAGATTTATGGAAAATTGGTGCCATTGAAGATCCTTATTTTGGGCGTAATAGTGTGAAAGCACAATGGGTACAACAATACGAATGGTGGTATTCCATTCAGTTTAATGTAACCGAGGACATAAGCGATCAGGTAGTTCGTTTGGATTTTGAAGGTGTTGATTACAGTTGTGATGTTTGGTTGAATGGACATCATTTAGGGCGTCATGAAGGTGCTTTTTCACCTTTTTCATTTGATATTAATGATGCTTTACGAGTTTCTAAACATCGTTTGGAGAGCACCAACTTATTGATGGTGAAACTAGATCCACCACCACAAGTGAATGCCAAAGTAGCGGGTAAAAAGACACCTTGGTTTGGTGATTACTGGCGCGATTTGATTCCTTTTGGAATTTGGCGTCCTGTGAAGATGGTTTCAACAGGCAAGGTGCGACTTAAGGATGTGTATGCCAATACAAGTATCAATAAGGATGAAACAGCAGAAGTTGCTTTAGAGTTGAGTGTGGAAAATACCAGCGATATTGCAAAGGAAATGACTTTTATAGCCTCTATTGAAGGTGAAAATTTTGAATCGAAGAACATCACCGTTGAACTAACAAAAACGGTGAAACCAGGTTTGCATAAATTTGTGCAGAACATTCATGTTGAAAAGCCAAAGCTTTGGTGGCCTTGGGATTTAGGGAAACCAAACCTATACAAAGCAAGGATATCGGTTAAAGAAGCTCAGGTTAATCATGATTTTAGAGAAGTAACATTCGGTATTCGGGAAGTTACAATGGCTTGGAATCCTGGATTTTCGAAAGAGGAGGTGAGTTTTCCACGAACTACATTAATAAATGGAAAGAATCATTTTATCAGATCAGCTTGTTGGGGTGGACCACCAGATATTTTTGTGGGACGAACATCTCCTGATGAATACGCAACTTTAATTAAGCTGGCGAAAGAAGCCAATATGAATAACATCCGAATTTTTGGATGGCATCCTCCTGAAATTCCTGAGTTTTATAAACTTTGCGATGAGGCTGGGTTAACCGTTTGGCAAGATATTATTCCTTTGGGAACAGGCAATCTACCTAAAGATCAAAAGTTATTGGATGATATCATTCATGAAGCGGTGTTGGTGATTAAAGAACGTCGAAATCATCCTTCGCTAATTATGATGGAAGGTGGAGAAGAGATGATGTTGCGTGCTGCCGATCCAATGTTTGCGAGAGGTTTTCTGGAAGCATTGGGAGATTCACTGCAAAGCTATGTGAAATTACCTTTTGTGCCCGATTCACCTTTAACTTGTGAGGTGTCGCAGAAGGCTGGTTTTAAGCCAAAAGAAGCTGTGCATGCTCTTAAATATTTTTACAGTATGGGCTTTGCCTTAATGGAAGATTGGTATCAAACACTTGATTACCCAATTGTTCCTGAATTTGCCATCACATCAGTTCCATCTGTCGAAAGTCTTAAAAAGTTTATTCCCGAAAATGAAATGTGGCCTCCCGGATTGAGTTGGGGACATCACTGGGCAGATTTGGATCGTTTGAAAATGCAGAATTTTGATGTGTTTGGTGAAGAACGAATTGGTTCTTTAGAGGAGTTTGTGAATGCGACTCAAGATGCTCAAGGGGTTATCTTCCAAAATGGAATAGAGTATTTTCGTCGTCATAAACCACGTTTAAGTGGAATCGCACTCTGTCATTTTATTACCTATTGGCCTGATATGAAATGGGGTATTGTTGATAACTATCAGCAACCGAAACGTTCTTACGATTTTGTGAAGAAAGCCTATCAGCCCTTACTTGTGAATTTTAATTTTAAAAAGCGTCGTTGGCATACTGATGAAGCTTTTAAAGGAGAAATTTGGGTGATTAATGATTTCTATACCAATTATAAAAATTGTACAATCAAATTTAGCATTGAAGACGATAAGGGTAAAGTGCTTAAATCGAGCAAGTATGATGTGGATATGGTCGCTGAAAATAGTGCTAAAAAGTTCTTTGATATCGATGAAGATATTTTAAAATCTGTTGATAAAAAGTTTTTTGTAAAGCTTCAGTTGTTGGATAAAAAGGGAAATGAAATATCCGCTAATGATTATTTCTTTTTAATTGGTGATCAGGCTGCGGCTACAAAGCAGTTTAACGGCATGAAGGATAAGATGCAGAAGAGAAATGGTAAATATACATATGGTAATTATTTGCGCTTTTTCGATGATATGACTCGTGAGAATGGGAAAGATTATAAGAGTGGTATTGAAAATCCGAGAGCAAGTGATTATTAAGCGATAGATTTCTTTTATTGATTCGGGTTTACAGTAAAGTTTAGTAATATAAAATTTATAGTATGAGTAAAATAGTATTTCTTCTATTCATTTTCGCCTTTTTTATTGGTGAAATAAAGGCTGTTGAACCCGATGATATTATCATTGATGTCAATCTGAATACGAAAAGAAGTTTAGGAAATGTGTCTTCTTTTGATCGAAATAAATTTGTAGCTATACATGCTGATGTTAAAGAAAATGAATGGGATGGAGATAATTTCACATCCGATTTACGAGATCATTTTTTAAATGGATACGATGTTTATTTAGGACGTAATACGGGTACTATCGGTTGGAATATGAATAATGTTGTAACGGAAGATCCGGATAGAACGGGTTATGCCGATCCGGCAAGTATTCTGTCATCAGGAGAGAGTTCTAAAACAAATTATGCCAATGTTACAGCACACCATGCTTATGAAAATCGGAATGATCAAATATTATGTGCTCAGCTTCATCCTTTTTGGCCTGACGGACAGGAAACTAAAAAGGGCTGGTCTTTTTCTTTAACAGATACGGAGGCGGAACCATTTGGAACTGCATCGGGAGAATACATGGGACGCTATATTCATGATCATTATGGCAGTGGAGGAACAACAGGCAAGCCAGAACCTAAGTATGTGGAGGTAATTAACGAGCCACTTTATTGGTTGGTCGATCATGGAAGTGATCAGCCAGAGAAGGTGTTTAAATTTCACAATGCTGTAGCCGATCAAATACGAAAATACAATCCTGATTCTGACATTCAAATTGGTGGTTTTTGTGTTGCCTTTCCCGATTTTGAAAAGAATGATTTCAAGCAATGGGAAGAGCGTTCGAAACTATTTATGGATATCTGCGGGGCAAAAATGGATTATTGGACTATTCATTTGTATGATTTTGCAGCGAAAGGTGGAAAAGAGATGTATCGAAAGGGTAGCAATATGGAAGCTACTTTCGATATGATGGAACAATACTCTTACCTGTCATTTGGTGAGGTAAAGCCCTTCATGATTTCTGAGTTTGGAGCTGTATCGCACGATTTGAAAGGTGCTTGGTCTCCTTTGCGTGATTGGCATCATATGAAATCGGTTAATTCGATGAGAATGCAATTTATGGAAAGGGCTGATATCATAAATAAAACCATTGATTTTCTTCCGATTAAAGCGACGTGGGGAACTACAGATGTAAACAATACATATTCACATCGATTAATGCGGAAAGAGAATGAACCTAATAGTTATACAGGAGATTGGGTTTATACTGAAATGGTGAAGGTGTATCAATTATGGTCTGATGTAAAAGGAACTCGTGTTGATTCAAAGTCAACCAACCTAGACGTGATGACCGATGTTTATGTGGATGGAAATAAGGCTTATGTAATTTTAAATAATTTGGAGTTTAATTCCGTAAACGTAACAATGAATGTATTGGGTGCAAATCAGGATTTGCAATCATTAAAAATAAAAAAATTGTATTTGGAGGGTAATAAGCCGGTTCTCGATGAGTCTGTTCTTAGTGTTGATCCCAAAGAATTTACTATTGGAGCAGAAGGAACAATGATTCTTGAATACACTTATGCTTCTTCAATTGATATTGATGAAACATCGAGTGAATTCAAGTATTATGCGAACACCTACTTTAAACCAATTGTTGCCAATACTCCGGAAGTATTTACAATTAGTGGTGTTGAGTTCGGAATGTATGGAGAAGCTATTCTTCGCCTTGGAATTGGCAGAGCTCATGGCAAATCATTACATCCAAAAGTGTTGGTTAATGGTGCTGAAATTGAAGTTCCTACGAACTTTAGGGGAGGTTCTCAAACGCAACGAGAAAGTTTTTTTGGTGTTTTAGAGATTCCAGTACCTTATGAATTGATAAAAAGCAACAATAGCATTTCGGTTGCCTTTACTGAATCAGGAGGGCATATCAGTTCGCTTGCTTTGAAAACCAATGAGTTTAGTAAAGAGATTACTCGCACGGAGAATGTTTCTGTTGGAATTTCCGACGTTTCACCTTTAGGATCTCAGGAGAACTCAAATTTAAAATTGTATCCAAATCCGGTCTCCTCAATTCTGAATGTAGACACGGGAGAATCAAACGATTTTAGCAATTGGGAAGTTGTATCATTAAATGGTAAAGTGGTTCTTCAAGCGGAAATTTCAAATTCGCTTTCCAAGCTTCAGCTTAATGTAAGTTCTTTGTCAAGAGGGTATTATATATTAAGACTTCGGGGTAGTGATTTTCAATCAGTTCCCTTTGTAAAACAATAAATATTTATTTAAACTTTAATAAAGAAATTAGTGATGAGTAGTAAGGTAGTTACTTTTGGTGAAATTATGTTGAGATTAACAACTCCAGGTTATCAACGTTTTTCGCAAGCATCTGAGTTCACTGCAACCTATGGCGGTGGTGAAGCAAATGTGGCCGTATCCTTGGCAAATTATGGAATTGAATCGAGTTTTGTCACTCGACTTCCTAAAAACGATATTGCACGCGCCTGTGAAATGGACCTGAAAAAATATGGCGTAAATACCGATCATATTGTTTATGGTGGTGATCGATTGGGAATTTATTTTCTTGAAGTGGGAGCTGTAAGTAGAGGAAGTAAAGTTGTTTATGATCGTGCGAATTCTGCTATTTCTCAAATAGAGAATGGAATGATTGATTGGGATCATGTGTTCAAAGGAGTAAGCTGGTTTCATTGGACAGGAATTACCCCGGCAATTTCGCAAGGAGCAGCAGATGCTTGTTTAGAAGCAATAAAGGCTGCTAACGAGAGAGGAATTACAGTTTCATGTGATTTAAATTACCGTAAGAATTTATGGCAGTATGGAAAATCAGCTGGGGAGGTAATGCCCGAATTGGTTGCAGGTACTGATGTGATTTTGGGTAATGAAGAGGATGCCGAAAAAGTATTAGGCGTCAGTCCTGATGGTGTCGATGTTACAGGAGGTCATGTTGATGCAGAAGCTTATCTTTCTGTTTCTCAGCAAATTATTAAACAATTTCCTCGTTGTAAAAAGGTAATTACTACTTTGAGAGGATCGATTAATGCCAATCACAATTCTTGGTCTGGGGTTTTATACGATGGTAAGAATTTGTTTAAAGCGAATAATACCTATCAAATTACGCATATTGTAGATCGTGTTGGTGGTGGAGATTCATTCATGGGTGGATTGATTTACGGTTTACTTACTTATCCGGATAATGATCAGAAAGCATTAAATTTTGCTGTTGCAGCATCTTGTTTGAAACATACGGTTTATGGAGATTACAATCAGGTGAGTGTAGAAGAAGTTGAAAAATTGATGGATGGAGACGCATCAGGACGTGTTTCAAGATAATATTGAATTATAAATGATGATTTAATAATTCTGAATTAGAGAAATCCAATACTCTTATTGATAGAGCAAGTCAACTCATAATTCATGACTTATACTTCATAATTAAAATAGAAATGGCTAGATTTTCGAGAATAGAAGTAGCATTAAAAATGAAAGAGACAGGAATGATTCCAGTTTTCTTTCATAAAGACATTGAGATTTGTAAAGAGATTGTAAAGGCTTGTTATAAGGGAGGAGCTCGTCTTTTTGAATTTGTAAACCGAGGTGATTTTGCTCATGAGGTTTTTGGTGAGCTGATTAAATGGTCTGCAGTGGAATGTCCGGAAATGATATTAGGAGCTGGTTCCATTATTGATGCGGGAACAACATCTTTATACATTCAGTTGGGAGCTAATTTTGTTGTTTCTCCGATCTTAAACGCTGAAATGGCAAAGGTATGTAATCGTAGAAAAGTAGCTTGGTCGCCAGGTTGTGGTTCGCTTACAGAAATTTCTTATGCCGAAGAGTTAGGTGCTGAGGTGGTAAAGATTTTTCCTGGCGCTCAAGTTGGAGGTCCTGATTTTGTGAAAGCTGTAAAAGGTCCATTCCCTTGGTCTTCAATTATGCCTACAGGTGGTGTTAAGCCTGACGAAGAGAATTTAAAGTCATGGTTCGATGCAGGAGTTCATTGTGTTGGAATGGGTTCTCAATTAATGGTTAAGAAAACAGATGGTTCATTTGATTATCCAGCGATTGAAGAATCTTGTAAAAAAGCTTTTGCAATTATAAAGAAATTAAGAGCTTAGGAGATAATTTTGGGTCTGGATGAAAATTAGGCATAAATTTTAGTCAAGCAAAAAAAGAAGTATTTTACAGTTGCCCCTTTTTTCTCGAGCCTGAAAGGCTCAAATATAATAGCCCAGGGTAAATGAGCACAGCGAATATCACCCTGGGATAGATATGTAGCAGTAGGTACCGACGCAAGTGAAAAAATCATTTGGAAAGCAACTCTCGTTTGCGTCGGAATAGCAAAATGTGAATAATTGAAGCTTGATTTTAGTATAGTTTCGGGTGTTAAAGATTTTCAATAAAAGGAGTGAATCTCATTATTTTTGCTTGTCCTTTAGCCGGACGGGCTTTTCATTTTTCATGATGGAAAACGAAACAAAAAATCATTGACAACGTCCTCAATCACCCATTATTAGTTCAATGACTAAACAAAACTCGCTTCGCTCATACAGCTTTTTGTTCTTAACGCCATCTTCACTAAACGGGTCCCGATCTCCGGACTCAATGTCAAATCCATATTCGTGAAAGCTTGAGTTCTTATTATTGATAAAATTTGATTTTAGGAATTAAAATAAATCTAAAAAATAGCTAATTCAAATCTCAGACCTAACTTTTGTGACTGATCCGAAATTAAGAGCTTAGAAGAATAAGTTTTTACATTGTGATTTTTATAAAGGCAAACTTGTATTCTATCGAATATAGGTTTGCCTTTTTTAATTTTATAGATCTATTCAGGACGTTTCGACTTTGCATATTCCGAAGGACTGATTCCAAACTTCTCTTTAAATCGCGTTCTAAAGGTTCTTAAATCGTTATAGCCTACTTGCCATGTTACTTCCGAAACGGTTAATACATTTTGACTTAGTAATTCTGCCGCATGCTTTAAACGAATATTTCTTAAAAATTCATTGGAGGTCTCAGCGGTTAGGGCTTTTATCTTACGATTTAAATATATTCTGGAAACGCCGTATAGACCAGCAAGTTTTTCCACTGAAAAATTAGAGTCCGATATATTTTTCTCGATGAGTGCAAGTATCTGTTCAAGAAATTTAGCATCTGCTGGTGAATTCGCAATAATCATCGGGTTAATTTCTATTTCCTTTTGAAATTTTTTGCGAAGATTTTCACGATTGTTAATTAATGAAATAACTCGAGCCTTAAGAATATCTGTATTAAAGGGTTTTGGAATATAAGCATCTGCTCCTGTTTTGAAACCTTCTAACTGAGATTCTATTGTGTTTTTAGCGGTTAGCAATAATACGGGAATGTGACTTACCGCTTCTTCCTCTTTTATTTTACGACACAATTCAATACCATTCATATTTGGCATCATCACATCACTAATGATTACATCAGGATGATTATTCATACATTTCTCGAAGCCTTGGACTCCATCATTTGCCTGAAAAACGATAAAGTAATCGTTGAAAATATCAGCAATGACTTCCCTTAAATCGATGTTATCTTCAACCAATAGAATTTTGTAATGGTTTTTCTTGATGACCACTTCTTTTGCAAGAGCTAGCTTAACAAGAGATTCTTCCTTTTCATCTTCAAAATGTACCTGTTCTGTTTGAGGGGATACTAATTTTAAAGAGTCAACACTCATCCAACTCTTCCCCTTATGGAGTTTTACAGTAAAACTTGTGCCTTTATCTTTCGAGCTACTAACTTCTATTGTGCCTTTGTGCATATCAATTAGTCCTTTGCAAAGAGCTAAGCCTATTCCGGTACCACCATAGGATTGTTTGTCTTTTTGGGTCGATTGATAGTATCTCTCAAAGATTAGTTTTTGTTCATTCCCAGAAATTCCTATCCCTGTATCCGAAACGAAAATTCGTACGCTATTATCTTGTTCCGAATCTTCAATTTCAATAGTTATAGATCCGTCTTTAGGTGTGAACTTAAATGCGTTGGATAATAAATTATAAGTTACCTTCTCAATTTTTCCAGCGTCAGCCCAAATTATTAGATCGTTATCAGTTCCTTCGAACAAAAGGGTAATATTTTTTTGCTCAGCCAAAGGCTCAAATGTTTTGATGATATTATTTATAAACTGATTTAATTCAATGTCCTCTACACTTAATTTAATCAGATCTTGCTCTAAACGCCTAAAGTCCATTAGCTGATTAATCAATCGAAGCATAAAATTAGCATTCTGGTTGATGAGCTTGTAGTTGCCTTGTCGTTCCTCTTCCGAGAGTTCTGCACCCTTAGAAATTAACTTAGCAAGAGGGGTTGTTATAAGGGTTAATGGAGTTCTAAAGTCGTGTGAAATGTTTGTGAAAAAGCGAAGCTTTATTTGTGCAATTTCTTCCACCTTATTTTTTTCCATTTCTGCAATTAAAAAATCTTTTTTCCGAAGTGTAGATAGTCTTAACATTCGATAAGCTATGTAGGCACCAATGAGAATTAGTAGTGCATAAACTAAGTAGGCATAAGCGCTAAAATAAAAGGGAGGATTAATCTTAATTTTTATTGATTTTGGTTTTTCTACCCAAATATTATCGCTATTTGATGCCATTACCTTAAAGGTATACTCTCCTGCAGGTATGTTTGTGTATTTGGCAATTCGATACGAGGCCGTAGCATTGTACCAAGCTTGGTCAAAACCTTCCAGTGTGTATTTGTATTTGTTCTTTTGGGGTGTCGTGTAGTGTAATCCTAAAAAACCAATCGAGAAACTATTTTGCTGATAGTTTAATTCAATATGATCGGTATATTCAAGACTGTTTTTAAGGATTATTTTTCCATTAATCTTTTCTCCGGGTTTAACGATTTTATTTAAGATATAAAAGTCAGTTAAGAATAATTTAGGCGGTATGGTATCTTTGGTAATTTGTTCCGGGTAAAAAACATTAAATCCGTTTATACCCCCAAATATGAATTGACCATTGGATCTTTTAAAAGCGCAAATTTCACTAAATTCATCATGCTGTAATCCATCTGCCGAGTCATAATTTATAATATCTCCATTTGTTGGGTTGTATTGACTAAGGCCCTTATTTGTTGCAAGCCACAGAGAGCCTTTGTCATCTTCCAGAATCGACTTGATCGTATTATTAGGTAAGCCATCTTTTTCAGTTATTTTAGAGAAGTGATGTCCTGACTTATTATCCTCTCCTGAGTAAGAAATAAGTCCACCTCCCATACTACCCATCCAAAGTTTCCCATTTTTAGCCTGGTATATTTTTAGGAAATAATCATTCTGTATTTCTTCCTCCTTTTCAAAGTTTTGTATCAGTGGATCTTTTTTGTTCAATTCTTGGGCACTTATCCTATTTAGACCTTTATCCGTTGAAATCCATAAGTTATCATCCTTATCCAATAGTAAGTCCCTAATAATTCGAGAAGAAATGTGTGATTTGGAATTGTTGTCAGGTGTAAAATTTAGATACTTAGTGATATCACCATTTTCATCAAGACTAAATTTCCATAAGCCCTCACCATAAGTTCCAACCCATAAAACGCTGTCTCCTTGCGATTCCAGTGTAAATACAAATCCAATTTTGGAAACAATATTGTGTAAGGGCTTCTTTTTTAGGCTAAGCGGATCGATAGCAACAAGATTAGAATAGTGGCTGGTTCCTATCCAAATAAGACTCTTGTGAAGTTTTGATTTTGGTGTTAGGGTTTCTTCAATACAATAGGCTCTGTTTTCAAGTGAATTTGGGTTTATTTGGATGTGTTGAAAACGATTAGCATACTTGTTCGAATTTTTTCGTGACAGGAAATTAACTCCATCATTCTCGGTACCAATCCAAAGATTTTTTTCATGATCTTCGAACACAGACTTAATAAAATTACTACTTATTGAATTCTTATGGCGTGTTTTTTGGTAATGATGGAATTTTTTTTGGTTTAAGTTGATGGTATAAATACCCCCGCCTCGTGTTCCTGCCCAAATTTGACCACTTTCGTCTTCGGTTAAACAGGTCACAATATTGCTTGGGAATTCATCTTTTATCTTTTGTTTGTTTAGTTGTTGTTCTATTTGCCATCCTTTCTTAGGATTGTATTGTAAACAGGTAATCCCGAATCTATTTCCCAACCATATTTTTTGGTTCTTGTATATCATAGTATTGGCGGAAATTGTCAGAATAGGACTTATTTCATAACTTCCGTCTGCTTGCTTTTGAACAGCAGAGATACTGGGTCCACCGATTAAAAAGCCACCTTCGTAATCGCAGAAGTTTTCAGCTTGACACTTAAATGTTTCATATTTAATTTGATCTTTATTGGCGTATGGGTTTAATAGTCTGAGTAGTCTACCATTTGTCCCAATCCAAATTTGGCCATCTTGATCCTGATGAATTTTCTTAACAATGGTGAAATTATCTCTATATATTTTCCGAACAGTTGTAAAATCGTCTATAGAGGTATTCTTAAGTGAAACAGTGATAATTTCGGAAATAGCATCAGATTTTTTATCAAGAGTAATTCGACTGTAACCATACCAAGTCCCAACCCATATAACATCATCTTTATCAATCGTCATACAGGTAATGTCATCGCTATCTATTTTGTAGCCATCTTTTCCGCTAGAATGGTAAATGGTGAATTTTTCAGTAATTGGGTTTAGTTTACAAATTCCCCTGCCATAAGTGCTTATCCAAATGTTTCCTTTGCTATCTTCAGCAATATCTATAATCATATTGCTACTAATACTCTCTGGGTTCTCTGATATTCGGTAGGTCTTGTAGGAATAGCCGTCAAATCTATGAAGTCCATCTAAAGTCCCAATCCACATAAAACCTTTACTGTCCCTATAGATTAAATTAACATCATTTTGGGGCAATCCTTTTAATTGAAAAAAAGAATAGCTTTCTTTATTCACAATATTTCCATAAGATTTATTGGGTAAGAAATAGGCTATAATAATACTGACTAAGAGAATATACTTGTAGATATTTTTTATCATGTTAAATATGGTTTTAGGCCGCAATGCTTTGCAGAAAGTAAAAATAATCAAATTTTTCCTTTTTATCGATTGGGATTGGATACAAGATTTCACAAAGGTTATCAAACACCACCATTAAGTTATCAAACTCGTTATTTGTTATCATATGAATACATAGTTTGCTGGGAAATAGGACTGTATTTGTCTTACGGAATAAAATAAATTTGAGTCTAATCAAAAGTGAATTTTTAATCCTAAATGTAAATGAAAATGCTTTCTTATGAGAGAACTAATTAGAATGAATGGAAAGTCAATTGTATTGTTGACTTTTCTCTGTCTGTTTTTTGGAGCAAGTACCTTTGCTCAAGAAAAAACAATTACCGGTACAATTTACGACTCTAAAGATGGAATTGGGCTTCCTGGCGCAACCGTTGTCGTAAAAGGAACAACAATCGGAACAACTAGTGATATTGATGGTGTGTTTAGTATAAGTGCACCTGATAATGCCACATTAGTTGTGTCTTTTATTGGCTATTTATCTAAAGAAGTTCTTCTTACGGGAGGAACGAATTTGAAGATTAATTTGGCTCCTAATTTCGAAGAGCTATCTGAAATCGTTGTGGTCGGTTATGGAACACAAAAGAAAATTGAATTAACAGGAGCCGTTTCGTCTGTGAAATCAGAAGAATTGACGAAAGTTGCTTCTTCGGATTTTACAAAATCACTGCAAGGGAAGATTGCGGGTGTTAGTGTTATTGAAAGTAGTGGTCGTCCAGGAGATCAGGCGAACATCCAAATTCGTGGTTTGGGTTCTATTGGAAGTAATGCGAGTCCACTATATGTGGTAGATGGAATTCCTTATGATGGAAATCCAAACATCTCTTCTGAGGATATCGAGACTGTCGATGTTCTAAAAGATGGTGCATCTGCGGCGATTTATGGTACACGTGCATCTAATGGTGTGATTTTAATTACCACTAAAAGAGGAAAAGAAGGAAAAACAAAAGTGAGTTTCTCTTCTTACTATGGTATTCAGAACATTACTTCGGGTACTGAACTTTTAAATACTGCAGAGCACATTTATGTAGATGAGCAAATGCAAGCTATGCAAGGATCGCATTCAACTATTTTGCATTACAATCCTAACGCAATGGATTATGATACTGATTTTGTAGGTGCCATTGCAAACGATAACGCCACAATTCAGAGTCACAATTTAACGCTGTCTGGTGGTCGAGAAGGAATTACATTCAATGTAAATGCCAATTATTTCAACCAAGATGGTATTTTGCGTCAGTCGGGTTACGATCGTTTTACCACGCGTGCAAACGCAAGTCTTACAAAGGGTAAATTTAGTGCATTTGTAAGTCTAGGAATAATGCATTCAACGAAAGAACAGGAACCATGGGGATTGTATGAGTTCGCAATTTTTCAAGGGCCCTATCGCAAACCAATTGGAAGTTTGGAAACAACTGATAATTCAGTTATAATTCCTGGAAGTAACCCTGATCATGTTGGTTATTTATCTCGCTTGTTAAATCAATCGGATGAAAGAGTTGAGGATTCGTACAATATTTCAGCAAACTTAAAATATGAAATTACGAAAGGATTAAAATTCCAAGTTAATTTAGGAATGAATAACTGGAATTATCACCGTGAATTTTGGCAACCACAATATCTTGTTTACTCGGCGAATGATCCTAGTGGTAAACCGGATCAAGCTGGTAGTCGCTTGGATGCTGAATTAACTGAAGATTTTAGTGCAAGCTATAAATATACAATGGAAAATATCCTTTCGTATACAAAGTCGTTTGATAAGCATACGATAACTGGTTTAATAGGATATACTATGGAGAAATCTACTTCCAGAACAAATTCTGCGACTAAAAAAGATTTTATTAGCAATGATGTTTCTGTTTTTAATGGTGGGGCTATAAATAAAGCAATCACAGGTACTGATGGAGAACATGGTATTGTTGGTAAACTAGCACGTTTGCAATACAACTATGACAGTCGCTATTTATTTAGTGCGAGTATTCGTTACGATGGTTCCTCTAATTTTGGTGAGGACAACAGATATAATGATTTTTTTGGTGCATCCTTAGGATGGAACATCAGCGAGGAAAACTTTATGGATTCATTTACTAGCATCGATAATTTAAAACTTCGTTTAAGTTATGGTGAAGTAGGTAACCAAGGTATATCTCCTTATTTATATGCAGCTTATGTAGATGCAAATATTGATTATGTGTGGGGACCAGAAAATAGTGATGAATTAGGAGCTGGTGCAATTCAAAGAGGATATGCTAATCCGCTAGTACAATGGGAAACAAATATATCTCAAAATATTGGTGTTGATTTACTGATGTTTGATGGCAAATTTAGCTTAACTGCTGATGTGTATAAGAATGATAAGAAGGACATGCTTCTAAACGTTCTTTTACCTGCATCTACTGGAACAACAGTGCCTGGTGATTGGGGTAATTACAATTCGAAAACCTCGAATGTTGGTAATATGGTGAACAAAGGTTTTGAGATTGGGACTTATTACAAAGAGAGAACAAGCTTTGGAATGGGATGGCAAGTTTCAGGTACTTTTACACGAAATATAAATGAAGTTACTGATTTAGGGGAAGATCTAGAAAAAATTGCATTGAGCGATAGTAAACCAGGTAGCTGGCGTGCAGAGCAGCAAGATATCACTACCTATATGGTTCCTGGTTACGAAGCAGGTGCTTTTTTCTTAATTCCTACCGATGGAATTTTTAAAACAGCAGAGCAATTAGCTGCACATGTTCATACAAATGATGATGGATCTACTACTGCAATTCAACCTAATGCACAATTGGGAGATTTGATTTATATGGATACCAATAATGATGGTGTGATTAATGATGATGACCGTACTTATCAAGGTTCGGGAATGCCAAAGTTCGAGGCTGGCTTAAATCTTAGTGCTGATTATAAAAACTTCGATTTAAGTGTTCAACTATTTTATTCTAATGGGAATAAGGTGTTTAATGGATCAAAATTGTTCGCTTATTCAATGAAGCGTCATGCAGATCTTGTGAATATGTGGACTCCACAAAATCCAGATTCAGATATTCCTTCAGCTCGAGTTGGTTCTGAACATGATAATTACCGTTCTCGCTCGAATTATTTCTTAGAAGATGCTGATTATCTTAGAATTAGAAATATCACTTTAGGGTATACATTACCAAAAACTCTATTGGGTAATTCTATTGATAATGCGAGATTTTATATCAGTGCTCAAAACCCATTTACATTTACAAATTATGATGGATATGATCCTGAGATTGGTGGAAATGGTGCTTCAACCAGAGGTATAGATAAGGGGACTTACCCAGTAACCCGAAAGTTTTTGATGGGTGTAAAAATTGAATTCTAATCTAATAACTATTAGAAGATGAGAAATATATTTAAAATAACATTAATTTTCGCACTCATAGTTGGAACTCTGAGTAGTTGCGAAGACGAATTGCTCGATCAGGTTAATCCGAATGCTGTTACCACCGATTCTTTTTGGCAAACTAAAGAAGATTTCAACAAGGCGACCAATGCATTATATAGCTCATTGCAGTTTTCTGCAGTAAGTGGACAAGGTCTTGTCGAAAATATGGTTCGTAGTGATTTAGCGGGTTCGGAAAGTTGGTATACAATTGTAAATTTTTCGAATATGATATGGAATGATGCAACAGATAATGTTGTAGATCGTTGGTCACAATTATACATTGGGATTTATAGGGCAAACCAAATTTTGTACTATATAGAAGACGTTACATTTTTAACTGATGCTGAGAAAGAATCGATTATTGCTCAAACACGTTTCTTGAGAGGATTAAATTATTTCGGTTTAGTCCAAAGCTACAATCAAGCAATTATTCAAGATGTTCTTCCAATAGTAGATGCAGATATGCATAAACCATTGAGTCCAAGAGCAGAAGTTATTTCTAAAATGGTAATTCCAGACCTTACTTATGCTTACGAGCATTTGCCTAAGAAATGGTCTGATAGTGGTGATACAGGAAGATTCACTTGGGGAGCCGCTGCAGCAATGTTAGGAAAAACTTATTTGTATGATAAAGATTGGACAAATGCGGCCAAGTATTTTAAAGAAGTAATTGATGCTGCTGATAATGATGGTCTTTATGCTTTGGTACCTAACTTCATGGATAATTTTACAATTGAGAATGAGTTCAATTCAGAGTCTATTTTAGAAGTTGCTTATTCTGATAATTACAAAGAAGGAGCCAGTGGTAATCGAACAGATGATATAGGAACAGTTCCAGGATCAGAAGCTTCATCTATCGCAAGTTCATTTGCAAGTATTACTGGTGCAGGTGGTTACAATACTTGTTTGCCAACTTATTGGTTACAGGAACTATTTGTAGCAGGCGATTCAATAGATATCAGTAACCCAATTAATGCTGGATATCATTATTCTCAAAGAACTTATGCTACTCTTGCTGTAGAGTTTGGTGATGGAGATTATTATCAAGCTCCATTAGTAGCAACCGAAACAGAAAAGAGCAAGGCTAACTTTACCTTCGGACAAGGTTCTAAAGTTAAAAAATGGACCAGTTGGTATTATAAAGAAAACGAAGATATGTCAACGGGTGCTCGCACAGGTATTAATTTTCGTCTCATTCGTTTAGCTGATGTTTACTTAATGTATGCAGAGACCTTATTGGAAGGTTCTACTGCTGATGTAGCTGGAGCAATGAAGTACATCGATAAGGTTCGTTCTCGTGCAGGTGTAATCACTTTAGAGTCTTATAGGGCCGATAATGGAGGAATGATTCCTGTGTTGGATAAATCCAGATTTCCAAATGGGTTGGCACAATTCGATATGGTAGCACTTACTAAGGAGTCGCTATTGCATCACTTACGTATGGTCGAGCGTCCATTAGAGTTGGCTTTTGAAGGACATCGTTGGTACGATCTAGTTCGATGGGGTCTTATTAAGGAAACTTTTACCGCTCGTAAGGCTGAAGAGGATTTAATTAAGGGCTTATTGCTCGATCCGGTTTCCAATGCGATTACTGGGCCACAAATATTTCCACTCTATTTAAATCAGCGTGTACGTCCGGATTGGGCGAAAGCTGCTGCTAATTATAACAGTGCATCTCACGATTATTTCCCAATACCGTCCATAGAGGCACAATCAAATCGTGAATTGTAATCATTGAGGTTAATTTAAAAGAATACTAAAAATGAATAAGATATTTAATAAAATCGGATTATTTCTAGCATTGACCTTGGTGATTCTTTGGTCGTGCGATAATGAGTATGAAATTCCAGGAACAGGAACAAATCATGTTTATGCAACAACTTCGTTTGGTGATGTAGAAAATAAATTACAAGTAAATAGTGTTATGTCATTTATTGACCTTTCCAGAGGTGTTGATGGTCGTACTTGGACGTTTACAGAGGATGCTTTGGATGAGAATGGTGTTAATATCACAGCATCTACAGAATCTGTTGTGAAAGTTCAATTTACAAAAGCTGGAGTTCATGGAATTGTATTGAAACAAACTTTCGCTGATAATGTATGGGTTGGAGAAACTCAAAAACAATCTAATGCTTACGATTCAATTATTAATGTAACTGTTTTGGATAGTGTGAAAGCTAGTTTTGATGCTGTGCAAATTAAAGAAGCTACTGCACTTGTGAATGCAGATAATGCTTTAAATGAGGTGTTTGCTGGTCGTGAAATTCAATTTACACAGACATCAGCAGAATTAATGGGAGCAGATAAATTTGTTTGGAAATTTACCAAGCACGGGGGCGCAACTATAGAGTACGACGGAGCTGATCTTACAGCTAAGTTTAGTAGTGTTGGTGTTTACGATGCAATGTTGATTGCTTCTAATGAGTTTAGTAGAGATACAATTTCATATGATTCTTATTTGAGTATTGTAGCATCTACCGATCCTGTTGAATTATTAGGACTTACTGTTGATGGTGCTTTGAAAGTTCGTTTTGGACGTGATATGGGATATCCGACTACTTGCGATCCAACATCATTTACTGTAATGGTAACAAATAATGGTATTGCTATTCCTGTTAGTGTTACAGGTCTGAGTCTTGATGCAACAGATAACAGTATTGTTATTTTAGCTCTGAGTGGTGAGTTATTTAATAGTGATGTTGTAACAATAAGTTATGATGCTACTGTAGGTGATTTAATTACTTCAGATGGAATGTTATCTGATTCATTTACGGATGAAAAAGTAATATTTATTACAGATAATGTTCTTGCTGCTTCTGCTTACGATTATGGTTTCGAAACAAGTGCAACTGAAGACTGGAAATACCTTTGGTGGGGTGCACCTTGGGATAAATATACATTTGAAGTGTCTACAGCTCAATTTTATTCTGGTAAAAATAGTGGTTATGTAGCCATGGAGCCTGGAGGAGGAATGATTATGGGATTAAAAACTGCTCCTCCTGCATTTGTTACTTTTACGACTAAAGCAAACACCGAATACGAAATTTCTTGTTGGATTTATATGGAATCAATTGGAGATAGAGCATCTACTCCTGATTTACGTTGCTACTGGTCTGCGAAGGTAGATTGGAGCGTTGAAGGTGCTTTCTTTACTCCTGAATTTGAGGAAGGAAAATGGGTTTATACTTCTTGGAGAGTGAATTCTCCAGGTGCTGGAGAGTATGGATTTCAGCTAAGAGGAAATAATCAAGGAAATTCAGAAGCATGTTCTTTCTACTTCGATGAGATGTCTATGTCAGTAGTTGAGCCTAGAAAATAATTAGCATAGTCTATGAGTTTGACCGTAAGATAGGTTAGAATATAAATTACGGGATATTTATAAAATTAGGAATGGGAGGGCGTACAGCTCTCCCATTTTTTTTACATTAATTGTTGCAGTTGATTTCCTGTTTTCGCGATTGCTTTTTTCTGATGTAAGTTTTATCTTAAATTTTTTGAGATGAGGTGCATTCTTCTTACTGAGATAAATAGTTAATTTCTGATTTAAGAATCGGTTTAGATGGATCCAATTACTTGTCTTTATATCTATCGTATTTTATCGGGTTTTAATTTCACAATAGTGAATTCAAATGCCCCCCTCTAAAAGTTTAATTTACCCCCTTGTTATCAAACACCCCATGTTTTTCATTCTTGCCACCTCCTACTTGAATAGGCTTGTTATCATATATTTGAGAGTGGAAATAATTGTTTGGCTTTGTGTTTTTGAAATAGAACAGCGAAGCAATTATCTGCAGTTTTTAAAAACTATATAAAGTAACATCATATAATTAAAGTATGAAAGCAACAGTATACGCAGGAAATAAAACTTTCTCGGTAGTTGAAAAGGAAATTGAAGCACCAGTAGCTGGTGATGTGAGAATCAAAGTAGCCTATTGTGGCGTTTGTGGAACCGATGTGCATATCTATCACGGTATGATGGACAAGCGAGTACAAATACCACAAATTATTGGACATGAAATGTCTGGTATTATTGACGCTGTTGGAGAGGGAGTTTCAGACTTTAAAGTAGGAGATAAGATTACTGTTCGTCCATTAGACAACCGTGGTGAAGTTGCTTCTGATAAGGGCTATAGTCACATTGCTAAAAAATTAAAATTTATCGGTGTTGATAGTCCTGGTGCAATGCAACAGTACTGGAATGTTCCTGCTTTCACTTTGCATAAACTAAAGGAAACGACAGATTTAAAATTGGCTGCATTAATAGAGCCTTTGTCTGTTGCTTGTCATGATGTTCGCAGGGGTGGATTAAAAGCAGGTGAAACAGCTGTAGTATCAGGTGGTGGTCCAATTGGTTTATTGGTTGCCATGGTTGCTAAAAGTAAAGGAGCCAATGTAATTATTTCTGAGGTGAATGAACTTCGTGTGAAAATGGCTGAAGAAATGGGATTTGAAGTGGTTAATCCTATTAAAACCAATTTAGTTGAATACGTTGAGAAAAAGACCAATGGAGCTTTGGCAGATGTAGTGTTTGAGGTTGCAGGGGTGCAAGCTTCACTAGATGTAGTGACTGAAGTTGCAGGTATTCGTGGACGTATTGTATTGGTTGCAATCTACGGAGAACCTAAGCCAGTGAATTTATTCAAATTTTTCTGGAAAGAGCTTACACTAATTGGAGCACGTGTTTACGAAAAAGAGGATTACGAAGAGTCAATTCGCTTAGTTACTGAGAACAAATATCCATTCGAAACAATTATTACAGATACAAAACCTTTGGATCAAATTCAGGAGCTTTTTGAAAGCATTGATACCAATGCAAACGGAATGAAATTCTTGGTAGACTGTCAGTAGACATTTTTTAAGTAGAATAATTAACTAGTTACAGTAAAATAATAAATCAATCATAATGAGTGTTTTAAATAAATTTAGCATAGAGGGTAAAGTAGCTTTAGTAACAGGTTGCAAAAGAGGCATCGGAATGGGTATGGCAATTGCTTTAGCTGAGGCTGGTGCTGATATTATCGGAGTCAGTGCAACTCTTGAAAAATCAGGTAGTGCTATCGAAAAAGCAGTTACTGCTTTAGGTCGTAAGTTCACGGCTTACGCTTGTGATTTTAGTGATCGTAAGGCTCT
Source organism: Ancylomarina sp. 16SWW S1-10-2 (assembly GCF_009669305.1). Taxonomy (GTDB): domain Bacteria; phylum Bacteroidota; class Bacteroidia; order Bacteroidales; family Marinifilaceae; genus Ancylomarina. Next base: position 151,572 of record NZ_SADB01000003.1, read on the forward strand.
TTATGCATTTATTAAAGAAGCAAAAGATGAGAATCCAGTGATTGATATCTTGGTAAATAATGCAGGTACTATTTTAAGAGCGCCTGCTGCTGAGCATCCAGATGAAATGTGGGATAAAGTAATCGAAGTCAATCAAAATGCTCAATTTATCTTGACTCGTGAAATCGGAAAAGAAATGGTTGCTCGTGGTGCTGGTAAAATTGTATTTACAGCTTCATTATTGACTTTCCAAGGGGGTATTACCGTTCCTGGTTATGCAGCTAGTAAAGGTGCTATTGGTCAAATGACAATGGCTTTTGCTAATGAGTGGGCATCAAAAGGTGTGAATGTAAATGCGATTGCTCCTGGTTATATCGATACAGATAATACAGAAGCACTACGTAAGGATCCTGTTCGTTCAGAGCAAATCTTATCACGTATTCCTGCCGGAAGATGGGGAAAACCAGAAGATTTTGCAGGACCAATTGTATTCCTTTGTTCAGAAGCCGGATCATACATGCAAGGTAGTGTTGTATTAGTTGATGGTGGTTGGATGGGACGCTAAATCTAATAGTCTCAAAATAGCAATCACAAGTATCAAGATGTTCATAATTAATGTCTTGATACTTGATTTTTTTTACTTGTCACTTTATCCTTGTTTACTTGTGACTTTACCCTTGTTTACTTCAATCAGGATACCTAAATAAAACAGCTTAAATAAAATGGATTTAAACTTCAAACAATATATCAACGGAGCTTGGGTAGCCCCAACTAACGGAGAGACAGCGAATGTGCTGAACCCTTCTAATGATGAAGTGGTTGGAACCGTGGCTAACGGAAACGAAGAGGATGCAGTTATTGCATTAAAAGCGGCTGAGAAAGCACAAAAAGGATGGGCAAAGTTACCCGCGCGTAAAAGAGCAGAATTAATGTATGCTTTCGTAGCAGAGATTAAAGCCAATCGTGAAGAATTGGCTACAGTTTTAACCAAAGAACAAGGTAAGCTATTTAAGGTAGCTCAGTTCGAGGTAGATGTTTGTTGTTCTTTTATTGAATATGCTTGCGAATGGGCACGTCACATAGAAGGTGATATTCTTCCATCAGACAACGAGAACGAGCAAATATGGATTCAGAAAATACCTCGTGGTGTTGTTGTTGCCATTACAGCATGGAACTTTCCTTTAGCATTAGCAGGTCGTAAGATTGGTCCAGCTTTAGTTGCAGGTAACGCTATCGTAGTTAAGCCAACGACTGAAACGCCAATGTCTACTTTAATGTTGGGTGAATTGGCAAAAAAAGCGGGTATTCCTGATGGGGTTTTAAATATTATCACGGGTCCGGGTCGCACAATGGGAACTGCTTTGTGCAAGCACGAAATTACCAAAATGGTGAGCATGACGGGTAGTACTCCTGCCGGACAAGCGATTTTTAAAGCGGCTTCCGAAAATTTGGCTCACGTTCAGCTTGAATTAGGGGGTAAAGCTCCTTTTATCGCTTTTGAAGATTGTGATATTGATGCAGCTGTTGAAGGTGCACTTCATTCTCGTTTTGATAATTGTGGACAGGTTTGTACTTGCAATGAAAGAATGTATGTACATGAAGATATTTACGAAGAGTTCATGGAAAAATTCATGGCGAAAGTAAAAGAAATTAAAGTTGGAGATCCATTCGACGCGACTTCCGATATGGGTGCTAAAGTGAACAAATCGGAGTTAAAACACATGCACGAGTTGGTGGAAGTGAGCCTTAAAGAAGGTGCTACTTTGGCTTATGGAGGAAAAACTCCAGAAGGTGCAGCCTTTGAAAAAGGAAACTGGTTTATGCCTACCATCCTTACTGATGTAAAACAAAGTATGACAATTGTTCACGAAGAGGCTTTTGGTCCAATTCTTCCTGTAATCAAATTTTCATCTTTCGATCAGGTAATCGAATACGCAAATGATTGTGAATTTGGTTTAGCGGCTATGGTGTATACGAATGATATGAACAAAATCATGAGCTGTAACAGCCAATTGGATTTTGGAGAAATTTATGTGAATCGAGGTCATGGAGAATTGCATCAAGGTTTCCATAATGGATATAAAAAGAGTGGAACGGGTGGTGAAGATGGAAAGTATGGATTCGAGCAATATCTCGAAAAGAAAACGTTCTACGTAAGATTTAAAGGCTAGTTAAACTGAAGTGTTGTTCAAAGACTATTCTTTTCGTCATTCCTTATAAACAGGGGATGACGGAAACTTTTATTCCAAGGATTTACATTTACAATTAATTTCAAATGAGCAGTAGTATTTCAAATATAAAAGTACAGTTGTTTAAAGTACCTCTTCCTGAGGTTCTTTCTGATGCTAAACATGGTGATCATTATCATTTTGAATTGGTTACGGCAACGGTTGTGCTAGAAGATGGTAGCGAAGGTACAGGTTACACTTACACCGGAGGTAAAGGTGGTTATGCAATAAAGGCCATGATCGAGCATGATCTTGCTCCGGCCATTATTGGAAAAGATGCCAATAAAATTGATGAGATATACGATTTTATGGAATGGCATATTCATTATGTAGGAAGAGGAGGAATCGCTTCTTTTGCCATTTCGGCACTTGATATTGCTCTTTGGGATCTCAAATGTAAAAAAGCCAATCAGCCTTTATGGGAAATGGCGGGTGGTCATTCAAACTCTTGTAAAGCGTATTGCGGGGGTATCGATTTGTTATTTCCTCTTGAGAAATTATTAAGCAATATTAAAGGATATCTTGCTTCTGGTTTTAACGCGGTTAAGATCAAGATCGGACGTGAAAATTTAGAGGAAGATATTGAAAGAATTAAGGCCGTTCGGGAATTAATAGGACCTGATGCTACTTTTATGGTAGATGCCAATTATTCCATGAGTGTTGAGAAAGCGATTGAAGCCGCAAATGCTTTTAAAAAATACGATATTCTTTGGTTCGAAGAGCCTACCATTCCTGATGATTATTTAGGTTATGCTAAAATAGCTGAAGCTACAGGTATGCCATTGGCTATGGGTGAAAATCTTCATACCATTCATGAATTCGAATATGCCTTTGAACAGTCTAAACTGTCATACATTCAGCCCGATGCTTCGAATTGTGGTGGTGTTACTGGTTGGCTAAAGGCTGCTAAGTTATCACAGAAATACAATTTGCCTGTTTGTTCTCACGGAATGCAGGAACTGCATGTTAGTCTAGTATCATCGCAAGTTAATTCGGGTTGGCTCGAAGTTCATAGCTTTCCAATCGATGAATACACAACACGCCCATTAGTCGTTGAAAATCACAGAGCTATTGCTTCCGATGCTCCTGGTGTCGGCGTTACTTTCAACTGGGAAAAACTAGCTCCTTATCAAATTTAATACCCATTTGCTTATTTACCAGCTTCTCTTCTGGGAACTGTGTAAATAAGCGAATTGCATCATTTACTTGTCGAATTGTTGGGGAGTTTGATTTTCCTCAAACGTTTGAATAAATAATTTAACCCAGATTAATTCTTAGCCCAGAAATATGAAAACTCAGAAATCACACTTTGGAGATTATCAGGAAAGTAAAATAGATTTGTTTGCATTGGAAAATGATAATGGAATGCTTGTGAAAATCATGAATTATGGTGCCACTATAACTTCCATTACTGTACCTGGTAGCAATGGTTCAGAAAGAACTGAACTTGTTTGTGGATTTGAAAGTTTCGACAGCTATTTTGCAAAAGAATATGTAATTAATTCGCCTTATTTTGGCAGTACTGTGGGTCGATATTGTTCACAGATAAAAAAGGCGAAGTTCTCCTTGGAAGGGAAAGAATACCAATTGGCAACAAACGCTGGTGAAAATAATTTACATGGTGGAAATGTAGGTTTTGATAAGAAGGTTTGGCAGGCAAAATCAATAAATAGTGACAATGCAGTAGGAGTGGAAATGAGCTTAGAAAGTCCAGACATGGAGGAGGGTTTTCCGGGAAATGTTGTGGCTTCTGTTACTTTTCAACTAACAAATAAGAATGAGATAATCATTAGCTATAAGGCTACGACAGATAAGATAACACCACTTTCATTAACAAATCATACCTATTTCAATTTGTCGGGTTTTAAAAACGACATCACAAACCATAAAGTATCTGTTCTAACAGGAAAACGTTTAGAAACAGATGAAACTGGAGCGGCTACTGGCCTTGTATTGAATTTGGATCATGCTGAGGATGATTTAAGAGGCGGTAAAATAGTTTCGGAGGTTCAAAAGGCTATGGGAAAAGGTTTTGAACACTTTTTCATATTCGAAGATGCAAAATTTGAATTGCAGAAAGTTGCTGAAATTATTGAGCCAAAGAGTGGTCGTAAATTGGAGGTGGAAACCACAGAGCCTTGCATGCTTTTTTACACCGGCACGTATACTTCTGATGAATTGAAACGTGAAACAGGTGATCAATTTGGAAAATACAGAGGCTTTTGTTGTGAAACTCATCGATACCAAAATGGACCCAATATTCAAGGTTCTCCAAAAACATTTACGAAACCCAATGAGACATTTGAAAGTCAAACTATTTATCGATTGACATTCTGATCATACAGAAAATAAGAGCTAATCACATAAAATATTACGATCATGATTGAAGGAATTATATGGGCAATTTTTGCCGGTTTAATGCTGGGAACCTATGCCTTACCCGAAAAGTTCACTAAAGATTTTGCTTTTGAAAATACTTGGGGTCTTATGTTTATCCTAAATATGTTTTTAATCCCAATCATTTCAGCATCCCTACTAATAAAAGGTTTCGGTGGTGTTCTTAGTGGGATTCCAACAGATATTCTATTGAAAATGGCAATCGCCAGTGTGATGTGGGGAATAGGAGCCATGATGTGGGGAAAAGCAATTAACTATATTGGTCTTTCTCTTGGTTTTTCAATTTTTATCGGAACAGTGATATTAGTTGGATCACTTTTACCTTTTCTTGTTGATGGATTGCCTCCAAATAATGTGTTGATTTATATTCTTGTGGGTATTGCCATTGTTCTTGTAGGTGTTATTGCAAATGGGAAAGCTGGTATCATCAGAGAGTCGGATGAAAAATCAGACAGCACATCTGAAAAAGTATCGATGACTAAGGGAATTATTATCGCTGTAGTTGGTGGTTTATTAGCTACCGGATTTAGTTTTGCAAACGCAGTAGGAAGACCCTATTTGCATGAAGCTTGTCAGGCCGCAGGAAATCCTGAATGGGTAACTTCTGTAGCAGTAATGTTTGTCATTTATGTGTGTGGAGGTTTGGTTGTAACACCTTATTTCATCGTTAAATTGACACAACAAGGATTGTGGAAGAATTTTAAAACAGAACACTTAGGAAAGAATACATTACTTATTCTTGCCATGGCAGCCTTAAATTTTGCAGCATCAGCAACTTTTGCATATGCAGCATTTAAGCTTGGAAAAGTAGGAAATACTGTTGGATATGCAATATTTAACACCATATCGGTGGCAGTTGCAATTATTGGAGGCTTGCTAACAAGTGAGTGGGCAAAAGCATCAGGAAAAGCAAGATTGTATTTGTACATAGGACTTGCTTGTATGATTCTTGGTGTTGTTATTATTGCATTAGGTAATAGTCAGGGAGTAGTATAAATTTGAAAATTTAGTATATAACTATCGCTAGTTGACCGGAGTCTATTCATTAGGCTTCGGTTTTTTTAAGTATGTCGGGTATGTTAATGTGCTATCAAGATGAAATGTTCTTGAGTTCGCACAGTTGACAGGAACAACTAGCAATTGGCAAGGGTGTTGTGGGCGATCGCAAATCTGAAGAAAGCCATCAGCAAAGTCACCGTTCTAACGAACAGAAACTTGATATAAGGCTTACTAGTGGGGGCAACCGAGCAATGGATTGGGAAAGCCCTAAAGTCAACCGTAACCACTTAGAGTAAATCAAGTAGGACGAGATGAAAGTATGTTATCTTATCCCGAGAGATCTTGGAGTTGCTACCTTTACATGGACAGTGAGTTAAGGTATAATCATTTTAATAATTTATATCTTAGGAAATGGAAAAAGGAAGACGAAGATTTAGTAAAGAGTTTAAATTGAATGCTGCATGACTTAACTTATTGTCCACTTTTTTGTTGCAAGTCCATTCTGGTATTACTCATTCAGAATAATAATTAGTAGGAAGGTAAAAGGTAAAGAGGGGGTGTTTGATTCTAAAAGGAGGTTCTATTTGGTATTATTGATTTTTAATTAATTTTTCCTTTAGAATACTTACTTAATAAAGATATACTTGTAATTATCGATTAATCTTAAATTATTTTATACAATTATGAACCGCACATTATTACTATTTATTGTATTCGTACAATTGTCTTTTGGTGTCTCTTTTGCTCAAAACAATTCAGCGAAAGCACAGCAGATTGAATCCATTTTAAGCAAGCTTAGTATTGAGGAAAAAGCTGGGCAGTTGAACTTGATTCCTATTACTGGAGAACCAACAGAAAAGCATTTGCAAATGATTCGAGATGGGAAAGTGGGAAGTATTATTAAATCGAATGGAGCGGCTCAGAATTTTAAATTGCAGAAAATTGCCCTTGAAGAATCAAAAAGTGGCCTTCCTATTCTATTTCAGGAGGATGTGATTCATGGCTACAAAACCATTGCACCGATTCCACTAGCCGAAGCAGCAAGTTGGGATTTAGAGGCCATTCGCAAGTCGGCAGCCGTTGCGGCTCGAGAAGCAGCCGCAGCAGGTATTCAATTGACTTATGCACCTATGGTTGATGTTTGTCGTGATCCTCGATGGGGACGAATTATCGAAGCTGCTGGTGAAGATCCTTATTTGGGGAGTTTGGTAGCAGCAGCTCGTGTGCAAGGTTTTCAGAATTCAGGAGAGAATGCGAATCAAAATATATTGGCTTGTGTAAAGCATTTTGCAGGCTACGGCGCTTCTTTAGCGGGTCGCGATTACAACATTCAAGATGTATCGGAACGAGAATTGCGCGAAGTTTATTTGCCTCCTTTTCAGGCAGCAATAGATGCTGGCGTGGCTAGTTTGATGTGCGCTTACACGGCTTACGATGGATTGCCTGTTACAGCAAGCAAATTTTTAATGCAGGATGTGTTGCGTGGTGAAATGGGCTTTAAAGGTTTAACCATGACCGATTGGCAAACCATTCCCAATATGGTGAAAATTGGCGTTGCCGAGAATGACACAATAGCAACCCTTATGTCTATGGATGCGGGTATTGATATGGATATGAGCTCATGGAAATACGTTCAACTGATTCCTTATTTGGTAAAAACGGGAAAGATTACAGAGAAACAAGTAGACGATGCGGTTCGTCAAGTTCTGATATTGAAGCAAAAAGCGGGTTTGTTGGATGATGCTTTGGCTTTATTCAATGAGAAAAGACAAGATAAAGAGTTGTTGTCGAAGAAGAATTTTGCGGATACGAAAGATATCGCCTTAAAGAGTATGGTTTTGCTTAAGAACAAAGAGCAGATTTTACCCATAAAGAAAACAGTGAAGAATATTGCCGTAGTGGGTCCTTTTGCAAAAGTGAAAAGAGATTTGCTAGGTTGGTGGGCTTGCAAGGGAAATCCTGATGATGTGATTTCCATTTATGAAGGATTGGAAAAGGAGTTTGGCAAAGATGTAAATTTGACCTACGCCAAAGGATGTGAGATTGATAGCTTTAAAAGGGTAGGAGCTCATTTAATTCCAGAAGCTGTGAAAGTGGCTCAAAAGGCCGATTTAGTGATTGTAGTTTTGGGTGAGGAGTATTGGATGAGTGGTGAAGGTGGAGGAACTGCTTCGCTACACTTGCCTAGTTATCAGGAGAAACTGTTGGCTGAGCTAGCCAAAACAAGCAAGCCAATTGTTTCGGTTATCGCAACAGGAAGACCTTACATTTTAACACAAGTAGCCGACAATTCGGATGCTGTTTTACAGGCTTGGATGCCAGGAACAGTAGGAGGAGAAGCGGTTGCAGAAGTGCTATCGGGAAAATTTAATCCTTGTGGAAAATTGCCAGTTACTTTTCCTTATCACGAAGGTCAGGTGCCGATTTTTCATAGCTATAAGAAAACAAGTCATACCTTTAATTCTGGTCCTAAAGACAATCGATATTCAACCACTTATCGTGATGTGCAAAATGCACCTTTGTATCCATTCGGTTTCGGATTGTCTTACACCAGCTTCGATTATTCAGCCATTGAATTGAATAGCTCGGAAATGACTCAGGAGGGAAGCCTTAAAGCAAGTGTGAAAATTACCAATACAGGGAAAGTAGCAGGTCGTGAGATTGTTCAGCTGTATTTGCGCGATAAATTTGCATCGGTAATTCGCCCCATGAAAGAATTGAAAGATTTTGCTTTGCTTGATTTAGAAGAAGGAGAGAGTAAAACCGTCACTTTTGAAATTACAGCCGATAAGCTAAGTTTTATTGGTCGCGATTACAAAACGATTGTTGAGGCAGGAGAATTTACTCTCTTTATTGGGCCCAATTCAAGCGATTTAAAAGAAACTACTTTTCGCCTAAAATAAGTTCTTAGTAGATGATGAAATTGCCCTGAAACTTGTTGAGATTAGTAAGGGCAAAAAGACATCAGATAATTAATAATTGGGGAATTCAGATTGGAGTTTTGTGCTTAAAATTCTCGAGCCTGAAGGGCTCAAATATTAATAGCCCGGGGTAAATGAGCACCGCGAATGCCACCCTGGGATAAGAAGTGACAGTAAATACCGACGCAAGTAAAACTGGACTTGCAACAAAAAAGTGGACAATAAGTTAAGTCATGCTGCATTCTTTTCATTATTTAATAGTCTTCCGTATTCTAAAGGCGAAAGATAATTTAAAGAAGAATGCCTTCTATATGTATTGTACCATGTTGCTATATATTCAAAAATAGATAATACAGCGGTTTTGAATGATTTATATTTGAAACGATATATCCATTCGGTTTTGATACTCTTAAAAAAGCTCTCAGCGCATGCATTATCCCAACAATTACCTTTCCGACTCATACTTTGAATAACTGTTTTAGCCTTTCTTAAAACAGCTCTAAAATCATTGCATGCATACTGTATACCTTGATCCGAATGGAAAATTAAACGTCCTATTATTGGCCTATTTAAAATTGCCATATTCCAAGCAGATATCACTGTATCGGCGGCTTTCATTGTTTTACTTGTAGACCAACCAATCACTTTTCTACCCGCTAAATCTATTATAACAGTCAGATATAGCCAACCTTCATGTGTCCGCACATATGTTATATCTGAGACCCAAACTTCGCCTTGCCTTTTCGGATTAAATTCACGATTCAAAAGGTTCGGTGATAGGGCAAGTCCATGTTTGGAATAAGTCGTCACTACAAACTTCTTTTTTGTAATACTTTTTATATTTGCTTTTCTCATTAAACGGGCCACTCGTGGTCTTGAAACCGAAATGGCTTGTGCTTTAAGTTCTTGAGTTATCCGAGGACTACCATAAGTTTGCTTGCTCTGGTCATAAATCAATTTAATCTTTTTAGTAAGCCTCTTATTTTCTAAAGCTCTTTGACTCGGTTTTGATTTAAGCCACATGTAATAACCACTACGACAAACATCTAAAACTCGACACATCATTTCAATAGGAAACATATTTATGTGATTTCTTATGAACTGGTAAATCTCCCACCGCTCTTGGAAAAGATGTGAACTGCTTTTTTTAATATATCTCGTTCCATTCTTGCCTCAACAAGTTCTTTCTTCAACCTAGATACTTCAGATTCTTCCTTTGTGAGCTTAGCTTTACCATTACCAGGGAAACTTGTTCCCTGATAGTTTTCAAACTCACTACGCCAGCGATAAATAAGTTCTGGACGTATATCCAATTCATGTGCGAGCTGTCTTATGTTGGCTCTTGAGTAACTTAACTCAACAGCATTCAATTTAAACTCTCTGCTAAATTTTCGTCTTCCTTTTTCCATTTCCTAAGATATAAATTATTAATATAATTATACCTTAACTCTCTGTCCTTGTAAATATAGCAACTCCATAATAACTTCATATGATTCTTTTTAAAAAAGTACCATAATGAAATAACTCCCAAATGTTAGATATGCATTTGAAATTCAATTCATGATTCTATTGAGTATTATCGTTCTAATATTTGTTCTAGTGGTGTTTTGTGCAAAAGCAGCAGTTGAAATAAACAGCACAGAAAAAATGCTAGAATGGAAAGAAAAAGATGTGTTGATTTACTTTTTGACACCATATTCTCCGGAATTAAATCTCATTGAAATATTGTGGAGAAGAATCAAATATCAGTGGATGCCGTTTGATGCATACCTCAGTTTTCAGAACCTAAAAGAACGTTTGTTGTATATATTGGATAACGTTGGATCAAAATACGACATTATATTTTAGCTATTACTTAATAAGAAAGTAAAACACGAATTCTTTTAAAAACCCAATGCTGTATTAATGGAAGTAACAGCCTCGGTAATTTTATTGATTAAAAATTCTCCCGATTCATTTTTAGACGAAATGCTAGCTAAACTAGAAATGGCCAAAGCACTAAAAATACCAGATTGACTATCGCCAACAGGAACAGCAATATCAGCAACACCCATTGTGAGTTCACTTTTCTCGAGATCATAACCACGATCTCTAATCTTCTGTAATCGTAACATTAAATCAGCTTTCTTTTCTTTCGATAATTCATTATAATCCTTATCATCAGCTAAAATCTGTTTTTGTCTAGTCTCATTCATAAAAGCCAACAACACTCTTCCCGATGTAGTTTTTATTAAAGAAAATAAACTCCCCTCTTCTATCGATAATGAAACGGGTCCAGGGCTTCGCATTTGCGAAACAACCATCAAATTTCCATGATGTAAAATTCCCATATGGCATGACTGTTTACTTTCATTAGACAGTTCTTCCATAAATGGTTTTGACAATTTCACCAACTCATCAACAGGACTATGACGATGGCTCAAATGATATAATTTAAGGGACAAAGAGAACTTTCCCGAAGGAGTCTCCTTAATTAAATAGCCTCGTTGTTCCAAACAAACCAACATACGATAAATTTCGTTCGGAGACTTTTCCAGTCCTTGAGATATCTCCATTTGTGATTGAGGAATCGCTTTCATCGAAAGGTATTCTATGATATCCAAACCTTTATCTAACGCTGGTGCTAGGTACTTTCCCATGAACTATTTTTTTATTGAGGTGACAAAATTACGAATTAAAATTCTGAATTAATTTCAAATTTAATAAAATTAATTTGCAATATTCATATATAAATATTTAATTTACATTTGAATTTAAACTTTTAAGATGATGTACAAACGGCTCAACTATCCATACTTGATAAAGAAGATAATGGCTCTGGTATTACTAAGTGTAATTTACTTTCATGTAAATGCACAACCAAACACTACCTTTTCTCATGAAGAATCTAATCAGGCTGTTCGTGATTTAAGTGGAATGAAGTGGAGGTTTAAAATGATGCTTCCCGGAGAAGGAATAAAAAAAGGACTGAACAAACTTCCTTCAGAAGATATTGAAACTTTGGTGTGGAATAATGCTAAAGTACCTGGTGATGTGTATACCGACTTATGGAAAGCCGGCGTTATTGATGATCCTTATTTTGGTCGAAATAGTGTAAGAGCTCAATGGGTTCAGCAATACGAATGGTGGTACACTCTTCAATTTGATGTAAAGAAAAAAATAGACAACGAAGTTGTTGACATCGTATTTGAAGGTGTTGATTATGGTTGTGAAGTTTGGTTGAATGGACATTATCTAGGAAAACACGAAGGTGCATTTTCAAAATTTTCATTCAATGTAAATGAATACTTACGCATTCACCCTTGGGATGGTCAAAAAGGCCGTAACATGTTGGTTGTTAAACTTGACACTCCTCCACAAGTCAATGCATTTGTAGCAGGTAAAAAAGCACCATGGTTTGGCGATTACACCAGAGATATAACTCCAATAGGTATTTGGCGTCCAGTAAAAATGGTACGCACAGGTAAAATGCGTTTCAAAGATGTTTATGCCAACAATACCATTAATAAGGATGGATCTGCTGATGTGAGTCTTGAACTAAGCGTTGAAAATACGACTGCCAAAGCAAAGGAAATGACTTTCACAGCTTCTCTTGAAGGGAAGAACTTCAAAATGAGAGAAATAAAAGTTGAATTCAATAAAACAATTCAACCTGGCTCGCATAAAATTATAAAAAACATTCATGTTAAGAATGCAAAGCTATGGTGGCCTTGGGATTTAGGAGATCAAAATTTATACAAGGCTAAAATTACTCTTAAAGAAGGTGACGTTAATAATGATGTTAACGAAACAGTATTTGGTATTCGTGAGGTTACATCAAAATGGAATCCTGGATTTAAAAAGGATGTAGATGTTACTTTTCCTCGTTCCACTTACATCAATGGTAAGTTCCACTTTATTCGTTCAGCATGTTGGGGTGGACCTCCAGATATTTTTACTGGACGCACCTCGCCAGCCGAGTACAAAAAATTAATCCGTTTGGCGAAGGAAATGAATATGAATAACATTCGAATTTTCGGATGGCATCCCCCAGAAATACCTGAATTCTATCAATATTGTGATGAAATGGGAATGACTGTTTGGCAAGATATGATTCCTTTAGGAACTGGAAATATCCCTACTGAAGAGGAAAATCTAGCTGAAATTTTCAACGAAGGTGTTAAGGTGATTAAAGAACGTAGAAATCATCCCTCTTTAATCATGATGGAAGGTGGAGAAGAAATGATGTTTAGAACTCGCGATCCTCAATTTGGACGTAAATTTCTAGAACGTTTGGGTGATTCTCTTCAAGCTTACGCAAACTTACCTTATGTACCAGACTCTCCGATGATTGATCCTGTTGCACAAGAAGCGGGCTTCAAACCAAAAGAGGCAGTTCACGCGCTACGCTATTTCTACGATATGGGTAAGTGGTTGCACGAAGATTGGTATCAAACTAATTGTGACGGCTATCCAATTGTACCTGAATTTGCAATTACTTCAGTACCAAACGTAGAAAGCTTAAAGAAATTTATTCCCGAAAAAGAAATGTGGCCTCCAGGATTAAGTTGGGGACACCATTGGGCCGATCTTACCCGCTTGCGTATGCAAAATTGGGATGTATTTGGTAGTGAAATGAAAGGATCATTAGAGGAATTTGTTAATGCAACTCAAGATGCACAAGGAATCATCTTTCAAAATGGTATTGAACACTTCCGTCGTGATAAACCAAGTTTAAGTGGTATTGCTCTTTGTCACTTTATTACTTATTGTCCGGATATGAAATGGGGTATCGTTGATAATTATCAGCAACCTAAAAATTCGTACTATTTTGTTCAGAAAGCTTACCAACCCTTACTAGTGAATTTTGAATTCAAAAAACGTCGTTGGAGCACCAAGGAACCATTTGTAGGTAATATTTGGGTAATCAACGATTACTATAAGGAGTATACTGATTGTAGTATCAAATTTGAAATCAAAAATGATGCAGGTGTGTTGCTTTCAAGCAAAAATTTTGATGTCGCTAAAATCGCAGAGAACAGTGCCAAATCTTTCTTCCCAATAGAAGAAAAGGTATTGAAATCTGTGAAAGAAAAGTTCTACGTTACCTTAGAACTTACCGACAAAAAAGGAAAAGTTATTTCTAAAAATGACTACTTCTTCTTAATCGGTGATCAAAAAGCCGCAACTAAGAAGTTTAACGAATGGGGAGAAGAAAGAATTAAACGAGAGAATACATATGGTAGATATGGCTCCTATTACCACTTCTTTAAAGAGTTTACCGAAGAAGATGGAGAAAAATACGATAGCGATATGCAAACACCTAAAGCTATAGGTTTTTAAAAGAATAAAAATTGAGACTTTTCAGTAGTCCTTTGTTACTTAACTAGGGTCTACTGAAAACTTCAATATTTTCATTCACTATAAAAAAGCAACCATAAATAATTAATACAACTGATGACAAATAAAAGAATACAACTAAAAGGAATTACTTGGGATCACAGTCGTGGCTTCACTTCAATAGTAGCTACCTCACAACGTTTTCATGAAATGAACCCAAATATCGAAATTAGTTGGGAAAAACGTTCTCTTCAGGCTTTTGCCGATGAACCAATTGGTGATTTAGCAAAACGATATGATCTTTTGATCATTGATCACCCATGGACAGGTTTTGCCGCTCGCACAGGAGTCATCACTCCTCTAAATCAGTTTCTATCGGATGAATACTTACAAGATTTAGCGGATAATTCCGTTGGAAAATCTCACGAAAGTTACTCAATAAACAAGCAACAGTGGGCATTAGCTATTGATGCGGCAACACCTGTTGGTGCAAGCAGACCAGATCTTATAGATCAACTACCTGAAACCTGGGACGATTTGATCCAATTGGCTAAAACAGGTAAAGTTGCTATCCCCGGAATACCACAAGATACATTAATGAGCTTTTACATGATTTGTTCTACTTTGGGCGAAAGTGTATGTGCTACAAAAGACTATGTAATTTCAGAGGAAATTGGCTTAAAGGCTTTAGCGATGCTTCGCGATTTAGGACAGTACATTGATGCTGAATGTTACAACATGAATCCAATCAAAGTATATGAAGCGATGGCTTCAGGAGACAAATACTCCTACTCGCCTTTCGCATACGGTTATATCAATTACTCAAAAGATGGATACGCCAAAAAATTGCTGAAATTTCATGATATGGTTTCCATTAATGGTCAAAAATTGATCACTACTTTAGGGGGAACCGGTCTAGCTATTTCAAATGATTGCAAAGAAAAAGAAGCGGCAGCAAAATTTGTTGAGTATACAGGATCTCCAGAGGTACAGTCTACCCTATTTTTCGAAACAGGAGGACAACCGGGACACAGAAAAGCTTGGGAAAACACAAAAACGAATTTTAATAGCATGGATTTTTTCAAGGACACATTACCTGCTTTAGATCGTTCGTTTTTACGACCAAGATATCATGGACACATGTATTTCCAAGACAATTCAGGAGAACCTATTCGACAGTTTATGATGAAAGGCGGAGATGCAAAAGAAGTATTAAAAACTTTAAATAAGTTGTATATTGAATCTTTAAAAAAAGAATAGACTTATGTTACCATTAGAAGGAATAACAGTATTAGAATTTGCTCAATTTATGGCAGGTCCTTCTGCAGGTTTAAAAATGGCTGATTTAGGAGCCAGGGTAATCAAAATAGAACGCCCTGGCACTGGAGAAGCTGGAAGACAAATTGCGATTAAAAATTTATTTATCGACGAAAGCAGTATGGTTTTTCATACTGCCAATCGTAATAAAGAGTCGTATGCCGCCAACCTTAAAGATCCTGCGGATCTTGAAAAAGTGAAAAAATTAATTGCCTGCGCAGATGTTATGACGCATAATTTTCGTCCGGGTGTGATGGAAAAAATTGGTTTGGATTACGACATCGTTAAAGCCATAAATCCTAAATTAATTTATGGAGTTGTTTCGGGCTACAGTTCGAAAGGTCCTTGGGCAAAAAAACCCGGACAAGATTTGTTAATTCAGTCTTTAGCAGGATTTAATTATCTGAATGGAAATGCAAATGATAACCCAACACCTAGTGGGTTAGCGACCTCTGATATATTCACAGGAGCTCATCTAGTTCAAGGTGTTTTAGCGGCTCTTATTCAGCGCAACAAAACAGGTGAAGGATCAAAAGTTGAGGTCAGTTTATTGGAATCAACTATTGACATTCAGTTTGAACTAATTACCACGTATCTAAACGATGGGGGAAAATCTCCCCAAAGAGCAAAAAAAGGAAATGCACATGCCTATTTAGATGCTCCTTACGGGATTTACAAGACAAAAGACACCTACATTGCCATAGCATTGATACCACTTACCGATCTGGCAAATGCAATGAACATTAAGCTTCCTTCCGAATTTTCTTCGAAAGAAACATGGTTCCCAAAACGAGACGAGATCATGGAATTTTTCGCCTCTTATTTTAAAAAAGAAACCACACAACATTGGCTGGATATTTTTGAGCCTTTGGATTTTTCTTGCTCTGATATCTATACCTACAAACAATTCCTAAATCATGAAGGTTGTAAAACCTTACAAATGATTCAGGAAGTAGAAACATCCGACCATATAAAAATGAAAACTACCCGCTGCCCAATTCGCATCGACGGGGAAAGACTTTTCAACCGAAAATCGGCACCAAAACCAGGTGAGAACAATGCAAGCATCGAAAAAGAATTTAATCTTAACTAGGATGAACAAACCATTAGAAGGAATATTAGTTATAGACTTTAGTCAATATTTATCAGCGCCATCGGCGAGTTTACGTTTAGCTGATTTGGGTGCCCGAGTAATTAAAATTGAACAACCAAATTCCGGCGACCTAACCCGTGGCCTGTTTTTTTCGAATGTGGTAATGAACGAAGAATCATCAATGTTTCATGCCATCAATAGAAATAAAGAAAGCTACCAAGCCAATATGAAATCGGCTGTAGAAAGAGAAAAAGTTTATCATTTGATTCAAAAAGCTGATGTGTTAATTCATAATTTCCGCCCGGGTGTGGTCGAGAAATTGGGGATTGATTACAAAAAGATTAAAGAATTGAACCCTGAAATTGTATACGCTGAATTATCCGGTTACGGAAAAGAAGGTGTTTGGAAAGATAAACCAGGATTAGATTTACTTATTCAATGCTTATCTGGACTCACCCAATTGAATGGAAACGAAGGTGCAGGACCTGTACCTATCGGCTTAGCCGTTATTGACATTCTATCCGGAGCCCATTTATCTCAAGGGATACTAGCCTGTTTGTACCGTAAAATTACAAAAGGCAAAGGGGGACGTGTTGAAGTCTCTATGCTAGAATCTGCATTAGAATACCAGTTCGAATCCATAACCGCTTTCTATCGTGACGGAGGAGAACCAACCATACGTGCAAAAAGCAATAGTGCACATGCTTATCTAGGTGCACCTTATGGGGTTTACAAAACCAAAAATGGTTTTATTGCATTGGCCATGGGACAAATTCCTTTTTTGGGAGAACTACTTGGCTGTGAAGCTCTTTTAAAATTTACCGAGGTAGAATCTTGGTTTACTCAAAGAGATGAAATAAAAGACATTCTTGGTGATCATTTATTAACTAAAAAAACCGAAGACTGGTTGGCTGTATTAGAGCCTGCTGATATATGGTGTGCCGCATTAATGGACTGGAAAACTCTTTTTGACACAGAAGCATTTAAAATTTTAGAGATGATTCAAGAAGTTAAAATGAGCGATGGTTATCAATCCAAAACAACTCGTTGTCCTATTGAAATCAACGATTCCTATCTTTTATCAGAAATAGGTTCTCCTAAACTAGGTGAACATACAGAGTCAATTTCCAATGAATTTACATTGTAAAACTCACAAAATAAAAATACATTACGATGAATAATAAAACATCTGAAATAGTAATCAATAAAAATGACAGAACAGTTTGTATTAGCTTAAACAGACTCCCTGCCAATAGTTATTATGAAGGATTTTTACAACAACTTTCAAAAGCAATAAAAGAAGCAAGTGCCGATCCTAAAGTTAAGGTGATATTACTAAACAGTACTTCCGAAAAATTCTTTTGTGCTGGAGCTGATATAAAAATTTTTAGTTCGAATACTGTCGAGCAAAATAATAAAATGGTAGTTGCAGCGCGCGAAGTCACCACTGCCATTACAGAAAGTAAAAAAATAATCATTGCGGCCATAAAAGGACACTGTCTGGGTGGTGGATTAGAAATGGTTATGGCTTGTGACATCCGTTTGGGTGCAGAAGGAAATTATTTGATCGGATTGCCTGAAGTGAAACTTGGATTAATGCCTGGAAACGGCGGAGCTCCTCGTATGATAGACCTTTTGGGTGCTAGTAGAGCAATGGAACTTTTAGTAACCGGCAACAATATAAATCCACAAAAGGCTTATGACTTCGGCTTATTCAACCAATTATTTCCTGCAGATGAATTTGAAGAAAGTGTAACTAAATATGTTGCGAACATAGCGATAGGTGCCGGCGAAGCAATGGCTGCCGTTAAACAATTTGTACAAAATCACAAAGGAATGAATGTGCAACAAGGCCTCGATTATGAAACTGAATGTGTGAGCAAACTCTACGATACTCCTGATGCTAAAGAAGGATTTCAAGCTTTCGTAGAAAAACGCGCTCCAAAATATATTTAACCTTTACCTAAAATCAACACCAATGAATCAGGATATAAAACATTACCCGTGCTTTATTAATGGCGAGTGGCTAGACTCTAATGTTCGCGAGTCAATAGCTGTTGAAAACCCTGCAAACAATGAAGTATTTGCGACCGTTACCGCATGTACTACAGAGGATGTTCAATATGCTCTCGAAAGTTCTGAGAAAGCACAATTAGGCTGGCAATTATTACCCGCTCAAACCCGGGCAAATTATTTATATGCCATTTGCGACCGTCTAAAAGCGGAACGTGAGCACTTCGCCAAACTATTGGTGATGGAGCAGGGAAAAACCTATCCTGAGGCATTGGGTGAAGTTGATGATACGGTTCGTTACATCAGTTACTCGGCTGAAGCCGCCCGACGAATTCAGGGAGCAATCTTTCCAACTGAATTACCAAACGAACGATTAAGTATTTATAAAGTGCCTTACGGAGTTACTGTTGCTTTATGTGCTTTTAACT
The DNA here is from genome assembly GCF_009669305.1 of Ancylomarina sp. 16SWW S1-10-2. Taxonomy (GTDB): domain Bacteria; phylum Bacteroidota; class Bacteroidia; order Bacteroidales; family Marinifilaceae; genus Ancylomarina. Next base: position 170,266 of record NZ_SADB01000003.1, read on the forward strand.
ATCCATTGGCCCTGATCGGACGAAAAATTGGTCCAGCATTGGCTACCGGTAATACAATGATCATTAAACCTCATGATTTAACTCCTGTTACCGCTTCGGAATTTTGCCGTTTGGTGGAAGATGCTGGAGTTCCAAGAGGTGTGATTAATATGGTTGCTACTAAAACAGCTCAAGCTGCATCTTTATTGGTTGAAAGTCCCATCACTAAATTAATTAGTTTGACGGGAAGTACAAATGCCGGACGCGCCATGTACCGAGCATCTGCAAATAACATTACCGGATTAATTTTAGAATTAGGTGGTAAAGCTCCGTTTATTGTTTGCGACGATGCCAACATAGATAAAGCCGTTGAATCTGCAGCAATTTCACGTTATGCCAACTGTGGTCAGGTATGTATCTGTAACGAAATGGTAATGGTTGATGAAAAAGTTGCTGATGAATTTACCGAAAAATTGATTAAGCGTGTCAGTCAAATTAAAGTAGGTGATCCTTTTGCTGCTAGTACCAATATGGGACCCAATGTAAGTAATCTTGGTTTGGATCGTGTTCACAATTTAGTTAAAGATGACGTAGCAAACGGAGCCGAACTTGTAATGGGGGGCGGAAGACCCGATGGAGCTGAATTCGAAAAAGGAAATTGGTACGCACCAACAATCCTTACGAATATTAACAAGGATCATGCAACATTAAAATCTGAACTTTTTGCTCCAGTACTTCCAATTATGAAAGTTTCAGGATTCGAAGAAGCTTTGACACTATGCAATGCACGTGAAGAAGGGCTTTCAGCTTATTTGTATACCAATGATTATAAACGCCACCAACTGGCTATTGATCAATTGCAAGTCGGTACGATCTTTATCAACAAACATATTACAGGCTACATTCAAGGCTATCACTCTGGGCATAAAACTTCCGGACTTGGAGGTGAAGACGGTGTTTTCGGTATGGATGAATATTTACAGAAACGTACTATTTATCTGGATTACTCAGAATAATCTCAACTAAAAACTTTCAACTATGGGTATAGGTATTATTTGGGTTTTGTTAGCAGCAATCCTATTAGGTTTTTATGCACTTCCAAGCAAATCAGTAAAAAACTACTCTCTCGAAAACATGTGGGGAGCATTTTGGATGGCTGCAATGTTTGTGGTTCCGGTTTTGGCAGGTGTCATATTGGTAAAAGGACTTGGTGCTACATATGCACAGGTTCCAAACAGCATTTTTATTAGCATTTTGGCGCTTAGTATTTTATGGGGTCTTGGAAATTTACTTTGGGGAATCAGCATTTCAAAAATTGGGATGGCCCTAGGTTTTTCTCTCTTAATTGGAATCTCAACATTGGTTGGTTCTATCCTTCCCTTTTTCATGGGTGGGTTTGAGAAACTTTCAACACCAGGCGGTCTAGTTATCTTAGCAGGTATTTTTGTTATCATGCTAGGAATTATTGCCAATGGAAAAGCCGGACTTTTGCGCGAAGAAGGCAATGAAAAAGATGCTGAATCGAGTAAAAAAAACATGCGTATTGGAATTATCATGTGTGTAGTTGGTGGTATTAGTGCTGCCGGTTTTAACCTAGCCTATCATGTGGCTGACAATATTGGACACATTGGTGCTATTTCGCAAGAGCAATTTGGAAATGCTCCATGGGTTGCAAGAATTGCCGTTATGCTACCTTCCTTTATTGGTAGTGGTATAGCTACAGTGATTTACTTTTCTTATCAACTTTCAAAAAACAAAACTTGGGGACAATTTAAAGCTCAAGGAAGTTCAAAAAATCTTTTTCTGATTTTGATTATGGCATTGGTTTATTGTGCCTCCCTAATTATTTATGGTTTGGGTGCCTATAAACTAGGAGCACTGGGAACATCAGTCGGCTTTGCAATTTTTCAAACCAGTTGTATTATGGTGGCCAATCTACTTGGTGTATTTACAGGAGAATGGAAAAATGCGAGCTCTAAAAGTAAAAATTGGATGTACAGTGGATTAGCTGTTATGGCAGTTGGTATTGTAGTCGTAGCTTGCGGAAATTTCATGCTAGCCTAAATAAAATTACCTCTTCTACTTAGAAGATAAAAAAATAAAAAGCCATCCCTTGAGATCTCTCAATTGCGGATGGCTTTTTTTTGTCTTGTAAAACTATCTGATTAAGTGCATCCTAATTACTTCACTAAAAAAAGTGATTTTGCTTAACCTCATCCCCCCAACCCTTTTTCCTGAAGTAGAAGGGGAGCTTGATCTTATCTTATCTTATCTTTTTGCAATCCCCTCTCCTTCAGAAGTAATGGCATTAAGTTAAGATGTAGACTGTTGATTATCAGCATATTGTTTGTTTTTTAGTCAAATTATGATTATATTTACTAATGTATTAAATTGAAAAACAATCACTTGCGTGACGAAGTTAGACAATCATGACAAGATCAAAATTATTTGATTTTGTATTAAATTTCTTAGAAGATGAAGGTTTCATCTCACAACATAAAACCCAATCTAAATATTTTACACGAGATAGAATTTGGACATTTAAAACTGCTTTTCTATTCATCAGTAGTTTTATAAACGAAAGAACTCAATCTAGTGCAGATAAGTTCTTTAGTGAGATGTATAATGTACCATCAGAAATCAGGCAAATTACGGCATCTGCCTTTAGTCAATGTCGAGATAAAATAAATTATACAGCATTTCAATACATTTTCGAAAGAGTTGTTAAATATTTTTATTCGGGATTTGATTTTGAGACATATCATGGCTTACGCTTAATTGCAATAGATGGGTCTGTATTCACTTTGCCAAAAACAAGAGAAACAATTAAAGAATTTGGTGAAAATGTTCTTTCTAAAAAAGGCAAGTGGATAAAGGCGAAAGTCTCTTTTGCGACTGATGTGTTAAATAATATTTGTGTCGATGCTATTATTGGCAGATACAAGGAAAATGAAATGCAACAGGCTGAGTATATGTTTGATAATTTAGGTAAAAATAACCTTCTGCTATTTGATAGAGGGTATTTCTCAAGAGATTTTTTCAAATCCGTTTGTTTAACTGAGAATCATTTTTGCTTTCGCTTACAATCACATGCAAGTAAAATGATAATGGATTTTATTGCTAGTACCGAGAATGATATTGTAACAGAAATAACTATTGATGATGAAAACTTTAAGGTTCGATTAACGAAGATATTATTAGATTCTGGGGAAATGGAGTATTTGGCTACATCTTTAGTTGATATGCTTAAATTTCCTAAATCAGAACTTAAATCACTATATAATCAACGATGGGGAGTCGAAGAACAATTTAAGGATGTAAAATATGCATTATGCATCGAGAATTTTGTTGGAAAAAAAACAAACTCAATAAGACAGGAATTCTATGCTAATATTTTATCCTATAATATGGCAATGATGACTTGTAAACCAGAAATTGATGAACGATCAAACAGAAAAGCTAAGAAGCTAAAATATAAATGTAATAAAAGGGCATTGCTGTCAAAGTTAAAACAGTGTATAGTAAAGATTTACTTGGATATAGACAATAGGTTTGAAGTGCTGTGTAATATAATTTTGTCAGTTTCTAAGGAGTCAGTACCCATAAGACCTAACAGAAAATTCGAACGAAACATCACATATAAAGCAAAAGTAAAACCCAACAACGTTTATATATCAGTAGTTTAGACACTAACTTAATGCCATTGCCCTTAATGGTCATAGTTTATGTCTATGATAGTGATTTGCATCGTGTATTTTTGTAATGCGATCTTAAATACACTTTTATAATTATCAAACAATTTGGTCGAGAGTAAAATAGGTTGATTTTTTATTCTAAACACAGATTGTTAAAACTTGAAATTAACAAAAACAGATGAAAAAACTTGCAATAAGTATGTTGTTGGTAGGATCACTATTTGCTTCCTGTGTGAATAGTAAAGATTCCACGATGGTAAATAGCGAGCCTTTTGAGGAGAATTGGAATTCCTTAGCCAAATATCAAACTCCAGACTGGTTCAGAGATGCAAAACTTGGGATTTTTATACACTGGGGCCCTTATAGTGTACCAGCTTATAAATCTGAATGGTATCCACGCTTAATGTATATGGATTCATTAACGTGGAGTCCAATAGGAAAACTACAGGATAATAAGGGAACCGATGTTAATAAACATCATGTTGAGAAATATGGAAACCTTGGTGAATTCGGTTACAAAGATTTTATCCCAATGTTTAAAGCAGAAAAATTTAATGCGGCTGAATGGGTCGATTTATTCAAAAAAGCAGGAGCCAAATATGTTGTTCCAGTAGCTGAGCATCACGATGGTTTTGCGATGTATAAGTCACATTATACTCGTTGGAATTCTGTCGATATGGGCCCTAAGCGGGATATTCTAGGTGAAATGTCGAAAGCAACAAAAGATGCAGGCTTGTATTTGGGAGCTTCTTCTCATTTTGCTTTCAATTGGAATTATTATACTCATAAAGAAGGATTTGATACAGCAGATCCTCAATATGCTGATTTATATGCACGAGCACATGATCATTATGCTCCAGCGGATCAAAAATTTCTTGATTTATGGTGGAATAGAACAAAGGATATTATTGACAATTATCAGCCTGATATTCTTTGGTTTGATTTTGTTTTAGATCATGATGAGTTTGTACCATATCATGCGAAATTGGCAGCTTATTATTACAATAAAGGAATTGAATGGAATAAAGATGTGGTTTTGCAAACAAAGAACTTTAAGCACGAAACTTTTCCTGCAGGGTCTAATGTGTTGGATATAGAACGAGGAAAGATGGCTGATATTCGTAAATTTCCTTGGCAAACAGATACTTCTATTGGAAAAAATAGCTGGTGTTATACTACCGATTGGAATTCTAAAGATGCAAATACTCTTATTGATGATTTGATTGATATTGTAAGTAAGAATGGTAATCTGCTTCTTAATGTTGGACCAAAAGCTGATGGGACAATTCCTCAAGATCAAGCAGATATTTTGCTTGAAATGGGTAAGTGGTTGAGTGTTAATGGGGATGCCATTTATGGTACTCGTCCATGGACAATTTTTGGTGAAGGACCTACTGAAGTAAAAACAGGGCATCATACCGAAGGGAAAAACAAAAACCTTACTGCTGATGATTTTAGATTTACCCAAAAGGATGGTAAAATATATGTTATTGCTATGGATATCGCTAAAAATGGTGAATACAAGGTAAAATCTTTTGCTAAAGGGAGTGATCTTTGCAAAGGAGAAATAAAATCTGTAAAGATGTTAGGAATGGATAAAGCTTGTGAATGGCAAGTTGAAGAGGCTGGACTTAAAATTAAAGCAGAAGTGAATGCTAATGCAAATTATGCATGTGCATTTGAAATTGAGATGAAATAATGTGATTTGTTGTTCGTTTAATATTAACTTGGTTAAGTTGTGTAAAGAGGTGTCTTAGGGCACCTCTTTTTTGTTACAAATGAATATAGCAAACAGGTTTTATAGTAGTTGTTAATTTTTAATTCGTATGTTTCAAGTATTTTGCCTGCGGTTGTAAATTTTTATTAACTGTTGCGATCATTCAATTATATATTAGGGGAAATATCTTAAATTAAGATGGGTATATAAGATTTAGAGAATGATTGGGGTTTGTTTACAGACAGTTGTATTTGTTTGAGTTAGTGAGGTTTTATACGCTGTGAACTGCTTTTTTTTAATATATCTCGCTCAATTATTGCCTCAGCAAGTTCTTTCTTTAACCTGAATAGTTCAGATTCCTCTTCTGTCAGCTTTGGCTTACCATTGCCAAGGAAACTTGTTCCTGGATAGCTTGCAAACTCACTACGCCAGTGATAAATAAGTTCTGGACGTACTTCGAGTTCATGATCTGGTTCTTTTATGTTTGCTTTAGAATAGCTTAACTAAACAGTATTCAATCTAAACTCTACTGAATTTTCGTCTCTCTTGTTCTATTTTCTAAGATATAAATTATTAAACTTCTTATGTCTTAACTCACTATCCTTGTGGATGTAATAACTCCTCTCGCATGTCAGAACTATCTTTTTAAGAAAGATCCTTTTTATCATTATTTTGATGCAGATAGTGCATAAAAAGGGCGTTGAAAAAAACAACGCCCAATTTAAAATTATACTACGTAGAGTATGATGTTATTTCAGAGGTGAGATTCTAAAAGAATAACTATATTTTCCTGAATGGATTTGGTATTTTTCAATTGGCTCCGATTTTGGAGACCAAGAATCTGCACCACCAACTCCTGTTTGAATCAAATCGATATTTAGAGTATAGAAATTCTCTTTCTTCAATTCGTTGGTGTGTCTTACTGATTCTAAAGATTCAGCAGTCCAAGGCCAAACGGATGTACTTAACGCTTGTTCGCCTTTAAATTGTACACCTGCACCTTTACTATTTTGTAGTTTTAACCATCTCACTTCAGTTCTGTTACTGCATTCTTGAGGTTGTGCATATTCAAATACAAAATCAGCTACATTTCCTTTGTAAATATTCACCTCGGCAGCTTCAGAGCGATCACTATAGTTCTCCCATGGCCCTTTCCCATAATAGCTCATTTTTGAGTAATTTACAGGCACTTTTGTACTTAGTCCAACTCTTAATAGTTTAGGTAGAGATTTATCTGCATTTAGACTGTAATCTACTTTTACGGAACCATCGCCAGTAACAGTATATTTTAGCTTCAAATTAAGTTTGTCTTCAATTTTTAAAACAGAAGAAACACTTATTGCTCCATTTTGAGTTTTTACCACATTAAAAGAAGTTAGCTTAAGATTTTGAGCAGCAGTTTTCCAAAAGGCAGACTGTTTTTCTGGTCTCCAGCCACGTTCGTCATTATCTGTTTTAGGTCTCCAGAAGTTTGGTGTCATCGCACCATCAATTGTAGTATTTCCTTTTGATGTAAACTGCTGAATGTAACCATTAGCTTCAGAAATTTTTAGAACGAAGTTTTTATTGGAAAGAGTTAGCATTCCATTTTCACTTTTTTCTGATATCTCAGGAAGATTGCTTTTTGAAGATACTTTCTTATCAATGCCAATTGGAAGCTTGAATTGCTGTTTGGCGCTTTCAAATCCTTTAGCTGCCCAAAGAGTTGCTTGAGTGCTTTTCATGCTTAAGCGCAACCAGTATTCAGCACCAGGAACCAGTTTTGGTGTTTTAAAAGGAATTTTTACTTCTTGCGATTCTCCTGGGTTAATTATCAATATTGGTAAATTAGCTTGTTGGATTTTCTTTCCGTCTTGCCAAAGTTCCCATTGGAATTTGTTTGCAGAGGTATTTGTAAACCATTGGCGATTGTGAATTCGAATTAATCCTTGGTTTAGGTCTACTGCTTTAAAAGTAACAGGTTGGTATACGTATTTGCACTCTTCAATTTCAGGTTTTGGAGTACGGTCCGATGCAATAATTCCATTCAAACAGAAGTTGCCAGCATTTACTTTATCTCCAAAATCACCACCAACGGCATAGTAGTCTTTTCCATTTTCATCTTGTTGTAAGATTCCCTGATCAATCCAATCCCAAATAAAGGCACCCATTAGGTTATCATATTTGTGAATCAGATCCCAATATTCAGTCATGTTTCCAAGAGAATTTCCCATTGCATGTGCGTACTCGCAAGGCATAATTGGGCGTTTGATGTATGGATTTGTTGCCATAGTTTCTAATTGCGCCAATGATGGATACATTCTACTAATAACATCTACATAAGCAGGATCGGTTGGGTTTGCCATGTTGATGATATGATTCTTGTTCCATTTTTTTCCTAATGGAATATATTTTGCATGATTTGGATCTCCTTGAGCTCCTTCGTAGTGAACAAAACGCGTAGGATCGTAATCTTTTATCCAAGCTGCCATTGCTGCATGGTTTGGTCCACAACCAGACTCGTTTCCTAAAGACCATGAAATAATACTTGCGTGATTTTTATCTCTTTCCACCATTCTAATTGCACGATCGACAAAAGCACCAGCCCAAGTTGGCTGGTTCGAAAGTAAACCTCTTGTTGAGTGAGTTTCCACATTGGCTTCGTCCATCACGTAAATACCGTATTGGTCACATAATTCGTAGAAATATGGATCGTTAGGATAATGTGAAGTACGCACTGCATTAAAATTATACTGCTTTAGTAACTGAACATCCTTTTCCATCTCAGCACGAGAAATTACTTTTCCGCCTGTTTGATCATGATCGTGACGGTTAACACCGTAAAGTTTTACTTTCTCGCCGTTTATTAACATTACATTTCCATCGATCGTAACATCTTTAAATCCAACTTTCTGAGAGCGAGTGTCTAATTCTTTCCCATCTTTATCTTTTAGATTTAGAATAAGAGTGTAGAGGTATGGATTCTCTGCAGACCATTTTATTGGACTTTCAATATTTTGTTCTAATAATCCGAAGTAGACATTATCGCGTTGAGGATAATACTCATTCATGATTTTATTTGCGCTCACAGCAATAGGATTCATTACTTTCTTGCCTTTTGCATCGTATAAGCTTGCTTCTACACTAAGATTCTGGTAATTTGCATTGTCGATGGCCGATAATCGAGGTCTAATTTGTAGTAAAGCATCTTCTAGATTTGAATCGAATTTAGTTCTTACAAAGAAGTCGTTAATGGCAACTTTAGGCTGGCTTAGAATCATTACTTCTCTATGAATACCACTTAATCGCCAATGATCCTGATCTTCTAGAAAACTTCCTGTTGACCATCTGTAAACTTCTAGAGCCAGTGTGTTTTTTCCTTCTTTCAGATACTCAGTAATATCGAATTCGGCAGGTAAGCAACTATCTTCGCTGTATCCAACTTTTTTACCATTAACCCAAACGTAAAAAGCTGATGTTACGCCACCAAAGTGCAAGATAACTTGCTGATCATTCCAATCTGGATTCCAATTAAAATTGGTAATGTACGATCCAACTTCATTTCCCCAAGGATAATGTGGTGGTTTTAAGTTTACCTGAAAATCTGCATTCACATAAATTGGTTTTCCGTAGCCTTTTAATTCCCAATTCGAAGGAACTTCTATTTCATTCCAATTGCTGGCATCGAATTCGGTTTTATAGAAATCGGTAGGGCGATTATCCACTTTATTAGAGTAATGGAATTTCCACATTCCATTTAGCAATTGCATGGCAGATTTGGTTCTATCTCCATGTAATGCATCAGCGGTATTTTTGTACGAGTAAGTGGTAGCCCGACCCTGCATTTTATTAATTCCAAAAATGGTTTCGTTCTCCCAGTCTTTCTTTTTTTCTTGGGCTTGAGAAACCATAAACGAGAGGCACATAAATGCCATCAGTAAATTTTTCATGTGATTATATTAGTTTGAGTTTTCCTAAATAATTCGATTAAATTAATTATCAGTAAAAATAGTTTGAACTTTTTGAAAGGAGCAGATTGTTTCGTTCCAATTGTAGGGGGCATTTGTGTATTTATAAGGAAAAATGTAATTAAATGCCCCCTTATAAGTGTATATTTTATTTATGGATTATGGGGAAGAGATTGTAATATTGTTTTCTAAACATTATTATATTCTTTGTACTATGAATCAAAAATATCCACTTCTATTTCTGCTTGTATTTTTAACGACACAAATTTTTGCTGATCCACCAATTCCTCCTAAAGGATTTCGTTGGGTGGTGAATGGAATTTTTTCAGACGAATTCAATGGAAACAAGTTGAATTCTAAAAAATGGTACGATACTTTTAATGGATGGGAGGGAAGAGCTCCTGCCATGTTTATTCCAGAAGCCATATCAGTGAAAAATGGAAATCTGGAGATTAAAAGTGGTGTGTTGGATAAGCCTGTTAATGATTTTACGATTTATGGTGGAGCGGTATCTTCTAAATCTTCGAATGCGTATTATGGCTATTATGAGTGTCGTGCAAAAGCATCTAAAATTGCTATGTCTACTACTTTTTGGATGTCTAATGCAAAAGTGCCTTACGCAGATACTGAAGATACAAGAGATTCCTATAGCCAAGAACTAGATATTCAGGAATGTATTGGAGGAGGAACCGTTCATAAGAAGTTTAGAAATGGAATGAATTCAAATACACATTTTAGATATGTGAAACCGGGTGAAAAGAAAGAAACATTTATGTCGAAGGGAACTGGCGCGACTCTAAACTCAGAAGTTTCTGATGAGTTTCATACCTACGGAGCTTGGTGGAAAAATGCTAACGAAGTTATGTACTATGCCGATAATCAGCTTTTCGATACGGTAATGGTTTGTACTGATATATCATCTCGTCCATTTGATAGACCGATGAAAATAAATATGGTAACCGAAACTTACAATTGGCAACCAGCTCCTCTAAAAGAAGATTTACTTAACGACGAAATAAATACGGCCTTTTACGATTGGATAAGATCCTATGAACTTGTGAAGGTGGACAAAAAAATGAAATTGACTTATAAAGAGCCGATATATACTGAAAATATAAAACTTGAGGTGAAAAATATAGACACTTCTTTACTTGTTGATTTTACCTATAAAGCGAATCGAAATAGAAAGATTGAATTTTTATTTTTAGACCAAGATGGAAATGTTTTGCATAAGAAAAAAGTTGCTGTATATGCAGGATATGGAAACAATAATTTGGAAATTGAAATGGACAATTTTAAAAATAAGAAACCATATTGTGTTCAGGCAAAATATACTTTTAAATTAAAATTGAAAACGGTAGAAACTGTTTTTTAAGTATTGATAATTAATAGGTTAGATTTCAATATTATGTAAATAGATAACTTCTTTAAAGCTCTTACTATTGTTCTACTCACTTGGAGCTATCAATCGGAAACTCCTGTTGAAAAACCAAATGTGATTTTAATAATGACCGATTATGAGGGCTATGGGGATTTAGCTTGCTAAGGAAACCCGATTATTAAAACGCCGAATATTGATAAATTGTATTCGGAAAGTGTTCGTTTTACCATTTTTTATGTCAATATATTTATTGATGAAAATTGAATCTGGATCTAAGTAAAAACAAAAAAAACAACAAGAAATAAATATAAAGTATAAGTATTTCTTGTTGCAAGTATCTTAGAAATAAAGGATTATTTTGATTTGCGTTCACCTCTTGTGGCAGCATCTATGTAATTCTGACGTTTTTTCTCTTCTTTCGAAAGATTCTGAGCGTGTGGATCTTGCCACAATGCAGGAACTGTTTCTTTGTTCCATTCAGCATACAAACCTTTAAGTTCAGCTAATTTTTTGGGGAGTTCAGAACTTAAATCGGTATGTTCATATGGATCATTTTTAATGTCGAACAAAAAGAATTCTTTTTTATAACCAGACATTACCATTTTATATTTTCCTTTACGAACAGCATATCCAGCACCTTCAGAATATCTCCAGAACAATACTTTGTGGGGTGCTTTTTTATTTTCACCATTTAGGTAAGGTAGAAGGTTGACTCCATCTAATTTTTCTGGATTTGGATACTTAATGTCTGTAGCGGCCAATATAGTTGGGTAAATATCCAATGCTGAAATGGTTTTGTTGTATTTCTTATTTGCTTCTACTTTACCAGGCCATGAAACAAGAAAAGGGATATGAATACCTCCTTCGAACAACATTCCTTTATGTCCACGGTAAGGAGCACTGCTCGCTCCACCTAAATGACCCCATTATCACTGTAAAAGAAGATCAATGTATTATCGTACTCGCCTGTTTCTTTTAATTTTGCAATTACTTTTCCAATTCCAGCATCCATGCCTACAACCATCGCGGCATAAGCAGCACGTTTTCCATCTTCAATGTGTTTTACTTTATCGGTGTATTGCTTAGTTGCCTGAACAGGAGCGTGAGGAGCATTGTAGGCCAGGTACATAAAGAATGGTTTCTTTTCTTTATTGTATTCATCAATATACTCTATGGCCGCGTTTGTAAAATCATCTGTCAGGTACGTTATTTCTGATCGTGGAACAACTTTTCCATCTCGAAGAACTCCTGCTGTTGCTGGTTTTTTTCCTGTGTCTCCCCAGTAGTTCATTCCACCACCCCAGAATCCAAACCAGTCATCAAATCCTCGGTTGTTAGGCCAAAATTGAATTGAATCTCCTAAATGCCATTTTCCAATGGCACAAGTTTGGTAATCATTTTTTTGTAATAATTCTGAAAGCATTAACTCCGTTAATGGAAGTCCATCGTCTACTTTAGCATCGGTGTAAGGCAAATTATTTTCATGTCCGAATCTTTGTTGATAGCGTCCGGTAAGTAATCCAGCTCTACTCGGGCTGCAGTAGGGATGAGAAGCATATCCTTGTGTGAAAATAACTCCACTATTTGCTAATTGATCTAAATTTGGAGTGGGAATATCGGTACAACCATTAAATCCAACATCACCAAATCCTTGATCGTCGGAAAGAATAATTATTACATTAGGTTTTTCTTTTTTCTGAGAAATCCCAGAGAAAGTTAAAAATGCCAATACAATAGCAAGTGCTGTTTTTTTCATATCAATAAGGTTTTATTAATTTCAGATTCGTAAAATTTGCTTTATAGGCTGAATAAAACTGAATAAAACTGAATACAAAAATACAATTTACAAGATGTAAGTCTGGGGATGTTTTGGTTGAAAATAAGGGGGTTCAAAATTGAACTATACATTTTTAACTTTCTGGCATGATATTATGCATCGGCAATACGATATCTTAGTTATGGTTACAACTAGTAAGGATCAGTATTATAGTTATTTAGTGTTTTACAAGAGAGGGAGTTTATAGCTGGTATTCTTATTTTAAAAGCTTTTTGTATCGTTTAGTTTATATCTATTTACTGTTTTATTTTGATTTAAATTGATTTCCCCCCCCCTTTATCGTATTTTTTCTTAACCTGTTTTTGTTTTATATAGTTTACTTTTAATGATTGATAAATTTATTTAAACGAGATAATATAATCATTATCTGAATTTAGAAATCTTGATAAGATTTAGTAGAATGAAAAGCATTCTATTTACTATACAGAAAACTTTAAAAGTAAAAAAAAGTAATGAAAAGAAATCTAATTGGAATCTCATTGGCCGTATTAAGCCTAATCTCCGTTTCCTGTTCCCAACCGGAAGTGAAGCAAAAACCAAACATCATTTATATCATGTCGGATGATCATACGACTCAAGGATTTGGTATTTATGGGAGTCGTTTGGCTTCTCTTAATCCAACCCCAACAATTGATGCTTTTGCAAAAGAGGGGATGATATTTGACAATTGCTACGTGACTAATGCTATTTGTACTCCAAGTAGAGCATGTATCATTTCTGGTCAATACAGTAATGTAAATGGTGTACTCGATTTGGAAGGTGAAATTGGAGATAGACAATATTTACCTCAGGAATTGAATAAGTTAGGTTATGAAACTGCTATGATTGGTAAATGGCATTTGCATGATGAGCCGTCTTCATTTGATTATTATAAAGTACTTGTTGGTCATTACGGGCAAGGAGAATACTTTAACCCGGTATTTATTGAAAAAGGGATGAAGTATGAATTTCCTACAACGAAGCAAACTAAAACGATTAAAACAGAAGGTTACAGTACGGATGTGATTACAGATATTACATTAGATTGGTTGAAAAATAGGGATAAGACTAAGCCATTCTTTTTGATGCATCATTATAAAGCGCCTCATGATATGTTTGAGTTTGCTCCCAGATATAAAGATTATTTGGAGGATACTTTCATGCCAGAACCAGCAAGTTTGTACGATAATAAAAATAATGGTTCTGTTGCTACTCGTGGAGTTAATGATTCTTTGATTCATATTATTGGATCATCGGTGTCTCATCGCAATACGATACGTAATATGGGTATGCATATGGGAATCGATCAAAATATTCCAGATCCTGAGTATACTAAATTGACTTATCAGGAATATATTAAGAGATATTTAAGATGTGTGAAAGGTGTAGATGATAACTTAGCTCGTTTGTTCGATTATTTGAAGAAAGAGGGCATGTGGGAAAATACCATTATTGTTTATACTGGTGATCAGGGTTTTATGTTAGGAGAGCATGATTATATCGACAAACGTTGGATGTACGATGAATCGATGAGAATGCCTTTTATTGTTCATTATCCTGAAGGAATTAAAGCTGGACAAAGAACGGATGCTCTTATAAATAATACCGATTTTGCTCCTACTTTAATTGAATTGGCAGGAGGGAAAACTCCTGAATACATGCAAGGGAAAAGTTTCAAATCTATTTTAGAAACGGGTAAAGAACCAGAAAATTGGCGCGATGCTACTTATTATAGATATTGGATGCACATGGCTCATCGTCATGCAAATCCTGCACATTTTGGGATTCGAACTAAAGATTATAAATTGATTTTCTTTTATGGTAGATATTGGGTGGACACTGATAAGCCAGGTGCAGTATGGAATAAAGCGTCTTGGGGAAATGATTTTACAAGACACACTCCTCCAGCATGGGAATTATACGATATGAAAAAAGATCCAAAGGAGATGAATAATGTATATGATGATCCAAAATATACAGAGGTGAAAAAAATGATGAAAGAGAAGTTGAAGCAGCAACGTGAAGAGATTGGTGATACTGATGAAAAATATCCTCACATTAAGAAAATTGTTGACGAGTATTGGGATAAGTAATCGGATTATTATAAAAATGATTTTAGTAAGGAAAGACTTATTTGTACAAAGCTTATTGTAACGTGTATAGCGCTTTTGTAAAGTGAAAAATGAAGTTTGCCAGAAGAAGAACACCTTTGGGATGAATTAGAAGGACTTAGAGAGCAAATGTTTCAATTTAATAAGCCACAAAAATAGACTTATCAATTTATAAAAGTGTTAAATTAACAGAGTGGCATTGCATTTATTAAACTTAAATCTCGAAACAAATTACTATAAATAATGAAAAACTATCTATTAATTCTTTTCGCAATAGCACTATTTTCTTGCAATTCGAAACCAAAGAAAGCAAAGACTGAAACAGAAAAGCCAGTCGTAAAAACCGAATATACGGCAGATTGGGAATCGTTGAAACAGTATAAAGTACCAGAGTGGTGGTTGAACACTAAGTTTGGAATCTACTCTCATTGGGGTCCTTATTCGGTACCCGCACATGAAACGGAATGGTACTCTATGCGTATGTATCAGAAAGATAGCCCTATTCGCAAGTATCATGAAGACACTTATGGGGATTTGAAAGAATTTGGGTACAAGGATTTTATCCCAATGTTTACCGCTGAAAAATTTGATGCTGACGAGTGGGCCAAACTATTTAAAGATGCTGGAGCTCAGTTTGCTGGGCCAGTTGCTGAACATGCCGATGGATTTGCGATGTGGGATAGTAAGTTGACTAAATGGGATGCGAAAGATATGGGACCTAAGCGAGATATCGTAGGTGAAATGGAAAAAGCGGTTCGCAAGCAAGGAATGAAGTTTATAGTGACTTATCATCGTCATTGGTTGTATGCTTGGTATCCAACTTGGGATAAAAGTACCGATGCTAGTGATTCTAGATATGCAGGACTATATGGACCTTATGTTCCTGAAGGATCATTTGTAATGGCAACAGGTGATTATCCAAATCCTCCCAAAAAGGAATTTCATAAGGAGTGGTTGAATAGATTGAATGAATTAATGGACAACTATCAACCAGATATTATTTGGTTTGATAATAAAATGGATATTATTGAAGAGTCATATCGCAAGCAATTTTTAGCGAATTATTACAATAAAGCACAAGATTGGGGACGAGAAGTAGTTTGTACTTATAAATTTCATGATCTAGCTGAAGGTACTGCCGTATTGGATTTGGAACGTTCTCGTATGAAAGAGAAAAAAGAATTTCCATGGTTAACTGATGATTCAATAGATTGGAAAGCCTGGTGTGATATTTCCGATCCAAAATATAAATCGACTAACAGGTTAATCGACTTTTTGGTTGATGTAGTGAGTAAAAATGGAGCTGTATTATTGAATGTGACTCCACAGGCTGATGGTGTGATACCAGAAGGTGTAAAAACCCGTTTGTTAGAAATGGGTCAATGGCTAAAAGCGAATGGTGAAGCTATTTATGATACTCGTCCTTGGAAAGTATATGGAGAAGGACCTCAGGAAATTAAAGAAGGTCATTTAAGTGAGGATAAGAATAAAGATGCTGTTGCAGAAGATATTCGTTTCTCGACTAAGGATGGAAATTTATATGCAATTGCTTTGGATTGGCCAAAAGATAAAATGATGATTCATAGCTTAGCTAAAAAAGAAAATCTTTTAATAAAAGAGATTAAAAAGGTTAGCATGTTAACAACTGGCGAAGAATTGAAGTGGGAATTAACTAAAAATGGATTGTCGGTTGAATTACCAAAAGAAAAGCCAGGAGATTTTGCATTTGCAATAAAGATTGAATTGTAAAAAATAAGAGTGTATTTTTTATTATAGATATTATAACCTGTTGGGATTCGATCTCAGCAGGTTTTTTTAGTTTAGGGAAAAGTGTTTTGTGAGGCAAAATGCTAAATATGAAAGGAATAGCTATAATTAGGAATCAGAAGAAGATATAATCAAAGGCTATGGACATAGTTTTGTGGAGTGGGCTGAGTGTGATATTAAAAGTATGGTGAAATGTGATTGAAATTATCCATGGATTATTATGTGGAGTATTGACAATAAAATAGAGTGGATTTTTCCGGGGAGTGGTGATGCAACTGGTTATTGGACCAAAAATAAAGTGAAGAAGGTTAATTATTATTGGGATAGAACCTCTATTGTCAATTGGAAAAGTAAAGTTGTATTTTAATAAATACCGATAAGGAAAATACAATGTGGTTGAGGTCGCTCATAAATTCTCAAAATGAGTAAACGAGATTGGTTTATTAAGGTCTTTAATTGCAAATTTGGCGATTTATACGTTAAGTAATTATTCTGATTATGTCTATATTTTAGATGTAGTAGGCTTTTCATATTGGCAATCGGTTTATGATTATTTTATAAGGCATAGTTTTCGGTAGCCTTGTGTTTTATTCTACTCCTGGCTTTGTAAAGACTTTCTTTTCTTTTTTTGAATCTTTTTTCTCTTCTTTTAAAGTTATGAACAACAAATTTAATTGAAAGGGAATAGTTTAATTATGACTTAGGTTTTACAAGAAAATTTAGATGTCAATCTTATTTAAAACAATTTATTTCCCTTTTAAAGTATTTGTAGTTAATCAATAAAAAACACCCAAGTTGTTCCCAACTTGGGAAATTATCTTGTTTAAATTATTGAACTTTGATCTTACTTATACTTTAAAGAGGGGTATGCAAGATGTGTTTTTGTTCCACAAAAACGTTTGTGCTTTCCAGCAGGGACTTTCATCGGAGATGAGAAGCTTGATTCTGCGAAGGCTAATAAATGAAAAGATATGAGACCTAAAACAGTTGATCAGGATAAATTGGGAGAAGGGGTTCGGATTCGTTTGACGGAACTGGAAAAGAGATTGCTATTAAAAAGATCTCAGAGGGAAGGCTATAGAACCCTAAGTGATTTTTGCAGGGCAAAATTGGTTAAGAAAAGGGAGATCCGGAAAATCGAGGTGAGTGATGAGTTTGTAATGATTACCAAAAAACTGGACTATGACCTTAATAAAATAGGTGTAAATATTAATCAGCTTGCTAGAAATATCAATGCCCAACAGGTTTATCAATTCACAACTTCGGATCGTGAAATTTTTATGCAGGTCTTGCAAGAACTTCGAAATTGCTTTTCTGTTTTGCAGAATTATGTAGATATAATAGAATAAAGATAAAAGTCCTTCCTATGGTCATTGTGATTCTTCAAACGACTAGTACCGAGACTGCTTTCCTTTACAATGAGAAGAAAGTGGAGGAGAAGAGTGCGACATGCATATCATTTACGATATAATCATGAACTTAAAGTTATTTCCGATTTTTCTCTTGAGCTAAGTAAGGGCTCCAATAAAAATCAGAATAACTTTACTTACGCATTTTGTGAGGTATTCCTCTTTTATCGAAGTTTCCTTTTAAGTTTACTCATGTCTTTACTGACTTTTTCATTAACGACTTTTGAATAGATTTGAGTCGTACGAATATTCTTATGACCAAGCATTGAACTAATCGATTCAATTGGGACTCCATTAGCAAGGGTAATAGTTGTAGCAAAAGTATGTCTGGCAATATGAAAGGTTAAGTTTTTGTCAATTGATGCCAGGTCTGCTAATTCTTTTAAATAAGCATTTAGTCTCTGATTGCTAAAACTTGGGAATATGTGCTGCTCAGTTTTCTTTGCTGGATGATCAGCATATTTTTTTATTAAGTCGTGAGCCTGCGGTAGTATCGGGATATTCGATGGTGTTTTTGTTCTTTCACGTTCCAATAAAATCCATAGATTGCCATCTATCCCAATTCGGATATTTTCTTTAGTAAGGTTTGCAACATCTATATAAGCAAGACCCGTATAACATGAGAAAACAAAAATATCTCTCACAACACTAAGGCGAGGGAAAGCTAATTTTAAATTTTCAAGACTGAGTAATTCATCTTTATTGAGAAATCCTCTTTTCACTTCCACTAACTTAGTTTGATACTTTGCAAAAGGATCTTTATCTAACCACTCATTTCTGATGGCTAAATTGATTATTTTGCGCAAATTTTTCAAATATTTATATGTGGTGTTATTATTGCATTTTCTAACTGTTTTAAAGTAGTGCTCAAAGTCAATAATAAAAGAATATTTGAGGCGTGATAATGGAATGTCATTTAACTTGTATTGATGTTTAAGAAATCTCTTAACATGATCAAGTGTCGTGATATATCTTTTTACCGTTGCTTCAGCAAATGAGATACCTTGCAATTCTTTTATTTGATTGTTGTGATATTCAAAAACCTGGATTAAGGTTCTTTTGTTTTCCTCAATACCTAAGAATCGAGCTTTTAATTTCTTTGCAGAGATTAGATCACCATTTTTAACTATCTCTGTGTGGTGGTCATAAATGCTATTTTTTAGGACCTCCAGGAATTTATTGAGTTGTCCAGCGCCTTTCTTCTTAGTTATAGCTTTATTTAGCTTGCTATCCCAGTTTTGAGGATTAATAGATCTACCTGTAGAGATTTCAACGCGTTCATTATTTATGGAAAAACGAATGTAAATAGGGGCTTCTCCAAGCTTATTAGATCTGTTTTTTCGAATGAGAAAACTAATGTTTAGTGTTGAAAATGTATTCATACGATGATCTTTTTAGGTCATACAGGGTATGTTTATTTAATAGGATTCGTAGAATTAAGTAGTGATGCTTCATAAATTTAATAAAAAATCCTCATCTTTCAAATTATATTTTCAAGGCTAATTAAATTTAATTCGTTTTGGTTCAATTTGTTATGAGCGTGTTGGTGAACAGAGTGGGTTTTGAAATTTGTTCACCGGAGAGTACACCTTCCTATTGACTTTATTTGTATTAGAATGAATTGTGTAAAAATAGAAAAGACTGTAAATCAGTAGATTTACAGTCTTTTGGATTAGGATGATTCCTAAATTGCGGAGAGAGAGGGATTCGAACCCCCGGTACGTTGCCGCACAATAGTTTTCAAGACTACCGCATTCGACCACTCTGCCATCTCTCCTTTTTTTTAGATTGATTTTTAAGATTACCGCTCCCGAAAGCTTTCGGGACGACACTCTGCCATCTCTCCAATAAGTCTTGTTATCTGTTTTGATAACGGGTGCAAATGTAAGTTAAAAAAGATCTCTACGCAAGTGTTTTAGACAGTTCGTAAGTGATTTCTTTTTGTGAAATAAGCAATAGCTTGATAATAATGATTTTAATATGTTTTCTGGAAGAAAATAAAATTTATTTTTTAGTTGAGATTTTAAATGTCTAGTTACACGAATAAATAGATGTAAACTAAAGAACTTTAAATCTTAAATGGACATTAAACAATACAGGTACAAAAGAAGAATTGGTTTATGTGTATGAAGAAAGTTCAAATTATAATGTGCTAAAAAAGAATTGGAAAATTTTAAAAGTATAGTAAAATGCAAATAAAAGTAAAAACATCGACTTGAATGTGTTTGTGAATAGTTTAGTATTTAATGAATAAAATACTTTCTATTGGAATATTGAGACAAGAAACGATATGATAAATTTATCAGAGAATATCGTTTTTAAACAAAAAATAAATATAAAATAGTATTTTCACAACCTATTATCGTACAACGATACGACTTCTCGCTAAAAGTATATTCATACTAGTGAGTAATAATATTTACCTGTCAGTCAATATAAAATCATGTATAAATCGATAGTTATAGTCATAGTTCTATTTATGTTGCATTTTGGTTCTAAGGCTCAAAAGCAATATTCCTTTTTACAAGTTAATAATGAGGATGGCCTAGTAAGTAATCAGGTTACATGTGTGCATAAAGATCTACATGGTTTTATTTGGATTGGGACTAGAGCAGGTTTGAGTCGATATGATGGTTCCGTAATTGTAAATTACAAGCATAATTCTAGTGATTCAACATCAATTCCAGATAATTATATTAAAGGTATTCAAGAGGATGTAAAAGGTAATTTGGTTATTTTAACCAGTAAAGGTTATATCGTTTATGATGTTTATAAGGAAAGATTTTATGCAGAAGCAAATAAATATTTTGGCTTAAATAAGGAACCTACTTTTACAGATAAAATATATTGTGATAATAATAAAGAAGTTTGGATAAAGCCAAGAAGTGAGTCCCACTTTTTAAAATATACCGCTGTTGATAGTACATTGCATCGTGTATTTCCAAATAACAGAGTTGAGAACTTTAAAGTGTTAGATTTTATTCATGCAAATCATGAGTATTATTACTTATTAAATAATGGTCTTATAGAATGTTATGATGATTCTACTTATGAGCTGAAATTTACAGATGATTATCTATTGGGTAATATAGGAGGAGGAAGTTTAGTGTCTGGTTTATTTGTAGATAATGAAAAAGATATATGGGTTTATGGTAATGATAATGGAGTTTATCATTTTACATCAAAGGATCGTAAGTGGAATAACTACTCAAGTAAAACTAAGAAACTGAGTTTGTCTGGTGATATTGTTTATAAAATAATACAGGATGATAAAGGATTGATTTGGATTGCGATGGATCATGGAGGTATAAATATTATCAATAAACAATCAGGTGAAATAACAAAAATTTATCATCAATCAGATAATAGTAAAAGCATAGCAGATAATTCAGTTAGCGACTTGTTTATGGATAATAATCATATCATATGGGCAGCAACGAATAAAAATGGGTTGAGTTATTATCATGAAAACATTAATAAATTTCCTCATTACAGAAACTTATTGTCGGATAAAAAGAGTTTGCCATTTAGTGATGTAAATTGTTTTGTAGAAGACCCAAAAGGTAATTTATGGATTGGAACCAATGGCGGAGGTTTGGTTTATTTTGATAGAAAAAAGAACACTTATGTTTCATATAAGCATAATGAAAATGATATAACTAGTATAAGTAGTAATGTGGTTATGAGTTTACTTGTGGATCACAATAATGAACTTTGGATTGGTACTTATGCTGGAGGAGTGAATCGTTTTGATGGTAAGCGTTTTAAACGATATCAATTTAGTGTTAATTCATTGGATGGATTAGTAAGTAATAATGTTTGGTCGGTTATTGAGGATGATAACCTTAATATATGGATAGGTACTAATGGAGGCGGAATTGAAATTTATAATAAAGAGAAGGATGCTTTCTTTGAAATACCCAATAAAGGTAAGTTAATACTTCCTACTAAACATATTTCTAATCTATGCAAGCTTGCTGATGGTAATGTTTTTGTAGGAACAGCATATGGTACATTCATTTATGATACAAAAAAACAATCTTACAGGAGGCCTCCAGGAATTAATGATAATACGCATTTCAAATTTATACATAAGTCAGTTAATTGTTTATTTGAAGATTCAAGAGGCTTGTTATGGATTGCTTCCAATGAAGGATTAATTGTGATTAATCCACGAACTTCATTTATAAAATTGTTTACTAATGAGGATGGATTACCAGAAGACATTATGAATTGTATCGAAGAAGATGAGTTTCATTCTATATGGGTGAGCAAATCTTCTGGATTAAGTCAAATCAGGGTTAATAAATTTTCAAGGAATGATGAGTACTCTTTTCAAATTTCCAACTTTACAGAAGGAGATGGTCTACAGGCCAATGAGTTTAATCCTAATGCAAGCTATAAAACAAGTAATAATGAATTAATATTTGGAGGAATAAATGGGTTTAATCTGTTTATGACAAAAAATATTAAAAGTAATAGAATATTACCCAAGCTTGTGTTTACTGATTTTCGTGTTTATAATCAAAGTATTTCACCCAATTTAGAAGTGCGAAATGTAAAACTTTTGGATCAGTCGATAATATTCTCAGATAAGATCGAATTAAAACGATCAATGAATGTTTTCTCAATTGGTTTTGCAGCGCTTGATTTTATTATTTCAGATAAAATTAAGTATAAGTACAAATTGGAAGGTTTTAATGATAAATGGTTGATAATAGATAATAACAAACCGAGTGTAACTTATACTAATTTGAGTGCAGGAGATTATATTTTTAAGGTTAAAGTATCTTATGAAGATGGTGTTTGGAATGAAGAATATGCACAATTAAATATTACTGTTTTACCGCCTTTTTATGGAACAAAACTAGCCTTTGTTATTTATGCGCTAATTGTGATTTTATTGTTTGTGTATTATCGATATTTAATGAAACGCAAAGAAAAACTCAAATTTGCTATAGAGCAAGAAAGATTACTTGCGAAACAAAATCATGAGATGGATGAAATGAAATTACGATTTTTAACCAATGTGAGTCATGAATTTAGAACGCCTCTTACTTTGATTATAACTCCATTACAAAGATTATTAGCTCGGGTTGAATCGTCTAAAAATAAAAAGTTATTGGAGGTGATGGATCGTAATGCCAAAAGCTTGTTAGATCTGGTTAATCAGTTGCTCGATTTTAGAAAATTAGAGTTGCATGGAATGCGTTATAATCCATCTTATGGTAATATTATATCTTTCTTGGATGGTGTATTGGAAAATATTAGAGAAGGATTTATAAAGAAGAATATAGAGCTTGTTTTTCGTCATAAGTTAGATCAATTCATGTTTCATTTCGATGATGACAAGTTGCAGAAAGTAATGATGAATTTATTATCGAATGCTTTGAAGTTTACGCAAGAGAAGGGAATTGTAACGCTTGAAGTGAATGTCGATGAACACAAAAAGATGGTGGATATATCTCTTACGGATACAGGCGTTGGAATACAAAAGGAGGATATAGATAAGGTATTTGTAAGGTTTTATCAGTCTGAAAATAATAAAAAACTTGGTTTATCGGGAAGTGGTATTGGTCTAAACTTGGCTCGTGAAATGGTGCAATTGCATAATGGATCAATCTGTGTCGAAAGTGAAGAAGGTGTTGGGTCTAAATTTATTGTGAGCCTTCCGATTGAGCATGCTGAAGAAAATGTAATAGAGGATAAAGAACAAGATCACGCTATTGAATACATAGCAGAAAAAGATCAAAAGACTACTGCAAAAGAGAAATCTGTCATCCTTTTGGTAGAAGATAATTTGGATTTTAGAACATTTATGAAAGAAACTTTGCAAGATGACTTCATTGTTTATGAGGCAGCAGATGGACAAATTGGTTACGATACCGTTCATAATGTATTGCCTGATTTAATTATTAGTGATGTGATGATGCCTAATGTTGATGGATTAGAACTTTGTCAAATGCTTAGAAAAGATATACGTACTTCGCATATACCTATTATTTTATTGACAGCAAGAATTGCTGATGAGGATAAAATAAAAGGCTTGGAAATTGGAGCTGATGATTATATTACCAAACCGTTTAATATGGATTTGTTGATGTTAAGGATTAATAATTTGCTGAAGAAAAGAAGCAAGATGCAAAAGCAGTTTCAAAAAACAGTAAATATAAATCCAAGTGAAGTGCAAATTACGTCGATGGATGAAAAATTAATTAAGAAAGCGGTTGCTCTTGTTGAAGAAAATATAGCCGAAGCTAGTTTTAGCGTTGAAGATTTGAGTAAAGAACTAGGTATGAGTCGTGTTTATCTTTATAAAAAATTGATATCAATCACGGGAAAATCACCCATCGAGTTTATACGTATCATCCGATTAAAAAGAGGGGCACAATTACTCGAAAAAAGTCAGATGAATATTGCTGAAGTCGCTTATGAAGTTGGTTTTAATAGTCCTCGTTATTTTAGTAAGTATTTTAAAGAAGAGTATGGTATGTTACCTTCTGCTTATGTAAAAGCAAAAGAGAAGGGGAAATAGTTTAGATGGGTTTGATTAATGTTCCGATAAAAGACAATTGTGTATTAAGGGTGCATATTATTCCTATCTCGGAAGTGTATAAATGAAATTTATAGGGTTAAGCGTTTAGCTTAACCCTATTTTTTCGTTAAAATGAATAAACTTTTTGACGTATTTTATGATGCATTATCTAATAATCATAAATGAAACTTGTTTTCATAGATTAATTACTTGAGTAAATTATCCCGTTTTGTTTTAAGTTTTATAAGTCACGCTCATAAATAGTGAAATTTCTGTGCTCTGTTTTTTTGAGTAATTCGATCCAATTTGCTCAGTTTATATGACTATTTCTTCAATAATAAGTTCAAATGTATCATTATTAACATTTGAACACCCTTCAGAAACATTAAGACACTTTTGTTTCTAACATCAGTTTTACTTTAGCAAAAGATTTTGAATGAGTTTGTATGGACCTTTTATTTTGAGTGCCCATTTCGAAATCTTAAAAGAGAAATAAAATAAAACTAATTAATAGAGGTATGAAATACGGACATTTCGATGATCTAAATAAAGAATACGTAATCACCAATCCACAAACACCTTTTCCTTGGATTAATTATTTGGGTAATGAGGACTTTTTTGGTTTAGTTTCGAATACAGCAGGAGGATATGCCTTTTATAAAGATGCCAAGTTTCGTAGGTTAACACGCTATCGTTATAATAATGTGCCTATGGACAATGGAGGTCGCTATTTTTATATCAAAGATGAAGACACCATTTGGAGTCCTGGATGGAAACCAGTAAAAACACCTTTAGATAAATATGAATGTCGTCATGGTTTAAGTTACTCCAAAATAATGGGGGCTAAGAATGGCATTAAAGCAGAAAGCACCTTTTTTATTCCATTAAAAACGTGGGCAGAAGTACATCATGTGAAGTTGACAAATGAAGGAAAACAGCCTAAAAAGCTAAAGTTTTTCTCTTTTATGGAATGGTGCCTTTGGAATGCCGAAGACGATCAGAATAACTTACAGCGTAATTTAAATACTGGAGAGGTTGAGATCGAAGGGTCAACAATCTATCATAAAACAGAATACAAAGAACGTCGTAATCATTACGCTTTTTATAGCGTGAATACACCTATTAATGGTTTTGATACTGACAGAGAAAGCTTTGTTGGATTATACAATGAACTTTCAGAACCACAGGCTGTTTTGAATGGAAAACCTGGCAATTCTGAAGCTCACGGTTGGTCGCCTATAGCATCGCATTATATTGAGGTGGAATTACAGCCGGGTGAATCAAAAGATCTGATTTTTGTATTGGGGTATGTCGAGAATCCTGAAGAGGAGAAGTGGGAAAGTAAAGGGATTATCAATAAAAAACCTGCTTTGGCTATTCAGGAAAAATTTAATACCCTTGAGAAGGTCGAAGCCGCATTGGCAGACCTTAAAACGTATTGGGAAGATTTATTGAGCATTATAAATATTGAGAGTAAGGATGATAAGCTAAACCGTATGGTTAACATCTGGAATCAATATCAATGTATGGTTACTTTTAATATGTCGCGTTCGGCATCATTTTTCGAAGTAGGTATTGGACGAGGCATGGGATTTCGTGATAGTAATCAGGATCTAATTGGTTTTGTACATCAGATACCTGAACGTGCTCGTGAGCGGATTATCGATATTGCGTCTACGCAGTTTCCCGATGGTGGATGTTACCATCAATATCAACCCTTAACCAAAAGGGGTAACGATGCTGTTGGTGGTGGTTTTAATGATGATCCTCTTTGGCTGATACTTGGTGTGGTTAGTTATATTAAAGAAACAGGTGATTTTTCAATTCTTGACGAAATGGTGCCTTTTGATAATGATGAAAGTTTAGCGAAAACCTTGTTCGATCATCTTACCGTTTCTTTCAATCATGTGGTGAATAATCTTGGTCCCAATGGTTTACCCTTAATTGGCCGTGCCGATTGGAATGATTGTTTAAACCTGAATTGTTTCTCTACCAATCCGAATGAATCCTTTCAAACGACAGAAAATAATACAGAAGGCTCAAAGGCTGAATCGGTTATGATTGCTGGTTTGTTTGTGGTTTATGGAACCGACTATGTTGAGTTGTGCAATCGAATAGGTAAAAATAAAGAGGCAAATAGAGCGCTCTTAGAAGTAAATAGAATGACTGATGCTGTGAAAGCAAATGGCTGGGATGGTGAGTGGTTCTTGAGAGCTTATGATTATTATGGCAAAAAGGTAGGATCAAAAGATAATGAAGAAGGAAAAATATTTATAGAATCTCAGGGCTGGTGTACCATGGCCGGAATTGGAAGTGAAGATGGCCTTTGTGAAAAAGCATTAGATTCAGTAAAAGAGCATCTTGATTGCGATTATGGTATCGTATTAAACAATCCACCATTCAGCAAATATGTACTCGAATATGGTGAGATATCTACTTATCCTGCAGGATACAAGGAGAATGCGGGTATATTCTGTCATAATAATCCTTGGATAATGATTGGTGAAACTCGACTAGGACGTGGTGAAAGAGCTTGGGAATATTATCAGAAAATCAGCCCTGCTTATCTCGAAGAAATTAGCGATTTACATAGAACAGAACCTTATGTATATGCACAAATGATTGCAGGTAAAGATGCCTATTTGCCAGGAGAAGCAAAGAATTCATGGTTAAGTGGTACTGCAGCATGGAACTTTTATGCCGTTACACAATATATTCTTGGCATTCGCCCTGAATATGAAGGTTTAAAAATTGATCCTTGTTTACCATCGTCAATCCAAGAATATGTCTTTGTACGTAAGTTTCGTGGAGCAACGTATAAAATTAAAATTGTGAATGGCGAAAAAGGAAAAGGTGTCAAGTCGTTGATAGTGAACAGTGAATCTGTTAAAGGGGATGTTATTCCATTACAAAAAGTAGATGTAGAACATCAGGTTGAGGTAGAGTTATTTTAATAAAATATGAATAAAAATATGAATAAATTGATATGGACTTTATTAATGATTGGTTTAATCGTTAGTTGTAAAGCGCCTCAAAATGAGATAAGTGAAAAACAAAAGCTATTCGATATTTTACAATCGGTTAAAGGAAAAGGTATTTTATTTGGTCATCAGGATACGTATGCATACGGTTATACTTGGAAAGATGTTGAAGGAAACTCTGACGTGAAAAGAGTTACTGGCGATTATCCAGCCGTATTTGGTTGGGAATTAGGTGGTATAGAAAAAGGTGTGAAAGCTAATTTGGATACTGTATCATTCGTAAATATCAGGAAATATGCACTTAAAGCTTTTGCTCAGGGTGGTGTGAATACGTTTAGCTGGCATCCTTTTTCAGCAACTAAGAGAGTTGATTCATGGAATACGACAGAACGTGTTGTCGACAAAATTATACCTGGGGGAGCGTATCATGAGGCATTTAAGAAAGATCTAGATGCATTGGCCGACTACTTAAACAGCATTGTTACTGAAGATGGTGTTAAAATACCTTTTATTTTCCGCCCTTGGCACGAGATGGATGGTACTTGGTTTTGGTGGGGTAGAACGTCTTGTACTCCCCAAGAACTTAAAGATTTGTTTCAGTTTACCGTTAAATATCTTAGAGAGGATAAGGGAGTAGATCAAATGCTAGTTGCTTATTCGCCTGATAGAAATTTTAATACAATAGAGGACTATTTGACTTGGTATCCTGGTGATGAATATGTGGATGTTATTGGTATGGATAACTATTATGATCTTTACACCAAAGGTCTAGTGGATGAGGCAATTAAGAAATTACATGTAATCATAAAGTATGCTAACGAAAAAGGGAAAATATCTGCATTAACAGAAACGGGATATGAAAACATTCCTGATTCAACTTGGTATATAAATAAACTTGGTGTCGTGTTAAGCGATAGTATTGTGGCGGCTAATATTAGTTACACTTTGGTTTGGCGCAACGATCCTTTAAAACATTTCTTTTTTCCATATCCAGGGCAACCTTCGGCAAAATATGCTAAAGAATTACTAGATAGAGATGGAATATGGTTATTAAACGATTTGGTAGAGTTTAATAAACAAAATAAATAACTGATCATATAATTTAAGACCGATGTCTAAAACTATTTTTAATACAAGACTTAAGGAAATTAAGGCAAAATATGTTGAGCTTATTTCTAAACGAAATAAGTCCCTGTTTTGTGATAATGGTGTATATAATCGTTATGAATTCCCCGTTTTAACACGGAACCATATCCCCTTGCATTGGCGTTTTGATTTAAATGAGGATGTAAATCCTTATTTAATGGAACGTATAGGTTTCAATGCGACGTTTAATGCAGGTGCCATCAAACTTAATGATAAGTATGTGTTGGTGGTACGAGTAGAGGGGAATGATAGAAAATCATTTTTTGCAGTTGCAGAGAGTCGTAATGGTATCGAAGGTTTTGAATTTTGGGATAAACCAATAGTTATGCCTCAAACCGATAAGCCTGATACTAATGTGTATGATATGCGCCTGACTCAACATGATGATGGATGGATTTATGGTGTATTCTGTACAGAACGAAAGGATCAAAATGCCCATAAAGGAGATACAAGTAGTGCTGTTGCTGCAGCCGGAATTGCTAGAACAAAGGATTTAATTACTTGGGAACGTTTACCCGATTTAATATCAAGTACTGGTCAACAGCGTAATGTAGTGCTGTTTCCGCACTTAGTCGATAGTCAATATGCTTTCTATACCCGTCCACAAGATGGTTTTATTGATACTGGTGATGGTGGAGGAATTGGCTTTGGACTTTCAAAAACAATAGAAAATGCTGAAGTAAATGAGGAAGTAATTGTTGATGCCAAAACGTACCATACCATTTATGAGGTGAAAAATGGATTAGGTCCAGCACCAATTCGAACTGAAAAAGGTTGGTTGCAACTTGCTCATGGTGTAAGAAATACAGCTGCTGGATTAAGATATACTTTGTATGCTTTTTTAACCGATTTAGATAAACCTTGGGTCGTAACTCACAGGCCGCATGGTTATTTAATAGCACCTTTTAAGGATGAACGAGTAGGCGATGTTTCTAATGTTGTATTTTCTAATGGATGGATAGCTGATGATGATGGCAAATTGTTTATTTATTATGCTTCGTCAGACACTAGAATGCACGTGGCAACAACAACTATTGATCAACTGGTAGATTATTGTATTAATTCGCCACAAGATCAGTTGTATTCTCATTTGAGTGTTCAATCAATTAATCAACTAGTTGATAGAAACAAGGATTATATGCATTTGTTAAAATAATATTTGACTTGTTTTTTTTAATATAATGTTAATTAGAAGATTAATAAAATCAAAGAGTTTCATGATAGAAAAGGTTTCATTACGAGAAAAAATTGGTTATGGATTTGGAGATGCAGCATCATCCATGTTTTGGAAGATATTTTCCATTTTTCTCCCTATTTTTTATACAGATGTATTTGGTATTTCAGCTGCAGCTGTTGGTACAATGTTATTGGTTACTCGAATATGGGATACCGCAAACGATCCCATTATGGGCATTGTATGTGATAGAACAAATACTAAATGGGGAAAGTTTCGTCCTTATTTACTTTGGATAGCCATTCCATTTGGAATAATTGGCGTCCTCATGTTTACAACTCCTAATCTTAGTTTGTCAGGTAAAATTATATATGCTTATATCACTTATACTCTAATGATGATGGCCTATACAGCTATAAATGTACCCTATGCTAGCTTGTTGGGAGTGATGTCACATAAATCTGATGATAGAACATCTTTTGCTTCATATCGAATGATTTTTGCTTTTGCTGGTAGTATTTTGATTGTACTTATTTATCAGCCTCTAATCGACTGGTTTAAGGGAAGTTTTAGCGAAGCAACTTCCTATCAATTTACCATGATAATAGTAGGTTTAATAGCAATTTGTTTTTTTCTGATCACATTTTTATGGACAAAAGAACGAATTTCTACTCCTAAAGAGCAAAAGAACAATCTGAAAGAAGATATTAAAAATTTGGCAGGTAATATCCCCTGGTTCATTTTATTAGGATCAGGTGTTGCAACTCTAATATTTAACTCAGTTAGAGATGGTGTGGTGTTGTATTATTTTAAATACTACATTATTGATGACGCAGCATTCACTTTTTCATTTACCATGCTAACATTTAGTACTGTGTATTTGTTTTTGGGACAAGCAACCAACATGATTGGGGTTATGATGGCCAAATCTGTTTCAGCACTTTTAGGAAAACGAAAAACATTTATGTACGCTATGTTTACAGCGGCATTCTTAAGTTGCTTGTTCTATTTTGTGGATAAACAAAATTTATGGTTGATCTATTTATTACAAGCTTTAATTAGTTTTTGTGCTGGTATAATTTTCCCATTATTATGGTCGATGTATGCTGATGCTGCAGATTATTCTGAATGGAAATCAGGACGTCGAGCAACGGGTTTGGTTTTCTCTGCCTCTAGCATGTCTCAAAAATTAGGTTGGACTATAGGTGGGTCTATAACACTTTGGTTATTGGCTTTATATGGTTTTGAAGCTAATGCCGATCAATCTCCTGAAACAATTAAAGGAATAAAATATATGATGAGTTTTGTTCCTGGTGTGGCAGCACTAATTTCAGGACTAGTTATTATGTTTTATCGATTAAGCGATAAAAAAATGCTAGGTATCATTGCTGATTTAGAGGAGAGAAGAAAGTAGAACGAGTTATTGTGTATAACCAAAAGAAGTAGAAAATGAAATATGAATATGTATTAGCAGTAAGCTGTTTGTTTTTGTTTATTGGGTGTCATCAACAGAATTTAGAAAGTCTATCTGTGATATCACTTAATGAGGGCTGGTCTTATAAAGAAGTGGGTGGCAATCATTACGGAGCGGCAACTGTGCCCGGAACTATACACACAGATTTGTTAAATAATGGACAGATTGAAGATCCATTTGAAGGAACGAATGAAAAAGATTTACAATGGATTGATAAGAAGGATTGGGTTTATGAAACGTCCTTTGTTTTAAGTAAAGAAACATGTGATAAAGATAGATTAGAGCTCCACTTTAACGGATTAGATACATATGCCGATGTCTATTTAAATGATCATTTAATTCTTGAAGCATTTAATATGCATAGAGAATGGACGGTTGATGTAAAATCCTTCATAAAAGAAGGCGATAATAAGCTTAAGATATACTTTCATTCTCCTATAAAAAGAGGTTTGGAGTTATATGATGCATCACCATATGCTTATCCAGCAAATAATGACCAATCTGAGAA
The DNA here is from genome assembly GCF_009669305.1 of Ancylomarina sp. 16SWW S1-10-2. Taxonomy (GTDB): domain Bacteria; phylum Bacteroidota; class Bacteroidia; order Bacteroidales; family Marinifilaceae; genus Ancylomarina. The sequence goes on from NZ_SADB01000003.1 coordinate 201,906, forward strand.
TGGTGGGCTAAAGAATAAAAAAGTTTCAGTTTTTACAAGAAAGGCAGGATATCATTATGGATGGGATTGGGGACCAAGATTTGTGACTTCTGGTATTTGGCGTTCAGTTGAGTTAAGGTGTTGGAATGACTTGAATATTCAATCTGTTTATATCAAGCAACCTTCAGTAAGTGCAGAAAAAGCAAAATTGGTTGCTTGTTTAGATATCAACTCGGAAAAAAAGATTAATGGAGAAATAAAAATTTTCAACCATTCTGATCATGTTGAAGTGGCTAATATGACTGTTCAAATGAAGAAGGGAATCAACAATATTTCATTAGCGTTTGAAATAATAAATCCTAAATTATGGTGGCCAAACCATTTAGGAGCTCCCAATATCTACAATTTTGAAGCACAAGTGCTTGTAGATGGGAGTATTGTTTCAAAAAAATCACTTTCAATAGGTTTACGTTCAGTTAAATTAGTTCGAGAAGCCGATAAGGATGGTGAATCATTCTTATTTGAAATAAATGGCGTTAGAGTATTTGCAAAAGGAGCTAATTATATTCCAAACGACAGTTTTTTACCTCGTGTTACTAAGGCTGATTACGAGAAAGTAGTAGCTGATGCCGTTGATGCAAATATGAACATGCTGCGTGTTTGGGGAGGTGGAGTATATGAAGATGATTATTTTTATGAGTTGTGCGATCGTAAGGGTATTATGGTGTGGCAGGATTTTATGTTCGCCTGTTCTATGTATCCTGGTAATGATGAAATGCTTGAGAATATAGAAAAAGAAGCTATCGACAATGTTACTAGACTTCGAAATCATCCTAGTATTGTTTTATGGTGTGGTAATAACGAAATTAATACGGCATGGCATCAATATGGCGAAGGTGGCTGGGGCTGGAAAGAACGCTATTCTAAAGAGCAGCAAAAGGAAATTTATAAAGCTTATACCGATATATTCCATAAAATATTGCCTAAGGTTGTTGCTGATTTAACAGATTTAGATTATTGGCCTTCATCTCCACAGGCTGGTTATGAGCCCAATAGGCATGCTAGTGATGTGACTACTTCTGGTGATATGCATTATTGGGGCGTATGGCACGCTTTACATCGATTTGAGGACTTTGATAAATATAAATCTCGCTTTATGAGTGAATATGGGTTTCAATCTTTTCCCGATTTTGAAACTGTGAAAACTTATACTACGCCTAATGATTATGACATTGAATCAGATGTAATGACAGCTCATCAACGAAGTGGAATTGGGAACCTTCGTATTAAAGAATATATGGGTTGGTATTATAATATTCCTAAAGATTTTGAGCAGTTCCTATATATGAGTCAAGTGCTACAAGCACGTGGAATTTGTATGGCTATTGAGGCTCATCGAAGAGCCATGCCGTATTGTATGGGGTCTTTATACTGGCAAATAAATGATTGTTGGCCTGTTGCAAGTTGGAGTAGCACTGATTATTATCATAAGTGGAAGGCTGTTCATTATGCTGTACGTGATGCATTTAAACCAATCATGATAAGCACTGTTAATAAAGGAAATAATGTAGATGTTTTTGTCGTATCAGATTTACTGAAAGATAAAAATGCACAGTTGAAAATGCAGGTTATAGATTTTAGCGGTGAAGTATTGTTTCAAAAAACAGATGATATCACAATTAACAAGAATACGAGTACAAAACTAGAGGTGTTAAAGACCTCTAATATTTCACATTTTAAGAAATCTGAAAATATATTGGTTTTAAGTTTATTTGAAAATGGAAAGAAGATAAGTACAAAGATTCATTATTTTGATGTTCCCAAAAATCTCAAATTACCTAAAACAGATATTTCAATCGATATAGAAGAAACAAAAGAAGGAACATACCTAAATGTGTCATCCAATGCCTTGGTTCAAAATTTATATTTGTATGACAAACGCTCAGGTTTGGTACTACAGGATAACTATTTTGACCTATTACCAGGTGAAACGAAACGAATTAAAGTTTTAAGTTCCACATATTCAGTTAATTTGGATAGTGTTAACTATAGGTACATAAGGTGTTAACAAATTGACACAAACGTTTTCATTAAATGATATACATTTGGTCAGGTTAGTTTAAATCATTTTAAAAGTATCAGTAAAAGTAAGAAATCTTATTTATAAGGTTTTTTATTTTGCTCAAAACACATAGTGTATGAAATACAATAAGTAGCGGGTAAATATAATTTGTCATTTAATTAAATTTAATCTTTATGAATATGAATCTACGATTATTTGGAGTGATTGTCTTGTTGCTGATGGGTAATACCATTTTTGCTCAGAACAGGACAGTGACGGGAACAGTAAAGGATGATATGAATCTACCTTTACCAGGTGTTTCCATCTTTATTGAGGGTACAACTCAAGGAACAACAAGTGATTTTGATGGTAACTTTATTTTCTCTATACCAGAGACAAATGTTACTCTTGTTTTTACTTTTATTGGTTTTAAGAACCAACAGATTAGTGTTACAGACCAAACAACAATAAATGTTCAGTTATTACCTGATACTGAAAATTTAGAGGAAGTTGTTGTCGTTGGTTATGGTACTATGAAAAAGAAATTAGTAACAGGGGCTAATTTAAATGTTAAAGGTGATGAATTAGAAGCCTTAAATACAGCTAATGCGATGGACGCGATGAAGGGAATTACCCCAGGTTTAAATATCGTTCAGAACAATGCGCAACCAGGTGCTGGTAGCAAAGTGTTTATTCGTGGTGTTGGAACCACAGGTAACTCACAACCCTTGTATATTGTTGATGGTGTTACTCAGAGTAATATTGATTATTTAGGTACAGGAGATATTGAAAGTATTGATGTACTTAAAGATGCTGCATCTGCTGCTATATATGGAGCACGTGCTGCCAATGGTGTTATACTTGTTACCACTAAAAAAGGGAAGAAGAATATGAAAACTAGAGTATCTTACGAAGGATATTATGGTATTCAGAATGTTCGTAAAACACCAGATTTGTTGAATGCTCAAGAGTATTCTTTAATAATGGATGAAGCTCGTATTAACAGTGGTTTGGCTCCTAACGATTATTCAAAATTAGTACCAAACTGGGATAAAATAGCTAGTGGAGAATGGGAAGGAACTAATTGGTTCGAAGAGGCAAGAGTTAAAGATGCTGTTGTTCAGAGTCATTCTGTAAATATTGCTGGAGGTGGTGAGAAATCAGTATTCTCATTAGGTTATTCTTACTTTGATCAGGATGGTGTAATGGGAAAACAATCGAATTCTTTTTACAAAAGACATACCGTACGTTTGAATAGTGAGCATTCTCTATTTTCTAATAATGAAAGAGATATTATTAAGGTTGGTCAGAATTTCACATTCGCAAATACAAAAAATAACACCTTAAGACAGGGAAATCAGTACTATAATGATGTACGTAATTTTGTAAGTACAAGTCCATTTATGTCTGTGTATAGTGGAGATAAATATCAATATGCAATCGATTGGAATCCTCAAGAGCCAAATCCAATAGCTTTGATGGATTATTCTACTAAATATGGCGAAAATGATAATAATACTGTTGTAGGTTCGGCATATGTAACTATCGAGCCTATTAAAAATTTAGTTGTACGATCAGAGCTAGGTATTAACGCTTGGTGGGGAGGAAATAGAAAATGGACTCCTAAATACAATTTATCACAAGTAAATGTAGAAGCTAGCGATAAAGTTGAGCAGAATGCATGGAGTGGTCACACTATGATGTTTACCAATACGGCTACCTATGATTTTAGTCCAATTGAAGGGCATAGTTTTTCGGTAATGGCTGGTAATAGTATTGAAAAAACAGTTGTTTCATATAATGTTGGAGCAGTTGGTAGAGAAAGTTTATTTCAATCTTATAAAAATGCATATGTGGATAATACAAAGAGTATTTCTAGTGCATCAGGTAACGATAATTATGGCGGTGATTTAATGTCATATTTTGGACGTTTCTCGTGGAATTATAAAGAAAAGTACATCTTCTCTGCTATGGTTAGAGCTGATGGATCAAGCAATTTTACTAAAGATAATCGTTGGGGTGTATTCCCTTCATTTTCTGCAGGTTGGGTTTTGACAAACGAAAGTTTTATGGAGAACACAACCGATTGGCTTGATTTCTTGAAAGTTAGAGCTAGTTGGGGACAAGTTGGTAATCATTCAATATCACCTTACTTGTATTCATCTTCAATTGGTTATACAACGACATCAGGTGGTGGAACATATTACGATTCATCTTATGGGTTTGGAAGTAATAAAGGAACTCCTGGAGCTTCTAGTTCTACTCGTACAATAGGTTCGTATCCTGCTCGTATTCCTAACGAAGATATTACTTGGGAAACATCAGAACAGTTAAATATTGGTCTTGATTTTCATTTATTAAACTCAAGATTACAAGGCGCTGTTGATTGGTATAAAAAAGACACTAAAGATTGGTTAGTATGGACTCAAGTGCCTTCTCATAATGGAATTGATGGTCAAATGATTAATGGAGGACAGGTTACGAATCAAGGTCTTGAAGTTTCATTAAGATGGCAAGATAAAGTAGGAAGTGATTTCAAATATGGAGCATCATTATCTTATTCGTATAATAAAAATGAAATTACAGATATCGCTAATACAGAGGGGATTATTCATGGTCCTAGTAATGTGTTAAGTGAGTCAACTGGTGAAATGTTCCGAGCTAAAGTAGGAGAGCCAATAGGTTATTTCTGGGGATATAAAACTGACGGTGTTATCCAAAATACTGCTGAAGCAAGTGGTTGGGTTGCTCCAGTAGGAGCTGATAATGCGGGTCAACCTTATTTCGAGGATCAAAAACCTGGTGATTTACGTTTTGTAGATCAAAATGGTGATGGTAAAATTAATGATGCTGATAAAGTTAATTTAGGAAATCCAAATCCTAAACATATACTTGGTTTACAGCTTAATACTGAGTATAAAGGCATCTTTTTAAATGTAACAGGTAATGGTGCATTTGGCCATCAAATAGCTAAGTCGTATCGATCATTTGGTGATTCTCCTTTGCAAAATTATACAACCGATGTATTTGATCGTTGGCATGGTGAAGGAACATCAAATTCTCGTCCACGTGTAGATTATGCTATTGGACGTAATGCTAAGTATATATCAGATATTTATATACAGGATGCTGATTATTTTAAAATTAGTAATATAACTCTTGGATATGATTTTAAGAAACACATTAAACAAATTGAATTTTTGAGTGATGCGCGCATATATGTTACACTAAAAGATTTCTTTGTGATTACAAATTATGATGGTATGGATCCTGAAGTTGGATGGGGACCAGATAATTATCAATGGTCTTCAGGAATTGATTTGGGTTTATATCCTGCAGCTAGAACTGTATTAATGGGAGTAAGTCTTACTTTTTAACTAATAAATCTAATTAAGAGATGAAAAATATATTTCTATTATCCATATTAGCCTTTGCACTCTTAACAGGTTGTGGAGACGATTTCCTAAATAAGGAGAATCTTTACGAGAAAGATTTAGATAACTATTATAGCAATGAAGCTGACGTTGATGAGGCACTTGTTGGTGCTTATTCATGTTTAGCAGTTGATGAGGGACGAAATCATCCTATGTTGATTGCTAATATTCAGTCTGACGATTGTTTCGCAGGAGGTGGTTCAACAAATCAGGTTCCAGAAGATATAGATAAATTTACAAATGAAGCTGGAGGTGATTCATTTTTACATATTTATGAGCGTTGCTATCAAGGTATCTTTAGAATAAATACACTACTTGAAAAATTTGATAATGTAACTTATACCGATGAAAAACTTGCAAAACAACAAAAAGGTGAAGCGCAATTTTTAAGAGCTTTCTTTTATTTTCGTTTAGCTCATCTTTTTGGTGAAGTTCCTCTTCAGCTAGAATCTGGATTACAATATTTGCCAAAATCAGATGCGGCTGCTATATACGCACAAATTACAACTGATTTAAAAGCTGCTATCGAAAACTTACCAAATGATAAGTACACAGCTACTTGGGCAAGTACTAATAGTGGACGTGCTACCAAATGGGCAGCACAAGGTTTGATGGCTCGTGTTTATTTGTTTTATACCGGTTATTACAAGCAAGCTGCTTTACCATTAAACGATGGTAGCTCTGTAACTAAAGCAGAGGTTGTTAGTTGGTTGAATTCTTGTATCGACGAAAGCGGTCATGATCTATTAGCTGATTATTCAAGCGTATGGCCTTATTCATTTTTAAATGATACATGGGCTCAAGATGGTCATATTGAAACTGTTTTTGCAGTGAAGTATACCAATCAGGGTATCTGGTCAACAGATGGTAGAACCGCTTATTGTAATCAAATGTGCCTATATATAGGTATGCGTGGTGCTGAGTATCCTCCTTACGGACAAGGATGGGGTTTTGCTCAGGTATCACCAAAATTAAAAGAAGCAATGAATGGTGATCCTCGTTTAGCACTTTCGGTTATCGATGTAGATACTGATGTTTCTGGTTACGAATATGGAATTGATCGTAATCATGAAGAGACTGGTTTGTATAATAAAAAGTACAACCCTATTGTTGCTGACGATGGAGAAGGAAATGTAAGAGGTATGTATTACAACCTATATGGTGGTTTAAATGCGAATATGCAACTTTGGAATATGCAAGATGATATTATTCTTCGTTTTTCAGATATTTTATTAATGCAGTCAGAATTAACAGGTGATGCTACTGGTATTGATAGAGTTAGAGCTAGAGTTGGCTTGGCATCTGTAGGAGCTGGATTAGACGTTATTAAGAAAGAACGTCAATCTGAATTAGCTTTTGAAGGTGTTCGTTATTACGATCTATTACGTTGGGGTGATGCTAAAGTTGCTTTAGAGGCAGCCAATGGTCAGCCTATGAAAAATTCAGGTGTTGATGGAACTTATAATGTAACTTTTAATCCAGATCGTGCTTTCCTTCCTTTACCAGAGTCACAAATCAGACTTTCCGAAGGTCAGCTTACTCAAAATCCTGGATGGGAATAATAAAACATAATCAGGAGAATATTGTTTGTATTCTCCTAATGTCTTATTCTTTTAAACTTAAAAATTTAATAAAATGAATAAAAATACAATATATCTATTTATTGTTGGCGTGTTGATGTTTGCAGCATGCGATCCAATAGAAGACAGACAGTCATTAGACCCTACAAAAACTGAAAGTGAATTATTAGAAACGGTATCGGTAACTGTAGATGGAAATACGGTCTTATGTGAAACAACTGAAACAAGTTCTATTGTTCAATGGAATTCTACTTCTGGTTGGATGGCTACAGGTCCAATGCATGAGTTTGTTATTGCCTTGGCAGGCGATTATCAGGTTGATATTAGTTTTTATGGTGGCGATAAAGTAGTTACTGTTTCTAAAAATATTACGATTGCACAAGATGATCCAGAATTTTTTGATCATCCATATTGGCAATTATTAGCTAAAACAGCAGAAGGTGCTAAATCTAAAACATGGGTTTGGGCTGATGATAATACGTATCAACCCGACTGTGTATGGGGTAAAGGTGGATGGTTAGGTACTACCGCAAACTGGTGGGGTCCGTCAGTAGCAGATGTTATTAATGATAAAGGTATTTCCTTATCTGACAAAGTAACTTTCAGCATGGAAGGTCTGAAATTTGATACCGAATCAGCTGCAGCTCCTGGAAATGGCTCAGGATCATGGGTTCTTAAAGTTGGTGGTGATAATATAGTAAACGATGCTGATGGTAATCCTCTTTATGAAGGTACTTTATCTTTAACGGGGCATACGATTCCTTGGGGTATTGATGGTGATCATGGAGCTATTACTTATTATGAATTCTATATCGTTTCTCTTACCGAAAATGAGTTGAGACTTTGCGTAGAAGCATCTGAAGAAGGTGGTGCTGCATGGTACTGGCATTTTAAAAAAGAAGGTTATAATTACTAATATTGAAATTGAAAAATATATGACTATGATCAATTCAAAATATATAAAGAAACAATTAGTGCTTTCTATTGCGCTAATGGGGCTTGGAGCAAGTATGTTGTTTACTGCTTGTACTAAAGAAGATGTAATGGAGCCTATGGGAGTAGATTCTCCTATTGTTGAGGCTCCTGCAGAAGTAATTCCTCCAGCATTTGTAATTACCGATTTTTCACCGCTTACGGGCTTTAGTGGTAATCTAATTACCATCAATGGAGAGGATCTACAAAATGTAGAGTCTATAACTTTTCCAGGAGGTGAAATAGTACTTGCTGAAGATTTTAAAGAACATTCACGAAAACTAATCTCTGTTGAGATTCCTAGTCCTGTTCAGAAAGGAGCTTTAATGCTTAATACAACTGTTGATGATGCTACTGTAGCTATTCCAACAGAAGTTGAATTCTCTGTTTTGGCTATAAGAAAGTTAAGTCAAAAACCATTATTAGCTACTGATGTTATTATTTCGGAGACACCCGATGCACCTGATGATGTTATGGTAGGCTGGGGTCTAAACTGGAGTGGACAACCATTTTTTAAAATTGTTTCGGATGATCCTGAAGAACCAGGTAATACATATATCAAAGGAAACGGTGACGCTATCGGTAATAGCGATTGGGTCTGGGGATGGGCCAGAAATGGATTAGATCGAGATTTTGGTGCTAGCAAATCGACTCATAATTTACGTATTGATATAAAATTAACTAAAGCATTTGGCGGAACGCCTCGTTTCTTTTTCTTGATAAACAAGGAACAAGTAAACTTAGGCAGTCTTGGTTTTGGTCCTGATGATACATTTGATGGTTGGTTTACATTGGAAGTAGATTTATCTAAATATGGTAATTTATCAGAAGGGAATATTGTATCAGCTGGTAAAGATTGGGGTCTTTGTATGGATTATGTTGGTGGAACAGCTGATGTAACAGGACTTTATATGGATAATTTCCGTTTTACAGCAAAATAAACAGTCTAGTTGATAAGAAACGTAATTCTTATCTAGATAAATAGAATAGAGCCGATAATTCAATTTTAACATTTTGATTATCGGTTTTATTGTATTGGTTTTTAATAAATTTTCTATTTATAATTAGAAATTCTATCCAATGAAAATTATTCAAATAGTCATAAAGTCAGTGTTTGTATCCTTGCTTTTTTTGCTGTTGTCGTGTACTAACATTAAGCCTGTCGTAAATGTTTCAGGAGAGCTTAAACAATGGCATGAGGTAACCTTAGTTATTGATGGTCCTGAAACATCCGAATTAGCTAGTGAAAATCCATTTCTCAACTATCGTTTACAAGCTACTTTTACTAAGGGGCATAATTCATATACAGTACCTGGTTTTTTTGCTGCCGATGGTGACGCAGGAAATACATCTGCCGAAAAAGGTCATAAGTGGAAGGTGATATTTCGACCAAGTGAAGTCGGTGAATGGACTTATTCTATTTCCTTTCGTAAAGGAATTGAAATCGCTATTAAAAGTGATGAGGAAGGAACTGCAGTTAGTCCTTGTGATAGGGAAAAAGGAAGTTTCTTTGTTACAGAATCAGATAAACACGGTAGAGATTTTAAGGCGCATGGTAGAATTATAAATGGTGGAAAAGGTTATTTTAAATATGCAGGAAACAATGAACTATTTATAAAAAATGGAACCAATAGTCCAGAAAATTTCTTGGGATATTATGAGTTTGATCAAACACATCGTTTTATAAATAAAACATTAAGGGATGGTGAGGATAATGCTGATTCTACGCTTCATCATTATAATCCACATCAAAACGATTGGCAGATAGGTGACCCTACATGGGCCGATGGAAAAGGGAAGAATATTATAGGAGCAATTAATTATTTGTCTGCCGTAGGAGTCAATTCTATGTATTTTTTGACTTTAAACATAAATGGAGATGGAAAGGATGTATGGCCTTATACCAGTTATGAAGAAAGGTATCGTTTCGACTGTTCTAAACTAGATCAATGGGCTGTTGTGTTTGATCATATGGAAAATAAAGGCGTAATGGCTCATTTAATTCTACAAGAAACAGAAAATGAATGTTTACTTGATGGTGGTGATACTGGAATTCAACGCAAAATTTATTTAAGAGAATTAACCGCAAGGTTTGGTCATTATCTTGGATTAGCATGGAACTTAGGCGAAGAAAATGGTGCAGCAGATTGGTCTCCAATTGCTCAAGATGACAAACAGCGCAAAGATATGGCCAATTATATTAAGAAGATAAATCCATTTTCACCCATTGTCCTATTGCATACTCATTCCCACATATATGAGCAGGATTTGCATGTTAATCCTATTTTAGGGTTTAATAATCTTGATGGAATTTCAATGCAAATAGATCCTCCTTCAGCAGTTAATACTCGGGTAGATACCTTTATTCGTCGCTCAATAAAAGCTAATAAACGTTGGATTGTAACAATGGATGAGTTAGGACCACATTGGAAAGGGGTTATGCCCGATTCTTTCGATCTTAAACACGATACGGTAAGGCACCAAGCATTATGGGGAACACTCTTGGCGGGTGGAGCTGGTGTGGAATGGTATTTTGGTTGGAAATATCCTGAAGCTGATTTGTCTATGAACAATTTTAGAAGCAGACATAATATGTGGCTTCAATCAACAATTGCTACTGATTTTATAAAAAAATATCCATTAGAGGATATGTATGCTTGTAATAGTATGCTGTCGTCAAAGGGAGAAGCATATTGTTTGTGTCATCGTGAAAATAAGTTTATTCTAGGATACTTACCCTATGCATACAATGCGAATAAAGTAAAGTTGGTGGAAGGTGATTATCAGGTAAAATGGTTTAATCCTTTTACTGGAGGAAATATGGTAAAAGGAAATATTACAGATATAAAAGGGGGTGGTATGAGAAATATAGGATTTCCACCAAAAGCGGATAATCAAGATTGGCTTGTTGTAATTGAAAAGAACTAATAGGAATGAATATTTTATAGGTGAAATAAGAAGTCTATGGATTTGAATGAGAAAAATAAATTGTCAGTAGTAGAATTGGAGAATGAGCTAAGAAGTATTTTAACTTTTTGGGCTGATAATACAATTGATTTATCGCAAGGTGGATTTATTGGAGAACTAGATAATAAGGGGAATATACATACCGAGGTAGAGAAGGGAGTTGTGCTGAATGCTCGTTTGTTATGGACATTTTCGGCTGCATATAATTTTTTAAAAGAACCGACTTATTTAACACTGGCTGATAGGGCGTATTCTTATTTAATCGATCATTTTTGGGATGATGCTAATGGAGGTTTATTTTGGTCGGTTAGTGCTGATAGTTCTGCAAATAATACTCGAAAACAGGCTTATGCTCAGGGTTTTGGTATATATGGATTCTCGGAATATTACAAAGCTTCAGGGGAGAAAGAAAGTTTAGATTATGCCATTAAGCTTTTTCATTTGATTGAAGTTAATTTTAAGGATAATAAATATGGTGGTTACATTGAAGCTTTGGCAGAAAAATGGGAACCCTTAGATGATATGCGTTTAAGTGAAAAAGATGCTAATGAACCTAAGTCAATGAATACTCATCTGCATATTATTGAACCTTATACCAACTTGTATCGGGTTTGGCCCGATATTCAATTGAAAGCAAGTATTCATGATTTAATTGAGATTTTTCAGGATAAAATTATAGATAAGGAAACTTCTCACTTTAACTTATTCTTTGATGTGGATTGGACCGTGAAATCTGAAATTGTTTCATATGGACATGATATAGAAGGAGCTTGGTTGTTGAACGAAGCAGCTCATTTTATTCACGATAAAGAATTAATGCTGCAAATGAAAGAGCTGTCTTTAAAAATGGTTGATGCAACTATGTTAGAGGGTTTTGATATCGATGGAAGCCTTTTTTATGAGTTAGAAAAAGGTTATTTAGATACAGATAAACATTGGTGGCCCCAAGCTGAAGCATTAATTGGTCTTTTAGATGCCTATAAAAATTCATCAGAGAGTAAATATTTGGACGCTGCACTTAAGGTTTGGCAGTTTATTAAAAATCATATTAAGGATGAAGAAAATGGAGAATGGTTCTGGAAGGTTGATCAAAATGGTGTCCCTGATCTTGAACAGCCAAAAGTCGGTTTTTGGAAGTGTCCATATCACAATTCAAGAGCCATGATGGAAGCTATTACCCGACTAAATGCTATTTGAATATGATGAAAATCAACAAAAAAATCAGAATGAAACATATTATAAGTAAAATAGTAACAGGGATTTTATTTATGGTGTTCTTAAGCGTATTCTCTTGCAGGTCAGGATCCGAGCATGAACAATATAGGGGATTTAAAACAGAAGGAAACCGATTGTTAGATGCCAATGGAAATGAGTTTGTTTTGAGGGGTGTAAATATTCCTTTTGCCTGGTATTTAAATGAATCTTATGACGCACTTGATGACGTAGCTCATAGTGGTGTGAATTGTGTACGTATTGTTTGGGAAAGTAGTTTGCCAGTACAAGGACTTGATCAAATTTTACAAAAATGCATTGACTTAAAGATGATTCCAATGGTTGAATTACATGATGCGACTGGAGATACAACTGACACAAAGTTATATCAGATGGCAGAATATTTTGTCAGTAACGAAATGAAAGCTATTATTCGTAAATATGAGCAGTATTTATTAATCAATATGGCTAATGAATGGGGAAGTAATGGACTTAGTGCTGAATATTGGAGAGATGCCTATAAAAAATGTATAGCATTATTACGTGAAGAAGGAATTAAATCGGTAATAACTATTGATGCTCCGGGTTGGGGACAGGATAGTGAGCCTGTTTTGCTATACGGTCGAGAATTAATTGAAGAAGATCCTCTACACAATCTTCTATTTTCTATTCATATGTATGGTTCATGGAATGATGAAGCAAAAATTAAAATTGATTTGCAGTCGGCTGTTAGAAAAACGTTGCCAATTATTGTAGGTGAGTTTGGTTACAACTATAAGCTTGGTCAAAATAATTTATCATGTAAAGTGAATCATAAACAAATACTACAGACCTGTTCAGATTTAAATATAGGATATCTAGCATGGTCATGGACAGGCAATAATGAAGAGAATAAATGGCTCAATTTGGTTGAACCTGATGATTGGAAGACATTAACGAATTGGGGTAAAGAGATTTTTAATTCTCCTTTAGGTATAAAAGCAACAGCTAAGTCTGCTAGTGTTTTTAAAAATTAATTAATAGAATAATTGGTTTCATTAAGTTTATATATTCACGAGTGTTTTGTTTTTAATACTCTAATATTGACGCTAATTTAAATAGATTAAAATGAAGAATATTTCGATTGTAATTACTTTAATTCTTTTACTTTTTTGTACGGCATGTGCAAAAAATGAAGATGAACAAAAGCCGGCACCTGAATTTAAATTAAGCATTCCAGAAAATAATGCTATAGATGTTAGTCTTTCTTCAAGTATTGAAGTTGTTTTTAATGAAGAGATATCACTTGTATCAAATCATGGAATAACAATAAATCATGATCCCGTAAATGTGGAAGCTACATCTAATAAATTGGTTTTTGCAGCCGACTTAAAAAGCAATACAATATACACTATAATTATTCTCAAAGGAGCTGTTATTAATGCTTTTGATGTGCCTTTGGATAAGAATGTTACAATAACATTTACAACAGAGGAAGTTATTGATGACAATAGTAATATTGATAATTTATCTATGGAATTTATATCCGATATGGGAGCAGGCTGGAATCTTGGGAATACATTGGATACAAAAGATGCTGACGAAACAGCATGGGGAAATCCTAAAGCAAGCAAAGAATTAATTGATGCTATTCGTGCCAAAGGTTTTAAGACCTTAAGAATACCGACCACCTGGCAATATCATATGGGAGCAGCTCCAGATTATATTATTGAAGAGGCTTGGTTAGATCGTGTAGAGGAAATTGTTAATTATGGTTTGGATAATGAGATGTATGTTATTGTTAATATCCATCATGATGAAGAATGGCTGATTCCAACCTATGCTGAAGTGGATCGTACAAAAGAACAATTAGGTAAAGTATGGACTCAAATTGCCAATAGGTTTAAATCATATGATAATCATTTAATATTTGAAACATTAAATGAAACACGCCTAAAAGGTTCAGCCGAAGAGTGGAATGGTGGTACTTCAGAAGGTCGCGATTGTATTAATAAATTTCATAAAGTAGCAGTGGAAGCTATTAGAACAACAGGTGAAATGAATGCAGATCGATACATTATGGTTTCACCTTATGCAGCATCTACAACCTCGCATGCCTTAAATGATTTGGTATTACCTTCGTCAAGTCATCTTATTGTCTCTGTACATAGTTATTCTCCTTATAAATTTAGTTTGGCAGAAACGGATTACACTACAACATGGGGTACAGAACAAGAAAAACAAAGTTTGGATTCTGAATTTGATAAACTTGTTGCTAAATTTATTTCAAAAGGAATTCCAGTTGTTATGGGAGAGTGGGGAAGTCTAAATCATGACAATTTGCAGAATAGAATAAGTCACGCAAAATATTATGCCAAAGCTTGTATTGAACGTGGTATATGTCCTATTTGGTGGGATAATGGAAATACGGAGGAATTTGGCATTATAAATAGAAATAATTACCAATGGGTATTTCCAGAAATTGCAGATGCAATTGTAGGTGAATAGCTTGGGTGATATTTGTTAATGATTGATAATGTGAGTCTAATAATTGTAGGAATCAATAGAATTAAAATGATTAGTCAGTTTTTGAAAACTTTTGTATTGATATTTATAGTCCATTTTCAGTCAGATTTTGATAGATTCTAATTTTGTGTAAGGAGAATTTTTTTTCACCTTAGCATTCTTTTAAACTAAAGTTTTTGGGAAAATTTTATTTTTGGACAGTTCTCATAACTCAAATTCATAAAATAAATTATCTTTGCAGCGGCAAACCGTTCTATCGCTGTTTCGCAAGAAAGAGAGGAAAGTCCGGGCAAGGCAGAGTACCATGCTTCTTAACTGGAAGATAGGTGAAAGCTTATAGTAGTGGAGCAGAAAATAACCGCCTTAGTTTTTCGAAATTAGGGTAAGGGTGAAAAGGTGAGGTAAGAGCTCACCAGTGCTTATGGTGACATAGGTAGCTGTGTGCCTCATGGCTTGCAAGATCAAGTATACCGACAGCTGTAGATCTTACTCGATCGATGTCGGGGGGTAGGTTGCTTGAAACATAGGGTGACTTATGTTCTAGATAAATGATAGGAGTTCCTTTCGAGGAGAACAGGACCCGGCTTATAGGTTTGCCATCTTTTTAACACTATTGATTCTTAATTTAGAATTAAAAAAGGATATAAGTAAATGAATAAAAATGATCTCTATATTTGAGATCATTTTTTTTATGAAAGAGCATTGTTAAGAATACATGTTTCTTTTAAATGAAAACAACAACAAGCTCGTTGATATGCTTATATCGGAGGGTTTGAATAAAAATTAATAACAAATGAAGATAGTTATTCCAACAAAGGATAATCAAGTTGATTCGCATTTCGGACATTGCGAGCATTTTTCGATTGCTGAAATATCAGCAGACAATAAAATTAGTAGCATTGAACTAATGCCATCTCCAGAAGGATGTGGTTGCAAATCGAATATTGCCAATCAGCTTGCAGATATGGGAGTTACCGTAATGCTTGCAGGAAATATGGGACAGGGTGCTGTCAACAAAATTTCTCAAGCAGGTATTCAAGTATTCCGTGGTTGCTCTGGTGACGTGCGTGAACTTGTTGAAGCTTTTCTTGCAGAAAAAGTTAAAGATTCGGGTATGACATGTGCAGGTCATGGCGAGTCTGGTGACCATGTTTGCGAACACTAAATAAAAATTTAGAGATAAGTTAAGAGGAAGAAATTTAATGTAATTTCTTCCTCTTTTCATGTCTAAGAATATCCAATCAAATGAATTTCATTTTTTGGACTATCAATTCGATAAGCAAAAAAGCAAGTGTAAGTATTAAGAACAGCTTCCAAAAAGACTTGCCGTCTTCTTGTTCTGTCACCATGGTTTTTATACTAGTAGTATTTATGTCGAATACCTTATAATTAAGATTATTAGTCTTTAAAAGATCATGAATTTCTCCCGAAGAGTAGAAGTCCAAATTAGATTCTTGTCGATCGTAATTAAAAGAAATGGCGGATAGAATTTGTTGTGATTGACTGATGAAATAATTGCCTGCTTTTTTAATCTGACCATGAGTGTTTAATAATAAGCCTTTGTCGAAATGGGTAATTTGTTCAGGAATTAGATCAATACCTAAAGCTTTGTTTTCGATATGGAATATAGCTTTCTCAGAATTTTGACTTAAGCCATTTGCAAGGGCGTATTCCTCCGAGTTTAGATTAAAATAGAGAGGCGAGTGGCTCTTATTATTCAAAGCTATATTGATTAAACTTGGTACGAAAAGAGGGTGTTTAATCGCATTGGTCCATTTAGAATCGAAAATAAATGTTGAAATGTAGAGTTTGCCTTCGCCTATGCTAGTTTGTGAAAATAGGTTCTCTCCCGACTTGCTTTTCCAAAGGGGAATACTGATTCGATTTTTAGATTCGCTCAACTTAAAATGGCGAAATATAAGCGGGAAACGTGCATCATCTTTTAATTTGTCGAACACTTCCTTATAGATTTCTGCATTGAGTTCTATACTAGCTACTCTTTTGCTTAGGCTATCGATTTGCATAAACTGTTCAGACCCCAGTTCATTTAAAAGCTCATTATTAGAATCATTGTTTTCCTCATTGGGAATGATTAGAACTCGTCCGCCTTGGTTTATGTAATGCGATATATTTTGTCTGAATCCACTTTGCATATCAGTAAGTCGATTCAATATGATAAATTTTGTTTTGCTGATATTCTCTTGGTGAAATTGTGATTTACTTAAATTCTTTAGTTTGAAGTATTGTTCGTCAGAGAAAAGGTGATTAATGTAGGTGTTTTCCTTTTCTTGATTAACGCATATAAGCTCAATGCTTTTTTGTATCTGAAAGGAAAAGTAGAGTTTGTTGTCGTAAGTGATAGGGTAATCGCTAATTTCAATTCGACCTGAGTAAATACCGCTTTTATGGTTTTTAAAGCGAAGACTTAGTTCTTTTCTTTCTTGAGC
This sequence comes from Ancylomarina sp. 16SWW S1-10-2, assembly GCF_009669305.1. GTDB lineage: Bacteria > Bacteroidota > Bacteroidia > Bacteroidales > Marinifilaceae > Ancylomarina. The sequence continues at coordinate 219,064 of NZ_SADB01000003.1, forward strand.
ATTTATATCGAAATTGGAAACTGTTTTTAAACTATCGTTAATGTAAAGTTTGATTGGAATCTTACGAAAGCTTTTGTCTGATGAATTATGGATAGTTACTTTTAGTTCTTCGGTTTGGTTTATCTTATGAGCAGACTTATCAAACCAACAAGAGTCCACGTATAAGTTATTTCTACTTTGGATAGGTAAAGGTATTAGGCTAACATTTAGGCTGCTATCCTGAGGCGTTTTGTCAAAATCAGCTTGATATTTTTGAAAGTCAGAGAAGAGATAAATTTTGTTGTTTACTGACGATTCACTTCGTGATGATTCCTGTATAATTTGTGAAAATAGCTTGCTTGCCGATGTTGGTTGTATTTCCTGTATTCTCGAAATAGCTCTCTCTTTATTTAAAAAGGGAAGCTTTCCTCTTTTAGTATTGTCGAGGATTTTAATTTTAGTGTTATTCGAAAGGGAATTAACAAGCTCTATGGCTTTTGCTTTAGCTATTTCTATGGCAATTCCGTTTTCAGTTTCTGCATTCATGCTAAAGGAATTATCCACATAAATGTGAGCCACATGCTTCTGTTTATCACTTGAAGATAATGTGTTGTTAGTGGGGATGTAGGGTTGAGCAAATGCAATAATTAAACAAGCAAGAGCTAATAGACGAGTCAGAAGTAACAGCCAGCTTTTAATTTTAGATCTATTCTTATTTTCAGCCGTTATATCCTTTAGGTATTTCAGGTTAGAGAAATAAATAGGTTTGAATCGCTTAAAATTGAATAAATGAATAATAATAGGAATAATCAAACTAATGAGTCCCCAGAGTATATTTGGATTTTGGAATTGTAAAGGCATATAAAAACGCGTAAATATTATGTTTTTAGAATTTGGCACTCAACTTTAGGTTCAATTTACGAGCCGTTAGGTAATTGGGTATAGCATATTGATTTCCTTTAATATCGTTGATCCAAAGATAGGAAACCGTATTGTTAAAATCGAATAAATTGAATATTTCAAGACCAATCCACATCGACTTAAAATACTTAAGTAATCCTTTATTTTGGACTTTTTTTGCATACATAAGTTCCTTAGAAAAGCCTAGGTCAGCGCGTTTGTAATCTGGCATATTAAAACTTTGCCCTTGCTTGCCTTGCTTTGGAACCCATACCGGTAAACCACCTGCATATATTAGCGTTAAGTGCATTTTGTAGGACGAATTTCCTGGCATATAATCTTGCAGATACATCGATACATTAAAGCGTTGATCACTTGGACGAGAAATATAACCCTTGTTATCGCCCAAAATATCTTCACTGGTTTTCATTAGAGATAAGCTAATCCACGATTCATTTTCAGGCACATATTCCCAATTTAAACGAAACTCAAGTCCTGCTGCATAAGCTTTAGCTTTCTGATCGCCGTAGTATCTTAAACGAACATTCTCTATGTCGTAAGGCGTTACCGATTTCATATTTTTGTAATAAAGCTCGGTTGACAAACGAAAATCTCGTTCTTTAATTTTAAACAAGTACTCGTGCCCAAAGGTATAATGCCACGATTTTTGGATGTTAGGTTTATCGCTAATCTGTCCTTCAATAGTCAAACATTCTCTATACGATGGCATTTGTTGGTAGTTGCCAATGGCCAGTCGGAATTTCATATTTCGTTTTCCATTGGGAATATAGTTCAATGAGAATCGTGGAGAAACGAAGTCGTCTCTTGTGTACGACCAATAATGGTATCGGAGACCAGCAGTCAACTGAAAATCACCCAGCAGATTGTTGAAAGAGTAGTTTCCTTGTGAATAGGCACTCAAATGTGTTCCATTCATGCGATTAAGAGCCTGACGAGAATAGGCAAGACCCGAATCTGAAGATGAAACCGAATAACCAGCGGAATCTTGATATTGCCACTCATTTATTCTATCGTCAATATTCTCGTGTAAGGCTTTAATTCCCCACTGCATGTGCAGTTTACCAAGTTTATGATCTGCCTTTAGTTTAATGCTGTTCACATCTCGTTCAAGCTCGTTGTTGGCATGATCGAGAGAGGTGCCAATGCCTAAATATTCCAGCGATTCACTTTTATCACCACCTTGGCTCACAAATAAGTCTTGCAAGTAGTATTGAGCTTGAATATCGAATCTCTCTGTTTCAGTAGTTGCATATCTGTTGGCAATGAGCTGGAATAAGTTGTTGCTATTAGGTTGGTATTTCAATGTAAGAGCTTCCATATCGGAGTAATATTCGTCTTTTTCCTGACCATCGAAATACATTTTTAATTGTAGGGCATCGCTAACGGTTCCAAAATTACTTTCTCTATCCTCAGGTTTAAAAGCGTATTTGTTTTTGCTCATATTAGCCCATAAGTGCATGCTCCACTTCTGATTAAAAGAATAATTCACTAAAGCCTGAAAATCTTTGTAGTTGGGTTCATAATCACCTTTTTCGTCAAGGGAGGCTAGTAAGTAACGTGTCGTTTTGTAACGAAATCCCGCAAGGTAGGAGAGTTTTCCATTTTTGCTAGCATTGGCAATATGTGCACTCGTTCCTAATAAACTTAAATCGGCTGAAGCTTCAAATTGGCTAGGTGTTTTATATTTAATATCCAGAACAGAGGAGAGCTTGTCGCCATATTTAGCATCGAAACCACCTGCTGAGAATAGAACCGATGAAACCAAATCAGGATTGATAACACTAAGTCCCTCTTGTTGGCTAGATCGAATAAGATTTGGACGATAAACTTCAATATCATTAATATAAACTAGGTTTTCGTCGAAGTTACCACCTCTCACATTGTATTGTGAGCTGAGTTCGTTATTAGAACTTACACCTGGCAGTGTTTTTAATAAATTCTCGATGCTTTCGCCACCCACTGAAGCAATCTTATCAATTTCTTTGGTTTGAAGGTAAATGCCTTTGTTCTGTAATTGTAATTGAGCGGCTACATCAACTTCATTAAGACGTTGTGTTTTTTCTTTAAGTATCGGATTGTAGATAAGTGTTTGTTCATTCTCGAGCGTAAAGTTTTTCTCAAGAGTCTGATACGAAATATGGGTGAACAGGAGTTTAAATGGTTTGCTAGCTTCATAATAAATCTCATAGTTACCTGTTTGGTCCGATGTGGTAGTCTGTGAATTTATCGTATTAATAATATGTACACCACTTATAATTTGTCCTTTTTCATTCTTAATCTGACCCTTTAGACTAGCCTTGTTTTGGGCATTTATCTTTGGGCATACGATAATGAGAATAAGTGTAAAATAGAAGAAAACGATTTTCTGCATTCCAATTGAGCTAGGTGAGTTTATAGGTGTGGCTAAGATACAATAGATCCTTTTAATTATGATTGGAGTTCAAAAATTTATTGATTAAGTGTTTTAAAAATTCTATTTGCGATTGTTTTTAGTGTGTAATTATTTGATTTTGAATTATTAAGCTGGCTTAAGATTGAATATGTAAACACGGATTAAATCGTTAGTGAAACCAATAAAAATTCTGATTGCTAAGATGAACATGGTGGATTAAGTAAATTATTGTTAAACTAATACATCTTTGAATCTCAATCAAAAATTCAGCATAAATTGATTTATAAGAAGAAGTTGGTGAGCGTATGCAACAAATAGGTATTGTAAAGTATGTTTTCTTTTATTTTTGGAATTTGCTTTTTTTTTGATCAAAAGGCTTGTCCTTGTTGGAAAATAGGACCTTAAGTTCTTATTTTAGTTGATTTTGGATTTTTACTCATTTGAAAAAAAATAAAGAGATGTTATGAAAAATTAATTAACAGTAAATTTTAAGACTATTTTTTTTTAATAAAATGGGATGATAGTATCTGTTGGATAAAGCATAATATTAGAACAAATTTACTGTTAAACTGCTCGGAGCTTGTTATAACTAGGCTTTGTTGATTTTTTTAAAAGTTATCAATTGTTCTGAAAATATTATGAATAGATGTTTGTTTTGTGGAAAAAAATAGCAAAATTGTAGTCACCAAAAAGACAAAATAATAACCCTAATAAATAACAAACCTTATAAATGTTTATTTTATGACCACTAAAACAAAAATGACAGCAGCAGATTACATGGAAAAAGAGTCGAATTTTGGAGCTCACAATTATCACCCACTTCCAGTCGTATTAGAAAGAGGAGAAGGTGTATATGTATGGGATACTGATGGGAAAAAATATTTCGATTTTCTTTCAGCATATTCTGCTGTTAATCAAGGGCACTGTCATCCAAAAATTATTGGAGCCATGATGAAACAAGCACAAAAGTTAACCCTAACTTCTCGTGCATTTTATAGTGAAAATCTAGGACGATATGAAGAATACGTAACTAAGTATTTCGGATACGATAAAGTATTACCAATGAACACAGGTGCTGAGGCTGATGAAACAGCTCTTAAGCTTGTTCGTCGTTGGGGGTACGATGTAAAAGGTATTCCTGATAATCAAGCTAAGATTGTTGTGTGTGATGGTAACTTCCACGGACGTACGATCACTATTATATCAATGTCTACTGATCCAGACGCATATAAAGGATTCGGTCCATTCACACCAGGTTTTGTTGTAATTCCTTACAACGATGTTGATGCCTTGGCAAAAGAGTTGAAAGATCCTAATGTTTGTGCATTCCTAGTAGAACCTATTCAAGGTGAAGCCGGTGTTTATGTACCAGAAAATGGTTTCTTGAAGAAAGCTTTCGATTTATGTAAGAAAAATAACGTTTTATTTGTAGCTGATGAGGTTCAAACTGGTATTGCTCGAACAGGTAAATTATTAGCTTGCGATCACGAAGGGGTCCGTCCAGATGTATTGATTCTTGGGAAAGCAATTTCAGGTGGTGTTATTCCCGTATCTGCAGTGTTAGCCGATGATGAAATCATGCTTTGTATTAAGCCCGGTGAGCACGGGTCTACTTTTGGTGGTAACCCAGTTGCTTGTGAGGTTGCAATAGCTGCTCTTAATGTTGTTAAAGATGAGAAATTAGCCGAGAATTCTAAGGCTATGGGGCAGATTTTCCGTGACGAATTATCAGCCATTAAATCTGATATGATTGAACTCGTACGTGGCAAAGGTCTTCTTAATGCTATTATTATTAAGCCTAAAGATGGTAAAACGGCTTGGGATGTGTGTGTACGTCTTCGCGACAATGGTTTATTAGCTAAGCCAACTCACGAACATATCATTCGTTTTGCACCTCCATTGGTTATTAACGAAACTCAAATTCGAGAAGCAATTGCTATTATTAAGAAAACTATGGCAGAATTCGAATAGTCAAGGAATTTTTAGATCATATATGAAAGGGATAGCTTGTAAGAGTTATCCCTTTTTTTCTTGTTAGAGGTTCTATATAAATGTGAAGTCGTAGGGGAAGTGATGAGCTTCGTTTTGAAAGAATAATGGAATTTAGAACTCTAGGATAAAGAAATAGACCTTTGTGTTTTTTTTGTATCACATAAAAAAGTTGGGTCTAAGATAAAATTATGCAACACTTCATTTTTTATGTCTGTGGTCATTGTTGCTAATTTTTCATCCTTGCTTTCAAGAAGGACTGTCTGTAGAAATAAGTTTTAAGTTGATTTTTCTCTTTTTGTCCTAACGGAAGTTCTCATACTTTTCCTTGATGAAAAGTATCAAAAATCAATGACTCCGGCACTCAGCGACCCATCACGGCTCAAAGGTTAAACTACCGAACGAAGTGAGATAATGAACACACTTTTAATATAATTAGTGAATAAACTAAACTCGTTCGTACCTCACTCAAACAGCATTCTGTTTTTAAAACCTTTTTCACCTATGGGTACCCACTTGCGTTGCCGAGGTCCCAAATAAAATTATTTTATCGAATTTATCATATTTTTGGGTGGGCTTTGTCAGGCTGGAGTGAGAAGTGCTACTGTTGCTCCTATATAGTGCAAGCAAGGATCAGGTTGATTTGATTTTTGATTCGCGAACCAAACACATAAAAATACTCTTTTGCCCTACGTGGAAGCTTATTTTTTTATTTAAGAAAAGGGACTACTACCATTTAGTGGAAATACGTTAATTACGATATGTATTTGTTGAAATAACTCATACTCGTCATCCTGATCCCAATAACTAAAGAAAAATTCCACAATCTTAATCATATCTTATCAAAACATTTTGATCGTGTTGTGTTAGGCAGAAACCAGTAAATGGCCTCAGAAGGCGATGGGTAAGAATACAAAGGAATCATTAGTAAAACAGGGAAGCTCAGAGGAACGAGGAGATCACCCAGTTGCACTTATGATATCTGAAGTATTTACCCTGAGTCTTATGGAGACTTGATCTTTTGTTTCTTTTGGATTAAGCCAAAAGAAAAATAAAAAAAATATAAATTAGTTTTTACGAGATATTGTAGAAGATTGAAACGCGTTAAATATTGCAGCGTTTAAAGAATTTACTTAAATCTCAACCTAATATTAACTATGATATTGAAAGGTCATCTACTAAAATGGTAGTAGAACCTAAGAAAAAAGTAAGGTCCGCCTTAGAAAGATAAACTTAAAGTATTAATAAAAGCCTAAAAATATACTTAGTGCATTAAAACCCAATTTTTGAACCTGATCCATAACAACACTTCAATAAAAACTGATTGATTAACAAAACAATATTCTGTTTAGACTCAGTCTTCATTTATACCCAGAAATTGTATGTGATCCCAACTTTTGTCACTGATCCGTTACGAACCCCAAGGTGCTTTGGCACTAGAATATGGTGAATAAAAAAAGGATCAATACTTTCGTATTAATCCTTTTTGTGCGGATGAAGGGACTCGAACCCCCACGCCTTTCAGCACTAGATCCTAAGTCTAGCGCGGCTACCAATTACGCCACATCCGCATTTTCTCTTGATTGCGGTGCAAAGATGGTTTGTTTTTCCATAAGTTGCAAGCTTTTCATGAATAAAAAGTAAAGAAATATCAATGTTTATTGATGGTGTAGGAGGAAAGTGTTGGATTTCAATTGTTAAGGTAGACTTAAATAATTAAAAATTATGATTTAAGAATTATGAATGAAGAACAGTATCAATTATCACATGGTTTTCATTATTGAAATTTGTGTAAATTAATCTAATTTGTGGCTCTTTATTTTTTTTTTGAAATTGAGACGGTCAGGATTTCATACGCCGACAGATTTTTAGAATAAAAAAAAGGATCAACACTTTCGTATTGTGTTTTGAGTGCGTCAGTCGGGATTACTCACTCGTTCCACGTTCACAAGTGTTGGATTTCAATTGTTAAGGCAGACTTAAATAATTATAAATTATGATTTAAGAATTATGAATGAAGACAAGTATCAATTATCACATGGTTTTCATTAATGAAATTTGTGGCTCTTTATTTTTATTTTAACTGAGACGGTCAGAACTTCATACACCGACAGATTTTTAGAATAAAAAAAAGGATCAACACTTTCGTATTGATCCTTTTTGTGCGGATGAAGGGACTCGAACCCCCACGCCTTTCAGCACTAGATCCTAAGTCTAGCGCGGCTACCAATTACGCCACATCCGCATTTTCTCTTGATTGCGATGCAAAGATGGTGTGTTTTTAGATAAGCTCCAAATGTTTTTAGAAAATAAATTCTAATTCTCCCAATGTTTATAGGCTTTGTAGAGGTAAGTGCTTGTAGCGTAGTGATTAATGAATAAAACTTTTTTTGATAAATTATTTAAGGATATCGAAGAGTTTAATCTACTATGAACAGGCTTTTATTAGTCTAAAAGGAGAGGTTCTAAGCTAACCATCTGAATTCTATGTTTATCGAACTTAATAAAGATGGTGATTGCTGTTATATTTGTTAGTGAAGTGCTCATATAAATTTAGGTCGATGGGGAATCAAAACGCTTAGCAATTCATCTTAATAACTACATTCTCGTAATTTATAATTCTAAATACGTAATTATTCTCTCCTTTAACCTTTCACACCTTTCTACTTTAACCTTTATCCTTTGTTACCCTTTTATCCTTGAATAAACTCCATTACGAAAACGCCAAAACACTCATGCTTATCGTAGGAATGACCAACAATCTGCTTCTTGTCGTTTAAAATACCTTCCCAAGTATCTAGATGATACTCTATCTCAATTTCAGAATCTAATATCTCAACTGCAGTACCCATTATTTCAAGTTTGTTCTCCTTAAAAGTACCTTTGAACTCTTGCTGTACACGAAATGGGGTTTCGTCTTCAATTCTCTCTGTGTAAACTAGTACACCTTTAATGTTTTCACCTTCTTGCGTAAGTTCTGCAAAACCTTCATCTTTTCCAAAACCAAAGTCTTCTGTAAATGACCATCGACCACTAATAGAGTTCATATCTTATATTTTTATCATTCTTATTTTATGCTGCAAATCTATAAAAAAAAGAATCAGTTTATAAATATCTGTCTAATTGCCTTCGTTTTTACGATCTATCGTATATTTGTAGATTCATTTTGAATAAGAAATGATATTTCAAATAAAAGAGCACCTTTAAACAGGATTTGTTTTAAAAAATGTGTTTTAAATTTATTAGCTAGATAAAGATGATCAATCAATCAACTATATGTGCCATTTCTACAGCTGCAGGACATGGTGCCATTGCAATTATCCGACTTTCGGGAGAGCAAGCCTTAAAAATTTGTGACCAAGTATTTCAAGCCAAAAGTAAGAAGCTTTTAAGCGATCAGAAAGCCAATACCGTTCATTTTGGTGACTTAATGGATGGGAAAGAGCTTGTGGATGAAGTTTTGGTGAGTGTTTTTAAAGCACCTCATTCCTACACAGGAGAGAATAGTGCTGAGATTGCTTGTCATGGAGCACCCTATATACAGCAACGAATTTTACAGGTTTTACTAAAAGCGGGGGCTCGAATGGCTAAGCCTGGGGAATATACCCAACGTGCCTTTTTAAATGGTAAAATGGACCTTTCTCAAGCTGAAGCGGTAGCCGATTTGATAGCATCCAGTTCGGCATCGGCGCACAAGGTTGCTCTACAACAAATGCGTGGCGGATTCTCCAGCGAGATTGCTAATTTAAGAGGCCGTTTGCTGCATTTCATTTCTATGATTGAGTTGGAACTCGATTTTGGCGAAGAGGATGTAGAGTTTGCCGATAGAACACAATTACAGGCTTTAGTCACTGAAATTGAGACAGCAATTAATAAATTGGTTAACTCATTTGAGCTTGGTAATGCCATAAAAAATGGAGTGCCTGTTGCTATTGTTGGAAATACCAATGTGGGCAAATCGACACTTTTAAATGCCCTACTGAAGGAAGAAAAAGCGATTGTTTCAGATATTGAAGGAACAACACGCGATGTGATTGAGGATACAATTAATTTAGGAGGAGTGACCTTCCGTTTTATCGATACTGCTGGAATTCGTACCACTCTTGATAAGATTGAGAATATGGGTATTGAGCGCACATTCCAAAAAATGCGTCAAGCCCAAATTGTGATGCTTCTTATAGATGCCAATTGCCCAATTGATATGCTAAATGAATCTATTGCAAAAGTTAATGAAACCATAGACAGAGGTCATCAGAAGTTGATTGTTTGCTTGAACAAAGTTGATTTGTGTAAGGATGCCAATGCGATTGCTGAGCAATTGGTTGGGATGGGAGCAGACGATAAACTGATGTTTATTTCAGCAAAAGAACAAACCAATACCGATGAGCTAACTACCGAGTTATTGAAGGTGGTGAATATGGATACCCTCAACGAACAAGATGTGATTGTAACCAATGCTCGCCATTTTGAAGCCTTAAATTCTGCTCTTGGAAGTATTACACGCGTGAATGATGGATTAGTAAACATGATTCCAACCGATTTCCTTGCTCAGGATATTCGTGAATGCCTTCATTTCCTTGGTGAGATTACTGGTGATATATCATCAGATGAGGTTTTGGGGAACATCTTCAAAAACTTTTGCATTGGCAAATAGTTTGCACCTTTCAAAACATCTAATAAACCCCTTAATATGAGCTATTAAGGGGTTTGTTTTTGTTATCCTTTGTCTATTGTTTTTCTTCACTTTTTTTTACTATTCCGTGGTGTATTTGTTGTCCCAAAATGAAGGTGGAAAAATTTTGGCAGTTACTGACAATATATGTCAGTTATAGAAACCAATGGCAGTTAATACATGAATATAACTCCCATTTGTTCTTTAAAAAGTGCAGTGGATGGCACTATTGACTCCTTGATTGGTGATAAATATAAAACATTCACTTAAAAGTGCATTAAAATGCCTAATTGGAGGTTGTTTTGTGAAATATTGCTATATTTACACAAAAAAGAGTATTATAATGCACTATCAGAACTTAATAGAAACCATAAAAGAACGTCGCCATGCTATGAAGGTGACTCAGGAAATATTAGCTGAAATTTCAGGGGTAGGACTTCGTACCTTAAAGCAATTCGAGAGTGGAAAAGGAAATCCTACGCTTGCCACCCTCGAGAAATTGGCAGATGCCTTAGGTTTGGAAATTACTTTACAGATTAAGAAAAGACTTGAATAATGAGACGCGCTCGAATTTTATACAAGGATGAAGAGGCTGGAATCTTAACACAATACGATGATGGAACTTTTGGTTTTCTTTATCATGACTTGTGGTTGGAGAATAATGCCAAACCTGCCATTAGTTTGACATTGCCTAAACAGCAGAAGGCATATCAATCTGCTTATTTGTTTGCTTTTTTCTATAATATGCTACCCGAAGGAGCTAATAAACAAATCTTATGCAGTTCAAAAAGAATTGATAAGAAAGATGATTTTGGCTTGTTATTGGCATCTGCGGCAGTAGATACAATAGGAGCCGTAAAAGTGATTAAAATGAATTGATAAGTTTATGAGCTTACCTGATATAAAATATTGTCCAGGAACACTGGCTAAAGGCTTTGATACCTATAGTACAACCTGTTTAAAAAGACTTTTTAATGGGAAAAAGGTATTTCATGTTTTGCCCTATGATTCTCCAGATAGTCATACGGATTCTGATATTTTGTTTGATGAGAGTCGAAAGCATATCTCAATTTCTGGTGTGCAGGAAAAATATTCTGTGATACTCGAGAAAAATAAACTTCGCTTGACAAAAGAGGGAGAGAGAGGAACTTATATTTTAAAGCCTGCACCTTCTTATGGAAATCGAGCTGGTCAAATGCCCGCTAATGAACATTTGACCATGCAAATTGCTCGACAGGTGTATGGAATTGAGACTGCTGAAAATGCTCTGATATTCTTTCAGAATGGAGATCCAACATATATTACAAAAAGGTTTGATGTCAAAGAAGATGGCAGTAAATGGGCTCAGGAAGACTTTGCATCACTAGCAGAAAAAACGCCTCAAACCCATGGGGAACAATACAAATACACAGGAAATTACCTTGATTTATTTGTCTTGATGAAAAAATACGTACCTGCTTATCAAATTGAAGCACTAAAACTGTTTAAAATTTTGATATTCAACTATGTTTTTTCGAATGGTGATGCTCACCTTAAGAATTTCTCATTGTTGGAAACGCCAATGGGCGATTTTCGATTGAGTCCTGCCTATGACTTATTTAATAGTAGAATTCATATTGAGGATAGTGATTTTGCCCTAGAGGATGGACTATTGCCTAGAAATCTTGCTCAAGGAACAATGGGGAAGCAATTTTTTACGCTTGCAGAAAAAGCTGAATTAAATGAAAAACAGATTATAAAAATAGTTGAATCATTTAGAGGTAATTGTGAAAGGGTAGAACAATTAATACAGGCTTCTTTTTTAAATGAAAAGACAAAAAGGAACTATCAGCAATCTTATCATTCAAAATTGAAAAGGATTTTCAAGTAGAGAATCATATGTATAGTAAATACTTCTTAAACGGTTCAAATTTATATGAATAATTTCAGTTGTTAATTAGTCAGATTCATTATTATCTTTAGATTTGTTGTCTGTTTAATGAATCATAAACTTACGACCTGTGAAATACACATTAGCATTTTTACTTATCCTACTGTCTTTCTGCTCAAAAGCTCAATATTGGCTGCCAAAATCTATTGGAGAACTTGTAACTCACACATATTATACCCTTAGCTACAACGAAGAAAATGAGCAAGCAAATTGGGTTGCTTATAAACTTACTCGTGAAATGATACAGGGCGTAGCAGTTCGAAAAAATAAATTTAAAGAAGATCCTGACGTGGAAACTGGTTCTGCAAAATTAGTTGACTATAAAGGATCAGGATACGATCGAGGGCATCTTTGTCCAGCAGCAGCTATGAAAATTAATGCAAAGGCAATGAGCGAAAGCTTCTATATGAGTAATATGTCACCTCAAGTTCCTGGTTTTAATCGCGGGAAATGGAAAAGTTTGGAAGCCAAGGTTCGGAAACTTACAGTCGAAAATGATTCACTATATGTCATATCTGGTCCTGTTTTTAAAAACAACAAAGGTGAAATTGGACCCGATCATGTAACGATTCCAGGTTATTACTTCAAAGTGATTTATTTTCCTCGACAAAAGAAAACGCTATCATATTTAATGCCCAATCGGAAAATTGAAAAAAACATTGATGCTTTTGTTGTTCCTTTAGATAGCATTGAACGCATTTCTCACATCCATTTTAATCATTTATTTTAGCCTAATAGATGAATGTCTAAAATATGATTTAGAACATGTTCTTAATGAATATAAAGGATCATAAAAGATGTGCTATTTGATTTTATAATATGTAAAAACAAGAGAGTCAGACAGTCATGTTTGGCTCTTTTTTATTGCTACAGTTTTTATGGGTTTGCCATAATTGTCAACTTTCATGAAGAGAATCCTAATGTAAATCTAAAGGCTTAATAAATGAAACTCCCATGATTAATCATGGGAGTTTTGCTTTTATAATGGTTATAAGTGATAAACGTTAATAATATTCCTTTATGTAAGCATAAGCCCGATCAAAAAGTATTTGATCTTTAATTTTGTATTTAGCCCATAGAATTTTTCTGAGTTCTTTTTGTACTTCACGTTCACCCTGAATTGATTTTTGCCAGCCAGGGAAACGAACTACTCTAACAATTGCATCGATATCCGTTACAATCCGTTCAACAACGGCAGGCGTTTGTTCATTTTTAATTTCTAAGAATAATTCAGTAAGAGCTGCTTTAGGTGACTTTTCTTGAATTTCTAACTCTAATTCTTTTTCTGCCTGAACAGTAGCTTTAGCTATTTTACAAAGTTCTTTGATAAAGTCGATTGAACTAATTAAACCTTGTTCAGCTTTATCTCTAAGTTCTTCCAGACGCTCGCTTAATGATTTAAACTTAGGATTATCAGCATGCTTTTTGAATCGCTGAATAAGAATCTTTTCAAGTTTCTTAATGTTTTTAGGATCTGGATTATTGAAAATATCTTCTACCACATCAGCATCAAGAATGTATTCTTCAAGATGGTGTACATCACCCACATGAATGTTTTCATGAATCAATTTAGTAGTTTGTGCTCCTAATGCAAACCATAGTAATTTACCTGTTGAATCTGCAGGTGGACGAACCGATTCATAAACTTGAGCTAACCATTTGTAATCCTGTTGAAAAAGATCTAGAATTCTATCGGGGGATAATGATTCCCATAGTTTTGATAGGTATTTAAAATCTTTTGCGAATGCATCTTTTTTCTCATCGGTATTTATAGCTTCTTGAGCTTTCTCCAGACCTTCAAAACCATCAATGGTTCTATCAACACCATTGAAATGACATAATGTATCCCTCATAGCCTCTGGTAATTTATCTCTTAGTTCTGAAAGGTTAGAGATAACTTTGGCAATCGATTTTTCATCAAATTCAAGAGCTTTTGCAGTATCATCAAAGACACCAAAATAATCGACAATTCTGCCAAATGATTTGTTAGGATACAGACGGTTGGTGCGGCAGATGGCCTGTAATAAAGTATGATCTTTTATTGATTTATCAAGATACATGGTTTGAAGAATAGGAGCATCAAAACCAGTAAGTAACTTGGCTGTTACGATAATGAATTTTAAATCGGATTGAGCGTCATTAAATTCATCGACAATTTTTTCCTGAGTAGATTTATCAATAGCCCACTTTTGTTTGAATTCTAACTCATCATTAGCGGAAGTTGAGATAACTACCTTACTTGCTTCGGTCGGGAAATAATTATCCAACTCTTCTTTGTATAGTACACAAGCTAAACGATCGGGAGTCACAATCATTCCTTTAAAACCGCTAGGCTCCACTTTTTCTTTGAAGTGAGTTGCAATGTCTTTCACAATTTTAGCAATACGTTCAGGAGATTTAAGAAAGGCTGACATTTTAGCCGATTTTTTATTCAAGGCATCTGCTTCATCATCTGTTAAGGCAGTTTCTTCTTTAAAATCTTCGAATAATTTATCAATTGTTTCTTTATCTACGTGCACATCAACCAAACGAGGCTCAAAATGTAGTGGGAGCGTAGCCTTATCTCGAAGAGAATCTTGAAAAGTATATCGAGACATATAACCTCCTTTATCTTCTTCTGCACCAAATGCCCAAAATGTGTTTTTATCAGCTTTGTTTACTGGTGTGCCTGTTAAACCAAATAGAAATGCATTTGGCAATGCGGCTCGCATTTGTCGGCCCAAATCTCCTTCCTGAGTTCTATGTGCTTCATCAACTAGAACAATGATGTTGTCTCTCGTGTTCATATTAGGTTTAGCATCCCTAAACTTATGAATCATGGAGATAATAATTTTTCTGGTATCTCTTTCTAGTAACCTTTGTAAATCACTAATACTATCGGTGGTTTCTACATTAGGAATATCAGCAGCATTAAAGGTGCCTGATATTTGAGTATCAAGATCAGTTCTATCCACTAATACAATAACCGTAGGACTTTTAAGTTTGGTGTTTCTTCTTAGTTTTTGAGCGGCAAATACCATTAATAAAGATTTACCAGAACCCTGAAAGTGCCAGATTAATCCTTTTTTAATATGTCCTTCTACGACACGAGATACAAGTTTGTTGGCTCCTTCGTATTGCTGAAATCTAGGGATTACCTTACTGCGATGTTTCTTTTTGTTGGTGGTGAAAAGTGAAAAATTTAGTAGAATGTCTAATAATCGTTTTGGATTTAGAAGATGCGACAATTCATTCCCCACTTCTCCTAATCCAAGAGATTTTGCAAGTTCATTATCATCATTTTCCAAGCGCCAAGGAGACCAAAATTCTAAAGGACAGCGAAGAGCTCCGTAAAAGAATTCTTTTCCTTCTGTAGCAAAAGATAAAATATTGGGAACAAATAATTGAGGAATTGTATTTTCATAAATATCATGTACCTCATGTGCTCCATCTAACCAGCTAACCGATGGTCGGATAGGTGTTTTTGCCTCACCTACAACAACAGGAATACCATTAATAAACAGGACTACATCGGGAATTTTGGTTTCACGATGATGTAATCGGAATTGGTTAGTGACTATGTATTTATTATTAGAAACGTCTTCAAAATCGATTAAGCGAATAGGAACATGTCGATTATTCTCTCCAAATGGCATGGTTTTATCACCACACATCCATTTAAAAAACTCCTCGTTGGCCTTTACCAAACCGACTTGATTAACTGCAATAAGAATTGCTCTTAATTTATAAATGACTTCAGCGGCTAATTCAGGTTTTGCAGATATTTCTGGATTTAAACGAACCAAAGCTTCTTTAAGTTCTGCCTCTAACAGGACTTCATTTAAGCCTCTTTGCAATTCGTTTGCAGCAATATATTGCCAACCCTTACTATATTCAGTTTTGGGTTCTGCAAGATGTTCTTTAATATTTAAATTAACACCTGTAAGTTTATCAATGATAAAATGCTCTACGCTGTTTAGTTCGTTGAATGCCATTTCTAAATCTGATTAAATCTGTTAATTATCTTTTTATTAAATTATTTTAGAAGTATACTTCGGGCTTCCAAAGAATATTCCTTAATCTTTTCTAAATCTTTTAATTCAGAATAGTGATCCAATAAATCATCGGTTTTGGGATAACCTTTTTTCCAAATATTGTTAATATTAACAGCAGTAAAGTTATCTTCAAAGTTACATACACATATTCTTTTCCTTGTGTCGTCAATGGCAACAAAATCAATTCTAGTTTTTTTGTTTTGAGAAGCTATTTTCTCATTAGTACAAGTATCTTCAGTCATTGTATTTTATATTAATAGTTATATAAATAAACGTTTTAACAAACCAAAGTTTAGCAATAGGTATTCATTTCTACCACTCTTCTTCTTCTACTTCTTCTTCAACCTTTGTTGAAAGTCTATAATATGCTTTAAAGATATCCAAGCTCGGTTTTAACTTGTTGAATTCTGGTAACTCGGCAAGCTCTTCATCTATAATGTCGAACACTTTATAGTTAGCAATTACAATACATTTTTTAATTCCTCTTGTAATGGCGACATTTAATCGGTTAGGACTATAAAAAAAGTCAAGGCGTCTTTTCGACTCCAAAGGATTAGAATTAGCCATACTGTAAATTATATAATCTCGTTCTTGTCCCTGCATTCTATCAACCGTGTCGATAAATAAGGATTCTGAGTTTTCCATATCTAAATCGCCAATTGTTGTATTGAGTGCCTTTTTAATTTCTCTTACTTGCGCTCGGTATGGTGTAAGTATTCCTATATTTTTAAACTCAATTCCATCAGATAGTAAGTCATTTACTATTTCGGCGACGATATCAGCTTCGTATGGAGATCTGCCTTTAGAATCAAATTCATGATGAAGATATAAGACTTTAGAATCCTGATGATTTATAACTTCAGAATAACACTCGCTTTCAATGTGCTTATTAGATCCATTTAAAGCAATACCAGAAGTCAATTCATTATTGTAAAATAAAGCATTGGGAATTCTGATTAGCTTCTCATTTAACCTATACGATATGTTTAATAGAGTCTTTTCATTTGGGTATAGTCTAACCAAACGGCTAAATATTGATTCCGAAAACATGGAAATGCCAGTTCCTGAAGGCATAATAGGGTCAAGTTGTTGATGATCCCCAACAAAAATAAATTTATTTGTTTTTGACATGACTGATACGGCCAAAGGAATACTCATTTGTGCCGCTTCATCTATCAATGCCACATCAAACTCCCAATTATTTAGGCGTTTCGACGCTGGATAACACATACAGTAGGGGGTGCCACCAATTATAATTCCACCTTGACTGACATAAGGGTTATTTCGATATTTTTCCAAAGGTAATCTAGGAAACCTAGTCAAGTATTGATTATCGATAATTTCTGCAGCTTGGTATTTTTCACCAATTTTCACCACTTTGGTTTTATCTCTTACCTTTTTGGCTATTGCACTTAAGCAATTATTAATGGCAGTATGAGTAGGAGCACTAACAAAAACTTTTTTACCAGATTCTACTAAAAGTTTTGCTATGTGTGCAATGGTTTCTGTTTTACCTGTGCCAGGAGGGCCTTGTATAAGATGAAATTTAGGTGAACAGATAGCTTTTTCTACTGCTGTATTCTGCGATGTATTTAAGCTTGTATACTGAAATGTGGAAGAACTAGAGTTTCCCAATTTACCAGCTAATAAGAGTTCAATATTATTACGTCGAATATTATCATTTTCTAAATTACCAGCAGTAGCTGATAATAATTTTAGTGTAATCGATGTTTTAACGACATTTATTTCCCAATGGTTTTGATTATAATCCTCAGAATCGATATAGCATTCTTTTACATCATATTTGTTTGGTGCAAGGATGAAGTTATCAACGGTATCCTCAATAATTTCCATCTTGAATGCATTATTTCCATTGCTAAGAATTACTTGTCCACCTTCGCGGAATTTAGAAATATTATTATCGCAATAGATTTTAGCCGATTTAATGAATTGATAAGGATAATCTAATTCAGGACAATATGGATTAGGAGCGCCATCAAAAAAACCAAAAACAACCTTTAAGTTGTCCATCGTAACCCCTTTGGCTACTCGTTCGTCAAGCGGCAGTTTTATTTGCTCATCAAAAGACTCATCATCCTTGGTTTGTTGAATCTCAATTGCTTCTTTAAACTCATTAATTACTGACATATCTATATTTTATGGTTGATGGAATTAAGTATAATAGAGACTTCTTTACCCATATTTACAAGGTTTACACGATGATATTTGTCAAACTTTTCATGCAATACGATTAAGTTCATTGATGATACTCGCAAACCATGTTTTTTTTCGAGCATATATTTGTAAATATTTTGCTGTAAAGCGTACTTGTAATAGCTAGAATTATCGAGATAATTTAATTCTGATAAGGCATACCCATGGCCATACTTTTTGGGATGACCATCTATAATTAGTTTCTTACTCCGTTTCCAATCAACAATTAAGTATTCATCTTTATTTGGCTTTTTAAATAAGGCATCTATGGTACCTGCAACGTTGTAGTCATCGAGCAAAACTTTTTTTTCTGCTTCTACAAATTCAAACCCTTTAGCAACGACTATTTGTTGGTAGAAGATTTTAAACATGTCAAATTCCTTAGATATGTCAAATTTATTAGTGATAGTATTGTATGGGTTACCATTCAAGAAATTTTCAATTTGCTCATGCATATATGTTCCTTTTTCCGATGCTTCATCTCTCATTTTCAGAAACTCATCCAATACCTCTTTTTCACTTCTTTCTTCTATTTTTGCTTTGTTTTGAATATATCGTTCCGTGTCAAAAGGGAAAAACCGTTCGATTAGGGTTGTAACAGATATGTACTCTGCATTTCCTGTTTCATCTTTAGCATGATGATATACATGAGCTTCATCCTCAAAGGCAATATTATTTTGAGCGTTTGTAGATTCAAATTTCTTGGTTCGGTTTATATTGTCCTCAATAGCCTCAGTATCGTTTATATCTACAACTATTTTTGAAGTTGGAATTTGTTTGCCAAACCTTTCAATGTCTAGGTATTTTTCTCTATAATGTTCTTTTGCCCATCGAACTGCTTGCTGTTGATTCCATTGCGGTTCTGAAACACAAGAGGAAGATTCTACTAAGCGATAATTAACGATTGAATTGATTACATCCTTTATGTAGGTAATGCATTCCGCTTTCTGCAAGTGTACTTGTCGTTCAGTAAATCGAATGATGATCCATCCACTTTCTGTAAAAAACAAATCTCTAGTATCGTCTTTTTTAACGATTTCATCAGTTTTTTCGTCCTGATTAAAATTATGCGTAGGGAAACGATAATAGCCATCGTAAGGTTCGTCTATTTCAATATCTATATATAAGTTAAGTGCCTTGTTTATTAATACAATGTCTGGTTCGTAGGGCCTATTATAGAACGGAATAGCCATGTGTAAATCAATATCAACTTCTACTTCAGGAATATGGGTAAGTATAGCTTCGTGGAAATCGTTTTCCTTGTATCCTTTCCCCATTGCACGACCTTTGCGTGGAAGCTTTAATAAAGCACCCTCTTTTGGCATTTTTACAACGGGATAAGTATAATGATCTGTTTGTACGAAAAAAGAATTTGGATGATAGCCTATTCTTAAATCATCAGATTGTTCTGGATTAACAAGAGAATCGATTCTTAAAACATCTGTCTCAACCACATTATCATTACTACTGCTATCTTGAGGTCTCTGTTTCGGGGAACCGTTTGATGTGCCTTTTCTCCTTGTATGACCTTTGCCTTGAGTTCCTCTACTTGGCGTGTTTTTTTTATCTGTTAGGGATGGTAATTCGTTCTCCTTCTCATTTGTATCGGTAGGTTTGCTTTTTAACTTATCATTTTCAGGTTCCGAGGGTGCAGAGTATTCGCACGTTGGCTCGTCAGCTTTATTTTCTTTTTGTTCTTCCTTATTTTCTGGCTCTTGCCCATTTGTTTTTTCCTCTTCGGTATCTTCAGGTACTGATGATGCCTCTGTTTCTAGGTCAATGGGCAGGATAGGTGCTTGTGTCGCTTTTGCCTCGTCATCAAGCTTATTTTTCCTTTCTTGAAGCTCTTCTTCTATCTCAATCTTTCGTTGTTCACATTCTTTTTTCCAGGCTTTTTCTACTTCCTGAAAAAATATAGCGCGCTTCTCCTCTTTTAACTCAGCAGGCGATTCAACTTCATATTTTTTTAATAGCTTATTAAAATATTTCAGGTAAATCTCCTGCAATAAGGTAAGCTGTCGCTTAAAAAAGTCAACAGCTCTATCAATCAAATTATGTTCTTTATTCTCCGACATCAATTTAAAATATCTGATTAATTAAACTCTTTTGTAAGGCTTGGAAAGTATATTACCATTCCCATTTATCAACTAGTTTAGAAAAGTTCTTTATCATGAAATAGTCAGCAAGGAAGTATTCTGTTGTTCCATGTTCTAGCTTACCATTTTCAGTATAATATTCTATTTTTGCAGTTTTACTATCGATTTTAATTATGCGACACTTTAGATCAATATTAGCATATTTCACATGATGAATTATGCAATCTTTGGTTCTTACTGTTTTACAGCTCATTTGATTCTCTTTTTTTACAGAAACTTTCTTTCAGTAATAATCTTATTTAGCTTATCGTTTGTTTATAAGCTGTAGGACTATCACTGACTTAAAATATCTGATTAATTAAACTCTTCTGTAAGGCTTGTGAACTGTTGATTTTAGATTCTATAATTGATTTATTATCACTCATAGAGTTCAACTGATTTAATAAATCATTAAGGTTATTATCTATGTTCATTCTCAAAAACAATTCTTCAATATCAGAGGGTTTTAGGTTGTTAATTGCGGAACCAGATAAAATTCTTTTAATAGCGTACCTATAACTTAGACTGTGGAGAAGATGCTTAAGTATAGTTCCATTTTTTTTAGATTTGGGTCTTAATCCAGCACAAAATGAACCAATCGATACAACTTCATCTGCACCATTGAATTGAGCTGCTTTCCCGACTAGTTCTTTTGACCCATTGGACATGCAAATTGCAAAGTCTCCTTCTCGAAGTATTTGTAAATCTTTCACTTTGCTAATTGATAGAATTCTTATATCATTATAGTTTATTTCTGATTTGAAGATATTGTTTGATCTTAAAATAATGCAGCTATCTTCAGTATAATTTTCTAGTAAATCTTCTGGTTTGAAATTTACACCACGAATTACATCTAATAATTCAGAAAAATATACTTTGTTTGAATCTTTATTGATCAACCTTTTCTCAATTGTAGAAATGTAATTTTCTTCTAGCTTTTTTAAAACCTCCTTTTCCTTTTCAATCACATCATCCATGGCCCAAAGGAGTTCGGCCATTTGTTTTTGTTGGTCTTTGGGTGGGAGGAGGAATTCTTGATTTTTTAAATCACCCCAATTGATTGTTGGAGAAAGTCCACCTACCGAAATATCGACCATACGGTGCATAAACTGATCGGAATGTAAAAAGAACGGAAATAACTCAGGTTCAATGACCTCTGAAATAGCTCTAAATACAAAAGCATGAGCAGAGCAGATACCATCAAAATCTACAATGGCTGCTTTTCGTTGGTAAGCTCTTCGCTTTCCGAAAATCACATCACCAGGATAGCATCTTAGTTTACCACCTTTCACATCTGAAGGCACTCCAAAGCGTTTAATGTGTAAATCATTAGCATCAATATGTTCTAAGCCCACATAAATATCAACATCAGCTTCATCGGGTTTTACTGTTTTTGAAATTTTCTCGGCAATTTCTTCAAAACGAAATGTTTGCCAAGTTGTTTTATCAATATTCTTCAAATCTAAATTTTGCATAGCTACTTCCATATTAATTTAAGATTTGAAATAAGTCATTCATACTTTCTTTTAGTTTCTTTGATTCTGCGTCCCAGTTTGTTATGGCTTCTTTTAAAGTTATTTGTTGTGTATCTCCATTTACATTACTTACATATTGAGCAATATTCAAACTTCCTTTATTAGTAAGTATTTCATCTGTTGAAACAACTTTGCAAAAGGTCTTAATGTCTTTAAAGTCTTTATAAGTATTGAAAATTTTATCAATATGTTTTTGCTCTAAAAAAGCAATATTCTTTTCCTGTTTTACTTCTTTTAATGCATTTACAATTAGGACTTTTCCTTTTCTGTTTGTAGGCTTATTGTTATTGGTAATCAGTAAACAAGCTTCCATGGGTGAGTTGTAAAATAAGTTTGGCCCTAAGCCAATTACACATTCTACCAAATCTTCCTCAATCATTTTTCGTCGCATAATAGCTTCGCTATCTCTAAACAAAATACCATGAGGCCAAAGAGAGATAGAACGTCCGTTGTTTTCATCCAAACTCTTTTGCATGTGTTGCTGAAAGGCATAATCGGCACAACCCTGTGGCGGTGTTCCCCATAGGTTACGACCGTAAGGGTCGTTGGTAAATCCTTTCTGGTCCCAGGCTTTTATGGAGTAGGGTGGGTTGGCCAAAATAACATTGAATTTTTTCAGTTCGTCGTTCTCCAAAAATGCGGGTTGAGCAAGTGTATCGCCACGAACAATACTAAATTCCTCAATGCCGTGTAAAAACATATTCATACGAGCAATAGCAGAAGTAATCAGGTTAATTTCCTGTCCGTATAATTTTAGGTTACGGTATTCTTTGCCCTCTTCTTTTAAGTGTAATGCACAATTCAATAGCAAGCCACCAGAACCACAAGTAGGATCGTACACGCTTTCGCCTGGTTGTGGGTTCATGATCATGGTCATGAGCTTTACCACGGTGCGATTGGTGTAAAACTCGGCTGCAGTGTGTCCGCTATCATCGGCAAATTCTTTAATCAGATATTCGTAGGCATTACCCAATTTGTCGTCGGGAACGGTACTCATATTTAGTTTATGCTGAGAATAATGTTCTACTAAATTGATTAAGGTTTCATCGCTTAGACGTTCTTTATTGGTCCAGCTGGCATCGCCAAAAATACCATATAAAGTATCGGGGTTCGCTTTCTCAATTTCACGCATGGCATTTTGCAAAGCCATACCTACATTGGTAGTTGTTTCGCGAACGGTGTTCCAATGTGCTTGTTCGGGAACCACAAAGTGGTGATTCTCGGCAAAGGCAGCATATTCCGCATCGCCATTACTTTCCTTTAAAGCCACTTCAAATTCTTCATCGTACACATCGCATATACGCTTAAAAAACATTAATGGGAAAATATATTGTTTGTAATCTCCTGCATCAATAGTACCGCGCAATGCAGTAGCCGCACCCCAGAGATATTTTTCTAATTCTTGTTGTGTCATAATAATTTACTATAATCTTTGTGTTTATCTGGTATACTGCTGTTCACTGGAAACGGCATAGCGTAAATTTTCATTTCATGTTTATTAATTCTTATACTTCCAATTTGGCCAAATATTTTCTTTGTTTTTTCTCTATGCTTCCCCTCTTTTATTTTAATACTTCCTAATTCTCTCCATCTTCCTTTTATTTTTTCGGGATATGCTTTAAAAAAAGCATCGGTAACTTTTTGTCCCATAAGAGCTATTTTTTTTGTTTTATGCTCAGCCAATTTAGCAACTAACTTTTCAACAGCACCAGCTGGGATGGTAACGTTGTTCGATTTTGAATCATAACAGTCATCTACAAGATCAGCAAATCCATATTTGTTCTTACCCGAGTAATTGTGTTTCTCAAAAATTTCATCAGCCAACCTTGTTTTGTTTACATTTTTTGTGATTGTAGTAAGTCTTGAATCGTCTAAAATATTCCAAAAACCACGATTATTTGAAAATATTGCCCCATTCTCTTTTGCTTTTTCAGTAGGATTAAGACCCACAAAGACAACATCTAAAGGATATCCTTTTAATCTATTTAATGAACTCATATTGTTACTGAATAAGTTTGGTTAGAGTTTTTTTAAATCTCTCTTCTGCCTTCAAACTTTCATTCCAGGCTTGTTTTAAATCAGTCATCGCTTCTTCAACAGAAGGTAGATTATCTTCTATAATTTTCTCCACATAGAGAGGAATATTCAAGTTGAAATCATTCTCTTTGATTTCTTCAATACTAGCTACCTTGACATGATTTTCTACATCTTGATAAGAATTGTACCAATCGAATATTTGATTGACATGTTGTGGTTCCAAAAAGTTTTGCGCTCGGCCTACACGAATTTGGTCTGAAGCATCAATAAATAAGATTTTCCCTTTTTTCGAGACTTCCTTATTTTGTTTGAATACCATTACACAAGCAGCTAATTGTGTTCCGTAAAAGATATTTTGACCTAAGCCAATTACTGCTTCCAATAAATCTTGCTCCAAAAGCGCTTTACGAATCTTACCTTCGGCTGCTTTTCTAAACAAAGCTCCATGGGGTAGTACAATGGTCATACGACCTGTACTATTCATCGATTTTATCATGTGTTGTACCCAAGCCATATCACCATTTCCTTTAGGAGGAACACCTGCTATGTTTCTTCCATAAGGATCGTTGGCCCAATTTTCGGCTCCCCAATTTTTTAATGAGAATGGAGGGTTTGCAATAACACAATCAAAACTTCTTAGTCCATCGCCAGAAAAGAATCCTGGATTTCGAAGTGTATCGTCTCTAATAATTTGAAAATCTTCAATGCCATGCAAGAACATATTCATGCGGGCAATAGTGCTGGAAGTCAGGTTTCTTTCCTGTCCAAACAGCTTAAGAGTACGGTAATCATTGTTTATCTTTTTCAAATGATCAACACATTCAAGCAACATACCACCAGTACCACATGCTGGGTCATAAATACTTTCTCCTTCGTTAGGATCTAGAATCAGTCCTAATAAATGCACCACCGAACGAGGCGTATAAAATTCTCCAGCCTTTTTATTGGTTAAATCGGCAAAATGTTTGATTAAGTATTCGTAAGCATTTCCTAATAAATCTGGATCAACCTTTGAATTAGCAAGTGTGTATTGAGAAAAATGTTCAATTAGATCGATAAGTAAACGATCTGATAACTTGTTCTTGTTACTCCATTGTGCATCACCAAAAATGCCATATAATAATTTTTGATTGGCCTGCTCAATTCCTCTGAACGCTTTCTCAATTGCCAATCCAATGTTAGTGGTCTGTTCTCTAACGTCTTTCCAATGACAGCCTTCTGGTATCTCAAAGCGATGCAATTCGGAAAAGGAAGCGTACTCTAAGTCGCCATCCGATTCAGCTAAGGCCTGTTGATACTCTTCAGAGTAGACATCAGACAATCGTTTGAAAAATAAGAGAGGGAATATGTATATTTTAAAATCTGAAGCATCTACAGGTCCTTTAAGAATCCATGCCGCTTTAGATAAATATTGCTCAAGTTGTGATAGTGTTAATCGTTCTTTATTCATACTTGTTTCAACTATAGGTTCTTGCATCTTTGTGTTATGCAGGTTTAGCTATAAAGTCTACTGTTAATATAGTATAGACTTTTATTAGTCATTCTCTTTTTTTGATACAAAATTAAAAGTGACTTTCAAAAGTAATCGCTTTTCAGATAAGATACCCTTTTAAAACCCGTTTTTTTGTGAAATCATAACTGATGCACTGCTTTCATTAGAGTTTTGATATACTGCATTTTGATTTGCTGATAAGACTTTGTTTACTTATTATGAACTTAAAAGTTGGCTTTTTATATTGATTATAAATAGGTCGAAAAGAATTGTAAGGCGATGTTTTGTTAAACTTATATGTACTTTTATTCATCAATAAATTTTCTGCGAGTACTTTAATTTCTAATGAAAATTGAGTATTCTTGGATTCAAAAATAGTTACTGTGAAATTTAAAACAAAACGAATGATTGGGAGTCTTAATAAACACCAAGAAATAAAAAAGCAGTAAAAAGAAGAATCAATCAACTTTTTACTGCTTTTATAATGTAATCTACTTTTTCAGTGGCTTCTATGGAGTATCATGTTTTTTTACGATCATTCCAGAAATAAGTATGTCTTTGTAAAGTGATTCACATAAAGGTAGAGGATACATATCTTGATATATTGACTCAATTTTAACTTTAAATAGGGTTTGGAGAGGGTATGCTCTATATGTATTCATCCAAATCCATGCATTATATGTTTGATCTTCTAAAGGTGTATTGTTGCCTTCTGGTATGATTAAATCTGCTTTTGTCCAATGTTTATTCTTTCCCCATTTAATGGATACATAACAATTCTTTCCCCTTAGCATGTGAAATTCTTCAATACTTAATTTTAGATCAACGTCATAATGAGGAACTGGTCTTGATGTCATTACTTGATTTTTAGTTATTTATTCAATTTTCGATAAAAGACATATTCATAC
The DNA here is from genome assembly GCF_009669305.1 of Ancylomarina sp. 16SWW S1-10-2. GTDB lineage: Bacteria > Bacteroidota > Bacteroidia > Bacteroidales > Marinifilaceae > Ancylomarina. The sequence continues at coordinate 245,302 of NZ_SADB01000003.1, forward strand.
GTTGCAAAATTATTGACACTTGACATTAATATCAACCTTTTATTTAATTAATCTTAAAAATAAACTTCAATTTATTGAGTAATTGATAAGATCTCCCGAGAATTACATAAAATTGGTTAATATAATTCTAAACCTAGTGTCCCCATTTTTGTTGCAAGTTCACCTTTATGGTATTACTATAAACTTGACAGGTTTGACATAATTGTGTTTGTCCTATTTTTAGTAGATTGCAAAATCTAACTATACTAGACAAAATATATATTTTAAATCACTATGTTTTTCTAGTTTGATCATTAAATTAACGAATATGGATATTAAAGAATCAATCGAGATATTAGAAGCTTTGGCAGCTGGGTTTTCACCTGTGACAGGAGATCAAATTGAAGAAAATTCAGTTTTAAATGAGAGGGAGGTTATAAGAGCTCTTCAGTTGGCTATTGTTGAGATGAAGCATATTATTAAAGATAAGGAAATTAAAAATGATGTGATTATTTCTGATAAGGAGGTTATAATTAGTGAAGAGGAGTTGAAAACAGTTATTAGTCTGTTTCAGAGTTTAGAATATAATCCTACATATAGTAGACTTACTCATTTTTTCCTTAGAACAAAGCAGTTTGATTTTCCAGAATTAAATACTAGTGAGTATTATGGAAAATATGTTAATGACTACTCGAAAAATGATCTTAATGCTTTCCTAAAAAGTTTTCTAACAAAAAATGGATATACTTTACATGGAAAATTAAAAACTGCTAAGGATGAAAGTCCTTGGAAAGGGATTGATTTTTTTAAAACAGAAACATTTAATCATCTCACCGAAAATGGAATAAATCAGCTAAAGTCAAAAATTAATGAATTGGGTATTCTGAAAGTTGAAAATGTATCTGAATATATAACTAATGCCAGGAAGAATTACCCAAGAGCATATGAATCATGGGGAGATATAGAAAAAGAACTATTGAGTAAGGCTTTAGATTATACAAATGATCTTTCGCTATTGGCAGAATGTTTTCAGAGGGGAAATGGATCTATTGAATCTTTAGGGAAAAGGATTATCTACGAGAAACAGCAAAGCGAACTCTCTGGTAATGAAAAAGACATTGATTAAGAGTTAGACTGAAGTCTATTCAGAATCAAATCCTATTACTTAGAAAAAATTGAGACTCTAAATGAATGATATAAAAAACTGGATTAATTATTACCACAATAGTTTAGCCGATGGAGCAAGAATGGATATCGCTGCGTCGGAATGTGATGCAGGTGATTTCTTTAATTCTTTTGAAGAGGTAGATTCTGAAGCGATTAAGGTTCTATATAAAAAGCTTGAGTCCCAAAAGAGAAGGAAGAAAACATCTCCCAATGAAGAAGATCTTGATTTAGAGGTCATTCTCGCACCCTGTCATTTAAAGGCAGCGTATTCTCATGGCGTGCAGAAAAAGAATATTCAAAAATCTTATCCATTTTGGATACCTGCCATAATTAACAATAAGGGAGAAATATTACCACCTCAGGAGAAAGATAAAAAGCCTTGGTTTGTTAGGGGCGTATTAGAACCCGTAACCTACGACGATAAATATTTCCCGATAATTAGCTCTGTTGCAAAGCTTGATGGAGTGCTTGATGAATATAAATTCTGCTATGATTCGTGGGAGTTATATTGGAAATCGTGTGAAGATTTTTTTGAGAAAGTAAGTGATTGTAAATTTAATACTTGTAAGAAGGATGGTTTTGTGAGCAGTTCATCTATTTGCATCATTAAAGCTAAAGATTTTGTTGTGGCTCAGCAGGTACTGGGTTTGTATGACGATTTAAAGGGTAATAGGAATATGCCTCCAATAATGAATCAGCTTCTCTCTTTTAATAAAGAAAAGTATAATGAAATTCCTGCCGCTACTGAATTGTTTTGCCATAAAGGACATTACGGACAATACAATAATGAGTTTCCTTTAAGCCATTCTCAGCGTAAATCGATTCTTCTACACGAACAAGGAAAACTTGGAAGTGTATTAGCGGTGAACGGCCCTCCAGGCACTGGAAAAACGACCCTTTTGCAATCGGTAATAGCTAATGAGTTGGTTAAATCAGTGCTCAAAAGTAAGAAGCCACCTCGCATAATTGCGTCATCAACAAATAATCAGGCCATAACGAATATACTTGATAGTTTTGGAGGTGATTTAAAAAGATGGATTCCTAATATGAATTCGATTGGAGCTTATATGATTGGTAGCGATCCTATAAAACAGTCTGATTCATTAAAAAAAGGTTATCAATTATTGACTAAGACCAATGGTTTATTTAGTGGTCATTATTTAGACAATTTTCACGAAGCCGATATAGATGAGTTTGAGGACTATTTTAATCAATTATTCGACAACTATTTTGAGAGTCATTTGTGTGAGAATATAAAGGACAAAACAAAGTTTTTAAAGAATCAGGTCATTTCTCAAACACGAATTGTAGATGATATTCTAGATTTATATGCTAGAATACAAGAGCTGGAGCAAAAATATTTCCCTTTATCAGACTTGTCTTTAAATAGTGATGAGTTGACTGAAAAGGTTGAAACAAAAAAAGAATTAGAGATTGAATTAATAAAACTCAAAGAATTTAATAAGACTTATGAGGATTTTTGTGACGCTAATAGTTTAACGAAAACACTGAGTTTGATTCCTTCATTTAGAAAGAAATTTGATCGAAAATTTGCTCTGTTCTTGCAAGTTTCGTCTTATACAAAATTTCAAACGCTTGAATCACAAGATGACTTAGAGGAGATTCTTTTGTTTGAAATACAGAACGGAAATCAAAAAATAGCCGTTTTAAATAAAGAGATAGAGGAGAAGGAAAAGCTTTTTTCTCAAATGGAAACGCTGTCTTCAGAATGGAAGAAGAAGTCCGAAATTCTTTATGAAAAATGGAATGTCTATTTATCGGATAAGAATCAAAAACTTGTAGATATTATTGTCGCTGAGTTCAATACATTAAGTCGAATTGAACAGATTAACCGAATATTAGATGTTTCTTTTAGGTACGAGGCATTTATCAATGCACTGCATTACTGGGAGGCAAAATGGTTAATAAAACAACGAAAAGAAGAGTTGATTATTAATAAAGGGAAAAAGTCAAAGGTAAATACGTTTGAGCGTATGAGTTACCTGACGCCATTGTTTATTTCCACGTTTCATTCCTTGCCAGGATTTTGTTCTTATATGAGTAAAACATCTGATGATTGGATTCAGAAACCCATTTATGAATTGTTCGATTTATTGATTGTTGATGAAGCAGGGCAGGTGTCTCCTGAAATTGCAGTACCATCCTTTAGTTTAGCGAAGCAAGCTTTGGTTGTTGGTGATATTCATCAGATTGAACCCGTTTGGACAATTGCTTATCCAAAAATTGATGAAGGAAACCTACAGAAATCGATGTTATTATCTGAATCAAGTTTTTACGATTGGCAAAATAAAGGTGTTTTATGTTCATCAGGTAGTTTGATGCGCTTAGCTCAATTGGCTTCAAATTATCAGGTGAATGACTCTTTAAAAGGCGCTTTATTAACAGAGCATCGTCGTTGTGTAGATGAATTGGTTGCTTTTAGTAATGAATATATCTATGATGGCTTATTAGAGCCAAAAGTCGGATCATTTGATGGCATCACGCTTAATAAAATGAATGATAAGAGCGAGTTACTTGAACTTAAGCTGCCTCCGCTGTGTTATTTGAACATTAGGGGCAAGTCCGATAAAAAATATGGAAGCACCTATAATGTAAATGAAGCTGAAGGAATAGCCAAATGGATTGCCTTATGGGGTGAGGTTATTGTTGATCATTATAATAAAGGAAAAAAAACGAATAAAAGGAAAACATTAAAAGATATTATAGGTATTGTAACACCATTCTCAGCTCAGAAAGGAGAGATCTTAAAGCAGCTTAAACACTATCAAATTAAGGATACAATAACTGTTGGTACCGTGCATGCTTTACAAGGTGCAGAACGAGAAATGGTTCTATTCTCACCTGCTTATGGTATAAATCATAAGGGTGGCTTATTTTTCGACAATGGTTTTAATATGCTCAATGTGGCTTTAACCAGAGCGAAAAAGCACTTTATAGTTATGGGTAATATGAGCTTGTTTAATCCTGCCTTGAGCAAGAAACCATCTGGTGGTTTGGCAAAGTATTTATTTGCCGATGAGAAAAATGAACTTTCATCCTCATTTCTATTTGACCAAGAGAACCTTAAGTCAGATAATCGAGTGAGTACATTAGATGGACATGTAAAATGTTTAAAGGCTGCTTTTAGAAGCGCCAAGAAACGTATTGTTATTGTCTCTCCTTTTATCTCCATTAAAGCCATTGAAGCGGATGAATTATTGGAAAAGATTTTAACTGTGACGACTAATGGTGTTGATGTGCTTGTTTATACAGACAAGAATTTAGATGTACATGGTGGAAAGTTGAAGACGGCTTCTAAGCTTGGTCGTGAAAAACTTATGGAGGCAGGAGCTCAATTAAAAATTCTTAATGGAATTCATAATAAGGCAATTGTGATGGATAATACTGTATTGGTCGAAGGCTCTTTTAATTGGTTATCGGCGGTAAGAGATAAAACAAATCCCTATTATCGATTCGAAGTCTCTCAAATAATTAGAGAAGGCGAAGCTAAAATGCAAATTGCGCAAATAGAGGAAGAATTGGCTCAAATAAAGAGTAATTAGGAGGTTAGAATTATAGAGGATATTGATGTTTTATGAAGAAAACAGAAAAAATCTTATTGGGAGCAACTGCTATTTTATTTAAAGTAAAATAGTTTTGATAAAAAGGGGTGTTTTTGTAAAAACTATTTACTGTTATGGAAAATAGTTACTCTCTTTAAAACCTCTTAATAGCTTATATTAAGGGGTTTGTTTTTACTATTCATTGTGTATTTATTGTCCCAAAATGGAAGTGACAAAATTATGTGCAGTACATCTAACTATAGATATCCAAAGGCAGTTGATGACATGAATCGTATAATCGAGTTTAAAAAATATGCGAATATTGGGGTAAGGGGAATTTACAGCTAAAACGACTGTGGCTCGATTTTGCAATCAGGAATGTGCTGATATGATCTTACAAGAACAGCAAAAGGGAAAGTGATTTTGTTATCACATTCGATTGTCAAAATTTAAAGAGCAAGCCAAATGCTATCAGAAAGAAAAGCAACAAATTGATAAGGCTGATCGAGTTTATAAAGAACTGATGATTAGTGAGAACTGCTTATAATCGGATTTTTTGAAAGAATTGTTGTAGCAGATTAGAGCAAGAAGTTAGGATAAAGAAACAAGTAAAAAGTATCAAATAAAGAAGAGGTGGTAGTTGTTGATGTTTTGTAATATTGTTGAAGTAATGCATGTGCACTTTAGGGTGTTGAGATGAATATGCCAACTAAGGGCAATATGATCACTTTCTCACTTTAATCTTTGAATATTTATAAAGGGCATACACTATATTAGGACGAGACAGCTAGAAGAAATAAAACCCCCATTAGTAATGTCTAATGGGGGTTTCTCAACTAATCTACATCGTGATTAATCAAGACCAAAGGCGTAGTAATATTTACCTGGGTAGTTCTCATAAAAGCCAGAGAGCATAATGCCTCCTTTTTTTGCATCAATATAGGTTTTGAAATTTTCAATGGAGTCAATTACTTTACCATCAACATGAGTAATAATAAAACCTTCTTTCATATTGGTTTGATGTTTTATTAGTCCGGAATGAATTTTGCTGACGCGTAAACCTTTTGATTCAAATTTTCGACGTTCACTCTTATTAAGCTCTTCAAGTTCAATGCCCAATTTTGTGAGAATTTGTTCGTTCCCTTTTGTGTTCAATTCAACATCTCCTTTTTCATTTCGGAGTGTAATGCTAAAATTTTTGATATTTCCAAAACGATCAACTTCTAATTTAAGTTTATCACCAGGGCGATGTCGGGCAACAATTTCCATAAGGCTTGCTGTTGATTTGGTTTTTGTATCATTAACTTTTAGTATGACATCGCCTTTTTTTAATCCACCGTCAGCAGCGGCACTATTTTGTGGCAAGCTATCAACATATACACCTTCGGTTACTCTTAAGTCTTTCTCTTTTGCAAAGTTTCCGTCTATATTTCGAATCAGAATACCAAGATAACCTCGCTGTACAAAACCGAACTCCATAAGGTCACCTATCACTTTGCTAACTATATTCGAAGGAATTGCAAAGCCATAGCCCGAATATGCTCCTGTAGGACTGGCAATGGCAGTGTTAATACCAACTAATCCTCCTTTTAAATCGACCAAAGCGCCACCACTATTACCAGGATTAATTGCTGCATCTGTTTGAATAAATGATTCTATAGCACTTCTGTTTTGCAGAATATTGATGTTTCTACTCTTTGCACTAACAATACCTGCTGTTACGGTTGAATTTAAATTAAAAGGATTACCAACAGCAAGTACCCATTCGCCTACCTCAATTTTATCTGAATCGACAAAGGGAATGTGTGTGAGGTTTTTTTCCTTAATCTGTAATAAAGCCAGATCAGTAGTAGGGTCTGTTCCAATTACTTTTGCTTTGTAAACACGATTGTCGTGTAAGCTAATTTCTATATCATCGGCTCCATCTATAACATGGTTATTGGTTACGATATAACCGTTTGGATTGATGATAACACCTGAACCAGTTCCGACGCTAGTTTGTGGTCCTCTATTTTGTGGACTTTGTGGTTGAATACGCGATTGTGGTCCGAAGAATTCTTTTAAAAAATCATCTTGAAAAAAATCTTGAAAAGGAGTCGTTGTTGATTTTTGAGATCCTCGTATTTGTGTTGATTTAATATGGACTACGGCATCCATAACTTTTTTCGACACATCGGTAAAGTGCAATGGAGTGAGCTCGCCATCTTTATTGACAGAGTAACTTGTACCATAAACAGGAGTTTGTGTGACGTGTTCAATTTGGATTGGATTATTCTTTTCGTAAAATAATTTAAAGCCTCCTAAAGTTACGACGCCACCCATAATTGCGGATAAAAGTAGTAAACTGAATTTTTTCATTTTATGTTACGTTTAACGATTTATATAAAAATAGTTCTGTAATAAATATAGGCAGGCTTGCAATCTGCCTTTTAAGTTTATTTTATAGAGATGATTCTTGATGGCTTAGGTTTTGTCTCTCCTTTTTTAGGTAAGTGAATACTCATAATTCCTTCTTTATATTTGGCTAAAATTTTATCACCATCAATTAAATTTACAGGAAGCCTAAAAAATCTGTTAACGATTGATATGAAAACCCCTTGCGAGAATAATTTGCTTCATTTCTTTTTGTTTTATTCGTGCTTTCTGTGGTAATGTTTAATTGTTTATTGTTCAGATTAATATTGATTTTTTTTTCATGACTAGAGTAGCCACCTTAATAGTAAATTACTGATCATTTTCACGAATATTCACAGTAAGTAATATTGTGTTTGTATCAGAAAAATTCGAATTGTTCCAGTCCATCAAATCTTTAGAGTAGAAATTGTTAAATAATAATGGAACTAAGTTGTCTGATTTTCTCTTTACTAGTGTCATGATAAATCCTTCTTAATTAAATTTTCTAATTATTAAATTAATAATAGGTTGAATTAAAATATTGAAATCTTGATCCATTTTTATTTGATCAAACTGAATGCCAAAATAGTTGTGTTTTAAAACGTCTTACATATAACTTGCTTATAGTTAGGTAGATGTTGATTTTCATTATCTTGTTCCAAACAGATGCTAAAATGAAAAAATGTCATTTTGATATTTATTTTTCGTAGTATCAAAAGTCAAAATGTCAGATGAATTATAGCTTAACAGTAAAGTTTCCTCTTGATTATATAAATATCGTGGTTTAGAAAAATGTATCTTGATTATCTCAATTATCATAAAGATATTTTGTTTAGATACATTATTGATGTTTACTCACAAACAGAACTACAGCATGTTAACTATGATTTTTAGACAATTGGGGAATCTTAATTGAAAATTGAGAGCTTTACTTGATGTATTTGTTTAGCATATGAAAAAGAATAGTCTTAATCAGTAAAAAAGCAGAAATAAGGATAAGAAGTTAAGGCCATGGATCTAATTCTTATTTTGTCATTTAAAAGTGCATTAAAGTGCCTAATTGAAGGTTGTTTTGTGAAAACAATTTTTTACACTTGCAGAAAAAGCTGAATTAAGTGAAAAACAGGTCAGGAAAATAGTTGAATGATTTAGAGGTAATTGCGAAAGGGTAGAACAATTAATACAGGCTTCTTTTTTTAATGAAAAGACAAAAAGGAGCTATCAGAAATCTTCTAATTTAAAATTGAAAAGGATTTTCAAGTAGAGAATCATTTATATAGTAGTTTATTAGCACTATTATTGCAAAATTTTGAGTAGCATATTTTTGTTCGAACATATTAATTATTGATTTTTTTTTATCGAAGCTTGTTTTTAAATTTTCTCATTAATAACGCTATAATTGTTTTAATTTATTCAGGACTATAAGTCTATGATCTCTTACTCGTATTTTTGTTGATTTCAGTCATGGTACTATTATTTTTAGTTGCAGAGTCTATTTGCCTTAAGAATAAATGCTTGTGATTTTAAAACCTGTTTATTACAAACCAGAATGTAATCTTCATGCATTATACCCTATCTTTGTAGCATGTATGCCTTGGTCGATTGTAATAACTTTTACGCCTCTTGCGAGCGTGTTTTTAATCCTGCTTTAAACGGAAAACCCATTGTTGTTTTATCGAACAACGACGGTTGTGTGGTGGCACGTAGTCAAGAAGCCAAAGATTTAGACATTCCAATGGGAGCTCCTGCATTTAAGTTTAAAGAGGTATTCGAAAAAAAAAAGGTACATGTTTTCTCATCCAATTATGCATTGTATGGCGATATGAGTAGTCGGGTAATGAGTATTCTTTCTTCTTATGCGGCTGATGTTGAAATATACAGTATAGACGAATCCTTTCTCGACTTACAAGGTTACGATTACTTAGATCTAGAAGCATATGCTATTGAGATTAAGAATAAAATATTTAAATGGACAGGTATAGCCGTTTGTGTAGGTATTGCACCGACTAAAGCACTAGCAAAGTTGGCCAATAGAGTTGCTAAAAAATTTAAAGAGAGGACTCAAGGTGTTTATCTTATCGATTCGGACATAAAGCGTGATAAAGCCTTAAGGTGGTGTCAAATTGAGGATGTTTGGGGTATTGGGAGACAAAACTCAAAGAAACTTCGATCCTACGATGTGAAAACTGCTTATGAGTTCACCCAAAAGCCAGATTATTGGGTGCGTAAAGAGATGACAATAGTCGGTTTACGTCTCAAACACGATCTTATGGGTATCCCATCAATTCTGATGGAAGAAGTGAAACCTAAGAAATCGATATCTACCACGAGGACCTTTGAAGAAACAAGTAGCGATTTTGAGTATGTGCGAGAAAGAGTATCCACCTTTGCAGCTTCCTGTGCTGAAAAATTACGAAAACAGAAGTCATCATGCTCAGCAATTATGGTATTTATTCATACCAGTCCTTTTCAAAAGGATAAAGCTCAGTATCATAAATCTATAACCATTAAAATGCCCTATTCAACAAATTCTACAATAGATTTGGTAAAATATGCTCAAATGGCTTTAAGACAGATATATATTAAAGGATATGACTACAAAAAAGCAGGCGTTATTGTACTCGATTTTGTGAACGAAACGGAAAAGCAATTATCCTTTTTTACTTCTGAAAATCCAAAGCATACAGCCTTATTTAAAACCATGGATAAGCTCAATAGAAAATACAAGAATGGTAAGCTTAAGCTGGCTTGTCAAGACCTTGGTCGAACATGGAAGATGAAACAAGAGAGATTGTCTCCAGCTTACACAACTAAATTAAGTGATATTATTAAGATCAAGTGCAATGACTAAGAAAGCTAAGCTTACAATATATAAAGTTTTTACCGACGATCAAATATCAATTCCACTAGTAGGATCGTCTGTGCGTGCAGGTTTTCCAAGTCCAGCAGATGATTTTATTGAGATGAATCTGAGTCTCGATAGTGAACTTATCCGTAACAAAGAAGCAACCTTTTATGCAAGGGTAGAAGGAGACAGTATGCAGGATGCTAATATTCACGATGGTGATCTTTTGGTGATTGACCGAAGCTTAGAACCTCAAAATAATAAGGTGGCAGTCTGTTTTATCGATGGCGAGTTCACGGTTAAGCGTTTGCTCATAAAAGAAGATCACATTCTACTCATGCCCGAAAATAAAAAGTTCTCACCCATTAAAGTCACTAGTGAAAATGATTTTATTATTTGGGGCATGGTTACCTACGTTATTAAAGCTGTGTAGGTATTTATTATTATAAAGGATATATTTATTGTATTAGATCTATAAAATTTATAAAAAAGAAGAGTATGAATTACAGCGACATAGAAAACGGGTTAAAAGAGTCATAAAAACAGGTGTTCTAATTTATTTAAGGGGAATCTCTCCTTTGTTTGCATGGGCTTTATGGTAGTACCATAATCTGGATAGGTTTGCAAGGCTGTATAATACATAAAATGACTACTTTTGTTATTCAAAAAAACACAGTAGTAAATCTGAGTTTGTTGTTAAGTAATTATTAATCATTGTTTATATTTTATAAGTAGTTATGAAAAGAATCATTATCACATTAGCTATGTCAGCTTTATTATTTTCTTGTTCTTCAGGACCTGAAAAGGCAGCTAAAAATTTCACTGAAAATATAGCGAAAGGAAAAATAGAAGAAGCAAAACAATATGCTACAGAATCAACAGGTACTATGCTCGATTTTGCAAGTAGTTTTGGCGGAGTAAAAATCGATCCAAATTTTGAGTTTAAAATGATAAAAGATTCCATAGATAATAATATAGCTTGGGTAACTTTTATTAATCAAAAGGGACGTGAAGAAACAATCAAAATGGTTAAAATAGATGGCGACTGGTTGGTTCATATGGATTCGAAAAAATAGTATAATCATTATTGTATTAATATTTGTTTTAGGTGCTTGTATACAGCCACCTAAAACAAAAATAAGATCTGATATTCCTCATATTGGTGAACTTAAAACAGGAAATATTGTTTGTCGGTTAGGAAATGGATACTTTTCAAAATATTTTAAGGAATATGCCTCAAATGAAAAAAAATACTCTCACATAGGCATTTTATCTGTTGAAAACGATACTGTTTTTGTATATCATTCAGAGGCAAGTGAATTGACAGGTGTAGGTTTTGTAAAAAGAGAAATGTTGAACGATTTTTTGTTTGAAATTAAAACTTATAGCTTTTTCAATATTAAATTGAATGATACAATTATCGAAAAGATAGTTGCTAATTCAAGACAGTATTACAACTTTCATACACCATTCGATTTATACTTTAATAGTTTTAATGATGATGAATTATATTGTTCTGAATTGCTTGCTTTTTGTATAAACAAAGCGACATATAGCAATCTAATTAGACCAAGTTTAGAGTTAAATCACAAGATGTTATATTCTCTAGATGACATCTATCTAAATGAGAATATAGATGAAATTACCTTTAAAACGAGCTTGCTAAAAGAAGATTTATAGTTATTTTACTTCTTGCATATTTAATATAAAAACAACATCTGTGTACATCTATACAATCATACTAAAGCCCTATTTATTAGGGCTTTTTTTATGTCTTAGATTATTGATTATTTTATAATATTTAATATTTATCTGCTCTCTCAGATTTGTCAACATGTTAATAAGCTTGCGTAATGAGAAGCTTTCACTTATCTTGTATTAACATTAAAAAAATAATTAAGCAGCACGATTATGAATTATAGCGAAATAGAAAATTGGCTAAAAGAGTCAAAAGACAGGTATTCTGATTTATCCAAGGGTAATTCCTCGGTTGTTCGCATGAGGCTTATGTTATTCTTCCTAAGGTTGTTCTTCGGTTTTGTGGCTATTGTATCGGGCATCCTTCTTTTAGTATCCTTATTTATGAATATTGGTCAATCTATAGCCGATGTTTTTGGACTGACTGATGTGCCTCTTTATGAAGATGGTAAGTTGAGTTTCTTAAGTATTACATTGGGTATTTTGTTGGCTGTGTCGATATTCAGTTTGTGGTTGATTAAACTTGTTCGCCGTCGAAACAATTACTTATCAGACTTACATACCTTTTTAGATACGCATTTTGCCGAGGGAAAAAAGATGCTAGAAGAGTATAGGAATACGATAAGCTGATTGGAGTTATTTTTTTTTAGAAAAATTTTCATCATAAGCTTATTGTTAGCCTAAATGAACTAGAACATTTTTTTATAAATTTACACGACGTAAGCGAAGAATGGGAAACCTGTCCACTTTAGATTTGGATTAGTCTCATATTCCTATTAAATTTCCACGTATTAAAAACAGATCCTATTTTGAAAAGATTATCAATTGTTTTTCTTTTAATTCTCCTTTTTAATCTTCATGCTTTTTCTAGTGTGAAAAATAATGGCATCCCATTTATTAAGAATTTTTCCAAAAGTCTTTACAATGGAGGAACCCAAAATTGGGACATCGTTCAAACGCCTAATGATTTTATTTATTTTGCTAATAATGAAGGTGTATTGGAGTTTGATGGGACTGCTTGGCGAGTGATTCCGATGCCTAATCATTCTGGGGGCCGTTCTTTGGCTGTTGATACCACAGGACAGGTGTTTGTTGGTGCATATAATGAATTTGGATATCTAAAGGCTAATGATCAAGGAAAATTGATTTATCATTCTTTGGTTGATCTTTTACCTAAAACGGATAGAGAATTTGAGGAGATTTGGCAAATATTTCCCTATAAAAAAGGAATGATTTTTCATTCTTTTCAAAAGATATTCTATTATCGCGATGGTGAAATTTCACAGATAAAAGATGAAAATGAATTTCATTTTAGTTTTTTGCTTGGTGATCAGTTTTTTGTAAAAGAACAGAAAAAGGGACTTTGTTTATTGGAAGGGAGATCTGTTGATCTCGTTAAGGGTGGAGCTTTTTTTCGTGATAAGGAAATTGTTAATATGCTTCCTTTCTCCAACGATAGTTTTCTTATTCTTACTGCTCTAAATGGTTTGTATTTATATGATGGTAATAAAATATCCCCTTGGAATGAAAAGTTAAGTCGATTATTTAAAAAGGACGAAGTTTTCACAGGATTAGCAATAGGTGATTCAAAGTTTGCGATAGGAACTGTACGTAATGGTGTTTATATAATTAATAAGCAGGGGCAGATTATCCAAAATATTAATACGAAAAATGGCTTACAGAATAATACAGTACTAAGTCTATTTTTAGATCATAAAGATAATTTATGGATTGGTTTGGACAATGGAATAGATTATTTGGGAATTAGTTCTCCTCTTTCTGTTTTTCCACAAGACAAGGATTTAGGTGCAGGATATGCTTCTATATATTATAAGGGGTTTTTATATCTGGGTACAAATATGGGCTTGTTTACTCGTGAGTATGACTTTTCACAAACAACAGCAAATCGAGATCGAAAATTTGAATTGGTGAAAAATACATCTGGTCAGGTTTGGCGTTTACAGGTTGTAGATGATGAATTGATTTGCGGACATAAGAAAGGAACTTTTATTATTGATAAAAAGGTTGGAACGTTAATTTCTGATGTGCCGGGAGGTTGGAACTATCTTTATAAAAAAGAGTACCCTAATGTTATGATTGGTGGTACTTATACAGGTTTAGTCCTTTTTGAGAAAACGAAACAGACTAATAATAGATGGAAATTTGTTAAGAAAATTGGAGGGTTTAAGGAATCGTCTCGAGAAATGATTTGGAACGACGATGGTAGTATCTGGATGTGTCACGATTACCAAGGCGTATATCGATTGTTTTTAAATGATAAATTTGATGAATGTATAAAGTCTCAATTTTATGGAAAAGAAGCTGGTTTTCAGTCAAATTTTGGTGTCGATGTTCATAAGATAAGAGGAGAGACTGTTTTTTCTAGTTCCTTTGGTTTTTATAAATATGAATCAGAATCTGATCGATTTGAACCCCATCAGTATTTAAATAACTTATTTGGTAGCGAAGAGCCGGTGAGTAAATTATTAGAGCAAGATAATGGTGATGTTTGGTTTTTTCAGGGTGAAAATATTGGCTTGTTAAAATCTCAAGTCGATAATTCTTACGTAATGATTAAGAAGCCATTCGCTCAATTGAAATCTTCTTTTATAGGCGTTTCTGAAAATGTAACTGTTATTGATAAGGAAAATGTTTTGTTTGGGAATGAGGATGGTTTTGTTCATTATAATCCTAAAACTTCGAAAAAGTATAACGAACCGTTTCATGTTTTTATTAGGGAGGTTCATTTAGGAGGTTCACAGGATTCTACGATCTATTACGGAACTTATTCTAATTCAAAAGAGATTCAATTTGATTCGGAGAGTGAAAATAAAATTGAGTTGCCATTTAAAAACAATGCTGTAAGTTTTCGATATGCTGCTCCTCAATTTAGCAATCCTGAATTAATTCATTATCAATGTCAGTTAATTGGGTTTGATGAAAATCCTAGCGATTGGACTAATACATTACAAAAATCATATACAAACCTTCCTGAAGGGATGTATGTTTTTGAAGTTAGTGCACAGAATCAATATGGTGTTAATTCTTTTAAGGATACATTTAATTTTACTATTCTACCCCCTTGGTATCGTTCCCATATGGCTTACCTTGTTTATTTCTTATTTGGTGTGTTTTGTATTTATGTTATTAATTTAATAGTAAGGTATAGAGTGAGATTGATGCAAAATCAGCTAAAAAAGAAGCAGAAAGAAGAATTAAAACTTAAAGAACAAAAATTTAGGGAAGAAGCACTTATTTCGGAAAAAGAAATTGTACAACTTCGAAATGATAAATTACGTAGCGAAGTGGAATTTAAAAATCGGGAATTGGCTGGTTCAACTATGAATATTATCCACAAAAATGAAGTCCTCTCTTATTCTGTAGGAGAATTAAAAAAAGCCTTGAAAAAAATTAAAGACCCAATAGCACTAGTTCAGGTAAGGCAATTAATGAAAACTGTAGATGCCGAATTTAATAGTGATCAGGATTGGGAGCAATTTGAGGTCCATTTTGATCAAGTGCACGAAGATTTTTTGAAAAGACTACGTTTGTCTTATCCTCAGTTAACACCAAAAGATTTGCGAATATGTGCTTATTTGCGAATGAATTTATCCACAAAAGAGATTGCACCTTTGATGAATATTTCTGTTCGAGGAGTAGAAATAAGTAGATATCGTTTGCGGAAAAAATTTGATATAACTAGAGAAGAAAATTTAATTGATTTTATATTGAATATTTAGCAAGGAAAAACAATTTAAGATTGGAAAGGGCTACTGATGAGAATTAGTAGCCCTTTTTAATTTTGATGTAGTAAATTAAAAAAAGTATTTGTTTGTTAATAATGGTTAATGTTTTAGTATATAAGTTATTGGGGCGCGATGTATTGCTGTTGATGTAGTAATGATGTATTGCTCTTTTTTGCTGTATAGTTTATGATGTATTGGTTTTTTTGATTGAAATAGAAGTTGCTCTTACATTGCAATCGTTGTAGGTGTAAGCTGGGTAACAGAGCACCGAACTAAATTTTAATCTTAACTAACTAATTTATGAAAAAAACGGTCTTGTTTTTGTTTCTGACAATTTTATGTTGGAATACGTTTGCGCAAGGACATTCGGTCAATGGGGTGGTAACCTCGGCTGAGGATGGATTACCAATGCCATTCGCATCTGTTGTCCTTAAAGGAACAACTATTGGTACATCGACTGATATTGATGGAAATTTTACAATAGAAGCTGATGAGGATGCTATTATAGTATTTTCTATGGTTGGTTTTGCTGCAGAAGAGGTTAAAGTCGGCAATCAAACTACCATAAACGTCATACTAACTGTTGATAATATGGGGTTAGATGAAGTTGTTGTTATTGGTTATGGTGTACAGAAAAAGAGTTCTGTTACGGGATCTATATCTTCAATAAAAGCAGAAGATATTCAAAGAATGCCTATTCAGCGTGCTGAACAAGCATTACAAGGGCAAGTTTCTGGTGTACAAGTAACATCGAATTCAGGTCAACCAGGCGCTGGTTTATCGGTTAATATTAGAGGTATTGGTACTACAGGAAATTCACAGCCTCTTTATATTATCGATGGAAATCCTGTTAGTGATATTTCTTACTTATCTTCTACTGATATTGGTAGTATGGAGGTGTTGAAAGATGCTTCGGCTTCAGCTATTTATGGAGCAAGGGGAGCCAATGGTGTTGTTATTATCACTACAAAACAAGGAACTCAAGGTGCTGCAAAAGTTTCTTACGATGGTTATTATGGTATTCAAAATGCATGGAGACAAATGGATCTATTAAATGCACAGGATTATGCCATGATTATTAATGAATCTCTATTGAATTCAGGAAAAGATATGACTTCTGCTGATTGGATTCAGGATTCTGAAATTGCTGGTATTGGATCAGGAACTGATTGGCAAAATGAAATCTTCCGCAAAAATGCACCAATTCAGAGTCATACACTTTCATTGAATGGTGGTAGTGAGAAATTTTTATATTCTACAGCTCTGTCTTATTTTAGTCAAGATGGTATTGTTTCTGAAGATAAATCAGAATATGAGCGTATTAACTTTAGAGTAAAAGGTGATTATACTTCTTACAATAAAAAATTAAAAGTTGGTACATCAATGGTGTATTCTCACTATACCTCACAAGGTATTGATCCTAATAGCGTATACAATTCGCCTTTAGCTCGTGCCATTAATATTGATCCTATTACAACAGTGAAGGACGCAAATGGTGAGTTTTCGTGGCCAATTAGAAACATGCAAGAAATTGTAAATCCAGTTGCTGGAATGTATTACTTGAATGACGAATACAAGACTGATAAAATTGTTGGTAATTTGTATGCAGAGTATAAGGTGATGGATCATGTAAAAGTGAAAACGTCTTTGGGTATTGACTATGCTTATCAATGGCACGATGTTTATACGCCTGTATATGCATTAAGTACAATTACTCAAAATAGTAAAACAAAGGTTAGTAAAACCATGAATAACTGGTACAGTACTAACTGGGAAACTACAATTAATTATCACAATACTTTTGGTGAACATGAGTTGGATGTTATAGCTGGAACAACAGCAATGACAAGCAATTATGAGAACTTAAGTGGAAGTGGAAGTGAATTAATTATTGATGGACTTGATTATGCTTATATAGACAATGTTGGTAACATTGAAAGTAAATCTGCAGGAGGGACTTATAGTTCTAATTCTTTATTATCCTTGTTTGGTCGTGCAAACTATAGTTTTAAGGATAGATATATGGCTTCTGTAACTGTTCGTCGTGATGGTTCTTCTCGTTTCGGACCAAATGATCGTTATGCTATTTTTCCTTCAGTTTCTACTGGTTGGATAATGTCTGAAGAAGATTTCTTAAAAGAAAAATTAGGTCCTGTTTCTTATCTTAAGTTAAGAGTTAGTTGGGGACAAAATGGTAACGAGAATATTGGAGATTTCAGATACCTTTCTTCAATTGCCAATAACCACAATTATAGTTTTAACGCAGGTACAGTTGTGAATGGTTCATCGCCATCAAAAATTGCAAATCCTGATCTAAAATGGGAAACTTCAGAACAAACCGATATAGGTCTTGATCTAAGATTAGGTTCTAATTTCTACATGAACTTAGATTATTACGACAAGAAAACAAAAGATCTACTTATTGATGCTCCAATTCCTGGTTATGTTGGAAATAGTGCGCCTACTGTTAATGGTGGAACTGTACAAAATAAAGGTTTCGAAGCATTATTAGGCTACAATGGAAATTACAACGATTTTTCATACGGTGGAACTCTTAATTTCTCAACAAATAAAAATGAGATGACTAAGATTAATAATGATGAAGGAATTATTTACGGAGATGTAAATGTTGGTCCTTCAGGAATGAAAAATCTAACTATTGCTAAAGAAGGAGAACCTATTGGTTATTTCTGGGGATGGGAAACTGCTGGAATCTATCAAAATCAAGCAGAAATTAGTGCTAATGGTGCTCATCAACCCAACGCAGCTCCTGGTGATTTAATTTATGTAGATCAGAATAATGATGGTGTGATGGATGATGCCGATAGAATTAATTTAGGTGATCCTCATCCTGATTTTACAGTTGGGTTAAACTTAAATTTCGCTTATAAAAACTTTGATTTAAGTATGTTCTGGTACGGTGTTGTAGGAAATCAAATTGTTGATGCAACTCGTCGTTACGATCTGCCTAATGCAAACTATCAAACTTCTATTTTAAAACGATGGACTGGTGAAGGATCTTCGAATTCAACACCTAGGGTATCTTGGACTGATGGTAACAATAATAATGGTAATTTTTCCGATTATATGGTTGAAGATGCTGATTATTTGAGACTTAAAAATCTGCAGATTGGTTATACTTTACCACGATCAGTATTGGATAAACTTCATATTGAGAAATTTAGAATTTATGTTTCAGGTGATAACTTGTTGACATTTACTGAGTATTCTGGACTAGAACCTGAAATTGGTAATTCTGATAATGTATTCTATACAGGTATCGATCAGGGAATTTATCCACAAGCTCGAGTTTATACTATAGGTGCTAATATTACTTTCTAAGATATTTAAACACATAAAATAAAAACAATGAAAAAGATAATTTATATACTTCTTTTTGCTGTTACTTTCATGGGCTGTGACGACTATCTTGAGAAGAGTCCAGTTACTGAGCAAACAGAAGAAAGTTTCTATCGTACAGAAGACGATATGTATAGAGCATTAATTGCTGTATATGAACCATTGCAAAGAAATTGGGGTTCAACAGTTCAATTAACCTTAGATGTTGTATCTGATGATGCATATGGTGGAGGTGGTTCTGCAACCGATGGTGTTGATGTGAAAAAAGCAGATAGAGGAACTACAACAGCTTCAGAAGGTATGTGGAGCAATATGTGGAACGATCAGTATGCTGGTATTTACGCAGCTAACGTTTTTCTTGAAAAAGTGGACGATTCTGAATTATCAGAAGAATTAAAAACACAGTTTAAAGGTGAAGCGTATTTTTTAAGAGCATATTACTATTCAAATTTAGTACGTCTTTTCGAGAATGTTCCTTTGATTACCAAAACTTTGGCAACATCTGAATATTCTCAAGCAGCAGCTCCTGTTGATGACGTTTATGCGCTAATAGCAAGTGATTTGGAAACTTCAATTAGTTATTTGAAAGATGTTACTTATAGTAATGATGATAAAGGGAGAGTTACAGAATGGGCTCCAAGAGCATTATTAGCTAGAATGTACCTTTTTTATGATGGGGTATATGGTAGTAAAAATGCTAGCACTACAATGCCAGGCGAAGTTACTGGCTCTGATGTTTTAACTTATTTAAATGAAGTAATCAACAATAGTGGTGCTGATCTTTTACCAGATTTTGGAAACCTTTGGGGACACTCTGAATTTACAAATTCATGGGTAGAAAATTCTATTGAAGGAATTTTCGAAGTTCAATTCTCAAATCAAGGTGAAGGATGGCAATGGTGGAGTGCTTCTTATGATGTTGGAAACAAAATGGTTGTGTTTGTTGGCCCTAGAGGGACTACATCCGAATCAGAATACTATTCAGGATGGGGCTTTTCTCCAGCAACTCAACAGTTATATGATTCTTACCAAGATGGTGACCTTCGTCGTGATTTTACCTTGATTGATATGGTTTCTGAATTGGGAGATGGTAATTTCGAAGAAGCTGATCAATATACAGGTTACTTGAATAAAAAATATGCAGGTCTTAAAAGTCAGGTTCCAGATGTGGGACAAGAGCAATTAAATTTCCCTCAGAATTACATCGCAATACGTTATGCTGATGTGTTATTGATGGCTGCTGAATTAGAATTCCATATCGGATCTAATGCTACTGCTGCGATACATTACAATAAGGTTAGGGCTCGTGCTTTTGAGTCATACTCTCCTGTAAGTGCAGTGACTTTAGAACAAATTTTTACTGAGAGAAAATTAGAATTTGCTTTAGAAGGAATAAGATATTGGGATCTTCTTCGTCAAGGAATGCCAGTACTTGAAAGTGCTGTTAATGCAACCAATTTAGGTGGTATTTACAATTCTGCTGTTAATTCTGCAGCAAGAGGATTTTGGCCAATTCCATCTACAGAAATTGCACTATCAAATTATAAATTAGAGCAAAATGCTGGTTATTAATAAGTTCTAGATTAAATCACGAATGTGATTAATCAGTTTAAAACTTATACGGTAATTATTAAAAAAATTAAATTATGAAAAAAATATTTTATTTTATTTTGCTTTTATTGGTTGTTGTAGCTTGTTCTCCAGATGAGTACAGTACTCCAGATAACCTGACAGCAGAAGAAATCGAATGGGGTTTCAACACAACAGATGTTGTAAATGAGTATACCCTTTATAATAATACTCCGGGTGTTAGTTCTACTTGGGACTTAGGTAATGGAATTGTTCAAAAAGGTAGTTCTGTTATAGCTCAATATACTTTCGCGGGGACTTATAAAGTGAAATTAACTGTAATTTCTCAAGGTGGTATAACTGTTGTCGAGGATGATATTACAACGACACAAGATAATCCTGCTTTTCTTTCAGGATATCCTTACGATGAGTTAGTTGGAAGTGGTTCTCAAGTATGGGCCGTTGATGCTTATTCTAAAGGTCATTTTGGCTTAGGACCTACTTTGGAAAATCCTGTAGAGTGGTATGGCGCTGCAGCAAATGATAAAGCTGAAAGAAGCCTATATGATGATCGATTTACTTTTAGTATTGGAGCATCTGGACTAACTGTAAATCAAGTAACTAATGGTTTGGTTTATGCAAGCGGATCTTGGGCTTCTGATTTAGGAACTACAGCGGGTAATGAAGAGCCTGCAGGTGGTGATTTTATTATGCCTTATGATGGTGGTGATTTTGTTTGTACAGTAGCAGGTGATGTTTTGACTGTAACTGGTGGTGGTTTCTTAGGATACTATGCTGGTGCTTCAGAATACCAAATTATGACATTGACTGAAGATCTACTAGAAGTTGCATTTTGGGATACAAAATCTAATTTTTATTGGTTCACTAGATTTAGACCAGTTGATAAATTAACGCAACCTGCACCTGCTGTAGTTAAAGACTTGGAGAGTAATGATATCTCCGACGATTTTGAAGGTGAAGGTAATGTTGTATGGGAAACTAAGGATATCAACGGTTTTGATATCATTGACAACTTTGCACCATCGGATGTAAACTCATCAGAGAAAATTGCGAAGTATCAAAAAGCAGATGGTTCTTGGGAAAACATTCTTACTGTACTTGATTACAAAATGGATTTAACTACCAGAAACATTTTCACAATGAAGGTATTTATACCTGCTTTTAATGATTACGTAACTCAATGTAATCCAGGAAATGATTGGCTTACTAATTGGAGCCTTATGCCTCAAGTTGATGTGAAATTACAAAATAGTTCACTTGAAGGTAATGCTTACACTACTCAGGAAGTTCGTAGCCATATCTTAACTGCAGATCAGTTTGGACAATGGGTTGAATTAACCTTTGACTATAGCGATGTTACTGATCGTGTTGATTTCGATCAAGTTGTTATACAATTAGGTGCTGAAGGTCACTGTAATTCAGGAACTTTTTATATTGACGATTTCCAATTATTATAATCATGATACTATACTGGAGCACTTTCTGTGCTCCAGTATATTTTTCTACAATAATTTTTATCAATTTGATCTTTCACAATTATAAGTGAGACGATCAATTCTTAAATCCATTCATCATGAAAATATTCCACACATTTACTAAGATATTATTGTCCATACTTATTGTGTCTACATTATTATCCTGTAGTAAGAGTGATGATGATGAGGATTCTTACACGCCTGATTTTGCATATGTTGAAGATGTGAATGATGCAAATAAGATTATATTTTCCAATACAAGTACAGGTGACTACTTGTTTATGCAATGGGATTTTGGGAATGGAGTTGTTTCTGAAAAGGAACGTACAAATACAAAAGATTATACCGTTTTCTATTCAGAAAAAGGAGATTACCAAGTTCAATTAACGCTTTGGGGACTTGATAATGTATTATCTAATAATAAAGTCGTTACAAAAACAGTAAGTATTCAAAACGATGTTTTTGTTGCTGATTTTACCTACACTATAGATAATACAAGACCTAATTTTGTCACCTTAAACAATACTACAACAGGTGATTATGATCGTATTTCGTGGAAATATAACGATCTTGAAATTACAGGAGATAATATCAATGAATATGAAATTTATCTACATAAAGCAGGAATTTATAATATCGAATTACACGTTTATAAAGGTGATTTCGAAAAGATTTTAACAAAAAATATAACGATCACACAAGACGATCCAGATTACTTGGATAATATGTCTTTGGTGTGGGCCGATGAGTTTGATGGAACATCAGTAAATATCGACAATTGGACCTTTGAAACTGGTGCCAATGGGTGGGGAAACAACGAATTACAAAATTACACCAATGGCGATAATGCTGAAATTATAGATGGTAAACTTATTATTACAGCCAAAAAAGTTAATGATAATAAAGCTGCCAGATCATACACATCTACAAGAATGATTTCGAAAGGGAAACAATCTTTCACTTATGGTCGCATGGAGATTCGTGCAAAATTACCATCAGGAAAAGGAATTTGGCCAGCAATTTGGATGCTAGGAGAAAATATTAGTACAGTAAGTTGGCCTGCTTGTGGTGAAATTGATATTATGGAATATGTAGGATATGAACCTGATAAAGTTCATGCTACAGTGCATACAACATCTGGTTCTGGAAGTAATGGTTCAGGAAGCAGTAAAACTTTGGAAACAGCCGAAGAAGCATTTCATATCTATGGTCTTTTATGGGATGAGGATGAACTGAATTTCTACATCGACACACCAGATAATATAACACATACCTATGCTCCATCAGTAAAAACAGAAGCTAACTGGCCATTTGATAAACCTCAATTTTTTATTTTAAATGTTGCAGTAGGAGGAGATTGGGGAGGAGCCCAAGGAATTGATAATTCAATTTTTCCTCAGACAATGGAAGTTGATTACGTGAGAGTATATCAGTAAACAAAAAATAATGGATATATGATGCTGCTAAAAAATACAATTATTTTTCTAGGAACGATTTTCTTATTGTCAAGCTGTAATGGGACAAAATCAAAATCTAAGACAAAAGAAAACACCCTTTCTTCTAAGGATAATTATCAATTGGTATGGAGCGATGAGTTTGATTATACAGGATTACCCGATTCTACAAAATGGATATACGATACTGAAGGAAATTCAGAGGGATGGGGAAATGATGAATTACAACACTATACGATTGCAAAAAAAGAGAATGCTTGGGTTGAAAATGGAGTACTTAATATCACAGCTTTAAAAGAATCAGTTGAAGGAAAAGAATACTCATCGGCACGCTTAAACTCAAAAGTGAGTTGGTTGTGTGGTAAAATTGAAGTGAATGCTAAACTACCTAATGGACGAGGAACCTGGCCAGCTATTTGGATGATGCCTGGTGATTGGTCTTTTAAAGATGGAAATTGGCCAAATATTGGTGAAATAGACATCATGGAACATGTTGGACATAATCTTGGGGTGGTTCATGCATCGGCACATTCAGCAGATTATCAATGGCAGATTGGAACCCAACAAACTGCGACTATTACAATTTCTGATATTTCAGAAAAATTTCATTCCTACATATGGGAGTGGACACCCAATATTATGAGAGCTTATGTAGATGATCAACTTTATTTTGAATACAAAAATGAAGGACTAGGAGAATCTAAATGGCCTTATGTAAAACCATTTTATTTGATTTTAAATTTAGCTGTTGGTGGTGCTTGGGGTGGAGCAGAAGGTATAGATGAAGCATGTTTTCCTCAAAGTATGCAGGTTGATTACGTAAGAATATATCAAAAAAAGAATATTGAAGGAGCTAATTAGAATCCAATCGGTTTCTAGTTATAGATAATAATTTCAAAATATTAGAAAAATTTATGAATTTAAAGTACACTGTTTTTGTATCACTAATAGTCGCATTAGGAGGCTTTCTAATGGGATTCGATGCTTCTGTTATTTCAGGAGTTGTGAAATTTATCGAACCTCAGTTCGATTTAACAAAGATACAATTAGGTTGGTCGGTTAGTTGTTTAACCTTAACAGCAACTTTGGCTATGTTAATGGCTGGTCCACTTAGCGATAAATACGGAAGACGCTCTGTACTGAAATATGCCGCTATTTTATATTTTATATCAGCACTAGGTTCAGCTTTTACTCCCAACTTTACCTTATTAGTATTGGCTCGTATGCTTGGTGGTTTTGGTGTGGGTGCTTCTCTTATTATTGCGCCTGTGTATATTGCAGAAATTGCACCATCAAAACTCAGAGGAACCATGGTTTCTTTTAATCAACTGAATATTGTATTGGGTATATCGGTTGCCTTTTTTACCAATTACTTGATTTTGCAATTGGGAAAATCGGATGCTGATTGGGCTGTTTTTTTACAATTTAAAAATTACAATTGGCGATGGATGCTTAGTTTGGAAGCAGTACCTGCCATTATATATTTTATAGCTCTATTTTTTGTTCCACGTAGTCCAAGATGGTTAGCCATGAATGGCTTGAATGAGGAAGCTTTGCTTGTCATGGAAAAATCCTTAGGTAAAGAAGAGGCTAAAATACAACTCGATTCAATTTGTAAAAGCATTCAAGCATCACCAAAAAAAGAGCGCGTATCCTTTAGAGAGTTATTTAAACCTTCTATGAAATTGGTTCTATTAATTGGAATTGTAATTGCTGTAACGCAGCAAATAACAGGAATTAATTCGGTTTTCTTTTATGCTCCAATGATTTTTGAACAAACAGGAATCGGAACAGATGCATCCTTTTCTCAAGCAATTTTGGTGGGGATTATTAATCTTGTTTTCACGCTTTTCGCCATTTGGATGGTTGATAAAGTGGGAAGAAAACCTCTTTTGATTTTTGGTTTGTCAGGAATTGCAATTTCCATGTTTGTTTTATCCACAGGATTTGCACAAGCAACTTATCAACTAACAGAAAAAAATATACAGGAATGTTCTTCTATTGTGGAAGCAGAGGAGTTGTCATCGATGGAAGATGTGCTTTTTGAAAGCGATATAGAATTTAACGAAGCTTTACGAAATAGTGTCAGTGAGCAGGTTTTTAAGGAACATCAAACCGAATTTATATCCAAAGCCATTAGTATAGACCCATGGTTAGTTTTGGTCGGTATTTTAGGTTTTGTAGCCTCATTTGCCATCTCAATAGGACCTGTTATGTGGGTACTCTTTTCAGAGTTGTTCCCAAATCGAATTCGAGGTTTGGCCATCTCTTTTGTAGGTCTAATTAATTCCGGAGTTAGTTTTCTAGTTCAGTTGGTTTTCCCTTGGGAGCAAATCAATTTTGGGAATGCAACAACCTTTTTCCTTTACGGATTATTTGGGCTTTTAGGACTTGTTTTTGTCTTTTTTATGTTACCTGAAACGAAAGGAAAGTCTTTGGAAGAATTAGAACTTATTCTGGTTAAAGAATAGCAGTTAGAGTTAGGAATATAGAAAATCCGATTCGGATTATAATATATAAGAGTTAGAAGTTTTTACTATAAAAGAATTGAAGTAGAATCAATTAGAAATAAAATGAAGAAGAATAACATTTATTTGGGAGACACGAGTTTGAATTGTGGCGGAGCTGTAGTTGAGGGAGAATTCGTAGAACTACATAATGAAAAGTTTTATAAAATCAGTAATTCTGATCAAATGGCAGACTTCTTTATGAGTATTGTCAGCGATTCAGATCACTGGATGTTTATATCGAGTAATGGTTCTTTATCAGCCGGAAGAAAAGACAGAGATAATGCCCTGTTTCCTTATTATACCGTTGATAAAATTCATGATTATAATGATATAACAGGAAGTAAGACAGTTGTTTTAGTTGAAAAGGAGGAGAAAACCTTTCTTTGGGAACCTTTTTCTAAAAAACTGAACGAAATATATAAGATTGAGAGAAATCTCTATAAAAGTATCTATGGTAACAAACTTATTTTCGAAGAAATTAATAAAGATCTTGGAATTGGTTTTCAATACTCATGGAATAATAGCGAGAAGTTTGGTTTTGTAAGAAAATCTGTTCTTTCTAATAAGACTAATCAGTCTGTAAAATTGGAAATTCTAGATGGAATTAGAAATATTCTGCCTTCTGGAGTGGATTATAATTTTCAGAGTGAATATTCGAATCTTTTAGATGCCTATAAAAAGGGTGAGTTACTTAGTGATTCTGGATTAGGTTTATTTATGCTTAGTTCAATTCCGGTTGATAGAGCAGAACCTAGTGAGTCCTTAAATGCGACTACCGTATGGTCTTTAGGTTTAGAGGGGAAGAAAATTTTATTATCTGATAAGCAAATTGCCGACTTTAAAAATGGTTTAGATCTTAAAACAGAGGTTGATATAAGAGCGACTCGTGGAGCCTATCTTCTAAATGCTGAATTAGAATTAAAACCAAATGCTACAGAGGAATGGTTGATCGTTTCAGAGGTGAATCAAGATAGTGTTGCTGTAGCGAATTTGAATGAATTTATCAAGACTGAAAAAAGTATTGAAGATTCAATTAATCTTGATATTGCAGCAGGAACAACCAATTTGATTAAAATTGTTGCTGACGCTGATGGTTTGCAAATGGGAAATGATGATTTGTGTTATGCTCGTCATTTTTCAAATACGCTTTTTAATGCAATGCGTGGTGGAATTTTCGCGAATAATTATACAGTTGAACGTGCAGATTTTAAGTTGTTTGTTCAACAAACAAATTTAAAGGTAGCTGAAGCATTTGAAGAGTGGATTGTTCAATTACCTGCCGAAATTTCTTATTCAGAGTTGAATAAATTGGCTGAAGAAACAGGAAATTCAGATTTAATCAGAATTTGTATTGAATATTTGCCACTAACATTTAGTCGTCGTCATGGTGATCCAAGTCGCCCTTGGAATCAGTTCTCTATTGAGACTAAAAATGAAGATGGGACTCCAAAATTAAATTATCAGGGAAACTGGCGTGATATTTTCCAAAATTGGGAAGCATTGGGCTTATCGTATCCTGAATTTATAGAAGGTATGATCAGCAAATTTGTGAATGCATCTACACCTGATGGTTACAATCCTTACCGAGTTACCCGTGAAGGAATCGATTGGGAATGTCCAGATCCAAATGATCCTTGGGCATATATTGGCTATTGGGGTGATCATCAGATTATCTATCTTCAGAAATTTTTGGAATTATCTAATCACTATCATCCTGCTAAGTTGGATGAAATGCTTACAAAGGAGAATTTTGTGTATGCAAATGTTCCTTACCGAATTAAGTCTTACGCTGATATTGTAAAAAATCCTAAAGACACGATTGAGTTTGATTTTGCTTTAAACGATCAAATTAAAGAATTAGCTGCCGAGATTGGTGCTGATGGTAAATTGCTCGGAAATGGTAAAGGTGGGTTATATCAGGTAAATCTAACTGAAAAAATATTAGTTACTCTACTGTCTAAGCTTAGCAATTTTATTCCTGAAGCGGGTATTTGGTTAAATACACAACGTCCGGAATGGAACGATGCAAATAACGCTTTGGTAGGAAATGGCGTATCGATGGTTACTTTATGTTACCTAAGACGATTCTTGAAGTTTTGGTCTGAAAAATTTGCTACTATTTCGGCAGAAGAGATTCGTATTTCGGCAGAAGTGAATCTATTATTAAATAAAATATTTGATTTATTCAAATGCAATTCTTCATTATTGGAGAGTGGCTTTTCAAACGAAGACAGAAGACGTTTTGCTAATGTTTTGGGAGAAGCTGGAAGCGAATATCGAAATAAAATTTATGCTAACTCTTTCTCAGGCGAAAAAAAATCTGTTAAAGTAAAGGCTTTATGTGAGTTTGTTGATTTTGCTTTGTTGTACATGGATCAATCGATAAAAGCAAACAAGCGAGAAGATGGTTTGTACCATGCTTACAATCTAATTTCATTTACTGACGATACGGTTTCAGTTCGTTATTTATACGAAATGTTAGAAGGTCAAGTAGCCGTTTTAAGTTCAGGTTACCTTAGTCCGAAAGAAAGTTTGGATGTTTTCGATGCTTTAAAAGCTAGTGCTTTGTTCCGCGAAGATCAGTATTCATATATACTATATCCGAATAGACAATTGCCTCTTTTTAGCGAGAAGAATAATATTCCTGCAAATAAGGTTAAAGAATCCAAGTTATTGAGTCTGTTAATTGCTGATGGTGATACCTCTATTTTAAGAGCTGATAATTTGGGTGATTTCCATTTTAATGGATCATTTAGAAATGCCGATGTCTTAGAAAAAGCATTGAATAAGCTGACTTCGGATAAGCATTTAAGTCTACTTAAAGAAGAGAAAGATCAAGTTCTTGGTGTTTTCGAAGAGATGTTCGATCATCAATCTTTTACAGGTCGTTCGGGTACATTCTATGGTTATGAAGGTTTGGGAAGTATTTATTGGCACATGGTTTCTAAACTATTGCTAGCAGCTCAGGAAAGTTATTTCGAAGCTGTAGAAGAAAATGCAGATCCTGTACTTATTGGTCGTTTAAAAGATCATTACTACGAAATAAAAGCAGGTATTGGCTTGTACAAATCTCCTGATTTATATGGTGCTTTTCCAACAGATGCCTACTCGCACACACCTGGAAATGCAGGTGCTAAACAGCCAGGAATGACAGGTCAGGTAAAAGAAGATTTTATTACTAGAATGGGAGAGCTGGGCGTTCAGGTAGACAATGGTGAAATTTTATTTAGTACTTCATTGTTGAATCATCAGGATGTCTTAAATCAAAGTGAATTATTCGATTTTTATGATATCAATGGAGCGAAGCAACAAATTGTTCTTCAGAAAGGTCAATTGGGATTTACTTTTTGTAAAGTGCCTGTGATTTATACCAAATCGGATAAAAATCAAATCACAATTTCATTTAAAAATGGAAATACAAAGGATTTTTCAAGCAATGTAATTGATAAGGAAACAAGTACTTTGATATTTAATCGAAATGGCGAAGTTGAGAAAATAGAAGTGTCAATTAATTAGAAAAAATGAAGTAACTGTATTAGCCTGTTTTAATAGGCTAATGCAGCTATTTTAAAACTCAAAATATTAAGGCATATGTCAGTTAGAAGTGAAAAATTAATGTCCCTTGCTGGTGTTGATTTTTCTGGGAAAATCAGAGTCTGAATTATCGGACTTTTATTCTACTCTAATGGTTGTGGAATTCCCCCAGAAAATGTGAGTCTGGTTTTTTAGGAAATTTATTATATAGACTTGATGAAATGGGCAGGTGAGGAAGAGATTCTTACTTTTTATTTCGAAGTCTTTGATGAATTATGGAAAGGATTGCAGGAAGCATTAGAACCTGAAAAACATTGGGAACTATTTACTGTAGATAGAAAACCCAAAAAAGTAATGCAAAATTTAGTTGCTAACATATAGAAGTAGTTAAACGCAATAAACGATAAAACGAATCATGAAAAATAATCTCCTCTTAATTTTGATATCATTGGCCTTATTGTTGGCTTCGTGTAAGAATCAAAATAAGAAATCTAAAAAAGATTCTGTTGAGAATAAATCTGAAAATATAGAGATTAAGCAATCTGAAAACGACTTGTTAAATGGTACTACAAGAGCTGTTGCTTATTCAGGATTTAGAACCGGACAGCATCCCGATAGAGGAGAAGGTGCTGTTAATCCAACCGACGATCAAGTATTGGAAGATCTACAAATGATCTCAAAAGATTCTTTATTTAATATGATTCGCTTGTATGATTCAGGAGAGAATTCGCAAGCAGTATTGAAAATTATAGAAGAAAATAAACTCAATATTAAAGTGATGTTGGGAATGTGGCTTAAAGCTGAGTTAAGTGCTCATGAAACTTGCGAATGGTTAACAGAACCGATTGCTCAAGAAGTCTTGGATGCGAACAGCATTGCCAATCAAAAAGAAATAGAGCGAGGCATTCTTTTAGCAAATAAATATAATAAAACAGTTGTTGCTGTAAATGTTGGAAATGAGGCTTTGGTAGAGTGGAACGATCATAAGGTAGATACAGATAGCATTATTTCCTATGTGCAAAAGGTTCAAAAAGAAATTGAGCAACCCATTACTGTTGCCGATAATTATGAGTGGTGGGCAGCTAAAGGTGAAAAATTAGCTGAAACAGTAGATTTTGTTTCCATTCATGTTTATCCTGTTTGGGAAGGAAAAGATATTGATGAAGCCATGTCTTACACTATCGAAAATGTTCAGAAAGTAAGAAATGCATTGCCAAATAGTAAGCTTGTAATTACTGAAGCAGGATGGGCGAGTGAAGCCATAGAATTTGGTGTGAGAGCTCGCGAAGATAAGCAAGAACAATATTATAAGAACCTAATGGCTTGGTCTTCAGAAATGAATATCACAACCTTCTTTTTCGAAGCTTTTGATGAAGATTGGAAAGGTGAAACAGCTAATCCTTTGGGAGCAGAAAAACACTGGGGATTATTCACTGTAGACCGCAAACCAAAGAAAGTCATGCAAGAGATGTTTAACAATTAAGATTCCAGTTTTTATAAATTCTTAATTCATAACTTATAATTCATAATTAAATAAATATGACACATTATAAAACGGCAAAAGAAGATATTGTTCCCTTTGGACAAAAACTAGCATTTGGATCAGGACATCTAGCAAATCAGTTATTTCCTGCTGCTTTGGGTGTGTTTATGGTTGTTTTGGTTATGTCTCTAGGAATGAATCCTGTTCTTGCAGGTTTATTAGGTGCTTTACCTCGCTTGTTAGATGCACTAACCGATCCAATTATGGGATTTATCTCTGATAATACGAGATCGAAATGGGGAAGACGTAAGCCTTATATCTTTATTGGTAGTGCTATTACAGGTGTTGCCTTTATGGTGATGTGGCAATTGAATCCTGAAGATTCTCAAACCTATAATTTCTTCTATTTCTTAATAGTATCCATATTTTTCTACATTGGGTATACCATTTTTGCAACGCCATTAATTGGGTTAGGATATGAAATGACTCCTGATTATAATGAACGTACCCGTTTAATGGCCGTTTCGCAATGGATGGGACAAGTTGCTTGGATGATTGCACCTTGGTTTTGGGTAATTATATACGATCCAACTATTTTTGACTCAGCACCCGAAGGAGCACGTATTTTGTCTATTTGGGTAGGCGCTATTTGTATGGTTTTAGGTGTATTGCCAGCTCTTTTTAATAAAGAAATGATTTTGCCAGATAATAGCAAAAGAGTTAATTTATCGTTGAGAGAATTGGGTTCTAACACCAAAGAGTTCTTGAAAGGGATTAAGCTAACACTCAAGAATAAACCTTTTATGAAGCTATGTGGGGCTACATTCCTTATCTTTAATGGTTTTCAAACTATTGCACAGTTTGCCATGTTTATTATAGTTTATTATTTGTTTAATGGTGACAAGGTTGCTTCAGGATCATGGCCAGCATGGTTTGGTACAGTAAGTGCATTGGCTACCGCTTTCTTGGTTATTCCTATTGTAACAAAAATATCAGAAAAGGTAGGTAAGAAAAATGCTTTCGTTATAGCAACCATTATTTCCATGATTGGTTATGCTTTAAAATGGTGGGGATTCAACCCTGCTAATCCATGGTTAATGTTTATGCCAATTCCATTTTTATCATTCGGAATTGGTGGTTTATTCACCTTAATGATGTCGATGACAGCCGATGTTTGCGATTTAGATGAGCTAAACAATGGAGAACGAAGAGAGGGAATGTTTGGAGCCGTTTATTGGTGGATGGTGAAGTTAGGAACTGCCTTGGCATTGCTTACAAGTGGTATTGTGTTGCAAGCTGTTGGTTTCGACCAATCGATCGATCAACAAACTGTTGAAACATTAACTAACTTGAGGCTTGCTGATATAATAATTCCAATTGTGACAGCAGCAATGGCAATATTAATTGTTTGGAAATATGATATTACTGAGAAAAGAGCATTGGAAATTCGTGAAGCCTTAATTGCGAAAAGAGGAAAAGCAAAACACTAAATTGAAATCTAAAAATAGAAACATGAAGCTTTTTAATAATTGTCTTAGCATTTTACTCATACTTACGGCCATGGGTTGTAATTCGAGTGATAAAAAATTATCGGTTGATGTTTATGAAACTTCTGCAAGTGGAAATAAATTAACGCATATAACTGAATTTCCTAAAGGAGAAAATACAGTTGCGATCCAAATACTTCCTGCAGAAAAATTTCAAACAATTACTGGTTTTGGTGGTTCTTTTACCGAAGCATCTGCTTATTTGTTGAATCAATTAAGTAAAAAAAATAGAGAGTTAATTTTGGAAGCATACTTTGGATCCGAAGGAGCAAAATATTCTTTGACTCGCACACATATCAATTCATGCGATTTTTCACTGAGTAACTATTCTTATGCACCTGTTGCAGGAGACAAAGAACTTAAGCATTTTTCTATCGACGAAGATCGCGATGATATTATTCCAATGATTAAGGAAGCAATGGCCATTTCGGAAGATGGATTTAAAATCATTTCTTCCCCTTGGACTGCATCGCCTTGGATGAAGGATAACAATAAGTATGTAGGTGGAAAATTGTTGCCAGAATACTACGATACTTGGGCTTTGTTTTTCTCAAAATATATAACGGCCTATAAAAATGAAGGAATTGATATTTGGGGTGTAACCATTGAAAATGAGCCTTTAGGTAATGGTAATAATTGGGAAAGTATGCATTACACACCTGAAGAAATGGTGGACTTTGTAAGTAATCATTTAGGACCAAAATTGGAAGCTGATGGAAAAGATGTTAAGATTTTAGCTTATGACCAAAACAGAGGAGACGAATTAGAGGAATGGACAAAAGTGGTTTATAAAGATGAGGAATCATCAAAATATTTCGATGGAATGGCTATTCACTGGTATGCTAGTACTTTCGATTGGTTTCCTAAATCATTGAATTTCACACATGAAATGGCTCCTAGTAAGCACCTAATTCAATCGGAAGCTTGTGTCGATTCAGAAATTCCTCATTGGCAGGATGATGCCTGGTATTGGTCAAAAGAAGGAACCGATTGGGGATGGGACTGGGCTCCAGATGAACAAAAACACAATCATCCTAAATATGTTCCGGTTTATCGTTATGCTAGAGATATTATTGGCTGCCTAAACAATTGGGTTGATGGATGGGTCGATTGGAACATGGTTCTTGATCGCCAAGGCGGACCTAACTGGTTTAAAAACTGGTGTGTTGCTCCAGTAATTGTAGATCCAGCTAAAGATGAGGTTTACTTTACGCCTTTGTATCATACAATGGCACATTTTAGCAAGTATATTCGTCCAGGTGCAGTGCGTATAGGTTTTAAAATATCCGATAAGGATTTGATGATGACCGCAGCGCAAAATCCTGATGGATCAATCGCTATCGTGATTTTGAACATGAAAGAAGAAGCAAAAAATATTGAGATTTCTTTAGGAGAGCGTTTGGTTAATTTGCAAATTAGTTCGCAAGCAATACAAACAGTTATAATTAAGAAGTAATTGATAAGGCGTAAAGATTTTAACATAAAAACCCGGGGCATTGTCTCGGGTATTTATGTTAGTTGTAATCGTCGCAACTACATTCTTTTATAGAAGGAATTATTGTTTGCGACGAAATTAAGTTAGGTTGATAGAGTTTGTTTTATATTCTTAGATTCAAGTCACAAATGCAACTGATGGAATTTTAGATGAAAAAAGGAGGTGTATTTTTCAAGACAATGAGGAGAAGTAGTCTCACCCATTGTCTATGTGGAATAAAAGTCTTTTTTTTACCACTAAAA
>NZ_SADB01000021.1 GCF_009669305.1 Ancylomarina sp. 16SWW S1-10-2
CATCTAAGGGAGCCGTTCAATCACTTACAAGATCATTAGCAAAAGATTTAGCTGAATATGGAATTAGAGTAAATGCTGTATCTCCTGGTACAATTGATACACCATTTCATGCTCAAATTAAAGCAACTAAACCTGAGGTATTTGCTTCATGGGCAAATAATATTATGCTAGGAAGAATAGGTAAACCAGAAGAAGTTGCTTCGGTTATATCCTTTTTAGCAAGTGACGATGCATCCTTTATGACAGCTGAAACTGTTCAGATTGGTGGAGGTCAAGCCTTAGGCATATAGTATAAATACTTTTACTTATAGAAGTTAGAGCAGATGAATTTCCAGAATGAGTCGTTTATCTGCATTAGAATACCCTTTTTTCTTAATAGGTAAGCATGTTGATATCAATGGAGGTTTATTGTTTTATAAATCTTTGATTAGCAGATTCCGGGAAGATGTATTATACCCAATCGTTTCCCGGAATTTTGTTTAATATTTAGAATCAAATTAATATGAATCAGAAAGTTATTAGTTTCGGAGAAATTATGTTGCGTTTATCAACGCCTGGATATAAAAGATTCAATCAAGCGTCAGAGTTTGTTGCAACTTATGGTGGAGGAGAAGCCAATGTTGCAGTTTCTTTAGCAAACTATGGCATCCCAACAGAATTTGTAACGCGTCTGCCAAATAATGATATGGGTAGAGCGTGTACTATGGAATTACGAAAATATGGCGTCGGAATCGATCAAATCATTTATGGAGGAGAGAGATTGGGAATCTATTTTTTAGAAACAGGTGCAGTTAGCCGTGGAAGTAAAGTTGTTTATGATCGAGCAAATTCTGCTGTTTCTCAGATTGAAATCGGTATGATCGACTGGGATAAGGTTTTTGAAGGAGCCACATGGTTCCATTGGACAGGAATTACTCCAGCAATTTCGCAAGGAGCTGCTGATGTTTGTCTCGAAGCCATTAAGAAAGCCAATGAAAAAGGTATTACGGTATCGTGTGATTTGAACTATCGAAAGAATCTTTGGAAATATGGTAAAACAGCTGGTGAAGTTATGCCAGAGTTGGTTGCAGGTACAGATATTATTCTTGGAAACGAAGAAGATGCTGAAAAGGTCCTTGGTGTGAAAGCAGAAGGTGTTGATGTAACTGGTGGACACGTAGAAGGTGCAGCTTATGAATCTGTTTCGAGACAGATTATGAAGCAATTCCCTCGTTGTAAAAAAGTAATTACCACTTTACGTGGATCAATTAATGCGAATCACAATTTATGGTCAGGTGTACTTTGGGATGGAAAGACACTTTTTGACTCTCCAACTTACCAAATTACTCACATTGTTGATAGAGTAGGTGGCGGTGATTCGTTTATGGGAGGATTAATTTATGGCTTATTAACTTGGCCAAAAGATGATCAGAAAGCACTAAATTTTGCAGTTGCTGCGTCGTGTCTTAAACATACCATTTTTGGTGATTTTAATCAGGTGAGTGTTGATGAGGTAGAAAAATTAATGAGTGGAGATGCTTCCGGAAGAGTAGCACGATAAAATAATAATGAGTTATGAATTAGAAATTTATAATGATAACTAACGCATTGATAATTTTTAATTCGTAATTCTCAATTCGTAATTTAATAAATATGGCTCAGTTTTCAAGAATAGAGGTGGCATTAAAGATGGCAGAAACAGGAATTGTACCTGTTTTCTTTCATAAAGATATTGAAATTTGTAAAAAAGTTGTAAATGCTTGTTACAAAGGTGGAATTCGAGTTTTTGAATTCACTAATAGAGGAGATTTTGCTCATGAGGTATTTGCTGAATTGATTAAATGGTCTACTATTAATACACCTGAAATGATTTTAGGTATTGGCTCAGTTGTCGATCCAGGCACAACATCATTATATATTCAATTGGGAACTAATTTTGTGGTTTCTCCAATTTTGAATCCAGAAATGGCAAAAGTGTGTAATCGAAGAAAAATTCTTTGGTCGCCTGGTTGTGGTAGTTTAAGTGAAATCAACTATGCTGAAGAATTGGGTGCTGAGGTTTGTAAAATTTTCCCAGGTTCTTCGGTAGGTGGTCCCGATTTTGTAAAAGCTATAAAAGGACCTTGCCCTTGGTCTTCGATAATGCCTACAGGTGGTGTTAGTCCCGATGAGGAGAATCTTTCTGCGTGGTTTAAAGCAGGGGTGACTTGTGTGGGGATGGGATCACAATTGATTGGTAAAAATATTATAGAGAGTAACGCTTATGAAGAGTTAACTCAAACTGCTATGAAAGCATTGAAGTTTGTACAAAAAATTAAAAAGGAAAAATAAGATTACAGCGTGTGAAGTAGAAAAAGTTAGGTGTATTTGTTTGGAATGTAATTTAAGCTTAGCTTGGATGACCAGTTTGTTAATTTGATATTGTATTTAGAATATTCAGTTTTTGTTTTGAGGAAAACTCTAGTTTATTGTGGTTTTTTAATGTGTTGTAAACAACTATTTTACATCGTTCTTGTGAGTTATATACATAATTGATTTTGTACATAGTTTGTATAAGGATGAAAAGTGATTAAATTTGTCCAACCAATAGCGTTTTTGCTATTAGCTAGAATGAAAGTAATTGTTATTTATATGGACTTATTAGATAATTTTAAGACGATTGAAGTTGTAACACCTGTTGATAAAATTATTCGTCAGATTAGAGGCTTAATTGTTTCGGGGTATTTAAACCCTGGTGATAAATTACCTTCAGAAAGAAAGCTTTCAGAAAAGCTAGGAGTTGGTAGAACGTATATTAGAGATGCTATAAAAAAATTAGAATTTTTTGGCGTATTAACCACTCTACCACAATCTGGTGTTATTGTAAATGGAATTGATATTTCAGCAATGGAAGGTCTTTTTTCTAATATAATGAAAATAGAGCGACCAGATTTCTTTTCTTTGGTAGAGACTAGGGTTACTATGGAGGTTTTTTCGATGCGATGTGCTGCCGAAAGAAGAACAGAAGATGATTTAATAGAATTAGAAAAAGCATTGGAAGCATATGAAGAGAAGGCTAAAAAACACCTTCCTGCTGAAAATGAAGACTTTTTATTTCATTTAAAGATTGCTGAAGCTGGACATAATGCGGTGATAAAAGCCATGATGCTAATTATTTTGCCGGATATTTTAGCCATATACAGACAAGAACATGTTTGCCAAAAAGATGTGACTGAAGGAAATTCCAATGAACATCGAGATATTCTAAATGCAATAAAAGAGCAGGATGGTGAAAAAGCAGCTTTACTAATGGAGAATCATTTACAGAATGTCTTAGATTTTAGTAAAAGAATGTTGTAATTAGATAATGCGTAGATAGGTATTTATTGCAATTTGGATGTGTCATTTCCATGCAAAGTATTCTTTTATAATAACCACTTTCCTCAATTACTAGGTCAAGAATTTGCTTGATCTACTTCACTTTTATACTCAAAGATGAAATTAATATTTCAATTCATTGAGTGTTTTTTGTTACCTTTTTTTTTCAAGTCAGGCTCGTTTTTATTTACTAATCGTTAGAATCAGACATTAATTCTGATTTTCTAGTGTAAAGGGTGAATTATGGATTTATTAGAAGTCATTTTTATTGTTGGGGCAGGTGTTTTTGCTGGATTTTTAAATGTTCTTGCAGGAGGCGGCTCATTAATTACCTTGCCACTTCTCATCTTCTTGGGATTACCTCCAACCATTGCCAATGGAACAAATAGAATTGGTATTCTAGCTCAAAATATATTTTCAGTTGCAAAGTTTAATCAAAAAAAGGTACACTCTTATCCTTACAGTATTTATTTGGGCATATCTGCTTTAATAGGTTCAATCATAGGTGCTTTTCTTGTTGTTGATATTGATGAAGAACTTTTCAAACGTATTCTTTCCATTGTAATGGTATGTGTGGCCGTTTTAATTCTCTTCAATAATAAAGCTGGAGAATTGGCTACTGGGGAGAAAATGGAATTTAAAAACCAAATGTGGGGGGTAATCAGCTTCTTTTTTATTGGTATTTATGGTGGTTTTCTGCATGCAGGTATTGGCTTTATTGTTATCCTAGCCCTAACTAAATTAAATGGTTTCTCTTTGGTAAAAACCAATAGT
Organism: Ancylomarina sp. 16SWW S1-10-2; assembly: GCF_009669305.1. GTDB lineage: Bacteria > Bacteroidota > Bacteroidia > Bacteroidales > Marinifilaceae > Ancylomarina. The sequence continues at coordinate 4,111 of NZ_SADB01000021.1, forward strand.
ATAAAAGTAACTGTGGCCTTAGTTTATACTTTTGCTGCAGTTGGCGTTTTCATTTATAAAGATGCTATCAACTGGAAATATGCATTAATTCTTGCTGTAGGAAATGCGCTTGGAGGATATTTGGGAGCTGCTTTTTCTGTAAAACGAGGCGACAAATGGATAAAAGGGATTTTATTAGTAGCCATATTGGTTTTGGCTGTTAAATTGTGGTTTTTTTAAATTGATAAATTTTTTTCAATGACTAATAAAAAAGTAATCACTTTTGGAGAAATTATGTTGCGATTGGCGACACCTGGTTACAAACGATTTTCTCAAGCGAGTACACTCGAAGCGACTTATGGTGGTGGTGAAGCAAATGTATCTGTATCACTGGCAAACTTTGGTATTCCCACTGCCTGTGTAACACGTTTGCCGAATAATGATATGGGGAGGTTTTGTGTAGAATCTCTAAAGGAATATGGTGTAGATACAAGTTCAATTGTATTTGGAGGTGAACGTTTGGGAATCTATTTTTTGGAAACAGGAGCTGTTGCTAGAGGTTCTAAAGTAGTTTATGATCGAGCAAATTCTGCATTTACAGGTTTTGCAAAAGGAATGATCGATTGGGATGAGGTATTTCAAGATGCGGTTTGGTTTCATTGGTCTGGAATTATACCTGCAGTTTCGTTTGGTGCTACACAGGTTTTAGAAGAGGCTCTTGAAAAAGCTAATGAAAAAGGCATTACCGTTTCATGCGATGTGAATTATCGAAGTAAGTTGTGGCATGATGGCAACAAAGCAGAAGAAGTTATGCCGGGTTTAATTGAGAGAACAAATGTGCTTATTGGAAATGAATTTGATGCTGAGAAAGTTCTTGGAATTCATACCAATTTGCCTTCTGATTCAAAATATTCAAAAGTAACATTTGGAGAGGTGTCCAAGCAGCTCATTTTAAGGTATCCTCGATTAGAAAAGGTAATTACATCGAGACGAGGTACTATTAATGCAAATTACAATACCTGGGAAGGAATGCTTTTCGATGGGGAACAGGTTTTTGAATCGGTAACTTATCCTATGACTCATATTGTTGATCGAGTTGGAGGCGGAGATGCTTTGATGGCTGGTTTAATTTATGGAATGCTCAAATGGCCTACGAATAATCAGAAAACCATTGATTTTGCAGTTGCTGCTTCTTTCCTAAAGCATACCATTACTGGTGATGTAAATGATGTTTGTGTTGAAGAAGTAGAACATTTATTAAATGGAGATTTAGGAGGAGAAATAGAAAGGTAAGCACTTCTCAAAACCTAACATTAAAAAAGCTCATCAATTAAAAGTTATTAAACTGATAATAGCTTATAAATATTTTTGATATACGTTAAAACAATAGAAATACGATGAAGAATTTGTACACAGAAGAATTTCGTGAAATTATGAAAGTTAATTATGATTATACTAGTATGAGTTCAACTCGTATCGAAGAAATCATGAATTTTGCAAGGGGTATTAATTTTGAGCGAATAGGAATTGCACATTGTATTACATTTTCAAATGAAGCTCAAATATTGAAGCAATATTTTTCGAAATACTTCGATGTTTATACTATTGATTGTAAGTATGGAAGGATAACTAAAAAGGATATTATTGGCGGAACTGGTGGTCGTATATTATGTAATCCTGCTGGACAAGCCGATTATTTAAATAAGAAAAATACAGAATTAAATATTTCGATGGGTTTATGCGTTGGTCATGATATGATATTTAGTAAAATGTCGAATGGTTTGGTTACAAATTTATTTGATAAAGATTTTACAAATAATAACAATATGGCGGAGGCTATTTCTCATATTTATTAAGTAAAATAATATACTATGAAAACAATTGATTTACACATTCACACAACAGCATCAGATGGTACCTATACACCTAAAGAGCTTGTTAATTATGCTGTAAAAAAGAAACTTTCAGCTATTGCTATTACCGATCATGATACCATGAGAGGTATACAAGAAGCAATGGATTATATTACGGAATCACAACTCCCAATAGAGCTTATCCCGGGTATGGAAATTTCAGCTTTAGGTTTAGGAGAGTTTTATGGAACTCACATTCTAGCCTATTTCCTTGATAAAAATAAGGAAGAATTAACTAATATCTTAAATAATGTAGAGGTTGATCTTCGCAAAAGTTCGGGAAGTCCAGAAGAGGTTATAAAAATTGTTTCGAAATATGGTGGAATTACCTCTTTAGCACATCCCTTGGAATATTCTTATTCGATGCCAAAATTGGAGAAACTTATTGGGGAACTTGCATCTTTGGGTTTAAATGGTGTTGAGTCAATTTACACGACTCACTCTGATGATCAAATTAAACAATTTAAAGCGATAGCTAAAAAATATAATTTGATTTATACTGGAGGCTCAGATTTTCACGGAACCAGAAAACCCGGTGTAGATTTGGGAAATGGTTTTGGAGACATGGTAATTCCTTATGATATAGTGAATTCGATGAAGAAAAAATCGATCGAGAATAATTAACTGTATGACAAATGATTATCAAATTTATGGTATTGTGCGATATGGAGTGTGATGCGTAATTAGCTCACTAATATTTAGTTTGTTTTTTTTAGATTTGGTGGATGTCATGCAATAATGAATAAATAAAATCAACTGGTATTCGGCAATTATCTGCTTACCGAATATCAGTTTTATGCTTATTAAAAATGGCTAATCAGCAGGGATCTAATTTTCTAATCACCTTACAAGGATTGCCTGCTGCAAATACATCTGAAGGAATATTTTTCGTAACAACACTACCAGCACCAATTATAGTTCGGTCTCCAATACTAACTCCTGGGCATATTACAACACTTCCACCAACCCAAACGTCTTCTCCAATTGATATGGCTTTACCTAACTCAAGTCCTGTAGCTCTTTCTTTATAGTTGATTGGATGTGTAGCTGTATATATCTGGACATTAGGCCCAAATATAGTTCGATTCCCAATTTTCACTTGCATGACATCTAATACAACACAGTTGAAATTAAAAAACACTTTTTCTCCAATAACTATGTTTGATCCATAATCACAATAAAATGGAGGTTGTATCCACAAATCATCTTTTGAATTCGGAATTAAATGATTAAGAATTTCTTGTCGTTTATCTTTCTCATCTTCTTTGGAATCATTTAAATCTTTCAATAACAATCTAGTTCTTAGTCTTTCATTTGAAAGTTTTGCATCTAAAGCGTTATATAATTCACCCGAAAGCATTTTTTCTTTTTCTGTTTTCATCTTTTGCTATTCGCTTATTTCTATATGGTATTCTTTACAATTTAAAACTTGAGTTTTATGGAATGTTACATTTTAAACTTGCAATACCGTTTATTTAAGTGTTTAAATATAGTACAAATTGAAATATTTTAGATCTTGTTTTATCATGCAGGCTAAAATGGATCCGCTTATTGCATGACTTTAAAAGCGTCAATAAAAATTGGTTCTGTGGTATAAGAAATTGGCTAAGTAGCGTTTCAATGAGTTTCGGTATTTGATGTAATTTGTTTTATCATTCCCTTAAATATAAATCCATGAAAAGGGTATACGGCATACCAATATAATCTACCTGCTAGGCCTAATGGTCTGAAAGTGGCAGTCTGAATAAGTTCATTGTTAACAAGCTTAAATTCTAACCAAGCTTCCCCAGGTAGCTTCATTTCAGCAAATAAGAGTAAACGTCCTTCGTTTTTGTTAGCATATAATACGCGCCAAAAGTCAATAGAATCCCCAACATTAATAGTAGATGGATTAGTACGTCCTCGTCTAAGTCCAACACCGCCAAATAAGTTGTCTATAAAACCTCTAGTTTTCCATAACCAGTTTCCATAATACCATCCGGTGTTTCCACCAATACGCCAAATTTTATCGATACAAGCTTCACGATTTTCAAAAGGTCTCGTTCGGTTATCTTTGAAACATCCAAAAGAGGGAACTTGAATAAATTCAGATATGTTGAAATTTATATCGCTACTAGAATAGGCATCTTTCCAGCTTGAGATAATTTCGTTGCTTTGAATTTTACTAAAGGCCCTTTTTAAAGAATCTTTATAGCTTAATGGGCTTACTCCAAGAATTGTGTCTAGCCGATTATCACGACAAGTCACTTCTATTTTCATACTATGTACTAGTGATGTGGCGAGCTTGTATGAGGTAGATGTAACAAAATATAACCAGTAGGATGAAAGCTTGGGAGTCATTATGGGAACAACAAAGATTCTACGTTTTAAATTCCGCACTTTCGCAAAATCTAAGAGCATGTTTTTGTAAGACAATATATCTGGACCACCTATATCAAAATTTTGATTAAACGTTTTTGAATTGAATAATGATTTGGAAAGGAATGAAATAACATCTGAAATACCAATGGGTTGACATTTGGTATGCAACCATTTTGGCGTAATCATAACAGGTAGTTTCTCAACTAAATCTCTAATAATCTCAAAAGAAGCACTCCCAGATCCAATAATAATTCCGGCCCTTAAGGCGGTAAAATTATATTCACCTTTGCTAAGTTCCAATTCTACATTTTTTCTTGAAGTTAAATGTTTGGAGAGTTCTGCCTCATTAACAATACCACTTAAATATATAACATGATTTACTTTTGTTTTTTGAAGTGCATTTCTAAAGTTTATGGCAGAAGTTTCTTCCAAGGATTGATAGTCGTCAGATGATGACATGGAGTGTACTAAATAGTAAGCACCATCAATATCTTCAGGGATATTTTCTAAAGATTTCTCATCTAACAAGTCTAACTTAAGCACTGTAATGTTTTCTTTTAAAGATTCAGGAGGATTGAATCTTTTTATGTCTCTTACACAGCAAACCACCTCATGGCCTAATTCAATTAGAACAGGGAGTAGTCGTTTACCAATATATCCTGTTGAACCTGTTAATAGTATTTTCATTTTAATGAATTTAAGGTTACTGTGTTAAGCTTATATCGAATTTTCGCCATGTTTCATAGTTTACCGTTAAATAACCTTACTAAGGTAAAGTATAGTCAGCGATCTACAAAGCCCCGCTTTGAATTTGAACGCGTATTAGGTATTGCTATTTAAAATGTTGCTTAGAGGTAAACTTCAATGCTTTATAAAGTTGTCAAGGTCAGATTTTTCCATTTATAATATTATCTAAAATTTATCGTCTACTGATTTATTTTGATTGTTAATTTACCTAATCAACTCTACTATTTTAGTTTCTAAAATAGGTTTGAAAAGGCTGGGAGTTGTTCTGTGTAATATGACTTTGTTACAATCGTTAAATTTCATAAAAGCTTCAAGTTCTTTAGATAAGGCAATAGAAAAAGCTTCGGTCTTTATAAAATTTGGTTCTAGAGCTAAATGGTTTATATGTAAAATAAATGTCTTTCTCTCAGCCTTACAATCCATTCGTGCAACGAGTTTTCCATTCCATAATATGGGTAGTGAGAAATAACCATATTGGCGTTTAGCTTCGGGAACATAACATTCAATTAAATAATCGAAATTGAATAAGTCTTTCATTCGCTTTCGCTGAATAAGTAGATTGTCAAAAGGAGAGAGGATTTTAAGTTGTGAACGAGATAGAGGTTTTTTTAATAGTTCCAATGAATTTGGCAAAGCGTAATAGCTGTTTTTCTTTACGTCAATCTGCAAAATTTCTTTATTAGAAATCATATCTTTCAATGTAGAATTAACTAGAGGTTTTGTGTTTTTTAGTAGATAAGCTATCTCCGAAGCTTGTCCTAAGCCATTGCTTTGCAGGTATCGCGATATGAGGAAACGGGTATATTCTTCCTTGCTAGGTATAGTCGTATCTATATCGTTCGGAATAACACGTTCTGTTAAGTCGTAAACCTTGTGGAAATTTCGACGAGAAGAAATCATCAAGTCACCTTGCATAAACAAATTTTCCAAGGCTTGTTTTGTAGGTTTTGTTCGCCATTCACCTACTTTTTGTCCTTTAAAGTCAAAATCTTTAGCCATTAAAGAACCTTCGTCGGTAATACGTTTAAGTACCGATTTCATTAGTTTATCATCACGTTTATACCAATGATTTTCTGTTCCATTTAAAATGGCTTGTTTGCGAAATAAGCTATATCGATAATCTCGCATTGGCAGGTAAGCTGCGGCATGCGACCAGTATTCAAATACCTGTTTGTTTGCAATCAGTTGGTCAAGGTGATCGTTTTGGTAGCGAGGGTTACGATTCCACATCGTATGATGATGTGCACGTTGAATAGCCGAAATTGTATCAATTTGAATATAACCAAGGTGCTCAACAACTGATAAACTTGCATCAATTGCTTGACCCGTTTGTTTTGCTGGTGGAATTTTTTGCGATAACAAAACCAATTTTTGAGCTTCTTGTAGGGAGAGTGATTCCGATGTTTTGGTCATTTATTTCTATTGGGTTTTAGATTTTAGCTTGTTTTGACTAACACTATCTATAGCGCTATTCATTTCTTTAATGGTATTGAGTAAAGTATGCTTGTGAATATTTTTTATCTAAGATAAGTGTGTATTCTTTAAAAGCAAGACGTTTCATATATAAAAGGACGTATTAAAAGAGTAGTCTTTTTTACGAGTATTTTTTAGTTGTGATTTAGATCTAACAAATGGGTATTATATAGTTTAAGCATTTATAATTTGAGTAATTCGTTTATACTTAGTATTCTTCTGTCAAAAATATATCTTCATTCAATTAAAACTGTTTTAAATATCATCTCATCTTTGTATATTTATTTCAGATTTTGCGTTCTGATAGAACACCTTAAAACCAGCATTATGAATAAGCTTTTAAATTTTATTTTTTTCTCACTTACCCTTTTGCTGATTTCTTGTGGAGATACAAGTGAGAATGATTTTAGCTTCGTGGAATCGTCAGAAGCTTCGAAAATCAATGAGATAAATAGAAAAGAAGCCTTTGATTATTTGAATGCTGTTCGAAATGAACCAGCGGCATATAGTGATGAGTTAGGTGTCGATTTATCAGATGTTGAGAAACGCCCACAATTAATTTGGAATGAAGAATTGGCTACGGCAGCTTATAATAAAGTTAAAGACATGGCAGAAAAAAAATATTTTTCGCATGTTGACTCGGCTGGTTATGGTATGAATTATAGAATAAATGAAGCAGGTTTCCATCTTGCCGATTATCTGTTACAATCTAAAACTGCGAACAGCTTTGAATCAATAGCTGCTGGAACAAAACTCAATACGGGGAAAATAATGATTCAACGGTTGATTATAGATAAAGATATTGAAGGATTCGGACATAGAAAACATTTACTAGGGATGACTGATTTTTGGGCAGAATCAGCATATTGTGGAATTGGCTTTTACAAACAGCCCGGCTCAAGATATACTCATTATATTTGCGTACTGATAGCGAGACATGAATAAAATAGCTGTATTGTATTAAGTGTCTTAGGAGTAGGGATTCTGTTTACGGAAAGAAGGATTTAGTTTATATCACGATCTCCAATTGGTAGTAAATTTACATCAGAAAGTGTAATGTCTTAAAAGTTAAAATGTAAGATCTAGTGTTTCCTTATTTCTTGTGTATTTTGTAATTCCCCATATTAGTTTAAAAATAGAGGTGGAGGTGCTTCGTAATTTGACATGTTTACAGTCACCTTCCTTTGTTTGTGAAATATAATATGTAAAAACTTCCTTAATTTGTATTGAATCTTAAATGTCTAATAACACTTTTTGTCTATGTAATTTGCTCAAGATTATTCTTACTTTACAAGAATAACAATCCTAAAGTAAATGAACAATTATGAGTAGAAAATACATACGATTTTTCGCAAGCATTTTTCTAATTTGCCTATGTAGTTCTCTTATAGCTCAAAATATTAAATCCCCAAAAGAAAAGAATATCCTCATTCTACATAGTTATCATCAGGGTTTAGAATGGACTGATAATATTTCAGAAGGCATTTTGTCTGTTTTTCAAGATAGAAACGATATTAATCTGTTCTTTGAGTATTTAGACACTAAACGAAACTATTCTCAAGAGTATTTTGATGCACTGAAAGAGATATATAAGAATAAAACCAAACAGAATCCATATACAGTTATTATTACCTGTGATAATGCGGCTTTTGACTTTATGCAAAAGTATAGTGATGAATATTACAATGGTGTTCCAGTTATTTTTTGTGGTGTAAATAATTTGGATAAAACGATATTAAATGAAGTTCCTCATTTTTATGGTTACGATGAAACAGTTGATTATAAAAGCACGCTAAATGCTATAAAGACGATATTTCCTAACAAGAAAAATGTATTAATCGTTAACGATCACACTTTAACAGGAAAAACGATTCGTAAAGAATTAGAAAAAATTCTGCCTCAATTTGAAAATGACCTGAATTTCGAGTTTATGTCTGAATTTAGTATTGATGAACTTAAGAAAAAGGTAAAATCTCTAGATGATACTTATGCTATCTATTTATTGGTCGTAAATAGAGATAAGGATGATAATTTCATCTCTTATAAAAACGGTATTAGGGCAATAAATAAGGTTAGTAAAGTTCCTATTTTTGGTTCGTGGGATTTTTATGAAAATAAAGGTTTGTTAGGTGGGAAAATTACAAGGGGCTTTAATCAAGGTAAATATGCTGCTTTAATGGCAGAAAAAATAATTGAAAATGGGATATCAGATAGTATATCTCAGTATAATAGTGGTGTTAATTCATATGTATTTGATTATAATGAGATGGAGAAGTTTGGTGTGTCTTCTAATCGACTTCCAGAGGGTAGCCTAATCATTAATAAGCCAAAAGGGAATGAGTCTCTATTTAAAATCATATTATTAATATTTTCTCTAGTTCTGCTTATAACTGTAATTGTTTTAGTAATTAGATTGAGAATAAAAAGAAGACGAGAACAGGCCCTTCAGAATTTAGTCAATGAAAAGACACATCTATTGACAGAAATGAATTTATCTCTAAAACATATTATATCCCAGAAAGATAGATTTTTATCAATAATATCGCATGATTTGAGAGGACCATTTAATTATTTGGTTGGTTTCTCAACCATGTTGAACAATGAATTTGATACATTGGACAAGGCAACTCAGAAAGATTTTATCAATACAATTCATCAGGGTATCGATCGCACTTATAAATTATTGGAGGATTTGTTATCATGGTCATATTCGCAGAGTGGTGCGATTAAATTTAAACCTGAAGAGATAAATGCAGGCGAAATAGTAAAAGAAATAATTGAGGTGATGAATTTTTCCTTGGAGCAAAAAAATATTAAGCTAATTAATAATGTGAAAGAATCTGTTTTTGTTAGTGCAGATAAAAATATGCTTTCAACAATTATAAGAAATCTTTTTTCTAATGCTATTAAGTTTACACCCAAAGAAGGCGTAATAGTGCTTGATGCCCAGGAGATTATTGGTGATAATAAAAAGAGTTTTATTGAATTTTCAGTAAAAGATACAGGTGTAGGAATAAGCAAGGAGAATCAATCTATGCTTTTTGATATTGCCAAGGTGTCATCAAACAATGGAACAGATGATGAGCCAGGAACAGGACTAGGTCTTATTCTTTGTAAAGAATTTACAGATAAACATAAAGGTGAAATTTGGGTTGAGAGTGAACCTGAAAAAGGGAGTAGGTTTGTATTTACAATGCCTGCTTTTGAAGCTGAATTTTAAGTCTATTATTGGATTGTGCAAGAGGTGGCTATGTAGCTTTGAGAATTATTTATGTTTTGTTATTTTTCTAATATTCAATTTTTTGTTCAGTGATTCCTATATTTCTTTAGATTAAATCTTATTTTTTGGTAGTAGAACCCATTTTTTAAAGTATTTCAAGGTGATTTTGTTTAAGCAACTTTTTTATCCTCGTGCTTAAATTAGTTTGTATGTCAAGTCCTAAAATATTTCCTCAATTGTTATTTTGAAATATCTATATATCCAATTTCAACTTTTATGCTTACTAATGCTATTTAAGAATAGGTTCAAATTTAAATAAATACGTCTTATTTTGCGATTTTAATTTAAGACTAAAATCTTGAGTTTTTCATTAACACCCACTGTGTTAGTTTGTTATTATATAGAATACATCTAAAAGGAAAGTACTGTGTAATACTAGGTGATTTTTTTATACATTTGTAACTGTGATTCAGTAATGAATATTGAAAGGTGTAAAAAAAATAAACTCATCATGAACAAGAACAATTCCAAAGAATACGATGTGATAATCATTGGTGGCGGAGTCACTGGCGCAGGAACGGCACGAGATTGTGCAATGCGCGGACTGAGCGTTTTACTTGTAGAGCGTCATGATTTTGCTACTGGGGCAACAGGACGTAATCATGGATTATTACATAGTGGTGCTCGTTATGCAGTAACTGATCCTGAATCGGCTTCGGAATGTATTAAAGAAAATATGACTTTGCGACGTATCGCAAACCATTGCGTTGAGGAGAATAATGGTCTATTTGTTACCTTACCTGAGGATGATTTGGCTTTTCAATCCCAATTTGTAGATGCTTGTAAAACGGCGGGTATTGGAACTGAAATTCTAGATCCTGATTTTGCTCGTCGTCTCGAACCATCGGTAAATCCTAATTTAAAAGGTGCCGTAAAAGTTCCTGATGGATCGGTTGATCCTTTTCGTCTGACGATGTCGAACATGTTGGACGCTAAAATTCATGGCGCAGAACTTTTAACTCAGCATGAAGTAACAGATGTGATCTGTGAGCAAAATAGAGCTATAGGTGTTGAGTTATTTAATCATGCAAAAAATGAAAAAGTAAAGTATTACGCTAAAATAATAGTGAATGCTGGAGGTATCTGGGGACATCATATTGCAAGTCTTGCAGGTATTAATATTAATATGTTTCCAGCAAAGGGATCTCTTCTTATATTTGGTCATCGTGTAAACAAAATGGTGCTTAACCGATGTAGAAAACCAGCTAATGCTGATATTCTAGTTCCAGGCGATACTATTTGCCTGATTGGAACCACATCGGAACGTGTTCCATACGATCAAATTGATAATATGTTTGTCTCTCAGGCAGATGTGGATGTTCTTATTCGCGAAGGTGTAAAACTTTCGCCATCGCTAGCTACAACTCGTATTTTACGTGCTTATGCTGGAGTTAGACCTTTAGTTGCAGCTGATAATGATCCTACAGGAAGAAATATTAGTCGTGGTATCGTGTTACTTGATCATCAGGAACGCGATGGACTTTCTGGTTTTATCACAATTACCGGTGGTAAGCTAATGACTTACCGTTTAATGGCTGAAGAGGCTACCAACTTAGTTTGTAAAAAGCTCGCTGTTGATAAGCAATGTGAAACAGCAGAAAAGGCGTTACCAGGTTCAGAAAAAAGTGATTTGTCTTTAGATAATGCAACCGATAAGATTTACTCAGGTATGAGTATTGCTCAAAAATCGGCGAAAGATCGTCATGGAACTCTTGCCAAAAATATTGCTGTCGGAGATAGTAATGACGACTCATTGGTTTGCGAATGCGAGGGTGTTTCGATAGGTGAGGTGAAATATGCAATTAAAGAATTACATGTCAACAACTTGATAGACTTGCGTCGTAGAACTCGTGTAGGCATGGGAACATGTCAAGGCGAACTTTGTGCTTGTCGTGCTGCCGGACTTCTTTGTGAGTCGTTGGAAGAACCCGGTGAAGCAAAAGATGACTTGGCCAATTTCCTTCAGGAACGATGGAAAGGCATGTCGCCAATTGCATGGGGAGATACGATTAATGAGGTTCAGTTTACCTCTTGGATTTACGAAGGTATTTATGGATTGAAACCAGATAACAATTAAGCTCGAAACAATATGAAGTTCGATAATATTATAATAGGAGGTGGGTTGAGTGGACTCACATGTGGCATTAAATTGGCAGAGCTAGGGAAAAAATGTGCGATTGTTTCATCGGGACAAAGTGCCATTCATTTCTTTTCAGGATCATTAGATTTACTTGGAAAAGTGAATGGCGAAGAAGTGTCTAATCCGCTTGAAAGCATTAAAACATTAGCAGATAATCATCCTTACCAACGTGTAGGAATTGATAATATGACTCGTTTAGCTGATGAAGTTCCTCAGTTTTTGGATCGTGCAGGCTTGAAATTTTCTGGAAATGCGAATCAAAATCATTTTGTGCTTACGCCAATGGGGGTTATGAAACCAACTTGGTTGACTATTGAAGATTTTACTCGATTTGAGACAAAGGACTCATTTCCATGGAAAAAAGCCTTAATAATAAACTTTAGTGGATTTTTAGATTTTCATACACTGTTTATAAAGGATGGTTTGAAAAAGTTAGATGTGACTACTCAGATTAAGAATGTTTCGATGAAACAGTTCGAAGCTATTCGTAAAAATCCGAGTGAAATGCGTTCTACTAATATCGCTAAAGTATTCGATAATGGAGATGCTCTTGATGAATTTGCTCAAAAGGCAAATGATTTAAGCGAAGGTTTCGACGTGGTGATATTGCCAGCCGTATTTGGTCTTTTGAACAAGCAAATTGTTTCGGAAATTAAAGCAAAAATACTTAAACCACTTGTCCTTCTTCCAGCTGTACCACCATCGGTACCGGGTATTCGAAGTCAGATATTGCTTCGTAAGAGATTTCAGGCCTTGGGTGGAACTTACTTTTTAGGCGATAATGTTGAAGAAGGATTTTTTGAGAACAACCGACTTGTTGCTATTGCAACCAATAACCATGGCGATATTAAGCTAAAAGCTGATCAATTTATTTTGGCAAGTGGAAGTTTTTATAGCAAAGGAATTGTAGCGACTCGAGATAAAGTATACGAACCAATTTTTGGTTTAGATGTTAATGGCGAAACCAATGGGTCTGAGTGGAAAGACGAGAAGTTTTTTAACGATCAGCCTTATATGCATTTTGGTGTTAAAACTGACAGCCAATTTCATGCAATGATAAATGGAGAGCCTGTAGAGAATTTATTTGTAGCAGGTTCTGTATTAGGAGGAGCTAATGCTCTTAAGGAAGGTAGTGGTGCAGGTATCAGCTTATTGACTTCGTTGCATGTAGCTGAGCAAATTTTAAAATAAGTGTAGGATGAAAAAGGAGATATTTGAGCCGTTTAATGTTAGCGATAATAATTTTGAGCAGTGTGTAAAATGTACTATTTGTACCGTTTACTGTCCTGTTTTGGAAGTTAATCCAGATTATCCTGGACCTAAGCAGTCGGGACCTGATGGAGAACGATTACGCCTAAAGGATGCAAGTTTTTACGATGAGGCGTTAAAGTTATGTCTTAACTGTAAACGTTGTGAGGTAGCTTGTCCACACGGTGTTAAAATTGGAGATATTATTCAGTTAGCTCGAATTAAATATAGCAAGAAGAAGCCAAAGGTTAGAGATATGATTTTGGCTAATACAGATATTGTAGGAACAATGGCGAGTACATTTGCACCTATAGTTAATCCTATAGTTGCTCTTAAGCCAGTTCGACGTATAATGGATTCTGTGCTTAAAATTGATCATCATAGAATATTCCCTAAGTATGCAGGATTGAGATTTGAATCTTGGTATCGCAGATACGCAGAAAAGAAACAAAACGATTTTAAGAAGCATGTTAGTTATTTTCATGGATGTTATGTGAATTATAACTTTCCTCAGTTGGGTAAAGATTTAATTAAGATTATGAATGCTTGTGGTTATGGCGTTCATCTTCTCGAAAAGGAAAAGTGTTGTGGTGTTGCTTTAATTTCCAATGGGTTGATTAAGCAAGCAACGAAGCAGGCTCTTCATAATGTAGAAGCTTTTAAGAAATCTATTGTAGATAAGAATATGCCAGTCATATCTACATCATCAACTTGTATTTTTACTATTCGAGATGAGTATCCACATTTATTAGGTATCAAAAATGACGAAATTCGTGACGAAAGTGAATTGGCTACCCGTTTTTTATATCGTTTAATCGATTCAGGAAAATTGAAACTAGTTTTCAAAAAGAATTATAAGAAACGTATTGCCTATCATACACCATGTCACATGGAGAAATTGGGTTGGTCAATATATTCAACATCGCTTTTGCGTATGATTCCAGGCGTAGACTTTATGGCACTTGAATCGTTATGTTGTGGTATTGCTGGTACTTATGGTTTCAAAAAGGAGAATTACGAAACTTCACAAGGTGTTGGTAAACCTCTTTTTGAGCAAATAGAAAGTTCAAAAGCAGATTTTGTTGCTACCGATTGTGAGACTTGTAAGTGGCAAATTGAAATGTCTACTTCTTTAAAGGTTCAGCATCCAATTTCTATACTTGCCGAGGCATTAGATGTGGAAGCTACAATGAAACTATGGAACGCGTAAATTGTTGAAAATTAGAATGAACGCCTCTTTTAGTGAAAGGCATTCATAAAAAGAATTTATATAAGTAAAGTCTAGTTTTTCAGATGAATGTCGTAGATATAGGATCTGTATTTCCTTTATTTACGGCATTTTTTTGTTGAATTTTAAACTTAGTTTAATTGTGATACTCTATTTTATCCTTTATAAAAGTGTTTTTTTATGAGAGTAAGTAATATTTTTGAATTAATAGGTTTTGATAAATAATCATTACATCCTGATTCTATAGCTTTTTCTTTATCTCCAGATAAACCATAGGCTGTTTGTGCAATAATGATTACATTTTTATTAAACTCTCGTATTTGTTTTGTGGCTTTATAGCCATCCATTTTTTGCATTTTAATATCCATTAAAATCAAATCAATATCAGGATTATTACGACAAGCTTCAACGGTTTCAATTCCATTTATGGTCTTTATAATTTTGTGACTAAATTTCTTGCTAATTATTGTTAATAATGATGCCGATGTTTCATCATCTTCAGCAATTAATATTTTTAAATCTAAGGATTTGGGTAGAATAGTACACTCTTCCTGATCTAATATTATCTCATTATTGGTATGGTGTTTTTCATTTTTTTCGGTATCATAAGGCAATGTGAAATAGAATGTTGATCCCAATCCTTCTTTACTTTCTACCCAAATAGTTCCACCAAGCATTTCGACATACGATTTGGTAATTGTTAAACCAAGTCCGGCACCTTGTAGTGCCATTTTATCCATAATATCAGCTTGTATAAAACGTTCAAAAATAGCAACTAAACGGTCTTTCTGTATTCCAATTCCTGTATCTTTCACGTAAAATTCGAGTTGTGTCTCCTTTCTATTGTAACCAAACTCTATAGAACCTTTGTTTGTATATTTAATAGCATTTTTTACGAGGTTTGTGATAATTGCAAAAACTTTTTCGCGGTCGGTAAAAATGACTGCTTCGTCGGTTGGTAATGTGTTTTTGAAAGTTAGTTTTAATCCTTTTTCTTCAGCTTCAGGTTTGAAGAACGTATCTATATATTCGATTTGTTCATTAACGTTTGAATATTTTTTGTCAATTTTCATTAAGCCAGCTTCAATCTTCGAAATATCAATAATATCATTGATGATATTTAGCATACGCAGACCGCTTTTTTCAATCAATTCGATAAATTCCTTCTGCTTATAGGACTCAAGTTTTGGTTCTTTAAGTAAACCTGCAAATCCGAGTATGCCATTCATTGGCGTTCGAATTTCGTGGCTCATATTAGATAAAAATGCTGTTTTTAAGCGATCACTTTCCTCGGCTTTTTCTTTTGCTTTAATTAATCTTATTTCCATTAATTTTTGCTCAGAAATATCGGTTTGAGAACCAGCTACCCTGTATGGTTTGTTGTTTTTGTCGTATATGGCTTTTCCTCGAGCAAAAATCCATTTATACTGACCATTTTTGCATTTTAATCGAAATTCAGCCTTATAAAAAGGCGTTTCTTTTTTTAAATGGTTTCCAAGTGCAGCAATAGTCAATTCTTTATCATCAGGATGTAGGAGTGATTCCCATGATGAATAATTATTCTCAATTTCATGATCTTCGTATCCCAGCATTGATTTCCATCGTGAGGATAAATAGATTTCATTGGATTTTAAATCCCAATCCCATATGCCATCTTGAGAACCTTCTATAGCTAGCTTAAATCGTTCTTCACTTATCTTTAGTTTTTCTCTATTTATGGCACTTTTTTCAATTTCCTCTTTCAGTTGAAGCGCCTTTTTCATTGCAGAATCTAGGCGTGTAAGTCTTTCTTTTACCACATAATCCCATGCGCCTTTTTTTATAGTTTCCGCAGCGGTTTCTTCATCTATTGTTCCGGTAACAATGATAAAAGGTGTCAATGGACATTTTTGTTTGGCAAATTCTAAAGCATCTAATCCCGTGAATCCAACAAGGTTGTAATCTGAAAGAATAATATCTGGAATATAGTCATCAATGGTTTCCATAAAATCATCAAACTCAAAAACATGTTTGAATTGATGTTTTATTGAACTTTTTAAAATCTGATGATGAATTAATTCGGCATCATATATATTATCCTCTAAAAGCAATATTTTTACGGTTTCTTTCATGCTTATTCAGTTACAATGATTCATTTATTAATAGCCAATAAAGGCCTAAAGTTGAAACAGCTTCAGAAAAGTTTTCAAATTTTATGGGTTTTACCACATAAGAGTTTACACCATAATTGTAGCTTTCTAATATGTCTTGTTCTTCGCTTGACGATGTTAATACAACCACAGGAATATTTTGTGTCTGTTCTTCTGATTTTAACTTTTTTAATATTTCAAGTCCGCCAACCTTTGGAAGCTTAAGATCTAAAAGTATTATTTTTGGTCTTTCGTTTTTATCTCTTTCTACATATCTACCAGTAGCAAATGTATATTCTAAGGCTTCTTCACCATCTTTAATTACTTGGATACTGTTTGCAACATTGTGCTTTCTTAAAGCTCTTAAGGTTAATTCTATGTCATTAGGGTTATCTTCAATGTATAATATGTCCTTTGTTTCCATAAGTTAACTAATATAGTTTAGATTTATAAGGTAAAAAAGAATGTTGTGCCTTTATTTATTTCTGATTCAACCCAAATTTTACCTCCATGTTTGAGAATAATTCGTTGAACGATAGACAAACCAATTCCTGTTCCTGGAAATTCTTCAACAGTGTGTAAGCGTTGAAAAACATCGAATATTCTTCCGGCATACTTCTTATTGAATCCAATTCCGTTATCCTTAATATAAAATACATTTCTTTTATTCTCATTCGTACAACCAATTTCCACAATAGCATTTTCAACTTTACTCGTGAATTTCACAGCGTTTGATATCAAGTTTTGTACGACATGGTAAATGAGTTTTTCATCCGCATTTATTAAGGGTAGAGGCTTTATTTTATAACTAATTTTTCTATTTTGAATACTGGGTTCTAGTTCCCTTTTTACTCTTTGCACAATTGTCAGCAAGTCAACCTGCGATTTATCCAATTTAGTACGTGCCATGCGCGAGAATTCAAGCAAATCAGTAATTAGTTGACCCATGTTTTCTGCATTGTCTATAACAAGGTTTATGTAACGATTCGATTCAGAATTTAGCTGTGGAGCATAATCTTCTTTTAATATTTGTGAGAATCCAATAATAGCTCGTAAGGGTGCTTTCAAATCATGTGAAACTGAATATGAAAAGGCTTCCAATTCCTTATTTGCATCTAGGAGTTTATTATTAGAAATTTCCAATTCCTTTCTAATATCATTAACATCTTCCAATAAATAGGTAAGAGCTTCTTGCGATCTACTAAGTTTTAATGTTTTGTCATTTAATTCTCTTGTCCGTTCTTCAATTAAACCTTCCAAGTCATTTTTATGTGTAGCCAGTTCTAGTTCATATTTTTTTTGTTTAGTTATATCTCTAATTTGTGTAAAAAGCTGATTGGGCTGATTATTACTATCTCTAATAATTGATAACGAAACTTGACCAAATATTATTTTCCCTGATTTATGTACATAAGCTTTACTAAGTGAGCTGTCTTTAATATTTCCTTCAAGTACTTCTTTTACAAATTTTTCTCCTACAAGTTTATCTTCTTTTGTAGTAATGTCAGTATAATTTAGGTTTATTAATTCCTCTTTGGAATAGCCCACAAAATCGCAAAAATAGTTGTTGGCCTTTTGTATCTTACCTTCTATTGTTGTAGTTACTATACCAATATTAGCATTTTCAATTGAACTCTCAAGTAGATTTTGAGCTTTTCTAAGTTCATTTGTTCGATTATTTACTTTTTCTTCTAGAGTTTTTTCTCTGTTTTCAAATTCAGAAATTGCATAATCAAGTATAGTAAGTTGGTTGCCATCAAAATTCGGGAATTGTTTAATTTTATCACCAGATGCATTTTTAATACGTTTAATCATATTGTTGATTGAACTTGATATGCTGTAGAAAATCCAAAGAAATATGATAATACCTAAACACAAAGCCCCAATAAAAAATAGAAGGAAACTACTTTTTGCATGGTTTAAAATATTTACTAAATTTTGATTGAAACTTGCCGCTTTTTCATCTGCATAATCAATCATTAGACCCGTTTTCTTTAAAAGTAATAGGATGTGATCGTTTCCTTTTCCCTTCGCGATTTTTGCAGCTGTATTTTTGTCACCATTCTTCACTAGGTTAATAATTTCATCTCTAATTGGTTTCCAGTTAACAAAAGTGGCGAAAGCGTTATTCATTAATTCTAAATCACCAAGAAATTTCTCTCTTACAATTTTAAAGTTATCATATATGAGTTGTTCATTTCTATTTATTAGGTTTATTGAATTATTTAATTCAATTTCGTTTTCAGACAATACGATGTCACTCATAGAACGATGTATGGCATTGATATAAATATCAATATCGCGAGCACTTTTGTTCACTGTATATGGGTGTTCAAAAATGTCATTGGTTACTTTATTAATCTCTTGAATATCTCTATAATAGAAAACACTACTGATGCTAAAAGATAAAATGATCAAAAGTAAACCTATAAATAATCGAGTTTGAAATTTTGGATGTTTAATTTTTCTCATCTGTTTTTTAGTTTATTGATTTCATTTTTCAGATCGTTAATTTTAAATTCTCGATCAACAAACAAATTATTAAAACGCTCCAGTTCTTTATTTTTCGTTTCTAATTCTTTGGTTCTTTCTTTTACTAACTCTTCTAGATTCTCACGATGTTTAGTGAGTTCTTGTTCTGCTAATTTTCGTACGTGAATATCAGAACCAACAGCAGTAGATATTCCATTTTCATCTGCTTTTGTTCCATGCCATGCTATCCATTTATATAAGCCGTTTTTACACAAGTAACGATTTTCAAAAGAGCTAGTTTTTTTGCCTTTCATCTGATCTAAGGCTTCATCAATTGTTTTTTGTCTATCATCAGGATGGACAAAATCAATAAATGGTTTTGATGTAAATTCTTTATTTGAATATCCAAGTATTTTGTTTACTGCTTTATTTGCTTCAACAAAATAGCCTGTGTTGATATTCGCTTTACATATTATGCTAGGTGATATATCAAACGTATTTCTGAGATTCTTTTTTGTATTGATTAAGTCTTTATTCTGTTTTAATAAGATTAACTCATTTTTTTTTAGTGAAAATTGCGTGTTTTTAAGACGCAGTAATGTATATGCAATTCCAAAAATTAATATAAATAGGAATATTATAGTAATTATAATTGGTGGAGAAAACGGAGAGGTAATTTCACTTTTCACCTGCAATTTCATCCCATTGTTTAAGGAACTTAGCGATTTTTGTGCATATATGACATTTGTGTCAAATTTCTTTTTTGATGATTCAGCTATAATTACATCCTCATTGTTAAGTAAGCTGAAACAAGTATTTGAATATTTTTCAATATCAATCCAAGTATTAATTACATTCTTACTTGAATAAACTGCGGCAAACAAGCCCCTAAATTTATTTTCATTAAAAGCAGGAATCCAAACTTCAAAAGATGATTCTCCTTGTATTGCATCAAAAGCTTGAGTATAGATGGCTTTTTTCTCTTTTTGGGCTAAACGGGATGTTTCCTTTGGTATGGGTAATTCAATATTTAGTCCAATTATATGTGAGTTTTCTTCAAGTGGACAAACAGACTTGATTGTGAAATTTGAATCGACCCACGTAATATTTATAAATTCTGGATGATTTTTTAAATAATTATTTACCTTTTCTTGAAAAACTGATTCCGAAAGATTGTTTTCACTTAATTCAATTGCAAGTAAATTTAGAAAGTCAATATTTCCTTTTAAATTCGACTCAATATTCTTTGAATATCTATCAGCTAATAATTCATTCGCATAAGTTTGTTTATTGATAGAATTATTATGTAGTATTATTAGTAATCCGCTCAGTGCAAATGTAAAAGCTAGGATGAATAAAATTGGAGACCTAAAATTTGATCTGCAAATGCTGTTTAATTCTGTTTTCTTCATGTTGCTATTTTTTATCAGAATTATATTTTACTAGTTTATCGATTTCATTTTTTAGCTCTTTAATTCTAAATTCTCTATCAACAAACAGATCATTAAATCTCGCTAACTCTTTATTTTTTGTTTCTAATTCTATGGTTCTTTCTTTTACTAATACCTCAAGATGTTCACGGTGTTTTGTTAGTTCTTGTTCAGCCTTTTTGCGTTCTGTGATATCTATTAAATTACCATAGACTTTAATAACTTTACCATTTTTAATTATAGGTTGTCCAATAGTTCTCACATATAAATTATCGCCTTGTGCATTTATAAATCGGACTTCCAAATCATACGGTTTTTGTCTTGTGATTGTCTCATTAAATGACCTAGAAACCAACTCTTTATCATCTGGATGATAAAAATGTTGTCCTTCTTCTGTAGTTGAGAATTTTTTCCCGTAAATTTCGTAAATAGTATCGGTGTAAGTTGATTGTCCGCTTTCCACATCGTGACTCCAACCACCCATTTTACTTAGTCTTTGTGTCTCTTTATAAAGAAACTCGCTATCTCTTAGT
Source organism: Ancylomarina sp. 16SWW S1-10-2 (assembly GCF_009669305.1). Classification (GTDB taxonomy): domain Bacteria; phylum Bacteroidota; class Bacteroidia; order Bacteroidales; family Marinifilaceae; genus Ancylomarina. Next base: position 25,044 of record NZ_SADB01000021.1, read on the forward strand.
TTTTCTTCAGCTTGTTTTTGTTTGGTAATGTCTGGAGTTGCAATAAGAGCTTTTACCTTATTGGATTGAGATTTATCGATTTTAAGTGTTATGTGTATGTTTCTTAAATTACCTGATAAGGTTTTGACCTCAGATTCACTCTTAAATGTTTCTTTCCCTTCAGTCATAGCTAATATTTCATTTTTTAACACAATAAAAGATTTCTCTGTAAATATTTCAGAGAGATTTTCAATTAAGTGATTTTTATTTTTGGCCTCATGCAAATCTAGTGCAGCTTGATTCACATCTAAAACATTAATCATATTAGCACATTTTACTAATTCGTTCGGATTATTGTTAAAATAGTCGTGTAAATTACTGTATTCTTGTATTTTGATTTCCGATATATAAGCTGCGACTTCTGTAAGGTCCTCTTCCCATAAGGGTATTGGCGAATTATTAAATAGCGTTTTATATCTCTCGTTACTTAAATAAACGGCTTGTTCTGCCTCTTTTCGATCGGTAATATCAGACACAACATGTACGGCTCCTGTTAATTCATTTTTTGAATTAAATATTGGATCAACGTTAATTTCTAACCATCGTCCATTTTTATCAAAAATTATAGATTCGGGTTTATGACTTTTTTTCATCCGAACCAAAGGGCAATCGTTAAAAAAGCCTTTAGTTTCATGTACCATCTCAAAACATTTTTTTTCTTTTAGATCTTCTTCATTTGCGGTAAACATGGCCAATGTTGATGTATTGTATTGGCTTATGTTGCCATCCAAATCAATAATGCTTACCGAATCGCTCATGGCATTAAAAGTAGTCTGCCATTTTGTAGCCTGGTTTTTGATTGTTTCTTCAGCTTGCTTACGCTCAGTAATATCAGTTGCCTGCACCAAAATATAGCGAACATTGTTTTTTGTATCGCGAATGGCGGTATATGCAGCAAGAGCCGTATGAGCTTCTCCATCGATGGTTGTAAAGGTATCTTCTGTCAGCAAAGTCTCTTGCTTTGTTGATGCTTCTAAAATTTGTTTTTTTATTTTTGCTTGCCAATCCGGATTGTTTTGCCAAGTTTTTAGTTCCCAAAATATTTGTCCTAGTATTTCTTTACGTGTTCCTCCTTGCATTTTTAGAGGTAGTTCATTAATTTCGATAACACGACCATCTGGAGAAAGTACTGTCATAAACTGAAATTGCTGATTAAAAGCAATATGAAATAGTTCGTTACTTTCTTTTAATTTTTCATCTACTTGTTTGCGTTCAGTAATATCTTGAACAATACCAAACATCTTTATAGATTCATTTTGTTCGTTAAATTCCTGATTCCCATTTGCCCATATCCAACAAATCTTGCCATCATTATTTCGTTTAATTCTGCATTCGAAATTCCAATCTGTTTTAGTCGATAAAGCTTGATGAAATTTTTGATTCACCATTTCTCTATCTTCAGGTATAACATGCTCAATCATTATATCATAAGTCCACTCTTTTAGAGGCTTGTTATATCCAAAAATCTGATCGTGTTTAAGGGTGCGCCAAGACTCTAGAGTTTCTAAATCTAGTTCCCATGCTCCGGTTTCTATACTATTAAGGGCATATTCTAAGCGGTCTTTATTTTTTAATATTAATTGATTTGCTTGTTTATATTTAGTGATATCTGTAAACATGCAATAGGTTTGTTTAAAACTACCATCGGGATTATAGTCATTGTAACCTTCAAAAGCGATATTAATATAGTGTCCCGTTTTGTGTCTTATTTTAAACTCAATATCTTTAACGAAACCACAGCTTTTAAAGTTTGGAAAACATTCATGCTTTGCTTTTTCTGCACTTTCTGGATGTAAAAAATCAAAAAATGAATGGTTAATAACTTCCTCTCTTTTGTACCCCAACATTTTAAGCCATGCTGAGTTTACATCGATATAATTTCCATCCTTGTTTAATGATTGATAAGACAATGGGGAATTGTTATATAAGGCTCTAAATTTTTCTTCACTTTCTTTCAGTGTTATATTTGCTACAGTGCGCTTGTACTTCTCTAAACCAAGTTCTACTATTACTTCTGTCATTTGACTTAAAAATAATAGTTTGTTTTTTACTTCAGATTCTTTAAGAATTGGTACTTGTCTTAAGGCTTCTAGATATTCCTTTTTATCGAACTTGTATTTTTCTGCCTGTGCTATAAAAAATGATTCATTGGGCGTTTCAAAGAATAGTTGGCCAGTAAATAAATTGTAAAGATGTGTGTCGTTTACAATTATTGGGACAGCAATGTTTATTAAGCCATTTAAACACTTATATATATTATATTTATTACCAGTTTTAATTTTTCCTGCTAATATGGTATCGCTTTCAAGACAATTTTGAGCTGTTTCAGGATTTTTACGATGAAAATTAGTACATATCTTTTGCCATCCTGATTGCATTATAATATTTCCATCCAAATCTAGTAGTGCTGTCTCTAATCCGGTTGCTTTGGTATAGCTTTCTAAAAGTTGACTTATCTTTTTTATATCTATTATGTCTTCACTTTTATATTCCATAATTTGCAATTTAGATTTCTTTACTGCTTAAAATTCGTATTAGTTATGTTTTGAATTTTTAAACTCATTTATTCAGTATTCTAATTTCTTTGTTCAAAATTTCTATTCTTAACTAATTTCTTAGACCTTCCAATATCTTATTTTCATCTTTCTTTGCGAGTTGTTATCATTAGTGCATTTGGTATTTTTGATCATTTTATGCTTATTAATAATCTTTATCTTGTTTATTAAAAATTTAAAACAAAAGTATAGATGAACTTTTGTATTAAGTATGCCTAAATATAATTCGTAGTCAAATAAATATTAAAATACGTCTACTAACATTATTGTTTTGCAAAAAGAAGGATACGCATAAACAAATTCAATAATTAATTATTTAAGGAAGATACGATATAAAACATTTTAAACAAAAGTCTGAGGTTTATTAAATGACATAAAACCAGGCTTTTCGTATAATTGTTTTGTCTAAAATAAAGAGTTGATATCTTTTATTCGCTTAAAACAGCTGAGAACAAAGAATAAGAATGATAGGCGGATAAATATAAAGGTCTTACAAATTTTATTAATCAATTTAATATTTTATGAAAATGACTATAAATAGTGGGGAAGAAGCTTTCTGAATTTGTTAATGAAATAAGCAAATGGCGGCAATCTATCTACTATTAATAATTTAGCTTAAGGATTTCACAATCTAAATTGGTGTGAATCATTATTTGTTTATTTTTGATAATAAATAAACACTGCAGAAAATCGATAATATTATTTGGATGGCAGATTTGAGCTTAAATAATGGAGTGTATGCAATTTAGATGGGGAATGTTTCTTCTTAAATAGCCACGAAGTTGGTTAATTTAGTAAGTTCGTTCCTCTCTGGTATGATGACTAATGCGATTACTACCGCATTTTTTAAGTGTGTTTATTAAAATTAACTTCTTCGTGGTATATAATAGTTATCCGCTGTATTCGACTTAGAGTCAATATTTCTAAAAATGTTTTTGTATTAATGTATGTAATACAGTCGTATTAATAGGCTTGGCTATATATTCATTACATCCGGCTGCTAGTGCTTTTTCTTTGTCTCCAGTTAAGCCATAAGCTGTTTGTGCAATAATAATAACATTTTTATTGAATTGTCGTATTTGTTCAGTAGCTCTATATCCATCCAATCCAGGCATTTTAACATCCATTAAAATCAAGTCGATATCTGGATTATTACGACAAGTTTTAATCGCTTCAAATCCGTTAGTCGCTGTAATAATTTGGGTACTAAATTTCTCGATGGTTATTTTTAATAGTGAGGCTGAAACTTCATCGTCTTCAGCAATTAAAATTTTCAAGTTCATTACTTTTGAATTAATATTATGACGATTTTCATCAAGTAATATCTCCGTATTTGAAAGTTGGTTTTCGTCTTCTTTAGTTCGATAAGGTAAGGTGAAATAAAACGTCGATCCAACACCCTCTTTACTTTCTACCCAAATTTTGCCTCCAAGCATTTCAACATACGATTTGGTAATAGATAAACCAAGTCCTGCACCTTGTAGAGCCATTTTATCTTCAATATCTGCTTGAATAAATCGCTCAAAAATGGCTTCTATACGATCTTTGGGAATTCCTATGCCAGTATCTCTTACATAAAATTCTAGGAACTCATCCTTTTTATAATATCCAAATTCAATAGAGCCCTTGTTGCTATATTTAATCGCATTTTTAACAAGGTTTGTTAAAATGGCAAAAACTTTTTCGCGGTCGGTTTCAATAATTGCGTCTTCTAATGGTAATGTCGTATTGGAAATAAGTTTCATCTCCTTGGTTTCAACCTCGGGCTTAAAAAAGGTATAAATGTATTCGATTTGGTCGTTAATATTCGATTTTTGTATATCAGTTTTCATCAAACTGGCCTCAATTTTCGAAATATCTATAATATCGTTTATAATATTAAGCATACGTGTACCGCTTTCTTCAATTATACCGATATAATCTTTCTGTTGATCAACTGTAAGTTCTGTTTCTTTAAGCAGTTCGGCAAAACCCATTATGCCATTCATTGGGGTACGAATTTCGTGGCTCATATTAGCTAAGAAAGCTGATTTTAAACGGTCGCTTTCTTCTGCTTTTTCTTTTTGATAAACTAATTCAAGTTCAATTAGCTTACGATCTGTAATGTCAATAAAAGATCCAATCATTTTTTCAACATCACCATTCGCATTACGCTGAAATGGTGTGTCATAGGAAAGACACCATCGCCACTGTCCATTTTTAGCTTTGAAACGATACTCCAGAATATGCGTATTATCTTCGGTGTCTTCTTTTAAAATTCGCATGTGTTTAGCGACTTTCTCCCAATCATCAGGATGGAATAGCTCCGAAGATTTAGTTCCCATATTATTAATCTCATCAGAAGTCCAACCAAGTAGTTTGGTGTACTCTGGATTAACATAGTCGTTGTTGTCGTTTGCAAAATCGTAAATATATACCGCTGTTTGAATTGAGCTATATATTTTGTCTTTTTCTATTTCTTTGTTTTTACGATCGGTAATATTAGTAAATGTTCCCAGTATGCCAACAATTTCTTTAGAGCTATTATACATGGGTATTTTGTTCGTATCTAACCATACGTGCTTACCATTTCTTTGCTTTTGATGTTCAACGATATGAAATAGACTTTTTCCACTTTCAATTACCTTCTTGTCATCTTTCATATAAGATTTAGCTCGTTCTCTATTCAGGGTCAAATCATAATCAGATTTGCCTACTATTTCGTTAGCTGATTTTAAGCCTGCAATTTTGGCAAAATTATCATTACAGCCCATATATATTGAGTTTCTATCCTTCCAAAAAATATACTGAGGTATACTATCCATAACTAATTCAAGCATTTTTTTTGAATCGGATAGTGCATTATCTATTTTTGTTTGTATTGTAACATCAATAAGAACACCAGTTACTTTTAAAGGGTTTCCTTGGGCGTCTTTTTCAAGAGCCGCAATTGAGCGAATCGTTTTTTGAATGCCTTCATCTTCGGTAAGGATATCATAAACAAGATCATATTTTTTATCATGTTCAATCAAATCTATTAGGGCTTGGTGTACACGAATTTTGTCTTGAATGCATTTTTCTACACCTTCAGAGGTTAAAGTTTCTAGTTCTTGATCGAAACCAAAAATTCTTTTTGTCTCTTCAGAGCCCCAAAATTCTGTTTCCGCTATGTCATATTCCCAATTTCCTACATGACCAATCGACTGTGCTTTTTGGTAACGTTTTTTATTAAGCAAGAGTGCCTCTTCCGCCTTTTTGCGTTCTGTAATATCTATAAAAGTACAATAGGTTTGTTTAAAACTGCCATCGGGATTGTATCCAATGCAGCCTTCTAATGAGATATCTACATAATGCCCTTTTTTGTGACGAATTTTATATTGAATATCGTTCACATAGCCTCGTTTTTTAAACTTTGGATAGTTAGCGTCAAAATGCGCTTGCCAGTCAGGATGCAAAAAGTCTTTGTAAAATTTGCCAATGACTTCATGTCGTTCATATCCCATGGTATTGAGCCAGGTAGGATTTATATCTTTAAAACTGCCATCTTCGTTTAATGACTGATAGGACAAAGGTGCATTATCATATAGTGATTTAAATTTTGATTCACTTTCTTTTAGCTTTTCTTCTGAATGTTTACGTTCACTTATATCGTTGATAAAACTAACAAACTGACCGCCATCAAATGGTTGAAATTGGATGTTAATTTCAACATCGTAAACTGATCCATCCTTTCTGAGATGCTTCGATTCAAAACGGGCTGAACCTTTTTTAGCAATATGAATTATACGATTTTTTATGTCGGCTGTAGAATCTAAAGCATCCAGATCACTAACTTTCATGTCCAATAATTCATCATGACTATAACCACTCATGCGGCAGTAAGCATCATTAACCTCGAGGAATTCACCTTGATTATTTGTTATCCAAAAGCCACTGAGGGCTGTTTTAAGTATCGTTCTGTGTCTTTCTTCTCTTTCTTTTAGTTTCTCTTCTGTTTCTTTACGATCGTTAATATCTAGATGAGTTCCAAACATCCATTCCGGTTTTCCATCTTCTGTCCAGGTCACAACTTTTCCTCGGTCCAAGACCCAAATCCACCCTCTTGTTTTGTGTTTTATGCGTGATTCAAAATGGTAATAATCAAGTTCCCTTCTGAAAAGTTTATTGAGCAAAATATCACTTTGCACTAAATCATCTGGATGTGCATACTTATCCCATGTTTCTATAGATATAGGAAAAAGGTCCTCAAGGGTATATCCTATTAGATTGGCCCATTTCTCATTGAATATTGTTTCTCCAGTTTGAATATTCCATTCCCATGTGCCCAGATTAGCACTTTCAATAATATTATTTAATCTTTCTTTTTGATATTTCAGCTTATCATCTGCTTGTTTGCGTTCAGTGATATTCCGAACAAAGCCAAGAATAGCTATTTCTCCACCATAGTTAATACGTGAATACCGAATTTCGACAGGGATATGTAATCCATTTTTATGTTTATGTGTGGTTAAGAGTGTTCCTGGCTTTTCAAGTTCTAATTTACTCCAATGCTCTCTTTGAATGTCTTGGTCGATAACATTGATATCCAAATCGACTACTTTCATTTTAAGGAGTTCATTCGTACTATAGCCCAGCATTTGGCACGCATAATTATTTGTCATTTTAATTTCGCCGTCGAGATTGCATAAATACATAGCATCGCTGGCTTGATTAATTATTGTGCTATATCGTTCTTCGTTTTCTTTTAGTTGTTCTTCTTTTTTCTTTTGTTCGCTAATATCTTCACACAAAACAATCGAACCGATTATTCCTCCTTGTTTATCCATTATGGGGGCAAAACTGTATGTGCATGGCCATTTTTCGTTTGTCTCAATTCGTTTTAGTTGGTATTCTATATTATTTTCTGTTTCACCTCTAAGAGCTCTTGCTACAGGCCATCCTTCCAATGACAGTGGTTCGCCACTAGTTGAAAAGATTTCAAAAAGTTTAAAAAATGCATTTATGGTTTTAGGATATTCCTCTTTGCTCTCATATCTATGAAATCTAGAAAAAGCGGTATTAAAGTTTATTAAATTACCCTCTTTATCAGTAACAAAGATTGCTTTTGTCATGTTTTCTAAAGCAGTCTCAAACTTAAGTCCTTTTTGAGCATCTTCTTCATGCAAACCTACCAGCGAATTGATAAATGAGATATCAATATCGTTTTTTTCTGAAACGAGTTTTTTAAGCTTTTCATTTTCGATTATTAATTCCTCGTATGTTGGTTTGCTTTTTGACATTGCTTTGTTTTTATTTTTCCCGATCTAGTCTAGATAGTTTATGTTTCAACTCCTTTGTTAGGTGTAACCTGTTGACATCTAGAAAGTCCTAATTTTTCTATTCTTTGTTTTAAATATATATGGGTGTTATTACAGTTTGTTCTGTAGTATATTTAGTTGCTTTATGCTTATTAATCCTTTTGATTTTAATTGCCTATTTCATAAATTTTCAAACTAAAGCAGTACAAAAAATACATTATAAGGATAACATTTGTTTGTACGATAACGTATTGAAAATGATTTGTAACTAAACAAAAAGTGTGCATATTCTCATCATCGTTTTTGTTTAGCGAGAAAGAAGAATATTATATTCAAATTTATTTAAGGAAGATACTATATAAATATTATCCAAACAAAAGGTTAGTATGCAATATTGTATTCGGGGGTTCAATAATGGACTTTTTTTTAGGGTGATAATGATTTTTATTACCGAAAATGTTAAAGTCAAAAAACAGAAATATAAGTGACAAAGTCTTAATATTACTGATATTGTAGAATGGGATGTTTTTTTGAAAATGACTGAAAATTATTGGAGGGAGCTTAATATAAATGATATTTAATTCTTTTGCACATTATACAAATATTGTAAGATGTGTTATTCTGATTTTTCAGATTCTTAGAAATTTACATTTCCTCTAAGCTGAGCTATCCTAATTATCTTTAATTTTGGTACTTCTCTTCTTTCAAAATAATCTTTGCAATTAAGGTTTTATAAAAGATTCATTTTTCTGTTAATCTATATCAAGTTTGGTTAGAGACAGAAGTGCACGATTGATAATGCTTTGACTTTTAGGAGACTTCCTTTATAAATCTAATATATCACATATATCAGCTAAATAAATAAGTAAAAAAGATAATCCAAAGGCTAGGATAGGAGCTGTTACCCACATTATAAAAAACTTGTTGACTTCGGTCTTTTTAAAAATATTTTTGAATCCCAGTTTTGCAACACCAATGCCTATAATGGCTGCTACATTTAATTGAACCAATGAGGTTGGTATGCCTTTTATGAGTGATGCTGTAAGTAAAAGCGATGCAGAAACAAAAGCAATAATAACAGCTTCAATCTTCCCAAAAAGAACAATTTCTTTTCCTGTATTTTTTACAATTTTATGACCAAAAAGAGAGCTCCCAATTCCAAAACAAGGTGCAATAATAAGTGTCGCTAAAATTAAAATGTGAACATAGTAGGCTTCATTAATGTCTAAGATATTAAACGAAAGACTTGCAATTGGACCGACTGCATTGGCAACATTATTTGTACCTATTGAGAATGCAACATACAATGACATGGCAACAATTAATCCCTTCAAAATATAGCTGTCATTTATTTTTTTCGACATTGTATAGCCGCGTTTGCGTATGGGTTTATAAATATACTTTCCTATAAAAAAAGTAATTAGAAACGATACAATTGGCATGATTAGCCATGTGGGTAGTATTTCGTAAAATAGTTTATGCGTATTAAGGGAATTAAAATAAATTGCGGGCGCTACAATCGCTAGTACTGTTGATTGACTGGTAGATTGTGGAATTCCGAAGATATTGGCAAGGAGTAGTGACATGGCCACTGAAAATAGGATTATTGACACAACTGTATAAGTCATCATTTCGGGTGCAAGTAAACATTTGCCAACGGTTTTGGCCGTTTCTTTACCACCTATAATAGCTCCTAAAAAAACGGCTAGCCCAAATAAACCAGGAATTAAACTCTTTTTTAGAACATTGGCTCCATAGGCAGCCGAAAAAGCTGGTCCTGTACCGCTTCCTCCCATATTAATGGCAAGAAACATAGCAATTACAAAGGGAATTAAAAATGGAATTAGCATTACAAAGTCGTTTTACAATTATTAATCATGTAAAATTACCCCATAATGGCATGGCGCTTTAGCTGATAAAAGCGTATTTCTATAAATACGTTTAAGTACGTAGTTCTATTTTTTATAGTGTGTTGAGATAGCTATTTATATTTCGAAATAGCCTTTTTTTATAGCATAAACAACCAATTCGGCAGTGTTTTTTGATTGCGTTTTTAATAAGATATTCTCTCGATGCTTGTCTACTGTTCGTTTACTGATATAGAGTTGTTCCGAAATTTCTTGATTTGATAAACCTTGGCAGATGTTCAATAAAACTTCGAGTTCTCTTTTTGTAAGTTCATGATTAATAGGCGTATTTGTTTTTCTATTTAAACCTCTAATGATTAATGATAATATTTCTGGTGAAAAATAGTTTCTTCCATTATAGACCTCCTTTATGGCAGTTTCCACATCGATAAATTGTGAGTTTTTAAGTAAAAATCCTTTGGCTCCTGCTTCTATCATTTCGGTGTAAAAATTCTCATCTGAATACATCGATAAAGCAATGATCTTTAAATGACTATCATTTTTAATTGCTTGTAAAGTTGCTTCTATGCCATTCATTATAGGCATATCAATATCCATTAATATAATGTCTGGTTTAAAGTTTTGTAGGCCTTCAAGAAATTCCTGTCCATTTTTTGCTTCCTTTATTTCTGCAACAAAATTGCTATTTGCTAGTAAAAAGCGCAATCCTTCTCTAAAAAGCGAATGGTCATCGACTAAAAATATATTTAATTTTACACTCATTTTGGAAGTTTTATACTTGCATAAAAGCCTTTATTTATACTACTTGTTAATTCAATAGATCCATTTAATGATTTAACTCTTGATTTAATATTTGTTAATCCCATTCCATTGAATTCTTGTTTCGCAATCTCGAAACCTATACCATTATCATCATATTTAAATACAATCTGTTTTTCATTGTCATGAAGAAGAATGGTGATTTTGTTTGCTGAGGCATACTTTAAGGTATTATTAATAAATTCGCAGCATATACGGTATATAATAACTTCAATATTATGACCATATCGTATTTTTTCAATGTTTGTAGAAAACTCAATTTTAATAGTTTCTTTTGTAGCTACATTTCTTATAAAAGTATCAATCGCTTTTTTTAAACCATATCGTTCTATTACATGAGGTGTAAGGTGATTTGAAATTTCTTTTGATGTTGCTATTGCATTATCTACCAGACTTTCCACCTTGTTTAATAGGTCTACATTTCGCTCATTAAATTCTGTTTTATCAATTGCCGAAATAGTCATTTTTGCAGAAGATAGTACGGGTCCTAAACCATCATGTATTTCTTTTGAAAAATATTTTCGTTCATTTTCTTCAGTAGAAATAGTAGCAGAAAGAAGTTTAGCTTCATTTTCTTTTCGGAGTTTGCTAATTCTGTTTAAAACTTCAAATATTTTTCGAATGTAGATTGATGCAACAAGCATGGCTATAGAAATGATGACTGCTATCCAGCTGCTAATATCTGATAGTTTATTCGGATCATCTATATTTAAAACATGAAATGCTTCGACCAACCTACGAAGAGCCATAAGTAAGAAACCCACAGAAATACTAATCCATGCAATTTTAAACCTTGTTTTAGGAATAAGGCTTATCGTAATAAAAAATGCAGTAAACTGCAGAATAACAGATATAACTAAAGCAATTTGTAATTCCATTCTGCTAAGTTATATCAATTTACATAATTTTATATACGCTTTTATCCGTATTCTAAGAAATATCAATATTGTTATGTAGAATATCGTTGATGAAGAATCTTTTATGGACTCAGCTTTGTATAAACAAAAAGATTTGATTTATGCTTTTAAGTTTTTTCGAGGTTTGTTTCCTTATGTGTTTATATGAAAAAATGGGTTGCAATTATCATTATTTGCAACCCGTTTTTTTGATATACTTTGTTCGTATTTGCGTTTTAGATAATTTTATAAATCAAAACGGTCCAAGTTCATTACTTTGGTCCAGGCTGTTATAAAATCATTTACAAATTTTTCTTTAGCATCACCACTTCCATAAACTTCGGCAAGCGCTCTAAGTTCTGAGTTTGAACCAAATATTAGATCGGCACGAGTTGCTGTCCATTTAACTTTACCAGTTTCTCGATCTCTACCATCAAAGGTTTCTTTATCTTTAGATGAAGGCATCCATGCGGTATTCATATCTAAAAGGTTTACAAAGAAATCGTTGCTTAAAACTTCAGGGTGTTTTGTGAAAACACCGTAGTTCGAATTATCATAATTTGCATTTAAAGCTCGCATTCCACCAACAATAACTGTCATTTCTGGTGCGGTTAATGATAATAGTTGTGCTTTATCAATTAACAGTTCTTCGCTAGAAACTTTAATTTTAGTTTTTAGGTAATTACGGAAACCATCGGCTACTGGTTCAAGTACTTTGAAGGATTCAACATCCGTTTGTTCCTGAGAAGCATCCATACGTCCTGGTGTGAATGGAACTTTAACTGGAAATCCTCCATCTTTGGCAGCTTTCTCAACACCAGCACATCCAGCTAATACAATTAAATCGGCTAGTGATATTTTTTTATCATCCGATTGTGAACTATTAAATGCCTCTTGAATTGTTTCCAATTTTGCCAAAACTTGGCTGAGTTGGGCAGGATTGTTTACTTTCCAATCTTTTTGAGGAGCTAAGCTAATACGTGATCCATTGGCACCACCACGTTTGTCCGATCCACGAAAAGTAGACGCAGATGCCCAAGCTGTTGATACTAGTTGTGATATGGTAAGTCCAGATTTTAAAACTTTCACTTTTAGTTCAGAAATATCACTTTCATCAACAAGAGTGTGATTTAATGCAGGAATATTGTCTTGCCAAATAAGTTCTTCGGTAGGAATTTCAGAGCCTAAATAACAAGTTCGTGGTCCCATATCACGATGAGTTAATTTAAACCAAGCTTTTGCAAAAGCGTCTGCAAATTCGAGTGGATTCTCATGGAAATTTTTTGAAATTTTACCATATACAGGATCAAAACGCAAAGCTAAATCAGTAGTTAGCATTGTTGGTTTGTGTTTTTTTGATGCATCGTGAGCATCGGGCATTTCCTGACCGGCATTTTTTGCTGTCCATTGCTTTGCTCCAGCAGGACTAGTTGTTAGTTCCCAGTCAAATTTAAACAGGTTGTCGAAGAAGTAATAACTCCATTTCGCAGGTGTTTGTGTCCATATAACTTCCAATCCACTAGAGATAGTATCTCCTGCTTTTCCAGTGCCAAAGGTATTGTTCCAACCCAAACCTTGTTCTTCAATATTTGCTGATTCTGGTTCTGCTCCAACATGAGCCGCATCACCTGCACCGTGGCATTTACCAAAGGTGTGACCACCTGCTATTAGGGCAACGGTTTCTTCATCATTCATTGCCATACGGGCAAATGTATCTCGAATATCCTTAGCTGCTAAAAGAGGTTCTGGATTTCCATCTGGTCCTTCTGGGTTTACATATATTAATCCCATTTGTATAGCAGCAAGCGGGTTGTCTACTTCCGATTTATCTAAATTACGTTCATCATTTTCTAACCATTCATCCTCTGAACCCCAATATACATCCTCTTCAGGTTCCCACACATCTTCACGTCCTCCTGCAAAACCCAAAGTTTTAAAACCCATAGATTCTAAGGCAACATTACCAGCTAGTATCATAAGGTCGGCCCATGATATTTTTTTACCATATTTTTGTTTGATAGGCCAAAGTAATCTTCGTGCTTTATCAAGGTTTACATTATCTGGCCAACTATTTAGAGGTGCAAAGCGCTGTTGTCCGCTTCCTGCTCCGCCACGACCGTCGCTGGTTCGATAAGTTCCCGCACTATGCCAAGCCATTCTAATAAAGAACGGGCCATAATGTCCGAAGTCGGCAGGCCACCAGGATTGTGAGTTGGTCATTAACTTTTGAAGATCCTTTTTAATGGCTTTTAAGTCAAGACTTTTAAATTCATCGGCATAGTTAAATGCTTCACCCATAGGGTTGGATTTCGATGTATGCTGACGAAGAATATTAAGTTTTAATTGATTAGGCCACCAATCACGGTTTTTAGTGCCACTAGAACCAACAGAATGTTTACCGATAGCTCCAGTTACGGGGCATCGACTTATTTTTTTAGCTTTATCTACCATGATTTAAATTTTTAATGAGAAATTATATAACTCAATTTACAAAATACTAAGTAGACTGACTATCATTTCATTAAGTAAAGTGTTTAATTGGAATGATTCTTTTTTGATGATTGTGATTGGTTCATTTTTCTGGTTTTGTCATGTGTTCCTTTGAGGAAACAAGCTGTGTGAACCATGATAAAACAAGCAGAATTGGCTAAAAGTGCCTGTAAATTCAAAAGGAGAGTGGGGTGGGTTCAGTATTTGTGTTGAATGTGCTGTTTTGCGCAAATCGGTGCGGAGCATGACGAAATATAGAAATAAAGTCGAAGTATATAATTTTCTCTGTATTCCTAAGTATAGGAGATAAGTTTTGTAGTAACTTAGTGTTCTATTTATTCGCTTTTATTTTCTGCTCATAAATGATTTTGTGATACGTTCTCTTACAGGTACCTTTCTTATTTCAAACTCTTCCATTAGCCCATCATCAGAATATTGAATTGACAATTTTTCTAATTCAATTTTGTCTTCTAAAATTTCCAAAATTCCAAGTCTTACTTCGGGTTTGTTATAGCATCCTGCCGAGCCCAAATTAACATACCGACATCTACCTGTTTGGTCATTTTCGCGATGTGTATGTCCATAGAATATTATTTCAGAGTTTATTCCGCTGAATAGGGTATCCAATTCTTCTATGCTTGGATTTTCTATTCGTGTCGCAAACCAATTTTGCTTTTGATTTAAACCATAATGCTGAAAAGTTATCTTTTTATCTCTACCTATTGGATAATCTATTGAAAATTTCCATTTCTTCACTCTGTTTTTATAGTCATTTCCTATTTGGCGATTAATCCATGTTCTATGTTGAACTTCTTCCTCACTCATCCAGTCGGGAATAGGCTTTGGCAATCCGTGAGCATACCAATAATCATGATTTCCCATAACAAAATTCATTTCTTCAATTGAAAATGCCAGATCGATACATTCTTTTGGAAAGGGACCAATTCCAATCAAATCTCCAACATGAAATATCTTATCACATCCATTGGCTCTAAATGTTTCAATTGCCTTTTTTAATGCAGGTAAATTTCCATGAATATCTTGAAATATTCCCAATTTCATTTTGTAATTTCTTTTCGTGTATTATAATTATATGAGCTATAATCAAATGTCATTTTGTTGACCTTTTTTGTTTCGCTAAGCTGAATTTTAGAAAAACAACAATAGATTAGATCGCTAAAAAAACAAACCAACTTTAAAATTATTAACACCTATAGAATAGGGTTGTAAGTTAAGTTGGCTCTTTGTTTTCTAGCTGTATTATACTAATATCTTACGAGATGAAATTACTCGTTAGCGATTCTAAAATATTGTTTAATAAGGTAATGTGTTTATACGAAAAATTCAGGCTCTTTTCTCTCCGAACAATTGACAAATAATTTTTCTTTAATTGCATTCATTGTAGGGTTGTCGACTATTCGTGCTTCATGTGGACAGTATTTTACACAAGCACAACAAAACGTACACAAATCTCCATTTGTTGTAACAGTATCTGTAATTGTTATAGCATTTGTAGGACATTTTTCGGCACAAATTCCGCAAAGATCACATTTATCAATATCCGTTGTTGGATGAAATTCTCCAGGTATTTGACCACGTTTTTTGTATGGATAGTTACCTGATATATCTAAGTCTGAATTTATATCTGTTTCATTTAATTTTGCAGTTATCATCTGTGCAAAATTCTTACACTTTACAAGATCTTCTTTATCTGGTCTATTTTTAGCTATTGGTTTTTCGTCTGATGAAAATGAATGTTCTCCGATAAATGCAGCACCAGCAATTGTTTTAAATCCACAATTAGTTGTAATCTCATTAAGCTCCAAAAGGGCATCATCGTAATCTCTATTACCGTATGTAGCTACAATAACAACTGGTGACTGGTTAGATTTTAATTTTTGTAATGTTTCAATAGCTGTTAATGGTATTCGACCTCCATATACAGGCATTCCAATTATGGTTAAACAATTATCATCTATTTTAGAATCTATTTCAGTATTGCTTTTGGTAATATTATTTTCTGAGATGAGCTCTAAGCCAATGTTTTTGCCAATTTCTCTAATAATTTTTTGTGTTGTTCCTGTTGGTGAAAAATAGATTAACCTTAATGTTTTCATATTCTATAATCCTTAATTTAATTATAATTGTTTTGATGTGCTTTTGTTATTTTACTTAGAAGTAAATTGTAAAAGTAATGGTAGAATGATTAACTCTTTTTGTTCAATTGTTTAAATTTTGAGCTGTTGTAAACATTGATATTAGAATTTATTCTACCAATACTGATACAAATCTAATGTAAATTTATTTTTATTTTTTTTGATAAAAGACACCTCTTTCTTGTTCGACTGTTTTAATTTTTTCTTCTGATTCTAAAACATCTAAATACTTATTAATTTCATTGACATGTAAACCTAAAATTTTTGTTAAATCATCAAGAGTACAAGGTCTGCGTGCAATAGTTTCTATAATAGCTGTTTCAATATCGCTTCTAAATGATTGTATATCTCTTCTTTGCTGAGAGGAACAAATTATTTCAACATTATCTAACTTCCAATTATCAGATATCCGTTGTAATTCTTGTTTTGTTGCACCTCTTAAATTAGAAACTGTTCCTGGTCTGTCTAGTGTATTTAATTGAACAGACTCAGGTTTTATTTTCAATATTACTTTTTTGAGTTCTGCCAATTCATTTTCACTATCATTATACTCAGGTAAAATGAAAATTTCGAGCCATATTTTGCCCTTAAATTCTTTTCTAAAATCGATTAACCCTTGAATATACTTATCAATACTTAAATCTGTTGCAGGTCTATTAATTTTCTTAAAAACATCTTCAGTTGCAGCATCAAGAGATGGTAGAACAACATCGGCATTTAGGATTGCTTCTCTAACCTTTTTATCGTATAAAAGAGTTCCATTAGTTAAAACAGCAACTGGTATATTAGGCTTGTTTTGTTTAATGAATTGTAATATTTCTCCGATAAAAATATTCAATGTTGGCTCGCCTGATCCTGAGAAAGTTATATAATCGGGATCTGGATTGTTTTTGAAATAATGACTTAGTTCTTCTTTAATTTTATCAAATTTAACATACTCTTTTTTGTCAAGTGTCAGTTTTGTGGTTTTACCTACTTCACAGTAAACACAATCGAGAGAGCATACTTTTTTTGGAACTAAATCAACGCCCAAAGACATGCCTAATCTACGAGAAGGAACTGGTCCAAATAAATATTTATACATCTAATGTTTTCTTATAGTTAATTATATTTTACCCTTAGATCTTTATTACCTAATGTAGGTTTAATTAAATCTTGCCATTCCTTAGTTTGCCATGTTTCAAGATTCTTATGGGTGGTAAAATATTTTTGTGGAATAGGATGAGTTCCAACAACAACTTTTATTTTGTATTTTTCTTCTATAAATTTCTTGAAATATGCGATATGAGGGCAGGGTGGATAGCCAACAACCATTCCTGTTGCAAAATGAATGGCTTCTACGCCGTTTTTAATCATTTCTTCAGGTGTATATTCAATGTTTCCACCTGGGCATCCTCCGCAACTGGTGTATCCAACTACTTCGAGAGGTTCATCTTTGCTATAAATATCAAAAGCACCTTCTCTGTTTTGCATGGCTTTAAAACATTTTCCGCCTGCGCAAGTTTTATATCTGTCACATATTATTATTGCTATTTTCATATAGTTAGTTTTTTAGATTTAATCCGTAAAGGGTTAGTTTTTAGATTTGAAAATTGAATGTTGTTTATATTATTAAATGGTGTAAGTAAGCGGGATGTGAGTCTTAATTACTTACAAACCCGCCTTTTATTTATTAGCATTTCCTATTTCTTTTTTAATACTTTATCTAGAACCGTTTTTTTATCAAGTTTTTTGGTGCAGAAGAACCAGTCCTGACAGTTAATTTCACTATCATCCATTCTGTCTTTGGCAGAACCACAAGAACCTGCAGGTCCGATTATGACATCATCTCCAGGACGCCAATCAGCAGGCGTTGCAACTCCAAATTCATCAGCTGCCTGCAATGCAATAATCACTCTGTATAATTCATCAAAATTTCGGCCTAAACTTAATGGATAGTATATTATAGTTCTAATTATGCCTTTGGGATCAATAAAGAAAACAGCTCTAACCGCTTTTGTTGAATCCTCATTGGGTTGAATCATGCCATACTTTTTGGCAACATCCATAGTGATGTCTTCTATCAATGGAAAATTAACTTCAACATCTTTCATGCCCTTGTATTCAATCTTTTCTTTGATTGTACGTAACCAAGCAATATGGCTATATAAGCCATCAATAGAAAGACCCACGAGTTTGCAATTGGCTTCTTCAAATTGATCTGCCATTGTAGCAAAGGTCATGAATTCCGATGTGCAAACAGGTGTAAAATCTGCAGGGTGACTAAAAAGAATAACCCATTCACCCTTATAATCTGAAGGGAAATTGATATCTCCTTGTGTTGTTACTGCTTTAAATTCAGGTGCAGCATCGCCAATTCTAGGCATACTAAATACCTCTTGTTCTTGATTTTGTTCCATGATGTTTAATTTTAAAGTTAATGTTTAACATTTATCGAATGTTCCTCTAATTTGAACTACAATGTCTTCTAGCTTAAATCCGGGGAATTTTTTCTTTTTAAAATAGTCTTTCAATAACTCATCTAACTCATGATCCATATAATCTTCAATCAGATCACATTCAGAACAATATAAATGATGATGAGCTTCTATTATCCCATCATATCTCATAATATCTCTATCAGTTTTAACCTTTTTTATTAAATTATTCTCAACTAAAGTTTCTAATACCTTGTATACTGTTCCAGTCGCTATATTGGGGTGAGTTTCGCGTATATATTCAGTAATATTATCGGCAGTTGGATGATTGTCTAAATCATAGATAGCCTCAAGAATACAAATGCGTTGTGGTGTAACTTTCAATCCTTTTTTAGATATTTTATCTCTAATATGTTCGATTGATGTTTTCATTTGTAAACTTCTTTAAGGAGAATGATTCTTATTTAGTAATAAATAAAGTTAAGCATTTATTTAGAAATAGAATGATACTTATTGAATTAAGGATAAATTTTATTTTGATGTGCGATTTACAATGAGTTTAGATTGAATTTGTTTTTAATTAGTGGCTTTAGTAATTTTCGCAAAATAAAATTGTTGTGTGTTTCAATTTCACAGTAATTACTTATGCTTAAAGGCGATTGTTCTATGAAATTTAAATATCACTTTTTATTAATATTTTGCTTGTTTATTCTTGTTAATCCGCTAAAAGCAAGAAAGAAAAAGGTTTTGGTTTTGCATTCCTATCATCAAGGTTTAAACTGGACCGATAATATTACACGAGGAATACAATCTGTCTTTAATCAGTACGATAACTTGGAGTTGCAGTTTGAATATATGGATTCAAAGCGCAATTCTGATTCGATATACTTAAAGGAATTTGCTAAACTTTACGAACTAAGACACCATGATATTCCTTTTGAGGTGATTATTGCATCAGACAATAATGCACTCGAATTTGTAAGAAAATATCAGGATATCTATTTTAAGGATATACCTGTGGTTTTTGCTTCAATCGATCAATTTGATGAGAGTTTGATAGCGGGAATGGATAATGTAACAGGTGTAACAGAGTTTATAGATTTTAAAAGAACTATTCAGGAAGCTCTTCGTCTACACCCTAAAGCAAAAAATCTGGTGGTAATTAACGATAATCAAACCACATCGGCCATTATCAATCGAAATTATATTAAATCATTTTGGCCCGAAATTGATACTGACATTAACTTGGTTTTTCTGGAGAATTTATCAATTAAAGAACTTGTAAGTCAGGTGAAAAGCTTGGATGAATCGAACATCATTCTTCTTCTGAATTTCAGTAAAGACCAAGATGGCAATTATATTTCTTATCAAGAAAATATTGAAATTATAAGTGAGGCTACCAAACTGCCTATTTATAGTTCGTGGGTATTTTATTTGGGAGAGGGGATTGTGGGAGGTATGCTAACCAGTGGTTTTGACCAAGGTAAGTTGTCAGCTCAAATTGCTTTACGGGTAATTAATGGTGAAAATATTAATCAAATTCCTTATGTAACTTCAGGTTATAATAGTTTGATTTTTGATTATAATCAGATGAAGCGATTTGGTATTAAACCCAATGAACTGCCCAAAGGAAGTCGTATTATTAATTTACCAATGACTTTTTTTGAAAAAAATAAAAGCTATCTACTGCTTACATTTGTTTTCCTATTACTTATTGTTTTGATTGTTTTATATACTCGACACATAAGAAAACGTAACGAAAATAGATTGTTTGCAATTAATAAAGATTTGGAGCTTAATAAAACCCGTTTATTGCGGATGTTAGATTCCAATTCTGATGGTGTATGGGAACACAACTTCAAAACAGAATGTTTTACTTGCAGTAAGCAAATTTGGTTGAACCTAGGTTACGATCTTGATTTGATTAAAAATACAATAGAATTTGTATATGCTCATATTCATCCCGATGATAAGATAATTGTAAAAGAAAGGCGATTAGATTATCTAAAAGGTAAAACAAAGACTTTTGAAGTGGTTTTTCGATTTTGCAATGCCGAACACGAGTGGATGTGGTATAAGGGAAAAGGTAAAATTCTGGATAGGGATGAGGATAATGCGCCTATAAATATGGTAGGTACTTTGATTGATATCACGCAACGAAAATTGGCTGAGGAACAGGTTCATGAAGATAAAAAACAGATTATAGCTTCTGAAAAACGTTGGAGATCGTTAGTCGAACAGGCTGCTGACGAGATTTTGATTCACGATTTTACAGGTGAAATTATTGATGCCAACTCGTCGGCATGTAAAATATTTGGTTATAATCATAAGGACTTGCTTCAAATGAATGTTGCTAGTTTTGATTGTAAATATACACGTTTAAACCTTGAGGCATATTGGAATATGCTGAGTCCACAAAATAGTTCATTGAGTATAGAATCTATTCAAAAACGGGCTGATGGTTCTACCTTTCCTGTTGAGATGAACCTAAGTCTTATTGATTTAGAGGAGGATCGATTGATACTTGCCGTAGTGAGAGATATTAGTAAACGTCAGGAAACTGAGCGTAAAGTATTGAATGCTGTGATAAAAACTGAAGAAACGGAGCGTAGACGATTTGCCAAAGACTTGCACGATTCAATTGGACCATTGTTATCTAGTATTAATCTTTATCTTTCGGCTCTTAATCGAACTGATGAGGAGGAGAAAAAACAGCGAATTGTTAAGGTGTCTCGTGAGGCTGTTACCGAAGCTTTGGTTAGTATAAAGGAAATTTCGAATAATTTGAGTCCGCATATTTTGAGCGATTTTGGACTTGAGAAGGCTATTGATTCTTTTACTCATAAATTAAAAGTTTCTGAGTCGATTAATATTACGTTTCATGCTGAAAATTTAAATGAGCGCCTGAATGAACAGATTGAAGTTGTAATTTATAGAGTGGTGACTGAGCTAATTAATAATACCATTAAACATGCTAAGGCCAACAATATTGAGATTAATCTGTCTCGTGAAAAGATCGATCTAAAGTTGATTTATATTGATGATGGTATTGGTTTCGACATTAGAAAAACGGAATCAGATAAATCCACAGGTATGGGACTGCATAATATTTTGAGTCGTGTTCGCTCTTTAAATGGAACATATAAAATGAAAAGTAAGTTTGAGAATGGTGGTATGATGACCATTATTTCAGTTCCTTTAGAATCTAAAGAAAATTTATAGTAATACTTCCTAAATAGAAAGAAATGAAAGAGTATGGGCTAGCTTTAGTTGACGATCATAAAATGTTTCGCAGTGGATTGCGTTTTCTGCTTAATGATATTCCGGAAATTAAAGTGGTAGGTGAAGCTTCAGATGGTTTGGAATTTCTTGATATGGCAGCCAATAAAATTGTCGATATTGTTTTAATGGATATTAATATGCCCAACATGAATGGGTTAGAGACTACGCGTAAGGCTCTTAAGCTTTATCCCAAGCTTAAAGTTATTGTACTTTCCATGCACGACGAAGAGGAGTATTACGACCAGATGGTTGATGCTGGCGTTCAGGGGTTTCTTTTGAAGAATTCTGGTGTTGAGGAATTGAATGCTGCTTTGCAGGCTGTTATCAATGGTGGAACTTACTTTTCTCAAGAACTCTTGGTTGGTATTCTTGATAAAAAGAAACGAAAGCAATTTCAGACTGAGGTTGTTAAATTAACTCAACGAGAGTTAGAAATCCTGAAATTGATTTGTAAGGGGTTTTGTAATAATGATATTGCAGAGAAACTGTTCATAAGTCATCGTACTGTCGAGCGCCATCGTTCCAATCTTTTGAGTAAAACAGATTGTCCTAATGCAACCTCATTGGTGATGTATGCCGTGAAAAATAAAATTATTGAGGTCTAAGCCAAATTAATGGATTATATTAGGTTTTAATGACTCTTATTTGTGATGTTTTTAAAAGTGATTTTTTTACAAATGAGAGGTCCTTTTTTTTGTTACGCAAACGTTTTATACTGTGTAGATGCATTCAAAATAAAGAATGGAGTAGTCTTGTGTATAGTTGTTTATGTGTTTTTGTGTCAAAAATATGGGTAAAAACACCCATTCCTAATTGGGTGTTTTGTGTCTTATAAATAGGTTTTTCCCACCTTTCTTATTCTTTCTAAATCTGCTTGTTTTGTTTGTAGTAATTGGATTCACTTTTCTAAGAGCTATTTACAAACTAAGTAACACGAATATGATAACTTTTATTTTATGTATCGTTGCCCTTATTGTAGGGTATTTTATTTACGGAAAATTTGTTGAGAAACAATTTGGTATCGAGCCTGATTCTGTAACTCCGGCTATTGCAAAAGAAGATGGTGTTGATTTCGTTCCCATGAACTGGAGAAAGATCTTTTTGATTCAATTCTTGAATATTGCAGGTTTAGGTCCAATCTTTGGAGCTATTGCGGGTGCACTTTGGGGACCAGTTGCTTTTATATGGATTGTATTTGGATGTATTTTTGCCGGTGGAGTTCACGATTACTTTTCTGGAATGCTTTCGGTACGTCATGGTGGAGCTAGTATTCCTGAGGTTGTTGGAAAGTATTTAGGAACTGGTTTTAAAAAATTTATGCGTGTATTCTCTGTTATTTTATTGGTACTTGTAGGGGTTGTTTTTATAAAAGGTCCTGCAGCTATTCTTACTGGTTTAACAGGTGTTAATGTTTCCATATTAATTGGTGGTATTTTCTTGTATTATGTACTAGCAACCATGATTCCTATTGATAAGTTGATTGGTAAAATATATCCTATTTTTGGTATTTCACTTTTGGTTATGGCCTTTGGTATTGCTGGCGCTTTAATTTATGGAGATTATAGTATTCCTGAATTAACAGTAAGTAATTTTTCTAATATGCATGCTAACCCTTCTAAGTTTGTTGTTTTTCCTTTGTTATTTATTACAATTGCTTGTGGGGCTATATCTGGATTTCACGCTACTCAATCGCCGCTGATGGCTCGTTGTATGACCAATGAGAAGCAGGGGAGAAAGATTTTTTATGGAACCATGATAGCAGAAGGTATTGTAGCTATGATTTGGGCTGCTGCTGCTATGACATTCTTTGGAGGTGTACGCGAATTGGGTGAAACCATGGGACAGTCAGGACACAATGCTGCTTGGGTTGTGAATGAAATTTGTGGAAGTTTATTAGGTAAAGTTGGTGGTATATTGGCCATATTTGGTGTTGTTGCTGCTCCTATTACATCTGGTGATACGGCTTTTCGTTCTGCTCGTTTGACTATTGCTGACTCTTTTGGTTATTCTCAAAAGAAACTGATTCAGCGTTTGGCTATTACGCTTCCCCTATTTGCAATCGGGTTTTTATTGACTCAAGTAAACTTTGCTATTATTTGGAGATATTTTGGTTGGGCAAATCAAACTCTTGCTACTATTGTTTTGTGGACTGCTGCTATGTATATGGTAACTAAAGGACGCAGCCACTGGTTTGCAACCATTCCCGCTTGTTTTATGACGGCTGTAGTAACAACTTATATTCTTATCGCACCAGAAGGTTTTCAGTTATCACAAACTATTTCTTATACAATGGGTATTCTTTCTATGATAGCAACATTGTCTATCTTTTTATATGTGGCTAAACAGAAGAAATTGGTGTTGAAAAAAGTAAGTGTGAAATAATTAAATCTAAATATCTTTTATACAAAATGACCTTGATTCTAATTGGAGTCAAGGCCATTTTGCATTGTAGAAAAAGTGAAAATCAATTTCTATTGTTGCAGCTTAAAACTATTTCGATAATTAAAATGATTAACATTCAATACCTTCTCTTGCTTCAACACCTTTGGTGTAATAGTGTTTTATTTCTTTCATTTCACTTACTAAATCAGCAATTTCAATTAACTCAGTAGGGGCGTATCTACCTGTAATAATAATTTCAGTTTCATCTGGTTTCTTTTTTAGAAGTTCAATAAGCTCTTCGACCGAAAAAAGCTTAAAATAGATAGCAATAGTGGCTTCGTCGAGAATAACGACATCATATTTAGCCGATGAAATAATCTTCGAGACTTTTTCAAGTCCTTTACGTGCTACATCAATATCTATTTGCGTTGGAGCCTTTTCAATAAAGCAATCTATTCCATATTGTTCAACAGTAATGTTTGGAAGAAATTGTCGTGATGCTTTAACCTCCGAATAGACTAGCCCTTTTACAAATTGACCGATATACACCTTTTTACCTGCGCCAATAGCTCTTAATGCAAGACCAAATGCTGCTGTGGTTTTTCCTTTTCCGTTACCAGTGTATACATGTATATATCCTTTCATAAAATATAATTTTTAATAATACTGATGATTTTAATTCTTTAACATGACTTTGGGGGGATTCCCAATTTTATCAGTGTTTTAGTGCTTTTGTTTAATTGATGACTAATGTTTAGAACAAGCTCTGTTTAGCCTTACTCCAACGAAGAGTTGACAGTCTGAATATAACCCGTTTTGTTATAAATAGACCATATACATTATACATTTTTTAGCTTACAAAGCTAATATTTATAGCTCAAATTGTTATTGTTTACGAGTTGTATTATTTATTTAAACGAGACATCAGCTTGGCAATAAGGATTTGTTGTTAGTTTATTATGTTTGGTTTATTTTGAAAGTGTGGGACAGTAATTGATATAGCAGTAAAAAGACTAAAAATAGCTAATAATTACTGAAGCTAAACGCAGACTTCTCAAAAGAGAAATTACAACCAAAGAATTGGCTTTCGTACTATGTTTTGATTCCATAAGTAGCTTTTCTCGATTCTTCAAAAAAAATGTAGGCGTTAGTCCATCAATATTTAGAAATCAAGACTAATTCTGAGTTTATTTCTTGAATAGATATACCTTTTCTTATCCGTGTTACGGATAGTTTAATTTTACTGTTTGGTGAATTTCGAAGCCTTATTAAAATAGTTCTAACAGAATAGTTTATTGACAGCTTGTTCGAATGTAAGTCTGATCCATATTTTAATTTCTTATTCACTTATCAAAATGAGATAATCTTATCTTAATTATCTTTTCCCAATTGCAACTTTAATTTTATTGATAGCTTCCTTCTTCAAAGAGTTTCCTATTTCTGTTATACTAATGCAGATGGTGTGTGTGTGTTAATTTTCTATTGTTTAATTCTTTGGTTGTGATTCATTGTGCCTGTTTTTAATGCATTAAGTAGTATTAGTCTTTTCGAATTTAAAATATTATGAAGTAAAGTTGATAGCTGAGTCTAAATCTTTCAAAATATTTTTTTACACCAGAGTTAGTTGTGTTTTAGTTATCTATTTGTTGAGGATGAGATCACTTAGTTCGCTTTGTTTTCCTGTGTTTCATAGCTAAATTATGATGATGTAGAGGTGTTGTGAATATAGTATTTTATTTTATGCGTGGATTATGAAAACTATAAAAATGTAATTTATACGACTATTTGTGAGAATTTATAAATTATTCTTATACATTTGTTTGTGTATTTTTGAAAAATGAGATTTTATTTTGTTAGCTATATCGAGGTGATGTTAGGCTGATGAATTCAAAAAGGATAGATCTATAAAGTATCAATTGACTCTACTACTATCATTATTACCCAAAATAATGACTGTATATTTAATTTGTATCAAAACACTTTATTTTTTCATAATAAAGCGTAACATATTGTTTTAACTCTAAACCCAAAGTAAATGATGAAACCAAACATTTATTTAAATCTAACGCCTGAAGCTTTAATTGCCTCCATGCTTTCTCCTACAGAATTTGGAAGCTATATGGCAGTAGGAACTCATAAGCGTACGCATGGGCAGGTAATTTTTCTTGAGGTTGACAGTGATGCTATTGAGGATATTCTTCCTATGGAATATATAAAGAAAAGATGTGTTCCTCAAGAAGGAGGACGACCTAAAAGCTCGGTTTATCTTTCTATTTATCGTGCATTGGAAACGATTCCGGTTAAAGCTTTTAAAAGTTTATATCTGACAACGGACGATGGGCGAACAATGGAAATTAAAAAAGGAGATTATACCGGCGATGTTAAATCTAGTGCGTACTTGTATCAGGAACTTTGTCCGATTGCACCTAGAATTATCAGTAAATTAGCTCCCTTGAAATTCTTAAATTACATGACAGGAGGAAAAGAACAAATTTGTGTTCCTAAGTTGGCATTTGTAGACTTGCAATTGAACGGATTGACAGATGATTTTGAAAATTCACCCGCACATAATCTGCCTTATCCAAATTTAGATCATATACGAGATTGTATGAAGATTCTTAATGAAGAACCGGGTAAAGTTCAAAAAACTATTATGCGTTTCTTCTCACGGGAACTCTTTTTTAGAACAATTAAGAATGGTTTTTTCATCGGTGATAATAAAGAAATGATCTATTATCCTTTCCCTTCAGAAGAAGAGTTGAATGATAAGCATTATGTATGGTGGAGATCAGCTAAAGCTATTGGATTGAAATAAAACATAACATTAAAAAACACAACAAAAATGCAAAACATTGATAATATATTTTGGTTGATCCCAATAAGCTCTCTAATTGCTTTAGGCTTTGCCTTTTACTTTTTTAAACAAGTAATGAAAGAAAGTGAAGGGACCGATAAAATGATAAAAGTTGCTTCTCATGTTCGAAAGGGAGCAATGGCATATTTAAAACAGCAATATAAAATAGTAGGTATCTTTTTTCTAGTTATAGTAATTCTGTTTTCCATATTAGCTTATGGTTTTAATTTACAAAACGAATGGGTTCCTGGAGCTTTTCTTACGGGTGGTTTCTTTTCTGCATTAGCCGGTTTCTTTGGTATGAAAACAGCCACTTATGCCTCAGCTAGAACGGCAAATGCTGCTAGAACATCTATGAGTCTTGCTTTAAAAGTGGCTTTCAGAAGTGGTGCTGTTATGGGACTTGTTGTCGTAGGACTTGGTCTTTTTGATATTTCAGCTTGGTTTATTGTGCTTAACTATTTTGTAGATGAGCCAACTATAGCTGAAAAAATGATGATTATTACAACAACCATGTTGACATTTGGTATGGGAGCATCAGCTCAAGCTTTATTTGCTAGAGTAGGTGGTGGTATTTTCACAAAAGCTGCTGATGTTGGCGGTGACCTTGTTGGAAAAGTAGAAGCGGGGATTCCCGAAGATGACCCAAGAAATCCTGCTACGATTGCTGATAATGTTGGTGATAATGTAGGTGATGTTGCTGGTATGGGAGCCGATTTGTACGAATCGTATTGTGGCTCAATATTAGCTACTGCGGCGCTTGGTGCTGCAGCTTTTATAAAAACCCCTGAATTACAAATGAAGGCAATTTTAGCTCCTATGTTGATTGCTTCGGTTGGAATACTGCTTTCTATTATTGGTATTTTTATGGTTAAGGCCAAAGAAGGTGCTACTCAAAAACAATTACTTAAATCCTTGTCAAGAGGAACAAATATTAGTTCTGCTTTGATTGTCGTTTTCTCATGGATCATTCTTTATGTTCTTAAGCTTGATAATATTTGGGGAATTTGGGCTGCGATTGTTACAGGATTGATTACAGGAATAATTATTGGGCGTGCAACAGAATATTACACCTCAGAAGAGTATCGTCCAACACAAAAAATTGCAGAAAGTTCTAATACAGGAGCTGCTACTGTAATTATTTCTGGTTTGGGAATGGGAATGATTTCAACAGCAATTCCTGTTGTGGCAGTTGTTTTAGGTATTATGTTTTCATTTATGTTTGCTTCAGGATTTGATATGGCTAATATGGGTTTAGGTTTATATGGTATTGGTATTGCTGCAGTAGGAATGCTTTCTACTTTGGGAATAACTTTAGCTACTGATGCTTACGGACCAATTGCTGATAATGCAGGAGGTAATGCAGAAATGTGTGAGCTCGGTGCTGAAGTTCGAAAACGTACTGATGCTCTTGATTCTCTAGGAAATACAACTGCAGCAACAGGTAAAGGATTTGCTATTGGTTCTGCTGCCTTAACTGGTTTAGCTTTATTAGCTTCTTATATCGAAGAACTTAAAGTGGGTATTATTCGTTTGCTTGAAACGGCTGAAAGTTATGCTTTCCCAAGTGGACATACCGTATTCTCAGCTAGTGACGTTAGTTCAATCAACTTGATGGATTTCATGAACTTTTTTAAAGTTAACCTGATGAATCCAACCGTATTAATCGGTATATTTTTGGGATCGATGATGGCATTTGTATTTTGTGGTTTAACCATGAATGCAGTTGGTAGAGCGGCTGGAAAAATGGTAGATGAGGTAAGAAGACAATTTCGTGAAATACCTGGTATCTTAGAAGGTAAAAATGAACCAGATTACGCCAATTGTGTTGCTATTTCGACTAAAGGGGCTCAAAAAGAAATGTTGTTGCCTTCAATTTTGGCAATTACTGTTCCTATTGTTGTCGGCTTGGTATTTGGAGTTGCTGGTACGATGGGTTTATTGGTAGGCGGATTAGGTGCCGGTTTTGTTTTAGCTGTTTTTATGGCAAATTCTGGGGGTGCTTGGGATAATGCAAAAAAATACGTTGAATCAGGACACTTAGGAGGTAAAGGTTCTCCTGCTCATAAAGCAACCGTAATTGGTGATACTGTGGGTGATCCCTTTAAAGATACATCAGGACCAAGTCTTAATATATTAATTAAATTGATGAGTATGGTTGCTATTGTAATGTCGGGAGTAACTGTTGCCTATAGTTTAATGTAAAATATCTATTTGATTAAATTCAATGGGGTTAAACAACTTGTTTAACCCCATTCTTTTTTTGTGTATAAATCTAATATCAAAATATTAAAGTTTCAGTTTTGTAAACTCCCTTTTGAATTGTTTTTATATGAAAATTCTCCATAGTTGAGCAACTAAAAAAGTGATAATAAAACCAGCAAAAACTGGAAGTAAAGTTGCTACTACAGTCCATTTTAAACTATTGGTTTCTTTGTAAATAGTATATATTGTTGTACTACACGGATTATGCAATAAACTAAATAACATGACATTTATTGCTGTAAGTAGCGTCCAACCACCTGCTCTTAAAATATCTGCTGTGGCAGTTACAGAGTCTAGTTCAAACATAACACCATCACCAACGCCACCAGAAATACCAGTAACCATTACGGTTAGCATAAGTATTGTAGGTATTACGATTTCATTGGCAGGAATGGCAACAATGTAAGCTAGTAGAATTACACCATTTAAACCCAATAAAAAGCCAAAGTCATCAAAGGAATCGATTAACCAAGAGGCAACACTTTGGTCGCCAATAAATACATTAGAAATCAACCAGATAACTGCTCCTGCCGGTGCAGCAAATACGATAGCTCGCCATAGAACAATTAAAGTTCTATCGATTAGTGATGTATAAATTGTTTTCCAAAAAACAGGTGGTCTGTATGGTGGCAACTCTAAATTAAATGTAGAAACCTCTCCCTTTAATACGGTTTTGGATAAGGCCCAAGAGAAGAAAAACATAAAGAAAATACCTAAAATAGCAATACCTATTACAGCCGATAAAGAAGCTAAACTTGAATATGATTCAGGCACAACAGCCCCAATAAATATAGTGGCTAATAATATTTGTGTTGGCCAACGACCATTACATAAAGAAAAATTATTGGTAATAATCGCAATTAAGCGTTCTCTCGGACTATCAATAATACGTGTTGCAACAACGCCTGCTGCATTACAACCAAAGCCCATACTCATTGTTAATGCTTGTTTTCCATGAGCTCCAGATCTTTTAAAAAGGTTATCCATATTAAAAGCGACTCTAGGTAAATAACCAAAATCTTCAAAAAGTGTAAACAGTGGGAAAAAGATAGCCATAGGTGGCAGCATAACTGCTATAACCCAAGCCACAGCTAAATAGACACCATCAAATAAAAATCCATTTAACCACCAAGGAAAACCTAGATTTGTTCCAAAATCTTTCAAAATTGGATGAATGTTATCTAAGAGCAATGAAGCTAACATAGAAGAAGGGTAATTGGCTCCAATAATGGTAAGCCATAAAACAGCTCCTAAAATAAAAAGCATAATAGGAAAGCCCCAAATTCTACTTGTAACAATTTTGTCTATTCTAGCGTCTAATCTAAATTTCGATTTTTTATTATCTTTTGTCACCGCATCTTCTACAATTCTAGAAGCATCAGCATAAATACTTTCACTTAGGTTATCGTGAAAGTCATCGCCAATTTCCCAACGTAATTCTTCTGATAATGCGATTATATCATCTATATTTTTAGTATTCATTGCTAGCTATTTTACCTGTTTTTAAAGCTTCTATTATTTGAGCATCTCCTTCTAATAATCTAAAAGCTATCCATCTACTATTTGAAATATTGGGATATTCTTTTTCTATTGTTTTACTCAATTTTTGAATTGAACTCTCAATATTTTTAGGAATATTTTTTATTTTTCGTGGTTTGCATTTTATTTTTCCATTAGCCAATTCACTTATAGTTTGAATAAGTTCAGGAATTCCTCTTTGAAACCTTGCGCTTGTTGGTACAACAGGAATGCCAAGGTCTTTTGCTAAAATTCTGGTATCTATTTTGATATTATTTCTTTCCGCTTCGTCTATTAAGTTTAGACATAAAACAGCATTGTTTGTAATTTCTAGAATTTGTAATACTAAATTTAGATTACGTTCTAACCTACTAGCATCTACCACAATTACTGTAACTGTTGGTTTTCCAAAAAGGATAAAATCTCTAGCAACTTCTTCGTCTTCCGATGTCGATAGTAACGAATAGGTTCCAGGTAAATCTACCAGTTTGAATTTTTCGTTGTTATACTCAAATGCTCCTTCAGCTCTTGTAACGGTTTTACCAGGCCAATTTCCTGTATGTTGTCGTAAACCAGTAAGGGCATTAAAAACGGTACTTTTACCTGTATTAGGATTGCCAGCAAGAGCCACTACAAAATCAAAATCACCAGTTTTTACACCTAGCTTTTTAAGTCCGTCAGCATTAAAATGAGCACAGGTTTCGCAAGCACTTTGGGGTTTATTTTTCATTACTAATTTCTGTTTATTAAAATTTTTGACGCTTGATCTTTCCTTAATGCAATAGATGTTCCTTTTATTAAATAGGCTTTAGGATCACCTAAAGGATTTAATAAATCGATGGCTACAATTGCTCCTTTAACGAAGCCTAAATCCAATAATCGTCTTCTACTTTCACCTCTACATTCTTTCGATAATCCAACAATCATTGCTGTTTCTTCAAATTTTAAACTCGATAAACGGGCAATATTTTCTTCTTGTATTTCATCTTTTTCTAATAATGAGATGGTAATATTTCCTGCTACTATTGGTGCTAAAATAAATTGCTCTCCTTCTGAATGAAATACAATACGTTTAGGGTTATTTTCAATAACTCTAACAGTAGAATATAAATAGATATTTTCTGCTAATATCTGTTTGTAAATAATATCTGGCTTATCTTCAATATGTATAATTTTACCTATGTCACCTTCTTTAAGAGACGATAATGGAATACCTTTTGAACTAACCATTTTCCCTTTTTTTGTTGGTATTGGATCGCCATGTGGGTCAAATTTTGGATGTCCTAAAAGGTTCGAGAGTTTATCTATTTCAGATTGACTTAATTCATGCTCTTTTTTCTCTGCTCTTTCGTGCCATTCTTCTTTATGAAAGCCTGTTTTTTCAGATAAATATTTTTCCCATAATCGGTGAGCTCTAATTATTTGTAAAGCATATTCACTTCCAGCTGTCGTTAATTTATAACTGTCTTTTTCTAATGAAATTAACTCATTGGCCAGCATTGTTTTTAGACTCTCGACAATTATATCATTCGAAAATTCTAAAGTACTAGTTAAATGGTTGGTAGTTATGTGCTTGTTGGATGTTTGATTATGATATAGGAATTTTAATATATCTTCTATAATCATCTTGTCCTCTTGGTGATACATATTTTTCAGTAAAGAGTAAATTCCTTTTTTAGGTCTGAAAACAAAAAAAAGCAATAAACTAATTCCAAAGAATATGAGAAGAGCTGTTATTGGGTTATAATTCATTTTTTTAAGTATAAATTTTTAATTACGTTTTCCGAAATATTAAATTGTTTTCTATCTATTTCGATTTTGAATGAATTGTCAAATTCTTCTTTTTCAAGTACTTTTATTTTAGCACCAATTACAATATTGTTTTTTGTTAAGTATTTCAAAAAGTTTTCAGATTCATCTTTTACTTCAATAAAAATTCCTTCTTCCTCAATTTCAAATTGATCAAGACAAACGGCATCAATTATTATAAGCTTACCATTAACATCAGGAATCGGGTTTCCATGAGGATCAACTTTAGGAAAATTTAAATAAACATCTAGTTTATTTGTCAATTTTTCCGAACGAATGTGTTCTAGTTGTTCTGCGACTTTATGTACTTCATCCCAACTAAAATCTAATTTCTCCACAAGAAAAGTTTCCCAAAGTCTATGTTTTCTTATCACAGAAAGAGCGATTTTTTCACCTTTCGAGTTTAATTTAACGCCTTTGTACTTCTGATATATTAATAATTCTTTTTTTGCTAATTTCTTAAGCATATCGGTAACTGATGATGCTTTAGTTTCAATTTTTTCAGCAAGTAGATTTGTATTGACATCTGCTTTGTGTTTTTGCTCTAAAGCATAAATCTCTTTAATGTAATTTTCTTCCGATTTTGTAAGCATGAAAATTATATTCGCTTAAGTTTAAATTAATTTTTAGACACATCTAAATTATAAAAAAAATATTTAGAATTTATCAGTTTTAGACATTAAATAAATTTTTTAGGTAAAGTCTCGGTTAAAATAAATAAAGCGGCAGAATTAAGTTTTAAATTATGAGGTTTAAAGGATGTTTAAAATTGATATGGATTTTTAATCCATCAGTCATAGAATATAGCTGATATTTTAAGGTTATATTTTTATGTCTTAATTGTAAACGTTATAAATTGACTTCTAGATTGGTATAAAATTGATTATGGACACAAAATGGCAAAAAATAAATTATTAATTTCACAATATATTTCATATCTAAACATCTAAATATTTACAATAATGGAGAAAGTTAATGTTTTAATTATTGGTGGTGGTGCATCTGGTCTTCAAGCTGCTATAAGTGCAAAAACAAATAATCCAGATAAGTCAGTTATTGTGGTTAGAAAAGAGGAAAAAGTGTTAGTTCCTTGTGGTATTCCATACATTTTTGGGTCTTTACATGCTACAGACAAAAACATTATGCCCGATAAAATGTTGACTAATGTTGGCGTTGAAATAAAAATTGCTGAAGTTATAGACGTTGATATAGAGAACCATATATGTTATTTGTCAAATAAGGTAAAACTGTATTTTGAAAAACTAATATTTGCAACAGGTTCTGTTCCGACTATTCCTAAGTGGCTAAAAGGTGGTGATCTTGAAAATGTGTTTACTATTCCAAAAGATAAGTTTTATCTAGATGAAATGTATACTAAATTGAAGGATTTGAAAAAAATCATTACAATTGGTGCTGGATTTATTGGGGTGGAAATGTCGGATGAATTGAATAAAGAAGGGCGTGATGTGACTCTTATTGAAATCGAATCTTCCATACTAAATAGAGCTTTTGATAAAGAATTTGGAGACAAAGCTGAAGAGTTATTAAGATCTCGTGGCGTTAAAGTTATTACAAGTAAAGGCGTAAAAGAAATTATTGGAAAAGGCGGTAAAGTACAAAAGGTTATTTTAACTACAGGAGAAGAGCTTGAAGCTGATGCTGTTGTGCTTTCTATGGGTTATATGCCAAACACGACATTGGCAAAAAAATCGGGTCTTGAATTAAATAAATATGGATTTATTAAAACGTGTGAATATATGCGTGTTGATGATTGTTCCAATGATATTTTTGCTGTTGGTGATTGTGCTGAGAAAAGAGATTTCTTAACCAGAAAATTATGTACGACTATGCTTGCATCAACAGCATGTGCTGAAGCCAGAGTTGCGGGTATGAGTTTGTACGAATTAAGTCCTTGTAAATCATTTAGTGGCACGATTGCCATTTACGATACTGCCATTGGTAAAACGGCATTTGGTACGGCTGGTATTATTGAATCTAAAGCAAAAGATGAAAATTTTAGTGTGGTTGCTGGAAGTTTTACGGGAATGGATAAACATCCTGGTACACTTGAAGGTATGCATGAACAAACTGTGAAATTAATTGTTGCTGCTGATTGTGGTATGATTTTAGGTGGTGAAGTTTGTGGTGGTTGTAGTGTAGGAGAACTAACAAACTCTATAGGGTTTTTAATTCAGAGCCACACCAACATAAAAACTTTATTATCTGCTCAAATTGGTACGCATCCTTTACTTACAGGTTCTCCTGCTGCTTATCCGTTAATTAAAGCTGCCGAAGTTGTTGCAAAAAAATTAAAAAGACAATTTTAAAATAATTATAAATTCTCACAAAAGGGCTTCTAATTTTTACAATTAAGAAGCCCTTTTTATATATTGATAATTGTCTAGTGTTAAATATGCTTTACAGATTATTCTTCATAAAGTATTAGATCTATTAAACTAGGTCAATTTTTCTTTCATATTTAAATGTCCTTACTAAGTGAATGTTTAGTCCTTTTTATAGCTATGGAAATAGAATGGTGTTTCAGATTCATATAGAAGGCATTCTTCTTTAAATTATCTTTCGCCTTTAGAATATACGGAAGACTATTAAATAATGAAAAGGATGCAGCATGACTTAACTTATTGTCCACTTTTTTGTTGCAAGTCCAGGGTAGGAGAGTCTTTCTCAATGGTTTTATGTAGTGTTTTTTTGCGATATAAAATGATTAGGAGTGTATTTCCCTATGTGGATTTTACTCTATACGATAACATTTAAATTTTGATAATTATAAATTTAGGATAGCCTTCTAAATAGGCAATTTTATTTACCTTTGCATCCTGAAAATTAATATAAACAAAGCAGGTGGCATCTCCCTGCGCTGAAGTTTTGAAAAAAACATACAACAATTGTTTGTGAATATTCTTTCAAGCTTTAATTAAAAAAAATTAAAAAAATGCAAAATGAAATTTTATGGCTAACCATGTTGTTGGCAAACTTCCTATTAATTATTTTAGCATATCGTATTTTTGGTAAATGGGGCCTTATTATTTGGATTCCAATTTCTGTTATTATTGCTAATGTTCAAGTTATTCAAACTGTTGAACTTTTTGGATTCGTTGCTACCTTAGGTAATATTGTATACGCCTCGTCGTTTTTAGTAACTGATATTCTGTCAGAAAATTACGGTAAAGAAGAAGCAAAAAAGGCTGTTTGGATAGGATTTTTCAGTCTCATTTCCATGACTTTATTAATGAATTTAGCCTTGTTCTTTATTCCCCTAAAAGGAGATGAGTTTGCAGGTGTTGCACACGAAGCAACCAGTACAATATTTAGTTTAATGCCACGTATTGCTATTGCTAGCCTTGCGGCATATTTACTTTCTCAACGACACGATATTTGGGCTTATCACTTTTGGCGTAAGCACTTCCCAACAGACAGTCAAATTTGGATACGTAATAATTTAAGCACATGTATTTCTCAGTTGATAGATAGTACCGTATTTGTAATCATTGCTTTTTGGGGTGTATTTGAAACGTCTGTTATGTGGGAGATATTTATAAGCACATATTTCTTGAAATTTATTGTTGCTGCAGCCGATACACCATTCGTTTATTTGGGTAAAAGAATTTTCAAAAAAGGGAAGTTCTATTTAGATTAATGTCTTTTGTTGAAGATGATATTAAACTATTTATGAATTCATAAATAAATACAGCTAAAAAATGCTTTTGTTTGAAGGCTTTTTTAGCTGTTTTTTTCTCACTCTTTTAACTTTTCAAAGGCAAAGTAAATTTAAAATCACTACCCTTGCCCAATTCGCTTTCAATCCAAATTTTCCCGCCTTGTTTTTCAACAAGTTCTTTGCAAAGTATTAAGCCTAAACCAGAACCTTTTTCGTTTGCTGTTCCAATCGATGTTTTATTTGTTCCAACTTTAAACAATTTAGCTTTAGATTCTTCATTCATTCCAATACCATTATCTGAAATTGTAATTTCAATTTGGTTTTGTCCTTTTTCTGCTAAAATATTTATGTTACCACTTGGCTTAGTAAATTTGATTGCGTTTGAAATAAGATTTCGTAAAACTATTTTTAACATGTCTTCATCGGCATAAACTGTAACCTCTTCTGTTTTATTATAGCATAATGATATTTCTTTAGCTGCTGCTAATGAATTTGATCCTTCCACGAGTTCGTTAATAGTTGATGATAAATTTATCTGTTGTGGATTGAAATTTATTTGTCCCGTTTGTGATTTAGCCCAATTCAATAAATTGTCGAGCAAAACAAGTGTATTTTGGGCTGATGAATTAATAAAACCTAAATACTCTTCAGATTTTTCAATTTCAAGGGTTTTTACATTTTCAATTAACAGTCCCGAAAAACCTAAAATACTGTTAAACGGACTCCTTAAGTCGTGAGCGATAATAGAAAATAGTTTGTCTTTAGTTTTATTTGACTCCTCAAGTTTAAGTTTATCCTTTTGTATTCTAGTATTTTTTAAAAGTATTGTGTTTTCATCTATTTCCTTTAAAAGCATTATGAAACCAATTCTAACGGTACTTACGATAAACAAAGAAATTATAAGATACCAATTGTCAACAGTAGAACCTTTCAAAAAAAGATAAGGTTTATCTATGTGATATAAAATAGAGGCTCGGTAAAGTTGAAAAATAGTATATATTATGAGTGCAATACTTATAATAATGGCAAATTTGTATTTTTTTTTATTGGTAAAGAGGCTCAATGCTCCTATTGTATAAAAAAATGCACAAGCAATTATCTGAATAATAATTCGAATTATATTGTCTTTTGCGACTAGTAGAAAAGAAAAATAAAATAGAAAAGTGAAAATAACGAAAAGCCATAAAATATTTTTTCGAATTTTGTCATCAAAGGAAATAAGACCAAAAGTTGTTATTGCAAAACTGGAAATAAAAAAGAAATTACTTATTTGGACGGAGTATAAGAAAGGTAGGCTATTTCTGAAGGCTATAAGAATCATGGCTATTGTTTGAAATACAATACCCAGAATAAACATTGATAAATACCACCTTTTATGATGAAAAAAATATTGATAGGAGAAAAGTGCAATATTAAATATGTTGGTTATTACAAAAAAAAATAATATTGTAGGGTAATCTAAATTCATATTGATTTTATTTTTTGTATTTGAAGGATTGTAAGTTAGTCAAAAATAGTTATTCTTAATTACTATTTTATTCTAATCTTAAAGGTGCATTTTGTAGTCATTTTGTTAAGTGTTAGTGTGTTAGTTATTTCTAAGGGAGTCTAATGTGTAGTATTGAAAATTGATGAATTTTTCGTCTTGTATAGTTTCAATTAGGTAATCAAGGGTTTAATAAATTACTGCATCTTTTACCACTTCACGGTCTTTGAGTTGTGAATTTATTGCCTAGTATTTATATGTCTTATTTTTCTCATGAAATTCTAATTTAATGAAGAGTTGTCTAAATTATTTCCTGAATTCCACCTTGTAGATTATTTTAAAGTGAGTTATGTTTAGTTGTTTATAACGATCTTATTCATTTCGTTAATTACAATTTCAATGTCCGATGAGTTTGTTCGCCAATTAACAAATGAAGCTCTTATTCCTTGAGTTTTATTATAAATTGTTGGTGTCATATATACCTTACCCGAATTATTTAATGCTTTTAAAAAGTTTAGCACTTCGTTTCCTTTATTGTTACCTTTTATTGTAAAACATACATTATTTAGTCTTATAGGTGCAAGTAATTCAAATCGTTCACTTTTTTCAATAAAATTGCCTAAAAGCTTAGCCGTTTCAAATTTAATTACATCCGTTGAAGTTTTACTTTCTCATGTAACACATCAATATTATTCATGTCATTTTCTAATTGCTTGTTCATGTTTATTTAAGGATGTTTTGTTTGTCGCTAGGCTTAGGTATAATAGAGGTACTGGTTTCTGTTTAAGTCTTTGGGTAAAGTTTATAGAGGGAATAAATTTTACAGTCTTCTTGTCATTACTTATATAAAAGTTTCTATATGGTTATTCTTCTTCAAAGAAATCATTATCAATTTCTTTTACTTCATAAACCGTTTTAACTTGTATACCTACATTATATTGATGCATTAAATCTACTAATTTAGTACCAGCAATTAAAATAATTGAATGATGCGCTTCTCTTGCTTTTTTTATAGCGGCATCATCAAATGTAGATGTTGTTATAAAAACGCCTTTACTTGTGTCACCACTCATAGCACCTATGAAATTTCTTATGTCTTTTTCACGCACTTTGTTTTCATTGTAGCGTTTTGCTTGTGTATAAATTTTTTCAAGTCCTAACTTGTCTTCATTTATAATACCATCTATTCCTCCATCACCTGATTTTGCGGTTTCTATAAAATCACCATAACCCATTTTTTTAAGCAGAATAAGAATTACTTTTTCAAAATAATAAGGATCTAGTTCTTTGAGTTTTTCTAAAAGTTCAGTTTTTACTTTCTTTTCAATGGTTGAAAATCCAGAATCGATAAGGTCTTGCGGTGATGCATTCTCAACTTTAATTGTTTCAATTTCAATATCATTTTCTTTTTCAATTTTTACAGAGTCTCGATGATTGATAAAATCTTGGTCATGTTGAAGATCGTGTAAAGACAAAGAACCTTCTTTTAAAATTTGTTTTCCCTTCTCTGTAATTTGAACTAAACCTCTTTTAGGGTAAGAAACAAATTTAGCCATTTTGAGATATGATTTACCCCAGAGTATCCTGTCTAGTAAAACATTCGCACCAGAACTGGTTTTTTGTTTGAGTAATTCTTCAGGCAAATGAGAATAATATTTATCACGTACAATAACTGCTAATTCTCGACTTTTAATGGAGTCTTTAGAATTTAAAATCTCTAAAATAGGGATGAATGATTCATGATATTTTGGTAGTTCCATATTTTTCGTTTGTTTATGTACAGCTGTCTTGCTGGTTTTCATTTATGCCAGTAAGCTTGTCTGTGTCCATGATAATTTAGCTTCTATTATGTGTGGTTTTTAATTTTATCAACCCAGATTTACACCAAACATATATCCAATTATTGCTGTTAATCCCATTGCAACAGTACCCCAAAAAGAAATTCTTAGTATTGCTTTTAGTACACTTGAACCTCCAGCTTTAGCAGCTAATGCTCCTAATATGATTAGAAAAAACAGCGCAAAACCGTAAAGTGAATATTCAATACTTTTTAATGGTAGAAAAAAAGTTACCAAAAAAGGAAGTATTCCTCCTACGGTGAATGCCGCTCCAGAGGCAAATGCGGCTTGTATAGGCTTAGCCTGACTCATCTCATTAATTCCCAACTCGTCTCGAACGTGAGCAGCTAAAACATCATGTTCTGATAATTCTTTAGCCACAGTTAATGCCGTTTCTTTTTTAAGTCCTCTTCCTTCATAAATTTGAGACAATCGGTGTAATTCAAGTTCGGGAGTGTCTCTTAATTCTTCTTTCTCTCTTTCAATATCAGCTTTTTCCACATCAGCCTGAGAACTTACAGAAACATATTCTCCAGCTGCCATTGATAAAGCACCAGCTACTAATCCTGCTAAAGTTGCTAACATGACTGGTTCTCTTAAATCGCTTGCAGCAGCTACTCCAATTGCAAGACTGGCAGTTGATAAAATGCCATCATTTGCTCCAAGAACAGCGGCTCTTAACCAATTACTACGATGGATAAAATGAATGTCCATATAGTTATCAAAATCATCTTCTTCCTCTTTCAAAACCATTTTTCTATAATTTTATTTTTTTCAAATTGCGTACAGTTAGTGTGCAATGTGAAATTACTATTTATTTTACCTCTTAGTAGTGCTTTGTTAAATATATTTCGAGATCACAAGTTCTATGGTACACTTTTCTCTTTATTCCCTGAATTCTGGTTGCAAATGCATCTTTTTGATTATTTACAATGTAATTGTATTTTTCATGTTTATGTTTAATAATTTTGCTTGTTTTTATTTATTCCAGTAAGCATGTAAATCCCATGATAATTTAGCTTGCGTGCGTGATTAAGTGGTGAATTTAATTGAAAATTCTTTTGTGTTTTAAATATTATGGAAGAAAGTATAGAGGGGGAAAGGCCTTTATGTTGGGGATCAATTAAGCTAGTGAGAAGACTGACTGAATTGTAAGAGTCGTATGGTAGGAGAGGAGTACTGCTTGTCCTGTTTATTATGAGATACGGTTTTGTGTAAAATGAGAGGTCAGGGGTGAATTGAATATCGATGGAGTCCAATTTCCCTAACTTACTCGGTTGTCATTTGTTTTGTATTTGTAAAGAGTATCTTCAAAATTAAGCTTAGTATGAGGGGCATTTGAGACAAAAAGTCTACAAGTTCCTTTTAAATATTACTACTTCTATTTTTAGAAGTAGTACAAAATCACAGATAAAATTTTAATCTTAAAGTAGATGAGACAGAATCAAATTGAATTTGTCTATTGATTAACTTCTTCCCAAAGTCGTCTTGTGAATTCTACATCTTTTTTTATTCGTCTAAATACTTCTTTATTTTCTATTGTTGGTTTTTTACCATTTTCGGCACCACCTAAATCATGTTCTGTATGAATGGAAATAGGAACATTAAGATTGTTTTTTTTCAATAAAGTAAAATAGCGTTTAAAATCAACCATTCCTTCACCTAGAGGTGTATATTCGAAAGCCCATTGACCATTTTTCTTAACCCAGATAAAATCTTTAATAACCAAAGTATTTATGTACGGCTTAATCAGTTCAAAACCTACATCCCAGTTTGTTCCTCCTT
Source organism: Ancylomarina sp. 16SWW S1-10-2 (assembly GCF_009669305.1). Lineage (GTDB taxonomy): Bacteria > Bacteroidota > Bacteroidia > Bacteroidales > Marinifilaceae > Ancylomarina. The sequence continues at coordinate 66,458 of NZ_SADB01000021.1, forward strand.
CAATGCAGGCATGTACAATATCATATTGACTACCGATGTATTTTGGAGACAAACCTTTTAAGCCACTATACAAATCCCATATAGCAGATCCATAAAAACGACCTGGAAGATTAATGTAGCTAGCGCTTATTCCATATTTCTCATCTAATTTTTCTAATTCACCAAGATACAGTTTAGCTTTTTCGACGACTTCCAATACGCCCTCCTTGTCAGAATATGTAAGCAAGTCTGGTCTATAAAACTTATAGCCTAATTCACTGGCTACTTCTAACACTTTTGCATCAACAGGATTTTTACCATCCTTTACATTTGAGCAAATCATATTCGGCTCAAGATTGAAGGATTTCATGGCTTCGGTAACCCTGGGAAGATCGTCTTGTACTCGTTCTGGCGAAACATGTCCGTTTGGTCTCACGGTTAAATCAATGCCGTCGAATCCCATTTCTTTAACTGCTTCGCTCATGCTGTTATAGTCTAAAAATTTCAAATGTTTTGAAAATATAGACAGGTTTAGTTCTTTGTTTTTCATAAAATGATATTTTTTAAGGAAATAATGGCGTTTTTACAAATCGAACTTAATTATTTAGACTTAGGAGTTTCTTTTGGTGTTCTTTTTTGCCAAAAGGAGGCTAAAATAGAACCAGAAATATTCATTATTGGGCCAAATACAGCAGGAGCTAAGCCCATGGTTGCAATTTTACCTAGGGAATTTGCAATACCAGAAGCCAATCCGCCATTTTGCATGCCTACTTCAATAGCAATAGTGCGAGCATCTTTTTCATTTAGTCTTAATAAACGGGCATACCAGTATCCTAGTGTGTAACCAGATATGTTATGTATAAAAACAAGTAGTAATAATAGACCACCAATATTTAAAAGGCTATCTCTACCTTTAGCAGTGATAATAGCTATTATTAGTCCTATTCCTACCATAGAAATAATAGGCATTATTTTATCGAAAACTTTAGCTTTATTTCCAAGAATTTGGTTAAGAATTAAGCCGGTACCAATTGGAAGAATAATCATTTTAATAATGGTCCACATCATACATAACACATCAATTTCAATAAATTCCCCTGCTAATAATTTCATTAGAACTGGAGTCGCGAAAGGGGCAATTAAAGTAGCTATGGATGTAATAGTTATTGATAATGCTACATTAGCTTTTGCTAAATAGGCGATTACGTTAGATGCAACTCCACTTGGTGATGAGCCAACTAAAATTATACCCGCGGCAATTTCTGGAGGGAAATCACTGAATTTGGCTAATAAAAAACCGATAATAGGCATAACACCTAATTGGGCAGATACACCCACCAATACGGCTTTGGGAGATTTAAAAACAGTTGCGAAATCTTTTAAACTCATAGCTATTCCCATTCCAAACATTATTATTTGAATTAGGGGTACAATAAGATTTGTTAACTCATATCCTTTAATAGTTATAAAGTAGTTGGGATAATAAAAGGCCAGTACTATTCCTACAAAAAGTAAAGCGGTATACACGTAGCTATTTAGGGCTTTATAGCCTTTAAATCCTAAAGCAAGAAAACAAAATAAAGCAACTAAGGGTATCCCTGCTTGTTCTATATGTCCTGTACTAATCAAAATGATATTACTAATAAATAAAAGGAATGCTATACTCAGGGATATAGAGTATATGTTAATTTTTTTCATGATTCTTTTAATAGGATTAGAATAAACTGATGTTTTTGAAATAGACTAACTTTTAGCCACGCTATTTATGGAATGTAAGTTTCCATAAGCTTTATTGTTGTTTAATAGATAGTTTGCACGGATTTTTAATAAGCGTAGCTCTATTTTCAACAAATAAAGTCCATTCTTTTTTAGAATTTACAGATCCAAATTCATCCCAAGATGCGCCTACGTAATAGGAAATTCCAATCTCTGGTTTTGGATTCATTAAACTAATTATATGATTGTTGAAATTTTTAATTTCAATAATATCTTTTGCTGAGGCTATAAAGCCAGTACCCAAATTTCCGTTAGCTTTACCCAATGATTCCCAGCTCGTTATCCATCCTGAATTTTGGGCAATCTTAGTGTCTGAATCATCTCTTTGAACAAAGCCTACGGCATGCTCATAACCTAAAGAAGCAATATCCGAGTTATAGCGACTTTCAATTTTATTAAAATAATGACCAGCATCTAGTGTTATTCGTTTGGTTTCAATAATATCATTATTTAAAGTCCATCCAGTAAATTTTAATTCAAACACCACACGAATTGGGCCTTTTGCAATAATTTTCCAGTCTGAAAAAGGTTTTGAAAAATAGATGGAATCGTTTTTAAAAATACCAGAACCACCACATCCCTGATTTTTACCAGAACTATAATGATCCGCACCATAACCTTTGTCAATATGATAACTTTGTGATGGTGCATACCACTTGTTGGTAAGAAAGTCAGGGACACGTTTACACCAAATATCCATAGCGATTCCTGTGCCTTGTTTTTGAGCTCTTTCTTGTCCGTAAAAGCGATAGCCTATAAAATCATTCTCCCAAGTAAAATCTTCCATTCCTTCTTCTGAAGGCATGTAAGAAACATAAACTTTTGATGAGCTTAAGTGTTCCTTTTTTAGCTTACTAAGTTCAAATTCCTTCTTTTCATTTGGATCAAAATCAGTCTGAAACAAAAAAATATCTGGAATTCCGTCTTCATTATAATCTATAGGTTGAGTTGTAAGTAAGGTGTTGCTTTTTAAATCTCTTACCTGAATGAAATTCACCTTTTCGTGAGGAAGTGCTTTTTTAATAAATGCTGCAGAAAGTGTTATTGTTTCACTTTTTCGGATTAATGAAATAGGATTCTCTACTTCAATAACAACAGAGGATTGTCCTTTATTTGGTTGGTGTTGGTAGCTTTTCTCTTGTGTCGAAACGAAAAGTAAGAGAAATAATAAGATTGATTTCATAAAATAGTTATGTTTTAAGCTAAAATTAATTTGTAAATTCTAGCTGATGTCACATCATTTTTATTAATGAAAGCTAATGGTTTTGAAAAAAATTGTGGATGATTAAAAGTAATTTCCTTATTAATGCGTCGATTAAGTAAGTCGATTAAATTTACTTTTTTATATTTTGAGCAAGTCTCATTTTTAAATTTCGAACTCTTCTGAAAATAAAGTAGGTGAGTTATTGAATTGGTTTACTGGTTCCTACTCGCTGAGATTATTTCAGCTACACTTTCAAAGGGTAGGGGGAAAGTTCTTATCAGTACTTTGGCTAAAAATTATTTAATGGATACACCCGTTCGATCTGTTCTGAATCCATCTCAAAACCTATTAGTGAGAGAGACACAGTAACGGTCAATCGACCGTTACCTATCTACTTAGTTCATTTGCAGTATTCATGCAGTTATTTGGTAGCAGGACTATGCCAATCATCATTTTCAGTGAAATAGCCTTGGTTGGATACGGCATTATTACTTACAGTTATATTTCCTGTTTTAAACCAGACTTCAGCGTAGTTTCCGTCTTGATATTGTTTTTGAATGTCTCCGCCATGAATTTCAGCACCAGAACACCAGTTCTTATTTACTTCAGGAGATTTTCCATTCGTTTGATTGTAACAACCAAGCTTAAAAAAACATCCCTCACCAGTATACGCATTTTCACGTTCTACGCCATCTTGACCAATAGGTACAAATAATTTTTGTGTTTGTTCAGGAATAGCAGCAGTTGTTGTATAATCCGATTTGATTATGTTTTTTGTAAATGACTTGGTTTCATGCCCTTCACAAGTAAATTTTAAACGCATTATACCATCCTTAACCACTATTTCATAACTAAATTCTTCACCCAATGCAATACCATCCTTTGGTTCTTCTGGATAGGTGTTTTCACCAGTTCCTACAACCGATAAGTCATAACCCCAAACGGCAGATGAATAATCCCATCTTCCAGAATTGTCATCGCCTGCAGTATTGATTTCATAATCCCAAAAAATTGAACCTTTAGTATGACCTGGAAATTTTTTGTAAAATATTTTAAGAGGTTCGTTCTCAAAACCATCAGCACTATGAATTTGACCAATAACCACAGCGTATGAAGCTGCTACTCGAGCATCGCCAGTAGCGGATACATTCATTACTTTGACCGTAGCTGTCAATTTATCATTAGCCGTTTCAGGATACCACTTTTTCAATTGAGCCAATTCGGTTCTGGTATTGTTCGAAGATCCATGAGTATTTCCTGAGTTAGGAGTTTTAAAAACAACCCAATTGCTTTTGCCATCGTTTGCAGTATAAAAGAAATCTTTTTGCTCGTAATTAATTGCTTTACCAGCATTTGATCCATCACCTAAAATTAAATTCCAATAATTGAAAAATGGAATAACCTCACTTGCATAAACGCTTTTTTGAGCATCTTTTGTATCGGCTTTTTTAGGTGTATTAGAACAGCTACTTACTATTAGAAAAACACTAAGAAGTAAGACCATTGATAAGGATGTGATAATTAGTTTTTTCATTTTTTTTAGTTTTAAAATTTTTTTTTGAATTTACAATTCAACATAACATTGTGAATAGGTTTGATTTTATCTTTTCTGGTTCAAAAATTAGATTCTCACTTTTCAGAAAAAATTTCAAGTTTACTAGAAGTCATTCTCTTCTGCCATTTTTACTACACCGACAGTCAGTATCAAATTTGCAAATCGACGTTGCTCTCCTGTTTGAATGAGTAAAGTCGTAGCAGGTTCTCTTATTTTGTCGTAAAAAGTCCAGCGTTCCATCTCGTCCCAAGTTACATCTCCAAGTAATTTTTTATAAGCATCGTGTATTTCTGCATTTGCTTCTGCAGGCTTTTCCATGACAATTGCACCTTGAACAGGGCAGACTTCGAGTATGCCTTCAAGCACAGTTATAGCATCTAGTAATCCTGGACGAAAATTGAGGTGTACGGTGGTAGAGTTAGGACCTGTCATGGCGCCGACTGGCAAATTGCCGTCTGCAATCACAACTTGTGCAAAATGACCTGAACGCGCAAGCGCTTCCATAATTGTTGGGTGTATTACTGGAGTCTTAAGCATAAATTTATTTTTGAAAATTAGAATGACATAAAATACCAGGCGTTAAATAGAGCCTCGTATTTTATTCATTTTTTAACGATTACATATTATAGACACCGCCATTAATGTCGAGAGTAGCACCGGTGATAAAGCCGTCGTATTCGGATGCTAGATATAAAACTGCTCTGGCTACGTCATCTGCGTTACCTGCTCGTTGTATTGGAATACTTGCAGTTGTTGCATCCGCTGATTCTTTTGTAGTATGGGTGTTGTGAAATGAAGTACCAAGGATAAGACCCGGAGCAACGGCGTTGACTCGAGTTCCTTGAGGTCCCAATTCTGCAGAGAGTGCTCGTGTTAGTGTTAGGATAGCACCTTTGCTGGTAGAGTAGGCTAGAGATCCTGGATGTCCGCCTTTACGACCTGCTAGTGAAGCTAAATTAACAATACTGCTGTTGCTGTTTTTTGCTAGATATGGAGATGCAGCTCGCGTCACAAACATCATAGATGTGAGGTTGATGTCCATTACTTTTTGCCAAAACTTAGCTTCCATTTCGTTCAGCATTTTACGTGCAACAAGTGAACCTGCGTTGTTGATTAGAATGTCTATACCACCAAATGCTTCTACTGTTTTTTCGACCATTGCATTGGCATCGTCTTCCTTTGTTAAATCGCCACTTATAGTAATTGCTTTTTGTCCTTTGCTGTTTGCGTATTCCTTTAATTGGTTTGCTGTATCAGCACTGGAAAAATAATGTATGGCAACGTTGGCTCCACTATCAATAAAATGTTTGGTGATTGATTCGCCAATACCTTGAGCACCAGCGGTTATTAGGACGTTTTTCCCTGTTAATTTATTATTCATGATATTAATGTATTAATTGAGTTGTTAATCGTAGTAAAATAATACTTGTTACTACAGATGATTTACATATTTCGTAATGTTTTGTGCTATAGTAGTTAACTGAATAAATGTTTTTTTAGATTGCTAGAGAGCAAGTTTAATATTTTGCACTTGCTAAGTAAAAACTAATGGAGCGGTGCAACTTCAAATACTGTTATGATTAGACTGTTTCTAATATTGCAAGAACACCCGTATATGAAATTACACATGAAAAGAATAATGCTGAAAATAGGCCAATGTTTACTCCAAGACTTGTTTTGTAGTTTTTCATTACCTTCTTATTATTGATCATTAAAATGATTCCCAAAACAACAATTGGCAATACGAATACATTAAAAACCTGAGATAGAATCTGCATTTCTATTGGGTTTGCTCCAAAAATTGGAACTATTAATGCCACTAAACAAGCTATAAAAGTTATAATCTTAAATTGTCGAGAACTTGTATCTAACTCGCCAGATTGATAATCGGCAATTAGTAAAGGAGCTATTAGCAAACAAGGAAAAATAGAGGAGAGACCAGCACTTAAAGTTCCAAAAAAGAAAATAGTTACTGCTAAATTTCCAGCAATTGGTTCTAAAGTGTTTGCCATATCTAATACTTGAGTTACTGGTTTCCCTTGATAAAATAGCGCACCACAGGCAACAGCCATAACCGAAGCACTAATTACAAATACTAAAATAGCCGCTACAATAGAATCATTTTTTTGATCTTTTAAATTGGCAATTGTCCATCCTTTTCCTCTTACAAAAAGAGGTCTTGATAAAAATGTAGCTGCAGCCATAGTGGTTCCAACAAATGCCGCTGTCATCATTTTACCACCAGAAACTTCAGGAATAGTTGGAATCAATCCTTTTACAATATCTGCAGGAAGTGGGAAAACAAAAAGAAGAGAGAAAATAAAAGAAAGTCCCATCAGAGTTACAAAAACGACTAATATTTTCTCAAAGAAAGTATATTTACCAACCATCATTAAGCCATAAAAAATAGCAATTACTAGGATGGCGATTATCAGTACCGTTTCATATTTATAAGGAATTAAACCTTCAAAATTCATTGCTAGAATTTCATACAACATATTGGCTGAAATTCCCAATATTCCCATTAATGAATTCCATTGGCCAAATGTGATTCCAATAATTATTAAAATCGCTAAAATTCTCCCGCCTTTAATATGTTTTTTAAAACCATATAAAGCAGTTTCACCTGAAATTAAGGCATAGTTTCCATAGGCAAACATAAGTACTCCAGAAAAAACACAACTTAACAAGAGCACCCATAACAATTGCATGCCGTAAGTACTACCTGCAACAATCATAGAAGTAACACTTCCTGTTCCAATAGTATATCCAATGGCAAATATTCCGGGTCCAAAACTTAAAACGATTGCAATTATTCTTTTTAATAACGATTTCTTCTTTTGTGATTCTGACATTATTTAAAGAGTTTGGTAAGGGTTTAATTATCTAGGTTAAGTATTACTTCCAATTGGTGTGGTGAAATTTCTCTGACGTATCATCGGTTCGTTGATAGGTATGTGCTCCAAAATAATCGCGTTGTGCTTGTATTATATTTGCTGATGAATTTGCAGTTGTATACCCATTAAAAAAGCTAACAGATTCACTTAAACAAGGAATTGCTAGCTCATTTAAAATACATTCTGAAACCACTTTGTTTATTGATGGTTTTAATGATTTGACTTGATTTATAATTGTTTTATGTGTTAAAATATTATCATCTTCTTTTAAAACGGGTATTAATTCCATTATTAAATCAGATTTAATGATGCAACCATTCGTCCATATTCGAGCTATTTCGCTCAAGTTTAACTTCCATTTATAAGCTTTTCCTGCTTCAGAAATTAGTTTAAGTCCTTGATAATGATTTATAATTCTAGCAAACTGATAGGCTTTTAAGATTTCTTCAGTATCTAGATTTATTGCCGATGGATTAATCGTAAAGTTTTTGTTTGCTTGAAGTCTTTCTTCTTTATAATAAGAGGTATATCGTGCAAATAATGCCGAAGGAATGAGCGTGCTTGGTACGCCTAATTGAGCCGTAGCTATGGCAGCCCAATTGCCAGTTCCTTTATTTCCTGCTTTATCAACTATTTTGTTAACCAACCAATCGTTGCCGTCTTTTTTTCGAAGTACTTTTGCAGTAATGTCTAATAGGTAGCTATCCGCCTTCGATTTCCACGATTCTAAAATATCAGCAATTTCATCTGGGTTATGTCCCATTGTTTTCAGAATAGTGTAAACTTCAGCCAACAATTGCATCTCTACATATTCAATACCATTATGAACCATTTTTACAAAATGGCCGCTACCTTCTTCACCAATATAAGTACAGCATGGCAAATTATTAATGTCCTTAGCTGCAATACTATTCAGGTATGGTTTTACCAGGTTATACGTTTCTTTATTGCCTCCTGGCATAATTGAAGGTCCTTTAAGCGCTCCTTCTTCTCCTCCTGAAACACCAACACCTATAAAATGGATGTTCTTAGATTTTAAATAATCGTAGCGTTCTTTTGTTTCTAAATAATTTGAATTACCACCATCAATCAAGATATCTCCATCTGTTAAAAAGGGTATCAAATCCTCTATAACCATATCTGTAATTTTACCGGCATTAACCATCAACATAATTCTCCGTGGAGTCTGTAATGAATTAACAAATGCTTCTATTTCTGAAAATGCTTGTGCTTTCTCAAGCTCTTTATGAGCATTTTTAAAGTTTATTGCAACATCTTCTTCTGTACCTTTGGCTTCACGATTAAAAATTGAAATTTCAAATCCTTTTTGAGCTAAGTTTCTACTTAAACTTTTACCCATAACACCTAAGCCAAATAACCCAAATTCTGATTTCATTTTTATTTTTTTTATGATTTCTTCAATGATTTCTTGTGGTTTTAAACCAATATTTATCTCTATAGCATTTTCTGGTTCCTCTAAAGTATCAAACTGCGATTGCAATAAATCTGAGGACATAAAATGATGTTTTCTATTCTTTAGTCGTTCAAAAATTTGATCAAAACTGCCTGATAAATGAATCCATTTAACCTGATTCTGAATATTTCTATTTAAAATATCTCTGTAGCTTTTTTTTAAAGCTGAGCATACAATTACACAACTGTTTTTTTGTAATTGTTTTTTTGCAAGCTCATTGAGTGTAACTAGCCAATCGTATCTGTCCTCGTCATTTAAGGGGATACCATTACTCATTTTTTCAATATTCGATTGTGGATGAAAATCGTCACCGTCAAAAAAAGGAACACTAAGTTCTTCAGACAATAATTCACCTATAGTGCTCTTTCCGCAACCTGATACACCCATTATGAAGATTACATTGTTCAAAATCATATTATATTTTAAATAAACTGTGTTTTGTTAAAAGAGATTGTTCTTTATTTGTCAGTGTGTAAGCACTAAGAATTAATACCTCACACTACATTTCTACATAGCATCAATTTGTCTTTTGTTTTATGATTTATGCTTAGGCGTAAAATCAAATAGACTGGACAGATGGTTTTTCATTGATTCCCTGGATTTTTCAATGTCACCATTTTTAATATGTTCAAGAATTACTCTGTGCTCCTTAAGTGCTTTTAAATTCCTAGAATTACGGCAGATATCATATTTCTTCGAAAAGGTTTGCATGTGTGATGCCAAATAAGATATTAGATATTTTATAACATCATTTTTAGTTGCTTCTGCGATTCGAACATGGAACAACAAATCTTCTTCCAAGCCTGCTTCACCTTCTGATACCTTTTTTGCTAATAAATTTACGGCCTCTTCCATCAATTTAATATCTTCGGGCTGAGCTCTTTCTGCAGCACTTCCTGCGGCGTCAATTTCAAGTACATTACGTACTTCCATCAGTGATTTATAATCGGGATTCATCAAATTTAAAGCATTGGCAAGCATTCCAACAAAGGCAGAATCTTGATTGTCAGTTACGATGGTTCCACTTTGTGGAAGGGTTTTTACAATGCCATAAAACTCTAGTTTTCGAATAGCATCTCGAACGAAAATTCTTCCAACATTGAATTTTTCACTAAGAAATCTTTCGGAAGGTAATTTATCCCCTGTTTTTAATTGGCCAGAAGAAATGAGTTCATTTATCTGATCAGCAATTTTATCAGCGGGTTTTTCAATTACGATTTCCTTTAGATTATCAAATAATTCTTTCGGCATTTCTATACTATTTTCTTATTAAACAAAAGCAACTGGCTAACCAGATAATTGGTCAACCAAATATATAAGGTTTTTTTTAAATAACAAACAGATTGGTCAACCAATTTATCTGTTATTTTCAGAAGTGGCACTAAATGAGCGTTATAAATAGGTGGTAGGTCAGTATGGATGATAGCTGACATCAACGTCAGCGACATGTGGATGAATTATTTCTATTGAAATACGGGTCTTGGATTGTACTGAAGAATTCATTATCGTTTCAAAAAGTTAATTTTGAACCAATTTTTGAGAAAGTTTTCTTTGAATTTGCTACGATGATATACTTTGTTTAGTATATTAAAAGTTACTAATTATATCCACGATTGTGGTTGTTGTAATTGTTTTAAGTTGTTGATATGTTGACCTTAAGGGCCGTTTGAGTTGTAAGCCATAAAGAGAAATATCGCTTTTAGAAATTTTTGATGAACTGTATATCAATCATATCAAAATCTTTATTAAAATCGGGTAGGGAAGTCAGTAGAGGCATTAATTAAATATATGAGAAAAAAAAAAGGAAGCCGAAGCTTCCTTTTTTATATTCTGATGGGTGAGTCTCGATTAATGAGAAGCACCTATAGTTTTAAGTTTATCACCAGTTTCTTTTACAACAGCTTTTTTCCACTTGTCGCTATAACCTGGTTGTTTCATTGTAGGATTTTGTTTGTTACCATCCTTAGTTTTGATGTTACCATCCATAAACTTAGCAAATAAATAACCGTAGAAATTTCTCCATTCGTTAGTTAAGTTATCACCTTGGTTACAAGAAAAATCAGTTAGAAACTCGATTGCTCCAGCTTTGTCAGCTTTAAACATGCCTTCAGCAGCCATATCGATAATCTTAGTGAATTTTTCGTATTTAGTTGCAAGCTCTAATTGCTTATTTCTAATTTCAGGGTGAATCTCAGAGTAACGTGTGTAAGCAAAGTTGCTTACTTGATTGAATACCCAGAATGCAGATTTATTAGTGAAATCCATCATTTTACCATTACCAACAGCAAATGATTCAGGAACACGAGTTGCTCCACAATACATTGGAAAATATACTGTAGATGCAGCATCATCAACACCAAACCAGTTAATTCCACCTACAGCATCAGGTAACCAGTTACGAGATTGTGCTACAAAAGAGAAACCTGTTTGTTGAGTTGCTGTTGCACGCTCGTTGCAATAAGTAACACCGTCAACTTCCCAAGTTAATGGTCTCCATCGGTAAGGATTTCCGAAAGGGCCTGCACCTAAATCTTTGGACATGTCAAGTTCAGTACCTTCAAGGTGATCTCTCATGGCATCTTTAACTTCCGAAAGTTCAATTTTATGGTCTGGCTTAATCCAAAGAGGCATACGGTTAGTTGCATATCCATTTTTGTCAAGCTTAACGTTTCCTTTAACGTAGTCAAAATATTTAGCCATATCTTTATTTACACGGTTAAAGAAAGTCCAAACTCGTATCTCGCAAAAACGAGCGCCACCGAAGTCTACAGGACCGTATGAATCTGAGAAACTAAAATTTTTGTTTTTACCATCTTTAGTGTAAAGACCTTTTTCTTTAGCGAAAGAGATAACATCCTTAGCGTAAACAGTTGTTACTTCAGGATTGAATATTTTGTCGATCTTATCAGAAGAGATAGATGTTTTACCTTCCAAAGGGAAAGTTGTAATACGTGCGTGATTTGCGTGACCACTAACATAACCGTCAGGAATCATTCGAGCAGCCCACACAGCACCTTTTTCGCCATTACCTTTACCAATCATTTCAAGAATCCAAACCTCGTTAGCGTCAGATATAGAGAATGATTCTCCTGAGCTATAGTATCCGTAAGTTTCAACTAATTCAGTCATTACTTTAATAGCTTCACGAGCCGTCTTAGAACGCTGAAGAGCTAAATACATAAGGCTACCGTAATCGATAATAGCACCTTCTTGTGAACCCAATTCTTCAACACCGCCCCAAGTGGTTTCGCCAATAGCTACTTGGAATTCATTCATGTTTCCAATTACAGAGTTTGTGTGTGCTACTTGAGGTATTTGACCTAAGTATTTTCCTGTGTCCCACTCATAAACATCAATCATAGTTCCTTCTGCCCAATCAGCAGCAGGTCGAAAATAAAGTTCACCATACAAAACGTGTGAATCTGCTGCATAGGTAATCATGTTAGAACCATCAGCACTAGCACCTCTAGTTACAAGGTAATTGGTACATGCACTGGCCGTTGAAGCTGTAAAAATGGCTAACAACATGAACAGTGATGCAAAAATTGATAATTTTTTCATTCTAATTGTTTTTGCTGGTCTAAAGACTGTTAATATTTGTTTTTGTATTCTTTGTAGATAGATATTGAAGCCTATTGGCATTTGTTAAAATGTAGCTTTGATAGAATCTGTACAAAAATAGCAAAAAATAGGAAATTAGAAAGTGATATTTGTCCTATTGATCTATGTTGGGTAAGATGGGCCTGTTAGCTTTCGAGAATGTGAAGCGAGTATGTGAGGTGGGGTATTAAACAAAAAAATAAGTGTATCTCTTATTGATGAGGGATACACTTATTTAAATGATGGTACTTTATCGAAACATTGTAATGTTCCGAATTTTTTTCTTTTGAATGCATGCTTTGAATTTTAGTTTTTATTCTCGGCTATTTGCATCGTTTCGTTTGATACATCTAACTTTTTTGATTTTACAATAAAAGATTCTTCAATTCTTGTATTGTCTCCTACTAATACTAATGAATAATCGCCATCAGATAGGTTTGATAAATCAAATAATTTTTGAGTGTTAGTTTCAGCTTTGATCGTTTCGCTATAAAAAACGTGACCAGTGTAGTCGTAAACTTTCAACTTAAGGTTTGAATTACTTGTATTAAATACTGATACAATAGAATAGTCTGTGTTGCGATACTTGTTGATAGTAAGGTTTCCACTTGCAAATACTGAGCTT
>NZ_SADB01000187.1 GCF_009669305.1 Ancylomarina sp. 16SWW S1-10-2
CATACAACGTTTCTGCGGCATATCACAAAACGATTACTCCATAACAGGGACAGCAGGCCACTCAATATCAGGTGCAGTTGATGTATCAACACGGTTCAGCAACACCCGATACTTCTTCCAGGCTTCCAGCAACGAGGTTTCTTCCTTCGTTGCAATTTCCAGATCTGCAGCATCCTGAAGCGGCGCAATATGCTCACTGGCTACCTGCATCAGGCTTTTTTTTGTTTCTTCCGCCTCCCGGATCCGGAACAGTTTTTCTGCTTCCGTATCCTTCACCCAGGCTGTGCCGTTCCACTTCTGATATTCCCCTCCCGGCGATAACCAGGTAAAATTTTCCGGTAACGGACCGAGTTCAGAAATAAATAACGCGTCGCCGGAAGCCACGTCATAGACGGTTTTACCCCGATGGTCTTCAACGAGATGCCACGATGCCTCATCACTGTTGAAAACAGCCACAAAGCCAGCCGGAATATCTGGCGGTGCAATATCGGTACTGTTTGCAGGCAGAC
>NZ_SADB01000188.1 GCF_009669305.1 Ancylomarina sp. 16SWW S1-10-2
TTGCATACTTAATAGCAAATGTGATTATACTCCTTAAATTAGTTTAGTGTCTTAAGGCTGAAATTAAAGATTATGTTTAGGGGGCTAAGGATTCTAAAGCAAATATGATTGTACTTCCTAAATATATATAGTCTATTAAGGTTATATTTGGGGTTTATTAAGGTTATACAGTTGGATAGAAAGGCTTATAGTAAGCTTCACCATCGAATGGTGAGTAAGATTTACAAATCTCTATTTAATTTTTGTTTTTGTTTTTTTTGGTGGTGGTAAGTTTAATTTGGTAAAAATTTTTGTTAAAAAGTATGTTTTAATTTATTTATATATAATATAATATAATATAATGTAAAATAAAATAAATATAATAATAGGGGGGAAAGTAATAAGGTGAGCGTATTGCATACTTAATAGCAAATGTGATTATACTCCTTAAATTAGTTTAGTGTCTTAAGGCTGAAATTAAAGATTATGTTTAGGGGGCTAAGGATTCTAAAGCAAATATGA
>NZ_SADB01000189.1 GCF_009669305.1 Ancylomarina sp. 16SWW S1-10-2
CAGGCTTCCGTGTCTAGTAGCAGGGGATCACCAAATCCTCCAGGCAGGAACCTAGGTATGTTAACAATAAAAGAGGAAAAGAGATTGTTGTATCATAATATGATGCTGTTCTTGGTCCTTAGGAATAGGTCAAGTTGCCTCTTGAAGGACTCCTGAGAATTCGCTTGGACTAGCTCGGCTGGCAGCGAATTCCAGCTTTTGACAACTCTTAAGGAGTAGAAGTTGTGTCTACATTCCGTCTTGCTATGTTGTGTTTCCAGTTTCTGGGTGTTACCCCTTAGGTTATTGTTCGAACTAAGCTTAAGTAGGTGTTTAAGAGGATGTCCAGAAGTGTTAAGAATACTATAAGCCATTAATAAATCACCTCTAAGACGCCTATACTCTAATGGGTAAAGGTTAAGTGAATGGAGGCGTTCTTCGTAAGGTTTAGATTTGAGTCCTCGAACTGATTTCGTGGCTCGACGTTGGATACGCACCAAAGTGCCCTTGTACTTTTGGAGT
>NZ_SADB01000190.1 GCF_009669305.1 Ancylomarina sp. 16SWW S1-10-2
GCCTATGCTCCGACAGATTGCAGCCCGGATGCAATCAAGGATGAGTTTTACCACCAGTTATCTGTTCTTCTCCAGAAAGTGCGTTCGACAGATATTGTGGTACTAGCCGGAGACTTGAATGCTCAGGTCGGGCGTCTAGGCACAGAAGAGAGTCGTTTAGGTGGCCGATGGGGACTCGTTGGTCGCAGGTCAGATAACGGGGACCGTCTACTGCAACTGTGCACAGACCACAACCTGTTTCTGGCTAGCACTAACTTTCGGCACAGTCATCGCCGATGTGCCACCTGGCGTCCTCCCTCTGCATCTCAAGCCTGGACTCAGATTGATCACATCGCGATCAGCTACCGCTGGCGTGGTTGTGTACAAGACTGCCGCTCCTTTTGGAGTACCTATCTGGACTCTGACCATGCCTTGGTCTGCGCCAATCTTGCCTTACTTCCCAGTGACCAACGAAGTGACCGCCACCAACGGATTGATGTTAGCAAGCTGGTTGCAACTTT
>NZ_SADB01000191.1 GCF_009669305.1 Ancylomarina sp. 16SWW S1-10-2
AGATCTAATGCAGATTGCTCGATAAAATCGTATGTATTAATACAACGACAGTAAATAAATTTTGTTAAAACCTCTAAATCATTTTCTAGATTACGGTTAAAAATAATCGGTTCATGATGAGCAATCCTGTTTCTTAATTCACGTAATTGATCTGTCCAATCGTAAAAAATTTGCCTGTTTTCAACTGTTGCATTAGGAAAAATAGAATTAAAACATCCCTGCCAAATACGTTCTTCATAATTAGCCATAAGCATCTTTTGCCAGAATACAAATTTAAGCTCAGGGATCATTTTACTAGGCGAATCTGGGAACTTCTCTTTAGCACTATCAAACATACTTTTAGGGCTATACCTCCCTCTACGGCTAAGGCTTCGAATAAAAGCTTCATTTTCATGCCAACTATTTGTTTCATTACACCTAAAAGATATTTCTATTGCCTGAACAACAGCATTTCTCAGAACAACTTCAAAATAATTTAATAAGTAAAAAAACTTATTGGA
>NZ_SADB01000192.1 GCF_009669305.1 Ancylomarina sp. 16SWW S1-10-2
TTAACCGGATTCTCAATCATGATAACGGCAATGTGTATATCAATCTATCAAAATAAAGGCATTAGCGCCATGCTTAAAACCTTATTTAAAGTTTTTATTGGTGTCGCACTTATCCTTTCGGTACTTTATGCATTAAATATGCTTAAAGCGATTTCGCCTATGGGATTTAAAGGAGTTAGTACTTCGCTAGCAGTATTAGTAATTGGTTTTATTGCCTACAAATTACGCAATAAAAAAGCGGGTATTAAAAGAGGATTGAAAATTTTATGGCAAGCTGTTCCTAGTTTATTTTTACTAATTATTGTAATTGGTGGAATTATAGCAGGATTTTTCACAGCTACCGAAGCTTCTGCTGTTGCCGTTCTTTACGCTCTCGTTTTAAGCTTAATCTACAAAGAAATTACGGTTAAGGATATTCCAAAAATCGTACTTGGTTCGGTAAAAACCACTGCAATTGTATTAATCCTTGTTGCAACCTGTATTGGCTTATCATGGATTA
>NZ_SADB01000193.1 GCF_009669305.1 Ancylomarina sp. 16SWW S1-10-2
AATATTTTAAAATCATGCATGCTTCCATGACTTCCACATACACTTAGTATTTCACCTGTTGTATAGTGCATAGATAGCTGAAATTTAAAGGTATGTCGCTTTTTTTTACGGCTATACCATTTCTTCTGTTTTTTTTGGACGTTGAACTAATATTTCAGTTGCATCAATCACAACAACTTCCCAATCCACTTCATCTCGATTAGGAAGTTGTTTTGACAAGTTAAATTTTCCAGAACGGATTAAGGTATCTTCAATAACACGTGTGATACGAATTGCACTCGTTTCAGATACACCGTAACTCATACCAAGATGGAAAAATGTTCGATATTCTCTCCAATATTCTATACATAAGAGCAAACGATCTTCCAACGGTAATTTATGCGGTCGTCCTTTACCAATATGACGAGGTAACTGCTTATTTAGCTCGGCCAACATGAGGTTAAATGTAGCCCAACTAACACCAGTAAGCCTACGAAACTTAACGTCTGATAATTTTT
>NZ_SADB01000194.1 GCF_009669305.1 Ancylomarina sp. 16SWW S1-10-2
AATATTTTAAAATCATGCATGCTTCCATGACTTCCACATACACTTAGTATTTCACCTGTTGTATAGTGCATAGATAGCTGAAATTTAAAGGTATGTCGCTTTTTTTTACCGCTATACCATTTCTTCTGTTTTTTTTGGACGTTGAACTAATATTTCAGTTGCATCAATCACAACAACTTCCCAATCCACTTCATCTCGATTAGGAAGTTGTTTTGACAAGTTAAATTTTCCAGAACGGATTAAGGTATCTTCAATAACACGTGTGATACGAATTGCACTCGTTTCAGATACACCGTAACTCATACCAAGATGGAAAAATGTTCGATATTCTCTCCAATATTCTATACATAAGAGCAAACGATCTTCCAACGGTAATTTATGCGGTCGTCCTTTACCAATATGACGAGGTAACTGCTTATTTAGCTCGGCCAACATGAGGTTAAATGTAGCCCAACTAACACCAGTAAGCCTACGAAACTTAACGTCTGATAATTTTT
>NZ_SADB01000022.1 GCF_009669305.1 Ancylomarina sp. 16SWW S1-10-2
TTGATGGAATAACAAATGAAAAAGTACAATGGGTGCAAGATAAACTAAATAATAGGCCTAGAAAGCGTCTAAATTACTTGACTCCAAATGAAAAATATAATTATGTTGTAAATAATCAAAAAGTTGCATTTGCAACTTGAATTCAGGATTTAAAATATTGAACCACTAATTATCACTGATTAACACTAATTTATTACATTCATTATCTTTAAATTCCCGCTGATAATACAGATCTCCGCAGACTGATTAATGAATTAGACTCCAAAGAACAATCAAAGTTAATAGCTTTTTGACCTTTTAACTTTTAGACCTTTTGACGTTTTTACCTTTTCGACTTTTCTACCTTTCTACCTTTCAAACCTTTTGACTCTTTCGACTTTTTCGACTTTTCAAACCTTGAAAATAGCCTATATTTGAAATATGTTGTTAAACTAAAAATCAATACGGAAAAATCTGTATGTTTGCAATCTAAACAACAACACAAAATTATAAGAGATGGAAAAATTATATATTCCCAACAGGGGCTATGTCGTTTTCGAAGATATTGTTTTTGATGAAAAACTAGGCGCTGAAATCAATCAGTTTTTACGCGAGTATGAGCATTGCGATATTCTTTCGAAATACAATCTACCTTTAAGTAATAAACTCCTATTACACGGTAAAAGTGGTTGTGGTAAAACCATGACAGCTCGCGCCATTGCTCGTAAACTGGGTAAAAAAATCAAGGTTATTAATTTAGGAGGTATTGTTTCCTCAAAACTAGGAGAAACATCTGCCAATATTGCTACAGCTTTTCGTTTGGTAGAATCTCAAGAAGCCGTCCTTTTCTTCGATGAATTTGATTCCTTAGGAAAAGAGCGCGACTACGATAATACGGATAGTAATGAGATGAAACGTGTGGTAAACACCATGCTTCAACTTATCGATTCATTGCCTTCACACTCCATCATAATAGCGGCAACCAATCAAATTGAAATGATTGACTCTGCCCTACTTCGTCGTTTTGAGCTGAAACTAGAATTTAGAAATCCAGGAAAAGAATTACTTGATAGCTTTTACGATAAACTACTGACTAAATACCCTGAAGAATACCGACAAATCGATCGTAAGTATGATATTTCATACGCCGAGGCACAAGACATTGTTTTTAGAACAGTTAAAAACAACATTATTGTATCGGAACTAAGCAAAAAGGATAAGCTTGTTTCGGAAAACAAAGAAACTAATGCTTGCCTAAACTAATTGGCATTAAATAGATAATTGAAAAGCGACTCTTTTAAGGAGTCGCTTTTTTTAGGTTTTAATCATTCTCAAAAGCACTTCATTATTTATGTTTTATTATTCATGATGTTAATCAGAAATTGATTAAATTAGATGGCAGATTCAAATTTAAAAATCATGAAATCAAACAAAAAATTTAACGACCCTATGGATAGAAATCCCGCGAACTGGAGAGGCATTTTTTATTACAACCCCAAAGATCCTCGAATTCGAGTTCCTAAACTTGATCCCTCATTAGGTTGGACTTTGAATTTTGCAAGCCCTTACGCCTATGTCTTTATTATTGCCATTGCAGGTATTATTGCACTTTCAGTATATTTAGGTTTATAGACCACAAAAAAACGAGATCTATAAGGCTCCGCTTTTATAAAAACGTGGGGCAAAAGAAAGGCCATCCCTTTACAGAATGGCCTCTTTATAATGTTTAACAAATAATTTATTTGTTTTCCGTTTTTTCTAAATATGCGTCATTGTGAACAGCGTTAACTGCTCTTCCCGAAGGATCTGCATTGTTGCGGAACGATTGATCCCAAGCCAAAGCTTCGGGCGTGCTACAAGCAATAGAAGGTACTGAAGGTACACAAGCTGCAGCTGTATCAGAAGGAAAATGCTCAGCAAAAATTGTACGGTAATAATACTCCTCTTTCGACATTGGAGGATGTACCGGAAATCTAAAATTGGCATTACTCAACTGCTCATCCGTAACTTCTTTTTCAGCAATCTCTTTTAGGCTGTCAATCCAAGAATAACCCACACCATCAGAAAACTGTTCTTTTTGTCTCCAAACAACACTCTCTGGCAAGCAGTCTTCAAAGGCTTTTCGCAAAATCCATTTTTCCATCTTGCCATCCTTCGCCATCTTATCCTCAGGATTAATTCTCATGGCAATATCAAGAAACTCCTTATCCAAAAATGGAACACGACTTTCAACTCCCCAAGCTGCCATCGATTTGTTAGATCGTAAACAATCATACAAATGTAATTTGTCTAATTTACGAATAGTCTCGGCATGAAATTCTTTAGCATTTGGCGCCTTATGGAAATATAAGTAACCACCGAACATTTCGTCAGCACCTTCACCCGAAAGAACCATTTTAATACCCATCGATTTAATAACACGAGCCATTAAATACATAGGCGTTGAAGCACGAACAGTGGTTACATCGTAAGTCTCCAAATGATAGATAACATCGCGAATAGCATCGACACCTTCTTGAACTGAAAAAGTAACTTCGTGATGTACTGTTTCTATATAATCGGCAACTTTACGAGCGGCAACTAAATCGGGTGAACCTTTTAATCCTATAGCAAAGGAATGAAGTTGTGGCCACCAAGCATCTTGTTTATCGGCAGATTCAATACGCTTAGTTGCATATTTTTTTGCAATAGCCGAAATAATTGACGAATCCAGTCCTCCTGAAAGTAAAACACCATAAGGCACATCAGACATCAACTGACGGTGAACAGCATCTTCCAGACCTTTGCGAAGTTCTGCCATATCAGTCACATTATCCTTCACATTATCAAATTCTGTCCATTCTCTATGATACCACTCCTTTATCTCTCCATCCTTACTATATAAAAATTTTCCTGGAGGGAATTCTTCAATTTTGTTACAATAACCTTCCAACGCTTTTAGCTCTGAGGCCACAAAATAATTACCATATTTATCCCAACCCTGATATAGAGGAATAATTCCCATATGGTCACGCCCAATTAAAAACGAATCATTCTTTTTATCGTAAAGAGCAAAAGCAAAAATTCCATTCAAATCATCAATAAAATCAATTCCTTTTTTGTCATACAAAGCCAGAATAACTTCACAGTCAGATTTGGTTAAAAACTCATAAGAATCATTCATTTCTTTACGAATGTTCATATGATTATATATTTCGCCATTAACAGCCAATACTAAATTACCATCTTTACTGTAAAGTGGTTGTCCTCCCGACTGAGGATCTACAATAGATAATCTCTCATGAGATAATATTGCTTTTTCATCAGAAAAAATACCCGACCAATCTGGTCCTCTGTGACGTATTTTTTTAGACATTTCTAGAATTTGAGGACGTAGCTCTTGTGCATCTACCTTCAAATCAAAAACTCCTACGAATCCACACATAAAATCTTGTTTAATAGTTAGTTTTTTTCAGTATCTTTTGTGGAAGAATACTGCTTAATTTTGGTTTAGGCGTTAAAGTACACTTTCTATTTTATTTATTGGCACAATAAATTTACTATAACGTTTGCGAGGATTAAAAAAAAAATTTTACGTGAATAAACCCCTATTTTCATTGAAAATTGAACACAAAACCAAATAAGCGCCTTTCGTGTTATCAAACTTTACTTATTCTCTTTTTCAACTCAATCTATAATCTCAAATAATTATTTTTTTGTCATCACAATTGGTCTTTTAACACCACTATTTAGCAATTCATCCTTCATTAAAAAGTCATGATCCATATTGCATAAAAAAAGCGAAACATATAAGGCTTCGCTTTTGCATTTTATTTATGAATCGTTTTCTTTAGTTCATTATATATTTTTCTACAACTTCGGCAACTCCATGATCATTATTTGAAGCGACTATTACATCTGCACGATCGCGAAGTTCTGGGTTAACATTATCAACCCAAACACCTAAACCAGCATATTCCACCATCGATAAGTCGTTTCCTGCATTACCAACCGCAATAATCTCTTCCTGGCGTATATCTAATTTCTCAGCCAAACGAGCTATACTTGCCGCTTTGTCTATTCCATGTGACATAACTTCCAAGAAAAAGGGTTTCGACATAGAAACACTCTCATTAGGTTTTTCTTTCTTCAATTTGGCTTCAACCGATTTTAGATATTCGGGGTCCTGTAAAAGCAGACATTTTACAGCAGACCCTGTTACCGCAGTTTTAAAGCTATCCACCTTATTAAACTTCATCTGAGTTAACTCAACCTCTACATCAATATATTTTGAGCAAGATTCACTAATAATACTATCCGACGTGTAAGTTATTATATCGACATTATTCGCCATACTAAAATCGTGCAAACTGTGAATTTGCTCTTTAGAAAGACTTTGCTCAAAAATAGTTGTCTGATTGGTCTGATCAGTAATTACAGCACCATTGTATGAGATAATATACGAACCATACTTTTTTAAATCAAGCTGCTCGGCATATTGAAGCATTGCTGGAGTTGGTCGTCCCGATGCCAAAACAACATATACACCTTGCTCCTGTGCCTTCATCAACATGTCCTTATTTCTATCTGATATGCAATGATCATCACTCAAAAGTGTATCATCAAGATCAAGCACTAGCATTTTATATTTCATCTATAATCTAATTAATTTTAATACACACATAAACAAATATCATTAAGATGTATAAGCCTGTGTGAATAAGCTTTAAATAAAGCTTTAGAACTTCAATTTTCAGCCTGCGAAAGTATAACAATTATCGGGTTCTCCCAAAACAAAACTCAAGGATTCTAAATTATCAAGATTAAATTTTGAATGCTTGTTTTTGAAGAATAACACTACTAGAATCACCACCATCAAGACTTATAAAAAGATTTTTAAAAATTAAATGAATGCTCTAGAACTAAAAAAGTCACAACATAGGCTGTGACTTTCTTTAATTTTATATCTCGTAAGCTACTATTTCAAACCAAGTTCTTTCAAGTATCTACTCACTTGATTCACGCCGTTCTGATACTTCGAGATAGTTGAGACGATTTGTACTTGCGATAAAAATGTCGCTAATCACTTAAGCCATACTGCTCTTTTCTAATCATTAAACAAAGGTCCACCATATTCTAGAGACGATAGATAATTTAAAGAGAGATGCCAAAACTATTTTTGTCCCTACCCTTCAATTTTTGTAAATTTATAATACATGTTAATGAAACAGATAATTTATTAAAATACATGCCTTATGAATCCTTTAATCATTCTCAGTGTTGGTTTTATCATCTTCCTATTAAGTGGTATCAGAATCATTTTCGAATACAAACGTGCCTTAAAATTCCGATTCGGGAAGTACGTTTCAACTCTTAAACCTGGTTTTAGATGGATAATTCCTTTGGTAGAAACGATTCAAATTGTAGATATTCGTGTCATTACAATCAACATTGATTCACAAGAAGTAATGACATCAGATAATGTGCCTTGTAGTATTGATGGCGTTGTCTTTTTCAAAATAGATAACCCAGAAAAAGCCGTATTAGAAGTTGAAGAATATAAGTTTGCCATTATGCAACTGGCTCAAGCCGCCCTTAGAGATGTTTGCGGTAAAGTTGAGTTAGACACTATTTTATCAAAACGTGAAGAGATTGGTAAAAACATCAAGCACATTGTTGAAAAAGAGACAGAGGCTTGGGGTATTGTCATTATCGACGTTAAAATTAAAGATATTCAATTGCCCGAAAATATGAGACGAATGATGGCTAATCAGGCAGAAGCAGAACGTTCTCGTAGAGCACGAGTTATTCTCGCTCTTGCCGAGAAGGAAGCTGCCGAAAACCTATTGGCAGCTGGCGAATTGATCGACAAATCACCATCAGCCATCAAGCTAAGACTTTACCAAACTCTTGCTAATATTGCAGCTGAGAAAAATTCAACCATTCTTTTCCCATTCCCAGAAGAAGTATTGCCAAGAAATAAAAAAGGAGATTAAGTCCTTACTGAGGCTGAATGAGAATTTCCATCCTTAATTTTGAGGATGGATTTTTTTTTACTCTATTTGAGTTGAATAGAAATATCATTCTTTATTTCTTTAGAAAAGTAAATTTTTCTTTAATCTTTTGAAACTTACCTTCCATCTTAATTTCTGCAAACAAAATACCTGCAAATATCATTAATCCTCCAATAACAGTTCTCTCAGTTAATGCTTCATTTAAATAAAAATAGGCTGTAATAGCAGCGAATAGCGGTTCAAATGAAAAAATGATGGAAGTTGTTATCTCAGAAATGTATTTTTGGTAATAATTCTGAACCGTGTACATAAAAGCTGTGGCAAATATGGCTGTGAAAATTATAGCCTGCCAAACTTTATACCCACTTGGAATATGTAATTCTCCTTTAACACCCGAATATATAATACAAACTAAACCAACCAAAAAGAATTGGCTTACCGACAGTAATATGGCATCGCTCTTACCGCTATATCGTGCAACCATAATAATATAAATTGCAAAAATTATGGCTGACATAAAAACCCAAGTATCTCCAATATTAAGACTCAGACTACTTCCCAAAGTTAGAAAGCCTAAGCCCATTGTGGCCAAAACAACTGCAATTAAAATATTAAAACTTGGTAATCGTTTTTGTATAAACGAAAGAATTAGCGGCACAAATACAACCGACAAACCCGTAATAAAACCACCTTTAGATGCAGTCGTGTATTGTAAACCTATGGTTTGTGCTAAAAAACTAAACAAAAGAGGAACAGCCAATAGAGCTCCATAACGTAAACTATCCCAATCGTAACTTCTAAAACGCTTAAAAAAGAGACAGCCAAGTATTAGGGCAGCCAATAAAAATCGATAGCCCAGAAAGTTAGCAACACTAATTTGAGATACAGCATCCTTAATAAAGACAAAGGTCATTCCCCAAAATATAGTTCCTAATAAGAGTAGCAGAATGGCTTTAATTTTGATATTCATGTTTTTAAGGATAAAGGTTAAAGGAAGGATGTGAATTAATAAACCATATCATATATGGCAAACAATTAATACATATCACAAGTATGTGGAATGGATAAGAAAAGTGCCTAAGTCTTGTTTAAAAATAAAACCAAATAAAAAGACTGGGTTGGCGAACAGCAATAGCTTCATAAGTCATTATATTTTAATGATGAAGCTATGGTACATAGAGTAGTTCTACGATGAGCTGTAGTGATTCCCGAAATCTTCCATAGCATGGAAAATCACCAATTATTAAATATTTAGATGCTCAATCTGACGTAAATGTATCCTTTTTTCTTTAAAAAATAAACAATCATCATTTAACAATTAAACAATCCAATCATTCATCACAAATCAATTCCAATCATATTTTATCTTTTTAAATCAGTGTCAAAATATTCCTTTTATTTCTACCATCATCCGTATAACCTTCAGTGAATCATTCTAGTCATACCCTGACATGTACAGCTTACTTATAGTCAGAGCATGACGGATTTGTTAAGAGTTTTTAAATCTAGATCACCCACGCAATTTGCAGACACAACTTGAGCATCCAATCATTTATCACTAATTATAAATCAATTTCAATCATATTTCATCATTTGTAATCAGCGTTAAATTATTTATTTTATTTCTGCGGTCATCAGTGCAATCTGCGGAAACAATTTAGTCTTCCAATCATTCATCAATAATTTCAAATCCGTTTCAATCATATTTCATCATTTATAATCAGCGTCGAATTATTTATTTTATTTCTGCGGTCATCAGCGCAATCTGCGGAAACAATTTAATCATCCATTCATTCTTCAATAATTACAAATCAATTTCAATCATATTTCATCATTTAAAATCTGCGTCTAAAATCTTCATCCTTTACAGTTTTTTACTTTTTCCTTCCTATAAGCTTCTTATCTTTGCAAGTTCAGAAATAGCCTATGCAAACAATAGAACAAATACTAGAGAGTTTTAGTGATCGAATTTTATCTAGTCGAAAAATAGCCGCTCGAAAAGCACAATACGTACCTATTCCATCCGATATGAATCCTGAGCTTCAGGATTGTCTTCATCAGATGGGATATGATCAGCTATACTCCCATCAGGCTGAAATGTACAAACGAGCTATGCAAGGGAAAAACCTAGTTATCACAACAGGTACAGCTAGTGGTAAATCCTTATCCTTTTACCTTCCCGTCATTCAACGTATACTTGAGAATCCAAGTCGACGTGCTGTTTTTATTTATCCAACCAAAGCTCTAACCAAAGATCAATTACGAAATATTGTTGATTTTGTAGAGTTCTTTGGTAAACATCGCATACAAGCAGGTATTTACGATGGAGATACACCTTCAAATGAACGAAGTCGAATTCGTCAGGAAGCCAATATTATTCTAACCAACCCCGATATGATTAATGCAACTTTTTTGCCCAATCATAATCGCTATGGTTTTCCACACCTGTTTGCCAATCTCGATTACCTGGTTATTGATGAATTGCATGCTTACAGAGGTGCTTTTGGTTCACAAGTCTCTAATGTGATGAGGCGTTTATTACGAATTTGTAATTATCATGGCAATACACCACATTTTCTTTGTAGTTCTGCGACCATTGCCAATCCTGCAGAGCTGGCTGAAAATATTTGTCATCAGTCCTTTGAACTTATCGATGAAGATGGCTCTCCAGCTCCTGAAAAAGAGATTCATTTTTGGCAACCAGAATTCATTAAGAAAGCACAACGTAAACGTTCTGTAACTGAAGAATTGAAGGGACTCCTGCCCAACTTGATAGGTAATATGGTGAGAGTCATCACCTTTTGCATTTCACGTCGTGAAACGGAAATTGTAACCAAAGAGTGTCGAGATATACTCGCACATGATCCTCTTAAATTAGGACCCGATATGTCTGATAAAATATCAGGATACCGAGGCGGTTACACACCTTTGGAGCGTTCACGAATTGAAAAAGACTTGCTTGAGGGAAATATTTATGGCGTAGTTTCAACCTCTGCTCTTGAGTTGGGTATTGATATTGGCGCTTTGGATATGGTTGTGATGGGTGGTTTCCCAGGTACACGAGCTAGCTTTTGGCAACAATTGGGTCGAGCCGGTCGAAATGGTAATAAGGCTCATGCGATTCTTATGCTTAAGGAAAAACCGATGGATCAATATGTGGGGATGAATCCTGAATGGCTACTACAGTCGGCATCGGAAAATGCGGTGATTGATAAGAATAACCTTTACATCCAATTGGCACATATTCGCGCAGCTTCGGCCGAATTGCCTTTAACTATTGACGATATAGCAACATTTCCCGACTTGGGAGAAATCATACCTCTTCTGCAAAAGGAAGGTGAATTGAGCGAGCATAATGCCCAATATCAATGGAGTGGCAAGCTCTCTCCTGCTCATGAAATCAGTTTGAGAAATATG
Organism: Ancylomarina sp. 16SWW S1-10-2; assembly: GCF_009669305.1. Lineage (GTDB taxonomy): Bacteria > Bacteroidota > Bacteroidia > Bacteroidales > Marinifilaceae > Ancylomarina. The sequence continues at coordinate 9,390 of NZ_SADB01000022.1, forward strand.
ACCAGCGATACCATCAAAGTGGTTGATAGGGAAAAGGAACTCACCATTACCACCGTTGATCTCCTACAGGCTAAGAAAGAATTTTATCCTGGTGCTATCTATCTGCACGACAGTGTGCAATACAAAAGTATCGACCTAGATTTGGAAGGTAAAACCGCTTGGGTTAAAGAGGTTGATTCCAATTATTATACGGAACCACATAAACCTGGTAATATCGATATTTTAATGGAGCACGATCAGCAGGAAGACAAGCGTATTTATTCGTGTTTTGGAGATGTTCGGGTTAGTGTTCTCGTTTCAGGTTATAAGATGGTTCAATTTAATACGCATCAGAATTTAGGTTACGAAGGTTTGTCGCAAATTCTCGAATCGCAAATGGAAACAGAAGCCTGTTGGATTCAAATTCCAGATAATGTGGTGCAAGTTTTTGTGGCAACAGGAAAAGCACCAAGTCTCGAAGCTCAAAAGCAAGATGTAGAGGACAAACAAGTACCTCGATTTGATTATACCGAAGGTTTAATTCATTGCTTAAAAGCAGCTGCATCCATGCGTGTAATGGCTACCCATTCTGATTTAGGTGGTGATGTTTTTGGTTTTGCACACCCAAAATCTCATTTACACAAACACGCTATTATTCTCTTCGATGAATACCCTGGCGGTTTAGGTTTCTCTGAAAAAGCCTTTGAGTTTATTGGAGAAATCATACAAACTGCAGGCAAACTGGTTAAGGATTGTTCCTGCAAAGAGGGATGTCCTGCTTGTGTTGGCGATCATCGCATAAATAAACACCTTATTCTATGGGCTCTTCGTTCATTCTACAAAGAGGTTCCCTTACCTAAAGGCATTCATATAGATGGTTTACCTACTTCATTGGAAAAATCCTCAGCAAAAATAGAATGGCTGCAATTAGAAAGTCAATGGCAAGAACTATTGAATCGATTTGAAAAGGAAAAACACTTTGGGGCTCGTTTCTTAAAACAAAGTTCTAATTTCGAAATAAAAGGCAGCCAGCTTATTATTTTCTTTGCAGATAGCAGTTTAAAACTAGCACAAAAGCCAGAGGTTATCAAAGATATTGAAGCCGAATTGGCTAAAGTCATGAATCTGCCAGAACACTTTGAATTACACTTACGCTCCGATAATGGTGAGGCTAATATCAAAAACCAGTTGAAACTGCAACGTATCATGAACAATGGAAAGGGGTATATTAATAATTAGTCACAAGGATAAAGTGAAAAAGGTTAAAGGTTAAAGGTTAAAGGTTAAAGTCAATGAATAAAAAGCCGTACACTGAGCGGAGTCGATGTGTAAAAAGTTATGAGTAACGAATACATAATTAAAAATTCATCTTTAGCTCAAGTGCCTTTTTTATAAATCAAAATTATTAATTGATAATTACTAATTCATAATTGAACGGGTGAGTTTAAAAAATCTACATAGAAAACTAAGAAGTACTGAGTTTGAAGGCAATGAGTTTGATCCCATTTCTGCCTTCGAAGCTCAGGCTGTACCTCAACATGGCCTTGTAATACCTAAGGATAGGTTTACCGAACCTAAAGAGAGTTATAGTGTCGATATAAAAGTGGTTAGTGAGAAGAATTCAAAACTAGGACAAGCTCTCGAGACGCTTAATAACTATCAATTGCAGGCCGTTTTTTCTGATAATACTAAAGTCCTTTTAAGTGCTATGGTAGGTAGTGGAAAAACCACCGTTCTTACGCATAAAATTCTCTATTTACATTTTATAAAAGGTATTCCTCTTTCAAAAATGGTGGTTCTTACCTTTACGAATAAGGCAGCTCGTGAAATTAGGGAACGCATTCTCTATTTTTATGAGGATTTAGAACCAATTCAGTCAGAAGAACTTCGCTATTTCGGTACCTTTCATTCCGTGGCACGTCAGCTAATAAAAGAACATCCTCAATTAAGTAAATTAGGATTTACACCAGCCTTTTCTATTATGGATAAGGAAGCTCAGGTTGAATTTCTTCAGCGTTTAATTCTCACAAATGAGCTTGATATTAAATATCAGAATAAACTAGATCAGCGATTGAAACTCTATCGCAACGAGAAGCAGATTCTTTATGCTAATATGAAAAATGAGGACGAGCTCCCTCTCCTATTAGATATCTCCAGAAAGGAAAAACAGGCTAATAACCTGATGGATTTTGATGACTTAATCTCCATCGTCAATTGGCTTTTAAAACAGGAATGCTCTCTAAATCCTCAATGGATAATTGTAGATGAGTTTCAGGATTGTAACAGCGAACAAGTACAGCTATTGAACTACCTTTCGGTAAAGGACAGCTCTTTTTTTGCAGTTGGCGATCCCAATCAAAGTATTTATGCTTGGCGAGGAAGTACCGATCAAATTTTTGAAAGCTATATCGCAGACACAAACTGCCAAATGATGCGTTTACCTCTGAACTATAGAACTTCAGGTCAACTTTTAAGCGCCGCATCCTATTTGCTTAACGACGAACAAAACGATTTACAAGCCACACGAACAGCAGGTAATAAACTACGTTTGGTCAATCACTTCGACGATAACCAAGAGGCCTTCTATTATGCCAATCAGTTTAAAACCATACATTCTGAAGGTACACCTTGGGAACAAATTGCCGTTCTATTTCGTACCCGCCAGCAAATAGGTATTTTCGAATCTATTTTCCAGAAAGAAGGCATTCCTTTTCAGGTGATTAGTAAGAGTACTTTGAAAGATTATCCTGCCCTATATTGGCTTAAGAAGGTGCTTTTATCAGCTTTACAAATCAACGACATAGACAGTATTTTATCCGTTTTCACTTCAAGTGATTTTGGTTGTATCAAAAGTAGTAAAGCACTACTCAATGCCTTTGGCAAGTTCATAAAAGACAAAAGTTTTAACAACAAGCTAGAGGCTTTCACAGCTTTCCTTCAGTTTAAATATCCCAAAGAAAGCATTCATATCAAATTGGGAAATGCCTTATTGGCTTTCCATAATCAGCTATTAAACTCAAAAACGGACTTAGATGTATACAGCAATTTAAATTTAGAACAAGTTCTAAAGCCTATTTCTGCTCATTACAAAGAGCATGTGAATCAGGTAAAACAGGCCATAGAGGAGCTACAACTTTACGTGCAAAATCAGAGCTTTGGAAATCTTCTAGAAGCCTATCAAGCTGCTATGGGACAAGTGAGTTTGGAAGGTCATTTCCAAATTAATACAGGCCTAAAAAAAATAGAAGATGGTGTTCGTTTGCTAACAATACATGCGGCTAAAGGACTGGAGTTTGATTATGTTTTTTTGAGTGGAGCTAACTCTGGTCTTATTCCTCTAAATAGAAAAAAAGGAGGTCCTAAACATTTACGGGAAGAAAAACGCTTACTCTTTGTCGCCCTTACTCGTGCCAAAAACAATATGGAAATATCATGGCATAGCCAAAGTACAGCCTGGAATGCCGAAGAAGGACCATCCTATTTTCTTAATGCTATCCCTTCGGCGCTTATCGAACGTATTGAAGCTACAAAACCGGAAATAATTACTACGCCAGACGCTCCTCAAGAATCTAATGATAGCCCTTGGAAAAAGGATATGAAAATTAGTCATCCAAAATATGGTGAAGGAATTGTTATTAGTAGTACAGCTAAAGAAATCACTTGTGATTTTGGTAAGTTCGGAGAAAAAAGCTTTGCTCCTCAGTGGGCTAATTTGAAGAAACTGTAAGTAGTTAATGTCCTTGCCGGTCGGGTATGTACTTTTTTCTTGAAAGAAAAGTACCAAAAATTCAAGACTGCGGCATTCGCTGACCCATTACGATTTAAAGACTAAACAAAATGAACTCGCTATGCTCAAACAGCATTTCGTTTTTAACGCCTTCTTCATCTACGGGTCCCCAGCTGCCATTGCCGATGTCCTCAAGAGGCGAAATAGTTCATATCGGATAAATTTCCAAGATGCTTTAACAATTCATTACCATTCATTATCTTTAATGATCGTAAATTTACATCATCAAAAAACAATTCTAAAAAACACAATAAATCAAACAATATGAAAGTCGTCGCACTTAACGGAAGTCCTAAAAAAGAAGGTAATACGTACCATGCACTTAAATTGGTATGCGAACAATTGGAAGAAAAAGGCATTGAAACTGAAATTATTTCGGTTGGTCTTAAAAATGTAAAAGCTTGTACAGGCTGTAATATGTGTTTTAAGAATAAAGACGAAAAGTGTGTGATTAAAGGAGATGATGTTAACCTTTGGATTCAAAAGATGAAAGAAGCTGATGGTATTATACTCGGTTCTCCTGTACATTACGCAGCATTAAGTGCGAGTATGAAATCTTTTCTCGATCGTGCCTTTTACGTTTCTGGAGCAAATGGAAACTTATTCCGTCATAAGGTAGGTGCATCAATTGCAGCCGTTCGTCGATCGGGAGGTTTACCAGCTTTCAACGAATTGAACAACTACCTAACTTACTCTGAAATGATGATTCCTACATCGAACTACTGGAATGTAATTCATGGTACGATGCCTGGAGATGTGCATAAAGATGAAGAAGGTGTTCAGATTATGCGAGTTCTTGGTAAAAATATGGCCTACCTACTTCAACTCATGGAAAATGGGAAAGACAAAGTAGAAGCACCAAGTAAAGAAAGCAAAATAATGACCAACTTTGTTAGATAACAGCTAGCATAGAGACATAGATATAAAGGAGATTGCTTTTTAAGCCATCTCCTTTAATTCTAATTAGCGGTAAACCTATAACTTAATCGAGATCAAAAATTTTAAAATTTTTAGAGATCAATAGATAAATGCATATTTTAGTTGTTAAGATGATCCATGGTTTATGGATATTTTCAAAGATTAAAACCTCCTAGAGTATGCTTAACGCTTCAAAACAGATGAAACTGTAAAGAATATCTGGCAAATATCAACCTCTGGATCAGGGGTATCGCTCCTAAGGAGCTCTAAAAAAACATGAAATACACGAACTACCATACTAGCGTTCCTAACGGAACTAAAAAAGAGAGAGATCCCTAAACAATTTTAAAGAAAAGCTCAGAGAGCTGAAAGTATGGTAGCAGAATTAAAATGCAAACAAAAAAAGTCCCTTAGGGACGACAGATGAAAATATTTAAGCGAAACGACTCATAGTTTCTTCAGGTTCCCGATTAAATCGTTTACAAAGAAAACAAAGTATATTTAATAATATTGTAGAAAGAATTATGACAAAAAATATCAATTCGAATTTAGATATTCCTAACTATTGACCTTTATAACTATTTATTGGGTCACTAGAAAATAAGCTCTACTCTAGAGCCTTCACCATAAACAGATTCCATTCTAATTTTAGCCTGATGTGAGCGCATAATTTGACGCGTGATACTCAGACCAATACCTGAACCATTTTCGCGCGTTGTAAAAAATGGGACGAAAATATTCTTCATATCTTCAGCTTTAATTCCTACTCCATTATCCGAAATACTAATTTGAGTTTTATCTTCATCAACAGTACAAGCATGAATTTGAATGCGTCCCTTTTCGAGAATCGCATGTTGCGCATTTTTAATTAAGTTAACCAAAACCTGAACCAAGAGTTTTTCATCAGCCTCAATAGATAAATCAGCCTCCTCAATTGAAAAGTCATATTGAATACGTGTATCTTCATCTAAAGTGAGTAATGCCTTTACATGATTTAATAAATGCTGAATGCTAAGCGTTTTTATTTGTGGTTTAGGAATACGAGTCAATTGTCGGTATGAGTCTACAAAATTCATTAAACCCTCGCCTTGCTCCTGAATTACTTGCAAACCCAAACGAGTTTTCGAAAGGTTCTTTTCTCCAATAACCGATTCAGCATCAATTTGAGAATAGGTACGAGCCAAAGTCTCTGAAAGCGAAGTTAAAGGTGCAATGGAATTCATTATTTCATGTGTCAAGACTGAAATTAATCGCTGCCAAGATTCTAATTCAGTGGCATCCATTTCATTTTTAATATCCGAAAAGGAAAGCAATTTCCAATTGTCAGTATTAAGCTTTATTCGAGTACAAGATACAATCAAATGCAAAGATTTTTGGTTTACAGAGGTCTTCAATACTCGGCTTTCTCCTGCTTTTATATTCTGAAAGAGTTCAACCAGCTTGGAATCTGTTTTTAGTAAGGCTTTTATACTCACCAAGTGGTGCACACCTAAAAGGTCGCGTCCTTTTCGATTAATATTTTCAACTAAGCCCTGAGAATTAAAAGTAAGAATACCCACAGCCGCGTTCTCAATAATGGCATCACTCAAAATCTCCTTTTGCTGGTATTTCACACGTAGATTCTTGATAATTTGATTCACGCCCTGCATACTATCACGCAAGTCATTGAAAGATTTACCCTTATCGGCATGCCGTAAGTTAAGCGCAGTTTCATCATTTTTAACTGCCAAAAAGAATTGACTAAGCAAACGATTAGTAGCGTTCAAATACACAAGCAATTTATAGCTCGATAATAAGATAAGAAGCATACTCCCAATTGAAAACAAAGGATATGCACTTCCCCAAATAAGCCAACCTGTTAAAAGAGACAACAAGACTATAAAGCTCAATCTTAATAAGACTTGGAAGAACAGTTTCTTATAAATCATACTTTTTCAGTTTATTATAAAGTGTAGGTCGGGTAACACCCAATTCCTTTGCCATACGACTCATATTGCCTTCGTGATGTTCGTAAGCTGTCAAAATCATATCTTTCTCCATATCGGCTATGCGAGTTGGTTTATAAGCCGTTTTGCTTTTTACCGTTTGATGAAAAAGAAACTCATCAGCCATCAACTCAATATGATCGGTTAGAATCACAGCTTTCTCAACCGTATGTTGTAATTCTCGCACATTACCAGGCCATAAATATGACTTTAGCTTATCCAATGTTTTAGTGGAGAATTTCAATTTGGATTTATCATATTTCGTGGCATATTTTCGCAGATAAAATTCTGCTAGAATAGCGATATCGTCAGCCCTTTCCCTCAAAGGAGGCACATCTATTTGAATTGTATTAATCCGATAAAGTAAATCTTCACGAAATTCGCCATCTGCAACCATTTGAAGTAGGTTCTTATTGGTGGCACAAACCAAGCGAATATCAATCTCACGAATGGTATTATCTCCCAAACGAATTAACTGACGCGTTTGCAAAACCGATAGCAATTTGGCTTGCATGGACAAAGACAAATTACCTATTTCATCGAGAAATAAAGTTCCTCCTGATGCCAACTCAAAACGACCCAATTTTTCTGATTTAGCATCGGTAAAAGCACCCTTAGCATGCCCAAACAACTCACTCTCGAATAGTGATTCTGTAATGGCACCCATGTCTACACTTATTAATACAGCATCTGATCGCTTAGACTGAGCATGAATCTCTCGAGCAATGAGTTCTTTCCCTGTCCCATTTTCTCCCAAAACAAGGATATTCGCATCCGTGCGAGCCACTTTTTCGATAATAGCATAGAGATTAAGCATGGCTTTCGATCGACCAATCATTTGTGTACCATTCTTATTCAAAATCTGAGTTAATGATTTCTTCTCGCCTTGTAAACGATCAATCTCAAGCTTAGATCGACGTAATTGGATAGCTGTTTTAAGAGTTGCTATTAGTTTCTGATTATCCCAAGGTTTCAGAACAAAATCAACTGCTCCCTTCTTGATGGCTTTTACGGCCAGTTCCACATCACCATAAGCTGTCAGAAGAATAATACTAAGTTTAGAGTCTAGCTCCAATATTTTATTCAACCAAAAAAGTCCTTCGTTACCTGTATTAATACCTGCAGAGAAATTCATATCTAATACCACCACATCAATGGAGTGATTTTCGAGAGTACTAATTAAACTATTCGGATTAGAAAGTGTAAGCACCTCATCAAACTCATCCTGAAGTAAGAGTTGTAATGCAATTAATACCGATTTTTGATCATCGACAATTAAGATTTTACCAGTAGACATAATTTTATAACTTTAGCTTTTCAAAAGTAAAAATTCTTAACAAATATCAGCACATAGTGTAAAATATTCTTACAGTCAATTTTCATTATTTTACAATTGCATATCAGATTAGTAGCAACTTAACAAGACAAGTGTCTGATTTACTTTACCTAGTGAACTATGGCATACCAATTGAACATTTGGTTTAGAACATAAATATGAACTCATAAGCAATTGTGCATTCAAATTTACAGCTTGCTTTCATTTCATCTAATCCATACATCAATCGTTTCACAAAATTATTGACATGATAAAAATTGAAAATCTAAGTAAAAGATTCCAAACCGAAGAGGTTGAGACTACTGCTCTCAACCAAATCAATATCAACATAAAAAAAGGTGAATTTGTTGCTATTATGGGGCCTTCGGGTTGTGGGAAATCTACACTACTCAATATATTAGGCATGCTCGACTCTCCTACTTCTGGCAACTATTATTTTAATGGACAAGAAGTCGGTCATCAAAAAGAGAGTCAACGTAACATTATACGTAAAGGCAATATCAATTTTGTATTCCAAAGCTTTAACCTAATTGATGAACTGAATGTATTCCGCAATGTGGAATTACCCCTAACCTATCTTAACAATAGCAAAAGTGATAGAAAAGCCCGAGTTTTAGAGGTTCTGGATCGCATGAAGATTGGACATCGCAAAAACCATTACCCTCAACAACTATCGGGTGGACAACAACAGCGTGTAGCCATTGCCAGAGCCGTAGCAGCCAATCCAAAACTCCTACTTGCCGATGAACCTACAGGTAATCTCGATTCTAAAACTGGATTGGAAGTGATGAACCTGCTTACCGAGCTTAACAGCGAAGGAATGACGATTGTAATGGTGACTCACTCAGAGCGTGATGCTGAATTTGCACATCGTGTTATTCGCCTATTCGATGGCGAAGTAATGACAGAGAAAACCGCCAAAGAATTCGCAACGATTAATTACTAAGCTAACATCTCAAACCCATGATATTAAATCAAATACTAAAGAATAAAAAATGGTATGGCATCAACACCTTAGGCATAGGACTGGCCTTTGCTGTTACGCTTATCATATTTACCTTTGCACAAAAGGAACTCTCCTACGATAACTTCCATTCAAATGCGGACGATATTTACCGTATCACTATTCAAAATCCACAATCTATAGGACTACCCCCAATTTCAGGCATAGATGGTAAACTCGTTCTTTCTCTTTATGACAATTTTCCAGAAATCAAGGAAATCGTTCGAATTATTCATCCTGATAATACCATTATAACAGCTAACAAAAACAAATTTTCAAGTGACGGTCTTATTTTCACTAACAAGCAATTCTTCAAAGTTTTCGATTTTAAGTTACTTCAAGGAAATAGAAAAGTCTTATTTGATCAACCCAATCAGGTCGTCATTAGTAAAAAAACAGCTTTGGCTTACTTTGGCACAGAAGATGCCATTGGTAAAGAGATTAAGATTGAAGTTCAATATTTGTATTCCAAATCGGGGAGCTATACCGTTGTTGGTGTTATGGAAAACTTTCCAGACAATTCCCATTTTAAAGCTGATTTACTATTTTCGATAAAAGATAATGAAGATATCAGTAATTTTGAGACATACACTTACCTGTTATTACAAAAAGGAAGTAACTTGGCTTCTCTTAAAAAGTTAATTAATGCACAATGGGGGAAAAACACGAAAGAAGGAGAACCTGAGCCCATTTCTCAACTAATGCCTTTAAGGGATATCCATTTATACAGTCATAATACTGATGAACTCAGTATGAATGGTAGCATAACATCTGTAATTATTCTAATTATTGGTGGCTTTATTGTTTTTCTGATCGCTTTTATCAACTACACCAATTTGAATTACGTGCAGTTTGTAACTGATCTTAAGAATTATAAAATCCGTATGATTAATGGCGCATCTCATTCTGATCTGGCTAGAATCATTTTCACACGATCACTCATTCCCATCAGTTTTGCTATTCTATTGGGTGGGCTTTTAGCTTATAAATTTGATTCCATTAGCGGTTCAGCTTTTAATCTTAGCTTCTCAGGTTTCAATATGCTTTGGATCACATTCGTTTTTTACCTGATCTTTGCCTTATCTTCACTTCTACCTTTAGTTACAACGAAAGTTTCAAAAAACTTAGCTCGCTCACCTTATCAAGGATCAAAGAAATTTGTAGCCTCATTGCTTTTCCAGTTTACACTTTCCATTGCTGCTATTATACTAACTATTGTCTTGCACAAACAAATCGATTTAGTCAATGATTTACATCCTGGCAATGAAAAATCATCTATCATTATTATGCAAGAGGTTCCTTATCCAATGATTCAGAAATATGAAGTCTTAAAGGAATCCTGTTTAAAACATCCTGAAATTCGAAACATCAGTGCAGCCTTCTATAAACCCGGACTTAATATGCCTTTTTCATCTCCTGTAGAGATGGAAGGCGTTGATAAATCAGTCGAAAAAAAACTTAATCTGTTTTCTATTGAATCAGATTTCTTCAAAATATTTGATATCAAACCTTTGGCCGGAACACTTGAAATGGGAATCACCTCATCCATTGAATGGGAAAGACTTGCAATGGGAATAAATGATATGAATCCTAATCACGAAGCGACTCGAAAGGTTTTTGATAAATACACTAAAGAACACCCTGGGTTTCAAGAAAAATATATTTTAAATCAATCAGCGTTAAAAGTATTGGGCATTCAGAAACCTGAAGATGCAATTGGCAAATCATTCAAATATAATTTTGAAGCTCCTGAAGTGTTTAAAAAAGGAAAAGTCATTGCCGTTATAGGTGACTTACACTACGGAGACATGTTCTCTAAGGAAAAGCCAATGGTAATGGCAGCCAAGAAGATGTTCAATAGTACTTTTATTGCTAAGATTGATCCCAATAGGAAAGCTGAAGCTCTTAAAATATTAAAGAAGGAATGGGACGTTTTATCGCCAGATAATCCTTTTAAATATGAGTTTGTTGACGATTTATATGAACGGATTTACATGAATCAATACAAGGAGATGCGAACCTTAACACTATTTTCAATCATAGCTATTATCCTTTCCATATTGGGTATGTTTGCTCTGTCATCATTTAGCATTCAGCACAAAACCAAGGAAATTGGTATTCGAAAAGCTAACGGTTCTACATCATTTCAAATTCTGATACTGTTGATCAAAGAATATACACAATGGGTGCTTGTAGCCTTTCTTATTGCTTGCCCTATAGCCTATTATATTGCAAAAGATTGGCTAAGCAACTTTGCCTACCGTATTGAACTCAGCTGGTGGATATTTGCACTATCTGGTCTTATTGCACTCATAATTGCCATACTAACCGTAAGCTGGCAAACATGGAAAGCCGCCACTCAAAATCCTGTTGAAGCACTCCAATACGAATAAAAATAAATTGACTCTAATTATGAAGAGAACTTTCCTATTAATGGAAAGTCCTCTTTTTTATGAAACAACAGTTTATATCCTGTTACCATTGTAGAGATGAAGTAAATTCCAAAATTGCCCACAGTACTAAGATCACTAATTATAAGATCTTCTTATCCGCAGTTTAATGTGATTATAACAATAGTTTAGACATATAAAAAGGAGATTGTTTCGAAAACAATCTCCTTTTATTCTTATTAATTGATAAGCCTATAGTTGATAGGAGCTGATCAAATGATTCTTTTCATTCAAGACAATAACATTATCTACCTCATCAATTAAATAACTTGGTGTTTTATCTAATAACTCTATCTTGTAATCAACATTACCAGATTTCTTGTCAACTTTATAAATAAAATGCTTTTTACCAATTTCCTCTTTTACTGCATTTACAATGAACTGAGCATCTTTGGTTTTTTTAGAATTATAATAGCGTTCGCGAGTCACTCTAAAAATCTCGCGCATTTCTCCTTTTGCACTATTACCAACTGACATTCCTGCAATTTCATCCACCTGAACATCAGCATCTCCAGTATCGTCATTAGTCAATGGACTACCTGTTGTAAAAGTTTTCAATTTATTGATATTATCCAATGCTCCATCGATATCAAAATCGATACCAGCAGCCAACAAACCAAATTTTGCTAAACTTTTCAATCCTTTGACTGATGAAGCTGGTTTATAATACTTCGTGTATTGTAAAGTTCCATCAAAATTTAAAAGAGAAATGTGTTGAGGAGTTGTCAATAGGTATCCTGAATTAGCGATATACTCAGCCTCTAAAGGTGTAGATTTTGATACTTTTTCTAATTTAATATCATCAGCAAACTGTTCAATATCGCCTGTTTCCAAATCAAACTTGTATCCTTTTTTATTTTCAAAAAGCACAACTTTATTTTCTTTAGGATTAAAGGTAACAGCAGGAATAGCCTTAAATTTAATTGTCTTTTTCCAAACCTTTTTCCCTTTTTCAAAATCTAAGATATTAGAATTTTCAGTTGAAATAAACATGACTCCCTTAGAAGTACTAGCTACGTAATAAATGTAACCTTTAAGACCCTGAGCCCATATTCTTTTCCCATTTTTGTCGAACATATAAATATAACCTGCTTTTTCATCTTTAACCACAGCGATATACCCTTTTTCATGTGGTATAACTTCACTAAGGTTTGCTATTTTAGCTCTTTTCGACCAAATAGCTCCATTTGTTTCAGGGTTAATAATATTGAAACCAATATTTTCTACTAAAATTAAATTACCATCCTGATCTTTAATCACATCTACCAACTCACCTTTCAACTTAAATTTACTTGGTGTAATATCTTCTCCCGTTTTGGGGTTCAGAATTATCAACATTTTGTGTTTACGTATTCCAACATACAAACAATCATTTAATGGTGAGTAGATTAAAGATTTCACCGCTTTCTTACCTTCGTATGACCAAATAATCTTTCCTGTTTTTAAATCAAGATTATAAATATTGTTTGTTATACCTAAAATAATACTTTCATCATTTGTGAAGAAAGGTCCTTTAGAAATTCTTTTATCATATTTAAAACCAAAAAGTTTGTATGCCTTTCCAAGCTCAGTAAGCCACTGTTTTTTCAAAGTTTTTAGATCAAAACTCATCAACGCAGTACCCTCACCTTTCGACAATTCGAATAGTATTAAATTCTTATCACTATAAATACTATAATTCAAAACACGTACACCATCTTTTTGGGTGTCATATAAAATATCTCCATTACTGGAATTAAGAATTACACCTTTTTCAGCAAAATCAATATAACAGATTGGTAAACCATCAATTAATTTTAAAGAACCTTTAACAGCTCCCCTCAATTCATTATTGTGCCACAAAGTCTCTCCTGTTTTGTTATTAAGAGCCATTAATCCATTGGTTCCAGACGCCAAGATGAATCCTTCATTTGTTTGTTCAATCCAATTAACTTGAGATAGAGCATCTTTAAGATCAACTTCCCACATTTTATTTTGTGAATAAACCGGGCTTGCCAATAAAATACCCACAAACATGACGACACAAAGTCGTTTCATAGATTTTAACATAGTAATTTAGGTTTAGGTAATTTCACTTATACTTTACAATTGATAAGTGTTTTAATATTGATATTTATGTAATTATTTTCTATTTAGATCTAATTATTACAAATACAGGGTCATCTCAATCAAATTTTCCAACAGTAAATTGAAGTATTAAGAGATACATATTTCACAAGAAATCCGAAAACAAGCTCTTGCTATTACATAGTACATGAACGCTACACGAAATACTGTTGACTTTTATTTGTAATTTTTGCTAAAAACAAATCTAACACTATTTCAAATTATAACCTATATGAATAATCATTACAATTATGATAACATAAAGACTCTCAAGACACTTCATAATCATATTTTAAAAAAATAAAAATGAGAACAAAATAGAAACTTCAATCAATTCCATCGCACAATAAATAAGTATACAGACAAATATAAAGCGTGAATATAAAACCTTATATTCACGCTTTGTTTTTACACAAGAACAATCAAATCATTAAGACTTAATTATTAGATAACAATTGGTGAAATAGGCTTTAAATGAAAAACAATAAATTCTTAATCGGTATGGGCTTTGCTTTATTGGCAACGGCATTTTGGTCGGGTAATTTTGTTGTCTCAAGAGGTCTTTCGGAAAGTATTCATCCTTTTAGCTTAGCATTCTATCGCTGGTTTATGGCAAGCCTTATATTTACGCCTTTTGCTATTAAATCTGTAAAAAAAGAATGGAGCATTATAAAAAAACGTTTCCCCTATCTCTTTATTACAGCTCTACTGGGTGTTAGTATATTTAATACGCTTATTTATTTTGCAGGACGATCTACAACGGCAGTCAACATGTCTTTAATCATGCTCACCTTTCCCATTTTTATACTCCTCATCTCTATCCTATTTTTCAAGGAACGATTAGGTTTAAAAAAGATTTTAGGTATCCTAGTCGTCTTATCTGGAGTAATTAGTATCGCAAGCCAAGGACATCCTTCAAACCTTTTGGATTTGACTTTAAATGAAGGAGATCCTCTAATGCTATTGGCTGCTTTTATGTTTGCTGTTCATAGCCATTTGATTAAGAACAAAGACAAACAAATGAGCATTATTACCCTTCAATATTCAACTTTTGCAATTGGAGCCATTTTACTTTTACCCTTTCACCTTTGGGTTTCTAACACCAGTCAAGAAGTCGTTTTCACTCTGCCCATAATTGGCTCAATTCTCTATATAGCCGTATGTGCTTCCCTAGTTTCGTTTCTATCGTGGAATAAAGCTATTGAAAAGATTGGAGCCGTCTCAGCAGGCATGATATACTACCTATTACCGTTGTTTAGTGGTTTAGTTGCTTTTATACTTTTGGGAGAAAAATTACACTTCTATCACCTTATAAGTGGATTACTCATTGTTTCGGGAATCTTGATTATCAATCGCAAATCGAAGAAACAAGTCATAAGCCAAAAGCTATAGATTTTGTTACCTGATAATGAACTTCTCTCGTGCTATTAAATAATCTGATAGGGACAAAACCTTACTAACTGGGAACATTAAAAAAGCCAAAACCTTCGAGGCTTTGGCTTTATATGAGGATTAGCAGTCTTGCTATATTTTCTAGGTTATCGAGAGTAATCAACTCTTAACATCCCATAAAATTTAAGTTTTACGACTTGTTGCTTTTATTTTTTTCAAATTCAGTTTGAACAACTTTTTCCAATTCTCCAAAATTATATTTTAAGGTATTCGAAATTATTGAAAGCGGCGTGCCATACATTTTCATATTTGAACGCATTCCTCTCGCTTTCATTCCACTTTTAGCTTTTCCAATATATTTTTCAGGATCTGCAATATCAATCAATAAAAATTTATTTGTCAGTACGCGTTTAACTCTGATTCCTAAAATATCAGACCACTCAATTAGCCCAACACTCAAACCATTCGAATTATCTATAATGCCATCACTATTAATTATTAATCCTGCTTTTTTATCAAATAGCTTTTTAATTCCAATTAGACCAGTCAGTCCAAAAAATAAGACACCAATTATACCAATACTCTTAATTACAATTGAATTTCTCATAAATTCTAACGGAAATTTTTGATAGAGTTCAGCATTAGAAAAAATCCAAACTCCTGCTACAACAAACATTAAAGAACCTATAATGCCTAGATAAAGTTTCTTTTTGCTAAATGGAATTTCAATTATGTCTTTCATTTTTTTTTAGTTTTATTTAAATTCATTTAAAAATCGACCTAAGTTTCCTTGATTACAGGGAGAAAACAACTCGTCAACATCCAATACAAATCAGCTTTTATTATGGGCTTTATTAATTCTCAAGAAACACCTCTCTCTTAACTCTTCTCATTGAGTCTTAAGCTTTATTCGAAATCTAAATCCTTCAAAAATCACTTACAATAAAGTTTTGTTGCTGTTCTTTATATCAAGCTAGCTTTCACTTTTGTTTTTTTTCCTATTCATTCCAACTGCTAATCCAAATGAAACAGCAATCACAAACGGAATATGTTTTTTAAATTCTAAATATGATAGAATCTCACTCATATTCAAATTATCTCCCATCAACAGTCTTTTTATCGGGACATATAAATCGATAAGTAAAAAACACACCATCATTATAAAAAGCATAATTACAAAACTCTTTACAAAATCTAAAAATTTACTATTTAGTTGCATATCTTTTAATGTAAATTTTGTAAAATATTCGCCTCTTAGCCTTATCCGCTATATATTATTTAATCTCTATTTTATTTCTGTCACAAAATTCTGCAAACTGTCCTCGTAAAAGTTGAAGATCATTGTATGATATCCAATTTAGATTAAAGTCAACCATCGATTCATTAGTCTTTATACTAATGCTAGATGGCTTTATGGCTATCCATTCGATTACACCTTTTTCCAGTTGCTCCTCTTTCTTAAATTGTCTTTTTATTGTTATAGAATCACTAGTCAAAGAAATATATTTTCGAGGACTCATAAAATCACGACCAACAAATACACGACTTATAAATAGAATACCTACAGCTGCATAAACGATGACACTAAAGAATATAATACTATCGAAAGAATCTAGCTTTATTGATTTCTGAACATACAATACGCTATTTATAATCAGAACTAACCCGAACACAAAACTGAAAATTTTTGCGCCTTTACTTAATTTACTTTTCTCTTTTGAGTCAATACTAAAATCAATGTTTTCCATTGTTTATGAATTCTAATTAAAATTACGTTTCCTTTCTTAACGAACTACCGAGGATTCTTCGCTAGTTGCTTTTTCTTCTAATTTCTCAGATTTAGAAATAGTTCTTAAATACAGCCCAATAGTAAATACAAGTCTATATATTAAACTCCACCAAATTTAGAAAAATAATGATGTAATTAATAATAAATTAAGTAAAACTATAATATATGAGTTAAATAGAAAGAATCAATTTGCGGAAAGGTTTTGTGGGTTTGGCTTTTAGTCATACCCTAATATTTACAGCTTACTAATAGTCATCCCGATAGAAAATGGGACATGACGAAAACTAAACCTGAGAGTCTCACTTATTTTTGTGATAACAAAGTATAGGAACTAGAATAACAACAAGCCCTATTTTAGCACAGTAAGTCTAAACATAATTAGTAGATCTTATAGAGTAATAATTACTATTTATAAAATTTATCATCCTTCCATGTCGAGGGATTATTATGAATGTAATCCCTGATTTTATGTAATGATTCGTCATTACGAATAATATGATCGTAGAATCGGGGTTGCCACACAAAATCGGCATGAATTTTTCGGGCGTTAATCGTACATATTCTTTTGTATTGATTTATAATTACCCCCAATGTTGCAGGTTTCCATTTTTTTGATGCCATGGTGGTCATATTGGTTATCGTGGTTGTGGTAGAGACGCCCAAATTGGGCGTCTCTACATCTATACATTTATTAGATTGCCCATCATCCGATTTATTGATTATAATTATCCCATGTACATGATTTGGCATAATCACAAATTCCTCCAATTCTACAAATAGAAAATGTACTGGTATTTCTAACCAATATTTGTTTGCTATATACCCTATTTCAGATAATTGCATTATCCCATTAGTAATTTCACCAAAATAATGTTCTCTATTCTGTGTGCAAATGGTGACAAAATAGGCGGCATTGCTACCATAATCCCAATTTTGTAGGCGAGTAGATTTTATTCTATATTTATTTTGGAATTTCTCTGACATTTTAAACTATTTAGTTCTAAACCATTACGTCTCTACCCTATTTTTCTGATCGAATCTCTTAAATTTAAGGATAAATTCCAGTACACAGTACTTATTATTAGAGAAGATATGAATCAATATATATTACCCCCAATGTTTCAGGTTTCCATCTTTTTGATGCCATAGTGGTCATATTGTTTGTCGTGGTTGTGGTAGAGACACCCAAATTGGGCGTCTCTACATCTATACCTTTATTAGATTGCCCATCATCCGATTTATTGATTATAATTATCCCATGTACATGATTGGGCATAATCACAAATTTATCCAATTCTACAAATAGAAAATGTTCTAATATTTCTAACCAATATTTGTTTTCATTTGGTTTGGAAAACCTTATTTATTCTTTCTACCTCGAATTATCGTCGTACAATTTAGCTTAGTTTACCAACCATCAACCACACATTGCATGGTGTAAGGTTCTTTCTCCATCAATGGAATTTCTACTAACTCATCACCTAAATAATTACCACTTGCCAAACCAGTAGCGTTTTTGAAACGATACGACCAACAGTATCTGAGGTTTGTATACACATCTGAATACGTCACTAAATTATCGATGAGTATAACGTTTTCAAAATCTGAAAAAGCCACAAAATAGCCTAAAAATTTGTTTCGACGTACATCAGCACCCGAGCTTTTATACATATACATACCGCAGCTATTCATTACATTATCGTGCACATAGGTAGCCCGATTATGTCCTTTGTCCCCACCGCTAGAATATTGAATATAACCCAAACGTCCGTTTACCGAACCATCAACCATAGTAATGGTGTTTCGGGCAATAATATTATGTGTCTTATGCCAACTAACAATAGGCCCATCAACATATTTGCTACCATCCCCTTGTTCCATCGTATTGTCTAGGATATATACATTTGTACCCGAAGCATTTACAATGTCGCCACCTGTATTATGATGAAAATAATTATTCTGAATCAATATGTCTTTATCTTCACGACCAGCTCCCTCAATATCAATTCCAAATTGTGGTGAAGTCCCGTTCATATGATGTATTTCGTTATTTATAATTTGAATACGAACACCACCAACAACCGAAATACCTTGTCGTCGGTTATTATAAATCCTATTATTCGTAAACGTAACATCATTAGATTCAAGTACTAAAGAACCATCACCAGTTAAATCACGAATCTCCATATTATCGATTAACACATTGTTGTTCTCCTTAATGCAGATACCATGCCCTTCGTCGTGCGCCGTACTTCCATCACTTTCTCGCGGTGTAAAAATATGTGTATCCCTATCGCCAATAATAACACCATCTCTCACTATTATGTTATCGCCATGCAAACTTAAAACACAGTAGTTCCATTTATTGTTCGTATCCATACCAATTATGGCACCTTCACTAAAAATGAATTCAGTGTTATCGTAAATATTAATTCCACCCTGGTAAATATCGTTTACATCTTCACCAACTAAATATTCACCCGCTGGTAGTATTACTTGAGAATAAGCTTCGTCGTGTGCCCAATCTATCGCTGCTTGTAAATTGGCAGTTGTTTTAATGGCATTACTGTAATCGGTAGGAATATCCCATTCTGTAAGATCAATAGTATAAGTAGAATTGTCAGCAATTAAAGGCAACTGAACCTCAAAATCCATTATGGGTAAGCCATCCTCATCCAGGTTTTCTATATCAACAACAGTGTAAGAAGAATCGTTATTCTCTTTTTTACACGATGTAAATAGTAATAGAAGTATGAGTATAATGCTAGCTGAGTTTTTCATAGTTATTTAAACAATCTTGTGTTTATATAAAACGTGATGTTCTACTATAAATTGTTTTCCTAAACGGATTAATCACTATTATAATGGTTTCTCCTTTTGTGATGAAAGTTTATTTAGAGCCTATTCACAAAATCAAAGTACAACAACTACAAGATTTCAAACTAGACTATTCCCCATAAAGAAGCAATTTTCTCATCGCTTAGGTCAACCCACCGTTCATGTTGGGCAGTTCCTGCCACACGAACGCTTAGTTGTTGGGTGCTGGTTTTTTATTTCGTTGCTATATAAATATCTACTTCCGAATTTTCTCCTTTTTGAGAATTTGTTCCATACACTTCAAAGTCGTAAGAGTATTTCCTGTTCAATTCTTTATCCCTATTCCAAATGTCACCCCAAGTATTTACAACTGCATTTGGCATTTTTCCTTTAGCTATAAATTTTTGAAAATTGTCAGGCTGAAATTCACGTCCAATCAATCCGTTTGGAATTTCGTCAAGCTTAGAAACAGCAACACCTATTATTGTCGTATAATCTCCGGTATAATCACTTTCGTAATCGGTATAAATTGAAACAATTTCGTTTGATATTTTATTCGGAATTTTGTCAACTAAATTCTCAGAGTAAAATCGCCCCCAAAGTTTTTCTAAATCTTTTTGCGATTTATTGTCTTTATTTGTCGTTCGCGTTGAAATTCCGATTATTTTAAATCCGTTTGTCATTTTTCTATTTTATCTGCTGTTATAATTCTAAATGTATTTGAGTTTACAGTAATTTTAATGTTTTTTTCAGAGTTTGAAATGTAAAAATTTTTACCAATTTTTTGGAAGTAATTTATTTGTGTTTCTCTAATTGCTTCAAAAATCATTTTTTCAATTTCTGTTTTTGAGAAATTGATTTTTTATTTATTCTACCATAAACCAATTCTGTATAGCAAATTTTATTTAGAATTTCAGTTTTGTCAATATTCATTTTTTATTGATTCAGTTTGCGACTTTGGGTTACTTGCTGCTAACGGTGAACTGGATAGGCAATTGGGCATAGAAACGGATAATCTTTCTAAACACCAAAGTTATCAATTCACAAAATCAAAGTATAACAACTACAAACTTGCAAACTAAATTATTCCCCATTAAGTAGCAATTCTGTCATCGCTTAGGTCAACCCACCGTTCATGTTGGGCAGTTTCTGCCACACGAACGCTTAGTTGTTAAACACCGTTTATTAAAGAATCCTTTCAAGTGAATTCTTAATATTTCCCACTGATTCTCTTATAGATGTAGTTTCTAAAAGAACTGTTGCAATGTCAACCTTATACTCTGCGAAAACATGCTTAGAAATAAAATCATTTTGAGAAGTACAAACCGCTGTTGCCTTTTGAATATTTGCGCTTATTTTATCTTGTCTAAATGAAAAGATAACTGAAGTGACTATTATAAAGATAAACACACCTACTGTCGAAAATGAAAATATTTCTATAATTCTTGCAAGTACACTTACAGGAACTATACTTTCAATATTGCCAAAGGTCACTGTCTTCATGGTATAATAAAAAAAGTCAAAAAGAGATGGCTCTAACGTTGTCTTAAAACTTTCTGGTGTTACTATATAGAGTTCTAAATTAATAAATGTGTAATATGTAAAGGTCAATAATACAAATCCTATTAACTGATAAACCCATGCAATTACGAAAGCTCGTTTCCCTTTGAAACTATTCAAGTTTGTGCCTAAGATTTCAACTATCGAATTTGCGATTATTAGTCGTTTAATTCGTTTAAAATTCCTCTCATCTTCTGGCAAATTTTCATCTGTTTTATTATGCTCAAAGCTTTTTATGATTTTAGTAGAATGCTCTGGTGATTTAATTAGATCATCAAGAGTTTTGTCAATATTAGCTCCAAATAATTGAGCTGGCTGAAATGACTGTCCAACATACTTTAAGACGATCTTGAAATAAAAGAATGAAAAATAAACTATACTGATGATTCGTATTGAGTCCGAATCGGTTATTACTAATAAAAGAATTATAGATGTTAGCAAGACAATATGAACTATAGATGATTTGTATCTTTTAATCCTTGTGTAAATAAAATTTGCATAGCCTGATAGAAGATATATTTTCCCTTTATTTAAAATAGTTTTTGGTACGAACCAAAATATTAACAACAATGGATAAAAAACTAAACTAAAATTGTAGTACCATCTTGTTCTAAGCATGACAAACAAAACAATTGCAATAAATACAAATGGCACGACATTATTTATCCAAAGTAAATTTTCAGGAAGCATTTTAAGTAACGAACTATCAACTCGAAACACAAAAATTGAAATTCCAAGAAACCACAATAATGTATACAAGAGATGTTTTCTAAAAAATTTCCAATAAATATCTTTATCAAAATCTAGATTTAAAAATGTTGTCATCTATAAGTTAATTTTATTTTAGAATTTGCGTAAACTGAAATGGTGCCTAACGGTCAAGTATAAGAAACGTAAGTGATTTCGAAGCACGTTCCTTTCAAGTTGCACTGAGCCAAATTTGCGATTAGACACAAATTTAGAGTTTTAAAACAAACCGTCAAATCGCAGATTTGGCGGAGCTGATTAAATGCTCCAAACTTCCGTAAACCACTGAGCCACTTATGTTTTTTATACATTGTTGGGTATTCGTGCTTTTTTTAAAGGTCATGCTTACTATGTTTTGCATAAGCGAAATACCTTTCTCCATTTTCCGCTATTCCTTCTTCTGTTCTTTTCATACCGCACTTCTCAGATAGCTTCACTGAGGCAATATTCTTGGCATACATTCTGGCAATCAAGGTCTCCGTTTTCAGTTCTTCAAATCCATATTTCAAAAGTCCACTGCAGATTTCCTTACCGTAACCTTTTCCCCAAGAAACAAAATCAAGAATATACCCCAACTCTAATTTTTTGAATTCTTGGAAAGAATTAAACAGTCCGGCTTCTCCTATTACTTTTCCTGTAGATTTTAATTCTACAATGAAAATCCCAATTCCGAATTTACAGTCTTTATTTACAGCTTCTACTTTTCTACAAAGTTCTTCCATTGTCCAGTCATGTTTTCCTTTTGAAACAAACCGCATATTTAACTCATTATTGTAAATCCATAACAAGTCCCCCAAATCTTCTTGTTCAAGATGGCGTACTAATAAATTCTTTGTCTCAAATATAGTCATGGTGACGATTTTGCGTGCATGATACCCAACTCTTGGGAATGTGTATGTACACTTATATTTCTTTTATCAAGTCTAAAACTTACACTTACACAGCTCATTGAGGTGTATAAGTGTACATTAGTAACTAATGTCTTATAAAACAAGACTAATGTATGCCGAAGTTAACAAAAAAAGAGAATGTAACTTGACTTACATTCTCTTTTCTGATAGGAATACTGATAAACAAATTCCTAGACTTATATCGTTTTTCTGAACGAGAGGTTTCTTCTATTGTGAAACCCTTAATAAGTTGCTTTAAACTATTTCGGTATCTGGTTCGTCAGTTTTATAACGGCGTTTCACCAATTCGTTATTTTTATCGACCAACTCGGCAATTATTCTGGCCGTAGCCTCGTAAGTTGTAGGGTTTACTTTTGCCATGGTGTTCATATACCCCACAAGGTTGGTGTTAATCTCAGCAATGGCATTTTTCTTCAACTGGCTAGCCGATAGCAAATCATTCTTCACACTCTCGCCCTCTGCTTGTTGCAAGGCTACATTTTCGAAATCTTGTTGGCTGGCAGCCAAAGCCGAAATGGTTTCGGCTACGCCTTGTATTTTGGCAATAGCTGTCACAACATCGGGTTTAGCTAAGTCGTTAAGTAAGGATTCAACATCAGCCGACTCTTCGGCATAATCGGCGTTTTGTATGCCCATGCCATATTGCTCTAGCACAGCTTCTACAACTAAGGCAGCTTCTTTCATTTCTGCAATAGGAATATAAACATAGCCCTCTACCAACTGAAACAAGGCTCTAATTGCCATATCGCGCGTAAAGTCTTTCTCTGCCATTTGGGAATAAACTTTCAAACGTCTTAATGCCTCAATCAGAGAGGTATTGGTTTCACTTATCTTAGCAATTATAGGCGTTAAATAAAGGTCTGCACTCCAATCGTTGGTTGCAAATGCTTTTAGAATAAGAGTTAATAATGCACTGGTGTCGCCATTGCGACTACTTGTTGATACTTTCTTAATTAATGCCATTGGTTCTAAATTTTAATTAACATTTACTGATTATAAAAAATATTGTTTTCTGCTTTTCCTGTTTAGGAATTGGTCAAAAAATCAATTTTTCAAGCTTTTCCTGTTTAGGAATGGATCAAAAAACCTTTTTTCAAGCTTTTCCTGTTTAGGAATGGAACAAAAAACCTTTTTTCAAGCTTTTCCTGTTTAGGAATGGAACAAAAAACCAATTTTTCAAGCTTTTCCTGTTTAGGAATGGATCAAAAAACCTTTTTTCAAGCTTTTCCTGTTTAGGAATAGATCAGAAAACCAATTTTTCAAGCTTTTCCCATTTAGGAATTAATCAAATAGACATTATATTAGCCTTACACCACATAATCGCCCATCAAAAAAACTAACACCAATAGTCTATAATCTATTTAAAACAAACCATTTATCTTTACTTACTGAAAGACGACAATCAAATTTAATGATTTTTTCAATGACCAAAAAAAATATTTGGAATTCAACACAGTATCTTGCGGCAGATTGGAAGTTTTTGGACTTGGCTTTTAGTCATACCCTGACATTTACAGCTTACTAATAGTCAGAGCATGACAATTAAT
The DNA here is from genome assembly GCF_009669305.1 of Ancylomarina sp. 16SWW S1-10-2. GTDB lineage: Bacteria > Bacteroidota > Bacteroidia > Bacteroidales > Marinifilaceae > Ancylomarina. Next base: position 33,717 of record NZ_SADB01000022.1, read on the forward strand.
AAGAGAAATAGCCATTTCCCTCGGCATTTTACTTCCTTCGACTATATTTCAGCAAACTCAATGATTAAAATGGAGTACCACTCCGACGAGCAAGCTCATCAAGTCTTTCTCCTCCTTATTTTCAAGGAGGAGTGCCCGAAGAATGAGGGTGAGGTGATTTTACATTATTCTCTTTTTATCAAAATATTAAAGAAACCTATAATTTAAAAACCACCCCGACGAGCAAGCTCGCCACCCCTCCTTAAAATAAGGAGGGGAAAGGAAAAATAAAAAAAAGAATTACGTTTATGTAAAAAAGCCAAAGCTTTTAGGCCTTGGCTTTGTATTTAAAAGCCCCTTTAGGGGTTTGGGGTCAAATTTTGTGAGTTTAATTATCAATTTATTTATTTCCTATTATAGCTTCAACAATTTTAATAGAGCTAGAAATACATTTTGAACAAACCTTCTTCTTAAGGTCCATATCTACAAACTGTTTATTGCCCTGCTCTGTACTAAAATCGCAATTAAGAAGACTTTTACAATCCAAAGAGCCATGTAATGTCTTAAAATCATGAGTAAACTGCTTAATCATCTTATTCGTTTCACTACGAGCTACCATATTATCAGCATGTTTAGCACCATTGTAAATTCCCATAGCCATAAAAGATCCAGTTACTACCCCACAGGTTTTTTGCAATTTACCCATACCGCTGCCAAAACCGTTGGTTACATGCAAGGCTAATTTAGGATCAAAGTCCAAATAATCTGCATAGGCAGTCAATACCGATTGAGCACAATTCATTCCATTATAAAACGAATACAAAGCTTTCTCTTCTATCTCTTTCATGAGCTTGCAATTACCTGTTATTTACCTCTAATTTTGTTTTAATGCTTAAGATGTAAATGCGTTGTTTCATGAAACTGATCGCCCAACTGAGACAATAGTTCACGAACAATTCTTGGATTACCATCTACGCCTAGAGCCGCATAACCTTTATTTCCACGATGTCCCAATTGAAGATCTATAACATTGATATTCTGAGAAGCCATAGCCGATAGTAAAATCAGTAAAACGCCCGATACGTTATTATGAATTGTCACAAGCATTTGAGAACTAATTGCGATGGGCAAATCAACACCATCTACCTCCAATAAGTAGTTATCACCATCCTTAAGATCTGGCACTTCAAGATTATCACCAAAGCGAATCTCAAAAAAGTTATCGCCCGATGTTCCTTTTACAAATTCAACGGCATTGCGAATCTGCTCATCATTTCCCGTAAGAGTCAGAAAAGCAGTAGCTGTTCCATCGTCATTGGAATTAAGATAGGCTGTATCCACATTAATTTCCTCTGAGGCTAAGGTGTTGAATAGGATAGATAAAACACCTGCTTTATCCTTGTGATGAGAAAAAAGTCCCCTAGCACGTTCGAAAGGTTTCACAGGTTTTTGATGACTGATTGCAATGGATTTGGTTCCTTTCCTAATCCGAATAGCCTCATATTCTCCCAAGGAAGTTGAATTATGATGATCTTCCATTAAATCGTTAAAAGCACCTCCAAAAGAGAACTTGGGTATTCTTCGCTGTTTTGAGCTTTCAAATCTGCGATTCAACATTTCAATACCTAAATTCAATACTTTATATTGCTCGGCTTTCTTCTCGCCAAAGCTCAACGAATGCTTCTCTGGAATACACTTCGCAAAACTCACATAGTACTTATAACCATTATCTAGAGCGTAATCTATGCCCACCTGATAATCCTTACCCAAATCGTTTAACGAATGGGCATCGGTACCTATAGCAACGGGGATATTTAATTCTTTTGCTCTGGAAAGTATCGCTTTATCAGGATAAATGCCACATTTTTTACGTTTCCCTGCAAGATTAATATCCAAGGCTAAATTGTATTCACTAATCATTTCTAATAAGACTCGCATTCGTCTTGCCAAAAAATGCTTAGAGGTATCCAATTCCAGTAAAGGTTTAGGTATGGGAACATACAACTTTGGTAAATCAAGATGTCCAATCACCTGAATCATATCCCAAGAACTATCAATCATTTCAATAAGTTCTTCGATATATCCACCCCAATACTGCTCTACACCACCACGCAATTTGACTAAGCGTTGTGCTTCCTCTAGCGAACCATCGTAGGCTATTCCTTCACGTGAAAAGTGAACAGATCCAATCACAAAATCGGCTTTCTGAGCCTGAAAAATTTTAGATCGATTCCACTGCAAACCCAAATCAGGACCCAGCCACTCTAGCTCAATGCCGTATTTGATGTTAATTTGATGACCAAATTTCTTTTTAAGATTAGCAATTTTATTGGGGTAATCTAAATAAGCATTATGCCCGCGAATAAATTTAATATCAGTCCGTCTTTCTGCATCGTAACGAAAACGAGTCATTCGTGGCGTATGAATAATAAATGTAATATTAGGATAGCCTCTATTAATTGCTTCTTGCGTAATTATTTCAATATCGTCAATTCCATGTTTCACATGATCATTTCCTGTTCCCACATGTATACCATGCGTTTCCCATAAAAATGCATCTGAAAAATCAGTTTTATTTTCTTCTATCATCCTTGCTAATTTATCTTTCAAACGAACCTACAAATTTAAGATTGCATGTTAAAGGTAATATTTTTGTTTCTCTACACAGACCTTCAAGCAGACCTTTTCATCAGATAATCAGACACAATTGAGATTTTTTATAACGAAAACGTTTGTGATAATTACAAATCACAAAGTAGAAAAACAACAGTCACCATTATTACAAATAAAAAAAAGGACTCAAAAGCCCCCTTCTCATTCAAATTGATCAATTCTATTTCTTGAATTTACTTTCGTAGAGATCTATCCAATCCTGAACACTTACTTTAGTAACCAGCTCGCCCAAAAGATCAAGGGGAATTTGATCTATCTTCTTAAAACGAATACAAGATTTCCCCATATCTAACTTCAATTTACAATGCTTGGGATATTCAGAAATAAACCAATCTTTAAGGTCCTCATTCGCATAGAGTCCCATATGGTAAAAAGCTACAAAGTTTTTTTTGGAAGCAATATTCATAAAGGGTAAAGGCAATTTTGTATCGCAATGGTAACCGCTAGGATAAAGCGAATGTGGAACGACATAACCAATCATGCCATAACTCATTCGTTCTTCAAAACCCTTGGGTAGATTATCGAGTACAACCTTTCTTAATTTGCTAATGGCTTCTTGACGATCTTCAGGAATAGCTTTTATATAGTCTTCCAAATTGTCTGCTTTTATATGCATGTGGGTCAGTTGTAATTTGTAAAACACGCTTCTATTTTTATCATCTCTTCAGTTGAGAATTAAAAGCAAAATCGATTCCCCATAATGTCATAATTTTCAGAATAGACGTATTAACATTTTTAAGCTGATAATTATGTGATTTTTGTAATTATGTGAATATTTTATCTGCGTCTTATTTATTCTTAACCTACCCCACCAAATTTAATCCCGCTCAGATCAGCCATCTCTTTTTTCCAAGTGGTGATATCATTTTCGTTAAACTGATTCAAATGATGATGACCACAAGCACGTGCCATAACTTTCATCAGTTGGGTTGATGCTGAAAAGAAATTATGAAGTTGCTTGGCCGACTTATCGACATCAATAAGTTTGCGCAATTCAGGTTTTTGAGTAGCGACGCCTGCCGGACAATTGTTGGTATGGCACATTCGCGCAGCAACACAGCCTATTGCTTGAATTGCCGAGTTTGCCAAAGCCACGCCATCAGCGCCCAAAGCCATAGCCTTAATAAAATCATCAGGCACTCGAAGTCCACCTGTTATTATCAAAGTGACATCTTTTCTGTTACGTTGATCGAGGTATTTACGCGCTCGTGCTAAAGCTGGAATCGTAGGCACTGAAATGTTATTTCTAAAGATTAGAGGTGCTGCCCCAGTTCCACCGCCGCGACCATCAAGGATTATATAATCGGCAGATGCATCAAGAGCAAATTGAATATCTTCCTCAATATGGTTGGCTGAAAGCTTAAAACCAATAGGTATACCACCTGTTATTTCACGAACCTTATCCGCAAAATCCTTAAAATCTTGAACCGTATGCAAATCATCAAACGTTGGTGGCGAAACCGCTGGCGTTCCTTCCTCAAGTTTACGAACCTGAGCAATCTTTCCAACAACCTTATTGCCTGGCAAATGTCCACCGGTTCCCGTTTTGGCTCCCTGACCACCTTTAAAGTGAAAAGCTTGAACTCGCTTCAATTTTTCCCATTCGAAACCAAACTTAGCCGAGGCATATTCATAAAAGTATTTGCTGTTGGCCTCTTGTTCCTCATCAAGCATGCCACCTTCTCCTGAACAAATTCCTGTTCCCGCCAGTTCTGCTCCTTTAGCCATTGCTATTTTAGCTTCTTCAGAAATAGCACCAAAACTCATATCGGAAACAAAGAGTGGCATATCTAATTTAAGTGGCTTCTTGGCATTGGGGCCAATCACCAATTCACTACCAACGGGTACAGCTTCCATTAAAGGCTTAGTTGCCATTTGAGCCACCAAGAGTTGAATATCTTTCCACATTGGCAATTCAGGTCCTGGAACACCCATGGCATCCATTTCACCATGATGCCCAACTTTGCTCAAACCATCGCGAGCCAAAGCTTTTATATAAGCTAATGTCGGCTCTTCAATAGTCGATTCGCCTAATGCTGATTTTTTTTCTTCTGGCTTCTTATCAGAATCCTCATCCGTTAAAGTCTTATGTGTTCCATCGCAATAAGGTAAGTTTTTACTCTGTTTACACATACAAAGATAGGCTTCGCCCGTTTCTTCCGGAGAAAAATACAGAGGTTTAAAGTCTGTTTTTATATGAGCTCCATCACAAAAGGGTTGCGATTTTGATTCACCACATGCACAAAAATAGAGATCATCATCTTTCTGCAATTCAACAACTATTGGTTTCTTACCGGCTTGCTTAGGTTTACTCATAGGTTCAGATTTTAAATTTGAATACTTCTAAATTTAAAAACTTATTCTCAAATACTTAGCACAATCTGTGTGTATTTTCGCAAAAAAACAATTGAAAAATATCAACGGCATAAAAAAATGAGCTGCAATTGATGAATTGCAACTCTTAGTGTAAATGACATTTACTTTAAATCATCTATTAAAAATCTAATTACCATAAAGAAGTTTTAAACGTTTCATTGCTCCAATTGATAAGGGAATGGCAAATACACAAGCAGCCACAACAGCACCAACATAACTTATCATATTATCACTCGAAAATAGAGCACTCATAAAAGAATTGGACGATTCCATTTCCATTCCTCTTTTTACTAACATACCAACAAAAGCAGCAAATGATAGTGCGAACATAACTTTAAGTAGAAACAAGCTGAACTTCGCATCCTTTATTGTAACCCAAGTCCTCGTTTCTCTCTCAATTCTTGTTTTATCATTTAGTGAAATTATAATATAAAACAGACCACCAACAATACTTCCTATTATACATGCAATAACAAATGCGATAGTTCCTTTGTCAAAAAGTAATGATAAATCGATGCTTTTATTTAATAAAGATTGTGTTACAAATTGATAGACAAATGCAGTTAATATAACTCCGATTACAAAATATTGACCTAAAAATAAATACTTCGACTGATTAATTTTTTCCACATTATCTTTTACTTTTCAATTAATATGATATCAAATTTACGAAAATATAATAGTCACAATCCAATGATTGTGATTATAGTTCTTCTATATGAATCAGCGCTATGGATCCTTTGTTTACTCATGCACATCGTCTTTTTGACGACAGGGACAGAATTTCAACATGATTATGGCTACAAACAAAAGCACATAACCTGATATCGAAACCCACTTATTAAGGGTATATAAATCAAACAGATTAACAATTAAAATAATGGCTCCGATTACGGCTAATATGTAAGGTATGTATTTCATTTCAACATGATTATTTTAAACGAGATTCTTCGTCATTTCATTATACTCTTGATATGTGATAATAGACGCTTCTTTACCTTCTGTAATATTTGCCTGCATTTTCATTAGCTTAGAAGGTCCTACATTGTCACCAGCTATTAAGAAATTTGTTTTCTTACTTATACCAGTATCTACGTCAGCACCAAAATCTTTTAATTCTTGAGCAATCAATTTTTTATCAGCAATCGCAAATCCCGACACAACAACCTTTTTCATATAAAAAGGATTCTCTTTATTCTTCGCATTCTCAAAATCAGGTTGAAAAATCTCACCTTTTAATCTTTCACCATAAGAACTGCGACTTCTTGTCTTTGTTTTTCTTTTAACAGGATTAGCCTCTTCTATCTCATTTAATGGAAGTTTATCATTTTGATACAAGTCAAATATTTTTGCACATGCTCTTGCATCAGATAAAGCTTCATGATGGTTTAATTCAATATGACATACTTGTGCAACTATATTAAGTTTTGCATTTGTAATCCTATACGTACATTCCCAATCTAAATTTAAATCTTCTTGTATTCCAGAATAATCCATAGCTTGTTCCAAGCAAGCTTTATCAGTGGAAAATGCATTATGAGCAACCAATACATTTCCTTTAATTCTCTTTTTTATTTCTGGGTATACATCTATAAACTTTGGAGCATTTTCAGTAAGCTCAGGAGTTATGCCATGTACTTTTACAGTATAATAATTGTATTCATTATTGGGCGGTTGAATAAGGGTAGAATATTCATCGACTATATTACCTTCCTTATAAGAAACAATGCCTACTGAACACACACTACCTTTAAAAGGCATTGCATGCTCGAAATCTATTGCAACAAAATCCATTTTGTTCATGATTATTTTAAGCTATCTATTATTTTTTTATTAACAGTATCATTAATCTCATTACACCTACACATAATGTGATTTAAGAATACTTCTTCACTAATAATTTGAATGTTTTTATATTTATAATTTCGTATGCGCTTCTTTTCAGTTTTAGAAATAACATTGAACTTTTCATTTAATTCATTCAAGAGAGGATGATTTTCATTTTCAATTATTTCACTGATTATTACATCAGATATAATTAAATAGTCTGTATCAATTGTAAGCTCCTTATCATCTCCCCATCCACCTAAATTCCCTATGATCTGGAATTCTTTATACTTACTGTCTCTAAGTTTCTCAGTGAAAACCACATTTTTATTATAAAAAGGATTGCTTTTACTATTCTTAGTAAACTTAAAAATTTGCTCTTTTATATACCTATAATTAACTATAACCTCAGGCTCAGTTTTTTTTGACTCCTTAGTATCCTCGTCAAGAATTTGTGAAAAAAGATCCATTATATATTTTTTATATTTCTTATTTATTCTGTTCTACACCTCGCACTCACTCACCGTCATCATATTCTTTCAATATTTTCATCTCGCCATGATTTTACAATTGGGAGCAATTGATTAAGATTAAAATCATTGTGATATAACATTTCTAATCCTTCTATCATTAAATTTTCGCTCCAACCATTTTCTTCATTACTTCGGTGTTTCAGTAAATCTAATTTTTCAATGCATTGCCTAGTGTACTTGTTCAAGCCAGTTTTATCATTTTTGTGTTTAAAATAGTTTGCAAGTTCAATAATTAGTCTTATTTGAGAAACATCGTTTGCTATAATCTTTGTATTTTCAGAATAATATTGATGATTTTCTGTATAACCATCTGGTCTAATTTTAATGAAATCAGCACAGCAACCGTTAATATAATTTTGAAGACTAACCAAAGCAACACCATATATTAATTCTGTTTCTTCATTATAGTTATCACCTTCGTACCAGCTTATTTCTTCAAACTTTTGTTTATAATTATCAAGAGCCTTATTAAAACCTTTAAACATTTCTATTAATCCTTCATAACGATAATCGCCCACTCGTTTTAAATAATGGGTCTTTTTTTGAATAGTTTTCATTATTTCTGATTTGTATATTTCACCTATACGCACTGAGTACAAAAAGTGTAGGTAAATCTTACTCATTACCCTTATGCATTTACAATATAGTACGTATACACATACTTTTGGTCGTGATAAGACACACTTTCATATGAAATTAATTCAAATTTATGAAAAACAAATAGCAAACAATAAATTCATCGTACACAATACATATAGTATACATAAAATAGAACAGGTCTACATAATTATGAACAATAATATTTAAAAGACAAATAATCCCTATTTTTCTATTTAAAATTCAGTTCATAAAAAAAGGAGTAGACTGTTTAAAGTCTACTCCTCATCTCTTAATCTACTAACCAGTTATTAATTCTCTTTTAGCTCTTGTTCAAGCTTTTATTTTTAAAAACAAGCTCTTCACCTTCCAAATCTATTGAGATTGTATTGTTTGAAGTCAATCTTCCAGATAGAATCTCTTTGGATAACTGATTCAAGATCACTCGTTGAATAACCCGCTTAATAGGTCTGGCTCCAAACTGAGGTTCAAATCCAATTTTGGCCAAGTGTGAAATAAGCGCATCGCTCAACTCAAGTTTAATGTCTTTCTTCGCTAAACTAGTCTTTAATTTATTAATTTGAATGCGAACAATCTCCTCAACTTCCTTAATATTAAGCGGTGTAAACATAACCGTTTCATCTATCCTATTTAAGAATTCAGGACGAACCGATTGCTTCAAAAGCTTAAGCACCTCAACTTTAGTTTCATCTAATATGGCGTCGCGATTAGTCATATCAATATTCTCCATTCTTTCTTGAATGATATGAGCTCCCATGTTCGAAGTCATAATGATAATGGTATTCCTAAAGTCAGCAACACGTCCCTTATTATCCGTTAATCGACCTTCGTCAAGTACTTGCAAAAGGATATTAAAGGTATCGGGATGCGCTTTCTCAATTTCATCCAAAAGGACAACAGAGTAAGGTTTGCGTCGTACCGCTTCGGTTAACTGACCACCTTCGTCGTAACCCACATATCCTGGAGGGGCTCCTACCAATCGACTTACGGCATGTCTCTCCTGATACTCACTCATATCAATACGAGTTAGCGCATTGGGATCGTTAAACAGATAGTTGGCCAAAGTCTTAGCCAATTCTGTTTTACCAACTCCCGTAGTTCCCAAAAATAGGAAACTTCCTATGGGACGATTACTATCTTGCAAATCGGCACGAGAACGACGAACAGCATCAGAAACCAACTCAATAGCCTCGTTTTGACCAACCACACTCTTGTGCAACTCATCTTCCAAAGTCAATAACTTTTCTCTATCGCTTTGCAACATTTTAGAAACTGGTATACCGGTCCATTTTGCCACAACTTCAGCAATATCTTCGCTCGTTACCTCCTCTTTTATAAGAGCACTAGCCTCATTGGCTGCCAAATCATTTTTAAGTTTAGTCAAGAGTTCTTCATCCTCCTTGATCTTACCATATCGTAATTCTGCAACAAGTCCAAAATTACCATCACGTTCGGCCCTATCAGCCTTTTGCTTGTGATCCTCAATTTGTGCTTTTACCGATTGAACTTTATCAACCAAGTCTTTTTCCAATCGCCATTTGGCATATATACCTTTTCTACTTTCCTTAAGATCAGCTAATTCTTTTTTAATTTTAGCGTTTTTCTCCTTATCCTTCTCGCGTTTAATGGCTTCTAGCTCAATCTCAAATTGCATTATTTTACGATCAAAAACATCCAATTCTTCGGGTTTTGAATCAATTTCCATACGCAACTTAGCAGCCGACTCATCCATTAAATCGATAGCCTTATCTGGCAAGAAACGGTCGGTAATATAACGTTGAGACAATTCAACGGCAGCAATTATAGCACCATCTTGAATTCTCACTTTATGATAGCTCTCATACTTATCTTTTATGCCTCGAAGAATAGAAATAGCACTTTCCACATCTGGTTCACTAATCATCACCTTCTGGAAACGACGCTCCAAAGCCTTATCCTTCTCAAAGTACTTCTGATACTCATCCAAAGTCGTTGCACCAATGGCACGTAATTCGCCACGCGCCAAAGCTGGTTTTAATATATTCGCAGCATCCATGGCACCTTGACCACCACCGGCACCCACAAGCGTATGAATCTCGTCTATAAAAAGAACGATTCTTCCTTCGCCCGCAATTACCTCTTTAACAACTGCTTTCAATCTTTCCTCAAACTCACCTTTGTATTTGGCTCCAGCAATTAGGGCTCCCATATCCAAGGAATAAATAACTTTATCCTTTAGGTTATCAGGCACATCACCTTTAACTAATCGGTGAGCTAAACCTTCGGCAATAGCTGTTTTACCCGTACCTGGTTCTCCAATAAGCATCGGGTTATTCTTGGTTCTTCGAGAAAGAATCTGTAAAATCCTTCTAATTTCTTCATCACGACCAATTACAGGATCTAGTTTACCATCGTTGGCAAGCTGATTTAAGTTTCGTGCATATTTATCGAGGGTATTATAGGTATCTTCTTGAGATTGCGAGGTCACATTCTGTCCCTTACGCAACTCATCAATAGCTGCTGATAAATTACTTTCAGTGATTCCACTATCTTTCATTAAACGAGAAATCGAATCTTTTGCTTTTAACATAGCTAAAAGAAGATGTTCGATTGAGATATACTCATCTTTCATTTTCTTAGCCAAATTAGCTGCATCGTTTAAGCATTTAGTAGCCTCACGCGACAAAACAATTTCGCCACCCTGTACCTTAGCAAAACTTTGAATAACATGATCAAGAGTCGTCTGAAAGACATCTGCATTAATGCCTATTTTTTTTAAAATAAAGGGCAATACATTTTCATCAATCTCAAAAATAGCTTTTAAGATATGTGCATTTTCAATTTGTGGACTTTCATAGCCCTGAGCCATTTGCTGAGCAAGCTGTATGGCCTCCTGCGATTTAATGGTATATTGATTAAGGTTCATAACTTATAAATTTTGTAATATTTATTGTTTACGAAACAGACGCTCAAATCTCATACCCCTTTCAAAAATAGGTCGTTATGGCAGAATAAAGCATGCCAAACATGACATAATAACAGACAATAATGCTGATTCCGTCCTAAAATAGCACAATAAAAGCTATAGTATCCTAATTTATTTTTCAAATTCAACCAGCAGCTCAAAAGACTTATCTATATTTGCACCACTTATAAACAACTAGGATTTAGCGTATTGAAAACTCCAAAACAATATCAATTCATCATACAACTTGGCAGAGCCTTACACATTTATGGTGTTCCCTCTTACAAAATCCAGATCTACCTTACCGAAGTAGCTAAAACAAAGGGAATAAGAGGTAGTTTTATGGATACACCCACATGGATTAACTATGTTTTTTATAGCGAAAATGAAGATGAATCCTACAATCACATAGAAAGTGTTTCGCCAGGAGAATTAAACCTAGGCGCTTTATCGCGATCTGTAGAAATTACCGATCATGTTCTTAATGATACGATTGACTTTGATGAAGCAAGTGTTCAACTTAGAATGGTGTATATAGAAAGTAAAAAAGTGAATCACCTAATTCTGGCACTAGCCTTTGCCTTTGGTGCTGGATCGTTTAGTTTGCTTTTAGGAACCAATTGGATTTCTTGTTTTGTCGCCTGTTTAATGGGACTTGTCGTTTATACTTTTACTTATTTAAGCGCTAAATCTGAATTTGTAAACAATACCCTCGAAGCCTTAGCAGCCTTTGTTGTCACCATACTTATCGGTTTATTGTCACTTTGGCTTCCCAACATTAATATTCCATTAACGATACTCTCAGCAATTATCATCTTTATACCAGGTTTAGCTCTAACTACAGCACTCGAAGAAATAACCTATAAAAGTCTCGTGTCTGGAACAGCTAAACTTTTTGATGCTGGGGTATCACTCTTCAAACAATTCTTTGGAACAATACTAGGACTATCAGTCCTTCCCCTTTTTATTGATATCAATATCAATACTGTTGTTTCTGATATGCCTATTTGGTCTAAATATTTAGGGATTCCCTTACTTGCGGTATGCCTTTTACCCATTTTTCAGGTCAGACGTAAAGATATGATATATGGCATTTTAACCTGTATTATCAGCTATAGCGTAACTGTTCTTTTATCATTTACAGGAATTCTTATCAGCACTTTTATTGGTAGTATCACAGTCGTTTTAGTTAGTCATCTATTTTCCCATATCACACGCTCACCTCGTCATGTTTTCATTACCCAAGGTATTATTATGCTAGTACCTGGAAGTAAAGCATTCATGGGTATTAGTACTGTATTTTTAGGCTCACCAATTGAGAGTGCAGGTAATCTAGGTTCGCAAGTTGCTTATATCCTTATGGGAGTTGTTGGAGGTCTCTTATTTACAGGAAGTTTTAACACCAAATAGCTTAAAACAAAGTGTTGATAGCTCGAACTTAAAAATTTGCAACTAAAAACTTAATGTTCTTATATTGATTTTCTCTATCAAAGGGTCTCCGAGCTTCTTCATTCCATTTTTTATTTCAACATATACTTTTTATCAATTTCAGTTCCGTTAGGAACGGTAGTATAATCAGATATTTTTCTACAAGCGCCTTAGGAGCGATACCCCTAATCGACATGGTGATTTTCGTTTGATTTCATTGCTGTACACGCACCTTATGTATAAACAAGTGTGCAGTCATTTCAAATAGTTCGGTATTGTTTTAATTGAGAATATATATTCGGTCGGCAATTAAAAAATACTATTTACTTAGCCTTTTTGCAAGATTAAAAAATAATTCTACTGAAGGATACAAGACCTCTTCAGCAATATCGAAATCTGGTGTATGGTGTTCTACATTCTTCCCTTTGATAGATGCACCTATTCCAATAAAACTAGCCTTACCTCCTCTAGTTTGAATAGCATTCATAAGAGAGGTAAAATCCTCACTCCCTCTATTTTCCTTATCGGATAAAATCACATTCGTAAAGCCATCTATATTTTCGGCTTCATCTCTTATCAATTTTGCAAGAGAATCATCACCACAAGCCGCTGCAGCCTCGCCTACTTTTTTAATTTCGAAGGAACAGCCTTGCTTCTCAGCAGAGTCTTTAACAATACGCTCAAGCTTTTCAAGTAATTCATTCTCTATAATTTGACTATTCGCTCTTAGCTCAATTTCCAATTTAGACCTATCGGCTATAATATTACGAGCCGCACCACCTTCCATGCGTCCAACATTCACTCGCCTCAAGCCTTCGCCTTCAAATTGAATTTTATTTAAACAGAGAATAGTATTAGCAGCAGCCAATATGGCATTATTCCCTTTTTCTGGACAAATACCAGCGTGTGCAGATTTCCCATAAAAAGTCACATCCAATTTATCTGTCGCAGCAGTTCCATTTTGCGAACAAACGATTTTACCCAAAGGCATATTACTCCACAAATGAGCTGCAAAAAGGTAGTCAACATCTTTTAAGAAACCCGACTTAACAATTGATGCTGATCCTCGAACACCTTCTTCTGCTGGTTGAAACAAAAGAATATAAGTGCCATTCAATTTATCTGAATAGTTTGATAAACAGTGCGCCACACCAAGACCTATGGCTGAATGTCCATCGTGACCACAGGCATGCATAACACCTTTTGATTTTGATGAAAACCCGGCTTGAGAAGGATAATGATCTTTCGCATTAGATTCTAGTATAGGTAAGGCATCCATATCAACACGAATAGCTACAACAGGTCCATCTCCACATTTTAAAACACCTGCAACAGCCGTCGCATTATTGGCAAAAGGTTTCATTTTTTCCAATCCGAACACCTTCTCTGCCTTTTCAAACGCAAGTTGATTAACATCTTTATTCGGAAGTCCCATTATATCATCAACAGACATAACTTCAGCACCTTTTTTCACTTCGAAACCTAAATCCAATAACTCATCAGCAATAAATGCTGCAGTACAATATTCTAACCATCCTAATTCTGGATTTGCATGAAAATGTCTTCGGTATGATATGACTTTTTGTTCTATAGAATGATTCATTTTCCTTTGCGTTCTTTGCGTGAAATTTAAATTACTTCTGAAGCAAAGCAGTTCTTCAATACATAAAAAAACACAACCACAGATTACACAAATTTCACAAATTATTGAAGAATAAACAGGGTCAAAATCTGACTCTTACTATAGCTTTTTCACCACTCCATAACCTAAAGGAAATAGAATTTAATCATTGCGTTCTTTATTTCTCTTAGCGCTCTTTGCGTGAAATTTAAATCACTTCTGGAGCAATTCACAAATTATTGAAGGATAAACCAGCTCAATCTTTCGATATTCTCTTTTTAAGGCATTTCAATTCCTGTTGAAGCATAAATACGGAACCACTGTTCATGACTCATATCAATATTCAAAGCCTCTACAGCACTTTTTATTCTTTCTATCTTACTTGTTCCAACAATAGGAAGTATGCAAACGGGATGTTTCAATAACCAAGCATAAATCACTTGATCTATACTTTTTAAATCAAGTTCATTCGCAATATCAGATAAGGTTTTAGCAATATGTTTTTCTTGCTCAGTATTCGGATTAAATAAACGTCCACCAGCTAAAGGAGACCATGCCATTGGCTTGATTCTCTCCTTCAAAAAGGAATCGATATTTCCATTTTCGAAATGCTCCAAACAAGCAGGTGAAATCTCAACCTGATTGGTCACCAATTTCTCTTCGGTATATGAATTAAGCATTTCAAATTGTGCAGAAGAAAAATTTGAAACACCAAAATGTAACACTTTACCAGCTCGTTTTAAATCAGAGAATGCTTTAGCAACCTCAGCAGGAGCGAAAAAAGGTGATGGTCTGTGAAGTAATAGCAAATCAAGGTAATCCGTTTTCAAATTTCGTAATGAGTTCTCAACAGAATCAACAATATGCTTATAGCTATAGTCGTAGGTTTTTAATTTCCTCTCAGGATATCTATCTGTAGCCAATTTAATACCACATTTACTTATAATTTGAATATCGCTTCTCAAGGATGGTTTCAAATTTAAAGCTTCACCAAATAAAGCTTCACAAGCATAATTACCATAGATATCAGCATGATCAAAACTGGTAACACCTAATTCGATACATTGCTCTGTCAACTTTAAAAGTTCCTGATTAGAAAGTTTCCAATCGGCTAATCGCCAATGTCCGTGTACAATTCTTGATAGGTGAAAATCTTCAGATATTTGTGTTTTAATCATGATGTCAATATTAAAATTTAATGGATAATCTTCTATTAAGACAAATATATCTTATTTTCTTAAATCCTCTATCAATCTATTGAGAGAAATCATATCAAATTCACCGAATTTTTCATCTTGATAATTCTTAATAAACTCTCTATTAATAAGGAATAGCTTACTATTATAAGTGTCTTGAGGATAAGTATTCTCGGTATGGAAATCGTCAAACTTCTTGAAGTTTAAGGGACAAGCTGATAATTCCCAAGCATCACCCTCCTGATTCATAAATAATAGAGGCAAACCGTGCGTTCTACAAATAATCGATCGAGCCTCGTACATCTGGCAAGTATCGTCAATCAAAAAATTGCAATCGTCGTGGTCAGAATCTAGTTCTCGAAATTCTTTAGGTGGATTTTCCTTCAGTTCATTAAGCATACTAAAGTATTCAACTGGCAAAACCTGAAAATTCATACAGCATGATGAACAACCTTTTTTACAAGCCATTTTATCCTTGTGTAACGTACTTAATTTTGCACTCAGCTCACTAATTTCTGTTCGTAAAACGATATAATCGTTAATATATTGAAGGGCTTTCTCGTTCATCTTAATTTATTTCAAAATTTCGACAAAGATAGAATCTTAATTTAGAAGATGAATAATTATAGTAGGCTTGTTCGAGTTTAGACACTAATATCAGGTCTTAAATATCGAATAAACCTTTGTCTGAAGGAAAATTTAAATCAACAGGTAATTGTTTAACTAATGTGATGCCTTCTGGTTTTACTTCAGCTTGATAGGCAAAGACCTCAACGCCACTGGCAACAGCTTTCTTTAAAGTTTCAGCGTATGCCAAATCAATATCATAAGCTAGTCCGAATACAGAGATATCAGAACGTTGAATCACATAAAACATGACTGCTCGCATTCCAGATTCCTTAACTCTTATTAAAGTTTCTAGGTGTTTTTTTCCACGTGTTGTGACTGCATCAGGAAATCGAACATACTCACCCACTTTCATGCTCACATTCTTCACCTCAATAAAACAGGCTTCTTGTTCATTCTTTGCAAAAACATCGAAACGTGAATCTTCAAATTTAACTTCTCGTTTAGCTTCGGTATAAGTATTAAGACCTTCTATCTGTCGATCACGAATAGCCTCATAAACAATCACATTGGGAATTCCTGTGTTTACACCAACCCAATCAGCATTTATTTTAATCATCTCCCACGTATATTTTGTTTTCCTTTTGGGATCGTCAACATGAGTCAAATAAACCTCTGCTCCTTCTTCAATACACGTTTTCATACTACCCGAGTTGGTACAATGAGCTACTACGATTTCCCCATTGTCAAGTTCAACATCAGCCAAAAATCGTTTATAGCGTTTAATCAATTTACCGTGAACTAGAGGTTTTAAAAATTGCATATCCTTTTTGCTTGAGTATAGAAATATTACTTTTGCGGTAAATATACAATCTTATGAATACGAAAGCACCCAATATATATATATTTAATGCCACAAACGAAATCGCGATTGCCAATGGAACGGTTAGTTTTATGCCCAATAAGATACTAACTCGATTTGAACAAGATTTGGATATTTTACCTATATGTTATGCTGAACCTGAAGATGTTATTTTAGTTCATCAAATTCCTGATGAAAAATTTATAAAATCTCTCCAAGATGTTGGGATGAACATTCCTCATTTTAAATTATTTCCACAAGCACTCACAGATCCCAGATTTCTAAAAATAGAAAAAGCAGAACTTAGACCTTGGGGTTGGAGTCCTCGAATTCATCATCAGCTTGCACCATTTAAATCACAATGCAGCCAAAAATTTTCAGAACAACCTAATGCCTACTGGAAAACTGAACACAAAGAATTATACAGTCGCAAACTTGCCCTAAAATGTCTTGAACATATCGTTGACAATAGTTCCTCTGACCGATATATTTCAAAGGACATCTTCCCTATTCTATGTACAACACAATCAGAAGTTGAAGAACTACAACAAAAATGGCAACAAATTGTAATTAAATCACCTTGGAGCTCATCAGGGAGAGGTTTACAAGTTCTAAGAAAAGCTTATATGAATAAATCCATAAGGCAAGTACTTGGTGGTGCACTAAAAAGTCAAGGCTACGTAATGGTTGAAGCTTTGCTTGATAAAAAATTGGATTTTTCGGTACAATTTTATTCAAATGGTAAAGGTCAACTTGAATATTTAGGTTTCGGATTCTTCAAAACAGATAGCAAAGGCCAATATCAGGCTAACTATGTTGGCTATACACCCGAATTACTTAATCAATCTCTTAATAAAAAAGAACAGGAACTTTTAATTGATGATGTGAAAAATGCACTAAAAGCACATAATATAGCCAATGAATATTGCGGATACTTGGGCGTTGACTGTATGTTAATTCAAAACGAAAAACTTCAAATTAAAATTCAACCTTGCTTAGAAATTAATTTGAGATATAATATGGGAACTATAGCCATTAAACTCGCTTCGTATATTCACCCAAAATCCAAAGGAACATTTAATATATATGCCGATACGACATCTGATTTTGTAAACTTTAATAAGATAATGACGATTGAACATCCCTTTGAGATGAAAGATGGAAAATGGCTTAAGGGTTATTTACCACTTACAAGTCCTAATCAAGATAAACACTTTGGCGCATATATTTTCCTTGAATAATTATATAAAACTCATTTGACATGGATTTTAGATGCTTTAGCAATAAAATAACACATAAAATTTAGTTTTTATTTTGACTTGTCTTAACTGATTCATATTCTCATTAAAAGAAGAAAACAAACATCTATAAAACTAATATACTGACAGATACAGACAAACAATTTCCCCATTCTAATTCATCATAAAAGGACAACAATCATTTATCAATCAAAAATCGTTTTTTTTGAATAAAACTTTTAAAGTTTATTTTGGATTCTAAAATTATTACCATACATTTGTTTTGTTGTAAAACATTAGCAAGAAGATAACATCATTAATATTCGTTGGCAGACGTTCTCTTGAGAACAAAAATTAACTGAATTTTTACTTGTAATTATTGAAAGGAACGTTTTACACATTATTTATTATTTTAAAAAACATTACAATGCAAGGAACAGTAAAATTTTTCAACGAAACTAAAGGTTTTGGTTTCATCAAGCCAGCAGATTCAAGTGAAGACATTTTTGTACATTCAACAGGTCTTATTGACGAGATTCGTGAAGATGACAAAGTTGAGTACGATATGGAAAAAGGCCGTAAAGGTATGAATGCCGTAAACGTAAGAGTAATTGACTAATTCAATTACAACGAAACATAAAGAAAACCACCTTTTTAGGTGGTTTTTTTATGCTCTATGTTTTCTTAAATATAAAACTAGGCGTATCAAAAGCTTTTAGCAAAACAAGTTGAATTTACGGTGGATTGATTTTAGCATGAATTCATGCGATTATAAAAAGAAAGAAGTTAACATCACTCACACCTTTATTGGTTTCACAGACTTTGGCTAAATAAGATGTCTTTATGCCTGGAATTTCTTTACGCATTAATTAGACCACTTAACGTATTTTGTATTACCTACGAAGTTTTTCACCATTCATGCCTTAGTCGGTTTCAATACTCTGAATGCTGATAGGAATAGTATCAACTATTTTCTTTTTAAAAACAGCATAACATTCCAACATCCTACCCTTTGAACAAAAAATTTCAATCGCAACTTACTTTGCGTTTCTTTCCTTCATTAAAAACACACCAAAATAGCTGAAACCAACTTCACCAGCATATCTCAATCATAAAAACAATCAAGTGCTAACTAGTATTAATAAAACCACTAGTATGACATAAAACACTTTCTACTCTTCGCTACAAGCATTTTCTCTTCTAGAAAAACAGCTAATCCATTTGTGAAAAGTTTATTCTCTATAGATTTTGTTTGTCAAACTATAATCGTAAAATAATTTGAAAATACCTTCAGGAAGGAATAGTAATAATATGGTCTATTTATCGAAGCATTCTTATAAATAATTTTGAACATCAAATATACCATTCTAAAAACCGAACCCGACTTTAGAGCCTGATCCACAAAGCTTACGAAGAAAATCTGTATACACTTTAATTCCTGTTAAAAAGTAGAATTCTAGACACGGCACCAATAATCATATAAATTTTATAGAAAATGATATATAATTAGTCTGATTAAGCCTAGTTTTTTATCAAAATTACAGTATTTAAAGTTAAACAAAAAGATATAAATCTAAAAAATAAGTATACTGAAATCTAGTGAAATTTATTTTGGATTCTAAAATTATTAGCATACATTTGTTGAATTGTAAGACATTAACAAGACGATAATATCATTAATATTCGTTAGCAGAAATTCTCTTGAGAACAAACATTAGCTGAATCTTTACTTGAAATTATTTGGAGGAATGTTTTACAAATTAATTATTATTTTAAAAAACATTACAATGCAAGGAACAGTAAAATTTTTCAATGAAACTAAAGGTTTTGGTTTCATTAAGCCAGCAGATTCAAGTGAAGACATTTTTGTACATTCAACAGGTCTTATTGACGAAATTCGTGAAGACGACAAAGTTGAGTACGATATGGAAAAAGGCCGTAAAGGTATGAATGCTGTAAACGTAAGAGTAATTGACTAATTCAATTACAAAGACACATAAGGAAACCACCTTTTTAAGGTGGTTTTTTTATGCCCTAATTTTTCTTAAATAATAAGAAAAGTATTCTTAAAGCTTCAACCTATCGAATAACTTAATCGATACCTAAAGAACATGCCTAGCCCCTCCTCTATTTAAATTGACAAATTCATATTCAAACCCTCAATATTAATGAGAGACAATCAGCATATGGATTTAAACATCCAAAATAAGTCAGTCAATTAAATAGATACAAAAAAATAGGATACAAATCTAAAAGATAAGTATCCTAAAATATTGAATAACAGATTAATCTGTATTTATTTTTTAATCAAAGTTACATTAACAGCATTCATTCCCTTAGGACCACGCTCTGTTTCGAAGTTAACTTTGTCATTTTCATTCACTTGATCAACTAAACCATTGATATGTACGAAAATACTCTCGCCAGTTTCAGAATCCTTAATGAAACCATATCCTTTACTTGTATTGAAGAAAGTAACAGTTCCTTTACGAAGTGGTTCTTCAACGTAACCTGCATTACTATTTCTAGCACCTAAAACAATGCTATCAACATCAACTTCAATTTTTTTACTTGGATCTGGAGGAGTAGATGTTAGTTGACCATTCTCATCAACATAAACCAACATATCTTCAAAAGATTGCCCGCCACTGTTAGCTTTTCGTTCTTCTTTACGTGCGTCTTTTTCTTTTCTTTTTTTGAGTTTCTTTTTTTCTAACTCTTTTTTACCGAATGTTTCTTTTGATCTAGCCATTTAATTCTTTAGTTCTTATTACTATAATATACCTACTAAAACCAATCCTATAATAACATTATTACGATAGAATAATCCTAAAGGTCCTGCAATATACGGAAAATATTCAACTTTTCTTCTTTTTTGGTATTCATCAGTAAAAAGCAAATATATATTTCATTGAATACCATTATGAAAGTGAATTTGAATCTCAGTAATGATGTATCATCATAAATAATATTCCACCTAATTATAAACTATTGATTGCCTTTTTGAAGACTATATTAAAAGTCTTCCTGTCTTTTAAAGGCTGCAACTATTCTTTCTAAACCTTCAACAATAATGGATTGAGGTGAACCAACGTTTAATCTCATAAAATTCTCGCCATTTGCACCAAAAGATATGCCTTTATTTAGTGCAACCTTAGCATCCTCAATTAGTATTTCATGTAATTTTTCATCAGCTAACTTAAGTCTAGAAAAATCTAACCATAACAAATAAGTTCCTTCAGGCTCAATAACTCGTACGGCTGGAAGATGTTTGGAAAAATATGATTTCACTATCTCTATATTAGATTTTAAATAAACGAGAAGTTGCTCCAACCATTCTTCACCATGCGTATAAGCAGCCTCACAAGCAACACTACCAAACACACTTGCCCCAGAAACGTGGAACCTTGAAGTTATAGCACTAAATACTTTATGTTTATCCTCGTTAGGAATAATGACGAAAGAGGTTGACAAACCAGCAATATTAAAAGTTTTGCTTGGTGCAATAAAACTCAAACTATTATGCTTAGCATATTCACTAATACTAGCAATTGGTGTATATGTATTCGGTTTAAAAATAATATCAGAATGAATTTCATCTGCAAGAATAATAATTTGGTGCTTTTCACAAATTTCGACCAAGTGAGTTAGCTCCTCTTTCGTCCAAACCCGACCAACAGGATTATGAGGATTCGATATGATAATCATCTTTGTTTGGCTATCAATAGAGGCTTCTAGACCATCAAAATCCATTTTATAACCGCCATCCTCAAAAAGAAGATCATTCTCAAGAACAACTCTATCACTAGATTCCACTAATTGCAAAAAAGGATGATAAACTGGAGGCTGAATAATAATTTTCTCACCAGGTTTGGTAAAGGCCATTATTGCCAAAGAAAGACCTGTTAAAACACCTGGAGTGACTTCTAGCCACGACTTTTCAACCGCAAACTGATGCCTCTTCTCCATCCAATTGATAAAAGAAGTGTAAAATTCATCACTAAAGTAAGTATAACCATTAACAGGATGATCTAACCTTTTTTGCATTGCATTTTGAATAAAATCTGGCGTTTCAAAATCCATATCAGCAACCCAAAGAGGCAACAAATTTTCTGCTCCAAAAAAACGAGAAACAGCATCGTGTTTTACGCAATTGGTTTGTTTTCTATCAATTATCTTATCGAAGTTATAAGGCATCGTTTCATCTATTTTAATATGTACAAATTCAGAATACGAAAATTACATTATTTACTTGAATCTAAATCTTAAAAATTTATTAAATTTTAAAATTCGTTAAACTAGACCTACTCCTATGTAAATTGATTACAAATAGGATTTGAATTACGTTTTTTTGTTTTACCTTTGTTATTCTACGAAATAACCAAGTAAGTCACCTCTGATTGAATATTTAAAAAGATATTATAATCAAAACAGATAACTACGAGACCATATACAATTGTTTATGCAGTTTTTGCTGAATACTTGATATGATTATCCTACTCACAATGCTATCTTAAATACTAAAAATTAAAGATATGATTCCTAGAATTGAACGTGCTACAATTGTAGTTCTTGACAGTGCTGGTGTTGGGGAATTACCTGATGCTGCTGATTTTGGAGACGTAGGCTCTAACACATTTGGAAATATTGCTAAGCATTGCAATGGCATTTCACTTCCGAATATGCAAAAATTAGGTTTGGGAAACTTAACCGATATTAAAGGTGTTGAACCCTCTAAAAATACATTGGGCGCATACGGTAAAGCTGCTGAAAGAGCTAAAGGAAAAGATACAACTACAGGTCACTGGGAAATTGCTGGTGTAGCCATAGATAAGCCTTTTCCAACATACAGTAATGGTTTTTCTGAAGAGGTTATTCGCCTTTTTGAAGAAAGAACAGGCCGTAAAGTGATGGCTAACAAACCTGCTTCGGGTACAGCTATTCTCGACGAATATGGTGAAGAACAGATGAAAACAGGTAACTGGATTCTTTATACATCTGCCGACCCCGTATTTCAATTGGCTGCTCACGAAGAAATAATTCCTTTAGATGAACTTTATAAGGCTTGTGAAATTGCCCTAGAAATATGTACTGAACTTGCTCCTGTTGCTCGTGTGATTGCACGACCATATTTAGGTAGTGGTAAGGGAAACTTCGCTCGTACAACAAACCGTCATGACTATTCTGTAACGCCACCTCGTGCAACAGTACTTGATCGTTTATTGGAAAATAAAATTGATGTGATTGGCATTGGTAAGATCAATGATATCTTTGCAGGACAAGGTGTTTCTGATTCTCGAGGCACAAACAAAGACAATAACGATGGTGTCGCAAAAACACTTAAAGCTCTTGAAGAAGACTCTAAAGGTTTGATTTTCACAAATCTTGTTGATTTCGACATGCTTTATGGTCACAGAAGAAATCCTGAAGGTTATAAAGCAGCCCTTGAAGAGTTCGACCAACAATTACCAGATATTCAAAGCCGATTGAAAGAGGATGAAGTTCTAATCATAACTGCAGATCATGGTTGTGATCCAACTTATAAAGGAACTGACCACACTCGTGAATATATTCCCATATTGGTTTATGGAAAAAATATTAAAACAAATATAAACCTAGGAACACGAACTACTTTTGCAGATATAGCTGCAACAGTTGAAGAGTTGTTGATGGGAACTAAGTCAGAAGGTAGTTTTGCAAAAGATTTATATCAATAAACTACATTCTAATATTACTAACGAAAGCCTTGGCATTTATGTCAAGGCTTTTTTTTATTCTAAATGTATCTCATTCTAAAATAAGTTGACACAAAATTGACTTTTTATCCTTGCAATGTTTATATACAATTCTAAGTTATCCGTAAATTCTATATCCTAAGAGAGCAATCCCTTAGTTTTTAATCATGAGTAAAACTGATGTCAAAAATGATATTAGAACAGTAAAAACCTGAATTTTCAATCGCTTTACGTGAAGCAATATTATTCAATGTTGTAGAACAAATAGGCTTACGTCCCATTTCTATCACTCTATTCGTTTGTATTTGCATAAGCTGTGTTGCAATGCCTTTGCCTTGATAATCAAGACTTACAATAATTCCTATATCAGCAATTTCTGGTTGCGAATTGCTTATTCGACATTCACTGGTAGCAATAATTACACCTGACTCTCGTAACATAAAAATTTCTTTTCTTGAAACAAGATTTTCAGTATAACCAAAGGTATCATCCAAACCTATTTGCTCTTTCATAAATGCTTTAATGGCCGGAATATATTCAGAAGTTACAAGTTCTATCTTTAAATTAGAGTTCACTTCAATGGTCTTATTCAAATGCTCAAAACAGAAGGTATTGGCATTAATTGACTTTGAATGATATAAACAAGCAGCAAATGAAACAGGCTCATTTGAACTCAAGCAAGCAGACCTAATGAGTTCACCTTTAATTAATTTTCCAACAACCTTATCCATTTGAGATAGATAGTCATCCTCTAAAAATATCTGTATCAAACAGCCTGCTTTGCTTATACAACAATAGCCTAGTGTGATATTGTCATTTTGGATTAAATAGTGCTGCGATGGGCCAATGTATAGCATTTCCCACATAGCATCGATAGGTGCTGTTAATTTTTGATATAGTTTTAGCCTTAACCCTTTGATTGTATCGGTAATATCTGTTTTTATAAATTTCATTATTTGAAATATTTACTTAAGATATATCTTATAAATTTACCTTTTTAAGAATTATAAATCACTAAATAACTGCATATTATTCAAAACGCTACTACAAATAGATGCTTCATAAAAACCTAAGATTTAATATCTATTTATCCGAAATATATAATAACTCATTAATTATCCTAAGCAATTTATTCAACCACTTTTTGCTATAGACAACAGAAATACACTCAACTTTTCCTTTGTGATCAACAAAAAAGTTGCCAAGAAAAAATTCGCTCATAAATGACGCACACGACATGTATGACAATTACACTAACTACCGATATGCTTAGCTATTACCTCCCTTAATAATTTTTCATTTATCGGTTTTGTAATATAATCGGTACAACCAGCCTCAAGAGCTTTTCCCATGTCACCATTAAGAGCATAAGCCGTTTGTGCAACTATAACAAGATTTTCATTAAACTTGCGTATTTCTCTAGTGGCTTCATAACCATCCATTTCAGGCATTTGAATATCCATTAAAACCAAATCGATATCGGGGTTTTTATGACAAGCTTCCACCGCCTCTATTCCGTTTTTAGCACTAATAATTTCTTTTCCAAATTTTCGTACAATTATCGAAAGAAAGGCTGCTGAAGTTTCATCATCCTCAACAATTAATACTTTTAATTTGTTCTTTGGGCTTTCTTCCCCAGAAGACAAAATTTCATTTTCTTTCATATTTTCTTTAATTACTTCATTTTGATACGGAAGTGTAAAATAAAAGGAACTTCCTTTTCCCAGTTCTGATTCCACCCAAATTTTGCCGCCAAGCATTTCAGCATAAGCCTTTGATATTGCGAGTCCTAAACCAGCACCCTCAAAAGCTCTTCTGCTACCAATATCTGCTTGTTCAAAACGATTAAAAATGACATCTAACCGATCTTTTGGAATACCTATTCCTGTATCTCTGACAAAAAATGCGATACTATTATTTTTCAAGGAATAGCCAAAAGAAATTGAGCCTACTTTAGTGTATTTAATTGCATTTTTAACAAGGTTTGTTAATATACCATGGAGTTTGTCGCCATCAGTAATTATATCTAATTGATTAGGTGAATATGAGAGGTCTAGCGATAAAGACAATCCTTTTAATTCTGCTTCTGGTGAATGAAATTTATATATTTCATCCACGACAGCTTGAATAGAAACGGACGTTTTTGAAATAAGGACCTCTCCCGATTCAATTCTTGAAAGATCAATAATATCGTTTATCGTATTTAGTAACCTATCACTACTTTGGTTAATAATGCCTGAATATGAATTAATTTCAGAACGACTTAAATTGGGATCATTGAGCAAGTCAATAAATCCACGAATCCCATTCATTGGGGTACGTATTTCGTGACTCATATTAGCAAGAAATGCACTCTTAAGTCGATCACTTTCTTCTGCTTTTTCTTTGGCAGCAACCAGTTCTATTTCAGACAACTTTCTTTCTGTAATATCCTGAAATATCTCGAGCATGGCTTTTTTACCTTGAAACATGATTCCAGTATGATTAATAAGGAAGGTTTTATCTCCCAGAATACCTGTTGATTCATAGGACGAAGTTTCACCAATCTCAATACCCTTACGTAAAGGACAATGTGGACACTGTTCCTTAACATCGCGATAAATTTCCCAACATTTTTTGCCAATAGATTCAGAACCAAACAGTTTCTCAAATTTATCATTCATGAACAAGATACTCCCCTTTTCGTCGACAATATCCATTCCGAAAGGAATAGTTTGAAGTAGCCTTGCATTAAATTCATTACTCTTACTCAAAGCCCTTTCCGACAGTTTGCTCTCATTAATATCAGATGCAATAGCCGTTACAATACCATTTTTACTCGGTTTTGTTCCATGCCAAGCTATCCATTTATAGGATCCATTCGTACATAAATATCGATTTTCAAAAGTTGGCATCGCTTTGCCCTTTAATAATTTTGAAGATTCAGTTATCGTTATTTGCTTATCATCAGGATGAACAAATTCCATAAATGGCTTTGATGTAAATTCATGAATCGAATAACCGAGTATTCGTGTTACTGCCTGATTAACTTCAATAACATAGCCAGTATTTATATTTACTTTACAAATAATACTTGGTGATATATCGAATGTATTTTGTAGTTTTTCTTCGGCAAGACGTATTTTTTCTTCGGCCTGCTTTCGTTCCGTAATATCAACATGGGTACCCACCATTCTAATGGCTTTACCATTTTCATCAAATACCACTTCAGCACGAGATAAAATATCAACCCAATATCCGTCTTTGTGTTTCATCTTAAACTCAACTTCGAATCTGTCACGCAATTTATTAATTACTTCCTGCCTAATTTTCCACGCTTTCTCAGCATCATCTGGTTTAGTTAACTTCTCCCATACGCTAACTTCGTTTTCTAATTCTTCATTTTTATACCCAAACATGCTTTTCCAACCTGGAGAAAAATAAATCTCGTTAGTTACCAAGTTCCAATCGAACAAACCATCTTGTGCAGCAGTCATTGCCAAATCAAATCTTTCTTCACTTTCATTCAAATCTTTTTCGGTCTTCTTAAGATCGGTTATATCGACAAGAACAGCTAAAGTACGATTCAGCTCTCCTGAATTATCGCGTATTGCTATAGCAGATAATAATACATCAATTATCTCTCCATCCTTTTTTACAAACTGATAGGGAGCATTTGTAATAAAATCATTTTCAGAAAATTTAGGAAAAGCAATATTCCTTGCATATTTCTTCGAACTTTCAGTTAAGAACAGAGTCGAAGGTTTACCTATGACCTCACTTTTGTCGTACCCCATTGTTTTAAGCCAGAAATCACTAATGCTTATCAATAGACCATCTTTGTCAAGTGAATGTAACAAAGCTGGTGTATTATCATATATAGCCCGAAAGTGCTTCTCACTTTCTTTTAATTCTATTTCTACCTGTTTACGATCTGTGATATCTTCTGCAAAACCAAAATAGTTGAGGAAATTTCCTTCAGAGTCGAATTTGGCACTTACGGTAAATTCAATGGGAATTATATGACCATCCTTGTGAATATATTCTTTATCATATTTTATACTCTTCTGTAAAGGACTAAGTTGACTAAGCTTTTTTTCTTCAAAATTTTTCCACTTGGAAGGTGTTAAGTCTTCTCTCCAATTAATTTGATGTAATTCAGAAATTGTATAACCTGTTAATTCAGAAAAAGCTAAATTAAAATCATCTAATCTCCCATCATCGTACCCAACCGCAATGCCAATTGGGGCGCTACGAACAATATCAGCCATTTTTTTCTCACGTTCCAAACTGGCTTTTAGTTTTTCGTCTGCTTGCTTAAGTTCTGTAATATCCTTAAAGACACAATAAGTTTGATTAAAACTGCCATCGGGATTATAACCAATGAATCCTTCAAGTGCGACATCAATATAATGTCCTGCCTTATGTCGCAATTTAAATTGCATATTATTCACATGACCACGTTTCTTAAACTTCGGAAAACTATTCGCAAAATGGGATTGCCAATCAGGATGTAAAAAATCCTTATAAAATTTCCCAATTATTTCATCTCGCTCGTACCCTAAGGTCGTAAGCCAAGTTGGATTCACATCTTTAAAACATCCATCTTCGTTTAATGAATGATATGGCAGTGGTGCATTATCATAAAGAGATTTAAAATTTGCTTCACTTTTTCTTAACTTTTCTTCGTTTTGTTTTTGATCTGTGATATCTTGAGTGAAACCTATGGCAGAAATCGGCTTTCCATTAGCATCGAATACGACATCAGCTTTCTCCATAAGCCACCGTACACTTCCATCTACAATTACGCGAAAATCAATATTGTAAACTTTTCCTAACAAAGCAGCCAACCATTGATTAGCAACATATTCCTTATCTTCCCAATGAATGTAACTCAAGAATTTTTCATGAGAAAGAGAAGTTCCCTTTGGAATGCCAAAATTCCGATAATTCTGATCAGACCAAATCAATTCATCCTTTAATAAATCAAGTTCCCATGTACCTATCTTTCCTATTTCCTGTACTTTCGCATGGTAATATTGATCCTTTACTAAGAGTTGATCTTCAGGCAAAAGACGACTTTGTAGCTTCGACTTTTCTAACTCAGAAATTTTAGATTCCAATTGTTTTATTTTAATCTGAAGCTCTTCTTTTGTCTTGATATTTTTCATTAATTGTAATTTCGGTAGAATTGTACATAGTTGGAGAACAAAGTTCTATAAACAGATCACATTACAAGATAAAATAAATTTTCTACTATCAGCTAAATCCGTGAAGACATATTCTAATATATCTAAAAAAAGCAAGCATATTAGTAAATCTAAAAATCCAATATCAATCGCAACACAAGCACATACCTTTCTATCAAAACACCTCATTACGCCTTTCCATTAGCAACTAACATCTAGTGAATTCAAAATTAAAACATGGTAAACTTAATTATTTTATCTACCTTTTAGAATCCAAAATAAAACCCTACTATGCAGAAATTCAACCCACTAACAAACTATCAAAACACTCGAAAATCCATTGGATATGTCACCAGAAAGCAGGCTACAGAAAAGGACTACAAACGAATTGGCTTTATGTCTGGTTTGGAAGTTCATCAGCAGCTAAAAACAAAAAAGAAACTTTTTTGTCATTGTCCGGCAGGTATCTTACACAATCATAATAATTTCGATGCTGAAATTATCCGCCACATGCGTCCAACACTTTCGGAACTTGGAGAATACGATGGAACGGCTTTAATGGAATTTAAAACCCGCAAAGAAATTACCTATCGCCTAAACAACGAGTCGGCTTGTACCTACGAAATTGACGACACGCCTCCTTTTATCATCAATAAAGAAGCTTTAGAATATGCACTTGAAATCTCATTGCTATCGAATTTAAATATTGTAGGTGAAGTACACATTACACGTAAACAGTATTTGGATGGTAGTATTCCTGCAGGTTTTCAAAGAACAGCGATTCTTGGTGTAGAAGGTCATATTCAGTTAAAACACAAGAAAGTTCGTCTTATTCAGTTGAGTATTGAGGAAGATTCGTGTAGAGAAGTTTCAGATATTGGTCACAAGAGAATTTATAAAACAGATCGATTGGGTGTGCCTTTGATTGAGACAGTAACTTATCCCGAATGTTATACGCCTGATGAGTTGAGAGAAGCTGCGGAGTATATCCGTTTCCTCAATAGAAGTACGGGAAAGGTTCGTACTGGCATGGGTGCAGGTCGCGAAGATGTAAATGTAAGTTGCAAAGGCGGTACACGTATTGAAATAAAAGGCGTGGCGCACAATAAATGGATTCCCGAACTATCTCATAACGAAGCTTTCCGACAGTGGGCTTTGCTTAATGTGATGAAAAAACTAAAAAAACAGGTTAAAAATCAGAAAGAATGGAAAATCAAATCCATACAGATTGATCCTATCCAGTTAAAATTACAAAACGAACTGATGGCTTCCATGGATTTCTCTGATATGGAGGTTTACGCTGTTAACTTGGTCGGTTTCCTAGGCATCCTTTCTCATTTTACACAGCCCAATCATTGTTTTGCCAACGAAATTACCGATAGATTAAAGGTTGTGGCTTGTATCGAGAAACCCAATATGTACCATTCTGAAGAGATTGATGGCTCAAGTGTAAAGGTTGACTTCGATAAGATTAAAGAGCTCTTACATGCAAACGATGACGATGCACAAATTATATTCTGGGGCCCTAAAGCTGATATACCTACCGCACTTGAAACCATTGAAGAACGTTGTATAATGGCATTCGATACCATTCCTCCCGAAACACGAAAATCCTTTAAAGATGGCACAACTATTTTCGAAAGAGTGCTACCAGGAGCAGATCGTATGTATCCTGATACCGATGCGGCACCTATCCCATTACCAAACGATTATATCGAGAAATTGGATCAAAACTTGCCTGTAGAAATATACCAACGTTATGAACAACTCCGTTCTTGGGAAATTCCTACCGATACCGATCATTATATTTTGAGGAATAATTTGGTTCCAGTTATCGAGAAAATCGTAAAACTAAAAATCCCAGCCAAATTTATCGGAACATTCTTCGGTCACACACTAAAATACGTGGAAGGCAAACATAAAAAACATGAAGATTTTAAGTACAATCGCATTATAAAGATGTTTGAATACATCCAGAAAAACAAGCTTCATTACGACATATCCAAACTAATGCTTCCTGTGCTAATTGAGCATCCCAACATGGATTTTTCTTCGATTCTTACGAGTATTCATTTTAAGAAAAGGAGTCTAGAAGACTTACTAGCACCTGTTAATTATTTGAATGAAAAATTTAAAGAGACCGACTCTAAAACCGATAAATCGAAGGTTGCTAATTGGATTATGGGACAGCTACATATGCAAGCCACAGGAAATTTTGCATTAAACGAATTGAAAACTAAAATCGAAAATGCTATTAAATAGTAACGACTATGGAAGATATTTTTCAAGGATATAAAGGTGGTGCCTTAGACGTACTCAAAAAATATAATGTAAGAGTTTGGGGAACAGCAAAAATTACCACAACGCGTGGCGATTTTGAAGGAACCATTCTACCCAGATCGGAAAATGATGACGATCAGCATATTGTTTTAAAAATTATTACGGGTTATAATATTGGTGTGGATATTATGACCATTACCAAGATGAAGGAAACGGGCTACAAAAAAGCCAATTATAAAATTCCCGAGAAAGAATTTCCTTTCACAGAAGGCTTGCCTAAGGTAAAACTATTTGGAACGGGAGGTACAATTGCTTCACGTTTAGATTATAGAACAGGAGCTGTTATTCCTGCTTTTTCGCCAGGCGAATTGTATGGTGCTGTGCCTGAGTTGGCCGATATTTGTAATTTAACAACCGAAAAGATTTTTGCCGTATTCAGTGAAAACATGGGCCCTAAGCAGTATATCCAATTGGCTAAAGCCATTGGTAAGGAAATTGAAAATGGTGTGGATGGTATTGTGATTGGACATGGTACCGATACCATGCATCACACGGGTGCAGCTCTAACTTTTATGGTACAAAATTCTCCCGTACCCATTGTTATTGTAGGATCACAACGATCGTCGGATCGACCAAGTTCTGATGCAGCACTCAACTTGATGCACGCCATGTTTGCAGCGGGTAATGCTGACATTGCTGAGGTAATGGTTTGTATGTTTGGACCTACTTCTGATGAATATGGTTTATTACACAAAGGAACTCGTGTGCGAAAGATGCATTCCTCCTACCGATCTACATTTAGAACCATTGGTGATACGCCATTGGCTATGGTCGATCGTGAAAAAATAGTCAATCTAAAAAAAGAATTTAAGCACCGACGTAAGGATAGAAATGTAACGATAAAGCCTTATTTTAGTGATAAGGTAACGATGCTTTATTATTATCCAGGTATGAAACCAGACGTTTTAGATGCGATGGTAGATTGTGGATATAAAGGAATCGTTATTGTTGGAACTGGCTTGGGACACGTGAATAAAGAGCTGTATTCTTCCATTGCTAGGGCCAAGAAAAAAGGTGTATTTATGTTTATGACTCTTCAAACCATTTGGGGTTATGTTCAAATGTTTGTTTACGAAACTGGACGAGAACTAATGTCTAGAGGAATTGTTCCTGGTGGCAATATGCTTGCTGAGGTTGCATACATTAAACTGGGCTGGGCACTTGGTCAAACAGATGACCTTGAAGAGGTAAACCGTTTGATGATAACGCCTATTAACGATGAAATAACCGAGCGAGAACCCTATAATGGCTATTTGCTTTATCAGGGTGGAATTCCTGAGGTGGAAGAATTTATTAAGGAGGTTCATAAATAAGCTGCATTTCTATAATACATTCCTACAGACGCAATAAATTGCGTCTCTACATATTTACTGCATAAAAATAACGCCCCAAACGTGCTATTCATTTGGGGCGTTTTATTTGGGTTATGACCGCTGTTCGCCTAAAGATAATATGTCTTCAAAATTACTTTCGTTGACTAAACAACCATTCCATCATCATGGCATCACTATAAGCTGCGATCCATGAAAAATGACCAGCTTCAGGATATTGAGTATATCCCGGATGAGCTCCTGCTAAGGTCAAGGCTTTTACCATATTTTGTGAAAGAGCTGGATTGACTGTTGTATCTAAAGCGCCATGAAAAATCCAGATTGGCAAATGAGAGATTGCTGGAGCTTTTGAAACATCACCTCCGCCACAAACAGGTACTGCAGCTGCAAACAAATTGGGGTAGCGTGAAATCGCATCGAATGTACCAAAACCTCCCATAGAAAGACCTGTAATGTAAATTCGATTGGTATCTACTGGCAATTTGAGTTTTGCCTCATTAATTAGCTCTATTAAAAGTTCCATGGGCTTACTTGGTGTAGACTGAATTGTCATATCTTCGTAAGAAAAATTGCCCCAGCTCATACCTTTAGGACATTGAGGCGCAATCACAATAGGACGATACATTTTCATGTTTTGACTGCTCGCAAAATTCATAACACCCCATTTTAATTGAGATTCATTATCATCTCCTCGTTCCCCAGAGCCGTGTAAAAAAATGACCAGTGGATATTTAGACTCAGTGTCATAATCGGAAAAAAGTTGTCTATAGTTTAAGGTATCCCCATTAGCGTTACTATATTTTTCGTAACTGAAAAGTGATGATTGTGAAAATAGATTGGTCATACTTCCAAAGTAAAAAAGGATTATTAATAAAGTAGAAAGTTTAGATTTTGATGATTTCATTCTGTTCTGTTTAATTAATTACGTAGTTTAAATTTAGCAAATAATCACACACGACTTAATATTTTCCCTGCCCTTATTTATAAAAAATATTGGCGGTTGTTATTAATCTTTATTTAACATATCATTCATAGCCGTAAATTTTAGAATCTAATCTTTTATTTCCTTCAACGAAACATACTCCTTCTTTTTGCTCCTAGAGTATTCGGCAAATATTAAGATTTGTAAAAGCAAAAATATATGATAACTCTTGTATTATGTTCTGTTAGGTACACTCAATGTGCAATTTTCAATTCGTAATTGATTTATTTCTATTTAAAATACTTATTACTAATCGTTTTACAATATCTGCTTCGTCTGTTTTACTGGTAGCAATAAATAAGGTAAGTGAGGCCAGAGTATTATTATTGATAATAGGGTAACCATTGGGTTTAACAAGTGCTTTGTTCTTTTCAAGAAAATATACAAAACAAGCAGCTGCAATACGTTTGTTTCCATCGACAAATGAATGATTTTTCACAATAAAATAAAGTAGGTTTGCTGCCTTTTCCTCTATAGTTGGATATAAGTCTTCTCCGCCAAAACCTTGCATAATTTGTCCGATAGAACTTTTAAAACTATCGTCTTTGGCTTGTGCAAAAACATCTGATTCGAAATCGGAATACATATTAATAATCAGATTTATATAATCGTTGAAGGAAGGATATGTGGTTTCTTTTAAGGTCGTTCCTTTCTTATCTAGTTCTTCATGGTCATAATCATCGAGTAGAGCTAAACCTTTTGAGAAAAGTTTAAAAACCTCTTTATTTTGTTCGTTTGTTGCATCTTCAATTGCACGACTTACAATTCGAATACCCGTTTTTAGATATTCTACTTCTTGCTGTTTTTGCTGTAAACGTTGTTCATTAATAGCATAGCCTTTAATCAAATAATCTTTTAAACGTTGTGTAGCCCACTGACGGAATTGAGTTCCTTGTTGCGATTTCACTCTATAACCTACAGATATGATTACATCAAGACTATAAAAAGCGACAGGCTTATCAGAATTTGCAGTATGCATTTTTTGCATATTGCTTTTTTTATCCAATTCACCCTCATTAAAAACATTATTGATGTGACGTGAAATAACTGATTGATCTCTCTGAAACAAATTGATCATTTGGGACTGAGTTATCCAAACAGTTTCCGCATCAAATTGAACCTGAATCTCAGTTTGATTATCTTTGGTTTTAAATATTTCTTAGATTCAAGTCACAAATGCAACTGATGGAATTTTAGATGAAAAAAGGAGGTGTATTTTTCAAGACAATGAGGAGAAGTAGTCTCACCCATTGTCTATGTGGAATAAAAGTCTTTTTTTTACCACTAAAATCGCCAAACTAAAGT